>CAWICI010000005.1:0-164112 GCA_963834635.1 uncultured Solirubrobacterales bacterium | reverse complement strand
ACACTGGCCGGCTGGAAGGAACTCTTTCGAGACCGTAGACGGGGTTCACGGACGCTGTTGAGGTGCACGACATCGAGATCTTGATCCGGGAATCCGCCGACGGCCTCTCGGAGCTTCCTCAGCGAGACGTACCTCGTCGATCTGCTCAACGCAAAGATGCGTGAAAAGCTGAGGAGGCGCCTGGCGGGCGCTGATGGTCGAACACAAAAGCAGGCACGGGACGCTCGAGCTAGCGTTCCCGCTGCGAATGTTCTCGGTGCGTAAGCGATAGCCGAAATCGTGTAATCGCGGCGAGGCAACCGTCGCTCGCCCTTGGCGCGAGGTCGTGCCGCCGCTCCCTGGATCCATAGGCAATGAGGCCGCCCCGAGCACCCAGCGGACTGTCCCGGCTTCGCAACGCGCGACTACAGGCCGCCACCGTCGGTCGCTGCGACGTGCCAAGGAGATATGCCAGGCCAAGGTCGCCCGGGATGCTAAGCGACCGTCGCGAGAACCGCTGAGGGGCACTCTTACCGGGGACCTATCGGCATGCAATCATCGTCCGATGCGTAGGACACACGGCGAGCGCCGCGCTATCAGCGAGCACCTGCTCATCGAAATCCAGATGATGTTCCTCATGGCAGATCGGCTTCGCCGTCACCTCTCGGGCGAGTACGTCCTCCCTGCTGACATTCGGACCGCGTGCGTCGAGTCGCTCGTCATCCATGTACGAGAGCTGGAGGAGTTCATCTGGGGAGACCCTCGGGACGACCATCCGCACGATGCGCTTGCGTCGGACTTCTTCCCCGAGGGCGACTGGGAGGAGACGCGGAACGTCCCCAGAAGTCGGCTCTTCGGAAGTTGCCCCGCGCGCCGGCCGCGAAGTCGCTCACCTGTCGTATAGGCGACTGGGCGCCGTTCCGGAGGCGCGACAGTGGCAGTTCGACGTCATCGCGTGCGTCATCGGTGTAGCGCTTCGTCTCTTTCTCGAAGGCGTCAGTCGCGACTCGCTCTGCGACGACTTCGAACACGACCTCCGGGCGGTATGGCCTGAGCACCTGGACTCCCGAGCGCAATAGCTTCCCGCCGAACTGTGAATGGGCGCCTGCCGTCACGATCGTCACGGAGCCGTTCAACGACTTCAGCGAATTTCGCCGGGCATCGTTTGACGAGATGCTGAGCGCTTCGCTTCGGCAATTGGCCTAATGCCGGACAAGCGGAGTCCGGCGCCGCGTCCTCAACAGGTCCGAGGGGGGCCACCCGGGCGGAAGCCAGACTGGTCAACATGAGTCGCCGCTGTACCTATTACCTTGAGACGAAGCCAGACGCGTCCTTCACGACTGTCGAGCATGTCGTCCCCGCAGCGCTAGGCGGGGAGTGGAAGACCCGGGCGGTCTGCGACGAATGCCAAGAGCGGGCCGACCAAGTCGCCGACGAACTCATCGTCAAGGACTTCCTCGTTTTGTTCTTGCGTGCGGCTTATCAAATCGGGGATCGCAACCACCGAGTGCCCCTGCCGCCCAGATTCGAGGAGCGGCTTGATAAAGGTGGCGTCGTCAAGGTCACCCTTGAGACCGAAGGAGCTCAGCTCGCGTTTCACCTCGCCGGCCGTCGCCGCTCTGCTATCGAGGCGAAGTCAGCTAGAGACCAGGAGCGCTTTGGCGCTTCTGCTCAAGTGCGCCTTGACTTTGCCCCACAAAGTCAACTAGGGTTTGCATCACAAACTCTAGTTCGGAGGCAGGACAATGACCACACACATCGGACCGTCATCCGGAACCCCCGAGGAGGGGAGGCTGGAACCCCGAGAGGCGGCGCGCCTGCTGGCGCAGACCCAGGCCGACGCGCGGCGCTCGCTGGACTTCCGGGCGCCGTGGGTGTCACTGGTGGCGGCGGTGGTGGTGCTGGCCGGCTTCGGGATCGTGTGGCTAAACGTCCGCAATCAGCACCCCTTCACCGGCCCAAGCGCCGCGTCGCTGGTGTTCTTCTACGGGCTGATCGCACTCCGGATCGCCACCGTCATCTACGCCTACGCGCGAGCACGGACCGGCATCAGCGGCGGCTCCGTGAAGGTGCAGCGCGAGGAGGCCGTTGTGATGAGCGGGGTCCTGCTTGTCTGCTATCTGGCGCTGATCGGGATCGCGAACAGCGGCTCACACGGTGCAGGCTTCTACTGGTCGCTTTTCCTGAACGGAACCCTGATCGCGCTTGCCGCCGTCTGGGCCGGGCGCTGCGCGATCCACAAGCGCTGGCACGAAGTCGCGCTCACCGTTCCGGTCGCGCTGATCGCTGCCCTCGCCGCAATTGCCGGCCCTCGTGGCATGTGGCTCGTCAACGGTGTGGGGCTCTGCGTGCTGCTGCTGGCCAACGCGGCGATCGGCACGTGGCGGCGGCGCCGAACTCCGACACACACGGTGCGGACGGGCGCATGACCGCCGAGGCGCTCGACCCGCTGATTCACGTCCCGGCGCGACTGCAGATCATGGCGGCGCTGGCCACCCTGCCCGACGGCGACCAGCTGTCGTTCAAACGCCTCCAGGACATGATCGAGCTAACGCCGGGCAACCTGATCACGCACCTCCGCAAGCTCGAAGAGGCCAGCTACCTCGCGACCAGCAAAACGGGCAGCGGACCCGCCTCGCGGACCTCGGTCGCGCTGACCCACGACGGGCGCAACGCCCTCGAGATCTACGCCACGACACTGCGGGGACTACTGAACGGAGTCTCAGCAGGTCCCGCCGCCTCGGACTCGCATCTCGACCGCCACAGCGCTAATCCAGGCTAACCCGAAACGAGGCGCTGGCGGTCGCCACGACGGCGCTGCGTGAGAGTGGCGGGATCACGCAATACAGGCAACCACAGGCTATCCCGAGTGACCGACGCTGCTGCTTTCGGGTTACAAGCGACACTCTGCTGCACCGGGCGTTCCAATCGGCCCTGCGCCGCGCCAGTCAACGCGATTCCTGGATGAACGGCGGGCTACGAAGAGGGAACGCGCTGGCTAAACCCACGCTACCGTCACGCGCGGATGCGGGGCCGCGCACCCCTGCGCGGCTAGAACATCGCGCGCGGCCAACGTTGTGAGGGTCACCGCCACAAGGTCCGCGAACGACCGAATTAGACGCGCGGAACAGATCGCGCTGATCGCGCGTCCTTGCGCGATACCGGCTCCTCGCGCGCGAACCAGACATCGAACCCAAAAAGGTCGGCAGCGCGCTCAGCATCACCGTCTGCAATCGCGCAATTAGCTAACGCCCCAAACACCAGTCTCCGCGCCCGCCAACCCTGAGCCTCGGTCCCGATCTGTCACCAGCCGCTTGCCAACCACAAGCGTCCCCCAGACCTCCCTTAACAGGAGACACACTGTACGCACACTCTTTCGAGGTGCTGATTGAGACCGCAGCTGTGGCCGCTGGCCCAAACGCGACCGAGAGCAACTCAGCCACACCTGACCGACCTCCGAGTATCCCAGCGGGGGACGTTTTGGGGACGTCCTTCGAAACGTCCCGAGACGTCCCACCGCCATGGCGCTCACGCCCCACCTCGGGACGCCGCAGCCAGAGCAATGTTCCCCGACGAGGCCCGAAACGCCTCCGCCAAGAGCTTCGCCTCGCCACCACGATCGCGGTGATGCACGTACCGCATCGTCGTCTGGATGTCGGAATGACCCATCCAGGCCTGGACCGCTGGCACCTCGGCCCGGCGGACGGCGAGGGTGCCGAAGGTGTGGCGCAGGTCGTGAAATCGCAGCCGCCGAAGCCCGGCCCGGTCCAGCGCCGCCCGATAGCGGATCCGAATAGACGTGGCGTCCTGGAAGCCACCGAGCTCGCCCGCGAACACGAGGTCCTCAGGGCCGGTGAAGAACTCACGGCCGGCGAGGCGCGGCCAGGTGCTGCGCGACGTCCGGGACCATCGGCACCGACCGGACCTTGCCGCTCTTCGGGGAGCCAACTCCGCCGTGGACGTTGTAGCTGCGCCGGACCCGAATCGCATCGCCGGCGTAATCGACGTCGCGCCACTGAAGCGCCAGCAGCTCCCCCATGCGCAGCCCGGTGAATGCCGCGGTCAGGTACAGCGCTGCGTCCTGCTGAGAACTCGCCGCGCGCACGAGCGCCCACACCTCCTCGGGCGAGAAGGCATCGAGGTCGTCGGAGACCCGGAAGCGCGGCCGCTCGACGTCGGCCAGCCGGATTGCGCGTCAGCCCCCACACCTTCATCGCCCGACGGAAGATCCCGTGCAGGATCGACCAGGTACTTGGCGGTCGTGCGGTTCGAGACGGTCAGGGTGCCCTTCCAGCGCTCGAGCAGCTCGGGCGTGACGTCCTCCAAGCGACGGCGCGCCGAGGTCGCGCAGCAGCCGATCGCCCGTGTGGCGGTAGTCGGTGAGCGTCGACGGCTTGCACGCCCGGTCGTGCTCGACGTAGCGGAGCCACTCGCGCCGCGGCGTCCGCGACGGTCGCACCGGTGCGGACCATCCCGGGCAGCTCGGCGCGGCGCGCCTGGGCCAGAACGTCAGCCGAGCCACGCCTCGGCGAGGCGCTTCGTCACATAGCCGGCCGGCGGACGGCCACGGCCCGTCCACGCCGGCCCGATCTTCTTCTGGACCTGGCGGCCGTCCGGGCAGCCGGTACTTCGCGTACCAAACAGGGCCCCGCTTGCGCTCCACACGGAACACGTGCCCGCTTGGTGGGAGCAGCTGCGAGCGCCTTCCATGCCGGAACGGTACTCGATTCTCGGGACATATTCGGGACATATTTGGCGATCGCCGCAACAGGCGCGAATAGCCCTAGCCAGCCCAAAACCCCGTATTTCCAGCCACGACGCGGCGAAGGAATCGAACCTTCCAAGCGGGGGGCTGCCCCGCCCTGCCGGTTTTGAAGACCGGATGGGCCACCAGGCCCGTGCCGCGCCGCGCCGGATCCTAAGTGCTGGGACGGGCCAGCCGGTCGGGTGCACGGGCCCCAGAACGATTAGCTAAGCCGCAGCCGCCCCAATCGCCCGAGCCCCAGCCCCTCGAGCCGGAGCCGCGCCGCCAGCCGGAGCCGCGCTGCCGGCCGCAGCCGCCCCCGTCCCGTGCTCGAGCACACCCTTCACCCCGGCGTCGAGCGCGTTCAACCGGTACAGCGCGACCGCTTCGGCCGACCCGAAGCGGCCGCCCGGCGCGGACGCGGGACCGTGGTGGCAGAGCACGCAGTGCAGCAGGGCCAGCCGGCGCTCTTCGTCGAGCGCGCCCGCGCGTCGCGCGGAGCATCTGCTCGCCCGAGCACCAGATGGCCGAGCAAGCGGCCCTCCTCGCTCAGCCCGATCTCGGCGCCGTAGGTGAACTCGCGCGTGCGCCCGAGGTCGTGGACCGAGCGCCGCGGTCAGCAGCAGGTCGGAGTTCAGCCGCGGGTGAAGCTGGCAGACGTCTCGTGCGCCAGCGTTGCCACCGCGACGGTGTGCTCGAGCAGCCCGCCCAGGTACGCGTGATGCCCGGCACGCGAGCAAGGCGCGCGGCGCCACTCGGCGCGCAACGCGCGATCGCCAAGCAACTGATCGAGCAGCGCGCGAAACCGCGCGGTCGTAGACCTCGCCGGCCAGGTACTCGAGAAAGCCGTCGAGCTCGTCCAGGTCACGGTAGGTCGCTGGGCAGAAAAGCGGCCGGATCGACGCTCGTCGCCGCCCGCGTCGATCTGCGCCACCTCCAACACCAGCTCGTCGCGGAAGCGCTCCACCCGCCCAGCGCACGCGCACCAGGTCACCGCGGTCAAAGCGCCCGGCCGAGCAGATCGGCCTCGCGGAACGCGCGCGCGGGCAGTCGAGCCAGTGCGGTCGCGCAGCTCGAGCGCCAGATACGGCGAGCCGGTGCGCGTGAGCAGGCGATCCTTGCGGGTGCAGGCGAACACGCCGCTCACCTCCTCGCCGGGGCGAAGGGCGCTGACCGTCTGACACTGGGCTCATAGGCCCATGATGTACGGTGAGCCGGATGCAGCCGTTGCGATGGGAATACCGTCCGGACGGGCTGCGCGCCCCGGCCGTGGTCTGCGCGTTCAAAGGCTGGAACGACGCCGCTGACGCGGCCTCGAGCGCGATCACTTTCGTCGGCGCCGCGCTCGGGGCGCGCCGGTTCGCGACGATCGATCCCGAGGAGTTCTACGACTTCCAGGCCACGCGGCCGCGCATCAAGCTGACCGAGGGGCGTACCCGGGAGATCGAGTGGCCAGAGGTCGAGCTGTACGAAGCCCGAGTGCCGCGGGCGCCGCGGGATCTGATCCTGCTCGCCGGCAGCGAGCCCTCGTTCCGCTGGCGCACTTTCAGCAAGGTGATCGTCGAGCTGGTCGAAGCGCTCGGCGCCCAGCTCGTGGTCACCCTCGGAGCGCTCCTCGCCGACGTCCCCCACACCCGTCCGGTGTCCGTGACCGGGTCTGGCCTCCGACCCGGCGCTGGTCGCGCGACTCGGGCTGGCCTCATCTTCTACGAGGGACCCACCGGGATCGTCGGCGTGCTCCACGCCGCCTGCCAGCAGGCGGGTCTCCCGTCGGCCAGCCTGTGGGCCGCCGTCCCCCATTACATCGCCGCCACCCCCAACCCGAAGGCGGCGCTGGCCCTGGTCCGCAAGCTCGAGGGGCTGGTCGGCGTGGCCGTCGACGCCTCTGACCTCGAGAGCGCGCGCGCCGACTACGACCGTCAGGTAAATCTCGCCGTGCAGAGCGACCCTGACGTGCAGGCGTTCGTCGAGCGCCTCGAGCAGGCGGTGTCCACGGAGGACGACGACGATCCAGGCCCGCTTCCGTCCGGGCGAGACGATCGCCCGCGATCTCCAGCGCTTCCTGCGCCAGCGCGGCGGTCGACGACCCGCCGGGCACCGCGCCGCACTGAGCGACGGCAGCTCAGCGCTCGGCCGCCGGGCAGACCAGCCGGTAGTCGCAGATCGAGCAGGCCGCGAACGACGGCGTCGGCTCGAATCCCTGCGAGAGGATCCCGTTCGGCGACCTCCAGGCCACCTCCCGGATCCACTCGGAGCGGTCGCCGTCATCCAGCATCGGGACCGACGACCTTCTCGTCGTCGAGCAGGTAGTAGTAGGCCTGGCGGGAGGCCTCGAGGCTCCACGCCTCGCGCGCGCCCACCGCGTACAGCGAGAGCTGCACGTCATCCGCGAGCTGGGCGGCCGATCTTGGGGCGACCGGTCTTGTAGTCGATCAGCTCGTATTCGCCTCCGGGCAGCAGGTCGACTCGGTCGACCCGGCCCCGCAGCAGGTGCGGACCGAGCTTGAACGTGAACTGGCGCTCGAACCACACCGGGCGCGCGTCCGCGGACTGGAACCGCTCGTGGTAGCGGGTCAGCGCGCTCGCCGCCTTGCCCCGGAGCTGGCGCTCCTCCTCGGAGTCACCGAACCCGCCGCGGCGCCAGCCGGCGTCAAGCAGCCCCAGCAGCTCGGCCAGCGACCCGTTGCTCCCCTCAGCGAGCGGGCGTGGAAGCGCTCGAGCACCTGGTGGACGAGGATCCCGAAGCGCTGATGGACGGTGGGCTCCTGGGGGATCCGGAACACGCGCGCGAACTTGTACTTCAGCGGGCACGTCCGGTACGTGTCGATGTCGGAGGCGGACAGCACCACGCCATCACCGCGCTTGGGAAGAAACGGCTCCAGAGACGGCTCGTCGCGGGCGGCGATGGTCTGGGCGCGGCGGCGCGTGTCACGCTCGGCGTCGAGCAGGTAGTCGTCGAGCACCGAGGAGGTGAAGATCTCCCTCTGCTCGGCTGTGACCGCCTGGAGGATCCGGGCGTTGACGTCCCGCAGCCCCTCGGCCACGCTCTGCCCCTCGGGCCGGGCGATCAGCGCCGCCAGCTTCAGCAGCTCGAGGTAGCGGACCACCGCGTGCGAGACATCGAGATCGGTGTCGAAGCGCAGCTCCCCGAGGCGGCCGCCGGCGCGCATGGTGCTCTCGAGCAGCTCGTCGCGCAGCAAGCGGTAGGTCGAGTGAAGCGTCTCGGCCGGGCCGAACAGCTCCTCCTCGCGCTCCTCCCACCCCGCCCCGAGGGCGGAGCGAATCTCCTCGACCAGCGGCGAAGGCGAGAGCCGCGCGCCGCGATCGGTAGCGGCCGGGGCGACCAGCACGGCCCGAGACCGGGCCCGCGTGATCCCCGCGTAGAGGGCCTGGCGCAGCAGCCGCCGGCGGTTCTCCTCGTCATCCGCAGGCAGCGGCTCCTGCAGGAGCTGGTCGGGCACGGGCGCCGGGGCGGGAACGGCCAGACCCGCCTGCAGCCCGACCAGGTACACGTGTTCCACCTCCAGCCCCCCCGCTGCCGGCAGGGTCAGGATCTGGACTACGCCGGATCCCGTCAGCGCCGGCTCCTCCTGCTCGCGCAGGCCGAAATCCGCCACCGCCGCCACCTGCCGGGCGAATTCCCGCGGCGTGGCTTGGGGTGCGCGGTGCACGTAGGCCGAGGCGAGCTCGCCGAAGCGCGCGAGCGCGCGCAGCCGGTCGACCACGTCTGCCTGGGCGGCAAACAGCTGAGCGCGGCGCAGCCCCAACCGCTCGATCAGACGGTGGACGTACAGGTCGGGCCGGGAGGTGTCGAGCGCGGTCACCCCCGCGCGATAGAGCTTCAGGAAGACCCGGATCCGCTCACGCGCCTCGGGCGGTACCTGGGGCGACTCGATCGCCGCGGCCAGCGCCGCGACCATGTCCAGCTTGCGCCGACGTGCGATCTGGGTGCAGCGGGCGATGTCGACCGAGCGCAGCTCGATCGGCGGACGGGCCAGCGCTCGCACGACCGCTCCGGCGTCGGAGGGGTCGGCCAGCAGGCGCAGCCAGGCCAGCACGTCCCGGATCTCAGCCCGCTGGAAAAACGCCTCGTCGCCCACCAGCCGGTGCGACACCGCCCGTTCCTCGAGCGCGACGGCGATGGCCTGGCCCTCGCGCGAGATCGTCGGGACGAGGATCGCGATCTCATCTGGAGCCACCCCTTCTCGCGAGATCAACCGCTCGATGTCGGCGGCGACCGATTGGGCCTGGGCGCGATCGCTCGCGCAGCGCCAGAACTCGGCCACCCCACCCATCTCGGCCCCCGCCCCGGCCGACAAGCCCAAAGCCGCCGACCCGGCCTGCAGCACGCGCTCGCGGCAACGAACGCTGCGCCCCAACCGGACGATTCGCGGGTCGGGCCGAGAGAACTGGGCGATCGTCGCTTCACCGGCGCCGCGGAAGCGCCGAAGGCCAGCGGCGGGGTCGCCGGCGGCGGTCCAGGAACGGCCCCCCACCTGAAGCGCGAGCCGGGTTGCCGCCAAGTCGAGCTCCTGAGCGTCGTCGATCAGGAGCTGGTCAAAGCGATCACCGCCTGCGCCGGATCGCAACGCACGCAGGACGATGTCGCCCGCGTCGCTCGCACCGGCCGCCGCGAGCATTCGCTCGTGGGCGCGGTAGATCTGGGCGAACTCGCGCTCGGCCGCCCCGGGTCCGCCGCCGGCGCGCGTCGCCGTCCAGGCGTAGTACTCCTGCACCCCGATCAGCTCCGCCTTCAGCTGGTCGATCCGGCGAACGAACCCACCGAGTAGGGCATTGGCGCTACCCCCGAAGTCGTGGTGCTCGAGCTCGAGCTCGTCGATCCGATCGAGCAGCATCGCCAAGCGGTCGCCCGGACCGAGCATCGAGTCGAGCGCCTCGGTCCCCGCTTCCCCGAGCACCAGCGCCGCGAGCTCGACGGGCCCGACCACGAACAGCTGCTCATAGCCACGCTCGAGCGAAGCCTCGAGGCGCTCGCGCAGGGCGTCGGCCCGAGCCGCCGACGGGACCAGCAGTGCGATCCGCTCCGGGGGCGAACCGTGGGCGACCAGCCACCGGAAGCGCGCCTCCAGCACCGCCGTCTTCCCGCACCCCGCCGCCCCGAGCACGAGCAGCGGCCCACCGGAAAATGTGACTGCCTCACGCTGAGCGGGAAGCAACCCTTCATCGACGCGCACAGCCACTCTGACAGCATAAGAGTCCGATGACCTCCACCCGCTCCGCCCTCGATGCCGACTGGCTCGGCGCCTGCCGGCGGGCCGTGGCCGGGCTCGAGCGGGTCTTCAGCGACGCGCCAAGCACCAGCGAACGGGCGGTCGAGACCGGCAGCCGGGGCAGCGGCGGTGACCGGACGCTGGTCATCGACCAGTCGGCCGAGGACCTCGTCCTGGCCGAGCTTGACGCGCTCGGCTCGCAGGGCTACCGCTTCGCCGCCCTGTCCGAAGAGCGGGGGCAGATCGACTACGGCGACCCGCACGTGCGCGTGATCATCGATCCAATCGACGGCTCGCTGAACGCCAAGCGCGGGATATCGCACCACGCCCTGTCACTGGCCGTGGCCGACGGGCCGTCGATGGCCGACGTGGCCTTCGCGTTCGTGCACGACTTCGGCCCCTCCGAGGAATGGTGGGCACGGCGCGGCGAGGGGGCGTGGCTCGACGGCGAGCCGCTCGACCCCTCGCTCGGCGAGCGCCGCGGCCGCGACGGCCGGCTCGAGGTCCTCGGCATCGAATCCGCCGATCCTCGCTGGGTGGCCGCCTCGATCGGCTCGCTCGTCGACTCGGCCTATCGCTTGCGCGCGCTGGGCACGATCGCCGTCTCGCTCTGCCAGGTGGCGGCCGCCCGCTTCGACGGGATGGTCTCACTCCAGCGCTCTCGCGGGGTGGACGCCGCCGCCGGACAGCTGATCGTCCGCGAGGCGGGAGGGGTCGTGAGCTTCCCCCGCTGCTCTGAGCCGCTGGCCGCCCCGCTCGACACCGAGCCGCGCTCCCCCGTGATCGCGGCGCGCTCGCCCCAGACCCTGCGCGAGCTCGAGGCAATCCCCGCATGATCGACTGGATCCTGGCCGAGCGGATCGCCGGCTATGTCGCCGGGACCGGCAACGGCAAAGTCCCGCACGCGGATCTCGCGGCCCTGGCCACCGAGTCCGAGAAGCGGGTGACCGCGTACACGGGGCTCCACCCTGTCAACCCCATTCCCCCGCCCGAGGGCATCAGCCGCCGCGAATGGGTCTCGTCCAACATCGGGGCGATGCGCCTCCTGCTCGACCCGGTGCTCCAGCGATCGGCCGAGAGCATGGGACCGCTGCGACCGGCGATCGAGCTGATGATGGGTTTCACCCTCACCACCGAGATCGCCGTGGTGCTCGGCTACCTCGCTCAGCGCGTCCTCGGCCAATACGAGCTCGTGCTCCTGGACGAGGCAGTGAAGGACCGCCCGCCGCGGCTCCTGTTCGTGCTCCCCAACCTCGGCGAAGCGGTCGAGGCGTTCGGCGCCGAGGAGCAGGAGTTCATGACCTGGGTGGCGCTGCACGAGGTGACACACGCTGTCCAGTTCGCGGGCGTCCCCTGGCTCCATCAGCACGTGGCCGGTCTGGTGCAGGAGCTGCTGCGCAGCGCCGAGCTCCGGATCGACGCGCCGCGCAAGCTCCGGGTGCCGAGCGGGGACGAGCTCCGCCGCTTGGCCAATGCCCTGCGCCACGGCGACCTGATCTCGGTCGTCACCAACGAGTCAGAGCGCCAGACGATCGACCGGGTGCAGGCGGTGATGGCCGTGATCGAGGGCCATGCCGAGCACGTCATGGACGCCGTCGCGCCCGATCTGCTCCCGTCCCTCCCCCGCCTGCGCGAGGCGCTCGACCGTCGCCGCCGCTCCCAATCGGGCCTCTCCCGGCTGGTGGCAAAGCTGCTGGGCCTCGAGCTGAAGCTCCGCCAGTACGAGCGTGGCAAGCGCTTCTGCGACGCGATCGTGGACGCCGCCGGTCGCGACGCGCTGCTCCATGTCTTCTCGGCCCCCGAGGCGCTCCCCACGCTGGCCGAGATCGAGGACCCACCGGCCTGGCTGGCCCGCACCGGCCTCGGCGGCCCGGAGCGCCTGGCGCGAGCCAACCCTTAGGTTCGGTTCACGAACTTGACACAAGTTGATGTAACGAACCGTTCCGCGCGGTTTACAAACATGTGTTCGGTTTTAAACCATCGGGAGAGAGCTCCAATATGGCAACCACCAGCAACACCACTACCAGGGCCCGCAAGCCCTCCACCACCCGCCGAACCAGTTCGGCGCGGAAAACCACCACCACCCGCAAGACGTCGGCCAGACGGCGTCCGCGGTCCACGACGACCACCTCGACCCAGCCGAAGACGCGGGCCGAGCAGGTCCAGCATGTCGCGGAGCGCGTCGTGCTTGTGCCGGTCGGCGCGAGCCTCCTTGTCCGTGAGAACCTCGTTTCGACGGTCAAGGGCTTCGCCACCAAGTACCGCACGCGCGCGGGCCTCGAGCGCGAGATTCGGCGCTACGAGCGGCGCGGCGTGACCGCCCGCAACCGCTTCGAGCGCCAGGTGCGTAAGACCCGCACCCGGTTCGAGCGGGAGATGCGCCAGCGTCGCAACCGCGTCGAGCGCACCGTCAAGCAGAACCGCCGGCGGGTTGAGCGCGACCTGCGCACGGTCCGCAAGGACACCGGCGCCCGCTTCGAGAAGCTCGTCGCCAACGCGCAGGATCTGCTGAACCAGGCGGTCTGACCCCTTACCCCGCCCGGGCCCGAGGAGAGGCACCGGAGCGGGAGAGGTTCGCCGGCCTCATAACCTCGCCGGCGAACGAAGCACCCTCTCCTCCCTCAACCGCCGGGGCGTCACGCAAGTGGCGCTCCGGTGGTCTTTAACGGGCTCTGCCACGAGGGCCGGGTGCGGGGGCGCTGTGTATCGCCGCCTACAATGAATCCCATGCCCACCCATGACCAGATCCTCGAAGCTCTGAAAGCCGTCATCGACCCCGAGCTCCGCCGCGACATCGTCGAGCTCGAGATGGTGCGCTCGATCGAGGTGCACGAGAACGGGGTGGTCGACGTAATGGTCTCGCTGACCACGCCCGGCTGTCCGATTCGCAGCCACTTCCAGACCGGGGTGGCGCAGGCGGTGCGCGAGCTCGACGGTGTGAGCAGCGTGAACGTCAGCTTCGACGTGCTCAGCGACAACGAGAAGCAGGCACTGGGACGCAAGCTCGGCCGCGGCGCGCTGCCCGAGGGCGCGCTGGCCCAGGTGGCCAACGTGATCTGCATCGGATCGGGCAAGGGCGGCGTGGGCAAATCCAGCGTGACCGCCAACCTGGCCGCGGCGCTGGCCGCCAGCGGCAAGCAGGTGGGCGTGCTCGACGCCGACGTGTGGGGCTACTCCCAGCCGCGGATGCTCGGCCTCGGGGGCCAGCGCCCCCGGGTCAACGGCGAGCGCAAGCTGATCCCGCTGACCGCCCACGACGGGATCAAGGTGATGTCGATCGGCTTCTTCGTCGAGCAGGACGCGGCCGTGGTGTGGCGCGGACCGATGCTTCACAAGGCGCTCCAGCAGTTCCTCGAGGACGTCGACTGGGGCGAGCTCGACTACCTCCTCATCGACCTCCCCCCGGGTACGGGCGACGTCTCGATGACCCTGGCTCAGCTGTTGCCGCAGGCGAAGTTCCTGCTCGTTACCACCCCCCAGCCGGTGGCGCAGAAGGTGGCCCGCCGCTCGGCCGAGATGGCGACCAAGCTGAAACTCGAGATCGCCGGCGTGATCGAGAACATGTCGGGCTTCGTCACCCCCCAGGGCGAGCGCTTCCAGATCTTCGGCGAGGGCGGCGGACAGCTGCTGGCCGAGGAGCTCGAGGTGCCGCTGCTGGCCAAGGTGCCGCTGACCATGGCCCTGCGCGAGCAGTCAGATTCGGGCACACCGCTGGTCTTCGCCGATCCCGACGACCCCGCCGCTCAGGCGCTCTACCAGGGTGCGCGTGGGCTGATCGCGCTCTCGCCGGTCGAGCTACCGGTCATGCAGGAACCCGCCCCCGCCGCCGCGCCGAAGCCGGTGGGGATGTCGCTGCCGATGGCCTAGCGGTTCGAGTAGTACTCGACGTTGATCTGCGAGTACTTCTGCCACTCGTCGGGGAGCTGATCCTCGGCGAAGCATGCGTCGACCGGGCAGGCCTCCACGCAGGCGTCGCAGTCGATGCACTCCTCGGGGTCGATGTAGAGCATCTCGACCGAGTCGTAGTCCGGCTCGTCAGGAGTCGGATGGATGCAGTCGACCGGGCACACCTCGACGCACGAGTTGTCCTTGGTGCCAATGCAGGGCTCGGCGATCACGTAGGCCATGAAGTCTTCCTGTGGTCGGGTCCGGGGCTTAGGGGACCCTCATTCTACGGATGGGTAGCCTCTCGCCGCGTGCTCCTCCTGACCGGCGCCACGGGGACGATCGGCTTGCCGCTGCTCAGGCGCCTGACCGCCGTGGGCACACCGGTGCGGGTTCTGGTCCGCGATCCGCGGCGCCTGGGGCCCGAGCGGGTCCGGGTCCAGATCGCGCTGGGCGACCTCTCCGACCACCTCTCCTTCCGGCACGCGCTGCGGGGCGTGGACACGGTCGTGCACCTGGCCTCGGTGATTCGCGACCAGCCCACCGGCTCGATCGAGGAACTGGCCGGCGTCGCCACCTGGCGGCTGGTGCAGGCGGCCGAGCGTGAGGGCGTCGAGCGCTTCGTGTTCTTCTCCGCCCTGGGCGCCTCGACCCGCAGCCGGGTTAGGCTGATGCGGGCCAAGGCGATCGCCGAGCGGGCGCTGGCGCAGTCCTCGCTCGCCCACACCGTGTTCGCGCCCTCCTGGGTCTATTCGCCCACCGATCAGTTCCTGAACCTGATCGAGCGAATGTCGCTGCTCCCGGTGCTGCCGATCCCGGGCCTCGGCGAGGCCTTGTTCCAGCCCATGTGGGCCGAGGACGTGGCCGACTGCGTGCTCGCGGCGCTCCCCGGCGGGCCGCTGGCGGCTCAGTCGGACGGCGCCCGCTATGAGCTGGCCGGCCCCGAGACGCTGAGTCACCGGGAGATCGTCGAGATCGCCTTGCGGGCGCTGCATCGCCGGCGGGCGATCGTCAGCATTCCGCTGCCGGTGGTGCGCCGGACGCTCAAGCTGGTCGAGCTGCTGGGCGGGCCGACCGCGTTCGCGACCTGGGACGAGGTCGAGCTGCTCGAGGTGCCGATGGTCGCCGAGCGCGGCACGGCCGACGTCGAACGTCTGGGGGTCAACCCCCGGAGGATGGCGTCCGTGCTAGGAGCGGATTCAGCCCGGCGCTCGGCCCAGGGGAGCGCCTCCTCGAGCTGGGCGCTCAGGGCCAGCAGCGCCTCCTCCCCGGCGGGCCGGCCGATCAGCTGGACCGCTAGGGGCAGCCCGTCCTCGCCGTGGTAGAGCGGCAACGAGACGGCAGGCAGGCCGGTTACGTTGACGATCGCGGTGTAGGGCGTGAACAGGCCCGAGCGCTGATAGTGGTCCCAGGCGTCGGGACCGCGGCCGTGCACCTCGCCGATGGGCAGTGGCCGGCGCGCCAGGGCCGGGCGTGAGGACGACGTCGTACTGGGCGAGCTCGGCGACGATCCGGCGAGCCAGAACTCGAGGCGGCCTTCGGCGGCCAGGTAGGTGACCGTGTCCTGTTCGCGGGCGCGGCGCCAGAGCTCCCAGGTCAGCGGCTCGACGTCGGCCTCCGTCGCCTCGCGGCGAGCGATCCGCGAGCCCACGAACACGGTCATCGCCACGCCGGGTCCGAAGGCGCGGGAGAAGTCGGGGAGAAGGTCGAGGCCGGACCACGGGGCGGTGATCTCCTGCACCGAGTGGCCGAGCGACTCGAGCAGCGCGGCGGCGTCGCGTGCGCCCTGCTCGCAGACGGGGTCGAGCTCGGCCCCCTCGAGGGGGGAGTTGAGGGCGAGGGCGATCCGGAGGCGGCCTTCCGGCGGGGCCCGCGGATCGCGCCGCCGCTGCCGCGAATGCCCCCGGCGGGACCGGTGGGGCCCAGCTGGCATCGCCGGGCTCGTAGCCGGCGAGGATGTCGAGCAGCGCGCCCGACTCGGCCACCGTGCGCGTAAGCACGCCGTCGGCGACCAGGAAGCCCCGGCCGCCGTCGGGGCCGACCGAGACCCGGTCGCGGGTCGCCTTCAGGCCGACCAGACCGCAGCAGGCGGCCGGAATCCGGGTCGAGCCGCCACCGTCGTTGCCGTGGGCGATGGGGACCATGCCGGCGGCCACGGCGGCCGCCGAACCGCCGCTCGAGCCTCCGGGCGTCCGGTCGAGCGCCCACGGGTTGTGGGTTGGGCCGAACCGCCGCGACTCCGTGGTGGGAAGGATTCCCATCTCCGGCAGCGCCGTCTTGCCGACGATCACGAACCCGGCCTCGCGCAGCCGCCGAACCAGGAACGCGTCGTGGTTGGCGATGTGGTCGCCGAACAGGTCGCTGCACATGGTGATTGGCATCCCTTTGACCGGTCGGTTGTCCTTGATCGCGATCGGAACGCCGGCGAACGGGCGCGGGTCGCCGGACTCGATCTGGCCCGCCGTGGCCAGCGCGCCCGCGGCGTCGACATACGTGAACGCATTGATCGTGGGCTCGAGCTCCTCGATCCGCGACAGCGATTCGGACACCAGCTCGACCGCGCTCAGCTCGCTCGAGCGCACCAGCTCGGCAAGCTCGGACACCGGGCGGAACATCAGGTCGGACACAAGGCCGCACCCTACCTCTAGCTAGATTGTCGTGTTGACCCCCGCCCGATCGCCCCAGGAGCACATAGATGACCGCAACCGCAGAAGTCCAGTCAGGCCTCGAGGGCGTAGTCGCCTTCGCCACCGAGATCGCCGAGCCCGACCGGGCCGGCGGGGCACTGCGCTATCGCGGCGTCGACATCGAGGAGCTGGTGGGCCAGGTTCCGTTCGAGCAGGTGTGGGGTCTGCTCGTCGACGGGACGCTGCTGCCGGGGATGCCGCCCGCCGAGCCACATCCGCTGGGCTTCCACTCGGGCGACCCCCGGGTCGACGTGCAGTCGGCGCTGGCCATGCTGGCGCCGCAGTGGGGCTTTCGGCAGCTGATCGACATCTCCGACGAGGAGGCCCGCGACAACCTGGCCCGCGCCTCGGTCATGGCGCTCTCGTTCGTGGCCC
The DNA here is from genome assembly GCA_963834635.1 of uncultured Solirubrobacterales bacterium. GTDB lineage: Bacteria > Actinomycetota > Thermoleophilia > Solirubrobacterales > Solirubrobacteraceae > Palsa-465. The sequence goes on along the minus strand of CAWICI010000005.1, from coordinate 147,211 downwards.
AGTCGGCGCGCGGAATCGGCAGTCCGCCGGTGCCCCAGCGCGAGATCGACAAGGCGACCTCGATTCCCGAGCGCTTCCTCATCCGCTGGCGCGGCGAGGCCGACCCCAAGCACGTCAAGGCGATCGACGCCTACTGGATCTCCGCCGCCGAGCACGGGATGAACGCCTCGACCTTCACCGCCCGGGTCGTCGCCTCGACCGGCGCCGACGTCGCCGCCGCGCTCTCGGCCGCGGTCGGCGCGCTCGTCGGGCCGCTGCACGGCGGCGCGCCCAGCCGCGTGCTCAAGATGCTCGACGACGTCGCCGCGTCGGGCGACGCCGAGCGCTACGTCAAGGAGCTGCTCGACCGCGGCGAGCGGCTGATGGGCTTCGGCCATCGCATCTACCGCGCCGAGGATCCGCGCGCGCGGGTGCTGCGGCGGACCGCACGCGAGCTCGGCGCGCCGCGGGTGGAGGTGGCCGAAGCGCTCGAGGAGGCCGCGCTGGCCGAGCTCCAGGCGCGCAGGCCCGACCGGGTCCTGGCGACCAACGTCGAGTTCTGGTCGGCCGTGGTGCTCGACTTCGCCGACGTGCCGCCGGAGCTGTTCACGCCGATGTTCACCTGCGCCCGCACCGCCGGCTGGTCGGCCCACATCCTCGAGCAGAAGCGCGAAGGCCGCCTGATCCGGCCCGACCGCCAAGTACGTGGGGCCCGCGCCGCGGCCGCTGTCGGAGCTGCAATGAGCTAACCCACATCGGCGGGGATCCGGACATCGGCGGTAGCTCCCGCATCGGCGGGAGGTCCGGTCTAGAGTGGGCCGGGCGATTGCATGACCCCCGAACGTCAGCTCGACCCGGAGGCGCTCGGCGATCACATCGATCGCCTGTATCGCGCCGCCTGGGGCCTGTGCGGCTCGCGCGAGGAAGCCGAGGATCTCGTCCAGGAGACGTTCGCGCGCGTGCTGCGAAAGCCCCGCTTCCTGCGCTCCGAGGACGACCTCGGCTACCTGCTGCGGGTGCTGCGCAACACGTTCTTCAGTCCAGCCGCCGGACGGCCGCGCGCCGGCCTCAGACCACCGCCCTGCCCGACGACCTCGACCTGGTCGAGGACCCGTCGGCGCCGCGGCCGGAGGCGCGGCTCGAGTCGGCCGAGCTGTACGCCGCGATCTCCGCGCTGCCCGACGACTTCCGGGATGCGCTGGTCGCGATCGACGTCGTCGGGCTGTCCTATCGCGAGGCCGCCCGGGCGCTGCGAGTGCGCGAGGCCACGATCACCACGCGCCTCCATCGCGCGCGCCAGCGGGTGGCGCGGGCGCTGGTGCCGGAGGGGTCGGGGCGGGTGGAGCGGTAGGGCTCTTGCGGGTCGGGGCTCGGCGTGGGCGGGGTCGGCGTGGGCCGCGGGTAGCGGGCGGCTGGGCGACCGTAACGTCACGCGATCCGAGCGCTGCGAGTTTCCGGTGACGTTACGGCGGGGTCGGCCGTCGTCGCGCCGGGCAAACGTGACGCGCATTCGAGCTGCCTGGCTCGACGGCACGTTTGCCCGCCCCAGGCGGGTCAAGGTGACGCGAATGCGCGGCGCTTTCGTCCGCGTCACGTTAGCCCGGTCGCGCCGGCCGCCCGCCCCAGACGCCGCCCCCGCCCCCCAAACGCCCACCGCCCGGCACGCGCCCGCGCGCCCGGCACCCGGCCGGGCCTGGGCCGAGGCCGCCCCCACGCCCGCGCCCGCGCCCCCCAAAGACCCCTACCCGGCCGCCGCCAACCGCTGAAGCGTCGTCGCCGGCACCCCGACGGTCGACAAAATGCAGGTGTGGTCCGCGCGCCGCCAGGTCACGACCAGGCGGCCGTTGAGGGTCAGCGTCTGCAGCTTCACGTGATCCACCAGGTGACCGCGCGCGGCGGGCGTGGCCAGGGCGGGCGCGCCGACGATCGTGTAGGCGACGAGCCGGGCGCCGCGGCGGTAGTAGACGGTCATCGCCGTCCGCCCGTTGATGCGATCGATCCGCTGGCCGACGCGTGGCAGCCGAACGACCGGCTCCAGTTGGGGAAATAGACCTCCTGCACATCCTGGTTCAGCCTTGCCCTCGGGGCTTGCGGATCGGGGCGAGGGGCGGCGGAAGGCCGGACCGCGCACCGCCAGGGCCGCGGCCTGGCTGAGCGACGGGGCGCCCGGCGAGCCAGAGGCAAGGATCAGGACCAGCGCGAGCACGACCGCCGCCAGGGCAGCAGCGGCAGCGCCGCCGTAGCCATACCGCCGCCGAGGCCGGGTGCGCCGAGGCGCGCGGGCGGTCGGCTTCGATCCGCTCCCGCAGGCCGGCCGGGGCGCGGTCGCTCGCCCGGGCGCGATGGAGGATCTCGACGGCGCGACGTTCGCGGTCGTAGAGGGCGCGGAGCTCGGGAGACCCAGCCACCGAGGCCTCGACCTCGGCCCGGCGGCCGGGATCGAGCGTGCCATCCGCCAATGCGGAAAGGTCGGCCAGTTGCTGGGTTGTGGGCTCCATCCGGGACATTCAGATTAAAGACGCTGGCAACCCCCTCAACCTTCCCGGCGGGCGTACGGGCCGGCGACATATTCGTCGAGCATCCGCGTGGCCGAGAACCGGGGCGCAATGGAACGCAGCGAGGCGCGCATCAAACTCAGCCAGCGCGCGGGAATCCCGTCCTCGTCGCGCGAGTAAAAGGCCGGCACGACCTCGTCGCCCAGCAGCCGGTGCAGCTCGCGGGCGTCGCGCTCGTCCTGGGCGGCGGGGTCGGCCTCGACCTCGCCGGAAAGCGCCCAGCCGTTGTTGCCGTCGTAGCCCTCGGCCCACCAGCCGTCGAGCACGCTCAGCTGGAGTCCGCCGTTGACGGCCGATTTCATCCCGCTCGTGCCGCTGGCCTCGAGCGGGGGGCGCGGAAGGTTGAGCCACACGTCGCATCCACGGACCAGCCGCGCGGCGGAGGAGAGGTCGTAGTCGTCGAGGAAGACCACCCGCTCGCCGACGATTCGCGCGTACTTCAGCCCGAACAGCTGTTGCAGCGAGCGCTTGGCCTCCTCGTCGCGGGGGTGGGCCTTACCGGCCAGCACCACCTGCACCGGGCGGTCCCCGCAGAGCAGCGCCATCGTCCGCTCGGCGTCGTGAGTCAGCAGCTCGAGCCGCTTGTAAGTGGCCACCCGGCGGGCGAAGCCGATCGTCAGCACGTCGGGGTCGAACGCCCGGGCCGCCGCCTCGACGTACTCGCGCACGTCGCCCCGCATCAGCCGGTCGCGCCGTGCTGCGCTCGCCGCACGAACTGCACCAGCTCCTCGCGCTGGCGCTGCACGCGCCGCCCACAGCTCGGCCGCGGGAATCTCATCCACAGCCGCCCACGTCTGAGGATCGGCGGCTCGAGCCAGCCACCTCTCGCCGAGCCAGCGATCGAACAGCTCGCGCATCGGCGGCCCCAACCAGGTAGGAATGTGGACGCCGTTGGTGACGTGGCCGATCGGCACCTCCTCGAGCCCCCGCGAGGGCCACAGCGAGTGCCACATCTCGCGCGCCACCTCTTCGTGGCGACGGCTCACCGCGTTGGCGGCGGAGCTCGTGCGCAGCGCCGCCTGGGTGACCCCGAACGGCTCGCCCTGATCATCAGGCCGGGTGCGCCCGAGCGCAAGCAGCTGAGACAAATCGAACCCGAGCTCATCCGCCAAGCCGGCGACGGCCGAGGAAACCTGCCCCGCCGGATAGGTGTCGTTACCCGCGGGCACTGGCGTGTGAGTGGTGAACACGGTCCGCGCCCGCGCGGCGGCGAGCGCCTCAGCGAAGGGTCGCGACGCGTCGCCGCTGGCCAGCTCTGCCGGCGCCAGCGCGGCATGCCCCTCGTTCAGGTGGACGGTGCCGGGCTCGATGCCCATCGCCCGCAGCGCGCGGATCCCGCCCACGCCGAGGAGCACGTACTGGGCCAGCCGGGTGTCGGCGTCGCTGTCGTAGAGCCGCCCGGTGATCCAGCGATCGAGCGGGGCGTTGTCGGCGAAGTCGGTGTCGAGCAGGAATAGCGCCACCCGCCCCACCTCGACCCGCCAGATCCGCGCGCGTACCCGCCGGTCGTAGATCGGCACCTCGATCGTCAGCGGCGCGCGGTCGGGACCGCAGACCAGCGCCGCCGGCAGGCGCTCGGGGTCGGTGTCGACCCAGTACTCGTGCTGCCAGCCGCCGGCGTCGACTCGCTGGCGGAAGTAGCCCTTGCGGTACATCAGCCCGACCGCGACCAGCGGCAGACCGCGGTCGGAGGCCTCCTTGAGCAGATCGCCTGCCAGCGCGCCGAGCCCGCCCGAGTAGACCGGCAGGGACACGTGGACCCCGTACTCGGCGCACAGGAACGCCACCGGGCCGCCACCGCGGTCGGCCCCGGCACCATCGGCACCAGCCCCTTCGGCACCGGCCCCGGAACCACCGAGCTCCGAAACCACCCGCCCCTCCAGCGCAGCCGCCCGCGCCACCAGCTCCTCGTGGGCCGCGGCGCCATGCAGCGCCTGCGCCGTGGTCTCCTGGAGCAGGCGTACCGGGTTCTCGCGGCACGCCGCGAACCGCTCGGGATCGATCGCAGCGAACAGCTCCGGGCCGCCCGGCAACCATGACCAGCGGTAGTTGTAGGCCAGGCGGGCGAGGGGGGCGAGCTGTTCGGGAATCCGCTCGGCCAGGTCGTTGGCCGCGCGCCGAACATCCTCGCGGCCGTCGTTCACGGTTGTGCTCGACGCGGACACGGGCGCAATTATCGGCTTCGGTACCCTCGCGCGCTTGACCACTAACCGACTCGGCGTACTCGCCTTCGGCGACTCGATCACCAACGCGGGCGGCGAGATCCAGTGGGGCGTGGCCATGCACTCGTGGGCGCTGTGGGTGGCCCGGGCGCTCGGGGTGCCGTTCACCAGCTTCGCCTTCGACGGCGCGACGGTCATCGACGTCCTCGAACACCAGATCCCGGCGTGGCACGCCAAGAGCGCGCATCCGGACGCAAGCTATGACCTGGGCTGCCTCTACATCGGCGTCAACGACGTCCGCGGTCTGGACTGGGAGCCGCGATCGTTCGAGCGCGTGCACGGGGAGGCGCTGAGCGCGATCAAGAGCCACTGCGAGCGCGTCTTGGCCGTGACCGCGCCGCTCGACCTGGGCCGCCCCCGCGCCGGGGCAAAGGTGCGCGACCTCAACGCGATCATCGCTCGCAACGCACACGCGCACGGCGCCCTCCTCCTCGACCTCGAGAACCTCAAGGGCCGCAACCTGGTGATGGCCGACCACGTCCACCTGACCGCGTTCGGCCAGATCGCCCTCGCCGAGCGGGCGCTCGAAACCCTCGAGCGAGACGGCCTCGCGCCCCGGGAGCGGCCGAGCCGGCTGATCAGCTACGAGACGACGCGGTTGGGTCGGCTGCGCGGCGATCTCACCTACGCCTACCGCCACGCCAAGATCAGCGCCCGCTCGGCGCTGCTCAAGGCCGCGTTCGCCCTGCGGCCTCGGTAGCGGCGCGCAGGCGCTCGGCCAGACGGCGGGTCAGTTGACCGGGAGAGCTCAGCTGCCAGCGCCAGCTTCCCGCCGCCCGCCGCGGGTCGTTCATCCGCGCCTCGCTCCCCAGCCCGAGCACGTCCTGGGCCTGGACCATGGCCACTCGCGCCGGCGAGCTCATGGCCAGCCGGATCATGCTCCACCAGGGCTGGCGCTCCCGGACGCCATGCGCGCCGAAGGCCCGGTCGACCTCGGCCCGGGTCGAGGAGTCGAGGGCCTCGTACCACCCCCGCGCGGTGTCGTGATCGTGGGTTCCGGTATAGACGACCCGGTTCTCGAGGTGGTTCTCGATCCGGTGAGGGCCGTGCGGATCGTCGGGATCGAAGGCGAACTGGAGGACCAGCATCCCGGGGAGACCGAGGCCGTCGCGCAGGCGCTCAACCGCCGGCGTGATCACGCCGAGGTCCTCGGCCACCAGCGCCAGGTCGTCTCCCAGCGCGCGGCGAGCGGCGTCGAACACGGCCCGGCCCGGCCCGCGCTTCCATTCGCCTGAGATCGCCGTCCGGGCGCCCGCGGGCACCGCCCAGTAGGCGACGAAGCCGCGGAAATGATCGATGCGGGCCGCGTCGAACAGCTCGAACGTCCGCCGCAGCCGCTCGACCCACCACCGGTAGTGACGTCGCTGCATCGCGGGCCAGTCGTAGAGCGGGTTGCCCCACAGCTGCCCGGTGCGCGAGAACGCGTCCGGGGGCGCGCCGGCCACGCGGCCGTCCTGAAACAGCTCCGGGTGGCTGCGCTGGTCGACGCTGCCGGGCGAGACATAGATGGCCACGTCACCCAGCAGCCGCACGCCGCGGTCGCGCGCGTACGCCCGAAGCGCCGCCCATTCGCGGCTCGAAGCGCACCTGGTCCTCGATCGACCCGCGACCGGCGAGGCGCCCCCAGTCCTCGATCCAGTACGCGTTGCGCTCGCGGAAGTCGGCGATCTCAGCCGCGCTCACGCGCGACCGGGGTGACGCCAAGAGAGCCGGCCAGGCGGCGAAGGCCGAGCGCGCCTTGTACGGCGAGCGGTAGCGGTCGGGCGGGCCGAGCGGCAGCATCTGCCACCACGTCTGTCCGGCCTCGGCCAGCCAGTCCACGAACCGGTAGGCACCGCGTCCCAGCCGTCCCTCGGGGAGCGAGGTGAGGTGAAGCTGGACGCCGCTCGAGCGGGGGAACGGGTTCACGGCGTGGTGTTTACCCGATGTGCCGCTCGCCCCCCGGCGCGGCCCCGGCCGGTTTACCCCACCTCCACCCCCGGATATGTTCGAGGGGACATGGCAGAGCACGCCCCCAAGCGGATCGAGATCCAGTACCCGGCGCCGATCGTCGACGGCGGCCGGTTCCCGGCCAAGCGCTGCGTCGGCGACACCGTCACCGCCTCGGCCGACGTCTTCCGGGACGGGCACGATCTGCTGCGCGCGGTGGTCCGCTACCGCGGTCCGAACGGCAAACGCTGGCGCGAGGCCGAGATGCGGCGCATCGACGCCCATCTCGAAGGCGTGCGCTGGGCAGGCGAGTTCGTGGTCGACAAGATCGGCCGCTGGGAGTACGCGATCGAGGCGTGGACCGATTGTTCGGCACCTGGCGCGACGAGCTGGAGCGCAAGGTCGATGCCGGGCAGCACGACCTGGCCGGCGAGATGTCCGAGGGCGCGCTGCTGTTGCGGGCGGCGGCCGAGCAGGCCAAGGCGGCGGACGATCGCACCGCTGATCGAGCACGCACTGCGAAGCTCTCGACGACGAACGTCTCGGCGAGTCGGCCAAGCACGACGTCGTCCTCGGTCCCGAGCTGTTCGCCGCCGTGGAGCGCAACCAGGAACGCCACGGCGTGCGTGCGCAGCGATCCGCTGGCGATCGAGGTCGACCGGCTCCGGGCCCGCTTCGGCGCCTGGTATGAGCTCTTCCCGCGCTCGTGGGGCGGGCTCAAGGGGGTGCAGCAGCAGCTGCCCAAGCTGGCCGAGCTCGGCTTCGACGTCGTCTACCTGCCGCCCATCCATCCCGATCGGCCACACCAACCGCAAGGGCGCGCAACAACGCGCTCAAGGCCGAGCCCAAGCGATCCCGGCTCACCGTGGGCGATCGGCGACGCGACCGGCGGCCACGACGCGATCCACCCCGAGCTGGGAACGAACGAGGATCTCGTCTCGCTGACCACCGCCGCGCGCAGAGCTCGACATCGACATCTGCCTCGACTTCGCGATCCAGTGCTCGGCCGACCACCCGTGGCTGACCGAGCATCCGGAGTGGTTCCATCGCCGTCCCGACGGCACGCTCAAGTACGCCGAGAACCCGCCCAAGCGCTACCAGGACATCTACAACGTCAACTGGGAGTCGCCGACTGGCAGGGCCTCTGGGAGGCGCTGCTCGAGGTCGTGCTGCACTGGGTGGACTGCGGGGTCAAGGTGTTCCGGGTCGACAACCCCCACACCAAGCCGTTCGCCTTCTGGAGCTGGCTGATCGAGGAGGTCCACGCGCGCGACCGCGACGTGGTGTTCCTGGCCGAGGCGTTCACCCGCCGGGCGGTGATGCGCCATCTGGCCAAGCTCGGCTTCAGCCAGTCCTACACCTACTTCACCTGGAAGACCTCGCGCTGGGAGCTGACCGAGTACGTGTCCGAGCTTGCCTACTCGGGCGAGCAGGAGTACTTCCGCCCCAACTTCTTCGCCAACACCCCGGACATCCTGCACGCCTACCTCCAGCACGGCGGCCCGCACGCGTTCGAGGCCCGGCTCGTGCTGGCCGCCACGCTCAGCCCCAGCTACGGGATCTACTCGGGCTATGAGCACTTCGAGAACGTGCCCGTCCGCGAGGGATCCGAGGAGTACCTGCATTCGGAGAAGTACGAGCTCAAGGACCGCGCGCCTGGACGGGCCGCTGCTGCCGCTGGTCGCGCAGATCAACCAGATCCGCCGGGACAACCCCGCCCTGCAGCGGCTCGCCAACGTCACCTTCCTGGACACCGCCAACGAGGCGCTGATCGCTTATGCCAAGCAATCGCCGGGGAATACAGTCATCACCGTTGTCAACCTCGACCCCCACCAGCCCCAGGAGGGCCTCGCCGTCGTTCCCGCCCACCTAGGCCTGCCGCCCAGCTTCACCGTGCACGACCTGCTCACCGACGAGCGCTTCGCGTGGCGGATCGGCCCCAACTACGTTCGCCTCGAGCCGGGGCAGCGCCAGGCCCACATCCTCGCTGTGGAGGCGTGAGCAGGGTGACGGGGCCGCCCACCCTCACGCACCTGATCGCCGCCGAGCGCCCGCGCGCCCCCGGCGCCGCCGCGCCCGGACCAAATGAGGTCACCGTCCCCCACGCCCAGACGCGGCATGTGGTTCGAGGCCGAGCCGCTGTGGTTCAAGCGCGCGGTCTTCTACGAGATCCACATCCGCGGGTTCTACGACGCCAACGGCGACGGCTCGGGCGACTTCCGCGGGCTGACCGAGAAGCTCGACTACCTGCAGTGGCTGGGCATCGACTGCATCTGGCTGTTGCCCTTCTACCGCTCGCCGCTGCGCGACGGCGGCTACGACATCTCCGACTTCACCAACGTCCACCCCGACTACGGCACGCGTCGATGACGTCCACCAGCTGATCGACGCCGCCCACGCCCGCCGGATCCGCGTGATCGCCGACCTGGTCATGAACCACACCTCGACCGACCACCCCTGGTTCCAGGAGTCCCGCTCGCGCCCCCGGCTCGCCCAAGCGCGACTGGTACGTGTGGTCGGACACCGACGAGCGCTACCAGGACGCCCGGATCATCTTCGTCGACACCGAGACCTCGAACTGGACCTGGGACCCGGTGGCCGGCGCCTACTACTGGCATCGCTTCTTCTCCCACCAGCCCGACCTCAACTACGACAACCCCGAGGTCCAGGAAGCGATGATCGAGGTCCTGCGCTTCTGGCTCGACCTCGGCCTCGACGGCTTCCGCCTGGACGCCGTCCCCTACCTGTTCGAGCGCGAGGGCACCAACTGCGAGAACCTGCCCGAGACCCACGCCTACCTGAAGCGGGTCCGGCGAGAGGTCGACGAGAGCTACCCCGATCGCGTCCTGCTGGCCGAGGCCAACCAGTGGCCGGCCGACGTCGTCGAGTACTTCGGCGACGGCGACGAGTGCCAGATGGCCTTCCACTTCCCGGTCATGCCGCGGATGTTCATGGCCGTCCGCCGCGAGGAGGCCGTGCCGATCTACGAGATCCTCGAGCAGACGCCGCAGATCCCCGACAGCTGCCAGTGGGGGCTGTTCCTGCGCAACCACGACGAGCTGACGCTCGAGATGGTCACCGACGAGGAGCGCGACTACATGTACACCGAGTACGCCAAGGACCCGCGGATGAAGCTCAACCTCGGGATCCGCCGCCGGCTGGCCCCGCTGCTCGACAACGGCCGGGACGAGATCGAGCTGATGACCGCGATCCTGTTCTCGCTGCCCGGGCTCGCCCGGTCCTCTACTACGGCGACGAGATCGCCATGGGCGACAACGTGTTCCTCGGCGATCGCGACGGCGTGCGGACGCCGATGCAGTGGACCGAGCGACCGCAACGGCGGCTTCTCCCGGGCCGACTTCGCCCAGCTCTACGCCCCGCCGCTGATGGACCCGGTGTACGGCTACCAGGCGGTCAACGTCGAGGCCCAGCTGCGCACCGCCACCTCGCTGCTGCGCTGGATCCACCGCTTCATCGCGCTGCGCAAGGAGCATCCGGTGTTCGGCTTTGGCACCTACGAGCCGATCGAGCCCTCCAACCCGCGGATCTTCGCCCACATACGCCGCTTCGAGGATGACCTCGTGCTGTGCGTCCACAACCTCGCCCGCTCCGCGCAGGCGGTGGAGCTCGACCTGAGCGCCTACGAGGGCCGCTATCCCGGTCGAGCTGTTCGGCCGCTCGCGCTTTCCCGCGCATCGGCGAGCTGCCGTACCTGCTGACGCTCGCCCCGCGCGGCTTCTACTGGTTCGAGCTCGTCGAGGAGCGGAGACAGCCGACCTGATGACTGAGCCGGTTCAGATCCCCGCGACGGAGATCCGCCAGTGCCTGGACGAGGAGAGCCTGCGCGACTGGGTGCAGCACCAGCGCTGGTACGCCTCCAAGTCGCGCGCGGTCACCGGGATCGAGATCGTCGAGGCGGTGGCCCTGAGCGAGGACCCGCCGCTGTTCCTGGCCCTCGTGCAGACCCGCTTCGCCACCGGCACCCACGAGCTCTACCAGCTGCCGCTGGCGCTGCGCCCGAGCGACGAGGACGTCGGCGCGGCCGGCGCGATCGCCCGGACGCGCGAGTGGACGGCCTACGACGCGCTGGCCGAGCCGGCGCGGCTGCTCGAGCTCGTGCTCCGGCATGGACTCGGGCGAGCGAGATCGAGACCGCCGAGGGCCGCTTCAGCTTCCACCGCGCCGACGGGCGTGGCCACCGTGGCCGAGGACGCCACCGTGCGCGCCGATCGGCGTCGAGCAGTCGAACTCCTCGCTCGTGATCGACGATCAGCTCGTGCTGAAGGTGTTCCGCAAGCTCGAGCCGGGCGTCAACCCCGAGCTCGAGATGCTCCGCTTCCTCACCGCGCGGGGCTTCCCCAACATCGCGGCGCTGCACGGCTGGTACGACTACGACGGCCAGGCGCTGGCCGCGACGCTGGGCGTCGCGCAGCAATTCCTGCCCGGCGCGGTCGGCGGCTGGGAGCTCGCGCTGGAGCGAGATCGAGACCGAGCCGGAGTGGTTCCTCGATCAGCTGGGCAGCCTCGGCGCGGTGACCGCCGCAGCTGCACAACGTGCTGGCCTCCGACGCCGGCGATCCCGCCTTCGCGCCCGAGGAGCCGAGCCAGGAGGCGCTCTCGCTGCTGACCGCGACGGTCGACGAGGACATCGAGCGGATCTTCCTCCGCCTGCCCGACGACGAGCAGCGTGGCGCCGATCGCCGGCCGCGGGCAGGACGTGCGCGAGCGGCTGGCCGCGCGGGCCCAGATCGGCGTGGGCGGCCGGGTGATCCGCACCCACGGCGACTACCACCTCGGCCAGACCCTGCACACGCCGCGAGCGGCTGGGTGATCATCGACTTCGAGGGCGAGCCGGCCCGGCCGCTGCCCGAGCGCCGCGCCAAGCGCTCGCCGCTGCGCGACGTGGCCAGCATGCTGCGCTCGTTCGCCTACGTGGCCTCGGCGGTGGAGATCCAGCGGGGCGGCAAGGCCCCGCCCGAGTTCGAGGACCGAGCGCGCGAGCGCTTCCTCGAGCACTACTTCGCCCACGTCGACTCGACGCTGCTGCCGGCCGGCGAGGCGGCCGTCGCGAACCTGCTGTCGATCTTCGAGCTCGAGAAGGCGATCTACGAGCTCCAGTACGAGCTCGACAACCGCCCCGACTGGGTCGCGATCCCGGTGGCCGGGATCAGGCGCCTGCTGGAGGAGGACGCATGAGCCCGGTGGCCACCGGAGAACTCGACGCGCTCGTCCGGCGCGAGCACCCAAACCCGCACGCGGTGCTGGGCGCCCACCCGGACGGCACCGGCGTGGTCGATCCGGGCGCTCCGGCCGGCGGCCTGCGAGATCAGGGCGCTGCTCGCAGACGGCGGGGAGCCGTCGAGCTCGAGCCAGATCCACGCCGGCGGCGTGTTCGAGGGCGTTCTCGAGCGGCGTCGAGCTGCCGCTGCGCTACCGGCTCGAGGTCGACTACGGCGACGCCGGCGCGTTCACGATCGACGACCCGTACGCGTTCGCCCCCACGCTCGGCGAGCTCGACCTGCACCTGATCGGCGAGGGCCGCCACGAGGAGCTCTACGAGAAGCTGGGCGCGCACGTCCGCGAGCACCAGGGCGTCCGCGGGCACCGCCTTCGCCGTGTGGGCGCCGGCGGCGCGGGCGGTCAGCGTGGTCGGCGACTTCAACTCCTGGGACGGCCGGCTGCACGCGATGCGCTCGCTCGGGCGCGAGCGGGATCTGGGAGCTGTTCCTGCCCGGCGTCGAGCCCGGGGCGCGCTACAAGTACGAGATCCTCGCCGCCGACGGCGAGCTCAAGCTGAAGGCCGACCCCTACGCCCAGGAGGCCGAGCTCCCGCCGAAGACGGCCTCGGTCGTGTTCCAGCCCCGGCCATCGCTGGAGCCCGGCCGATGCCGAGTGGCTCGAGCGCCGCGCCGTCGCAGCCAGCCGCTCGAGCGCGCCGGTGTCGATCTACGAGGTCCACCTCGGCTCCTGGCGGCTGAACCCGCTCGAGGACAACCGCCCGCTCTCCTACCTCGAGCTGGCCGACGAGCTGTCGCGCCTACGTCAACGACATGGGCTTCACCCACGTCGAGCTGCTGCCGGTGATGGCCCACCCGTTCAGCGGCTCGTGGGGCTACCAGGTCACCGGCTACTTCGCCCCCACGCCCCGCCACGGCTCGCCGGACGAGCTGCGCCAGTTCGTCGACCGCATGCACGCCAACGGCGTCGGCGTGATCCTCGACTGGGTGCCCGCCCACTTCCCGCGCGACGAGTTCGCGCTGGCCCGGTTCGACGGCACCGCGCTCTACGAGCACGCCGACCCCCGCCGCGGCGCCCACCCCGACTGGGGCACGCTGGTGTTCAACTTCGGCCGCCACGAGGTCCGCAACTTCCTCATCTCCAACGCCCTGTTCTGGCTGCGCGAGTACCACGTCGACGGGATCCGGGTCGACGCCGTGGCCTCGATGCTGTACCTCGACTACTCCCGGCGCGAGGGCGAGTGGGTGCCCAACGAGTTCGGCGGGCGCGAGGACCTCGACGCGGTCGCGTTCCTCAAGGAGCTCAACGAGGTCCTGTACGGGCGCGAGCCCGGGATCATCTCGGCGGCCGAGGAGTCGACCGCGTGGCCGGGCGTCTCCCGGCCGACCTACCTCGGCGGCCTGGGCTTCGGCTTCAAGTGGAACATGGGCTGGATGCACGACACCCTGGGCTACTTCCAGCAGGACCCGATCTACCGCCGCTACCACCACCACGAGCTGACCTTCAGCCTGATGTACGCCTTCAGCGAGAACTTCATCCTGCCCCTCTCGCACGACGAGGTGGTGCACGGCAAGGGCTCGCTGTATTCGAAGATGCCCGGCGACCGCTGGCAGAAGCTCGCCAACCTGCGGGCGCTGTACGCCTACATGTGGGCCCACCCGGGCAAGAAGCTCCTGTTCATGGGCGGCGAGCTGGCCCAGGAGCAGGAGTGGAGCCACGAGCGCTCGCTCGACTGGCACCTGCTCGAGCGGCCCGAGCACGCCGGGATCCAGCGGCTGGTCCGCGACCTCAACCGGCTCTACCGCGACGAGCCGGCGCTGTGGGAGGTCGACTCCGACCCCGCCGGGTTCTGGTGGATCGAGCCCAACGACGCCGACGGCAACGTGATCGCGTTCGCCCGCAGTCGCCTGGCGCAGCGACGCCAGCGACGCCGACTGCTCGTGTTCGTCGCCAACTTCTCGCCCGTGCCCCGCCCGGGCTACCGCCTCGGGCTGCCGCGCGCGTGCCGCTGGCGCGAGGCGCTCAACACCGACTCGACCTTCTACGGCGGCAGCGACGTCGGCAACCTCGGCGGCGTCGAGCCCGAGCCGTCCCTGGCACGGCCAGCCGGTGTCGGCCGAGGTCACGCTGCCGCCGCTGGCCGCGATCTGGCTCGTCCCGGAGTGAGGGTGCCGGCGCAGCCGTCCGCGAGGCCGCGCGCCCCGCTGAGTACCCATGGGAGCGGCCGCTCGGCGCGCGGCCGCTGGACGACGAGCGCGCCGAGTTCCGCGTGTGGGCGCCGCAGGCCGAGTCGGTGTCGCTGCGTCGTGGGCGAGCTCCGACGATCGCGCTCGAGCCGACGCCGGATTCGGGGTTTACGAGGTAGTCGCCCCGGCTCGCGCCGGGGACGACTACTGGTTCGTGCTCGACGGGCGGCGTCTTCCGGATCCGTGCTCGCGCTGGCAGCCGGAGGGGCTGCGCGGCCCCTCGCGGGTGCTGTCGACTGACCCGCCGACCGGTCCGGCCGTTCACGGCGCCGGCGGCTGGACGAGCTCGTGGTCTACGAGCTGCACGTCGGCACGTTCAGCCCGAGCGGGACGTTCGACGGCGCCATCCCGTACCTGGCCGAGCTCGCCGAGCTGGGGGTCACCGCGATCGAGATCATGCCCGTGGCCGAGTTCCCCGGCCACCACGGCTGGGGCTACGACGGCGTCTACCTGTCGCGCGGCCCAGTCCTCCTACGGCGGCCCGCACGGCCTCCTGCAGCTCGTCCGCGCCGCCCACGAGGCCGGGCTGGCGGTGATCCTCGACGTCGTCTACAACCACGTCGGCGCCTCGGGCGTGCAGGCGCTCGAGGCCTTCGGCCCCTACTTCACCGAGAAGTACGAGACGCCGTGGGGCCGCGCGATCAACTACGACGACGCCGACTGCGACCCGGTGCGCGAGTGGGTGCTGCAGAGCGCCGACGGGCTGGGTCGCGCGACTTCGGCATCGACGGGCTGCGCCTGGACGCGATCCACGCGATCTTCGACTCGAGCGCCGAGCACATCGTCGAGGCTGTCGCCCGCCGGGTGCACGAGGTCAACCCGCGGGCGCTGGTGATCGCCGAGAGCGGGCTGAACGACCCGCGGGTGATGCGGCCGACCGCGGTCGCGGCGGCTATGGCTGCGACGGCGCCTGGGCCGATGACTTCCACCACTCGCTGCGCACGCTGCTCACCGACGAGCGCGACGGCTACTACGAGGAGTTCGGCTCGGTGGCCCAGCTGGCCAAGGCGTTTCACCGCCCCCACGTCCACGACGGCAACTACTCGACCTTCCGCCACCGTCGCTTCGGCGCGCCCGCGGACGACGTCCCGCCCGAGCGCTTCGTGGTCTTCTCCCAGAACCACGATCAGGTCGGCAACCGCGCCTTCGGCGACCGCATGCCGCCAGAGGTCCGACCGCTGGCCGCGTTCTGCACGCTGCTCTCGCCCTTCGTTCCCGCTGCTGTTCATGGGCGAGGAGTACGGCGAGACGGCGCCGTTCCAGTTCTTCTCCGATCACATCGACGAGGAGATCGCCCAGGCCACGCGCGACGGGCGCCGGCGCGAGTTCGCCGCCTTCGCCTCGTTCGCCGAGGAGATCCCCGACCCTCAGGACGTGGCCACGTTCGAGCGCTCGCAAGCTCACCCGCGGAGGGCGACCCGCAGCTGGCCGAGCTCTACCGGCGGCTGCTCGCCCTGCGCCGCCGCCTCCCCCGCGGCGAGGCCGACCCGATCGAGTTCGACGAGGAGGCGCGCTGGCTGCGGGTGGGCCGCGGGGCGTTCGAGCTGCTGTGCAACTTCGGCTCGGAGGCGCTGCTGCTGCCGGTGGCGGTGGGCGCGCACGTCGAGCTCGCCACCGATCCGGCGACCGAGCTGATCGGACCCTCCTCCGGGGTCGGCCGGAGCCCGGGCGCCGGTACAGCCCCTCATCTCCGTCTGGCACCACTGTCCGGAGCCCTGGTCGGATGATCGAGGTGTGGCCGGGCCACCGTTCCCGCTCGGCGCGATCTGGGACGGCGGCGGAACCAACTTCTCGCTCTTCTCCGAGCACGCCGAGGGCGTCGAGCTGTGCCTGTTCGATGAGGAGGGGGCGGAGACCCGGATCGAGATGATCGGCGCGGCGCGCGCTCAACTGGCACTGCTACCTGCCCGGGGTCGGGTCCCGGCCAGCGCTACGGCTTCCGCGTCCACGGGCCCTACGCGCCGCTCGAGGGCCACCGCTTCAACCCGGCCAAGCTGCTGATCGACCCCTACGCCAAGGCGATCGAGGGCGTCGGTCGACTGGGCCCACGACGCCAACGTCCTGCCCTACGTGCCCACCGGCGAGCGAGGACGCCGACCTCGAGCCCGACGACGAGGACGACGGCGCGGCGATGCCGAAGTCGGTGGTGATCGACGACGCCTTCTTCTGGGAGGGCGACCGCCCGCCGCGGATCCCGTTCGCCGACACGGTCATCTACGAGACCCACGTCAAGGGGTTCACGATGCGCCACCCCGGCGTGCGCGAGGACCTGCGGGGCACCTACGCCGGACTCGCCTCCGAGGAGGCGATCGCCTATCTGGTCGACCTCGGCGTCACCGCGGTCGAGCTGCTCCCCGTCCACCACATCTCCGACGAGTCGTTCCTGGCCGAGCGCGGTCTGCGCAACTACTGGGGCTACAGCACGATCGGCTACCTCGCGCCGCACTCCGAGTACGCGGCCACCGGACGGCGGGGCGAGCAGGTGCGGGAGTTCAAGGGGATGGTCAAGGCGCTTCACCGGGCCGGGATCGAGGTGATCCTCGACGTCGTCTACAACCACACCGCCGAGGGCAACCACCTGGGACCGATGCTCGCCTTCAAGGGCGTCGACAACGCCGCCTACTACCGGCTCATGCCCGACGACCCTCGCCACTACATGGACTTCACCGGGACGGGCAACTCGCTCAACCCCGTCCACCCCAGCGTCCTGCGGCTGATCATGGACTCGCTGCGCTACTGGGTCACCGAGTGCCACGTTGACGGCTTCCGCTTCGATCTCGCCTCGGCCCTGGCGCGCGAGTTCTTCGACGTCGACCGCCTGTCGGCGTTCTTCGACGTGATCCACCAGGACCCCGTGCTCTCGCAGGTCAAGCTGATCGCCGAGCCGTGGGACGTCGGTCCGGGCGGCTACCAGGTCGGCAACTTCCCCGTGCTGTGGTCGGAGTGGAACGGCGTCTACCGCGACACGATGCGCGACTACTGGCGCGGGTTCGCCAACTGCGGCGAGTTCGCCGAGCGGCTGTCGGGCTCCTCGGACCTGTACGAGTCCGACGGCCGCGAGCCGTTCGCCTCGATCAACTTCATCACCGCCCACGACGGGTTCACGCTCGCCGACCTGGTCTCCTACAACGACAAGCACAACGAGGCCAACCTCGAGGACAACCACGACGGGACCGACGACAACCGCTCGTGGAACTGCGGGGTCGAGGGCCAGACCGACGATCCGGCGGTGCTCGCCCTGCGCGCCCGCCAGCAGCGCAACTTCCTGACCACGCTGCTGATCTCGCAGGGCACCCCGATGCTGCTCGGCGGCGACGAGATCGGGCGCACCCAGCGCGGCAACAACAACGCCTGGTGCCAGGACAACGAGCTGTCCTGGTATGACTGGTCAGATTCGCCCGAGAAGGACCAGCTGCGGGAGTTCACCCGGCGGCTGATCGCCCTGCGCCGCGCGCACCCGGTGTTCCGCCGCGAGAGCTTCCTGCGCGGCGCAGGAGGTCAAGGGCTCGGGTCTGCCCGACGTGTGGTGGTTCCGCGCCGACGGGCTGAAGATGACCCGCCGCGACTGGCAGGGCGGCGAGCACGTGCTGGGCATGTTCCTCAACGGCCGGGAGATCCCCACGCCGGGCCCCCGCGGCGAGGACGTCGAGGACGACTCGTTCCTGCTGCTGTTCAACGCCCACGACGAGGACCGCGTCGTTCATGCTGCCGCGCCGCCGCTTCGGCGCCCAGTGGGGCTCGAGCTCTCGACCGCCGACCCCGAGTGCCGCTGCCGGAAGCCGCAGCTACGGCGCCCGCACCGAGGTTCCGGTGCGCGCTCGCTCGATCGTGATCCTCAAGCGGCTCGCGTGAACGAGCCTCGGCGCCGAGCTGCGCGCGACCTACCGGCTGCAGCTGACCGCCGACTTCGGGTTCGCGGCCGCGCGCTCGCTCGTCCCTTACCTGCGCGACCTCGGGATCTCGCACCTCTACCTGTCGCCGTCGCTCCAGGCGCGGGCCGGCTCGACCCA
Source organism: uncultured Solirubrobacterales bacterium (assembly GCA_963834635.1). Lineage (GTDB taxonomy): Bacteria > Actinomycetota > Thermoleophilia > Solirubrobacterales > Solirubrobacteraceae > Palsa-465. The sequence goes on along the minus strand of CAWICI010000005.1, from coordinate 129,032 downwards.
CGGCTACGACGTGATCGATCCCGGCCGCCTGTCCGACGCGCTCGGCGGCGATGAGGAGTTCCAGCGCCTGGCCGCCGCCGCGCGCGACGCCGGCATGGGGATCGTGCTCGACGTCGTCCCCAACCACATGGCCGCCGACGAGGCCAACCGCTACTGGGCCGATCCCGAGCTGCGCGCGCAGTTCTTCGACGTCGACCCGGTCACCGGGCGCCACCGGCGGTTCTTCGACATCGACGATCTCGCCGGCATCCGGCAGGAGGACCCGGACGTGTTCGAGGCGCACCCACGCGCTCGTCCTGCTCGCCCTCGTCCGCGACGGGCTCGTCGACGGCCTGCGGGTCGACCACCCGGACGGCCTGGCCGACCCCGCCGGCTACCTCGCTCGGCTGCGCGAGCGCGGCGCCGAGCGCGTGTGGGTGGAGAAGATCCTCGACCCCGGCGAGCGGCTGCGCGACTGGCCGGTGTGCGGAACCGTCGGCTACGAGTTCCTCAACGACGTCTGCGCGCTGTTCGTCGATCCCGCCGGCGAGGCGCCGCTGACTGCGCTGTGGGAGCGGGTCTCCGGCGACGACCGCGGCTTCGGCGAGGTCGCGCTCGAGTGCAAGCTCGAGCAGGCTCGCGGGACGTTCTGCGCCCGAGATCGAGCGGCTGAACGCGGACGCTCGGTGACCATCCGGTGCGGCGCTCGATCGAGCTGGCGCGGGCGGTGTCCTCGCTGCCCGGTGTACCGGACCTACGTCGATCCCGCGGCCGACGGTGGTGAGCGAGCAGGACCGCGGCGGTGATCGAGTCCGCCCACCTGCACCCGGCGATCCGCGCAGCGTGCTGCTGCTCGAGCGCCCTCGCGCCCGCCGAGTTCGTCACCCGCTTTCAGCAGACGACGCCGGCGATGATGGCCAAGGGCGTCGAGGACACGGCCTTCTACCGCTACGGACGGCTGCTGGCCCTCAACGACGTCGGCGGCGATCCCTCGCGCTTCGGGATCTCGGTGCGAGCGCTTCCACGCCGCCAACGCTGGAGCGGGCGCGAGCGCTTCCCGCTGAGCCTGCTCACCACCCAGACCCACGACGCCAAGCGCTCGGGCGACGTGCGCATGCGGATCGCGATGCTGGCCTCGATGGCCGAGGAGTGGGCCGCGCACGTCGAGCGCTGGTTCGAGCTCACCGAGCAGCTTGCGCGCCGCGGGCGCCCCGGACGACGTCGAGCGCTACTTCATCTTCCAGACGCTGGTCGGGGCGTGGCCGATCGAGCGCGAGCGGATCGAGGCCTACATGGAGAAGGCGCTGCGCGAGGCCAAGCGCAACACCAACTGGGTCGAGCAGAACCACGAGTGGGAGGCAGCGGTCAAGCGCTTCTGCCGCGGCGCTCTACTCCGAGCGCGCCGTTCCTGGACGACTTCGAGCCCTTCGCCGCGCGCGTGGCCGCCGCCGGCGAGCGCGCCGCGCTCGGCGCAGCTCGTGCTCAAGCTCACCGCGCCGGGGATCCCCGACATCTACCAGGGCGACGAGCTCCCGTTCCGGGCGCTGGTCGATCCCGACAACCGCCGCCCGGTCGACTGGGACTGGCGCCAGGCGATGCTGCGCCGGCTGATGGGCGGCTCGCCCCCGGACGCCGAGACGATGAAGCTGTTCCTGACCCTGCGGCTGCTGGGCCTGCGCGGCGCGGCGACCCGAGGCGTGTCCTGGCGGCGGCTCACGAGCCGGTCGAGGCCGGCCCGGACGTGTGCGCGTTCCTGCGCGGCGGCGAGGTGCTGGTCGTGGTGGCGCTGCGCGGCGGCCTGGAGCGCTCCGCCGTCCTGAGCCGCCCCGCGCGGCCGCTGGCGCGACGTCCTGCGCGGCGAGGAGCGTACTCGTTCGACGAGGCTCCGCTTGAGCCTCTCCCAGCGTCGTCGGCGAGCACGGGATCGGCGTCTTCGAGCGTCTGTGGACGTAGCCCCGTCCCGCGGCTGCGCCAGGCCGTGATGGCCGCGCGCCGAGCTCGACGCCGGTGCTCGCCCGCCTGCGCGACGAGCTCAGCCTCGCCGAGCCCCTTCGCCGACCCAGGCGTCGACTACTTCGGGCTGCGCAACGCCGTGTTCGCGCTCGGCGACACGTTCCTGGAGGTCGTCTCGCCCGCTACGGGCCGATGCTTCCGCAGCGCGGCCCTGCTCGAGCGGCGCGGCGACGACTGCGGCTACATGGTCATGGTCCAGGTCGATGATCTGGCGGCGCCCGCCGGCGCGCCGCCGCAGCCGGCGTCCGCGAGGTGTTCGAGGTCGAGCTCGAGGAGATCGCCGAGGTCCACCTGCACCCGGCCGACATGGGCGGCGCGATCGTCTCGCTGAGCACACCCCGGCCGGCCGCAGCGCGTGGCGGTGGGGCGGCCCCGATTGGGCGCAGCGCAGCGCTCCGCTCCAGCTGGCGGGCGTGACGGTCGCCGTCGCCGACCCCGCGGCCGTCTCCGAGCGCTGGCGGTCGGTGATCGGCTCGCGTGCCGGGGCTCCGATTCGTTGCCGATCCACGGCGGGCGGGGGCTGATCGAGATCGCCATCGCCGGCGGGGCCGGGCGCGAGCCGAGTCGAGCTCGGCGCCGTCCGGCTGGTGCTTCGACCGGTAGGGTGCCCGGCGGCCCGATGCGCGTCCTGCTGATCTCCTGGGAGTATCCGCCGGTGATCGAGGGCGGCCTCGGGCGCCATGTCCGCAAGCTCTCCGAGCACCTGGTCGCCCGAGGGAGTCGAGGTCCACGTGCTCACCCGCGGCGGCGGCCAGCTGCCGGTCGAGGAGGAACGCCACGGCGTCCTCGTGCACCGCGTGCGCGAGCCCCCCTTCCCCAAGGATCCGACCGCCTTCGTGCGCTGGGTGAGGAGATGAACGCCGACATGCGCGAGCGCGGCTCGAGCTGTGCGAGCGGCTGGGCTTCGACCTCGTGCATTCCCACGACTGGCTCGTGGCCGGCGCGGCCGAGCGGGTGGCGCGCCGGTTCGAGCGTGCCGTGGCTGGTCACCGTCCACGCCACCGAATTCGGACGCCACCAGGGGTGGGTGCAGAACCACCCGCAGTCGCATATCCACGCCGCCGAGCGGGCGATGGTCAGCGCGAGCCGACCACGTGATCACCTGCTCGCACTACATGCGCAGCCACGTGGCCAGCGTGTTCGGGGTGCCCCGCCGCCGGGTGACGCGCGATCCCCAACGGGATCGACCCGCGCGATCTCGAGCCCGTGGCCGCCGACCTGCCGGCGCTCCGCGCGCAGCTACGCCGCGCCCGAGCAGCGGCTCGTGCTGCTGGTCGGTCGGCTCGTCTACGAGAAGGGGTTCCACCTGGCGCTCGACGCGCTGGCGCCGGTGATCCGCCGGCTCGGCGCGACGTCCGCTTCGTGGTCGCCGGCACCGGCACAGCCGAGCCCGAGCTAAAGCGCCAGGCGCGCCGGCTCGGCCTGACCCGCTACGGCTCGTTCCTGGGCTGGGTGGGCGACGACATGCTCCACTCCCTCTACCGGGTGGCCGACCTGTGCATCGTCCCCTCGATCTACGAGCCGTTCGGGCTCGTCGCCCTGGAGGCGATGGCCTCGGGATGCCTGTGCATCGTCGCCGACACCGGCGGGCTGCGTGAGGTCGTGCCCGCCGACGGGACCGTCGGGCTGCGCTTCCCCTCGCACGATTCCGCTGCACTGGGCGAGGTTGTCGAGCAGGTTCTGACCGACGATGAGATGCGAAATCAGGTCATCACCGAAGCTCGGGAGCATGTTCTGTGTTTCGACTGGCTAGAGGTGGCGCATCAGACTGCGGCGATCTACCGCGGGCTGACCCAGATTCCCCTCCAAACCAACCGGCCGACGACGAAAGGAGCGCTGTAGATGGGCAGTCGCATCATCAAGCACGCCAACCGTCATTCCATCGCCTACCTGGCCCTCGCCTGCTCGATGCTGGCGCTCGCGGGAGCCTCATACGCCGCGACCACAGTCGGGACCAGCCAGCTCAAGAACGGGGCCGTGACCGAGCCCAAGATCAAGAACAAGGTGATCGACCCGGTCAAGTGGGACCCGATCTACGTCACGGCGTTCGCCCGCCGCTTCGCCAACGTGTCCGCCAGCGGCCAGTATCTCGCCGGCAGCCCCAACGGCTCGAGCAAGGAACTGGGCCCCACGACGACGGGCACCGGTACGACGACGAGTACGACCACCACCACCGGTACGACTTCGACTCCTACCGGCGTCTACGAAGTGACCTGGGGGGACGCGTTCGCCAGCTTCTGCTCGCCGCTGGTCACCGTGAACTCGACGCCGGCCACGGACACCACGCCCGGCACGGACGGCTTCGCCGACGCGACCATCCAGACCCAAGCAAACAACGCCACGCTGGTCGTCGTCCACACGTTCGACACCCACGGGACGCCGACACCCGAGCCGTTCTCGATCTCGGTCATGTGCCCGCGCGGTGCGGGCGGGTCGCAGACGTACCCGTACACGCTCCCTTAGGCCGCGGTTTCCGTCCCCGGCGGGGCTCCGGCAGCGGTTGCCGGGGCCCCGCCGCCCGGACGGTTCAGCTGGCCGCCGCGGAGCACGTTGGCGATCGCGCAACCCGGGCGGTGGCCGTCGGCCTCGGGGTTGCTCGAGCCGCCGCACTCGGGACAGGCGCCGTAGGACCGCGAGGGCGTCAGCCCGCTCCACTGGTGCTTCTCGAGCAGCCGCCGGAGCTCGCCGTTCAAAGCACGCAGCTGCGCCAGTTCCCGCTCGTCCCCGCTGCCGTGGGCACCGCTCGACATGGCGCGGTCAAGCATAAGCTCGCCCCGGGCGCCGTCAATAGCCCCGCTACGGCGTCAGCATCTTGACCAGCTCCGCCGCAGGACGAACATCCGTGATCCGGCCGACGTTCGCCCCGGCGTAGAGGGCCCCGGCGTCGACCAGGTTGACCGGCCCGTCATCGGTCGGCGGGCGCGAGCTCACGAACGGCAGCGACACCCTCTGGGCGGCGATCGCCCGATCCTGGACGTCGTCCGGGAGCCGCTGGGCCAGTGGTCCGGTCGAGGCGATTGACGGCTCGGACCCAACGGGGGGCCTGCCCGTCCTCGCTCAGCCAGCGGCGGGTGACGGCGTTGGCAATCACGCGATGCGGCGCGTTGGACCACCCGAGCCCGAACAGCTCGGTGAGGATGGTCGAGTCCGCCTGGAGACAGCGCCGCTTGTATTCGGGATGGGCGTGGCTCTCCTCGCTGAGGAGAAAGCGCGTGCCGATGACGGCGGCCAGCGCGCCCGCCTCCAGCGCCGCCCGCACACCTTCGCGGTCAACGATGCCGCCGGCCGCCAGCACCGGCACCCTGACCGCGTCGCACGATCCGCTCGACCAACTCCAACCCTCCCATCGTGCCCCGGACGTGGCCCCCCGCCTCGACGCCCTGGGCGATCACCGCATCGGCTCCGGCCGCGGCAGCGGCTTTGGCTTCGGCCACGGAACCGCACTGGTGGATCCATACGTTGCCGGCCAGCCGGCGCGGCTCGCCCCAGAAGGTGACGACCGCATCGGCGGCTGCCGCCGTCCCGGGCGTCGTCCGGCCGCATGAACGGCAGCAGAAGATTGACCGGCAATCGGGCGGTCGGTCAGCCGCCGGGCGGCCGCGATCTCCTTGGCGATCGGAGCCCGCGCGCCGGCGATCGTCCCCAGCCCGCCGGCCTCCGAGACCGCCGCGGCGAGCTCGTGGCGCGCGACTGCGCCCATGCCGGCTTGGACGATGGGGAGCTCGAGCTGGCGCAGCTCCAGGGTCATGGGGTGCCACCCCCCACGCTGCGCGCGCTCCGCGCCGCCCCGAGCCCCCAGCTGACGATCCGCTCCGGATGGACCCGGATCAGCGGGGTCGGCAAGGCGATCGCCTCACCCCGCCCGCGGACCTCGACCCCGCGCGGCCGCCACGGATCGACGCTCTCCAGATCGTCGATCACGATCGCCACCCGCCCCGTCCGGGCGACGTCGCGGAACTTCTTCGAGCCCTCGAGCTCATGGCCGCCGATGTCGATCGCGTCCCGGGCCGCGTTGTAGATCCAGCCGACCGGGACCACGTGCGGCGTGCCGTCGGCGCCGACCGTGGCCAGCCGACCGAGCTGCTGCCCGCCGGCCAGGTAGCGAAGTTCGGCCTCGGTGAAAACGCTCATGCTGACCGGATTAAACGCGAAGGGCCCCGGCATCCGCCGGGGCCCTTGCGAAAAACACTCGCCTGTTGAGGCGATTACATCATCCCGCCCATGTCGGGCATACCGCCACCGACAGGAGCGCCGTCCTTCTCGGGCACCTCGGCGACGATCGCCTCGGTGGTGAGGATGTTCTTGGCGATCGACGCCGCGTTCTGGAGCGCCGAGCGGGTGACCATGGCGGGATCGATGATCCCCTCCTTGACCAGGTCGACGATCTCGCCGTTGGCCGCGTTCAGGCCCTGGCCCTTCTCGGCGTGACGGACTTCGTTGACCACGACCGAACCTTCGAGGCCGGCGTTCTCGGCGATCTGACGCAGCGGCTCCTCGAGCGCACGGCGCACGATCTTCGCGCCCGTCTGCTCATCGGGATCCGAAAGCGACTCGATCTGGAGCGCATCCTGCGAGGCCAGCAGCGCCACGCCGCCGCCCGGCACGATGCCCTCCTCGAGGGCGGCCCGGGTGGCCTGCAGCGCGTCCTCGACGCGATGCTTCTTCTCCTTCATCTCGGTCTCGGTGGCCGCCCCGACCTTCACGACCGCAACCCCGCCCGACAGCTTGGCGAGGCGCTCCTGGAGCTTCTCGCGGTCGAAGTCGGAGTCGGTGTTCTCGATCTCGTTCTTGATCTGGTTGATGCGGCCCTTGATCGCGTCGGTCTCACCGTTGCCGTCGACGATCGTGGTGGTGTCCTTGGCCACGACCACGCGGCGAGCCCGGCCCAGCTGCGAGAGCTGGGTGTTCTCGAGCTTGAGACCCATCTCCTCGGTGATCACCTCGCCACCGGTGAGGATCGCGATGTCCTCGAGCATCCGCTTGCGGCGATCGCCGAAGCCCGGCGCCTTGACCGCGACGCCGGTGAACGTGCCACGGAGCTTGTTGACCACGAGCGTCGCGAGCGTCTCGCCCTCGACGTCCTCGGCGATGATCAGCAGCGGCTTGCCCGACTGGATCGTCTGCTCCAGCACCGGCAGGATGTCGCGGACCGAGCCGATCTTCTGGTTGGCGATGAGGATGTAGGGATCCTCGAGGGTCGCCTCCATCCGGTCCTGGTCGGTGACCATGTAGGGCGAGATGTAGCCCTTGTCGAACTGCATGCCCTCGGTGAACTCGAGGTCCATGCCGAACGTCTGGCCCTCCTCGACGTTGACCACGCCGTCCTTGCCGACCTTGTCGATGGCGTCGGCGATCACGTCGCCGATCTCCTCGTCGCCGGCCGAGATGGTCGCCACGCGGGCGATCTGCTCCTTGCCGGAGATCTCGACTGACTGCGCCTCGATGTTCTTGACCACATCGTCGACGGCCTTCTCGATGCCGCGCTTGAGTGCCAGCGGGTTGGCGCCGGCCGCGACGTTCTTGAGGCCCTGGCGAACGATCGCCTGGGCCAGCACGGTCGCGGTCGTGGTGCCGTCACCGGCGACGTCGTTGGTGGCCGTCGCGACCTCGCGCACGAGCTGTGCGCCCTGGTTCTGGAATACGTCCTCGACCTCGATTTCCCGCGCGATCGTCACACCGTCGTTGGTGATCGTGGGGGCGCCGAACTTCTTGTCGAGGACCACGTAGCGGCCCTTGGGGCCGAGTGTGACCTTGACGGCGTTGGCTACCGCGTCGACGCCCTGCTCGAGCGCCTTGCGGGCCTCCGCCTCGTACTTCAGTTCCTTGTGTGCCATGTGTTTCTAGTCTCCTGAAAGGGTCTACTGGACCTTGGCCAGCACGTCGGACTCGCGGAGGACGAGGAGCTCCTCGCCGTCCACCTTGATCTCGGTGCCGCCGTACTTGCTGTAGAGGACCTCGTCGCCCTCGGCAACGTCAAGCGGTACTCGCTTGCCGGTTTCCTCGCTCAGCTTGCCGTCTCCGACTGCGAGGACCTTTCCCTTCTGCGGCTTCTCCTTCGCGGTATCGGGCAGGACGATGCCACTAGCAGTGGTCTCCTCCTCCTCGATTGCCCGCACGATCAGCCGATCGCCAAGCGGCTTGAGCTTCATGTGATGCGACCTCCGAGTGGATTTCTAAAGTAGCCCTGGCACTCCTACGCCCAGAGTGCCAAGAACCTGAGACTATAGCTTCTACACGGGGGATTCAAGGGAAATTTGGCACTCTCGTGTGAGGAGTGCCAAGGAACGGGCCCGGCCGGGGCGGCGGGCGGGACGGGGCGGCGGCTTCCCGGCGATCACAGCGCCACGCGCGCCCATCCCGCGAGGCAGAGCCCCCCGGTGAATGGCGATTCAGTTCCAACGTTCGGAACTAAAACGCCAACGATCGCGCGGGGAAGCCGCCCGCCGACGCGCAGCGCGGCCTAGTTCTGCGCCCCGCCCAGCCCGTGGATCCGGTCGCGGAGCTCCGGCGGGTTTTCGATGATCTGGGAGAAGCGGACGACGGTGACCGTGTCCTCCATCGAGATTTTGCGGCCGTAGATCTGCTCGAGGAAGTGGACCATCTCGTCGACGCGGCGGAACTCGGGGTTGTCGTGCTCGATGTCGCGCGGGGAGAGGTCGCGCACCCGCTTGACCTCGACCTGGTCGATCACGGCGTTGAAGATCTTCTCCCGGGGTGAGTGCTGGTAACCGATCGAGACGAGCACGCATTCGTTCTTGTGGTACTTGTGCGACTTGTCGCCGAGACGGATGGTCGCCGTCTTACGGCCTCGACGAAGCTGGTCGGCGAACACCGACGAGTAGAAGTTCAGGACACGCACCGGCGCCAGCCTACCGGTCTGCCCCGGCCCGCGACAACGCCTTCGCCACCATCTCGCGCTCCCCGGCGTAGGTCAGCGCTTGCGCCGCTTCGGCCAGCGGCATCCAGCGGGCCACCTCGATCTCGTGGTCGTGGTCGGCTACGTCCCCGGAGCGGTACTCGAACAGGAAGAAGCGGACGACCTTGTCCACCATCCGACCCGACCGCTGGTACTTGTAGTGCACCTCGCCCAATTCCTCGACGAGCTCAGTCTCCACTCCCGCCTCCTCCCGCACCTCGCGCTGCGCGGCGGCCTCCGGGGTCTCGTCGCCGTCGGCGTGGCCCTTCGGCAGACCCAGCACCTTGCGGCCCTGGGCGTCGCGCTTGACCGGGACGATGACGGCGACCTCGTCGCCCTTGACGACCACCCCGCCGGCTGAGAATTCGCCCGGCACTAGTAGACGTAGCGCTCGAGCGCGCGCGCGTCGCAGACGGTCAGCTTGCCCCGACCCTGGCGGATGATCCCCGCCCGCTCGAGCACGGCCAGGAACCGGCTGGCCGACTCCCGCGAGGAGCCGGCGAGCTTGGCCAGGTCGGCCTGGGTCGAGTTGATCAGCACCTCGGACTCGTCGTCGCCCTCGTCGCGCTCGGCCTCGACCAGCTGCACGAGCACTGCCGCCACCCGGCTCTGCACGGTCTGGAACGACTGGCGGGCGAGGCGCTCGTTGGTCTCGCGCAGCCGCCGCCCCAGCGCGGCCAGCAGCTTCACCGCGATATCGGGGTGCTCGCGCAGGAGCCGGCGCATGTCGCCACCGAGGATCGCGACCGCCTCGGTGCTCTCGGCGGCTTCGACCGTGGCCGAGCGCAACTCGTCGTCGAACATCGCCAGCTCGCCGAAGATGTCCCCCGGCCCGAACGTCGCCAGGGTGATCGAGCGGCCATCGAAATGGTCGCGGATCGCCCGGGCGCGGCCCGAGCGGACGATGTAGCAGGTGTTGCTCGCGTCGCCCTCGCGGAACACCGCCTCCCCCGCCTCGAACTGCCGCGGGACCGCGACGTCGGCCACGCGCGAGAGCTCATCGTCCCCGAGCGCCGAGAACACCGGGACGCGTTGAAGGAGCGCGATCGTGTCCTCGGTCGTGGCCGCCACCGGAGCACGAATAGCACATGAGCGGCCCGGGCCGCGCGGGGTGGGCGGCCCGGGCCGCGCGGGGTGGGCGTGGGCCGGGGGTGCCGATGCCGGCGCGGCTAGGCCAGATCGAGCGCCTGCTCGCGGCGGCGGCGGCGCACGGCGACCGCGATCCACCAGGCGAGCGCGCCCACGAGCAGGACCGGGACGAGGGCGGCCAGGGTGATCAGGGCCACCCCCGCGGCGACCGTCAGCACGCGCCCGGCGTCGTGCGCGGCCTTGCCGAGCGTGAACGAGCCGGACTTCTTGCTGCGGCGCCAAGATCACGCCGCCAGAGTTGATCGAGATCGTCACCTGGCTGTAGTCGATCTGGTGGGTGAGGTTCCGGAGCGTCGCCTCGTCGCTGTTGATCGAGGCCTCGGCGTCGTGGATCTGGGCGGTCAGGCTGTTGATCTCAGACTGGGTGGTGGCGTTGGCCAGCTGTTTGAGCAGCGAGGTCCGGAGCGCCCGGGCGTCGGCCAGCACGCGCTGGTCGCGGAGGTACTGGCCGTTGACGTCCTGGGTGTTGTCGGTGCGGGAGCTGACCGTTGCGTAGCGGAGGTCGGAGAGGGCAGCCATCGTCGTGGCGAGGGAGGAGCTCGGAACGCTCAGCTGGAACTCCGCCGAGCCGGCCGAGCTCGAGGTGACCTGGGAGTTGTTGACTACCGCGTTCTCCCGCCCCGCGACGTTGAACACCTCCTGAGACACGGCTTCCAAATCGCGGGCCGGCGTCGATAGAGCGAGCTCCGCGGACTGGGTGATCTTGCGGCCGTTGGGGGCCGGCCCAAGCGACAGGGAGCCCGACGAGGACGGCAGCAGCCGAGGAGGCAGCCGAGGAGGCCGACGACGCGCCCGCCAAGTCCGTGGGCGAGTTCGGGGCCGACGACGTGGCCGAGTTCGTGGGCGCGCCATACACGGGACCCGGCGCTCTCTTGGCCCGCCCGGCCGCGGTGGATGACGCGCTCGTTGAGGTGCGATACGGACGCGACAGTGCCGTGAGGGCCGGTGGGTTCGACGTGCCAGACCCCGGCTGGAGCACCGCGACGGCGATGATCGCCGCGACCCCCGCGGTCGCGAGCCCGGCCAGAGGCACGAACAGGTTGCGCAAGCCAGCCCAGCCCGAGGCGCTGCCGCCCGCGGCGGCGTCCCCGGGCTCCCCCGCGAAGCGCCGCTGCACCCGCGTATCGAGCTCCGAGGCAAACTGCGGCGAGGGCTCGGGGCGGTCGGCCACCAGGAGCAGGGCCAGCTCGGCCAGCTCGGCGTGGCGCGGATCGACCGGGTCGCCCGCCAGGACGGCGTCGATCGCGTCCAGCTCGGCCCCCACCTGGGGGTCGATCAGCTCGTCTTCAGCTCGTCGCATTGCATGCCTTCCTCAGTTTCTGCATCGTGCGATGCAGCATCGTTCCGGCGTTGGACTCGCTCACGCCGATGACGCGCGCGAGCTCGGAGTTGGAAAGTCCGGCGTGGAACTTGAGCGCGATCAGCTCTCGCTCGCGCGCCGACAGCGTCGCCAGCGCGTCGCGCACGGCGGTCCGCCGCAGGGTCACGTCCTCGTCGTCGGGCACTTCGCGCTCGTCCGCCGGCTCGACCACGAGCGCCGCCTGGCGCCGCCGCCGGCGCAGCTCGTCCAGGGCGGCGTTGCGGGCGATCCCGAACAGCCACGCCCGCTCCTCGCCACGACGGCGATCGAAGGTCCGCCGGCGCCGGTAGGCGCGCTCGAAGGCCACGGCGGTGATGTCCTCGGCCGCCGCCCGATCGCGCAGCAACGTCATCACGTACGCGAACAGGTCGTTGCGGCTGGCGCGGTACAGCGCCTCGAACCGCTCCCAGGAGCTCGCCTCAGGCTCTACGACGGCCGCGGTGGGCATCTCGATCACGCCCACACTACGACGGACGGCCCCGTCCGTCACATGGCGAAAGCGATCATGCCGCCAGGGCGCCGAACAGCCGCGGATCGTTCGTGATCACCCCGGTCACCCCCATCGCCTCGAAGGCCCGCAGCCGCGGCAGCTCGTCGACCGTCCAGACGTACAGCTCACCGCCGGCCCCCTGGACGGCCCGGACCAGTCGCCGGGTGACCAAGCGCCAGTGGACCATCAGCGCGTCGCACTGCCCGGCCCGGATCGCGCGCCGCGCGGCCACCGGCAGCACGGCCCGCGTCAGCCCCATGGCCAGCAGGGCAGGGAGGACCAGCGCGCGCGAGCGGAACGGATCGCGCCGGACCTTGGGCACCGACCAGCCCAGCCTGACCCGGGGCTCGGCCGCCCGGATGGCCGCCAGGCTTGAGCGGTACTGGCTCGAGATCAGCGAGCGCTCGAGCAGGCCGCGGGTGCGCAGCGCCTCGACGACCTGCAGCTCGTAACCCGGCAGCTTCAGGTCGATGTCCAGCTCGACGGCGGCGAACGCCTCCCCCCCGAGATGGTCAAGCCCGTCGTCGAGGGAGTGCGGGTCGCGCGCGGCGGCATCCTCGTAGTCGTGGGCGAGGAGCAGGCCCGTTCCGTCCCGCGACGGCAGGACATCGAACTCGATCATGTCGACCCCGGCCTCGAGCGCGGCGTCGAAGCTGGCGGAGGTGTTGCCGGGGGCGATCAGGTCGGCCCCCTTGTGGCCGACCCGGCGCAGCGACGATCTCTTGCCTAGTGCTGACATCCCGGGCACCAGTATGTAGTCCGGTTGGCGTCGCCCTGTCCCCGAGCCACGACGCGGGTTCCGCAGCGCGGGCAGGGCTGGCCGCGACGCCCGTACACGCGGGGCTTGATCGAGCGCGGGCCGTCGGACGCCGACAGAGCCATTCGCGGTCGCATCGCCTCGATCGCCGCGACCGCCTCGTCGTCTGCGACCGCGCCCACCGCCCGCCACGGATCGAGGCCCGCCTCCCAGCACCCCTCGGCCTTCCACACGTTCCCGATCGCCGGCCACGTTGCGCTGGTCGAGTAGGGCGTCGCCGATCGTCCGGGTCGGGTCGTCGCTTCGCAGCCGGCTCAGGAACGCGGCGGCGTCGAACTCCGAGGCCAGCACGTCGGGGCCGAGCGCGGCCAGCCGCTGGTCAAAGCGCGTCCGGCCCTCGGTGACCAGCTCGAGCAACGGCCCGTCGAACTGCACCACCTCATAGCCATCCCGAACGAGCACAAGCCAAGCTCGCGAGGCCGACCGGCCCCAGCGCCGCCCGCCGCCGTACACGCCCCAGGTGCCGACCATGCCGAGATGCGAGTGGATCACGAGCTCGACCCTCGAAGCGGAGGAACAGGTGCTTGCCGTGGGTGTCGATCGCCTCAATCCGCGCGCCCGCCCAGCCGCTCGGGCCAGCGGTCAAGGCCAAAGCGCGGATGCGGCGTGCGGATCGCCTCCGGCACCTGGCCCTCGAGCACAGGGCGGATCCGCGTTGGCGTGCCAGGCAATCGTGTCGCCTTCGGGCATCGGGAGCTCCGGCGCTCAGGCGCTCAGGGTCAGACGGCGCGGACCCTCCTGGAAGCCCAGCTCGAGGAGCGCCGGACCGAGCGGCGAGCCGATCGCCGGCTCGCCGTCCACCTTCTCGAGCGCCAGCCGCTTGATCTTCCCCCGGTGAACCTGATCGACCAGCGCCTCGAGGCGCCGGCCGCAGGCGCGGGTCGTCGGCCGCCACCAGGGTCTGAAGCGCTCGGCCGGCCCGCTCCAGGTAGAGGACCGGCTCGCCTCCGGCCAGGACCACGTAGGCCCCGGCCACGCGCGCCGGGGCGCGCGCGTCCTTGCGGGCGTCCGGCGGCCAGGGCAGGGCGGCGCCGTAGGGCTGGGCGGGATCGACGGCCGCGAGCACGAGCGGGGCCTCCTCGCCCTCGTCGCTCGCGCGCAGCCGCTCGACCGCGCCAGGAAGAGCGAACTGGGCCCCGCCCAGGCCCTCGACGAAGTAGCCCCGGCGGGCGATGCCCAGCGTCTCGAGCTGCGAGAGCTCCGAGTAGATCGAGGAGAAGCCGCCCGGGATCCCCTCGGCCAGCACCTGCTCGCGGGTGATGATCCCGTGTCGCTCGAGCAGCAGCTCGGCCAGCGCGCGCCGCCGTCCCGCCGGGTCGACGTCGTCGCGGAACAGCGACGCGGTCAGCGACCACCGCCCCTGGACCTGGGCCGCGGTGCCGGCGCGCCGGCGCCCGGCGAACCGGCCGCCCCGGGTCGCCCGCAGGCGGTCGCGCTGCGCCCGGGCCAGCGTCAGCCGGGGCGCCCTCAGGGGGGCGAAGGCGTCGTTGGTGGCCTGACCCGCCCAGGCCAGGTCCCAAAGCGCTTCCTGGAGCTCCTCGGGGGCGAGCTCGACGTCGGTCAGCAGGTCGGTGAAGAAGCACGCCCCCGCGGCCAGCCGCTCGCGCACCGCGGCGTGGGCGTCGGAGTCGGGGGGCGAGCCCTTGAACGGGGGCGGCCCGAGCAGGCTCACGTCGTCGCGGAAGTAGAGCGCCACCCGGCCTGAGTTGCGCCCGAGCGCGCCCGCCCCCACCCACACGAGCTCGCCACTGGCGCACAGCTGGTCCATCCACGAGGGCGAGTACGCGCCCACCCGCCGCGGCAGGACATCGCGTTCCCACACCTCGGCCGGCAGCGCCAGCCCCTGGAGCGGGACCAGCGCCTCGCGCAGGCGGTCGATCCCGGCTCCGCTGGCCGGATGGCGGTCGATCCCGTGCCAGCGCGGCGCGAACCGGGCCAGGGCGCGCTGGTCGGCGGGCTCGATCTCCTTGCGCAGCACGGCCAGTGACGCCCGGCGCAGGCGGCGCAGGACCTCGGGATGGCACCACTCCCGCGACGCGCCCCCCGGGCGCAGCTCGCCCTGGACCAGGTCGCCCTCGCGCTCGAGCTCGCCGAGCGCGGCCGAGCAGTCGACGCCGTAGCGGGCGCGGAGCTCGTCGCTCGTGAACGGCCCGTGGGTGGCCGCGTAGCGGCGGAGCACCCGGGTCAGCGCCCCGGGCACATCTTCGAGAAAGGCGGCCGGCAGGCCACCGGGGGGCGCCGCCCCGAGCGCGTCGCGATAGAGGCCGGCGTCGGCCGCGGCGATCCACCGCGGCTCGCCGCCCAGGCGGACCCTGACCGCCCGCCGTTCCCGTTCGAGCTCGGCCAGCATCGCCTCGCCGTCCACTCCCGGAAGCACCCGGGCCGCCGCCTCGAGCGAGCTGAGGTCGCCCAGCGCGCGCAGCACGTCGTGCAGGCCGTCGCGGGTGGCGGCGCGGCGGCGCTCGGAGAGGAACTGGAGGTCGGCCTCGACCTCCTCCAGCGCGGCCGGATCGATCAGGTCGCGTAGCTCCTCCTGGCCGAGCAGCTCGCGCAGCAGGTCACGGTCGAGCGACAGCGCCGCCGCGCGGCGTTCGGCGTTCGGCGTGTCCCCCTCGTACATGTAGGTCGCGACGTAGTCGAACAGGAGCGAGGAGGCGTAGGGAGAAGCGGTGGGCGTCTCGACCTCGACCAGGCTGATCTCGCGTCGGTGCAGCCGGGCCAGGAGCTCGGTCAGGCCGGGCACGTCGAGCACGTCGCGCAGGCACTCGCGGTAGGTCTCGAGCACGATCGGAAACTCGCCGTAGTCGCGCGCCACCTCGAGCAGCGACTGCGACTTCAGCCGCTGCTGCCACAGCGGCGTGCGCTTGCCCGGCCGCGCCCGGGGAATGAGCAGCGCCCGCCCGGCGTTCTCGCGAAAGCGCGCCCCGAACAGCGCGCTCGAGCCGAGCTCGGCCACCACCCGGTCCTCGACCTCGTCGGGCTCGATCAGGACCAGGTCGGCGCCGGGCGGCTCGTCGGCGTCGGGGAGATGGACGATGATCCCGTCGTCTGACCAGATGGCGTCGGACTCGAGTCCCAGCTCCTCGCGGATCCGGGCGCTCAGGGCGAGGCCCCAGGCCGCGTGCACGCGGCCGCCGAACGGGCTGAGCACGCACAGCCGCCAGTCGCCGATCTCATCGCGGAAGCGCTCGATCACCACCGCCCGGTCGGAGGGCACGACCCGGGTGGCCGCCTGCTGCTCGCGCAGGAACTCGATCAGGTTGTTTGCCGCCCGGCGATCGAGGTCGTAGTCGCGCTCCAGCACCGCGGCCGGCTGCTCGACCGCCCACCGGGCGAAAGCCCCGATCGCCTCGCCCAGCTCACGCGGGCGCCCCACCCCGTCGCCCTTCCAGAATGGGACCGCCCCAGGCAGCCCGGGGGCGGGGGTGACGATCACTCGGTCGCGGCCGATCTCCTCGATCCGCCACGTGCTCGCCCCGAGCAGGAAGGTCTGGCCGGGCCGGGCCTCGTAGACCATCTCCTCGTCGAGCTCGCCGACCCGGCGGCCGTCGGGCAGCGTGACCGCGTACAGCCCGCGATCGGGAATCGTGCCGGCGTTGGTCACCGCGAGCTGGCGCGCGCCCCGCCGGGCGCGGATCGTGCCGCCCGAGCCGGTCCCAGATGATCCGCGGGCGGAGCTCGGCGAACTCGGTCGAGGGGTAGCGGCCGTCGAGCATGTCGAGCACGTTCTCGAGCTGGCCGCGGCTGAGCTCGGCGTAGGAGTGGGTGCGGGTGATCAGCGCGAATAGCTCATCCACCGCCACCGGCTCGGGCTCGGCCGCGGCGGCGATGGCGACGATCTGCTGAGCGAGCACGTCGAGCGGGTTGCGCGGGACGACAGTGGTCTCGATCGCCCCCTCGCGCATCCGCTTGGCCACCACCGCGCACTCGAGCAGGTCGGCGCGGAACTTGGGGAAGATGCGCCCGCGGCTGACGTCGCCCACGGAGTGGCCGGCGCGCCCGATCCGCTGAAGGCCGCGCGCCACCGACTTGGGCGACTCGACCTGGATCACCAGATCGACCGCGCCCATGTCGATGCCCAGCTCGAGGCTCGAGGTGGCGACCAGGCAGGGCAGCTCACCCGCCTTCAGCATCTCCTCGACCACCGTCCGCTCCTCGCGGGCGAGCGAGCCGTGGTGGGCGCGGGCGATCTCCCGCTCGGCCAGGTCGTTCAGCCGCAAGGCCAGCCGCTCGGCGCGCGCGGCGGTTGTTGACGAAGATGATCGTCGAGCGGTGGGCCTGGACCAGCTCGAGCAGCTCGGGATAGATGGCCGGCCAGATCGAGCGCCGGGTGGCCTCCGAGCCGCCGAGCAGGGGATCGAGCTCGGGGGCCGGAGTGCTCTCGGGCTCGACCATCGACTCGACCGGCACCTGGATCTCCAGATCGAGCTCCTTGCGCACGCCGGTGTCGACGATGCGGCAGCTCCGGCCCGGGCCGACCATGAACCGGCCCACCTCCTCGAGCGGGTTCTGGGTGGCCGACAGGCCGATCCGCTGGACGTCGCGGCCGGCCGCCTCGACCAAGCGCTCGAGCGTCAGCGCCAGGTGGGCGCCGCGCTTGGTCGAGGCCACGGCGTGGATCTCGTCGACGATGCACCACTGCGTGCGCCGCGAACAGCTCCTGGGCGCGGCCGGTCAGCATCAGGTAGAGCGACTCGGGCGTGGTGATGAGGATGTCGGGCGGCTGGCGGAGCATCGCCTGGCGCTCGCGCTGGGGCGTGTCGCCGGTGCGCACGGCCACCCTCAGCTCGGCGCCGATGCCCCGCAGCGGCGCGCGCAGGTTGCGGTCGATGTCGTAGGAGAGCGCCTTCAGCGGCGAGACGTAGACGAGGCGGATCCCTGGATGGTCGGGCGGCTCGTCGGCGGCGGCCAAGCGGTCGATCCCCACAGGAACGCGGCCAGCGTCTTGCCCGATCCGGTCGGGGCCGAGATCAGAACGTGCTCGCCCGAGGCGATCGCCGGCCACGCCTGCGCCTGGGCTCGGGTCGGCGCCTCGAACGCCCCGAGGAACCAGTCGCGAGTGACGGGACTGAAGTCGGACAGCGGCACGAAGTCCAATGTAGCTGTCGGTTCGTACTCCGCTTCCAAGGGGGGCCGTGCGTCCCCTTCCGGTGTCATGAAGGCCAGCGGCGTCCCCGGCGAACGGGCGGTGGCAATCAGCCGCCCGGGCTGCAGGGCCGGCTTGGGCGCGGTGATCAAATCCGCGGGCAGCGCCTCCAGATCCTTGACGATCAAGGTCAGCCCCCACCAGGCCGGAACAGGGACCCGCGAGCCTCGACCAGCTCGAGGATCGGGCCGCCGAGGCGGCGAAAGCCCTGGCGAAAGCCGCCGCCATCCCGGATCCGCCGCAGCGGCAGACCCGCCCGCTCGAGCTCCGCGGCAGTCGTGTCGAAGTCCGGCGTCAGCGCCACCACGTGGTCGATCCCGGTGGCGCCGTTGGGGTGGTCGCTGTAGACCGGGGCGATCGCCTGCGCGGCGTCGAGCGCGAGCCCGTCGGGGGGACGCGCCACCCCGTCGATGGCCACCGCCATCCGGCTGGCCTCGAGCACGACCCGCACGCCCGGGAGGCAGGACTTCGCCCTGCACGATCTCGAAGCCGAGCGCCGTCCCAGCGCTCGCGGTCGTCCGGGACCGACACGGCGGTCAGCCTCGCGCTCACCGGACCGTCTCCCGCGCGCCCGCGCGAGCACCTCGTCCATCATCGGCTCGGTCAGCCGGCCGGTGAACGTGTTCTGCTGGCTGGGGTGGTAGCAGCCGAGCAGCGTGAAGCGGCCGAGCTCGCCGCGGCGCCGTGGCCGAACCGCGGGCGCGGACGCGGGCACGGGCACGCCGCCGAGCACCCGCAGCGCGACGTCCCAGGCGAACCCGCCCAGGCACACGATCACCCGCACCGCGGGCAGCAGCGACAGCTCGCGCCTCGAGCCAGCGGCAGGCAGTTGTCGCGCTCGGACGGGCAGGGGCCGGTTGGCCGGCGGCGCGCAGCGCACGGCCGCGGTGACGAAGCAGTCCGTCAGCGCCAGTCCGTCGTCGCGGGCGACCGACTCCGGCTGGTTGGCGACCCGGCCCGCCACAGCGCGGCGAACAGCCAGTCGCCCGAGCGGTCGCCGGTGAAGATCCGCCCGGTCCGGTTGCCGCCGTGAGCCGCGGGCGCGAGTCCCAGCACCAGCACGCGCGCGCGCCCGGATCGCCGAACCCGGGCAGCGGTCGACCCCAGTACTCCTCGCCGGCGAAGGCGGCGCGCTTGACCTGCGCCACCTCCTCGCGCCAGGCCACGAGCCGCGGGCAGCGGCGGCAGGCGGTGACCTCGCGCTCGAGCTCGCCGAGCGAGCTCACGGACGGCCGGCTGCCAGCAGGCCCTCGATCATCCGGTCGATCACCGGGGCGAGCTCGAGCACGTCGGCCGGCTCGCCCAGACGGACCTGGCGCGAGACCAGCTCGGTGATCGCCCCGACGATGGCGTAGGCGTCATAGGGGGAGGCGAAGCGGGCGATCAGGCCGCGCTGGGCGGCCACCGCGTTCTCAGCGTCGAGCACCTCGGCGAACCCCTGCACGATCTGGTCGCGACGCTGCGCGGCGCGCGGGCCGGCGCCGATGATCTCCACCAGCAGCGTCTGCGCGTAGTCGCGGATGCTCGGCCACGGCGGTCAGGAAGGCGCGCGTGCCCGCCTGCATCCGCTGGCGCGCGTCGCCCCGCCGGCCCCCCGGGCCGCGCTCGCCGATCGCAGCGCCCGACGGTCTCGGCCGCGGTATCGAACAGCGCGACGATGCACTCCTCCTTGTTGGCGAAGTGCTCGTAGAAGGTCGCCTTCGACATCCCGGCCCGCCGGCTGATCGACTCCGAGCTCGCGCCGGCGTAGCCGCGCTCGGCGAACTCCAGCGGCCGCCGCGCGCAGCAGGCGCAGGCGCTGGCGTGGCAGCCGCACCTCCGGCGGCGGGGCGTGCCGCCCCCGCGCCGCGGGCGGCTCCCGTTTCGACGCTCACCCCTTCAGCGCGCGCCCGTAGTGGCGCTCGTAGTACTCCCGGTACGCGCCGGAGCGGATCGGCTCCCACCACCAGCCGTTGTCGCGATACCACCGCACGGTCCGCTCGAGCCCCTCCTCGAAGCGCACCTGCGCCGCCCACCCGAGGGCACCGAGCTTCTCGGAGGAGAGCGAGTAGCGCCGGTCGTGACCGGGGCGATCGGTGACGTACTCGATCAGCGATTCGTCGGCCCCGGTCAGCGCGAGGATCGCGCTCGACCACGGCCAGGTTCTCGCACTCGTCGGGGCCGCCGCAGTTGTACGCCTGCCCCGGCGCGCCGTGCTCGAGCACGTGGCCGATCCCGCGGCCGAAGTCCTCGACGAACAGCCAGTTGCGCACGTTGCGGCCATCGCCGTAGACCGGCAGCCGGTCGCCCGCCAGCGCGTTGAGGATCATCAGCGGGATCAGCTTCTCCGGGTACTGGTAGGGGCCGTAGTTGTTCGAGCCCCGGCAGATCAGCGTCTCCAGCCCGTAGGTGTGGAAGTAGCTCGAGACGAGCAGGTCCGCGCCCGTCTTGGTCGCGCTGTAGGGCGAGGACGGGGCCAGTGGGGAGTCCTCGGTGAAGGACCCCTGCTCGATCGAGCCGTACACCTCGTCGGTCGAGACCTGCACGTAGCGCAGCCCGCGCACGCGCGCCTCCTCGAGCAGCACGTGGGTGCCCTGCATGTTGGTGACGATGAACGCCTCGGGACCGGTGATCGAACGATCGACGTGCGTCTCGGCGGCGAAGTTGACGATCGCGTCGCAGCCGGCAACGGCGTCGGCGACCGCCACCGGATCCTCGATCGCTCCGTGGACGAACTCGATCTGATCGAGCACGTCGTGCAGGTTCTCCCGCCGGCCGGCGTAGGTCAGCTTGTCGAGCACCGTCACCTGGTCGCCGTGCTCGCGCACGCGCAGGCGCACGAAACTCGAGCCGATGAACCCGGCCCCGCCGCACACGAGCAGCCTCATCGCACCGCCATCCCCTCCGCCATGTACGCCGACAGGCCCTGTCCCCAATCGGGGAGCGTGGGGACACCGGTGAGTTCGCTGCCCAGCACGCTGTAGGCGGGCCGCGGGGCCGGCCGGTCCGTGTCCTCGGTGGTCCCCGGCTTGACCTCGCAGCGAACGCCAGCGGCCGCGATCACCTCGACGGCGAAGCGGTACCACGAGCACTCCCCGGCCGCCGCCAGATGGACGATGCCGACCGGCGGCGACTGGGCCAGCGAAAGGAGCGCTGCGGCCAGGTGGCCGGTGTAGGTGGGACAGCCGACCTGATCGTCGACCACCGTCACCTCGCCACGTTCGCGGGCCAGGCGGAGCATGGTGGCCGGAAAGCAGGGACCGCCCGTACCGAACAGCCACGAGGAGCGCACGACCGTGTGCCGCTCGGGCGCCTCCTGCGCGACCGCTCGCTCGCCTGCGAGCTTGGACGCGCCGTACTGGGACAGCGGCTCAGGATGATCGGACTCGACGTACGGCTCGCGCTTAGCGCCGTCAAAGACGTAGTCGCTCGAGAGGTGGATGACCCACGCGCCCGCCTCGGCGCACGCGCGGGCCACGTTCGCCGCCCCGTCGCCGTTGATCTCAAAGGCCGGTCCGATCTCGGCCTCGGCCCCGTCGACGTTGGTGTAGGCGGCGCAGTTGAACACCACCTCGGGCGTGCTTTCGCGCACGGCGTCCGTGACCATGCCGGCCTGGGTGATGTCGAGCTCGGCCCGGGCGCGGGCGGTGACGTCGTGGCCGGCGTCGGTGCACGCGGCGATGAGGTCCTTGCCCAGCATCCCGCCGGCGCCCGTGATCAGTACGCGCATCGCGCTGAAGGGTAAAGAGCGCGCCGCCGAGGAGGCGCACGCGGTACATATAGGCACCTCGGCCTTCAGTTTCATCCTGAGGTGACGGAGGAGATCGTCGAGCATTGGGTACGGACGGCGGGCGAGGACGCGCTGCTCGACGGCCCGGCCATGCTCGAGGACACCGCGCGCGAGACCGCCCGGGCCACGCGCGACGCCGGGCGCCTGTTTCAGGGCTTCATCGCCGGGGCTAGTCGAGCCAGAAGTCCTTGACCATCTCCCCGTCGCCCCCCTCGGGCTTGGTACCGCCGACGGCGATGATCTCGAGGCCGTTGGGCCCGCCCTCGAAGCCCCGCACGACCTCTGGCGCGACCCGCACCACATCCCACTGCTGAACGTCGACCACCTCGTCGTCGAGCTTCAGCCGGCCGGAGCCGCCGACCACCACGTACGCCTCCTCCTGCTCGTGATGACGATGGCCGTAGGGCGCCTTGTAACCGGGGCCGTAGCGGAAATAACTGACCCCGAGCTCCTGGGAGTTCAGGTGCTTGCGCCCAAACCGCGCCTCGAGCTCGGGGCCGCGGTCCTGCGCCGAGTCATCGACTTCCTTCAGGTTCTTGATCGAGTAATTGGACATGCGCGGAGTCTAGGCATGGCGGTGGTAGGGTCGCGGCCATGGGTGAACGAACGAGCTATACGCCGGGAACTTTCAGCTGGACAGATCTGACCACGCAGGACCAGGAGGGGGCCAAGGCGTTCTACGGGGCGCTGTTCGGCTGGGAGACGGTCGACCACCCGGTGGGCGACGACGCCTACTACTCGATGGCCAGGATCGGCGGCAAGGACGTGGCGGCGATCTCCCCCCAACCCCAGCAGCAACGCGACGCCGGGGCGCCCCCGACGTGGAACTCCTACATCACGGTCGAGAACGCGGAGCGCTCACTTGACCGGGCGCAGGAGCTGGGCGCGACGATCCACGCTCCGGCCTTCGACGTCATGGACGTGGGCCGGATGGGAGTGGTCCAGGATCCCCAGGGCGCCTACTTCCTGGTCTGGGAGCCCAAGACTCACATCGGCGCCTCCCTGGTCAACGCGCCCGGAGCCCTGTCCTGGAATGAGCTGGCGACGCCCGACATGGAGGCATCCGCCCAGTTCTATTCGGACTTATTCGATTGGAAGATTCAGCCGATGGAGGGGATGGAAAGCCCGTACATGACGATCCAGAACCAGGATGGTCATGGCAATGGTGGCATTCGCTCGGTGATGCCGCCCGAAACCCCACCCCATTGGCTCGTCTACTTCGGAACCGACACCATCGAAGCCACCTCGGCCACGGTGATCGAGCTCGGTGGCAGCGAGGTCGCTGGGCCGACGGATATCGGCGTGGGCACGATCGCGATCGCCCAGGATCCCCAGGGGGCGGTTTTCGCCCTCTACTCGGGCCAGTTCGAGGACTGAGCGGCCCGGCGCGGGCCGGCGCCCGGCGCGGCATACTGGCCGCCATGCGGAGAGGCGGTCTGACCCTCGGCCTGCTGCTCGCCTGCGCGCTGGCCGGTTGCGGCACGGTGAAGACCGAGCAGCGCGACACGCCGACGGCCGATCACCCCGGGGGCGCCAGCGCCCCCGTGCTGCATGCCCATCCCCAGGTCGTCGAGCCGGTGGCCGGGGCCGCCCCCCAAGCAAGTGGCGGTGGAAATGACCCGGGCGTCGTCAGCGTCGGCCCCGCGTCCGGATCGGGGTCGAGCTCGGGCAGCCTCCCCCAGCCGGTATCCGACACCGTGATCCGCCAGGAGCTCGCCCAGAGCGGCCTCAGCGCGAGCACCTCACGGGCCACCCTGACCTCGGGCGGCCTAGCCCTCGCGCCGGCCAACGCGCCCGGCGTGGTCCAGCAGGTGATCGCCGCCGGCAACGAGATCGCCCACCTCCCCTACCGCTTCGGGGGCGGGCACGGGACCTTCGAGGACACGGCCTACGACTGCTCGGGCTCGCTCAGCTTCGTGCTCGCCGCGTCGGGGCTGCTCAACACCACCGTCACCTCGGGCCAGCTCATGAACTGGGGCGAGCCCGGTCCCGGCAAGTGGATCACGATCTTCGCCAATGCCGGTCACACCTTCATGTACGTGGCCGGATTGCGGTTCGACACCGTCGCGCTGGCCGAGACCGGGACCCGCTGGTCCAACCGCAGCGCGGACGAGTCCAACCTGGCCAGCTTCTCGGTGAGGCATCCGCCGGGGCTGTAGGGGGCGGCGGTCGCGGGCGGGATGCCCGGGCCCGGCGATACACAGCGCCCCCGGCGCCCGGCCCTCGGGTCAGAGCCCCTGTCCTAAGCCGCGACCGCGGGCGCTTCCGGGCTGAACTCGAGCAGCAGCTCGGTGAAGCGCTCGGGCGCCTCGACCTGCGGGCAGTGGCCGATGCCCCGCAGTAGCTCGAGCCGGGTGCCCGGGACCGCGTCGATGACCTCTTGGGCGCCGCGATGGAAGACCAGGCGATCGCGATCGCCCCACACGAGCAGCACCGGCACCGAGATCCGCTCGAGCTGGAAGGCGTGGCGGAGCTCGGGGAGGAGGCGATGGGCGGTGGCGAGGTAGCGCGCCACCATCGCCCGCTCGCGGTGGTGGTAGGTGAAGGCCGAGACGACGCCGCCGTCGGCCCGGCCGGGCGAGGCGAAGGCGAGCTGGCGGTAGAGCCGGGCCACGGCCGCGCGCAGCACCGCGCTCGGGACCGGAGCGGGAACGGCGAGCAGCGAGCGCAGGAGCGGGTCGCGCTCGACCAGGTAGAGCAGGCGGCTCATGGCCAGCCCCGCCGGGGCGACCCCGACCACCCCGCTCAGGTCCGCACGGTGGCGCTCGGCCAGCCGCAGGGCCACGCACCCGCCGAGCGAGTTGCCGACCGCGAGCACGGGCTGCTTGGGCCGGCCCGCGAGGTAGCGGGCGGCAGCGTGAGCGAACTCGTCGAGCTGGGGCAGGACCGGGTCGGGGTCGAGTGGATCGGCGGCGCCGAAGCCGGGGAGATCGACCGCGACCGCCCGACGACCGCGGCGGGCGAGGCGGTCCAGGGTGTGGCGCCAGGTGTCGGCGCTGTCGGCATAGCCGTGGAAGAAGAGGAGCGGCGTTCCGTCCCCCTCCAGCTCGAGCACTCGGGTCTCATAGCCCGCGAGTGTCAGGCGATGCTCGAAGAGCGGTTGGATCACGGTCTCAGCCTGCGGCCGACGGTGCGGGCTGGGCCGCGCCGTAGGTGGCGAAGTCGCTGCCGCGGACCAGTATTAGCCCGAGCACGGCGCCGGCAAACGCCACGATCACGCCCACCAGCAGGATGTCGTTGAGCGCGCTGGCGAAGGAGGCATGGATGGCCAGGGCGGCCCTGGCCCGCTCGGGCGCGGGCACCTTGGCGATCACCTGCTGGGCGCCGCCGGCCGCGACGGCGCGGGCGATCGTGCTGGCCTGACCGGCCGCGGGCGTGCCCGCGAGCTTGGGCGCGATGCCGCTGCTCAGCGAGCTCTGGAAGATCGCCCCGAGGACGGCGATCCCGGTGGCGATCCCCACCTGCCGGCAGGTGTTGTTGATGCCGCTGGCCATCCCACTTCGCTGCGGCGGGACCACGCCGATCGCGGTCGACGCGAGCGCCGGATTGACGAGCCCGACGCCGGCCCCCGCGACGATGAACCCGGGCAGCAGCGCCGTCCAGTGCGAGTTGACTGTGAGACCGCGCATCAGCAGGAGGCCGAGCGACGTCATCAGCAGGCCCCCGCTGAGCAGAAAGCGCACCGGGACGCGAGTCGACAGGTTCCCGGACACGGCGGCCACGAAGAACGAGATCACGGTGAAGGGCAGGAAGCGCAGACCGGTCTGCAGCGGAGAGAGGTTGAGACTCGTCTGCAGGTAGAGCACCAGGTAGAGGAACATCGCGAACATCGCGGCCGAGATCGTGAAGGCGACGATCGAGGCGCCGCTGAAGGTCGGCTTGCGGAACAGGGTGACGTCGAACATCGCGTTCTCGCGCGTGAACTGCGAGATCAGGAACAGGACCAGCAGCACCACGCCGCCCGCGAACAGGGAGACGATCACCGTGCTCCCCCAGCCCAGGGCGTTGCCGCGGATGATCGCGAACACGATCAGGAACAGCGCGCCGGTGAAGGTGACCGTCCCGATCCAGTCCAGCCGCGAGTTCTCGGGGTTCCGCGACTCGGCCACCTTGGACAGGGTCAGGGCGACGCAGGCGATCCCGATCGGGACGTTGATCAGGAAGATCGAGGGCCAGCCGAAGACCTCGGTGAGGAACCCACCGAGCAGCGGGCCGACCGCGGCCGAGGCGGCGATCGTCGCGCCCCAGGCGCCGAAGGCGGTGCCGCGCTCGCGCCCGTGGAACTCCTGCGCCAGCAGGGCCAGCGCCGTGGCGAACATAATCGCCCCGCCGATGCCCTGGCCCGCCCGGGCGATGATCAAGAAGAGCGCGCTCGGCGAGAGCGCGCACAGCAGCGAGGTGAGCGAGAACAGGGCCAGCCCGATCGAGAAGATCAGCTTGCGGCCGAGCAGGTCGGCGAGCGATCCAGCGGTGAGCAGGACGGAGGCGAGCGTCAGCGCGTAGGCGTCGATCACCCACTGGATGTCGGTGAAGCTGGCGTGCAGGTCGGTCGCGATCTTGGGCAGCGCGACGTTCACGATCGTGATGTCGAGCAGCAACATGAACGTCGCGATGCAGACGACGATCAGGGTCCACCACTTACGTTCCATAAGTCGGTGATCCTACCCCTCTGGGGAGCGTTGACTCAGGCGCGGCCGTAAACGGGGATCGCCGCCCCGCTGGTGGGTCGGGAGTCGTCCGAGAGCAGGTGGGCGATGACGCCCGCAATCTCGGCCGGCTTGACCCACTTGTCGTGGTCGGCGTTGGGCATCGATGCTCGGTTGCCGGGCGTGTCGATCACGCTGGGCAGGATCGCGTTGCAACGAACGCCGTCCTTCTTGTACTCCGCCGCGACCGCCTGGGCGAACGCGATCACGGCTGCCTTCGAGGCGATGTAGCCGGCCGCGCCGGGGAACGGCTGCACGGCGGCGCGCGTCCCGACGCACACGATCGAGCCGCCACCGTGCTCGATCATGTGGGGCACGGCGGCCTGGGTCATCAGGTATGTGGGGCGGAGGTTGAGCCGGAACTGCTTTTCGAACTCCTCGAGCGGGGTCTCGTGCACCCGCGCGCCCATGGCAAAGCCGCCGACGAGGTTGGCGAGGCCCGTGAGGGGCGCCTGGGGTTCTTCGGCTGCCTTGTCGACCACGGCTTTGACCGCCTCCGGTTCACTCAGGTCGGCTTCGACCAGCTCGAGTCCGTCCCGCTGCTGCACGCGCTCGAGCTCCTGCTCGAAGAGCCAGGGAACGATGACGCGGTAGCCATCGTCGAGTAGGCGTTGGGTGACGCCGGCGCCAAGTCCGCCCGTTCCTCCCGTGACTATCGCTGTTCGGTCCATGGCTGTCGTCCGCAGGCCACTTTATCTTCGTGAGCCATGAAAGTCCGGGAATTTGCAGACGGAATCGAGATCGCGCAGGCGTTGCTGGTGCGGGAGATCGAGGTCCGCCGGCGTCGCGACGGGGGCGATTACCTGCGCCTGGTGCTGGGCGATCGCACCGGCAGCGTTCCCGCCATGGTGTGGGACGAGGTCGCCGCTGCCCGTGAGATCTGCCGGGCCGGAGAGATCGTGTGGTGCGCCGGGCGCTTCGCGCAGCATCCGCGCTTCGGTCCGCAGTTGGCGCTGGCCTCGGTGCGCGCCGCCCGCCCGGACGAGTACTGCCACGAGGACCTGCTTGACGGGCCCGCTCGCGACGCCGGCCAGATGGAGAACGACTTGCGCGAGCTGCTGGCCACGATCCAGAACCCGCATCTGCGCCGCCTGCTCGCCCTGGTGTTCGGGGAGCGCTCCTCGACCTGGGCCAGCTACCGCGACGCCCCGGCGGCCAAGCGCTACCACCAGGCGTACCGCCACGGGCTGCTCGAGCACTGCCTAACAGTCGCCCAGGCGGTGAGTGCGATCTCCGCCACCTTCCCGGGGATCGATCGCGACATCGCCGTGACCGGCGCGCTGCTGCACGACATCGGCAAGCTCGAGGCCTACGAGGTCGACGGCGGCGCAATCTCGTTGTCCGATCACGGGCGGCTGTTCGGCGAGATCCCGCTCGGCTACTACCTGGTGCGCAGGCTGATCGAGCAGCTGGGCGGCTTCCCGCCCGAGCTCGAGCAGGCCGTGCTGCACATCATTCTCAGCCACCACGGCTCGCTGGAGCACGGCAGCCCCGTCGTGCCCTGTACCCGGGAGGCCACCCTCGTCCACATGATCGACAACCTCGGCGGCCGCCTCGGCTCCTTCGACCGCCTCGAGAAGGAGCTGCCGGCCGGCGAGCAATGGTCGGCGTTCGACAAGGCCCTGGGCGGCGGGGCTTACTTTGCGGGGCGGCCGGGGGAGGAGCGGGAAGCGGCTTAGGCCTCCGCGCCGGGCGGGTCGGGTTGCCCGGGCGGTCGGGGTGCCCGGGCGGTCGGGGTGCCCGGGCGGTCGGGGTGCCCGGGCGGGTCGGGTTGCCCGGGCGGGTCGGGTTGCCCGGGCGGGTCGGGGGATCAGTGGCCGATATGGACGCAAATCCCCATCACCTGGGGCGCGGGATGGTTCGGACGCCCCATGAGGTAGCGGCTGAGCGACCGAGTCGCGCCAGCCTGGGGGCTTTCTCGGATATAGAACGAGTAATCCCCCACGCGCCTCCGGCCCCCGGCCTCCGGCCCCCGGCCCCCGGCCCCCGGCCCCCGACCTCCGGCCCCCGGCCCCCGGCCTCCGACCCCCGGCCCCGCGCCCACGCCCCCGACACAAGACCGCCCCGGCAACGCCTTCCCCACGCCGTGCCAAATCACCGCAAATAGCGGTCGGGTGCGGGGGCGGGTGGGCCGGGGCTTGGCAGTCCTTAACTACAGTGTGCGGGGGCATGGCTAAAGACACCGAAAAGCTGATTCGTCAGCTGTCGCTGATCTCTTATCTGATGGCCGAGCGCCGGCCGGTGACTGCCCAGGAGATCAGGCGCGATGTCGAGGGCTACAGCGTGATGAACGAGGACGCATTCGCGCGTCGCTTCTACGCCGACCGCTCGGAGCTGGAGGCCCTGGGGATCGTGCTGTCGGTCGAGAAACCGGCCGATGGCCTGGTCGAGCAGGAGAACTACTCCCTGCCCTCGGAGAACTTCCATCTTCCCGCGATCGAGTTCACCGATCAGGAGCTGGCTGCCCTGCACACGGCCCTGCACCTCCTTGACGGGGAGTTCGCCTACGCCGAGCCGCTGCGGCTGGCCCTCCAACAGATCTCGTGGGGGCGGCCCAGCCCGCTCAGCGCGCCCGCTCAGCAGACCGTCGCGCTCGGCATCACCGGAGCCGCGGGCGGTCATGAGATCTCGCAGCGCCTGGCCAAGATCGAGACCGCGATCTTTCGCCGCAAGCGGATCGTGTTCGACTACTACACGATGGGCCGCGACGAGGTGGGAAACCGGCTCGTCGACCCGTACCAGCTGCTCTACCAGGGCGGCCAGTTCTACCTGGTCGGCCGGGCGCACGACCGGGACGCGATCCGAGTCTTCCGCCTCTCCCGGATCCGCGGCAAGGTCGGCTACGCGACCAAGGCCGAGCACGACTTCCAGCGCCCGGCGGACTTCGACCCGCGGGCCTACGCCAACCGGATCGACTGGCAGTTCGGTCAACCCGTCGGGACAGCCGAGGTGTGGATCGCCAACCGAATCGCCTGGCAGATCGAGCGCCACTTCGGGCCGTACGGCGAGATGCGCCCCGCAGACGACGATGGCGACAGGATCTTCGTGACCAGCTACTCCGACTCGCGCCAGCTCATCGCCTGGGTGCTGGGGCTGGGGGAACACGCTCGGATCGTCGGGCCGCCCGCCCTGGCCAACCAACTGCTTGACCGCGTCAAGCTCCTCATCGACCGCCACACGGGGGAGCCCGAGCTGGCCGCCCCGGCCCCGAGCCGAGGCCCCGAGGGCGACGGCGGCGCGGCGAGCGAACCGGGCACCAACGGTCACGACCCCGAGGCCGCGATCCGCCCCGAGCGCTTCGCCCGCCTGGTCACGCTGGCCAGCATCCTGATCGAGGCGGGCCGGGCCGGACGCCGGCTCGATGCGAACGAGCTCTGCACCGCGCTGAACATCTCCGAGCAGGAGCTGCGCGAGGACATCTCGGTCCTCAACGTGGTCAACTTCGGCGCCGGGACGTATGTGCTCTACGCCGAGATCGGCGCGGACGGGATGATCGAAATCGATCCCGAGCCCTACGGCGACTCGTTCGCCCGGCCGGCGCGGCTGCTGCCCGTTGAGGCCAAGGCGCTGATCGCGGCGATCGATCTGATCGGCGAGCACATCCCCGAGGGCTCGCTGGCTTCGGTGCGCAAGAAGGTGGTCGCGGCGCTGGGCGAAGATCCCGTGCACGAGGGCCTCCAGATCGCCGCGCCAGGTGGTGACGACGCGGAGATCGCGGCTGAGGTCTCGCGCGCGATCGCCGGCCGCCGGCTGCTGTCCTTCGAGTACTACAAGGAGAACGAGGACGAGTTCTCGACCCGCTTGGTCGAGCCCTATGCGCTGATCAACGGTCGGGAGGGCTGGTACGTGGCCACGTTTGATCCGACCCGCGAGGACGTGCGTCACTTCCGGCTTGACCGGATCAAGTCGGCCTCGGTCACCGAGGAGGAGTTCGAGCCGCGGCCCGACGTCGATCCCGCAGCGGACGTCGACGGCTGGCCGCGGACGGGCGAGGTTCCGGCCTCGCGCCGGGCGCGCGTGTGGATCTCGCCCGAGCGGGCGCGCTGGGCGCGCGAGGAGCGGCGCGTGGTCAGCGAGCTCGAGGACGGGGCGGTGATCGTCGAGCGTGGTTTCGCCGGACTCCGCTACCTGGTGCGGGACGTGCTCAAGGAAGCCGGGGACGCGGTCGTGCTCGAGCCCGAGGACGCCCGCGAGGCGGCCCGCACTGCCGCCGAGACGATCGCCGCCGGCGCCGGCTCGATCGCCCGCTGAGCCCCGAGCGCCCAGGCGCTCATACGACGGTACGCTCCGCCTCCAATGGACCAACTCAAGGGCTTGATCCTCTCGGGCGGCAAGGGAACCCGCCTGCGGCCGATCACCCACACCAGTGCGAAGCAGCTGGTGCCGGTGGCCAACAAGCCGGTCCTGTTCTACGGAATCGAGGCCATGGCCCAGGCGGGGATCGCTGACGTCGGGATCATCATCGCCCCGGAGACCGGGGATGAAATCCAGGCCGCGGCCGGGGACGGATCCCGGTTCGGGGTGAAGCTCACCTACATCGTCCAGGATGCGCCGGCCGGTCTCGCCCATGCGGTGCTCACCGCCGAGCCCTTCCTCGGCGCCTCGCCGTTCGTCATGTACCTCGGCGACAACCTGCTCCAGGGCGGCATCGAGGACCTGGTCGCGGCATTCCGCGAGCACGGGCCGGACGCGCTCATCCTGCTAACGCCGGTCGACGATCCCGAGCACTACGGCGTGGCCGAGCTGACCGGCGGCAAGGTGACGCGATTAATCGAGAAGCCGCCCGAGCCGCAGACCGATCTGGCCCTGGTCGGGGTCTACATGTTCACTCCGTGCGTTCACGACGCCGCCCGGGCGATCGAACCCTCGGCCCGGGGCGAGCTCGAAATCACCGACGCCATCCAGCACTTGGTCGACCAGGGCAGGCGAGTCGAGCCGCACATCGTGCGCGGGTGGTGGAAGGACACCGGCCGCCTCGAGGACATGCTCGCGGCCAACCGGCTGGTCCTCGACACGATTGACAGCCGGGTGGAGGGCGAACTGATCGAGTCCCAGGTGGACGGGCGGGTGGTGATCGAGCCCCAGGCGCGGCTCGAGCGCTGCGCGGTCCGCGGCCCGGCGATCATCGGTCGTGGCGCGCACCTGACGGACTGCTATATCGGCCCGTACACGGCCGTCGGTGAAGGTTGTGAGATCGCGAATGCGGAGGTCGAGCACTCGATCCTGCTCGCCGGTTCGATCGTCCGCGATCTCGACGGGCGGATGGAGTCCTCGCTCCTGGGCCGCAACGTTCGCATCGGCCGCGCTCATCGCCAGCCGCGCGCTTACCGGTTCCTGGTCGGCGACAACTCAGAGATCGGGATCCTGTAGACGTCCCGGGGCGCCCCGGGACGGCCCGGGGCGAGCGGCGGCCCGGGGCGAGCGGCGGCGGGCGAGCCGCCGGGCGAGCGGCGGCCCGGGCTTAACGGGCGGCTCTAAAGCGCCTTCTCCCCCCAGAACACGGCGACCGGGTTGTCGTTGAAGTTCTCGATCTCGGCGTAGCCCTCGGAGACGTAGAGGCTGTGGGCGTGCGGCTGGTTAGGCCCGGTGTCGAGGCGGGCGGCCGCGTAGCCGAGCTCACGGGCCTTGCCTTCGAGAGCCCGGAGCAGGGCACGGGCCACGCCCTGTCCGCGGAATTCGGGCACGACGTACATCCGCTTAATCTCACAGGTCCCGGAATCAAGCCGCTTGATCCCCCCGCAGCACACGGGACGCTCATTGAGGCATCCGACCAGGAAGGCTCCGTCAGGGGGGCTCAGCTCGGCCGCGCCGCCTTTGGGCATATGGGCCCCGTCGAGCTCGAGGCCGTCGTAGATGACGGCGATCTCATCCCGCATCGCCTGGGCGAGGTAGGCCCCGGCACCGGAGTCGATCCGGGCCGTGCGGAACTCGATCGAAGGCACCCGGCCAAGGCTAACGACGAGTGACTACGCTCTTCGCTCCGGATGGCGCACGCTTCAAACGAGGTCGAGGAACGTCTGCTCAAGGCGTGGCGGGGCGAGATCGTCGCCGGCTCGGTCTACGACCTGATCGCCCAGCGGATGCCCGAGCGCGAGGCCGACATCCTGCGCCGGATGGCGCAGGCGGAGAGCAGCCATCGCCAGCGGCTCGAAGCGCGGATGCGCGAGCTCCAGATCCCGGTGCCCGACCCGGCCTCCGTCCGGTTGCCGCTGTGGCTCCGGCTCCAGGCCAAGATCGCTCCGATCGGTCGGCTGCTGGCCGCGCGCGAGGCAGCGGAGGACGAGGAGGTCGGACGATCTCTACAAGCGCTCGACCGGCGACCCGGTCACCGACCAGCTTTTGCGCGAGATCCGCAAGGAGGAGCGTTCCCATTCGATCGCCGTGCAGGAGATGCGCTCGGGCGAGGGCTCAGTCGACGGTGGCCTGAGCGCCGATCCGGTCTTTCCCGATGAGCCTCCCGCGATCCGCGGGGCGAGGACCCGGCTGGACCGGATCCTTGGGCGCGAGAAGTGGCATCGCACCGGCGGGGGCTGGATCTCGGGCGCGATTTACGGCGCCAACGACGGCCTGGCGGCCGTGTTCGGAATCGTCGCCGGCGTGTCGGGCGCGACCGGCGGCTCGAGCGCGGTGCTGACCGCGGGCTTGGCCGGCGCGATCGCCTCCGCCCTCTCGATGGCCACCGGCGCCTTCCTGGCCGAGCGCTCGGAGGCGGAGGTCGCGGCGGCGAACGTCGAGCACGAGCGGCGGGAGATCGTCGAGCACCCCGAAGAGGAGAAGGAGGAACTCTCGCTCTTCTACCAGCTCAAAGGGATCGACGAGAAGACGGCCGACCAGCTGGCCGAGCAGATGGCGAAGAACCCCGACGCGATGCTCAAGACGCTGTCCGTGGAGGAATTCGGGGGCGCCGACGGTGGCAGCGGCGACCCGACCCAGGCCGCATTGGCCGCGGGCATCTCGACCGGCCTGGGCGCGATCGTGCCGGTCATCCCGTTCATGATCACGACCGGCACGGCCGCGATCGTGGCGGCGGCCGTCGTGTCGCTGGTGGCGCACTTCCTGGTCGGCGCGGCCAAGTCGCTGGTAACGCTGCGCAGCTGGTGGTCGGCGGGGCTGGAGATGACACTCGCCGGGGTGATCGTCGGCGGCGCCACCTACCTGATCGGGCTGGCGCTGCCGAGTTAGCCGGCTCGCAGGGCCGCGAGCTCGTCGCGCAGTCGCGCCACCTCGATCTCGAGCGCCTGCACCCGGGCGGCGAGGTCACCGTCGAGCTGCGGGACCGAGGCGGCCGCGGGCCGCCGGTCGCCGCGCGGCCCCGGTCGCCGCAACGGCCACGCCGTCCGCAGCCGCCCCCACCACCCAGCAGCTGCTCGTAGCGATCTTCCTTCTGGCCCGGCCGGCGCTCGGATCGCCTGGCCAGCTCGTGCTCGGCGAGGGCCCCCAGCACCCGTTCGACGTCGGCCAGCGAGCCCAGCTGCGCCATCCGCTCCGTGCGAGCCTTGAGCTCGCCGGGCGTCTGCGGACCACGGAGAAGCAGGACGGCGAGGACAGCCAGCTCCTCGCGACCGAGGCCGAGGGCCTCCTCCGCCAGATGCCGGTACTTGACGGCACGGCTGCTGTGACCGCTGGCCAGGCGCGCGAGGCCGTAGCGGGACAGGCGCTGGGCGGCATCGCGGACCGTAGCCTCGTCGTAGTCGGTGACGGGATCGCGATTCGTCGTCTGGTTGCAGGCCAGCCGGAGCGCGTTCAGCGACAGGGGATATTGATCGGGGGTCGTCCAGCGCTTCTCGATCAGGCAGCCGAGCACGCGCTGCTCGGGGGCGCTGAGCTCGGTGAAATGCACGCGGCCGAGGATAACTTCGGCGGGGCGCCCCGGGCGGCCCGGCAGAAGGCGGCGCCCGGGCGGCCCCGGGCAGAAGGCGCC
This sequence comes from uncultured Solirubrobacterales bacterium, assembly GCA_963834635.1. Classification (GTDB taxonomy): domain Bacteria; phylum Actinomycetota; class Thermoleophilia; order Solirubrobacterales; family Solirubrobacteraceae; genus Palsa-465. The sequence goes on along the minus strand of CAWICI010000005.1, from coordinate 94,766 downwards.
CCGGGCGGCCCCCACAAGACACCTACAACTGCCGGTAGCGCGCCTCCAGCAACGAGAACAGCGCGAACACGAGCAGGCCCCCCGCCACAAGTCCGAGCAGTACCGGTCCGTACGGCTCGCTGTGCACCGCGGCGAGCGCGCCGTCGACCCCCACCGCGCTGCTGGGCTTGAACTCGACCGCCGTTCTGATCAGGAAGTAGCCGACGAGGGCGAAGACGAGCGCTCGGGCGACCAGCCCGATCAACCCGAGGACCAGGAACAGGTTCAAGCTGACGCCGCTCATCTCCTCGACCTTGCTGTCGTCGGCGAAGCTCCCGCGGATGGCGTCGAATGCCTGGTAGGCGCTGATCGCGATCAGGGCCGCTCCGCCGATGCCCACGATCAGGGGGCCGCCGGGCCAGCCGAGGATGCCTCCCGCCGTCTGACGCGGGTCGCTTGACCCACTCGAGTGCGTTCCCATCAACACGCGCACCGCGACGACGAAGAAGATGAGGTAGGCGACCCCACCACCCGCGTTGGCAATGCGATCCTTGAGCTCAGGTCCGCCCCCGCCTTCCGGCCCGCGGCCGTTGATCGCCTGCAGGAACTTCCAGAGCGCGTAGCCAAGCAGCCCGGCGGCGATGACCGCCACGGCCACGCGGCCGAGCGGGGCCTGACCGATCAGAGCCAGGGCGCCCTGTTGATTGGGGGCCTCGGGCGCGGCGCCCGCGCCGACGGCGAGGGCTAAGGCGATCGCCCCGATCAGGCCATAGGTGATCGCTCGGGCGACGAAGCCCGAGCGCACCAGGAAGCGAAAGGGACGCGATCTTGTTGCCTCGACCGCGTCCCGTCTCGCGGAGGCGGCCGTGGTCAGCGGGTCGCTTTCTTAGCGGCGCTCCGTGCCTTGCCGACCGCGTTGCGTGTCTTGCCCTTCAGCTCCTCCCCGGCTCCGCGTGTCTCGGTGCCGGGACGGCCGGCGGCTTTTCCGGTCTGACGCTTGGCCTTGCCTTTCAGCTCCTCGGCCTTGCCCTTGGCTCGCTGGGTCCGATCTCCCATGGCAATTCCCTCCTCGGGTTGGACTTCTCCTCTTACGAGGGCTACCCGCCATCGGAGAGCCCGACTCGCTCAGGGCGCCAGGCGCTCGACCCTCCAGCTGCCGGCGTCATCGCGCCGATAGAGCAGACGGTCGTGGAGGCGGTCCTCCCGGTGCTGCCAGAACTCGTAACTGTCCGGCATGAGGCGAAACCCACCCCACCATTCGGGCACGGGAGGCTCTTGACCCTCGTAGCGCGCCGCGAGCTCGGCCACCCGCTGCGAAGGGCCTCCCGGTTCGGAACCGGCTGGCTCTGGGGCGAGGCCAGCGCGCTGAGCTGGCTGCCCAGGGGACGAGTGCGGACGTAGGCGGCGGATTCCTCGGCCGTGGTGCGAGCCACTCCTCCCTCGATCCTCACTTGGCGCCCGAGCAGATCCCAATAGAACAGAAGCGCCGCGCGTGGATTGGCGGCGAGCTCCGCCCCCTTGCGGCTCTCGTAGTTGGTGAAGACGACGAACCCGCGCTCGTCCCACTGCTTGAGCAGCACCATGCGCGCCGAGGGTGCCCCGTCCGGGGTTGCCGTGGCGAGCACGACAGCCTCGGGCGCCCGAATGCCGGCCGCGCGCGCAGCCTCGAACCAGGCGGTGAACTGGCGCAGAGGATCGGGGGCGACGTCCTCTTCGCGTAAGGCTGGGCGAAGTCCGGCACGGGCGCGATTATCCCCCCATGCCGCTCTCAGCCGAGGACGCGAGGCGTCCTGGCCCTGTCGCTTCCCGAGGCCATCGAGCAGGACCACCACGGCCGCCCGTCGTTCCGGGTGGCGAAGCGAATCTTCGCCACCCTGTGGGATCCCGAGCACATGAACGTGATGCTTGATGAGCCGGGAATCCTCACCGCGGTGCAGCGGTGGCCGGAGATCTGCCAGGAGGTCTGGTGGGGCAAGCGGCTCGCCGCCGCCCGGGTCGAGTTGCCCAAGGCCGAGGAGGCTCTGCTCAAAGAACTACTCGAGGACGCGTGGGAGCGGAAATGCGCACGTAGTTGACAGATACATCTGCCCGATGTATCGTGCCGAGGCATGGCGACCTCAACCCGAAACTCCGGCTCCTCACCGCCACCGGACGGGTGATCCTCGGCATGATCTCGCTCGGCGAGCGCACGGGCTATGACATCAAGCAGCTCGTCGACAAATCGACCCGGCACTTCTGGGCGGCCAGTTACGGCCAGATCTATCCCGAGCTCAAGCGGCTCGAGGAGCAGGGGCTCATCCGCGGCCGTCCCGAGCCGACGGGCGGTCGGCCGAGGATGGTCTACGAGGCGACGCCAGAGGGCCAGGAGGCACTGCATCGCTGGCTCGAGTCCGCCACCGAACCGCTGTGGGAGCTTCGCGACGAGGGGATGCTGAAGCTGTTCTTCTCCGATCAAGTCACCCCGGAGCAGCGGATCCAGAACATCCGCGCGATGCGCGAGCGCCAGGAGCGCAAGCTCGCCCAGCTGAGGGCGATCGAACCGCACGCGAAGCACACGGGTCCGCGGTTGACCCTCGAGCTGGGCATGGCCATCACCGGGCGGATGATCGAGTGGTGTGAGTCCGCGGAACGCCGACTGGAGGCGACGGGCTGATGCTCGCCAGACTCGCGGCCTTCCTCTATGCCCACCGGCGCCCGGTGCTGTTCTTCGCCGTGCTGCTTGCCGCCGTCTCCGGCGCGTTCGGCGCCGGCGTGGCCAAGCGCCTCAGCCCCTACAGCGCCAACGACCCGGCCACCCAGAGCGTCCAGGCCACGAACCGCTTCGAGCACGCCTCGGGCCGCCAGCCGGACCCAGGGATCGTCGCCCTGATCCGATCAGGAGACATCAACAGCCAAGCCGCTCGCGCCCGCGTAGCGAACGTCGTCGACACCCTGAGGGCGGACCCCGACGTCGCCGAGGTAGCCAGCTTCTACACCACCAGAGATCCGGACATGGTCTCGCGCGACGGCCGCTCGACCGACGTCGTCGCGTACTTCCGCTCGCTCTCGGACAAGACCGTCCAAGACGACGCGCAGCGTCTCGAACAGCGCCTAAAAAGCCAGCCTGGCGTCCTCGTCGGCGGCGACGCGATCGCCAACGCCCAGGCCAACCATCAGGTCGGCAACGACCTCGCGCGGGCCGAACTGCTCGCCTTCCCGTTCATCTTCCTGCTCTCGCTCCTGTTCTTCCGCTCGCTGGTCGCCGCCCTGCTCCCGCCCCTGCTCGGCGGGCTGGCCATCGTGATCACGTTCTTCGCCCTGCGGATCGTCTCGAATTTCGTAGATCTCTCCGTGTTCGCGCTCAACTTCGTCACGGGCATGGGGCTCGGCCTGGCGATCGACTACAGCCTGTTCACGGTCTCGCGCTATCGCGAGGAAGCCGCCACCTCGGGGTTCGGACTCAAGGCCCTGACCCGGACGCTCCAGACCGCCGGCCGCACGATCCTCTTCAGTTCGCTGACCGTGGCCGCGGCGGTGGCCTCGCTGGCCATCTTCCCCCAGCGCTTCCTGTACTCGATGGGCATCGCCGGCGCCCTCGTGGCCCTCCTGGCCGCAGCCCTCGCCCTGCTCGTGCTGCCCGCGCTGCTGGCGGCACTGGGTCCGAAGATCAACGCGCTCTCGCCCAAGTGGCTGCAGCGAGCCGCCGACCGTGACGCGCGGCCGGCCGAGCGGGGCTACTGGTACCGGCTCTCCCGCTTCGTCATGAAGCGCCCGGGTCCGATCGCCGCTCTGAGCGCCGCCCTCCTGATCGCCCTCGGGATTCCCTTCACCGGGATCAAGTTCATCACCGTCGGGCCCACCACCCTGCCGCCGAGCGCCAGTGCCCGCCAGGTCAACGACATCCTGGCCACGGAGTTCCCGCCCAACCGCACCACGCCGCTCGAGGTGATCGTCGGACAGCCCGCCGGATCGCGAAGCGTGGCGCAGCTGGCCGCCAGCATCCGCAAACTCCCGGGCGCCGCGGCGGTGTCGCCGGCTCAGCCGGCCGGACGCGACACCTCACTTCTCAACGTCGCTTCAACCGACGCGCCCCTCACCACCCGGAGTAAGACGCTGCTGAACCAGATCCGGGCCATCCACGAGCCGTTCTACGTCGGCGTCGCCGGCCAGACCGCCGCCTTCGAAGATCTCGAGCACAGCCTGGCCGCCCACCTGCCCGCGGTCCTGGCGGTGATCGTCGGCTCGACCCTGATCGTGCTGTTCCTGATGACTGGCTCGGTGGTGCTTCCGATCAAGGCCGTGGTGATGAACGCCCTCACCTTGAGCGCGGTGTTCGGGATCCTCGTCCTGATCTTCCAGGACGGCCATCTCCAGGGGCTGCTCGGGTTCACCAGCGAAGGGGCGCTCGACGCCACCCAACCGATCTTCCTGGCCGCCGTCGGGTTCGGGCTCTCCACCGACTACGGAGTGTTCCTGCTCTCCCGGATCAAGGAGGCGCGGGACGCGGGCGCCTCCGACTCCAACGCGGTGGCGATCGGGCTCGAGCGAACCGGACGGATCGTCACCGCGGCGGCGCTGCTGTTCGCCGTGGCGATCGGCGCCTTCGCCACCTCACAGCTGGTGTTCATCAAGGAGCTCGGCTTGGGCGCCGCGCTGGCGGTGCTGATCGACGCCTCGATCGTCCGCGCCCTGCTCGTGCCCTCGCTGATGGCGTTGCTCGGCTCGCTCAACTGGTGGGCACCAGCCCCGCTGCGCCGGTTGCACGACCGGATCGGGCTGCGGGAGACCCCGCTCAGGCCGATCGCACCTCGAAGCGCACCCGGCGCTCGGGCGTGACCGCCCAGCGCCCGCGGTTCCAGGAGATCCTGGTCCCGTCGGCGAGCCGCACGGCTGCGCGACCGCAAGCGGCGCCCCCCACAGCGTCGCCACCAGCGGCCGCTCGGACTCCGGCGTGTCGCCCAGGCCACGGCGACTGCTCAGCCGCGGGGTAGGTGACGACGATCGACCCTGCGCGCACCCACACCGGGATCCGCTCGAGCGGGCGCCGGACCACGACCTCGCCGCCGCCCCGCACCGCCGCCCCGACCAGGTCTCGATCCAGTCGCCGCGCGGCAGCGCCACCTCGCGCTCGCGCGCGCCGTCGTCGAGCACCGGCGCGACCCACAGCGACGGCCCGTAGCCGTAGGCGTCGGTCGATCGTCCAGCCGCGCGGGATCGCCGGGGTCGATCAGGCACAGCGGCCGGATGATCGGCAGCCCGGTGCGGCGCCGCGGTGGCGGCCGCCGCGCGCACGTAGGGGACGAGCTGCTCGTGCAGCAGCACGTAGGCGCGGTAGAGGTCGACCACCCGCTCGCCGTAGTTCCACGGCTCCTGCGGCATGCGCGCGTGCGCCTGCATCAGCGGCGTGAAGCAGCCGAACTGCAGCCAGCGGACGAGCAGCTCGGGCGGGCAGCGCTCGACCAGCCGGTGGCCGAGGTAGCCGCCGACGTCGTGCGACCAGTTCGAGAAGCCGCTGCGCGGCGGCCGCCAGCGTCGCGACCACGAGCACGCGCAGCGACCAGAAGTCCGACGCCTGGTCGCCGCCCCAGGTGAGGCCGGTGGCGTGCTGGCCGATCCAGCCGCTGCGGCCGAACAGCACGCCGGTGCCGGGATGGACCTCGTCGAGCGCGCGCTGCAGGCGAGCGGCGGTGCAGGCCGCCGAGCGCCCACGCGGCCTCCGCGCCGCGTGCGCCCGTCGGCGAGCCGCACGTCGTCGGGGATGTAGTAGCCCTCGCCGTCGTCGACCTTGATCCCCTCGACGCCCGAGCTCGAGCACGCGCTTGGCCTGCTCGCGCCACCACTCGCTCGGCCGCCGGGCGGTGAAGTCGACCGGCGAGCCGGTGCCCATCCACCACTGGCCGACGTACGGCTCGCCGTCGCGCGCTCGCGGACGAAGTGCCCGGCGGCGGCGCCCGGCGCGTAGTTCGGCGCCGGCTCGCGGTGCAGGCGCTCGGACTCGGGCTGCGGGCGGGATCTGGCCGTCGCGCGAGTCGAGGTTGACCCACGGCGTCACCCACACGACCGTGCGCACGCCGTCGGCGCGCATCGCGCCGGATCATCCCCGGCGCGTCGGGGAACTGGTGCGGGTTGAACTCCCAGGTGTTGTACTGCGTCGCCCACGGCGAGTCGATCACGATCGCGTCGAGCGGGATCTCGTGGCGGCGAAAGCCCTCGTAGTCGTCGAGCACGTCGTCCTGGTGCTCGTGCACGTCGCGGCTCTTCCAGAATCCGTAGCCCCACTCGGGCAGCAGCGTCGGGAAGCCGGTCAGGCGGCAGAGCGCGCGCAGCCGCGCGGCCGGCGTCGACCGCGCACAGGAGCTCGAGCGCGCAGCGGGCCGGCGACGCGCGCGGGTCGAGACCGACGATCGCGCTCGCCGGCCAGGTCGAAGCGGGTGCCGTTCGCCGTCGGTCTGCGACCCAGCACGCCGTAGCCGCGGCTCGAGAGCAGCCACGGCACCGGCGCGCAGTCGCCCTGCGGGATGCCGCCCTGCGTCGAGCATCTCGGGCGGGCAGTCGGGGCCGGTGTAGCGGCGGTCGGCGCCGAGCTGGACGGGCGGCCGCCCTGGTCGAACTGCGGTGCCGTGGCGCGCGCCGAGGCCGACGAAGTGCTCGCTCGGAGCGGCGGTCCCAGTCGAGCGCGAGCCGCAGCGGCTCGCCGTCGGCGCTCGAGCTCGAGCGTGAGCCGCTCGTCGGCGCGAGCTCGATCGCGCAGCGTCGCCTCGCGGCCGCCGTCGAGCGTCAGCGCCAGCACCGAGCTCGCTCGCCGGCCTGCGTGCTCGAGCAGCGTCCGCGCGCACGCGCTCGCTCGGCGGGCGCGAGCTCCTCGCGCGCGACCACGCCCTCGGTGAACTGGATGAAGTGGTCGTGGACGGTCGCCGTCGGCGACCCACGCGCCGGCGGCGCGCAGCAGCCGCCGGCCGGCGCGGCGGACCGTGAGCGAGAACGGCCGCAGGGTGATCTCGACCCGCAGCGCGCCGTGCTCGAGCGCGACACGCGTCGGTCGGCTGCGTCGGGATCGGCGGCACTGTTCGGCACGCAGGCTTCTCGTCCGACCGCCCGCCGCATTCACAGCGTTCACCGAAAGGTCACAGGACGTGAGCGCCGTTCTTCACGAATCCGCGGGTCCATGCAGGCAGATCCTACAGACCATGACACGAGCACGTGAGCCGCGCCGACATGCACGTGCACTCGACCGCCTCGGAGCTGTCGAAGCTCGGGATCCAGCGCTCGCTGCACCTGCCCGAGTGCGCCACCGCCGCCCGAGGAGGTCTACGAGCTGGCCAAGCGCCGCGGCATGGACTTCGTGACGATCACCGACCACGACACGATCGCCGGCGCGCTCGAGCTCGCGGACCTGCCGGACACGTTCGTCTCCGAGGAGCTGACGGTCTGGTTCAAGGGCGAGCCCCAGGCGGTGCACGTCCTCTGCTACGGGATCACGCCCGACGATCACGAGTGGCTGCAGGCCCACAACGACGACGTCGAGGCCTGCGCCGAGTACCTGCACGAGCACGAGATCACCGCGCGCGCTCGCGCACCCGTTCTACGCGGTCGAGGCGCCGCTGACCGCCGCGCCACCGCCGCCGCCTGGCGCAGCTCTTCCCGATCTGGGAGACGCGCAACGGGTCGCGCGCCAAGGAGCTCAACCTGCCGGCGTTCGTCTACATCGAGACCCACGGCGGCACCGCGATCGGCGGCTCCGACGACCACGCCGGCATCGACATCGGCCGCACGTTCACCGAGACGCCGCCGGCGCGCGACGCCGGACGGAGTTCCTCGCCCACATCCGCGCCGGCCGCGCCGACGCGCACGGCGACCAGGGCAGCGCCGCCAAGTGGACGCACGCCGCGATGGCGCTGGCGATCCGCGCGCTCGGCGACGGCGCGAGGCCGGCGCCGCCCCGACCCGACGCGCCGTGCTGAAGATCGTCGAGCGGGTGATGCGCGAGGGCGACGTCCGCGCACGGCGAGCGTCGGCGCCGACCTCGGCCCCGAGGACGCGCGCGCGCTGCTGCGCGCCTGGCTGCGCGGCGATGGACCTCGAGATCGACGAGCGCGAGCTGCTCGAGCATCTCCAGGACGGCGAGCTCAGCCATCCGGACCTCTACCGCCGCGCCCGCCGGATCCACGAGCGCGAGCTCGCCGCGCGCCGTCGCGCGAGATCGTGGCGATGACTCGACGCGGGCCGGCTGCCCGACCTCGGCCGCGCCGCGCGCCGAGCTGTTCGACGCCTGCATCCCGGCGATCCCCTACGCCGCCGCGACCGCCTTCCTCGGCCGCGAGAAGCTGAAGCTGACCCGCAGCGACGGCGACCGCCCGCGGGTCGCGCTGGTCGCCGACGGGCTCGGCGGCGATGCACGGCGTCACCCACACGATCCAGCAGATCCGCGACCGCGGCGTGCCCGGCTTCGAGGTCGAGGTGATCGGCACCGACGCCGACGTCGACCGCCGGCTGAGCGCGGTCGCCGAGATCGACGTCCCCTTCTACCGCGGGCTGAAGATCGGCGTGCCCGAGCGTCCCGGCGATCGTCGAGGCGCTCGCCGAGGGCCGCTACGACCTCGTCCACGTCTGCTCGCCCGGGCCCGGCCGGGATCGGCGCCTGGCTGCTCGCGCGGGTGCTCGAGCTGCCGGTGCGTCGGCAGCTACCACACCGAGCTCGCCGCCTACGCCGGGCTGCGCACCGGGCATGGCGCACTCGAGGCGCTCGCCGACGATCGCGCCTCGGCAGGCTTCTACGGCGCCTGCGACGTGGTCCTCTCGCCGAGCCCGGCCAGCGACGAGCGGCTCGGCGAGCTCGGGATCGACGCCCGCCGCGGATCGGCCGCTGGGACCGCGGCGTCGACCTCGAGCGCTTCGATCCCGGCGCTGCGCGACGCGCGGCTGCTCCCGGGCGAGGTCAACGTCCTCTACGCCGGGCGCCTGACCAAGGAGAAGGGCGTCGACCTGCTCGCCGACGCCTTCCTGGCCGCGCGCGCGCGCGACCCGCGCCTGCACCTGGTGCTGGCCGGCGGCGGCCCCGAGGAGGACGGCGCTGCGCGAGCGGCTCGGCGACGCACGCCACCTTCCTCGGCTGGCTCGCGCGGCGACGAGCTCGCCGCGGGCCTACGCGAGCGCCGACGTGTTCCTGTTCGCCAGCCGCACCGACACCTTCGGCCAGGTGATCCTCGAGGCCCAGGCCAGCGGCCTGCCGGTGGTGGCGGTCGCCGAGGGCGGCCCGGCGCTCGCTGATCGAGCACGGCGAGACCGGGCTGCTGGCGCCGGCCGACGCCGACGGCGCTCGCCGACGCGCTGCTGGCGCTGGTCGCTGACGCCGCTGCTGCGCGAGCGCCTGCGCCGCGCGGCGCTGGCGGCCGTCCGCGAGCGCACCTGGGAGGCCTCGCTCGAGCGGCTCGCCGCCGGCTACCGGCTCGCGCTGCGCGCGGCGCGACGCTCCGCGTCTGACCGCAGCGTCGCGTAGCTTCCCGCCGCGTGGCGATCACCGACGCCGTGATCCCGGTCGCGGGCCTCGGCACGCGGCTGCTGCCGGCGACCCGCTCCCAGCCCAAGGAGATGCTGCCGATCGTCGACAAGCCGGTCGTCCAGTACGTGGTCGAGGAGCTGGTGCAGGCGGGGATCGAGCGCGATCCTGTTCGTCACCGGCCGGCGCAAGCGCGCGATCGAGGATCACTTCGACGCCGACCCGGAGCTCGAGCTCGATCCGCTGATCGACCCTCGCACCGGCCTCCAGATCCTCTACACGCGCCAGCCGCACCCGGCCGGCCTGGGCGACGCGCTTCGCTACGCCGAGGGCTTCGCCGGCGAGGAGGCGGTCGTGGTCGCGCTCGGGCGACGCGATCATCGAACCCCACCGGCGGGCCGAGCCCGGCATCGTCCCCCGGCTGATCGAGGCCTACGAGGCGACGGGCGCGGCGCCGCGGTCGCCGTCCAGGAGGTCCCCGAGGAGCCGTCTCCCGCTACGGGATCGTGGCCACCGGAGGGCACCGCGCCACCGACGTGCCGTTCGAGGTGGACGGGGTGCTCGAGAAGCCCGATCCGGCAGCCGTCGCCAGCCGGCACGCGATCATGGGCCGCTACGTGCTCGGGCCCGCGGTGTTCGCGGCGCTGCGCGAGACGGCCGCCGACGCTCCGGGCGAGATCCAGCTCACCGACGCGCTGCAGGCACGTGCTTGACTCGAGGCGGCCGCGTGGTGGCGGTGCCGCTCGGCCGCCGGCGAGCGCCGCCTCGACATCGGCTCGGTCGAGAGCTACTGCGCCGCGTTCCTCGAGTACGCGCTCGCGCATGACCCGGGCTCGGGCCCGGGCTGCGCGAGCGGCTCGCCGCGCTTGCTCGATGACCACGGTCGCTGAGCGCCGGGGCCACGGGCTCGCGCCGGCGCGCGCCGCGCTGGCCGGCAACCCGTCCGACGGCTACGGCGGCGCCGTGCTGGCGGTCACGTTCGAGCGAGCTCGGCGCGAGCGCGGCCGCGACGCCGGCGCGACGAGCCCGACTGACCGACCCGACCGAGCCGCTCGTGCGCGCGGCAGCCGAGCGGTTCGCGCGCGAGCTTGCCCCCGCCGCCCGCCGACCGCGATCCGCTGGACGACCCGATCCCCCGCGGCGTCGGCCTCGGCGGCTCGAGCGCGATCGTGATCGCGACCCTGCGCGCGCTGTGCTGAGCTGCACGGGTCTCGCCTGGCCCCGGACGCGCTGGCCGAGCTCGCGCTGGCCGTCGAGACCGAGGAGCTGGGGATCGCGGCCGGGCCCCAGGACCGCGTCGCCCAGGCCTACGGCGGGCTGACCTTCATGGAGTTCGCGCCCGAGGGCGCCCGCTACGAGCCGCTCGATCCGGAGCTGCTGCCGCCGCTGGTCGTCGCCTGGCGCACTCAGGCCGGCGCCGATTCGGGACCGCTGCACACCGGGCTGCGCGAGCGCTTCGAGGCCGGCGATCCCGAAGTGCGCCAAGCCATGAGCACCGCGGCCGGGGCCGCACGCACCGCGCGCGAAGCGCTGCTCGAGCGCGACCTCACCCTGTTCCACACGGCCATCGACGCCACACTCGAAGCCCGCCGCCAAATGCTCCCGCTTGACCCGCGCCACATCGAGATGATCGAGCTCGCCCGCGCGAGCGGCGCGGCGGCGAACTACACCGGTTCCGGCGGAGCGATCGTCGCCGCATGCCGCGGCCTACGGCACAGCGATCAGCTGATCGAGCGCCTCCGGGCCGCGGGCTGCGACGCGCACAGGATCCGCCGCACCCGCCGCTAGGCTCGCCTTCGCTGATGGCCAGGCAGACGCACGCCGACGAGACGTGAGCACCGGCCGGCTGGAGGCGTTCTCGGACGGGGTCCTGGCCGTCGCGATCACGCTGCTGGTCCTGGACATCCAGGTCCCCTCGATCGGCCCCCACAGCAGCCTGGCCTCCGCCCTGGCCAGACAGTGGCCGCACTACGCGGCCTACGTCACCTCGTTCATCACCATCGGGATCATCTGGATCAACCACCACGCGATGATCGGGCGGCTGCGGGCGGCCGATCACGGGGTGCTGGCGCTGAACCTGCTGCTGCTGTTGAGCATCGCCGCCCTGCCGTTCGCCACCGCTCTGATGGCGGCGTACCTGAACGGCAGCACCGGGGAACACCTGGCGGCGGCGATCTACAGCGGGTCGTTCCTCGTCATGTCGATCTTCTTCACCGCCCTGAACCGCCACATCCTGCTCGAGAAGCCCCACCTGCTGGTGGGCGAACTCGACGAAGTCCAGCGCCGCCGGCTGCTGCGGCGCTCGGTGGCCGGGCTCGGTCCCTACGTCGTGGCCACCGCCGTCGCGCCCGTATCGGCCGACGCGACGCTCGCCGTGTGCGCGCTGATCGCCCTCTACTACGCCTTCCCGATGGCCAGCGGGGGTGACCTGGCCTAGGGGGCTCTGCCTCGCGGGCCGGCGACGGTGGCGCTGTGTATCGCCGGGCCCGGGCCTACCGCGAACCTAATGCGCGTAGTGCCACACCTCGGCCACCTCGACCGCGAGGATCAGGCCGAGCAGGTAGACGACCGAGCCCCAGGCGATGTAGACGCGGCGGCCGCGGGGATAGAGCCGGCTCTCCGGACTGCGGCCGGCCGACAGCGCCACCGGGACGAGGAAGGCGACACCGGTGGCGAGCAGCAGCCAGGGTCCGAGCTCACCCATCAGGTAGGTGGGGCTCCAGGTGAACGAGGCGAGGATCGAGCCGAGGACGTCATGCCACAGGGCGAGCGGTCCGATGGCCAGCGCCAGTAACCATCCGAAGGCGATCGCGACGGCCATGCGGCGCTCTAGCGGCCGAAGCGCCGCCGTCGGCGAGGGCTGCCGGGGACTGGGAGAGGCCACCCCGGGAGCACCGCCCAGGCTTTCCTCGAGCAGGGCCTTGAGGATCTCGACCTCGCGCACGGTGGCCGCACGCGGACGGGGCGACTGGGCGAAGGCGTCCCAGGCGCGGGGGAAGGACCCCACGTGGGTGCGGGCGCCGCGACGGTGAGCGGCGAGCATCGGGCAGATCCGACCGGTGCGGTCGGTGTAGGCGCCGACGATCAGCTCGTCGCTTTCGGCGGCCTCGAGCATCGCCCGGCGGGTGACCTCGGGCAGGTCGGCAATCGCCTTGCGCAGTGCCTGCGCTCTGCGGTGCGCCGCCCGCTCAGCCAACCTCGACCACACCCGCCGGATCGTAGCGAACACCCCCCCAGTTGCCTTACCGTATGGGGCATGTGCCGGCTGTTCGGACTGAGCGCAGGCAGCGAGCGCGTTAGGGCGACTTTCTGGCTGTTGCAGGCGCCCGACTCGCTCCGCGCCCAGAGTCATCACAACCCCGACGGCACGGGCCTCGGCTACTTCGACGCCGACGGGAACCCCCGCATCGAAAAGCAGCCGATGGCGGCCTTCGAGGACCGCGCTTTCGGACGGGAGGCGCGGACCGTCGAGTCGGCGACGTTTGTCGCTCACGTCCGTCACGCCTCGACGGGCTCACTCGAGCTACGCAACACCCACCCCTTCGAGCAGCACGGCCGGCTGTTCGCCCACAACGGCGTCGTCCAGGACCTTCCCGCGCTCGAGCAGCGCATCGGAAGCGACATGGACCTCGTCCAGGGAGAGACCGACTCCGAGCGGCTGTTCGCGCTCATCACGAGCGAGATCGACAAGCACGATGGGGACGTGGAGGCGGGGATCGTCAGCGCGATCGGCTGGGTGGCCCATCGCCTGCCGCTGCTGTCGCTCAACTTCGTGCTGATCGAACGCGATGAGCTGTGGGCGCTGCGCTACCCCGACGCCCACGAGCTGCACCTCCTCGAGCGCGATGCGGGCGAGCCGATCGAGCAGGAGTCGAGTCACGGCACCCGGATCCATTCCGAGCACGGCGCGCAGCGGCCCACGGTGATCGTCGCCAGCGAACTGCTCGACTCCGATCCGGGCTGGACCGCGCTGAGCTCGGGTGAGCTGGTCCATGTCGACCCCGAGCTGCGCACCACCCGCAAGACCGTGATCGAGACCGCGCCAGCCCATCTGCTGCGGCTCGAGGATCTCGAGGCGCGGGCGCGGGCCTCACAGAGCTGAGTCGAGGGCGGGGCTCCACAGAGCCTCGATCTCGAGCGCTGGAGCGGGCGCACCGAGCTGGAAGCCCTGGGCCAAGCGCGCGCCCAGACGAATCAACTCGCGCTCCTGCTCGGTGCTCTCCACGCCCTCTACGACCACGCCCATGCCCAGAGCGTTGCCGAGCTTGATGATCCCCTCCAGCAGCTCCGCTGCCACGCCATCGCCGGGGATGCCGTCCATGAAGCTGCGGTCGGTCTTGATCAAGGTGAACGGCATCGAGCGCAGCCGCGCCAGCGAGCTGTAGCCGGTACCGAAGTCGTCGAGCGACAGGAGCAGTCCCGCCTCGCGGAGCTTGCACAGCGTCGGCAGCACGTCCTCGAGCGAGGACAGGCTGGCCTCGGTGATCTCGACCGCGACCCGTCCCAGGTCGGTCCCGTACTGGGCCGCGGTGTCGATGACGAAGTCGGCGAAGTCGGGACGCTGGAGCTGGCGGGCGGGGACGTTGAAGCTCACGCAGGGGTGAAAGCCACGACTGTTCCAGGCGGCCAGCTGCCGGCAGACCTCGGTGAACACCCACTCGGCGATCTCGACCACCAGCGCCGAATGCTCGACGAAGGGCAGGAACGCACCCGGGAGCACCAGTCCGCGGTCGGGGTCCCGCCAGCGCACCAGGGCCTCCAGGCAGCTCAGCTCGTGCCCGTAGGCGAGCTCCACCACCGGCTGGTAGAACAGCTCGAGCTCGCCGTTGGAGAGCGCCCGGCGGATGAGCAGCGTCGACTCGAGCTCCAGCAGCGAGTAGCTCTCCGGCTCGTCGAACATGGCCAGCTGGGCGCGGCCGCGCTTCTTGGCCAGGTACATCGCCTGGTCGGCGTGACCGATCAGCTCGGAATGGCTGCTCGAGTCGAGCGGGAAGACGCTGGCCCCGACCGAGGCGCTGATCTCAAACGAGCAGCGGTCCACTGTGAACGGCTCCTGGAGGGCGGACAGGACCCGGCGTCCCATCTCCTCCACCACCAGCTTGGCCCGGTCGGGATCGTGGGGCAGATCGGCCAGCAGGAGCACGAACTCGTCGCCGCCCTGGCGGCCCAGGTCGAGGCCGGGCTCGCGCAGGGCGCGCAGCCGGTCTCCAACGCGGGTTAGGAGCTCATCGCCGGCGGCGTGGCCGAGGGTGTTGTTGACCCGCTTGAAGCCGTCGATGTCGACGAACAGGAGCGCCGCGCAGCTCGCTTCGCGCTGGCTGCGCTGCACCGCCGCCTCGATGCGCTCCGCCATGGCGACTCGGTTGGGCAGGCCGGTGAGGTAGTCGCGGTAGGCGAGGTGGCGCAGTTCGGCCTCGGTGACGGCCTCCACTTTGTGCGTACCCCCCAGCCCGAACATTGGTCCGGAAAGAAGAGCAAATTAAAAGCTCGCAAATAGCGGTGCACTAATTTTGCAGAGCTTCGGTGAGCCGTACGTAGGCTTCAGGGCGGCGAGTGCGCAGGAACGGGAACAGCTCGAGCCAGTCGCGGCGCTGGTCGAGATCGAGGTCGGCGACCAGCACGGCTGGCTCGTCCCGGGGAGCCTGCACGAGCACGCGGCCGTACGGGATCGGAGATGAAGCTCGAGCCGTAGAAGGTGAGCGGCGGTCCTCGATCCCGATCCGGTTGACGGCGACCATGAAGGTGCCGTTGGCGATGCCGTTGGCGACGATCACCTGCTGCCACAGCGGCTGGGTGTCGAACTCGGGATGGTCGGGCTCGGAGCCGATCGCGGTCGGGTAGACCAGGACCTCGGCGCCCGCGCAGCGGTAGGCGCGGGCGAGCTCGGGGAACCACTGGTCCCAGCACGTCGGGCAGCCCAGCCGACGCCTCGCCGCTCTCGGTCTCGGGCAGGTCATGACCGGGAACGAGTCCCCGTCGGCCGGGCCGGGCCGGAAGTAGTGGTCCTCGTAGTAGCCGGCGGTCACCGGGATGTGGAGCTTGCGCGTGCGCGACACGAGCCTCCCGTCCGGGGCGACGACGATCGCGGTGTTGTAGCCGAGGCCGTCGTCGGCGTCGGCGCGCTCGTAGAGCGAGGCGTGGACGTAGACTCTCGTCTCGGTGGCGCTGCGGGCAGCGAAGGTCGAACGTGCGCCCGTCCTCGAGCTCCTCGGGGGCGGCGCCGGCCGCCCGCGGGCCGTCCGGCGTGATCGCGAAGTAGGGCGAGAGCGTCAGCTCCTGCAGGCAGACCAGCCGCGCCCCCTCGGCCGCGGCCATCGGGATCCCCTCGCGAGCGCCGCCTCGTGCTCGTCGGGATCGGCATGCCAGCGCTGCTGGACGAGCCCGACCCGCAGCGGCGGGCGCGTCGGGGGGCCGCGTCCGGGCCGGCGAGGGGGGCGGCGGCCAGGCGGTGAGCAGCTCGGGCGTTCAGCCATCGCGCGCCGGAACCTGCTGGGTGATGCAGTGCGGACCGCCGCCGCCGTAGGCGAGCACCGCCCCGGGGACCGGCACCACCTCCCGCCCGGGATACGCGCGCGCGATCGATCTCGAGCGCGTCCTCGTCGCTGTCCGCGCCGCACACGGGCACGATCACCGCGCCGTTGCACAGATAGTAGTTCAGATAGCCGGCCGCGACCGTCTCGCCGTCCACCTCCGCGTAGGGCAGGAAGGGCAGCTCGAGCACCTCGATGCCGGCCGCCCCGCAGCCGGGACGCGGTTCTCCGGCAGTGCTCGACGTTGGGGTTGCTCGGGCGGCATGGTCTGAAGGAACACGTCGATCCGGCCGCGGCGAACGCGGCGATCAGGTCGACGTGGCCGTCGGTGTCGCGATCCTCGACCAGGCCCCGGCCCAGCCACACGATCCGCTCCACCCCGAGATGACGGGCGAGTTCCTGCTCGATCTCGGTCCGCGACAGGACGGGTTGCGGTTCGGGTTGAGCAGACACTCCTCGGTGGTCAGCAGCGTGCCCGCGCCGTCGGTCAGGATCGATCCCCCCTCGAGCACCAGCGGCGCCTGGCGCACGCCGTCGCCCAGCTGCTCGGCGATCAGCGCCCCGACCGCGGCATCCCGGTCCCAGCGCGAGAACTTCTCCCCCCAGGCGTTGAAGCGGAAGTGGACGGCGACGGCGCCGCCCCTCGCCGTAGACGTAGATCGGGCCGCAGTCGCGCAGCCAGGAGTCGTCGAGCGGCAGCTCGACGATCTCGACCCGTCCGCGCGCGGCCCGCGCCGCCGCGGCATCCTCCCCGGGCTCGGCGATCATCGTCACCGGCTCGAACGCGGCGATCGCGTTGGCCACTGCGGCGTAGTCCTCGCGGGCTTGGTCGATCGTCTCGCCCCAGAGCTCGAGCCGGCACGGCCAGCCCATGATCGTCCGCTCGTGGGGCTCCCATTCGGCCGGAGTGCGCACATTGTGCGTCAGGCTCCAGGCGGGGCCTCGGCAGCGGGTCAAGGCGAATGTGCGGTGCGCGACCGCCGCGGCCTGGGTGCGGCTGCGGACGCCGAGCTTGGCTGAGGATCCGCGAGACGTGGACGCTCGCGGTCTTCTCGGCCATGAACAGCGCGGCGCCGATCTGGCGGTTGGTCGCGCCCTCGGCGATCAGCGCCAGCACCTGTCGCTCGCGCGGGGTCAGACCGAACGGATCCTCGTCGGCGCCTGCCCGTCCGCCGCGCTCGCGCCGTCGCCCGTGCGCGGCGCCCTCGCCGTCGTCGGCAGGCCGAGGTCGAGCCGCGCCCGCTCGGCAGAGCCGCGAGCTCGGCCGGCCAGCCAGCCCGCCCCGAGCCGCGCGCGGCGATCTCAGCGCCTCGCGCGCGGGCTCCGCGCCGCTGCCCGGTCGCCGGCCTCGACGTGCGCCTCCGCTTCGCGCCAGCGCGCGAGCGCGGCCTGGTAGGGCCGCTCGATCGCGTCCCATTCCTCGGCCGCCCGTCGCCCACAGCGCGGGGTCGTGCTGCCACGGGCGCGGGCCAGCTCGGCCAGCCCGACCGCGCGCCAGCCTGCTCCACCGGCCCGCCCTCCTCGGCCGCCGCGCTTCAGCCGCTGCACGTGGATGCGCGCGCGGCCGATCGCGTCGCGCTCCTCGCGCTTGCTCGCGCAGGTCACGGGCTCGCTGGGCGCATGTCGGCCTCGACCCGCACGCCGACGGCGGTACGCGCGCGATCCGCATCACATCGTCGGTGCACAGCTCGATCCGGTCGAGCGCATGCTCCACCGCCGCCCGCGCGCCGCGAGGTCGCCTCGGCGGCGGTGAAGCTCGCCGCAGCAGCGAGCCGAGGAGCCCGATCCACTGCGGCTCGGAGGAGCGCCCGACCAGCGGCTCGGCCTGCTCGAGGCAGCCCGCGGCGCGCTCGTCGTCGCCCTCGCCGAGCGCGAGCTCAGCCTCGCGCAGACAGGCGGAAGATCAGCAGCCGGCCGGCCAGGTGAGCGGGCGGCGGCGCCGAGGTTCGCCCGCGCCGTCTCCCAGTCGCCGAGTCTCGAAGGCCAGCTCGGAGACGGTCAGCATCATCCAGTCCCGGCCTCAGCGCGACCCGCGCGGGATCGTCGCCATGCCCTCCCGGCGACCTCCAGCGCCTCGCGCGGTCCGGCCTCGCAGGTTGAGCATGTCGGCCAGGTTGAGTAGGCCGTCGCCGAGCGTTCGAGTCCTCCTCCTCGCGCGCCAGCTCGATCGCCCGGCGCAGGCGGCGCCCGCCGACCTCGACCTCGCCGAGGGCGATCTGCGCTCATGCCGAGCGTGTTCAGGACCTCGGCTTCGGCTCCGCCGGTCGCCGGCGGCCTCGGCGGCGGCCAGCGCCGCCTCGCCGTCGATGATGCGCCTCGCGGTAGCGGCCGCGCAGGAAGCGTGTCCGGGCCAGCCAGCCAGCAGCGAGGCGCGTTCCCCGCTCGTCGCCCTCGGGCAGCATCGCGAGGGCGCGCTGCGCCGTCTCGACGCCCTCGCGGCCCCGGTTGAGCGCCCACTGCGCGCGGGCCAGCCGCGCCAGCAGCGCGGCGTAGCGGCGGGGGTCGGCCTCGGGATCGAGCTGCCCAGCGCGGTCTGGAGCAGCATCTCGCCCCGGCCGCAGTCGTCGCCTCGCGTGCGCGCGCGGCGGCCACGAGCGAGCAGCTCGACGTGGTCCAGCGCGACCGCCGCTCCGGCTCGGGCACGCGAGGCCAAAGCTCGAGCGCCCGCTCGGCCAGCTCCGCCGCGTCACCGTGGCGTGGCGGCGCGCGGCAGCCAGCGCCGGCGCGCACGGTCGCGCGCAGCGCCGCCGGCTGGTCGCCGGCGGCGGCGTAGTGGCGGGCGACCGTCGCCGACCGCTCGACCTCGCGCTCCCGGGATCGTCGCGCGGCGCTCCAGCGTCTGCGCCAGCGCGAGATGCAGCTCGCCGCGCTCGCCGGGCAGCAGATCGTCGTACACGGCCTCGCGCAGGAGGGCGTGGCGGAAGCCGAAGCGGCCGTCCGGCCCGCGTACCAGCACCTGCTCGGCCACCGCCTCGCGCAGGGCGTCGTGCAGGCCTGGCCGTGTCGATCCCGGTCACTCGGCGAGCGTCGCCTCGTCGAGCCCGCGCCGCCGGCGATCGCCCGCGCCGCCTGCCGGGCGTCGCGGGACAGGCGCTCGATCCGCAGCATGAAGGCGTCGCGCAGGCTCTGCGGCGCGGCGCCGCGCCCGTCGAGCCCGGCGGCCAGCAGCTCCTCGGCGTACAGCGGGTTGCCCTCGCTGCGCGCGAGCAGCCGGTCGACCAGGTCTCGCTCGGGCGCCTCGCCGAGGATGTCGGTCAGTGCCTCGGCCAGCTCGCCACGGTCGAAGGGCGCCAGCTCGATCCGCCGCGCGCGCTCGAGGCGCTCGAGCTCGGCCAGCAACGGACGCAGGGGGTGGCGGCGGTGCAGCTCGTCGGTGCGGTAGCTGAGCAGCAGCATCACCCGCTCCTCGCGCAGGCTGCGGGCCAGGAAGCCGACGAACGTGCGGGTCGAGCGGTCGGCCCAGTGCATGTCCTCGAGCACCAGGACCAGCGGGCGCGCTCGCTCAGCAGCTCGAGCAGCTCGAGCAGCGCCTCGAACAGCCGCAGCTGCGCCGTCGGGCCCGTCGCGCTCGGTACGGGGCTGGGCCGGTCAAGCCCGGGGAGGAGCGCCGCCAGCTGGGCGCGGCTCCCGGCGCTGAGCGCGCCCAGCGCCGGATCGCGCTCGCGGACCAGCGGACGCAGCGCGCCGAGCAGCGGGGCGTAGGGAAGCTCGCCCTCGCCCTGCTCGACCCCCTCGCCCCGCAGGACGAGCACGGCCTCGTCGGCCAGCCGCGCCTTCGAACTCGCCCACCAGCCGGGTCTTGCCGACGCCCGACTCTCCGCCGAGGAGGACCACGCCGGGACGGCCAGCTGCAGCCTCCCGCGACGCCAGCTCCAGCTCCGCGAGCTCGCCGACCCGACCGACGAAGCGGCTGCTGGTGAGCCTGGCTCGCATGTCGGAAGTATCGCGAGACATTGCGCCCTCTGGCCAGCTTCCCTCGCCGTGACGATTGTTTTGCCCTGCGCCGGCTGGCCGCCGTGCGGAGATCCTGCTCGTGCTGCGCCGCACCGATTGCGATGGTGATGTCGGGCTGCATTGTGCCTTCCTCTCGGTTGATTGCATCTGCGATGAGGATGAACTGAGAACACCGACCTGACATCGGGAGAACGGAGCCAATTGCGGGGGGCTATGCCTTAGGCGGGCTGAGGGGGTGCCTTAGCCCGGACCCCCGCCCCGGGATCACGGCCGTCCCCCACCCGCGGGTCACGGCGGTCCTCCATCCGGTGCATACGCGCGCGAGTTCCCGGGAAGAACCATTGCGCCCCTAGGTGGTGCGTTGGCGTGCCGCCCCGGTGGGCGGGCGGCGCATCACCGCCACACGACCCCCTCGGCAGGGAGGAAAGTTGACCGTGATTGGCAAGGTTCGTTTCGGGCTCGTACTCATCGTTGTCGCCGTCGCCGGAGCGTGGGCAAATGGCGCTGCGGCGATGCCGCCGACCGTGTTCAACCCGGTCCAGGAGGCGCAGAACTTCTCGATCACGCCAGCAGCGCCAGCGGATCTACGACACGCCGCAGTACCAGACCCAGCTGACCATCGACAGCCAGGCCTCGACGGAGCAGGCGCTGGCCACCGAGGCGGCCGACCCGGGGCGATTCTTCACTGACGATCTGTGCTGGAACCTCGGCAACGGCTGCGCCGGGGACATCCGCCTGAACAACTGGGCGAACAACGGCTACGGCCTGGTCCGGCCGGTGCTGTTCACGGCCCGCAACGGCGCGACCATCTCCGGGCACGTGTGGGCGACGGTGGCCGGGCCGGCCAAGCGGCCGGGCATCGTGATCACCAACGGCTCGGTCCAGGCCGACGAGCAGATGTACTGGTACGCGGCCCAGACGCTGGCCAAGGAGGGCTACGTCGTCCTCACCTTCGATCCCCAGGGCCAGGGACAGTCGGACATGTTCGGCCAGGGCGCCGACCGCGACGAGGGAGTCCCGGCCCAGTCCACCGGCACGCCCGTTCTACGACGGCACCGAGGACGCGATCAACTTCTTCCTCTCCAACCCCTCCGCATCCCTACGAGCCGGTCAAGAGCTGCACCACGGGAACCAGCCACGCCGCCAAGCAGAAGGCGCGAGTCAAAGCCAGGGCTTCGACACCGGCCTACAACCCGTTCTGGAAGCTGCTGAACGGCAAGGAGCTGGGGCTGGCCGGCCACTCCTACGGCGCGGCCGGCGTGTCCTACATCGCTCAGTGGGATCACGCGGGTCAAGGCGATTGTGGCCTGGGACAACCTCGGCGGCCCTCGGCAGCCTCCGAGATCACCGGCGGCCCGAGCGGCACCGCCACAGAGCATCAGCGAGTCGGGCTGCCCGGCCGATCCGGCCGCCCGCACGACGGTGCCGATCACCAAGCCCGCCCTGGGCATGTCGGCCGACTACTTCCTGCCGCCGACGCCCAACACCTCGCTGCCGGATCCGAACGCCAAGTCGACCTGGTCGCACAACTACTCCAAGGCCGGCGTCGACACGGGCGAGATCATCATCCGGGGCGGCTCGCACCTGGACTTCAGCTTCATTCCCAACCAGGCGTTCGGCGCCTCCTACTACGGCCCGGACCTGATCGACTGGTACACGACCGCCTGGTTTGACAAGTACCTCAAGCACCAGGCGTCGGCCGACAAGATGTTGCTCAGCCAGCGCTGGCGCAACTATCTCGCCCGAGGCGGGGATCGACCCCAACCACGACGGCAACGCGCTTTCCTTCTACTACTACTCGCGCCTGGACATCCATCTGGCGAACGGCAAGCGTGTGGGACTGCGAGGACCTGCGTGACGGCTGCTCGGGCATGGTCCCGACCAGCCAGGACGGCTACCAACGGCAACTACTCCTACTTCTCGATCGACACCACCCCGGACAGCCGGCGGCGGTGCCGGGCGCCCGCTACCGCGGGGCGAGCAGCCTACGGCACCTCGAGCCGCTCGCATCACCGTCCGCCTGCAGCGCTTCCGCGGCCAGCACGGATCACCAAGGTCGTGGTCTACGTCGGCCGGCGGCTGCGTGCTGACCCGACGAGGCCGATGGACCCTCGCCGAAGCCGGTGACCATCGCCGGGCTAGCCGGAAACCGGCCGCCACATGGTCCGCGTCTACGAGTACACCACAGGGGATTCGCACGCAAGATGACCCGCACCGTGTACGGCTGCGGCCACACGGGCGCAACGCCAGCACGGCACAATCGAGGCTGACGGTCGCCGGGGCGCAGCCGTCGCCACTCACGTCGACGGTCAGTACCGCTTTCCCGGCCACCCGGCGGTCGAGCAGCGCCTCGATCGCCTCCCGGCCTCCCGCCACGGGAGGACGATGTCCACCTGGGGGTCGAGCGCCCTCGGCCACGAGGTCGGCCAGCCGGCGCAGGTCGCTGGCGCCGCTACGGGTGTGTGTCAGTTCGTCGAAGATGTAGAGGCCGCGGAGGCGGGCGCCGGGGAGCACGCGCGAACAGCTCTCGGGTCGGGAAGCTGACCGGGTCGGTGACCGTCGAGGCGAAGCTGACGACGATCCCGCCGGGGCGACCCGCTGCAAGCGCGCCGCCGAGCACCGGTCCGCCGATCGCCTCGACGACCACGTCGAAAGCGGCCGCCCTCCGGGTTCGAGCTCGGAGCTGCACCTCGTCGGCCCCGAGCTCCTTAGGCCCTCGCTGGCGGCGTGGCATCCCGTCACGTGGGCGCCGGCCAGATGGCCGAGCTGGATCGCGAATCGCCCGACGCCGCCGCTGGCCCCGGTGACCAGCACGCGGCGCCCAGCACGAAGCCGCCGATCTCGAGCGCGTGCAGCGCAGTCAGCCCGGCCACGGGAAGCGCCGCGCCTGCTTCGAAGCTACACGCCGTCCGGCAGCTCGGCCAGGACCTGGTCACCACGGCGGCCCGGCTCCGCCCACGCCCCGGCGCCGACGTCAGCCCGACCACCCGCGGCCCCGGCCGGCGGACCGCTGCCGTCGGCCGCCGGTTCACGCACCACCCCGGCCAGATCCCAGCCGGTGACGCTGCCCGGCTCCATCGTCTCGAGCCGGCGCGTCTCGCCTCGGTTCAGGCTGAACGCTCTGACCTCCACGAGCGCCTGAGTCGGCGCCGGGGACGCGGTTCGGCGACCTCGGCCAGCTCGGCGAAGCGGCGACTCAGCGACGGCTGACAAGCGCACGCATCGCTGGGCCTCATTGCTATAACACTTCCGCCGAACCCTGCGAGCCCGCGATGTCCAACGCCTGCTCTCGACGATCCTGGGATGCGCCGCGGCGGCGCTGGCCATCGCCACCGCCGCCGCCGCCCTGAGGGTCCACCTGGATGCACGGCGTCTCCGTCCCCCGGCACTCCCGCCCGCTACGACAAGGTCGGCGTGATCAAGGTCGGGCCGGCGACGGCCAAGGACGTGCTCGTGCTGGAGCCGGGCACCTCCGCCGGCGGTCCGCGCTACTTCGTGCCGCTGGCGAAATGGATCGTCGCCCGGGCCCCGGGATGGCAGGTCTGGTCGGTCGAGCGCCGGGAGAACCTGCTCGAGGACCAGTCGATCCTCAACCGGGCCAAGGAACACAAGGCGAGCGCCAAGCCTGCTGTTCGACTACTACCTCGCCTGGCTGAACAACAACAAGATCAAGCATCACTTCAATGTCCAGCGTTACCTGAGCCTCCAGCTTCCCCAAGCGCTGGGGGATGAACGTCGCGGTGTGCGATCTGCACCGGGTGATCGAGGCCGCGCGCAGGCTGACGGCAAGGTGGTGCTGGGCGGCCACTCGCTGGGTGGCGGCGTGGTCACCGCCTACGCCAGCTGGAACTTCCACGGTCACGCCGGGCGCCGACCAGCTGGCCGGCCTGGTGTACATCGACGGCGGGAGCTTCCGGGCCATCTCCTCCTCGTCCGCCTCCGACCAGCTCGCGACAGCTCATGAGCCCTCCAGCTCGCCCTGGCTGGCCTTCGGCGGGATCGGCGCGCCCTTCGCCGGGGTGTTCAGCGCCATCGGCTCGGTCGCGGCGTTGATCGCGCCCAACCAGCGCTCGCTCGGCCAGCAGTCCCCGGTGCTGCCGTCCTTACCTGACGCCCGCGGTTCCGGTGACCAACCTGGGCCAGTACGGCTACGCGCTCAACGTGGCACCTCGCCGCCGGCCTGGTGGCCGCGCAGGCGCACTTGGGCAAGGGCATCGCCCGGCGCGGTCCCGTCCATGGCTGGAACGGCAAGCCGGCGCCCTGACCCCGATCAAGCGCTTCGCCAGCATGTTCGCGGGCTGGGGCATCCGCAACGTCGACGGGACCGAGTGGTATTTCCCGGCTCGGCTGACGCTCGACTCCTCGGCGGTCGGCAACGGCATCGCCAGCCCCGCCCAGCACGTCCTCGACCTCGACGCGACGATGGGCCGTCACCTTCCCCGCCACCTCCTGATCTACGCCTTCGCCGCCCATCTGGGCGGTCCCGGCGTGCTCGCGGACGCCCGCGCCCTGGCCGCCCAATCGCACATCCCCAAGCGCAATCTGACCCTGGTCGATCGCCACGACACCTACGCCCACAACGATCCGGCCGGGGCCTATCCCCGTAACGCCTTCTTCGCCCACCTGATTCCGTTCCTGGAGAAGGTGCGCGCCGGTAGGTAGGGCCGGCCGCGGTAGCCCCACGGGGCGGCCCGGCCGGCGGCGGTAGCCCCACCGGAGCGGCCCGGCCACCGGCGGTAGCCCCACCGGGGGCGGCAGCAGCCCCGCCCCGGTAGCCTCCCGGCCACGGCGCGGGGAGCGCCCCAACGCGGGAGGTGCGGTGAAAGGACTCGAGGAGCAGCTGGGGGCACCGGCACCGGCGGGACTGTCGCGACTGAGCCAGGCCCAGCGCGACGATCTGGCGCGCGCCATCGCCGACGCCCGCCACCGACAGGCGGCGGAGCTGGCCTCGGCCTCCGAGAAGGCGCTCGGCCACATTCCTCGACTGCTGCGGACGGCCATCCAAAGGGTCCTGGGCTGATTCTCGTGAGCGGCGCACTCGAGCGGCAGGCCGAGATCCTCAAGCTGGCGCGGCTGCTGCGCCGTGATCCGGCCACCCTGGATTACCTCGAGCAGGTGCCGGCCGGCGACATCGGCGCCCTGCGTGAGCAGATCACCGACGTTCTGTTCGCCGAAGGAGACAAGGCGCTGCGCCGCCTGGCGGCGGCGAGCAGGGTCCTGCCCGCGCCGCTGATCGCGACCATCGCCCAACGCGCCTTTGGTCCGCTTCTATCTGCCCGGATGGCCGGGATCCTCGAGCCCGGTCGCGCCGCCGACGTGGCCGAGCGGCTGCCGGTCGATTTCCTGGCCGACGTGGCGCTCGAACTCGATCCGCGTCGCACCAGCGACGTGGTGGCGAGGATCCCGGCGGCTAAGGTGGCGGCGATCACCAGTGTCCTGGTCCGCCGGGAGGAGTACGTGATGATGGGCAGATTCGTCGGCTGTCTCGGCGACGAGGCCCTCACGGCCTCGCTGGAGGCGATGGACGACACGGCCCTGCTCCAGGTGGCCTTCGTGCTCGAGGCCAAGGAGAACCTTGACCATCTCCTCGACCTGGTCGGCACCGACCGGCTGGAGTCGGCGATCGACAGCGCCGGCCGGGAGCAGCTGTGGGCCGAGATCCTCGACCTCCTGGCCAACCTGAGCGAGCGGCGGCGCGCGGCCCTGATCGAGCAACCTGGCCTCCGGCGCCGGGTCACCCAGGAGATCGCCCGGCTTGATCCCTCGAGTCGCGAGGCGATCCTGGACGGGCTCCGGAACACCGGACTCGCGGACGAGCTGGCCGTCCTCGAAGAAGAGCTCGGAGGCACACCCAGTTGAGAGGCAACCTCGCCTATACGTCGTGCGACGAACGTGCAACGATCCCGGGATGAGTGACGATCTCGAACGGAGGTTGGCGGCCAACGAGTCGATCTTCCGCGAGGTCAACGAGGCGATCCAGCGCGGGAGCTGGCCGGGCGACGAGGACTCCCCGATCAGCTTTCGCTGCGAGTGCGCCCGGCTCGGCTGCAACGAGCTCCTGTGCTTGACCGGGCGTGAGTACGAGGCAGTCCGCGCTCACCCCAAGCGGTTCGTGATGATCCCCGGCCACGAGTTGGACGAGGTCGAAACCGTCGTCCAGGCAACCTCGGGCTACGTGGTGGTCGAGAAGGTGGCCGACGCCGGCCGGCACGCGGTCGCGTCAGATCCGCGAAGCTGATCGTCCTCGAGCCCGACGAGGTCGAAGCGCATCCGCACCTCGGTGCCTCCCGTCCCTCTGGTGACGATCGTGAACCCGTCGGACTCCTGGGAGATCAGGAGCAGGCCGAGTCCCAGCCCCGGGGAGTCGGAGCGGGCATTCAGGCCGCACCCGTTGTCGCCGATCAGCACCCAGAGCTCGTCTGAGACCCCGGCGGCGGTGACGTAGACCCGCCCGGCACGCCACCGGTAGGCGTGCAGAACGACATTGGTGACGGCCTCGGTGACGGCGAGTCCGATCGCTTCGAGCTGCTCCGGCGAAGCGCCGGCGGCCGACGCCAACTCCGCCACGTCGTGCCGGACCTCGGGAACCGAAGACGCCTCCGCGGGGTAACTCCTGTTCAGCGTGTTGCGCACAGCGCTCATCGGTCCCACCATTAGTTACCCATTTGTTCAATCCTTAATCGCTGCGATCCTCTGGCTGCAAGCCAACTTTCGGGACGATCAGCACCAGCAGGTGGCGAGGGCCATGTACGCCCTCGACCCGTGAGAGCTCGATGTCGGAGCTGGCCGAGGGGCCGGAGACGAGCGTGATCGGCGCTCCGGCGTCCCGAACCGCCGGTGCCAAGCGCGCGATGGCCTCGGGCACGAGGCCGACCAGCTGGTCGATCTCGACCACGCAGATGTGATGGTCAGGCACGAGCGTGAGCAGCCGCCGGCCCGAGCGTTCGCGGCCGTCGAGCGCCACGGTTCCCGTCTCCGCGATCGCGCACGCACATCCGGTTAGCGCGCCGTCGAACTCGTCCAGCTGGCCCGCCGAGAGGCCCTGGTCCTCGGTCACCTCAACCCCGTGCGGCCGCCACGCGTCCGGCAGCGCGGGAGGCACCACGATCCGGCGCAAGCCGAGCCGGGAACAGGCCTCGGAGACCGCCGCCCCGACGTCGTCGACCTGCTCGACCTCGGCGTGGTAGTCCCGAACGCGCTCGGCGAAGCGCTGGACCAGATCGGTCCGCGAGCGATCGTCGCTGCGGACGTAATCGCGCGGCACCTCGACGTCGGCCGCCCGCTCCCCCGGTGCCACGTCGCCCAGCGCCGCCCGGATGCGGCCGAGGATCTCCTTGCGGGCCTCGCTCATCGCACCCGCCACCAGTCGCGGAAGCTCTGCCTGGCCACCGGCCGCAGATCCCTGGTGGCAGTCCACCCGGAGAGCGGGCCGGGGAGCCGCTCGATCTTTCCCTGCCGGAGCAGCGGCCACTGCCCGAGCCGCCCGGCTCGCTGCGCCGCCTCGTAGGCGCGCCGGCTGGCGAACACCCGGCCCAGAGCCTTCATCGCCATCCGCTCCGAACTGTGGGGGTATCCCCGCTTGACCACGGCCTGGCGGAGATGGATCAAGACGCGCGGGATGTCGATCTTGACCGGGCAGACCTCGTAGCAGGCCCCACACAGGCTCGACGCGTAGGGCAACGAGCTTGACCCGGTGAGGTCGTCCAGCTGGGGCGTGAGGATGGCCCCGATCGGGCCGGGGTAGGTCGAGCCGTAGGCGTGGCCGCCGGTTCGCTCATAGACCGGGCAGACGTTCAGGCAGGCCGAGCACCGGATGCAGCGCAGCGCTTGGCGTCCGAGCTCGTCTGCCAGCACGTTGGTCCGCCCGTTGTCGAGGAGCACGAGATGGAACTCACGCGGCCCATCCCCGTCGGTCACCCCGGTCCACAGCGACGTGTACGGGTTCATCCGCTCTGCCGTGGAGGAGCGCGGCAATAGCTGGAGGTAGACCTCGAGGTCGCGCCAGGTTGGGACCAGCTTCTCGATTCCCATCACGCTGACCAGCACCTCGGGGAGCGTCGTGCACATCCGCCCGTTGCCCTCGGACTCGACCACCGACACCGTTCCCGTCTCCGCCACGGCGAAGTTGACGCCGCTGATCCCCACCCGTGCGCGGAGGAACAGCCGGCGCAGATGGGCGCGCGCGACTCCGGCCAGCTCGCGCGGATCGTCGGTCAGCTCGTCGGGGGCGTCGTCAAGCGTCCGGCGGAAGAGATCGCGGATCTCCTCGCGATTCTTGTGGATCGCCGGGACCAGGATGTGGGAAGGGGCGTCGTCACCGAGTTGCACGATCAGCTGGGCCAGATCGGTCTCCCAGGCGCGGACTCCGTGCTCCCCCAGCGCCTCATTCAGCTTCGTCTCCTCGGTCGTGAGCGACTTCGCCTTGACCACCTCCTTGGCCCCGTGCCCGGCGACCAGCTCACAGACGATCCGGTTGCACTCGGCGGCGTCCCTCGCCCAGTGGACGTGGCCACCGCGCGCCAGCACCCTGGCCTCGAGCTCGAGTAGGTACTCGTCGAGGTGGCGCAGCACCCGATCCTTGATCGCCCGGCCCGCCTCTCGCAGCTCCTGCCAATCGGCCACTTCGGAGACCACCTCAGCCCGCTTGGCCCGGATCGTCTGGGTGGCGTGCCCGAGGTTGTGGCGAAGCTGAGTGTCGGCGAGCGCCGCGCGCGCCGCCTCCGGGAACGGCCGGTCAGCCATCGTCATCCGTGTGCGGCCGGTCAGCCATCGTCCTCCGTGTGCGCGAGCACTTGGGCGAGGTGCAGCGTGCCCACCCCGGCTCGCTGGCGCGAGAGCGCACCGCCGATGTGCATGAGGCACGAGTTGTCGGCCGCAACGCACACCTCGGCCCCAGTACCGAGAATCGCCGCCAGCTTGTCGGTCAGCATCGCCACCGAGGTGTCGGCGTTCTTGATGGCGAACGTGCCGCCGAAGCCGCAGCACTCCTTGGCCTGCGGGAGATCGACCACCTCGATCCCCTTGACCGCGCGCAGCAACCGCAGCGGCTTGTCGCCCACCCGGAGCATCCGCAGGCTATGGCAGGTGGGGTGATAGGTGACGCGATGGGGGAAGAACGCCCCGACGTCGGTCACCCCGACCCGGTCGGCCAGGTACTCGCTCAGCTCGAACACCCGCGGGGTCAGCGCCTGCACCTCCGCCTCGAGCGAGCGATCGCCGGAGCGCTCAGCCAGCTGGCCGTAGTAATCGCGCACCATGGCGACACAGGAGGCCGACGGTGAGACCACCACCTCGCTATCGGCAAACACGCGCACGAAGCGGCGAACCAGCGCGGTCGCCTCGTCCCCGTAGCCGGTGTTGAAATGCATCTGGCCGCAGCACGTCTGCTCGAGCGGGAAGTCGATCTCGATCCCCAGGCGCTCCAGGACCGTGACGACCGCTCGCCCGGTCTCGGGGAAGATCGTGTCGTTGAAGCAGGTGATGAACAGCGATGCGCGCGGCGCGCTCCTCACAGCGGCTCAACGCGTACCCGGGCGGCTGTTCGGCGAATCAGGTGGCGAACACATAACTGTCACATCGACTCAGCGCCCCGATTTATAGTCCTCACCATGGGCGACATTCGCGACCCGCTCGAGGCGGAGCGCCTGGCGGTCGAAGAGCCTGACGCCTACCACACCCGGCGGGAGTTCCTCCAGCGCACCGCGGTCGCGGCCGGGCTGGCGGCGGGGATGGGCACCGTGCTCGATCCCGACACGCTCATCGCCGCCGCGGCGAAGGTCCAGCGCGAGGTCCAGATCCCCTCCCCGCGGAACATGCCGATCGACACGTTCGTGGTGCTGATGATGGAGAACCGCTCCTTCGATCACTACCTCGGCTGGCTGCCGGGCGCCGATGGCCGCCAAGCCGGGCTGCACTACAAGGACAACGAGGGACGGACGTTCGCCACACACCGGCTGCGCAACCTCTACCAGGGGTGCGGGTACCTCGATCCCGATCATTCCTGGGGTGGGGGGCGGACCGAGTTTGACCACGGCCGCATGGACGGTTTCCTGCGCGCGGCCAGCGACATCTTTTCGATCGGCTACTACGCCGAGCCCGATCTCCCCTTCACTCCGCACGTGGCCAAGGCGTTCACCGCCTTCGATCGGTTCTTCTGCTCGCTGCTCTCCTCCACATACCCGAACCGCGAGTACATGCACGCCGCCCAGTCCTACGGCAAGGAGGACAACTCGCTCCCGCCGGCGCCGGGCTTCCCCGACACGACGATCTTCGCCGCCCTCTCGAAAGCCGGGGTCTCCAACCAGTACTTCTACACCGACATCCCGGTATCCGCCCTGTGGGGCGAGCCGGGCCTGAGCCGCTCGAGCCAGGTGCAGCTCTACTACGAGCACGCGGCCACCGGGACGCTGCCGGCGCTGTCGTTCGTCGATCCCGCCTTCAACGGCGAGGACCAGGGCACCTCCGGCGACGAGCACCCATTCGGTGACGTCCGGGTGGGGCAGGCATTCATCGCCGACGTCGTGCACGCCTTCATGAACTCCCCGCAATGGCACCGTGGCGCGCTGTTCATTGTCTACGACGAGTGGGGCGGGTTCTTCGACCACGTGGTCCCGCCGCGGGTTCCCGACCTGCGCTCGAGCTCTGACCTCAACAAGGACTTCGGCCAGATGGGCATGCGGATCCCCGCCGTCGTCGTGTCCCCCTACGCCCGCCGTGGCCACGTCGATCACTCGATCTACGGCTTCGAGTCGATCCTCAAGATGATCCGCTACCGCTACGGGCTGCCGCCTCTGACCCCCCGCGACCTGTACGCCAACAACATCGCGGCCGCCTTCGACTGGGACAAGCCCGACTTCGACCGGCCCAAGCTGCCGACGCCGCCCGAGGTGATCGCCTTGCCGTGCAGCGACACCCTGCCGCTCGACACGAGCGGAGTCGGCCTCGACGACGGCTCGCTGCTCGGCAACCCGCTCCCGTTCCTCAACGCCGACCTCCCCCGAGAGCGTCCGAAGCCCCACGACCTGTCCCGGCTGCTCACCTCCGGCTACCTCGAACGGCTGGGCTTCCACTACCGGAAGGCCACTCCGGCGACGATGTACCGCCACCCGTCGAAGCTCGGGCTGCGCCCGTGAGTGCCGCCCGGCGGGCAGCTGCTCTGGGCATCATGCTCGCCTGCGCGGCGCCGGCCTCGCTGGCCGCCGCCGACAGCTTTTCCCCCGTCCGGCTCGAGGTGAAGATCGCCTCGACCGCTCGCCGCCACGCCCGCCTGCCGATCACCGTCCGGGTCAGCGCCGATGCCAGCGTGCTTGACACGCGTACCGCTCCCCTGCGGATCCAGGTGAAGCTCGCCAGCGAGTGCGGCGGCACGTATCAGTACACCACCGGCACCGTGCTGCTCAACAAACGCCTGAAGCCTCAGCCCACCACCGGTCATCCCTATTCGGCCACGGCCAAGGGATCGGGGCGTCCCACGAGCTACGGTGTGCAGACGGTCTGTGTCTGGTTGAACGAGGAGGGAGACAACCGGACGTATGCCAGCGATCAGTCCCTCGCCGTCGACGTGGCGCCGGCCTGCACGTCCAAAGCCGCCCGCTACGACGCCGCCCGGCGCGCCCTTCGCCGAGCCCGCCGCCGCCACAAGGGCGTGCGCGCCGCCAAGCGCCGCGCCGCGCGGGCGAAACGGGCCGCGGTGAAAGCATGCGGGAAAGGAGTGCCGTTATAAGAACCGCGATTGGTCTGCTCGCGGCGCTGCTCCTGGCCGCGGTCTGGCCGGCGGCGGCCTCGGCTGCTGCGCCCGCCCCCGGCATCGACCACGTGTTCGTGATCGTGCTCGAGAACGAGTCCGCCTCGACCACCTTCGGTCCCAATTCCCCCGCGCCGTATCTGTCTCAGACGCTTCGCTCCGAGGGCGCCTACGTACCGAACTACTACGGGATCGGCCACCAGAGCAACGACAACTACATCGCGATGATCTCTGGCCAGGCGCCCAACCCGCAGAACCAGTCCGACTGCCAGATCTTCGACAACTTCACTCCCGGCACGACCGGCGCCTACGGCCAGGCCCAGGGAAGCGGATGCGTGTTTCCCTCCTCGGTCCCGACGATCGCCAACCAGCTCGACAGCGCCGGATTGACCTGGCGTGACTACAACGAGGACATGGGCGCCGACCCCACGCGCGAGGCGGGGGAGTGCGCGCACCCGGGCATCGACCAGCAGGACAACACGCAGAAGGCCACGGCCGAGGACCAGTACGCGACTCGCCACAACCCGTTCGTCTACTTCCACTCGATCATCGACGACACGACTCTGTGCGACACCCACGTGGTCAACCTCAACCTGTTGCCCCAGGACCTGGCCTCCGCAGCCGACACCCCCAACTACGTGTTCATCACCCCCGACCTGTGCAACGACGGGCACGACTCTCCCTGTGCCAACGGCCAGCCGGGCGGACTGGCCCAGGCCGACTCGTTCCTGCGCACCTGGGTCCCCAAGATCATGGGCTCGCCCGCCTTCAAGACTGAGCGCGGCCTGCTGCTCATCACCTTCGACGAAGCAGCGACCAGCAACACGAGCTCTTGCTGCGGGGAGATCCCTGGACCGAACAGCCCCCGGCCCGGCATCAGCGGACCGGGCGGCGGCGATGTCGGCGCCGTCCTGCTCTCGCCCTGCATCGCCCCCGGGACGGTCTCACAGCAGGCCTATAACCACTACTCGATGCTGCGCAGCGTGGAGGACCAGTTCGGGCTGAGCCACCTGGGCTACGCCGCGCTCCCCGGCGAGCGTTCGTTCGGCTCGGATGTGTTCACGCGCCCGTGCCCCGAAGCGCGAATACGAGTTCCCGCCCTGGCCTCCAGCGCCTCGGCGACGCCGCGCGTCAGGGTGCGGTGGAGCGCCACCCCGGCCGCCGGGGCACGCTTCACCGTCCAGGTCGCCCCGGCCGGCCGCAAGCACCTGCACTGGCGGACGCTGCGCCGGTCGACCACTCGCCACTCGCTTCGCTACAAGGGCAGGACCGGAACCACCTATCTCTTCCGGGTCAGAGCCAAGATCGGCAACAGCGGGCTCACTCCCTGGGCGCAGGCTCAGACGGTGATGCCCAGCGGGGTGAAGATCTCCGGCGGTCGCTACAGCGGACCGTGGCATTTGATCGGGCTACGGGGCGCCTGGGAGCACCAGGCGATGACCTGTTCATCGCACCGGTGCACGTTCACCCTGCGCTACCGCGGAGGTCCGCTGTCAATCATCGGCGAGCGCACGCCCCACGCCGGCCGCGCGCGGGTGACTCTCGACGGCCACCCGCGGATCGTCGACCTGCACGCCCGCCGCACGCACACCCGGACGGTTATCTACGTCGCCCCGACAAGCTCTGGTCGCCATCGACTGAGCGTGCGCGTGCTCTCGGGCACGGTCCGGCTCGAGGGCTTCGCGATCACCCGCTAGAAGTCATCCGCCGCGGGCAGCCCGGCGTAGTTCTCGGCCAGACTGGTGGCCGCGGCCGCCGAGCGGGACAGGTACTCGAGCCGGGCCAGCTGGAGCATCCGGTCAAACGGCCCCGTGCCCAGGTCGTGCAGGAGCTGGGTCATGTAGTTCGAGAAGTCCTGGGCCCGCCACACCCGGCGTAGGGCCGTCTCGGAGTAGCGCTCGAGTAGTCCGTCTTCGCGGTCGCGATACCAGACCGCAAGCGCGGGGGCCAGCAGGCGAACGTCGTTGATCGCCAGGTTGAGCCCCTTCGCTCCGGTGGGTGGAACGATGTGCGCCGCGTCGCCGGCCAGAAACAGCCGCCCATAGCGCAGGGGCTCGCACACGAAGCTCCGCATCGGCGTTATCCCCTTCTCGACGATCTCGCCCTCGTTGACTTGCCACCCTTCCGTTGCCTGACGGGTCTGGAGCTCCTCCCAGATGCGCTCGTCAGGCCAGCGGTCGATGTCCTCATCGGGCGCCACCTGGAGGTAGAGCCGGCTGAGTTCCGGGGAGCGCATCGAGTAGAGCGAGAAGCCGTGCTCGTGCCAGGCGTAGATCAGCTCATCGGTCGCTGGAGGGGCGTGGGCCAGGATCCCCAGCCAGGCGAAGGGGTAGGTGTATTCGTGCTCGGTGAGAACGCCGTCGGGAATCGATGGGCGGCAGCAGCCGTGAAAGCCGTCGCAACCGGCGACGAAGTCGCACTCGAGCTGCCGCTCCCCGCCCGCGTCGACGTAGGTGATGCGGGGCCGATCGCTGCGCAGGTCATGGACGGCGACGTCGGTGACCTCGAAGCGGAGCTCGCGCCCTCGCTCCAGGCAGGCCACGTTCAGATCCTTGACCACCTCCTGCTGGCCGTAGATCGTCACGTGCCGGCCGGTGAGCTCGGTGATCGCGATGTGCTGCGTCTTGCCCTGGCGCCGCAGGTAGATCCCATCGTGCTGGAGCGCCTCTCGGTCGAGGCGATCGCCGACGTCAAGTTCGTGCAGCAGGTCGACCGTGTTCTGCTCCAGCAGCCCCGCGCGGACGCGTTTCTCGACGTACTCCCGGCTCCGCGCCTCGAGGACGATCGACTCGATCCCCTCGCGCTCGAGCAGCAGCGCCAGCGTCAGCCCCGCCGGGCCGCCGCCGACGATCCCCACCTGCGTGCGCTCGGCCACCGCGGCCTTTCCCACCTGCCCGGACGGTCTAGATCGGGTACTGACGGGGGAGCTCTTGGACGGTGATCCAGCGCAGCTCGGTGAACTCCTCGAGCGCGGCCCGCACTCCGAACCGTCCCCATCCGCTCGCCTTGACTCCGCCGAACGGCATCTGCGGCTCGTCCTGAACCGTGGTGTCGTTGATGTGGCACATGCCGCTCTGGATCCGCTGGGCGAGCTCGAGCGCAGCCGGGACGTTCTCGCTGAACACCGCTGCCGCCAGTCCGTACTCCGTGTCGTTGGCGATCCGCACAGCCTCCTCCGGGCCTTCCACCTCGATCACGCCCACCACCGGGCCGAACGACTCCTCGGAGTAGACCCGCATCTCGGGCGTCACGCCCGAGAGGACCGTGGGCGGGAAGCACGGACCGTCCGGCTCGCCGCCGCTCAACGCCCTCGCTCCCTTGTCCACCGCGTCCCGCACCAGCTCGGAAACCCGCTTCACGGCGGCCCCATTGACCAGCGGGCCGATCGCCGTGCCTTCCTCGCGTGGATCGCCCACCGGCAGTGCCGAGGCGCGCTCGGCGAGCTTCTGCGCCAGCGAGTCGGCGACCGTCCGGTCGGCCACGATCCGCTCGGTCGACATGCAGATCTGACCTTGGTGGAAAAACGCGCCGAAGCTGGCCGCGGCGGCGGCACGGTCGAGATCGGCGTCGGCCAGCACGACCATCGGCGCCTTGCCGCCCAATTCGAGCAACACTCGCTTCAGGTGGCGCCCGGCGGTCTCGGCGATGATCCGCCCCACCTTGGTCGAGCCGGTGAAGTTGATCCGCCGGGTCGCGGGATGAGCGATCAGCTCGTCGACCACCTCACCCGCGTCGGCCGGGTCGTTGGTGATGAGGTTGACGACGCCGTCAGGGATACCGCCCTCGATCAGCGCCTGCACGACCGCGGCATGCGTCCGCGGGCAGATCTCCGAGGCCTTGAGCACGACCGTATTGGCGTAGGCCAGCGGCGCCGCGACCGCCCGGGCGGCGAGGATCACCGGAGCGTTCCAGGGCGCGATCCCGACCACCACGCCGGCGGGGGCACGCACCCCCATGGCCAGCTTGCCCGGCACGTCCGAGGGGATCACCTCGCCGACCAGGCCATAGGTGTGCGCCGCTGCCTCGCGCAGCATCCCCGCGGCCAGCTCGACGTTGAACATCCCCCAGCCGAACACGCTCCCCGTCTCCTCGGTCATCACCCTGGCCACGTCGGGCCCGCGGGCCAGCAGCGCGTCGGCTGCCTTGGAGAGGATCTGGCGCCGCTGGGCCGGAGCGCTCTGCGACCACTCGGGGAAAGCGGCCTGGGCGGCGTCCACCGCGGCGCTCGCGTCCTCGCGGCTGGCCGCGGCAGCCGACCCGACCGTCTCGCCCGTGAAGGGGAAGGTCTGCGCGTACTCGCGGGCGCCGGTGGCCTCCGCCCAACCGCCGCCGATCAAGAGTTGCTGGCGAGGTGTCTGCGTCGCTGTCATCTCTCTCCCGTCGTCTCGTGTAGCTGCTCAGCCTACGCCCGTCATTCATCCTCGGGAGGCGGGTAATGTCCGGCTGGTGGGCCTCTCGGGGTACAGACGGGTTGAGCGATGAGCACCGCTTACGTGATCGATGCTGTCCGGACGCCGTTCGGCCGCTACGGGGGCGGGCTGTCCCAGGTCCGCCCTGACGATCTCGCTGCCCATGCGGTCAAGGCGGTGCTTGATCGGTTTCCCTCGCTCGACCCCGAGCGGATCGACGACGTCCTGTTCGGCGACGCCAACCAAGCAGGCGAGGACAACCGCAATGTTGGGCGCATGGCCTGTCTGCTGGCCGGCCTGCCCACCTCGCTGCCGGGGGCGACGATCAACCGGCTGTGCGGGTCGAGTCTCGAGGCGGCGATGCAGGCCAGCCGGATGATCGAGACCGACGACGCCTCGGTCGTCCTCGTCGGTGGGGTTGAGTCGATGAGCCGCGCGCCGTGGGTCCTGCTCAAGACCGAGCGACCGTTTCCGCGCCAGCACCAGGAGCTGTACTCGACCACCCTCGGCTGGCGGATGGTCAACCCACGGATGCCCGAGCAGTGGACGATCTCGCTCGGGGAGAGCGCGGAGAAGCTCGCGGGCCTGTACGGCATCACGCGCGAGGCTCAGGACGAGTTCGCCCTGCGCAGCCACCAGCGGGCGGCGGCGGCGTGGGATGACGGTTTCTACGCGGAATGGGTCGTGCCGGTGCCCGAGACCGAGCTCGAGACGGACGAAAACATCCGCCGCGACACCTCGCTGGAGAAGCTCGGCAAGCTGAAGCCGGCGTTCGCTTCTGACGGGACCGTGACCGCGGGCAATTCCTCGCCCTTGAACGACGGGGCCGGCGCGGCGCTGCTCGGGTCCGAGGAGGCCGCTTCAGCCGTCGGATCTCGCCCGCTTGCCCGGATCGTCTCGCGCGGCGTCGCGGCGGTCGATCCGGACGTGTTCGGGATTGCGCCCGTCGAGGCGGCAGAGATCGCGTTGCGGCGGGCCGGGATCGGCTGGGAGGACGTAGAGGTGGTGGAGCTGAACGAGGCCTTCGCCTCCCAGTGCCTGGCTGACATGGGCGAGTGGAAGGGACTCGATCCTCTGAAGGTCAATGTCAATGGCGGGGCGATCGCGCTGGGACATCCCCTCGGCGCCTCCGGGGTGAGGATCTTGGGTGGCCTCGCGCACGAGCTTCAGCGGCGAGGCGGCGGCTTCGGCGTGGCCGCGATCTGCATCGGGGTCGGGCAGGGGCTGGCCGTCGTGCTGGAGGGGGTTGCGTGAGCACCGATCGCGTGAGCCGCAACGTGCACGACGCCGTCTCGGACACCCCGACGAGCTACGCGCGAGAAGGCCCCGACGCACACCCCCCGCTCGACTACCCCCCGTACAAATCCACCGCGCTCCGCCACCCGAAGCAAACGCTGGTCTACCTGCCACAGACGATCACCGAGATCACCGGTCCCCAGCTCGCCGGCCTGGTGCACGAGGGTGACAACGATCTGACCGCGCAGCATTCGGGCGCGCCCATCGGGGAGCGCATCACGGTCTCGGGCCGGGTGTTCGACACCGAGGGCAAGCCGCTGCGCGAGACGCTGGTGGAGATCTGGCAGGCCAACTCCGCCGGGCGTTACCGGCACCGCTGGGATCGCTGGCCGGCGGAGCTCGACCCGAACTTCTCGGGCGCGGGACGGTGCGTGACCGACGCCGAGGGCCGCTACACGTTCACCACGGTCAAGCCCGGGCCTTATCCCTGGGGCAACCATCACAACGCGTGGCGGCCGGCCCACATCCATTTCTCGCTCCTCGGCCGGGCGTTCACCCAGCGCCTGGTCACCCAGATGTACTTCCCCGGCGACCCGCTCCTCGAGTTCGACCCGATCTTCAGTTCTGTGCGCGATCCCCGGGCCCGCGAGCGGATGATCTCGCGCTTCTCGATCCACGAAACGGTCCCCAACTGGGCCCTGGCCTACGAGTTCGACATCTACCTACGGGGTCCGGGCAGGACGCCCTTCGAGGCAGCTCTGTGAGCTTCGCCACCACGCCGTCCCAGACCGTCGGGCCGTTCTTCGCCATCGGTCTGCCGTGGGAGGGCGGGCCGCTGGTCGTGCCCCGAGACGCCCCGGGGGCGATCACCATCACCGGCGTCGTGTTCGACGGCGACGGCGTTCCCGTTCCCGACTCGGTGATCGAGATCTGGCAGGCCGACCCGGACGGGCGCTTCGCCGATCTGCACGGCTACGGCGGTCAATCGGAGCGGACTGAATTCCGCGGCTTCGGTCGCTACGCCGCCGAGGACGGCGACGGGCGGTACGAGATCGTCACCTTGAAACCCGGTTCGGTGGCCGGACCAGACGACACCGCGCAGGCCCCGCACATCGACGTGACGGTGTTGGCCCGAGGGATGCTCCAACGCTGCGTCACCCGGATCTATTTCGCCGATGAAGCGCAGGCAAACGCCGCCGATCCGATTCTCACCGCCGTTCCGGAGGAGCGCCGCAAGACTCTCATCGCAAAGCCGATCGAAGGCGGGTATAGCTTCGACATCAGGCTCCAGGGGGAAGAAGAGACCGTGTTCTTTGCCCTATGAGGTCGTGGAGATGTCGCTGACTAGCTCAACTCGCGAACGCGAGCGCCATTTTGTGCAGTCACTCGAGCGCGGACTTGTCGTGATCCGCGTGCTCAGCAGCGTGCCCGAGACCGAGGGCCTCACCCTGACGGAGGTCGCCCGCGCGACCGGCCTCACCCGGGCGGCGGCGAGGCGCTTCCTGTTGACGCTCTCCGACCTCGGATATGTGCGGCTGGAAGACCGGCACTTCTCCCTCACCCCGCGGGTGCTCGAGCTCGGCTACTCGTTCCTCTCCAGCCTCACGCTGCCCGATATAGCGCAACCCCATCTCCGCGAGCTCGTGCAGCAGGTCCACGAGTCCTCATCCGTGTCCGTACTCGACGGCACCGATGTCGTCTACATAGCCCGCGAGCCGACCCGGCGGATCATGACCGTCGCGATCGCCGTCGGCACGCGCTTTCCCGCCTACGCCACTTCGATGGGACGAGTCCTGCTCGGCGGCCTGGACACCCCCGAGCTCGACGACTTCTTCTCCCGCGCCGAGCTGCGGCGTCTGACCTCCGAGACGCTGACCAGCGAGCGCGAGCTGCGGCGCATGATCGCCCGCGTCCGCACCCAGGGCTGGGCGCTGGTCGACCAGGAGCTGGAGGAGGGCCTGCGGTCAATCGCCGCGCCCATCCACGACGCCACGGGAAACGTCGTGGCCGCGGTCAACCTGTCCAGCCAAGCCCGCCGCTGGACGACGCACATGATGGTCTCGGAGCTGCTCGCCCCGCTGCTCCAGACCGCGGCCCGGATCGAGCGCGATCTCATTGCGGGCGCCCGCCAGGGCCGGAACTGAGCGGGCGGCGACCGCTCGAGCTCTCGGCCCGGCGGATCGCCGCCCGCGCGCTTCAAGTCATCAGGGCTCGATGAGACGCACTTCCGTTTCACCTCCTGGATCGGTGGCTGCAGACGTGAACCTATGAATCCAGACCCACCGAATTGCGAAACCGTTTCAACTTTTTGTCTAGTGACGTTTCAACGTTCTGTCCAGTGCAATTGCAGGATTCGCCTTTATGCGCTGTAAAGTGCTGCGCAGACTGTCGATTGATTAGTGGGGAACCGTGAAGCAGATAACTGAAATCGATGATCCGCGCCTGGTAAAGGCGCTCGCCCATCCTCTCCGGGTACAGATCCTCCGCGCCCTTCAGGACCGCGTCGGCAGCCCGAGTGACATCGCCGAGGAGATCTCCGCGCCCCTCGGGAACGTCAGCTACCACGTCCGCTTCCTCGAGCGCGTCGGGGTCCTCGAGTTCGTCGAGGCCCGTCCCCGCCGCGGCGCCCTCGAGCACTACTACCGCGCCCGCGGCCGCCTTCGCATCACCGACCACGCCTGGGCCCAGGTTCCGGAGATCGTCAAGAACGCGATGGTCGGAGCCGCGCTTGACCAAGCCATGCGCTACGCCTACGGCGGCGCCTCGATCGGCGGCTTCGAGCGCGCCGACGCAATCGCCAGCCGTCGCGCCATGCGCCTCGACGACCGCGGATTCCAAGAGCTCGGCGAGGTGATCAAAGCTCTCCTCGAACGCGCCAGCGAGATCGAGTCGGAGAGCGCGAAGCGGATCGTCGAGTCCGGCCACGAGAACGGCGAGATCGACGTCGGCCTGGTGACGATGCTGTTCGAAGCCCCACCCAGCGACGCCGCGCTGCCGATGGACGACCACCAGCCGCGCAAGGCTTCGAGGTCGCGGTCGGCCAAAGCGGCGGGTCGCGGGTCGCGGGTTTAGAGGCCGGCGTCGGGCTCGGCCGGTCCGGCCTGGCTCTCTCGGTCCCCTTCTCCGGCCCGCCCCGTTTCGCTTCTCCGGGCCGCCCCGTCTCGCCCGGCCTGCCCCGTCTCGCTTCTCCGGCCCCCCCTCTCGCCCGGCCTCCCCGTCTCGCTTCTCCGGCCCGGGCGATTTCCGTCACTCCGGAATTCGAATCGACGCCGCCCGCACCATCGGTTAGCATTATTTGAGCGCTCAGCCTCCCTTGAGGGTCCACGGGCTGGGCGCTCAATTTTCTCTCACAGCCGCTCGGAGAGCGACGATTCCCACGGCCAGGTCGCGACTTGGGGACTTTCTCGGATATAGACCGAGAAATCCCCCAGCCCGGATCGCGGCGGGACCCGCTACCGCCCGCTACCGCCCGCCCGCACCGCCGCCCCGGCCCCCGGCCCCGGCCCCGCCGCCGGCCCCCTACCGCGCGCGCCGCGCGAAATACACCCGCTTGATGTGCCGCTCCTCATCGACCACCGGCTCGAGCTTCGCGCCTCGGAGCTGACCGGCGACCCCGCAGCATTCGAGCCCTCCGGCCGCCAGCGCCGCAAGCACCGTCTCGTGCGGGTGGTGGCGCTGCACGTGCCGACTCGAGCTCCGCTCCCAGAGCCCATCGCCCTGACGAGCAAAAACCTCGACGGTCGCCGCCGCGCTCCCTCCCTCCTCCACCGAACCATCGCCTTCCCCTCGCCACACGAACAGCAGCCCGTCGGCCTCCCGCACCATCGGCTGGGCGAACGCGGTCCGGTAGGTCCGCAGAGAGTTCAGATCGAAGGCGAAGATCCCCTCGGGCGAGAGCGAATCGGCCACCCCGGCGAAGGTCGCCTCGAGCTCGTCGTCGGACAGCAAATGGTTGATCGCGTCATCGAGACAGACGACCAGGTTGAACTCGTCACAAAGTGAGAGATTTCTCATGTCCGCGACGAAGAAAGCCTCCGCCTGGGCGGGGAACTTGGACTGGGCCTCACGGACCATCTCGGGCGAGATGTCGCAGCCCAGTACGGAGTAGCCTCGCGCCAGGAGCGGCTCGGTGCTTTTCCCCGTACCGCAGGCGATGTCCAGGGCCCGCCGGCCTCGCATTCCCAGCTCGCAGGCCCGGGATTCGATCGTGCCGACCCAGTCGTCATAGCGATAGCCGGCAGTGAACCGGTCGTAGAAAGGCGCCAGCCGGTCGTACGCGGCGGCGGCCTGATCGAGCTCCACGGTGAGGGCCATCTGTTAGCAATGACCCGTGAACGCTCAAGGCTGTTTCACTTTATGCGGTCTCTTTAGCAATGCTGAAGGCTGAGCGCCATGTCCGAGAGCAGCCGGGAGCAATGGGACTGGTCGGTTATCCGCAAGCGGTGCATCCGCGAGGCATTGCGAATGGTGCGCCGCCAGCACGACGCCGAGGAGGTCGTGCAGGAGGCGTTAGCGCGCGCGTGGCGGAGCCGATCATCGTGCCGGACGCCTGAGGCGCCGATCCCTTGGTGCCTGCAGATCACCCGCAACGAAGCCCTTCGCTGGATGGCCCGTGTCCGGCCTGGACTTGATTTCGAGCCCCTCGATTCAACGGACCAGCTCGAGGACCACCGGGCTCGCGGCGACCGCGATCGGATGCTCGCCCGCATCGATGTCGGCCGAGCGCTCGAAGAGCTCACCCCTCACGAGCGGACGCTGATCGGGCTCAGATACGTCTCTGACTGGTCTCATCCCGAGATTGCCGCCAGTCTGCGGATTCCCGAGGCCACCGCCCGGGTTCACCTCCACCGGGCACAGAAACGGCTGAAGCCGCTGCTCACAGTTCCGGAGTGAGGCGTGACCGCAGGCGCTTGC
This sequence comes from uncultured Solirubrobacterales bacterium, assembly GCA_963834635.1. GTDB lineage: Bacteria > Actinomycetota > Thermoleophilia > Solirubrobacterales > Solirubrobacteraceae > Palsa-465. The sequence goes on along the minus strand of CAWICI010000005.1, from coordinate 52,526 downwards.
GCCGCAGCCGCGCGCCGCCCAGCGCGAGCAGCACCGCAAAAGGCGCGACGATCGCCACATCCGGCTCGGCGACCGCCGACCGGCGTCGCTTGGCCAGCGTCAGATGCACGCCTGCGACGTTGAAGCCGTATTTGCCCGAACAGTCGAGGTCCTTGTCGCATCCGGCGAAGTTCGCCGCCCACTTCAACCACAGATCCTGGCCGTCGCGGCTGATCCACTGCGACGGGAAGCCGGCCCCGTAGCCGTTCGAGGGGCCGAACCGCTTCGAGCTGGCGACGAACGAGAACGGTCCCCACGGACTCGGCCCCTCGAGGATCACCAGCTCGGCCCCGCCCTTCCAGACCTCGGGCGGCTGTGAGTCGTACGAGTAGGTGAAGGTCAACAGATAGCGGTGAAGCGGCGCGTCATAGCTGATCTGCGGATAGGTGATGTGCGAGCTCCAGGTCAGCGCGGGCTGCGCCGCCTGCACCTCAGAGGACCAGACCGGGAGACGTCGTCCGTCCGGCAGGACGTGTGCGCCCGCGTACCACTGCCAGCGAGCCGGATCGGTGACGCTGGCCGGGTCCGGCCGGACCCGGCCGACGACCAGTCGCGAGGCGTTGAACTCGCGCTCGGTGCCGATCGCGTACACGAAGCCATCCGGATGCGCCCCGCCCGGGCCGCCGCCGTCCACGAACGAGAGGTTGCCCAGCGGAGCCGGGAACGCCTTGTCGACCGAGTGCCAGGTGTCGCCGCGGTCGCGCGAGTACGCGATCCCGACCAGCCCGGTGAAGCGCGCGTTCGCACCCCAGTTCCAATCGCGCTGCTGGGTGGCGTAGAAGATCCCGTCGGCCTCGGTCAGCCCGATGCTGTAGTAGGGACCAAGCGGCCCGTCGTCGTTATCGCGGCCGGACGCGATCTGTCCCCAAGTGCGCGGCGGAGGTGCATCCGGATCACCCACGTGGCGAAAGCGCAGCCGCGGCGGCGTCCCCGTGACCTTCGCCAGCGACTGCCGCCAAAGCCCACCGCGCAGCGGCACGTCCACGCCCCCATCGTCCATCAGAACGTAGGTCGAGCCGTCGTCACTCCACACCGTGGGCAGGATGTCCCCCCACTGGTTGGAGGGCGGGTCGTAGCGCGGACTCGTGAACTGCGCGCCGGCGATCACGTGACTCGGCGCGAAGGGCGTCGGATTGGAGCGCGTGAGCGGACCGCCCGGGGCGGCCTGCTGTGCCGGCGCCCGGCCAGGCGTCAGCAGGCCGCAGAACCCGATCGTGACTGCGGCGAGGACGACAAGGCGGCGCCGCACCGCAATGAAGCTCCATCCAGCCAAGCGATGGCGAGACCCGGACTCGAACCGGGGACACCACGATTTTCAGTCGTGTGCTCTACCAGCTGAGCTATCTCGCCCTGGCGGGCGATGCTAGCGATTCGGCTTCACTACGAAAGGCGACGCAACAGTTCGAGCGCCCCGCGTTTGGACAACGGCTCGTTCAGGTTTCCGCACTTGGGCGACTGCACGCACGAGGGACACCCCGCCCGGCATGGGCACTCGCCGATCAGTCGCCGCGCATCGGCCACCAGCCGCTCGAACTGATCGAAGCCCCGGCGCGTGAGCCCGACTCCTCCCGGATGGCCGTCGTAGATGAAGATCGTGGGACCGCCGGTCTGGGGGTGGGCGTTGGTCGAGAGGCCGCCGATGTCCCACCGGTCGCACATCGCGATCAGGGGCAGCACCGCGATCTGCCCGTGCTCGAGCGCGTGGAGCGAGCCCAGCAGCTGATCCGGCGGGAAGGGTTCGGTCGCGAGGAGCGCGTCGAGCTCGTACCACAGCGCCCGCGTGGCGAACTCGACCGTCGGCAGCTCAAGCGTCTGGAAGTCGATCACCCGATGGTCCTGAAGGCTCTTGCGCTGATAGCCGAGGACCGTCTCCGAATAGACAACCGATCCGAACGACAGCGTGACCCCCATCTGCTCGCGTCGCTCGTGCAGCCGCTCGATGTAGACCATGCTCTCGCGTTTGGTCTGGGTGAAGTAGTCGCCGCTGAAGGGCTCGAGCAGGGCGCGACGGCCGCCGAGGTCGAGCTCGACGACCTCGTACGCGCGCCCCAGGTGTAGGTACACCGCCCCCTCGTGAACCGTGCCGTAGGCGCGAGCCGCCTCGACCGTCCCGAGCACCTCACCCGAGCTGGCATCGATGAGGACGAAGCTGTCGGCCGACGCCGAGCGCAGGGCAACCCGCGCCGCCGGGTAGTCGTCGGCTCGCCTGGGCACGAACCCCGTGGCCCGTTCGCGCAGCACGCCGGCCTCGACGAGCTCCTTGGCATAGCCGCGCCACCCGGCTCCCAGGTACTCCTCGTCGGGATCGCTCAGCGGTGCTTCGTGCGCCGCACAGACCAGGTGCTCGGTGTAGATCTCGGGGCTGTGGGCGTCGAGGATCGCCGCTTCCACCGGACGGCCGAGGAACTCGCCCGGATGACGGCAGAAGAACTGATCGAGGGCGTCCTCACCCGCGATGTAGACCGCCAGACCTCGGCCGCGTCTCCCCGCCCTTCCCCACATCTGCTTGAGGCTGGCCACCGTGCCGGGGAAGGTCACGCAGATCGCCGCGTCGAGCTGGCCGACATCGATCCCCAGCTCGAGAGCGTCGGTCGCGACCACGCCGAGCAGCTGGCCTTCGCTCAGTTGGCGCTGGATTGCCTGGCGCTGGGCGGGCGTGTATCCCGCCCGGTAGGGGGCGATCCGCTCGGCCAGCTCCGGCTCGAGCCGGTCGACCGCGTGGCGGAGGATCAGCTCGACCCCCTTGCGCGACTTCATGAAGCAGATCGTCCGCGCGCCGGCCTCGATCAGCTCGGAAAACACCTCGGCCGCCTCGTAGAGCGCCGAGCCCCGCAGGCCGAGTTCCTCGTCGAGGAGCGGCGGATTCCACATCGCCACACGCCGGGCCGCTTGCGGCGCGCTGTCGCTGGCCACGAGCTGGAACTCGGGGAGACCGGTCAGTCGCTGGGCGAGCTCGACCGGATTGGCGATCGTCGCGCTCGCCAGCACGAAGCGCGGCTCGGTGCCGTGGATGGCGGCGATCCGGCGCAGGCGCCTGAGGACGTTGCCCACGTGCGAGCCGAATACCCCGCGGTACACGTGAGCCTCGTCGATGACGACGAAGGCCAGGTTCGCGAACAGGTCGCCCCACGCGTCGTGGTGGGGGAGGATCCCGACGTGGAGCATGTCCGGGTTGGTCAGGACCAGGTTGCTCCGCTTGCGGATCGCGCTCCGCTCCTGGCGAGGAGTGTCGCCGTCGTAGATCGCCGGCCTCACCATGCGAAGGCCAAACGAGTGCAGCGCCCGGGCCTGGTCCTGCGCCAGCGCCTTGGTGGGATAGAGATAGAGCGCCCGGGCGTTCCGATCGGCGCTCAGAGTCTCGAGCGTCGGCACCTGAAAGCACAGCGACTTGCCCGACGCCGTACCAGTGGTGACGATCGTCGGCCCGGCGAACACCTTGTCCACCGCCTCGGCCTGGTGGGCATAGAGGGTGGTGATGCCGATGCGCTCGAGGGCTCCCCGCACCGCAGGGCTGAGGTCCTCGGGCACCGAAACGAGCCTCGGCGGGCGCGCGTCATAGAGGTCGTCATGGACGAGGCGCTCGTCGCCTCGTCCAGTCTCGAGCAGGCCGGCCCAGGGTTCCGACTCGCGGGCAATCGCCACCCGGCCAGTATGGTCGCCGGGGCCATGCGCTGCCTGTACGTGGACCTCGACGGAACACTTCTCGGCCCCGGGGCTTCGCTCTTGCGCGGTGGCGACGGGCGCTTCTCCGCTCGCGGTATCCGAGCGCTCGAAGCCTGCTGGCGCGCGGACGTCGAGGTTGTGCCTTATTCGGGCCGCAGACAGGCCAGCGTGTTCGAGACCGCCAGGCTGATCGGCTCGTCCGCCTACATCTTCGAGCTCGGATGCGGCCTCGTTCTCGGGGACGAGCTCGAGTGGCTGACCGACGGAGTCGAGCCCAGTGCCGAGTGCGGATCGATCTACGACCAGATCGAGGCCTCGGGCGCGCCGGCGCTGCTCCTCGAGCATTTTGCCGGCCGGCTCGAGTACCACACGCCGTGGTCACTCGGGCGCGAGGTCTCTCATCTCTTCCGGGGGAACATCGACCTCGGCGAGGCGCAAGCGCTTCTGGCCGAACACGGCTGTGACTGGCTGCGCATGGTGGACAACGGAGTCGTGCGCGCCCACGCCGAGCAGATGCCGGGCTTACCGCTGGTTCGGGCTTACCACCTGATTCCGACCGGCGCATCGAAGGCCCGCGCCGTCGCGCGTCACATGCAGGCTCGCGCGTTCGCACCGGAGGACTGCATCGCCGTCGGCGACTCGCGCGAGGACATGGATGCCGCCGCGGTGGTGGGAGCGTTCTGGCTCGTGGCCAACGCGCTCGAGCGCGACCCCTCGCTGTCAGGGGACGTCGCCGGCCGGCCGCGCGTCCGCATCGCCGATGAGCCCTACGGCGCCGGCGTCTACGAGGCGGTGGTCACCACCTTGGCCGAGAAGAGTGTCTAAGGGGATCGGGGCCCGCCCTTTCGGGCGAACCCCGACCCTATGAGCTTGAGGCCCCTGCCGTGGGTGCCGATCGGTCAGTCCCTGCCCTGGGAGGTCTGGAGGCTTAGTTGCGCGAGGCCGGACCCTGCTCGACCTCTGATGCGTCACTTACCGCCCAGCCGAGGCGCTGCACCAGCTGGGCCGCAAAGTGGTCGCTCTCGAAGTCGGCCACATTTACACGCTCGCGCAGGAGCTCCATCCCGTTGTCACGGTCATCCGTGCGGTCAGCCGTCACGACGATCTGCGGCATCGTCTCTTTCCTTCCGATCGTGGTCGGCGTCTAGGTTTGCAGCCCCAGCTTCGGGGTTCGTAAACATTTCGTGGTGATCGCTCTTATCTCTCGTGAACAGCGTGCGGAGCCGCTCGCGCACGCGCCGCCAGAAGCCGGCGCGGACGGGTGGCCGCCACCGGGCGGGCGGGGGCAGGGTCGTCCGCACGATCGCCACCCAGTCGTCGAGCGGCAGTTCGCCGTCGATCAATCGTGCGAGCGCACTGGTGACCGGGGCGGCGGTCCCCCCGTTGCCGAGCGCCTTGGCGAGCAGTGGCACCGTCTCCAGGGCCTCGATCGCCTGACCCACGCGGGAGGGAATCACGAGTGCCGGAACGCCTTGCGAGAGCAGCTCGCCCGCGCGGCGATTGCGGCTTTCGGGTGCCAGCGCAGTGGCCACGAGGTCGCCGGTCCCCGAAAGGCCGATCATCGACTCCGGGCGCGCGCCCTGCGATTCGGCCCATCGCCAGACCTCGGCAAAGATGTGGCCTGCCGCCGCCCCAGCCGCGTTGAGCCCCTGCGCCTCGGTCGCGCCCGATGCGAGAGCCGCGGCGTTTTTCGCCACGCCCGCGAGCTCGACCCCGATCGGATCGTTCGATTCCTCGCAGACGACGCCGGCGCGGATGAACACGCCGGCCACCGCGGTGGCCAGCGACTCCTCGGTTGATGCGGCGACCAGCCCGGCCCCTTCGCTCACCATCTCGCGCGCGTGCGCGGGACCGCCAATGCACGCGGTGCGGCTCGCGCCGAACCGGTTGCGCAGGATCACCGTCGGCGGCGTCCCGTCCGGGGGCACAAGGCCCTTGGCCAGGGACACGACCGAGGCGGACTCAGGGAGACCACTGCCTTCGAGGCTGGCGATCACGTGATCAAGCCCGCTCGAGGGCACGCCCAGGAACACGTAGTCCGCGCGCGCCAATCCGCCCTCCAGGGATTCGATCCGCAGCTCACGCGGCAGCTCGACGCCGGGCAGGTAGACCCGGTTCTCACGGTCGCGGCCGAGGCGCTCGGCCTGCTCGGGCGTCCGGGTCTGAAGGGTCGTCCGCAACCCGCCGCGCGCGAGCAGCACCGCGACCGCCGTCCCAAACGAGCCCGCGCCGATGACCACCGCCCGCCGAGTCCCGGGCGCAGGCAGATGGATCGAGCGGCGAGGAGCGGGCGGCATAGCGGTGCTCCGGTTTATGCCACGCCGCGGGCAGAAGTACTCGTCGCCCCGTCCTCGCCCGCCACTGCCTCCGCAAGCGCGCGAGCGGCGTTCGAGATCCCCCCGAACGCATCAGCCACCGCCGCCGGGTCGCTGCCAGTGATGGCCCGGTTCAGTGTCGCAACGGCCGCGTCGAAGCGCTGCCACAACTCCTCAGGTCCCCGCCGCCCCGTGCCGGGGCGAAGCTCATAGGGCGGCTCCGCGCCCTCGGCGCCAGGAACCGGGCGCCAGAGCAGACCGCTGGCATGGGCGTTCTGCCATGCGACTTGCTCCGTCAAGGCCGCGTCGGCGAGGGCGGCGAGCCGAGCTGAGAAGCCAAGGTCCGGGGGCGCGAGCTTGTGCGCCCTCATCGCATCGGCCCACGCCGCGCTGGCGTGTCTGATCGCCTCCCGCGGGTCGACGTCGTCGGAGGTAGACATGCGCGTCGAGCCTAGGCGTTAGGTCGCGGTTGGCCCGGGCTGATGCGGGTCCGGGGCGGCCGCCCCCGGTTGCCCCGGGTCCGCAGAGCCCACCGGAGTGCCGCCCCAGAAGTCCTCCGCGTTTGGGCCGCTGTTCGGCCCGGCGCTGTAGCTCTGCTCGACGACGCGATCGAAATCGGAGCGCTTGATCCGCACTCTACGGCCCATCCTGATCGCCGGCAGCGTGCCCTGATCGATCCAGTTGCGCACCGTCTGCGGGTTCAGCCGCAGGATCTCGGCCACCTCGGCCACGGTCAGGAAAGTCTCCTCAGCAGCGGTATTTTGCGCAGACATTTTTGTCTAATTGAGACAAATTGGGTCTAATTAAGAGATAGAATACCGCCTCCAGCGGACATCCACCGCTGGCGGTTCGGGCAAAGAAGGTCTGCAAATCGGTGGAATCAAGGCGGGGTCCCCAGGACGAGCAGGTCAGGAGGGAGGCGCAAGCCGAGGACAACGTCATCCGGCTGCCCCGCGACTGGCTGGGACCTCCCGAGGAGCTGGTGCCGATTGGACGCGGGCCGGAGGTCCCCCGAACGCCTCAGCCAGAGGATTTCTGGAGCGAGGCCTCGGCGACGGTCCAGGATGCCGTTCCGGCCCCTCGGCCCGAGGCTCCGCGTCGGAGCCTCCCACGCGCTTTGCCTTTCAGGACGGCAGCGGTGCTCGCCACCGGTCTGCTCGCCCTGGCCGCGGCGTGGTTTGGACTGATGCCCAATACCCACCCGGGTCTTCGCGCCGCGGGTTCTTCGAGGGCGGAAGGGCTCGCGGTCGTCCTGCCGCCGACCTTCTACGGCCAGCAGCATCGGTCCGTCACGCGCGCCCACGTGGTCCATCGTCGCGCCCGGACGGTCACGCGCAGCCCTCATGTCAGCCACTCGAGCACGCCACCGCCGGCGACCGGGGAGCCGGTCAGCTACACGCCGTCGTCGTCCGCGACGGAGAGCCCGAGTTCGTCCTCGCCAGCGCAGGACTCTGCGCCCGTCGAGACCACCACCACTACGACTCGGACCACCGCCCGCAGCGCGAGCACCCAAAGTACCGCCGCCCCTGGTCCGCACGGGCCCGGAGCCCCCTTCGGCCCCGGACATCTCGGATGAGCCGAACGACTCAGGAGGAGATTCGATGAAGGCTGTTCTCGAGCACGCCCGGCGCAACGCTGTCGCCTACGTCGCGCTGTTCGTGGCTCTCGGCGGCACCGGCTACGCCGCGTGGCAGGTCCCAAAGGGAAGCGTCGGCGCACGCCAGCTCAAGAACCATGCGATCGACCCGGTCAAGTTCAACCCCAAGTACATCAACGGAAACGTGCGGGCTTGGGCGGTTGTGGACTCGAGCGGGAAGGTGCTCTCGGGGGGTGGGAAGCCGGGCGGCGCGGCGACGGTTCTGCCGGGGCAATACCAGATCAGCTGGGGTGTGAAGCTAAGGCCGAACTGTGGGACGGTCGCCACGATCGATTACGCCCACTCGCCAACGACGGAGCAGATTCCGATTCCAGGACAGGCTGCGGCTCGGTTTACGGCCGGGTACGCAGTGGCGGAGAGCTTCAGTACCGGAAGCGGGCGATACCACAATCTGACGATCCTCCACACGTTCAACCAGTCCGGTCAGCTGACCCCCCTGGGGTTCGACGTTGTCGTCGTCTGTTGAACGGATCCTGCTTAGGCTGACGGTCGCCTGTACGACCATGGTCATCGCAATGGTCGCTGCCCCGACCATCCGCGCAGGGACGCTCACGCTGACTGATTGCAGCTACTACGCGAATAATGGTCCCGCCTACCAGGGGCAGTCCAACAGCAGCGACCTGAGCACGGCCGATGAATGCATGGTCTGGGACGGGACCGCGTATCGGTCCCTCGAGATCAACACCAACGGCAACGTTCCTAAGGACCAGAGCGCGAATTGGTCAACCAGCACGCCTTCGTCAGACATCCAAATCATCGGCGTTTACACGCCGTACAACCAGGTCCTGATCGACTGCGCTGCCCAGCAAGATGGCTTCACAGCACAGTTCTACTGGGGGAGCTACGGGGACAACTACGGAACGCAGTCAATCGAGCCGAGTCCATCGGGGCCACCGGGCTCAATTTGTTACGGCGTCGGCATCAATCGCAGCATCACGCCCTCCCGATACTTCGGCTGGGCCGCGGGTTGCTACCTCAGCCAGCAGCTGTTATCGACCTCCGACGGCTCCCGAGTCCTCGGCGTTCGCGGCATCTACCTCACTGCCCAGGAGAACACGGGCCCGACGATCTCTCCGATGGGATACGGCAACCTCTGGTTTGAGTCGTCGGGCTGGGTCCGTGGGAGCTGGCCGCTCTCGATCAACGTCGACGACCCGAGCGGGGTGTGCTCGACGCAGGAGAACGTTGGCAACGAAGTCATCCATGGGCCGGGTGACACCCAACCGGATCACTCCAGGTGGCAGCAGTGCCCCGACGAGCAGCTTGACCACGAGGTGGACACGACGACGTTCCCGAATGGACCGCTCGAGCTGAGCCTGTCGGCGGAGAACGCGGCCAGCGTGGTGACCTGGGAATCGGAAGACGTGCACGTCGACAATCAGCCGGTCAACCTGACCCTGTCCGGCCCAACCGACGCTCCGGAAACCGCCGGCACTCAGTACATGACCGCCACCGCGACCGCCGGACCGAGCGGGGTTGGCGACATTCAATGCTCGCTGGACGGCGGGGCGACTCGGACCTATGACTCGGCGAGCGTTCGCCTCGGCGTGCATGGCCTCGGCACACACCAACTTCGCTGCATCGCCTTCAACCGCGCGCTCGACTCCTCGTGGGCGTACGGATCCTCGTCATGGCAGACCCGCACTCTGAGCATTCGCCAGCCCTCGGTGAGCACCATCTCCTTTGGACGTCTCGTGCGCAAGCTGCACTGCGCGAAGCGCCGTGAGCGCGTCCACGTTCCCGGACGCTGGATCGTCGAGCGGGTCAACGGACATCGGGTCCGCGTGCGGATACGGGCTCAGACGCGCACGATCCGTGTCCTCCGATGCCGCCGGCGCGCGGTGTCGCGGACGGTCCAGCGGACGACGAAGCGCGTGAGGTTCGGCGGGACCTCCCTGGTCAGCGGCTGGCTGGGAACAGCGAACGGGAATGCCCTCGGCGCTCAGCACGTCGAGGTGATGACCGCGCCGGACGATGGGATCTCCGGCTATAGCCTGGCGGCCACTGCAACCACGGCGGCCAACGGGACCTGGAGCGCGCGCCTCCCCGCCGGACCGACGAGGCTCGTGCGAGCGGTCTATCGGGGGACGGCGATGGTCGAGCCGGCCACGTCGGCGGTGGCACACGTGATCGTGCCGGGATCGGCCCGGCTGACAATCGCGCCCCGAAGGACGCACTGGGGCGCGACGATCGCGATTAGGGGCCGACTCAAGGGCGGCCATATCCCACCCGCAGGCGAGCTGATCGTTCTCTGGATCGGCTGGCGGGGCGGATCGGCTGAGATCGGCCACATCTACGCCGATACGAGCGGCCGCTTCGCTACCCCGTACACGTTCCTCCGCGGCAGCGGCACCGAGCGCTACCGAATATGGGCGGCGACGGCGCGGGAGAGCGACTATCCCTTCGCTCCAGCCCGGAGCCGGAAGATCACGGTCATGGTGAGGTGATGCAGCCGGTCGGCGATTCGGCTCGGCCAGCGCGGGCAGCGGCTAAGCTTTCCCGTGGTGGTCACGGACATCCTTCAGCCCACCCATCTGATTTTCGTGCTGGTCATCGCGCTGCTGGTCCTTGGACCGAAGCGCCTGCCCGAGGTCGGTCGTTCACTGGGTCGGGGCCTTCGCGACTTCAGGGCCGCGGTGAGCGGCGATGAGCAGGACCGGCACGAGGAGATCCCGTACGAGTCCCCGGCCGCGTCGCGGCCGCCGGTCGCCTCCCAGGCTCCGGTCACCCCGCAGCGCCCGGTGGCCGACGAGCCGGTCGCCGCGTCGGTGCCCGAGCCCGAGCCTCACGCCGCCGAGCCCGAGCCTCACGCCGCCGAGCCCACGCGCGAAGAGCAGCGCGTCGGCCAGCCGTAGCCGAGTCCGCGGAGGCATCCCAACCCGGCGCTACGCTCGGCCGGACACGATGGATCGATTCGCCGAGAGCGCCGCGCTCCTCACGCTGCTGCGCACCGGCACGCTCCCGTGGCATGAGTACACGGAGCTGGTTGAAGACGCCGGCAGCGCCTTGGCCGTGCTCGAACAGGGGAGTCTGCTCGCGACCCAGGATCTGACGGCGACAGAACGTGAGATCGAGTCGTGGCGCGAAGCCGGGATGCAGCTCCTCACCGTCCTCGACGACGACTATCCCGACAACCTCCGCTCCGTCCACGACCGGCCACCGATGCTCTGGGTCGCCGGCCGGCTGAGGCCCGAGGACGCCAGGTCGATCGCGGTCGTAGGAACCCGACGGGCCTCGCCCCGCGGACTCGACCAAGCGACTCGCATATCCACTCACCTGGCGAGCGCCGGCTTCACCATTGCCTCGGGGCTCGCAGCCGGCGTCGACACAGCTGCCCATACCGCCGCCCTGGCCCAAAACGCGCGGACGGTCGCGGTGATCGGGACCGGGCTGGGTCACTCCTATCCCCCCGAGAACGCCCACCTCCAGCGAAAGATCGCGGAGAGGGGCGCCGTGATCTCGCAATTCTGGCCTGAGGCGCCGCCGACCAAGCGCTCGTTCCCGATGCGAAACGCCGTGATGTCGGGGGTATCGCTTGCCACCGTCGTGGTCGAGGCCTCGCACATGAGCGGCGCCCGCGTGCAGGCCCGCTTGGCGCTTGGGCACGGACGGCCCGTGTTCCTCCATGAGCGGCTGCTGGAACAGGAGTGGGCGAGGGCCTGCGCGCAGCGACCGGGAGCGCACGTCTTCCACAACCCGGAGGACATCGCGGCAGCCGTAGACCGGCTGACCTCGCCGGGCGCGCTCACGCCCTAGGAACGCGATGCCGACGGTGGCGGAGCTAACCGCGCTGTACGGCAACTTCATGGTGGCGCCGCGGCCGGGGCCGGCCGTGTGCCGGCTGTGCTTCAACTACACCGATGGCTACGCGCACTGCTACGCGTGCAGTCATTGCGAGCACTGGCTGGACGCGGTCTGCCCGATCTCCTACAGCATCGCCCGCGAGCAACTCCATCATGCGCTCCGCGGGTACAAGCGGCTCGACGGCGACGCGGCGAGACGCCTCACCGTCGAACTCGCGGCAGTGCTGTGGCGGCATCTGGCGGCGCACGAGGAGTGCCTCGCCCGGGCGGCCCACGTCCCGCGATTCGAGCTCGTGACCTCGGTCCCGTCCGGCGACCACAAGCGGGACGAGCGCCATCCGCTCCGCCAGATCGTGGGCGAGCTCGCCGAGCCGACGCGTACCCGCTACCTCCGTCTGCTGAAGCGCTCGCACAAGACGCTCGGCACGCGCACCTTCGACCCGGAGCGTTACGAACCGATCCAGGCGCTCAGTGGCCAGAGCGTGCTGCTGATCGATGACACTTGGACAACCGGCATCAGCGCGCAGAGCGCGGCGGCGGCCCTGAAGGCCACCGGGGCGGGAACGGTGGCCGCGGTCGTCATCGGCCGGTACCTCAACCGCGGATGGCACGATAATGACCGGCGCCTGCGTGCCCTCGGCAGCGCCTTCGATTGGTCGCGCTGCGCGCTATGTGGCTGAACTCAGCTTGACGGGATCCCGCTCGCCGGCGGCGCCGGCTGGGTCCCTGTGTACGGCGTGATCGCCCCGCTGCCCGGATCGGTCACCTGCGGCCCGCCGAACAGGACGATCTTGCCGCCACGCACCTGGCCCATCTCGGCGCCTCCAAAGCCACCGTGCTGGGTGGTCGAGTAGCGGAACGGGACAAGACCCGGCCCCGTCCACTTCGACCCGTCCTGCTGGATCGCATTGACGATGTCCTGGCGGGTCAGGTTCTTGCCCGCAGCCTGGAGCGCCTGGACGAGCGTGTAGGCGTTTGCCATGCCGTACTCGACGTTGCCGTCGAAGGGCGCGCTCGGGTCGTACTGCGAGTGGATCTTCATGAACAGCTTGATCCACGGGTTTGAGGTATCCGCCGTGGACGGCAGGTAGCCGTCGGTGATCGCGCCCTCGATCAGCCCCGTCCCTGACGCCTTGCCCTTGGAAACCGTCTTCAGCAGCGCCCCGACAGTGGTCGGATCGATGCCCACGTTCGAAACCACCAGCTGCGGCTTGTAGCCCAGGGTGAAGGAGGTCAGCTGCCCGATCGCGGTGTAGATCGGAACCGTGAAATCGACCATCACGGTGGCCTTCGCGGCCTTGATCGCGGTGATCTCCGCAGCCAGGGTGGTGGTCCCGGACTGGTAGGGCTCCTTGGCCACGATCGACGAGGACGGGACCTCGTCCTGGATTCCCTTCAGCCCGCCGAGTCCGAAGTCGTCGTCCTGATAGAGGATGCCCACCTTCTGTCCGGCGAAGTGCTGCTTGATGTATCGGCCGAGGATCTTGCCCTCGATCGTGTAGTTGGGCTGCCAGCCGAACGTGTAGGGCTGAGTCGTGCCGTCGTCCCAGCATGGGCAGCCCGAGGCGACGAACAGATCCGGCACCTTCGAGGCGTTGAGAAAGCCGACCACCTTGGTGTGCGTCGGCGTGCCTAGGCCCTCGAAGATCCCGAACACGTGGTTCTGGAGAACGAGCTGGTGAACGACGTTCACGGTCTGCGCTGGGTTGTAGGCGTCGTCCTTGTAGATCAGGTGGATCTTGCGCCCGAACACCCCACCGTGGGCGTTGACGTAGTCGAAGAAGGCCTGCGAGGCAGGAGCGATCTCGCTGTATCCGGGCGCGGCCGGGCCGGTCAGCGGCTGGTGAGAGCCGAAGGTGATGCTGGTCGAGGTGACTCCGGGTGCGCTGCTGCTACTGCTGCTGCTGTTACTGCTCGAGGACCCACAACCGGCCACGGCGACGGCGGCGAAAGCGGCCGTCAGGACTGCCACGCGCGGCAAAACACGCTGGACTCGCATCTCGGCTCTCCTCCGATTTAGATACGTCCTTCGTCTTGTGTTTCAAATACTAGAGTTTCACCATCGCTGTGGCAACGGGAACGAAGAGAGGACGTCCCGCGACCGCCTCGCGCACCGACGTTTTGCGCGCGGTCCGCGAGCAGTACCTGGATGGCGAACGGGTCGACCTCAGCGTGATCGCGCGAACGCTGGGTCTGAGTAGGGCCACGATCTATCGCTGGTTCGGCTCGCGCCAGGCGCTGATCGGCGAGGTGATCGCCGACGAGCTCGAGCTGCTCGTGCGTGGCAAGCGCCGCGAAGTGAGGCGCCGCGGCGCGGCGGGTCTGCTCGAGACCTTCGATCGGATCAATCGAGCCCTGGCCCGGTCGGCCGCCCTTCGGCGGTTCCTCGTCCAGGAGCGAAACGGAGCGCTGCGCTTGCTGACCTCGAGCTCGGGGGCGGTGCAGCGGCGAGCGGTGAACTGCGTAGGAGAGCTCATCGCCGCCGAAATCTCCGCCGGCAACTACGACCCTCCCGCTGACCCGACCACCCTGGCCTACGCGATCGTCCGCCTGGCGGAGGCGTTCCTCTACAACGATGCGTCGATCGAGATCCGGGGGGATTACGAGCGGCTGCGCGCCGTCGAGGCGGCGCTCCTCGGGGTCAGTGCCGGGCACGAACGCCACGCAGCCAGACGCCAGCGGCGCGTACACCGCCCTGGATCCCGCTCGGCCAGATGAGCATCGCGCCGATCAGCACGACGCCGTAGATCGCCAGGGGCAGATTCGCCGACACCTGGGTCGAGAGCGAGAACGAGTGCGCCAGGTCGTTGGTCCAGTTCGGGAGCAGGGTGAGCAGGACAGCTCCCCAGATCGCGCCCACCAGCGACCCGAGGCCACCGATCACCACGCCGGTCAGCAGCGAGAGCGAAAGCTGGAGCGGAAACGCGCCCGGCGAAGCGAGCTGATCGACCACCGCCAGCAGTCCTCCACCCAGCCCGGCGCAGCCGGCACTGACGACGAAGGCCCACGTCTGCATCCGCCCCACGCGCAGCCCGCAAACGGCGGCGGCAATCTCGTCGTCGCGCACCGCGCGCAGCGAACGCCCGGTGCCGCTGTGGGTCAGGTTGTAGAGCACGAACATCACGAGCACCGCTCCGCCGCAGGCGATCCAAGCCTCCCAGTGCTCGAGCGAGAAATTGGCCCCGAGCGAAGGCGGCGGGGTCCGCGGGTTGATGATGAGCCCGTTTTCACCCCCGAACGTGGCCGGGAACCGGTTGGCCAGGGCCGGCAACCCGACCGCGAAGGCCAGCGTCAACCCGGCAAGGTAGGGCCCGCGGAGACGCGTCGCGGCCGCGCCCAGCGGGAGGCCCACGAGCGCAGACACGCCGACGGCGGCAAGCAGCGCCGGCAGCAGCGCCCACCCCTCGTTGCCGATCAGCAGCGCCACGGTGTAGGCGCCCACCGCCATGAGTGCGCCGTGGCCGAGCGAGATCTGCCCGCTGGTCCCCGCCAGCATGGTCAACCCCGCGAGCGCCGCGAAGTAATAGGCGCCGGTCGCCAGCTGAAGGTTGTTGTAGTCGCTGATCTGATCGCTGATCACGATCAACACGAGCACCGCCAATATCAGGAGGCCGAGCGAGCGCAAAAGCGTGAAGCGTCGCGCGGTGGCGAGCGCTGCGGTCATACCCGCCGCTCCTTGGTGGCGGAGAAGAGGCCGGTGGGACGCACCATCAGCACCAGCACGAGAATGACCAGCGCCGCCAGCGGGACGAGCGAGTCGCCCTCGTAGCCCGAGACGTAGGACAGCGCCAACCCCAGAACCAGACCACCCACCACGGCTCCCGGCGGGCTGTCGAGGCCGCCCAGGACGGCTGCGACGAAGCCGCTGATCAAGATCGGATCGAAGCTGTTGGGGCCGAGGAATACGGCCGGGGCGACGAGCACTCCGGCCAGCGAGCCGGCGACGGCGGCAAACGCCCACCCGGTGGTGAACATCCGGCCGACGCGCACGCCGAGCAGCCGCGCCACTTCGGGCCTGAACGCCGCGGCCCGCATCTGGAGCCCGAGGGTGGTCATGCGGAACAGGACCCCCAGCCCGGCCGCCACGCCGAGCACGACCAGCACGATGAAGGTGTCGTTCGGGGTGAACAGCAGCCGAGTGCCGCCGACTTTGTAGCCCTGAAGCGAGAACGGAGCCGGGAACGACTTCGGCGTGTTGCCCCAAATCATCCCCGCCGCTGCCACCAGCAGCGTGTAAAGACCGAGCGTGACGATCACTGCATTGAGCTGTGGTGCCCCTTCCACGCGCCGGATCAGCACCCTCTCGACGATGGCTCCGAAAGCCAGCCCCGACAGGAGCGCGACGACAAACCCGAGCCAATAGGAGCCCGTGCTCGTAATCACGGCCGAGGCGATGAAGGTGGTGATCATCAACATCGCCCCTTGGGCGAAGTTGACGATGCGAGTGGCGCGCCAGATCAGGACCAGCGCGAGGGCGACCGCTGCGTAGACCGCGCCATCGGAGATGCCGCTCAGCGTGAGGTCGATGAACTTGGTCATCCGGCTCAGAACCCCAGGTAGGCGTGGCGGAGCCGCTCGTCGGCGGCGAGCTCGCGTGGCTCCTGGTCGGCGACGATGCGACCGAGGTTGAGGACCACCCCACGATTGGCGATCGACAGAGCGCTGCGGGCATTCTGCTCGACCAACAACACCGCGAGTCCGAGCGTGTCCGCCAGTCTCCGGATCATTCCCATGATCTGGGCGACTAGCATCGGCGCGAGCCCGAGCGAAGGCTCGTCGAGCAGGAGCACCCGGGGCCGCGGCACGATCGCCCGGCCGATTGAGAGCATCTGGCGCTCACCCCCAGACAGTCGTGAGGCGGGTTGCGTGCGGCGCTCCTGAAGTCGCGGGAACAGCTCGTAGATCTCGGCCAGGGGCGCCGCGTCGTTGCGGCGGAAGAGGCCGCCCAGCCGGAGGTTTTCCTCGACCGTGAGCTCGCCGATCACGCCACGACCTTCGGGCACGTGGGCCAAACCGCGGCGGACGATGTCCTCCACCGGCATCGTCGTGATGCTCTCCCCGGCCAGCTCAACTGTTCCCTGGGTCGGACGGACGAGCCCCGAGATCGTCCGCAGCAGTGTCGTCTTGCCGGCGCCGTTGGCGCCGAGGACCGCCGTGATCGTGCCCTCCTGGACCTGGAAGCACGCCCCGTCCAGCGCGCGGACCGCGCCGTAGTCGGTGGTCAAGTTCTCAACTTGCAGCATCGGCCTGCGCGGAAACTGCTGAAGGCTCGGCGGCCGCCGCCTCACGTCCCAGATAGGCGTCAAGCACGTGCTCGTCCTGCTGGATCGCCGAGGGGACCCCAGCGGCGATGACGCGCCCGAAGTCGAGCACGACCATCCTGTCGCACACGGAGGTGACCAGGTCCATGTGATGGTCAACGAGCATCACGGCGATCGACCCGCGCAGGGCGTCGATCAGCTTGGCCAGCTCGGACAGCTCGCCTGCGTCGAGCCCGCCGGCGGGTTCGTCGAGCAGCAACAGTTGCGGTTCGGAGGCGAGCGCCCGGGCGAGCGCGATCTGCTTCTGCATCGCGTACGGCAGAGTGCCGGGAAGACGGTCGGCGACGCCCTCGCATCCGACCTTCTCCAGTGCCGCCAGCGCCCGCCTTCGCAGCCGCCCCTCGTCGCGGTCTGACCAAGGCGCCGCCAGGAGCGCACTCAGGATTCCGGCGCGCCGGAACCGCTCGCCGCCGACCATCACGTTCTCGAGGGTGGTCAGGTTGTGAAACAGCCCGACGCCCTGAAGAGTGCGAGCGATTCCCAGCGATGCGAGCTTCGCCGGACGATGGCGCCCGAGCTCATGACCCCGCCAGCGCAACATCCCCGAGTCGGGCCGGACGAAGCCCGAGATGACGTTGAACAGCGTCGTCTTGCCAGCGCCGTTGGGACCGATCACCCCGAGCACCTCGCCCGGCCGGACTTCGAGCGAAACGTGGTCGAGAGCCACGATCCCGCCGAATGAAACGCTGACCTCTTCCACCGACAGCACAGCCGCCGGAAGCTCCCTCGACTCCACGGCGTGGACGCTACATCAGCCGCTCGCGGCTGCCAATACTGAGACACCAAGCTGCACACGTTCTTAATTGCGGGTCGGCTCCGGGGGAACCGGCATTGCCGTGGGGTCCACGCGGTAGCCTGCGCGGCGATGGCGCAGAGCAGGGGAGCCAGGCAGGGTGGAGCCGTGACGAAGCCGCGTCGGCCTTACGCTCCGCGGATGCCGCCGGCGCTGCGTCGCGAGCAGCTACTCGACGCGGCGCTCGGAGTGATCGTCGAGCAGGGGTACAGCGGCGTCTCGATCGAGGCCATCGCCCGGGCGGCCGGCGTCACCCGACCGGTCATCTACGACCACTTCCCGAACCTGGGACGCCTCCTGCAGACGCTGATCGAGCGCGAGGAGCGCTACGCCGTGGCCCAGCTGGCCCACATCGTGCCCGAGGATCCGGGCGACGCCAACCCCGTGCGGGTACTGGCCGCCGGAGTCGGACGCTTCCTGACCGCGGTCGAGAGCCGACCCGCGACGTGGAGGATCATCTTGCTGCCGCCGGAGGGAACGCCGGCCATCGTCCGCCAGCACATCGAGACCCAGCGGTCACGCACGCTGCAGCGGATCGAGCAGCTGGTGGACGAGGCCGTGGCTCGGGCGGAGTTTCCGGTGCTGGACGTCGAGCTGATCGCCCGCTCGATCCTCGACCTCGGTGAGGATGCGGGCCGGATGGTGCTGACCGATCCGGCACGGTTCTCGCCCGAGCGCTACGAGCGCTTCGTGGCGTCCATGCTCGGGCTGGTCTGGCCCGGACGCTCCCCGGGCGCCGCCGCCCTTAACGACGACGGGGACCCAACTTCTGGGTCCCCGTCGCTGATCCCTAACGCACCCACGGCCGGGTTGGGTGCGTCCTCCGGAGATCGTTTGACCGCTCTAAACTCAGCAGCGGCGCGAAAGTTGCGCAACCCGGCAAGAACCGTCTTCTTGCCATACTCTGGATCCCCCTCCGGGGGCGTAGCTCAGTTGGTTAGAGCGCCGGCCTGTCACGCCGGAGGTCGCGGGTTCGAGTCCCGTCGCTCCCGCTCCGAGAAGCGGCAGGAGGACGGGCCGGTTTGCCTCGGCTTCCCAGACCGCCCAGCCTAAGCCGATCATAAAGTCGGTGCGTCGGCGTCGTAAAACCGGAGACCACCGGCGCCAACACTCTCCGGTGTAGCTATCCTCCCTCCGGGGCCGACGCTCGACGCGCCCAGCCGACCTATCTACCTTGAGGACCGGACCGCCTCCGCCTCGCGCCGTCGCGTGAGCCACGGGAGCCGCCACTCCCTCCCCTATATCGGAGCCACTATCAACTCTAGATCTAACCCCCGCCCTTGGCGTGAGGCGCTCGCGCCTCTTGCCGTGCCATGCCCCCGGCGTGGCCTTTTTGCAGTCGCGACATCGGTAGTGCCGTATTTCGGGCTGTCTGTAGCGATGTATCTGACCCTCGGCATCTCGCCGGTGCTGACGGCGATCCTGACGATCCCGGCCGCAGGATTCCTGGTCCGGGTGTTCGTCATGTTCCACGACTGTGCGCACGGTTCGCTACTGCCCTCAAGGCGGGTCACCGCACTCGTTGGCACCGCTCTCGGCCTGCTGGTGCTGTCACCTTTCCGCCGCTGGCAGCACGACCATGCCGTCCATCACGCGGCCTCGGGAGATCTCGACCGGCGCGGCGTCGGCGACATCGTGACGCTGACTGTCGCCGAGTACAGGGCGCGGTCGTGGCGCGGCCGCCTTGCCTACCGGATGGTTCGGAATCCGTTCGTGATGTTCGGGCTGGGCCCCGTGTTCGCGATGATCGTCGGACCGCGGATGGTCGCGCGTGGAGCGCGCCCCCGGATGCGCAATAGCGTGCTCGGGACCGACGCCGCGCTGGTCGCCCTCATCGGAGGGATGTGCTGGCTGATCGGCTGGCGGGACTTCCTGATCGTGTGGGCACCCTCTGCGCTGCTGGCCGGATCGGTGGGCATCTGGCTCTTCTATGTCCAGCATCAGTTCGAGGACGCATACTGGAAACGCGGGGACGATTGGAGCTATGCCGAGGCCGCCCTGTGCGGAAGCTCGTATCTCAAGCTGCCCCGGGTGCTGCAGTTCTTCACGGGCAACATCGGTTTGCATCACGTGCACCACCTCAACGCCCGGATCCCGAACTACAACCTGCAGCGAGCGCATCAAGCAAGTCCGGTGTTCGCCGCGGTCCCGACGCTCTCGCTGTGGGATGGACTCCGCGCCGTCAGGTTCAAGCTGTGGGACGAGCACGCTGAGCGGCTGGTGACGTTTTCCCAGGCGCGTCGCAGCCTGCGGTTCGCCCCCGCCTGAGCCGCTGCTTGCCCTGCCCGATGTTCCCAGCCGATGTGGGAACATCAAGCGTTGCCCCGTTTGCGAAACCCTCCCATCCCGCCGAGCGAGGCCGAGCTCGAAGCTGCCGCGGTTGATCTTGACCGCATCCGCCAAGGGGGGATTCCGCTCGGAGCCGAGCAGCGTCTCAAGGCCACCGCGAAGGCCAGTTCGGCGGTCTTCAGCAGCGATCTGAGCGCCAAGGAGTATGCGATCGCTCAAGCCTCGGGGCTGACGCCGATCGCCCAGATCATGGGGTCCTCGGTTGTCCAGCATGGTTGGCAGAACTACAGCTGGCGGGCGTACGGCGGAGGAATTCAAGACATGCCGTCGTTCGCGATGCCGTGGAACCTGGCCCGTCAGCGCTCGTTCGATCGCCTGCGCCAGGAGGCGGCGTTCGCCGGGGCGGACGCCGTGATCGGGATCGAGATGACCGCCAACAGCTTCCTCGGAGAGCCGGGAAACGTCGAATACGTCGTGTTCGGGACCGCCGTCCGCGAAACCACTCTCCCGGGCCGGGCAAGCGGCGGCGAAGCCGGGCCCCGGATGTGCGCGCTGTCAGCCCAGGACGTGGACAAGCTGCGCCGTATCGGCGCCGAGACGCTGGGGGTCATCGGCCACACGTCGGTCGTGGCTGTCGCCCTCAGCATGCAAGCCAATCGGATGATGGGTTCGTGGTGGGGCAATCAGGAGCTGACCGAAGTCACCGCGGGCGTCTACGCGGCTCGCCAGCGGGCGATGAATGAGGTCATACGTCAGGCGCACGAGGCCGGTGCGAACGACATGGTCATCTCGACCCTCACCCACGACATCGATCACCACGAGTACGAGGGCTATGGCTACCGCCAGCATTTCTTCATCGTCTCGATGCACGTCCTGGGCACTGCGATTCGCCTAGGCGCGCACGACCCACATCCTGCCCCTCTGGGGATGCCGGTGATGTCGATCAATCTCGGCGACCAGCGAACACGCACGACTCGAGGAGAGCCCTGATGTCGACCTACCACCCGGGAAGTACCGAAGGCCTGTCGGAACACGCCGGCGAGCGTCTCCAGATGAACGCTCGCGGGCTGTTCACCTCGGATCTCTCCGTGAACGAATTCCTATGCGTGGAGAAGCCGGCTTCGATCCGGTCGGGCTTGTGGTCGGCTCGAGATCTATCATATCGGCTATCAGTTTGCGCGGTGGTAGGCGAGCCAGGAGATGGGCGTGCTCACTCAGGCTATGTACTCGGCGCGCGAGCTGGCCATGACCCGCATGGAAGAGGAGGCCGATCAATTGGGGGCCGATGGCATCGTCGGCGTCCGGCTGGAAATCGGGCGCTACGAGTGGGGCGCGGACATGGCCGAGTTCATCGCGATCGGCACTGCGATCAAGCACAGGGGCGGCAAGGTTCACCGCGCACCTAACGGCGCGCCCGTTCACCTCGCGACCTGACCGGCCAGGCCTTCTGGACGCTGATGCAGACCGGCAAGCGCCCGGTTGGGCTGGTGATGGGCAACTGTGTCTACCACGTCGCGCACCGCGGTATGATGCAATCGCTCCGCCAGACGGTCAGAACGTCGAGCTGCGAGCACTACACCCAGGCCCTGTACGATGCGCGCGAGCTGGCGATGTAGCGGATGCAGAAGGAGGCCGAGGCGAACGGGGACGGCGTGCTCGGCTCGTCGAAGTCAAGCCACGAGAACAGCCACGGCTGGGGCAGCCACGTGATCGAGTTCTTCGCGATCGGCACGGCCGTGGTGCCGAACGAGCACGCCGCGGAAGGGCAGCAGCTGCCGGACATCATGCCGGTCCTCGACATCAACGACTAGGAGCAGGGGTTCAGCGGCGCAGCCGGCGGCCGCTGAACCGAGCGGCGGTTCAGCCGAGGAGCCGCTCGAGCGACAGGCGTGCCGCCTCCGAGCGCCCCGCCTCCACGCTGAGCGCTTCGCTCAGGGCATCCAGCCACGCATCGAGCGGAAGCTCCTGGCGCTTGATGACGACTCCCCGCACCGTCTTGGCCACGCTCGTCTGAGCCAGGTCACCCGCCAGAGCCAGGACAAACGTCTCGTCACCCAGCTGCACCTCGACGCGCTCGAGCCGCTTGTCCCTTGACAGGAACCTCGCGGCCTGGCGTCGAGTCGTCGTCTGATTCGGGAGCGCGGCACCTAGCTTCTCCGCCAGCGCCTCGGCCAGTGCTCGCGAGTCTGATGCGTCTGCGCGCAGTGAAGACGCGGCTAGATCGAATTGGCGCTCCGCCATGCGGCGATACTACGGCGTCACCCTGTGCCGCCTGCGCGGGGATAACTCACGCCGTGGTGCTCCACTTCGCTCGGCGCAGCTTGTGGAGCAGGAGCGGAGGCAGCACTCCGACGAGCACGGTGGCGGCAAGTAGCGCGAGGAGATATGGCGGTGTGCTCGTGTGGCCGAGCTGGCTCGGCGGCAGGAGGCCCACGACGCACGCGGCGAGGGACGCGAGGGCACCGATGACGCACAACGCGCTCAGCGCCGGGGCGCGATAGCCGCGCGGGTGGTCGGGCTGGCGCCGGCGCAGATTGCCCGCCGCGACGAACATCAGCATGTACATGATCAGGTACACCTCGGTGGCCAGCGCGGCGAACACCCAGTAGGCCCGCGAGACGGCCGGGACCACGCGTAGAGCAGGCCGATCACGCTGATCACGATCCCCTGCGCTACGAGGATCCTGATCTGCACGCCGTTGGCGTTGACCTGCTGGAAGTACCGCGGCAGGTAACCCCGCTTGCGGCTGATCTCGAGCAGACCGGTCGATGGCCCGGTGAGCCAGTCCAGCAGCCCGCTGATCGAGGCCACGACCAGCCCGATCGCGACGACGGGCTCAAGGATGCCCAGGCTGAAATGGTCAAGCAGGCTCCGGAACGCCTGCATCACCCCTGCCGTGAGGCTGATGTGCGCCGACGGCACCGCGACCGAGATCGCCAGCGTCGGGAAATGAAGATGAGCAGAATCAGGATCACGGCGAGCAGGTCGCCTTGGGGAACTCGCGGGAGGCGTCGCGCAGCTCGTCGACGTGGACTGCGTTGACCTCGACCCCGGCGTAGGTGAAGAAGCCGTTGACGACGAGCACGATGCTGGTCAGGCCCTGCCACGGCGGCAGCACGTGGTGGGCATTCAGCGGTGCGGCGGAATGATTGCCCTGCACCAGGTAGATCGCCGCCAGCACGACGAGCAGAAGCCCCGGGATCAGCGTCCCGATGAAAATCCCCTACGATGCGAGCTTTTCGGCTGCGATCACGCCGCGGGCGGCGACGAGCACGGAGGCCCAGAACAGGACGATGATCACGACGGTCGTGTACACCCCGCTGTGGGCCAGGCTGGGCGCGAACACGTAGGACAGCGTGCTGGCGATGTACGCCAGCACGGCCGGGTAATAGAAAGTGGTCTGGGCGAACTGGCACCACACCGCGGCGAAGCCCATGGCCGGTGAGATCCCCTCGCTGACCCAGTTGTAGACGCCCCCTGACCAGCCGGAGGCGAGCTCGGCCGACACCAGTGAGGCCGGGACCAGGAACACGATCGCCGGGATGACGTAGAGCGCGACCGAGGCCAGGCCCAGCACGGCCATGGCCGGGGCGGAGCCGAGGTCGCCGACCGACCCGACGGTGAGCAAGGCCAGCGCCAGCCACGACAGCTTCGGGGCGCTCGGCGCACGAGTGCGGGGCTTCGGGGCGCTCGGCGCACGAGTGCGGGGCTTCGGAGGCGGCTGATCCGGCGACTCGGGCGTAGGTGTCATGTGTTCACGGGCTCATGCACGGGGCTCTCCGTCCGACCCTCGTCCGTGACCATCCGAGCGATCAGATGCGCCGTGCCGACCGCCGCCAGCACCATAAACAGACCGACCGTCCGGTTCATGCTCGTGGGGAGGAGAAACGCGAGGCTGACATGGGTGGTCGTGTACCGCCAGAGCAGGGAGATCACGATCGCGGTGAAGGAACCCAGATAGAACCAGGCCAAGCGGCGGGCGCTGCCGAGGATCAGGCAGATGATGCACGCCGCGAGGAAAGTAGCTGCGAGCCATCCCCACCCCGGGAATCTTCACCGAGAGGGCCCGGCGACGGGCAGTCGCTCCTGCCAGCTGCTTCCGTAACGCGACCCGCCGACCCCTCAGCCCCGCAGAACGATTTGCGACTGGGTCACCTTCGCCACCCGGCGATCCTGCTCGTCCAAGACCTCGGTCTCGACCACGATCACCGAGCGCCCGACGTGAAGCGGGCGCGATATCGCGTCGACGTGCCCGGCGCGCACAGCTCTCAAAAAATTGGTCTTCGACTCGATCGTCGTCGTCCCGGTCGAGCCCTCCGGAAGATTGAGAAAGCCGCAGAGGCCGCCGGCGCTGTCGGCCAGGGCCATGATGGTTCCGCCGTGCAGGCCGACCCCGGCCCCGGTGAGCGCGTCTGACCATTCCAGGCGGAGGTGAACCGCTTGTGGGTCCTGGCCGATGACGAGCAGGCCGAGCGTCTTCGCCAGCGGCATCGTCTCCTGGAGCATCCGCGTTGCGTCGTCGATACCGGCCATGGGCACCCAGCCCCAAGGCCTACGCCTGCGTCGCTGCCCACTCCTGCGCGCGGCCGGGAACCCCGATCGTTCCCGGCTCGACCTCGACGATCACGTCCGCGGGGACCTGCGCCTCTTCGGCCGCGGCCCTGATCGCGTCCGCCGAGGGCGCCTCGTACAGGCAGTAGGTGCGGCGGCGATCGGCGCTCAGGAACGAGAACAGCCAGCGAACGCCCTCGTCGGCGTTGATCTCCTCGATCAGCTTGACGTCGTCGTCGGTCAGCTCGAGCTGCTCGGCGAACGTTCGCTCGATCACATAGAGCGGCATCGGTCCGCCGATGCTAACCGGGCCGCTCGGCCTCGACAAGAGCATGTCGGTGGGCGTAGGACGCTGCCTCGGTGCGGTTCGCGCAGCCGGTCTTGCGCAGGATGCTGCGGATGTGGTTGGCGGCGGTGTGCTCGCTGATGAACAGCGTCGCGCCGATCTCGCGGTTGCTGAGGCCGCGCGCGACGAGGCGCGAGGATCTGCGCCTCGCGGCCGAGAGCTCGTCGGGCAGGCGGCCGGCGTCCGAGCGGCGCGCCGATCGCCTCGATCCGGCCGCGCAGCGCGCCCAGGCCGATGCTCGGCCGCCAGCTCGGCGGCGTGGCTGAGCAGGTCGCGCGCGGCCCGGTCGGCGTCGGAGCCCCGTGCGCGAGCAGCATCCGCGCGTACTCGTACTCGGTGTGGGCGAGCCACGTGCGCGCCCCCATCTGGCGGTTCAGCTCGAGCGCGCGCTCGAAGTGCTCCTCGGCCCGCTCCCATTCCCCCATCGTCGCGGCCAGCATCCCGAGATATCGGTCGGCCGCGCCGTAGGACACGACGAGGTGACCGATCATCACGTTGGTCTCCGAGAACGGGGCGAGCTCGGCGTAGAGCCGTGCCGCCATCGCCTCGTCTCCGAGCGCCGAGCAGGCATCGGCGATGTACGTGAGCGAGGCGAGCCACAACGATTCGCGGAACCGCTCGACGCCCTTCGCTGGCGATCAGGTCGAGTTGACGGCGGGCCTCGGCTCTCCATCCCCAGCTCGACGAGCAGGGACGCGAGACCCGGACGCCAAGGCCCCCCCTCGCGTTTGTCCGCAGCCAGGATCCTGATCACGGGCGCAAGCTCGGCCAGCCGTCCCTGCTCGCGCCGGAGACTGAACATCTGAATGCCGTAGGTACCTGAGGCATCCCTGCCCGGTGAGCAGGCGTCCCGCCTCCTCCGAGCGGCGAGCCATTGCCTCCGCCGCCTCGAGCCGTCCGTCGGCCAGGGCGATGGCGGCTCCGTAGTGCTCGGCCACGTGGAGGTAGAACGGCTGGGCCGTGATCTGCGCGAACTCCCGCAGAACCGAGATGTTCTCCCGGGCGAATTGGATATCCGCCATCGCCACCGCGGCCGGGACGCTCCACGAGATCGCATCGGCCTGGATCTCGCTGTCTCCGACCTCTTCACCCAGCAGTTTGGCCTCGGTGAGCGTCGCCGAGGATCTCCTCGACCGAGCTCGCCCCGCGCGCCCAGTATGAACGGGTGAGCAAAATGGCGAGTTCGCGCTGATCGCCGAGCTCTCGGGCGAGCGCGATCGCGTTTCTGCGCACGATCGCGGCACGGTCGTGGGCTCCCTTCATGTCGAGGGCCCGGGAGAGACCGCCGAGCAGAGCGACGCGCAACTTGGAGGGCTGGTCGCCCAGTGCGGCCGCCGCTTCCTCCAGCAATCCGACCGAGCCGAATATCGCCGGGCGCCAGCTTGCGTCCTCGTAGCCGACCGCGGCGCGCACCAGGAGCTCGGCGTCATCGAGTTCGCGGGCGATCTCGGCTGCGGACTCGAAACGCTTCGAGCGCCTCGTAGGCCTTGCCTGCCCGGTGCTTCACCGTGCCCAGGTCCAGCAGGACCTCGGCTCGCTGGGGCGCGCTCTCGATTCCCAACTCGAGGGCGATGCGCAGGAGCTCCACCGCCTCGTCGAAGGCGAGCGCGTCAGTCGCTGCCCGGGCAGCAAGGACGTTGTAGTCGATGGCACGAAGCCTGTCACCCATCGGCGCGGCGGCGGCGAAGTGGTGGGCGAGGTCGGGAAGCACCTGTACCGACCCGGCGCCGGCGGCCTCAAGCGCCTCGCCCACGCGAAGGTGGAGCTCGGCTCGGTGCAGCGCAGTCATCCGGTCGTACACCGCCCGGCGCACCAGCTCGTGGGTGAAGCGGTAGACCAGCCCGGGACGAGGGAGCTCCTCGATGAACCCGCTGCGCACCGCTTCGTCGAGCGCGGCCACGAACTCGCGCCTCCGACAGCCCCGACCCGCGACGCACGAGCTCGAGCTCAAACGCCGAGCCGGCGGTTGCGGCGAGCTCCAGCAGGCTCCGTCGTCTCGTCCTTCAGCCCCGCGAGCCGCGAACTCACGACCTCGCGAATGCTGTCCGGCGTGGCCAGGGTCGTCAACGGACCGATCAGCTGGATCGTCCCGTCGACCACCTCGATCACCCCTCGCTCGACGAGCGCCCGCCACAGCTCGCACACGAGGAACGCATTGCCTCCGGTGATTTCACTGATCGCCCGAGCCAGCTCCGGGAGGTCGCCGCCGGGCCTGGCCTCCGCCGATCGCCGCACGAATTCGCCGACTTCGGACTCCGACAGATCGCCGACCCGCAGGCGTACGACGTCGTCCGCGCGGCGGAGGTCAGCCAGCGTCTGGGCGAGCGACTCGGGCACGTCGGCCTCGGTGTCGCGGAAGGTGGCGAACAGCAGTACTCGCCCAGCCCAAGCGGAGCGGGATAGATGGCGAAGCAGGAGCAGGGTCGGTGCATCGGCCCAGTGGCCGTCTTCGATCACCAGCATCACCGGGCGGCGCCGGCTGACTCCTTCCAGCAGATCGGTGACGATCGTGTGCAGCCGGTGGCGCTCGGTGTCGGGATCCGCCTTGACGGGAGCCGGCAGCTCGCCGATCCGGGCGGGCAGATCAGGCAGCAGACGGGTGAGCTCGCCGCCGCCGCTGCCCAGCGCGTCCCTCAGTTCGTCGGGATCCAGTAGCCGGACGAGTCGGCGGAAGGCCTGGGCAAACGGGCCATACGGAGTGTGGACCACGGCGTCGCAGGCGCCATAGAGAACCAGGGCTCCATCCCGCGCCGCCTCGGCGGCGAATTCCCTCGCCAGCCGGCTCTTCCCCGAGCCGGGCTCTCCGCCCAGCAGCACGACGCGCCGCCCCTCCCCTTCGGCCCGCGGCAGCAGCGTCCGCAATCGCTCCAGCTCGGCCGTCCGTCCCACGAACGGAAACGGAGACGAGATCCGAAGAGAAGCAGGTAGATCGTCCACCGCAGCCCCGCCGCCCACGATAGTCAGATTTGACCATTACCGCAACGGCGCGAGGCCTCAGAAATCAATCAGGCCGAGTCATGACAGACCCGCCCGCTCGGCGTAGCCTCGCCCCAACGTTCATTAGCTGGGACCAGGCGACAGGAGGGCAAATGAGCACCACGGCATCGATCTCACAGGATGCGCAGCGAGAACTGGCCGGCTTCCGCGGCCGGCTGATCGGCCCGGAGGACGGCGATTACGAGGAAGCCCGCGTTGTCTTCAACGCGATGATCGACAAGCGGCCGGCGCTAATCGCGCGCTGCGCCGACGAGGGCGACGTGGTGGGCGCGGTGAGATTCGCCCGCGACCACGGATTGTTGCTCGCGGTGCGGGGCGGCGGACACAACGGCGGGGGACTCGGTACGTGCGAGGACGGCGTCGTAATCGACCTGTCGCTGCTCAAGAAGATCGAGGTCGATCCCGAGGCTCGGACCGTGCGCGTGGGCGGCGGGTGCACCTGGGGGGAGGTCGACCGCGCCACCGGCGAGTACGGGCTCGCTACCCCGAGCGGCATCATCTCGACCACCGGCGTCGGCGGCCTGACCCTGGGCGGGGGGCTCGGGCACCTGACGCGCAAGTGCGGGCTGAGCATCGACAACCTGCTGGGGGCTGAGTTGGTTCTGGCATCGGGCGAGCGCGTCCGCGCGAACGCCGAAGAGCACCCGGACCTCTACTGGGCGATCCGGGGCGGCGGCGGGAACTTCGGCGTCGTCACCTCGTTCTTGTTCCGCCTGCACGAGGTGGGCACCGTCATCGCCGGTCCCACGTTCTGGCCGGTCGACGACGGTGATGAGGTGCTCAAGGCCTACCGCGAGTTCATCCTGGCCGCTCCGCGCGAGCTGAATGGATTCTTCGCCTACGGCAGCGTGCCGCCCGGACCTCCGTTCCCGGAAGAGCTCCACCTCCGCCCGTTCAGCGGAATCGTCTGGTGCTACGTCGGGCCAGAGGAAGCAGCCGCCAAGGCGATGCAGCCGCTGCTCTCATCGACGCCCGAGCCGTTGATGCACGGTGTCCAGGCGATGCCGCACGCGATGCTCCAGGGCGCGTTCGATGGCGTCTACGGGCCTGGAGATCAGTGGTACTGGCGCGCGGATTTCGTCACCGAGATCCCGGACGAGGCGGTCGACATCCATGACCGGTTCGGACAGGCGATGCCGACGTGGCAAAGCACCATGCACATGTATCCGATCGACGGCGCTGCGCATGACCCAGGCCCCGAGGACACCGCGTGGAGCTTCCGCGAGGCGAATTGGGGCTCGGTGTTCGCCGGTGTCGATCGGGACCCCGCGAACGCGCCGGCGATTCGCAACTGGAGCATCGACTATCAGGAGGCGCTCCACCCGTTCTCGTCCGGTGGCGCGTACGTGAACATGATCATGGACGAAGGCCAAGAGCGCGTTCAGGCCTGCTATCGCGGCAACTACGATCGGCTGGCTCGGATCAAGCGGACCTACGATCCGGACAATCTGTTCCGGGTGAACCAGAACATCCAGCCGGCCGCGAGCTGAGGGGGCCGCTGGCGCTAGCGCCGCGAGCTGAGGGGGCGCGACGGGTCGGGGGCGGCGTCAGCCGCCTTCGACTCGCCGCTTCAGCTCTCCCGCCCGCGCGCCCGCGAGCATGTCACGCAGGACGCCGACCAGCGGACCGCGGATCACCATGCTGAGCATCCGGCCGAGGTCGGCCTCGATCGCGTAGGTCGCCCGGGTCTTTCCGTTCCCCAAGTCCTCGAGCGCCCAGCTCCCCTCGACGGACTTGAGCTCTCCCTTCTCCTGGCTCCAGCGCAGCGAGGTAGGTCCGTTGTAGCGGAAACGGATGGTCGAGCGGACGGTCCGGACCTTCGCGTCGGTCTCGGACTCGCACTGGACCGCGTGCCCATCACCGTCACGCTCGAGGGCGCGCATCGCCTTCAGCCCCCCCTGCCATTCCGGGGCGGACTCGACGTCCGCGATCACCTCCCACACCTGCTCGAGCGGCGCGTTGATCTCGGCAGTCGAACTTCCGCTTACGGCCATCGCGCGATCACCCTACATTGTGTCCACGCAATGAGCACAACCGCGGTCACCACCAGCCTCACCCAGATCAACCGGTTTCATTTCGTCAACGCCTACCTGGTGCGCGAGGACGATGGCTTCACCCTCGTCGACACGACCCTGGGCGGCGGGGCCAACGAACTGCTCGCGGCCGCAAGCGACCTCGGCGGGCAGCTGCGCCGCATCGCGCTCACCCACGGCCACGGCGACCACGTGGGATCGCTTGACGCGCTCAAACAGCGACTCGGGAACGAGGTCGAGGTGCTGATGCCCGAA
Source organism: uncultured Solirubrobacterales bacterium (assembly GCA_963834635.1). Taxonomy (GTDB): domain Bacteria; phylum Actinomycetota; class Thermoleophilia; order Solirubrobacterales; family Solirubrobacteraceae; genus Palsa-465. Next base: position 22,464 of record CAWICI010000005.1, on the reverse strand, counting down.
CTCGACGCTCGCATCCACGCAGGCGAGAAGGTCGTAGAGGGAAAGCTCCCGGGCAGCTGGCCGGACATCAAGACGACGCCCGACACGCGGCTGAATGCCGGCGATCGCGTGGGCAGCCTCGAAGTCGTCCCGAGCCCCGGCCATACCCCGGGCCACGTTTCCTTCCTGGACACGCGCGACCGGACGCTGATCGTCGGGGACGTATTCACCACTTACGGCTCGGCGGCGGTCACCTCCCATTACTACTGGCGCTTTCCGTTCGCCACCATGGCCACCTGGGACCGGGGCAAGGACCTCGAATCGGCCCGCTCGCTGCGTGCGCTCGAGCCGCACATCATGGCCGTCGGCCACGGCCCGGTGATCCGCGATCCGCTGAAGGCGATGGACGCGGCGATCGAGAAGGCGGCGCGCGCCGCCGGTTGATGAGTGCGTATACACGGATTCGTCACGACCGCGGCGAGGATGAGGTCGCGATCGAGGAGCCGCTCGAGATCCGCGTCGACGGCGAGCCACTGGCCATCACGATGCGCACGCCCGATCACGACGATGAGCTCGCGCTCGGGTTCCTCTACACCGAGGGGTTGATCGACGGGCCGCGGCCGGTCGGGCTGACCGAGGACTTCGCCGCCAACACGATCGAGGTGGCCGGTCCCCTCCGACGCGACCCGGGCCACCGACGCTTCTACACCACCTCTTCGTGCGGCGTGTGCGGCAAAGGGGCGCTCGAGGAAGTGGCAGTCGACAGCGCTCCGCTCCCATCCGGCCCGCACGTCGACCGAGAATTCCTGGCCGCGCTTCCCGAGCAGCTCCGCCAGCCCGCGTTCGAACGGACGGGCGGGGTGCATGCCACCGGCCTGTTCGAACCCACTGGCGAGCTGGTGGTGAGTCGCGAGGACGTAGGTCGCCACAACGCCATGGACAAGGTAGTCGGCCGAGCGTTGCTTGACGGCGGCGTGCCGCTCGGCGAGCGAATCCTGTGTGTCAGCGGCCGGCTGTCGTTCGAGCTCGTGCAGAAGGCAGCCGTGGCGGGAGCCCCGATCCTGGTCGGCGTGGGGGCGCCGAGCTCATTGGCCGTGGCCCTGGCCGAAGATCGCGGGATGACCCTGTGCGGCTTCGCCCGCGGCACCCGGATCAACGTGTACACGCACCTCGAGCGGGTGCGCTAGGCCGCCGCGGCCGCGACGAGCCGCTCGAGCTCCTCCTCCGAGGACCACGCCCCGACCGAGGCGCGGACCAGATCGAAGGCCGGGATGCTGCGGACGACCAGTCCCTCGGTGGCGAGCCGCTCGACCTCGGCCTTCGCATCGCCGACCTTCCAGGAGACGAGGGTCGAGCGACCCCGCGGCCCCACCTCGAGCCCTCGTGCCATCAGCTGCTCGGCCAGCGACGCGGCGAGCGACACCGCCCGCTCATGCACCCAACCCCAACCCGCCTCGGCGAAGACCTCGAGCGAGGCCAGCGCCCACGCGCTTCGCATCATGGCCGGAAAGCCGTGGTCCAGGCGCCCGGCGCCCTCGGCCGGGACGAATTCGAGCGCCTGGTGGGGGTCGGCCACCGATCCGTAGCCGGGCCATGGGATCAGGAGGTCATCGAGCCGGTCAGGACGGACGTAGAGGCATCCGCTGCCCTCGGGTCCGCACAGCCACTTCTGGCCCGAGCCGGCATAGAAGTCGCAGCCGAGCTCACGGACGTTGACCGGGATTGCTCCTAGGGCCTGCGCCGCGTCGAGCAGCACCGGGACCCCGGTGCGCACCAATGCGGCGACGTCCATCACCCGGCCGCTCACCCAGGACACGTGCGAGCAGGCGATTAGACGGGTCGACGGCCCCACCTCCGAAGGAAGCTCGGCGAAGGGCACGACCCGGACGGAGATGCCGTGACGCACCCGCGCGCGTCCGAGCGGCGCCAGCAAGCCGGGGTGCTCCTCGTCGGTGGTGATGACATCGTCGCCTGGGCGCAGGTCCAGCCCGGCGATCACGGTGTTGACGCCGTCGGTGGTCGAGCCGGTCAGCGCGACCTCGGCCGGGTCAGCACCGAGCACCTCGGCATAGCCGTCGCGAGCCCGCGCCGCCAGATCCATCACCTGCTCGAAGTACGGCGGGCCGCAGCGGCCGCCGCTGACGTCGAGGTCGACCCGGCGGTGGACGGCCTCGGCCGCCCGCCGTGGCACCGGGCCTTCGGTCCCGGCATTCAGGTACGCCAGGCGCTCGACAACCGGGAACTGGGCGCGAAAGGAGGCCGGATCGGTCATCGACACCCCGAGCCTACCCATGTCGCGTTCATGGTTGCCCTCGACCCCCAATGGGAAGGACTGCGGGCGATGTGCTTCGACTTTGAGGCCCGGCCGCCCGCGCCACCGGCGGATCTGCTGCTGCCGCCGATCGCGGGGGGAGCCGGCGCGGAGCTACTCGAGCTACGGAGCTCCGACGGAACCCGGTTCTCGGCCGCGTTGGCCGAGTCGCCCGAGAGCCAGCGGATGGGAGTGGTGATCCTGCCCGACGTCCGGGGCCTGTACCCCTTCTATAGCGAGCTCGCCGAACGGTTTGCGCAGGCCGGCCACCCCGCGATCACGATCGACTATTTCGGGCGCACCGCCGGACTCGGACCGCGGGACGAGGACTTCGAGTACATGCCGCACGTTCAGCAGCTGCGTGAGCCCCAGATCCAGCACGACATCGCGGCCGCGATCGAGGTGCTGCGGGAGCGGACGGGCACGCAAGCGGTGGCCACGGTGGGCTTCTGTCTCGGGGGCGGCCGGTCGTTCCTGGCCGCGACGAGCGAGGAGCTCGGCCTGTCCAAGGTCGTCGGCTTCTACGGGATCCTGGTCTCCCGCGACGAGTATCCGGGACCGCTCGAGCGCGTCAACGACATACGCTGCCCGGTGCTCGGGCTGTTCGGCGAGGAGGACCAGGCGATTCCGGTGGAGCAGGTCGAGCGGTTCGGCGCGGCGCTGGGCGAGACCGGAATCGAGCACGAGCTGCACGTCTACCCGGGTGCCCCGCACTCGTTCTTCGACCGGCGCTACGAGCAGTACGCCGAAGCCTGCGAGGACGCCTGGCGGCGCACGCTGAACTTCCTCGTGGCCCCGGCGGCCTGAGAGCCGCGCGCCTCACCGCGGCCGCCTCAGAGGCGCCCGCCTGAGTCAGCCCACCGGCAGCCCGGCCTTGCGGCACTGAGCCGCGATCGCGCGTTCCTCGACCGGGCTCGCGCCGCCGTCGGCACCAGCCGCGGCGCACAGCGTCCGCGCGCCCGAACCGCATTCGTACAGCTCCTGGCCGCCGATCGCGATCGGGAACTTGACGTCGATGCAGCCGTTCCCGGTGTGGTGGCCGGAGGACGCCAGCGAGATGGCAACGATCACCGCTAGGGCGGCGACGGCGGCCAGCACCGTCCCGACGATCCAGCGTTCTCGTAGTGTGACGCGACGGGCAGGGGCCGCCGCCTGGCCGTGGCCAGGGGGAAGAATCAGCACCCGGCGAGGCTACCGCTCAGATCCGGAAGCCTGCTTCTCCTTCGCGTCCTCGGACTCGCCCTTCTTCTTCGGTGAGTTCTTCTTCTTCGACTCGGACTCCTTCGACTCGGCCTCGGACGAGCCGTCTTCCCCGTCCGACCCGTTCTCGGAGTCCATCTCCTCAAGATCGTTCTTGAGCACCTTGCCGGTCGGGTTGCGAGGGAGCTCGTCGATGAATACGACCTCGCGCGGCACCTTGTAGTTGGCAAGGTTCTCCTTGACGTACTTCTTGACGTCCTCCTCGCTCAGCTTGCCCTCCCCGCGGAGGACGACATAGGCCTTGAGGCGCTGGCCGAACTTCTCGTCGTCGACGCCAACCGCGGCCGCCTCCTCGATCTTCTCGTGGCGTGCGAGCAGCTCCTCGACCTCGGCCGGGAACACGTTCTCGCCCCCGGAGACGATCATCTCGTCGTCGCGGCCGTCGATGAACAGCCGTCCGTTCTCGTCGAAGTGGCCGACGTCGCCGGAGGAGATCAGCCCCTTGAGCGTTTCTTTGCTGTCGCCGCCGGTGTAGCCCTCGAACTGGGATTGATTGCCGACGAAGATCCGGCCGCTCTCGCCCGTGGGCAGCTCGTTGTCGTCCTCGTCGAAGATCTTGACCACCGATCCGCGGACCACCTTGCCCACCGAGGCGGGATCGGCCTCCTGATCCTCAGGAGTGGCGATCGTCGCGTAGGCCACCTCGGTCGAGCCGTAGAGGTTGTAGATCACCGGCCCAAACGCCTCGGTCGCCTTCTTGGTCAGGTCGGCGCCGAGGGCCGAGCCGCTGACGAAGATGATCCGCAGGTTCGAGAGGTCACGCTTCTCGATCTTGTCCTCCCCCAAATCGACGAGCCGCCGGAGCATCACCGGCACGACGACCAGCGCCGTCGCCTCGTGCTCCTCGAGGCTGTCCAGGGTGGCCTCGGGGTCGAACCTACGCCGCACGACGAGCGTCGATCCCAGTCCGATCCCGACGAGTGCCTGCATGAACCCAAGCGCGTGGAACATCGGTACGCACAGCTCGGTTGTCTCCCGTGCCTTGAACGGCACCTTGCTGAGCAGGCCACCGAGCAGCGCGAGCGACCGCGGCTCCGAACGCGGGGCGCCCTTCGGGGTCCCGGTCGTGCCGCTGGTCAGGATCGTGATCCGCGGCGATTCCCCTGGCCTCGGCGGGGAGCTGGTGTCGCCGTCCTTGATCAACGACTCGACGGTGTCGTCGTCAGTGTCGGAGTCTTCCTCAGTCCAAGCGCGGAACCGACCGCGCGGCAGCTCGACGTCGCCCAGCATCTCCTCGTACTCGTCGTCGTAGACGAGCAGGTCGGTCCCCTCGCGCTCGGCGACCTCGCGAATCTGCGGACCGGCGAATGACGTGTTCAAGAGGATGATCCGCGCGCCGCACTTCGCGCCCGCGAATACCGATTCGAGAAATCCCCGGTGGTTGCGGACCAGGATGGCGATCCCCTGACCGGGCTCGAAGCCGCGCTCGCGCCACGCGTTGGCCAGGGCGTTGGAGCGCTGGTCAAGCTCCTTGTAGCTGAGCTCGCCCCGCTCGTCGACGATCGCGGCTCGATCGCCGTGGCGCAGGCCGCCGGCGACGATCGCCCCGCCCAGCATTCCGTAGCGCTCGAACCCGATCAGGTACTGCGCAACCCGATGGGGCAGCTCTGGGCCAACCATCCCGCTGCGCACGCACAGGGCGGCGAAATACGCCTCGTCGCCGAGCCGCTCGACCAGCCGGCCGGCGCCGGAAACGACCGACATGGGATCGGAAAGGATCGATAGGGGGTCAAGGTCCACGATCGGATTCTCCTCGCGCTCGAGTCAACACTTCCTCAGTTGAACTAGGTACTTCCCGCTGGGCGCGTCAGCCTAAAGCCATTTTTGCGGTGAAGCCGCGCGCACGGGTTTGTTTGCCGGCGCACGGGTATTACTCACGCGATGATGGGGCAACTGATCACGCTGCCTTTGCGGCTCAGCGTTCGCACGGCATCCTTCTTCCTGCGCACGAGCGAGGAGGTTGTCAAGCATGCGTTGGCACTGACCGGTCGAACGGTGCAGGCAGAGCCGCGCTACGAACCCGCCGGCGCGCAGGCGGACTCAGGCGCCGACAACCTCTACGACGGGGACGGCGCACAGCCATCGGAGGCCACGGCGACCACCGAGGCGCCCCCGCCGCCGCCGAGCGCCCCACCGCGGCCTGCCCGCGACCCCGAGCCAGAGGTGCCCTCCGAGCCACAGCCACTCGTCGAGGAACCGGTGCACGTCTCGGAGGAGCCAGAGATCGTCGAGGAATTCGCCGAGCCCGGGGCCGAAAACGGAGCGGGAGCGGAGGTGAGGATCGATGAGCCGTGGGACGGTTACGCGAGGATGAGCGCGAAGGAAGTCATCTCTCGCCTCAGCGGCTCCGACGCCGCGACCCTCGCCGCCGTAAACCTTTACGAGAACGCCCACCATGGGCGACAGACCGTGCTGTCCGCGGTGGAGCGTCAGCTTCGGCAGGCGAACCGCCCCAGCGCGTCCAACTGAGAAAGGAGCAGTTCATTGGCTACGACAGGGACCCCCAACGCGCGGGACACCAAGCTGGCGCAGTGGCTCAGCGAGGCCTATGCCAAGGAGGCCGAGCTGGAGGCGGATCTCACCGCCCACATCGCCCTGACCGAGAAGATGTCCTACAAGAAACGGCTGCGCAAGCACCTGACCGAGACCAAGGAGCACAAGCGCTCGGTCGCTTCGCGGATCAAGAAGCTCGGTGGGGTTCCGGGGAGCGGCCCGGCCATCCCTGGCGTTCCCAGCGCGCTCGGCGAGGCGGCGGGGAAGGCTGTCTCCGCCGTCAAGGGACAGGTAGGGACAGCGCGGGCCGCGATCACCAGCCAGCCCGAGACCCATCTGCGCAACGCGCAGGAGGAGCTCCGCGAGGAGCACGTCGAGATCGCGCTCTACAGCCGCATCGAGACGTTCGCCGAAGCGGTCGGTGACAAGGAAACCGCCCAGCTGGCCAAGCGGATCCGGCGCGAGGAGGAGCGCATGGCGAAGTTCCTCGACGCCGAGCTCAAGCGCCTGGTCAAGGAACTGGTTCGGAGCGAGATCCCGCGTGACCAGCGCGCCACCGCCACGCGGCGGCGCTCGACCCGGCGGACGAGCTCGAGCTCGCGTAGCTCCGGCGGTTCGCGCTCGAGCGGCTCGCGCAGCACGAGCAGTCGCTCCCGGAGCACGACCAGCCGCTCGCGCGGCGGGAGCTCGCGGAAGAGCAGCGGCAGCCGTTCTCGCAGCTCCAGCGCCTGAGCGTTCCGGCGCGCTAGGCGACATTAACGGGGCCGGGCCTACGTGCCCGGCCCTTTTTGTCCCCTGAGGGCCGATGACTTCTCGGCTCGTCCGCGGTCCAAAGGGACATGGAGACGGCGAGCTATGGTCCCGCGCTCATGACCGACGCGATTCAGACGCGCGCGCTCCGGCGCACCTTCAAGGGCGGCATCGAGGCCGTGCGGGACATCGACCTGACGATCGCCGCGGGCGAGATCTTCGGCTTCCTCGGGCCCAATGGCGCGGGCAAGACGACCACGGTGCGGATGCTGTGCACGCTGCTTCCGCCCACCGCCGGCAGCGCCAGCGTGGCCGGCCTCGACGTGGTCAAGGACGGCGCCGAGGTGCGACGGCGGATCGGCGTGGCCCTACAGGAGATCGGGCTCGATCCGGTGCAGACCGGTCGTGAGCTGCTCGAGCTCCAGTGCGGCCTGTACGGAATCGCCGGCCGGGGAGCTCGGGATCGCGCTGGCGAACTGCTCGAGCTGGTCGGGTTGAGCGAGGCCGCCGACCGGCGGACCAAGACCTACTCCGGCGGAATGAAGCGGCGACTCGATCTGGCCACCGCGCTGGTCCACGACCCCGAGGTCCTGTTCCTCGACGAGCCCACGACCGGCCTTGACCCTGCCTCTCGCCTCACCATCTGGGCCGAGGTCCGGCGCATCAACGCCAGCGGCACGACCGTGTTCCTGACCACCCAGTACATGGAGGAGGCGGACAAGCTGTGCGACCGGCTGGCCATCATCGATGACGGGACGATCGTGGCTGACGGCACGCCCGAGGAGCTCAAGGCCGAGATGGCGCATGACGTCGTCTCGGTCGCTCTGAACGGAGCCGATGCCACCGCCACTGAGCTGGCCCTGGCCGGCCTGCCGGGACTGGAGCAGGTCGTCGCCGAGCCTGGAGCGCTGGCGCTGTACGTCGAGGACGGAGCGGGCTCGATCGCCGAGATCGTGCGCCGTCTCGATCGCGACCAGATCAACGTGGGCGCCATCTCGGTATCCCGGCCGTCGCTCGACGACGTGTTCCTTCAGGCGACCGGCCGCCGGCTCGAGGGCGAGCGGATGGCCCAGGAAGAGGAGGCGAGCGCCCGATGACCAACGTCCTGCTGCTGGGCCGGCGCTCGGTGCGCGAGATCATCCGCTACCCCGAGGCGACGATCCCGACCCTGTTCATCCCGCTGTTCTTCCTGGTCGTGAACATCGGCCAGGTCTCGAAGACCTTTCCCAGCACCACCCCGTTCCTCAAGGGCCAGGGGTACGTGGCCTTCCAGCTTCCGGTTTCGCTGATGTTCGCTGTCGCCACCGCTACCTCGGGACTGGCGCTGGTGACCGAGATCGACCTCGGCTACTTTGACAAGCTGCTGGTCGCGCCGATCCCCCGCTCCGCGATCATCTTCGGCCGGCTGACCGCGGATCTGGTACGGGGAATCGCCACCTCGGCGCTGGTGCTGCTGGTCGGCATCGCGCTCGGAGCGCGAATCCAGAGCGGGATCGCCGGAGCGGTCCTGATCGTGCTGCTGGCCGCGGGGTTCGGAGTCGCCTATGCCGGCTTCGGGATCCTCATCGCGCTGCGGACCCGGAATGTGCAGGCGACACAGTCGAGCTTCCTGCTGTTCTTCCCGCTGCTGTTCCTGACCCCCAACTTCGTCCCCTTCGACCGCCTCTCGCCGCTGATGGAGACGCTGGCTCGGATCAATCCGGTGAGCTACGTGATCGTCGGGGTGCGCTCACTGGTGATCGACGGCTGGAACGCCGGCGAGATCCTGGTCTGTGTGCTGGTGATCGTGCTGATGGGGGCGGTGCTGACCGCTCTTTCGCTGCGGGCGATCGCCAACTACGACCGCTAGCCGCCGGCGAGCCCGTAAGGGGTCGGGGGGCTGAAGTCGCTCCATTTGCCCGATGTGCCAGGCGTGTCTTAGGAGCATGCTGGTAATCGGTCGAGCGAAAGGACGGATCATGAATCAGGTTGAGCGCATCATTGCCCTGCGGCCCGCACACGATGACGACGCTGCGGCGCTGCGGCGGCTCGCGGCCCTCGACGACGCACTCCCGGTCCAAGGGCCTTCGCTGCTGGCCCTGATCGATGGCGAGCCGGTGGCGGCGCTGTCGCTCGCGGACGCCCGGGTGGTGGCAAATCCCTTCCTGCTGACCGAGGACGCGGTGGCAATGCTCCGCCTCCGGCACGAGCAGCTGCTCCGAGCCGACCCGGTGGGCCGGGGGCGCAGGCGGGCGGTGCTCCCGTCCGGGGGCCGAGGAACCCGCCGCCTGCGCGCGGCCTAACGCTCAGGCCGCCCGGAACAGGTGGAAGTCGCCGCTCACGGTGTTGCTCCGGATGACCACGGTGGGACCGGCGTCGGCGCCGGGCACGTTGGCCAGCGGGAACTCTGAGCGGAGATCACCTGAGCTCGAATTGGCGTCGACGTCGACGCTGGTGCCGGGGGCGATTCCGAGCTCCACGTCACCGGAGACGCTCTGGACGGCGACTTTGCCCTCACGCAGCGATCCGATGTTGACGTCGCCGGAGACGGACTTCACCGAGACCGAGCCTTCGACCGCGGCCGCCTCGACGTCACCCGAGACCGTGCGCACTTGCACCTCGCCGCCGACGTGCGGCAGACGGACGTCGCCGCTCACCGTCTTCACGCGGGCATCGCCGGTCGAGCTCGCCGGTGAGCCGGACATCGCCGGACGCGGACTTCATCTCCAGTCCGGCGAACGTGCCCTCGAGCGTCGCGTCGAGCGAGGCGGTCACGATCTCGACGGTGCCGGCAGAGGGAACGCGGACATCGATCCGTACCGACTCCTCGAAGTGGCCAAAGAAGCTGGTGAATGACTTGCGCCGCTGTTCGATCACGAGCCGGTCGCCGACCAGTTCGGCCCTCATCGTCTCGAGCATCCGCTCGGAGCCCTCGAGGGTCACGGTCGACTGATCGCCCTCCACGGTCGAGACGCGGAGGTCGCCGGACGCGACCTTGACCTCGAGCCGGACCGGGTCGGGAGTGGTGAAATGCTGCTCGGTCATAACGCTTCCTTTCAGCTGCGGCCGTAGCCGGTGAGGCGGTGTCGGCCAGGAGATGGACGGTGCTCGAGCGAACGGCCCAGAGCCTGCACGAGCCAGGTGTTGACCGACACGCCACGTGTGGCCGCGGCCGCCTCGACTCGCGTCTTCAAGCTCTCGGGCAGGCGCAAGGTGATGCGGGCGCTGAACGCCTCATCGGCGGCGTCGGTCGTGGTTGGCGCGTCGTCTCCGGGGACGTAGATGAGCTCGGGATCACCGCCGGCGGAGCGGACCTCGACCCTCCCCCGCTCGAGCTGCGAGGAGAGTTCCAGGGCCGCCTCGCCGAGCGCCTCTTGGAGACGTCGGACCAGCGATGACTCGAGGGCAACCGCAAGCAACTCGGCTGCGCGGGCCGTGGACTCGTCCCCGACCGCAGCGATCTGGCCGAGATCCTCGCGGACTGCTTGTACATAGCCGTCTAGGTTCATGACTGCATGATGACATCACTATGCAGTCATGTCAAGTCACGATGATGTCTCGGGCTGGCCGGGCGTAGGGCGAGCCTCGCCCTAGCTCGACGTCGTAGGCTCCCGCCAATCTCAGGAGCGTCGATGCGGTACTCGATCAACATCCCCAACTTCGGCGACTTCGCCGACCCTCGGAACGTCATCACCGTGGCCCTGGCGGCAGAGAAGGCGGGGTGGGACGGGCTGTTCGTCTGGGACCACGTGGTTCACGACAAGGGCCAGCGCAGTGGCCAGCCGTTCGGCGACCCCTGGATCCTCCTGGCCGCCGCCGCCCTATCGACCTCGCGGCTGAGGCTCGGCACCCTGCTCACTCCCGTCGCCCGCCGACGGCCGGAGCAGCTCGCCCGCCAGGTGGCGACGCTTGACTCACTGAGCGGCGGCCGGATGATTTTCGCCGCCGGCCTCGGTGGCCCGATCGAAGACGAGTTCGGCAGCTTCGGCGACACCACCGACCCCGCCGTCCTCGCCGAGCGCCTCGACGAGGGGCTCGAGCTGCTCCGCCGCTACTGGTCCGGCGAGCCGGTCAGTCACAGCGGGACCCACTACCGGGTCGATGACGTCACCCTGCTGCCGGCGACCGTGCAGCGGCCGCACCCTCCGGTATGGATCGGAGGATTCTGGCCCCACCGCCGGCCCATGCGCCGGGCCGCGCGCTGGAACGGGGCGGTCCCCCTGTTCTTGAGCGCGCGCCACGGGCATGTCCCACCGGTCGACGAGGCCCGAGAACTCATCGCCTACGTCCGCGCCCACCGCACGGATCAGACGGATGATCCCTTCGACTTCGTGCTCGGCGGCAAGACCCCAGGCGATCCCGACGAAGCAGGGGCGGTGATCAGGCCGCTCGCAGAGGCAGGCGCCACCTGGTGGGACGAGCGCCAGCTCCAGTCAAGCGAAGCGCTTTACCAGCTCGCCCCCGTGCTGCGGCGCATCGAGCACGGGCCGCCGTCCGTACCGGCCCGCAGGAGTCAGTGACGGCGCCGGCGATGGCCTCGACTCCCGCGAGCCGCTTCCCGAGCTCGTCGCTCACCTCCGTCTGATCCTCATCCCGCCAGACGAGAATGTGTCCACATGAGCGACGCCGTAGAGGAAATCGTCGAGACCCCACACGGTCCTGCCCGGGTCCACATCCAGCGGGTGGGGAAAGCGGAAGGGCTACTGGTCCTTGGTCACGGCGCCGGCGGCGGCGTCGAGACTCCGGACCTGGGCGCGGCGGTGCGGGCGGCCAACGCGGTTGGGTTCACTGCGGTGCTGGTCGAGCAGCCGTACCGCGTCGCCGGGCGGCGGTCGCAGGCGCCGGCGGGGCAACTTGACAGCGCCTGGATCACCGTTGTGCGCCAGGTTCGGGAGTCGGAGCGCCACGATCAACGGGTGCTCGTCGGTGGCCGCTCCGCCGGTGCACGTGTCGCATGTCGCACCGCGACGGAGCTCGGCGCCGACGGCGTCGTGTGCCTGGCGTTCCCGGTTCATCCGCCCGGCAGGGCGAACGATCCGTCCAAGAGTCGGCTGCCGGAGCTCGATGCTGTCCGGGTCCCGGTTCTGGTCGTGCAGGGAGACAGCGATCCGTTCGGAAAGCCCCCGCCCAGGCGGGGCCGCAAAGTTGTCCTCGTCCCCGGGACTCACTCCCTGCGGAACGCCGGGGAGGTCGGGCGTGCGATCGAAGACTGGCTTCGGAGGCTGCTCGCGCGCGCGGCTCGCGGGTAGGACCCGCCTGGGTCGGCCCCCGTACCGTGTGACCATGGCCACCGACGAGCCAACAGTCCACGACGACATCGCTCAAAGCCTCAAGGAGCACCCGGCCAAGAAGGGGCTGCGCTTCAACCTCCTTGTCACGGCGGTCGAGGTGGGTGGCAGCATCACACTCTTCCACCTTGCCCGACGGATGGGTGCGAACGACGTAGCCAGTTACCTGATCGGCAGCATCGCCCCGGTCGTCGGCGGGTTCATGGTCTGGGCCAAAGCCCGCAAGTTCAGCGGGGCTTCGGCGGCGATCTTCGCGTTCACCGCGCTGTCCGCGATCATCGCTCTGATCGGAAGTACCTCTCCCAAGGTGCTGCTTTACAAGGACTGCGCCGTCACGGCTCTGATTGGGCTGATCTTCCTGGGCTCGTGTGTCCTGGGCCGCAAGCCGCTCGTGTTCTACATGGCTCAGCGGTACGGGACGGACGGCACCCACGACGGGATGGCGAACTTCGACGCGATGTGGGACCTCTATCGAGACTTTCGCACCAGCATGTACGTCACCAGTTACCTGTGGGCGGGGCTGTTCCTCGTCCAGGCCGGGGGGACGGCGCTGATCATCCGTCACACCCACTACTCGACCGCCTACAGCTACGACCAGACGCTTCCCCTGGCCGCGACGGCGTTAGGCATCGTCGGCTCGATCGCGATCGCCCGTTACTACACCCAGAAAGGCCAGGCACGCGGCGCCGAGGACGAACCGGGATCAATGGCGGGCGCCTAGCCGATGAGCGTGGGCTAAATGGGCGGTACTGGACTCGAACCAGTGACCCCCTGCTTGTAAGGCAGGTGCTCTACCAGCTGAGCTAACCGCCCGGGCCGCCGATGGTATCCGGCGGCCGCCCGGATCCTGCCCCGTCCGGAAACCCACATTGCGTTCACTCCGTGGGGGCCGCCCGCCGATAACCGGCTTGGTGGAAGTGCGCACGCTACCTATCCGAAAGTTGTACAGAGCGCTCGTTCTGGCGCCGCTGGCGCTTGCCCTGGTCGCCGTGGTGGCGAGCTACGCCGGGCTCCCGCCAGCAGGGAGCTTCGACGTGGCCTGGACCTCGGCCGCCGTGGGCGCCTTCGCCGGCATGGTGCTCGCCCGCAGCCGGGCGCTGGAAGCCAACCGCCCGCGCTGGACCCTCTGGGCGATCGCGTCAGCGTGCTGGCTGTTCGGACAGATCGGCTGGGACGTGTTCGGGATCATCGGCTTCCCGTCCTCCCCGAACATCGCCGACGCCGGTTGGTGGGCGTTTGCCGTCCTGGTCATGGTCAGCATGTTCCGGGTCCAGCGCGGACCACGCGCGGTGCAGGTGGTGACGGCAGCGGAATCGATCCCTCTGATCGCGGCCACGGCTGCGCTGTGTGTGGCCGAGCAATGGTCGAGGGGGTCTGTGTCCGCCTTGGGGGTCGCGCCGAGACTCTCCGCGCTCGCCTATCCGGCCCTCTACGTCTCCGCCGCCGTGCTCACGCTCCAGGCGGCCTTCACGGGACGAATCCACGGGCTGCGCAGCGCCCCGCTCCGTCTCGTGCTCGGGGGCATCACCGCCCAGGCGGTGGCATTCACCCTGTGGAGCAACCAGCTTCTGGACGGTACGTACAGCCCGGGCCGCAGCTTGCTCGATCCCCTCTGGGTGATCGGGCTGGTGGCGATCGGAATCGGCGGTCTCCTAGCCGCACGGACGCCCGAGCCGGTCACACAGGTCGACGAGCCCAGCTACTTCGGCATGCTGCTTCCGGCGGGCACATTCCTCGTCTTGCTCGGCGCATTGCTCGACGCCCGGCTCACCACCGCTCCGGCGGGAGAGACGCTCGCCCTCCAGACCGGGTTGTTGTTCTGCGGAACCGCGCTCGTTGTCCGCTCCGCCGTGCTCGGCCGGCGCCTGAAGGTGCTGCTCGTTCGAGAGCGCGCGGCGCTCTCCCAGCTGGCCGAGCGGGAATCGGAGCTGGCGCGACTCAACAAGCAGCTGGTGGCCGACTCGCGGCTTGATCCCCTCACCGGAATCGGCAACCGGCGCGCCCTCTCCGACGATCTGCCGATGCTCGAGGTGCTGCACCGCGAGCGGGGAGAGATGTCGGCCTTCGCGCTGTGTGACGTCGACCATTTCAAGGCGTACAACGACCGGCTCGGCCATCTGGCCGGTGACCAAGCCCTGCGGATCATCGCCGCCACCGCCCGGGGCGAGCTGCGCGACGGTGACGCCGCCTACCGCTTCGGGGGCGAGGAGCTGCTCCTGGTCCTGCGCAATGTCACACCGGCCGATGCGCTGAAGGTCGCAGAACGGGTGCGCAGCGCGGTCCAGCGCGCCGCAGTGGCCCACCCGAGCGGCGAATGCGGCGTAATCACCGTCTCGATCGGCGTCGCCTGCGGCAACGAGGCACCGGGGCAACTGCTCGCCAGCGCCGACGCGGCCCTCTACCACGCCAAGCGCCTGGGCCGGAACCGGGTGGTGGGCGCTCCTCACGGCACGGCCGCCGCTTCCGCCCCCGAATGGCAGGGCACACAGGAGCCCGAGGAACCGATGCCGAGGCATCTGCGGGGCATGCTCGCGGTCTCGCGTGCCGCCGCCTCCGGCAACGGCCCACTCCCGGTCCTCGAGGCGCTGGCCGAGACGATCCGCTCCGAGCTGTCCTTCCAGGTCGTGGCGGTCAACCTGCGCGACGGCGAGAGCGAGGACGTGCCCGTGGTTCTCGTGCTCGGCGATCAAGAGGCGCGCAACACGCTGCTCGGGAGCACCAATCCGCTCAGCGACTGGGAGCGCATGCTGGAGGCGGGCGAGGACATCCACGGCGCGGCCTGGCTGGCCGCCGGTTCCTACGACTGGGAGCCAGAGGGCGCGGTCTGGACCCCCCCGACCATCGCCTCGCTCTTTCCCAACGCCTGGCACCCGGAGGACATGCTGCTGCTGCCGCTGCGCAACGCCGCGGGCGAACTGTTGGGAGTGATCTCGGTCGACGAGCCGCTCCTGGGCCGCAGGCCCACCGAGGCCGAGATCGGCGTGCTGATGGCGGTGGCCGATCACGCCGGCCTCGCGCTCGATCACGCCCAGCGCGAAGGCGAGGCCCGGCGGGAGCCCTCGGACGAGCTGCGCCTGGCCGCCGTCATGGTCCTCGCCGAGGCGCTTGACCTGCGCGATCCCAGTACCGCCCTGCACGCCGCGACGGTCGGGCAGCTGGCGCGAGCCACCGCCTTGGCGCTGGGGCTCTCGGAAGAACTGATCGAGCGCATTCACGCTGCCGGTGTCGTGCACGACCTGGGCAAGCTCGGCATCGCCGACGCGATCCTCCACAAGCCGGGCCCGCTCGACGACACCGAATGGCGCGAGATGCGCCGGCATCCCGATCTCGGCGCCCGCATCCTCGAGCACGCCGGCATGCACGACATCGCCAGCTGGGTCCGGGCCCATCATGAGCGCGTCGACGGCGCCGGCTATCCCTCCGGCCTGAGCGGGCGCGAGATCTCGCTCGAGGCCCGGATCCTCGCCGTGGCCGACGCCTACGAGGCGATGATCACGGACCGCCCCTACCGCAGGGGCATGCCGCGCGAGCTGGCCTACGCCGAGCTGCGCCGGTGTGCGGGCACCCAGTTCGATCCCGAGATCGTCGAGGCGTTTCTCCAGGCGGTCGAGGAAGCTCCAGCGCCGTCACCGGCGCGGACCGGAGACGAGCCACCGCCGCCGCCGAGCCGCTTCCCCACCGAAGTAGTGCGGCACCGGGCGGCGAGGTCGGACCTCGCCCGGGTGTCCTCGCGCGCCGGGTCGCGCTGAACGGCACTCGACTAGCATCGCGGCGCAATGCGTACGCAACTCGCGGACGGCTTCGCCCGGCTGGTCGGCGACGCGCCGTCCAACCGTCTCGACGGGCTGATGCGAACCCCGCTCCGCCGGCCGCTGCTCGACGCCATCTTCTGGCAGATGCCCAAGCAGGTGAACAGCAGTCGCGTCGCTGGCCTGCACTGCTCGGTCCGCTGGAAGATCACCGGTCGCCGGGACGGGAAGACCGACGTCTATGACCTCGAGCTCCGAGAGGGGCGCTGCCGGACCAGGCGCGGCGGACTCGAGGCCAAGCCGCTGGTGACGATCACCCTCGACGGGGCGGAGTTTCTCCGGCTGATCAGTGGCCGAACCGACCCGGTTCAGGCGTACTTCAAAGGCAGACTGGGGCTGTCGGGAGACATCATGTTCGCCGCCAAGCTGGCGTCCCTGTTCCGGATCCCCGGTCGGCGATCCGGGGAGTCACCTACGACAGCGTGATCAATCGGTCGCAGGCCGAACTCACCTCGTTGTCACTCGAGGCGATGACAACCACCGCTCCCCGCCTGGCTTCGGCCACCAGCAGGTCGAGTACGACCTGGCGCCAGTGGGCATCCAGCGCGGAGGTCGGCTCGTCGGCCAGGATCACGTCGGACTGACTCGCCAGTACGCGGGCGATCGCCACGCGCTGGCGCTGACCGCCCGAGAGTTCGCTCACCAGTTGGGCGGTGTGCTCGCCCAGGCCGATGACGTCGAGCGCAGCGGCCGAGCGCGCCTGCACCTCGTCCTTGTCCGCTCCTCTCGCCTGGAGAGGCAGCCCGACGGTCTCCTGAGCGGTCAGAACCGGCACCAGGCAAAGGTTCTGAAAAATCAGTCCGGTCAAGGCGCCGCGCCACAGCACGATCGGTTCGCCGTCGACCAGCAGCCGCCCGTCCGCGGTCGGGATGAGACCACCGATAGCGAGCAGGAGCGTCGTCTTGCCCGAGCCCGAGGCTCCGACCACGCCGAGGACTTCTCCCGCTCGCACGTGGAGGTCGAGGTCACGGACGACAGCCGTCCCCCCACCTTCGACGGTGAGTCCCTCGACGGTGATCTCGCCCACACTCACAGTCCGCCCTCCGTCTCGGGTTCGTCGTCCGTCTCCGCTTCGGGTCGGAGCTCCACTCCATCACCGGTAACCGCCACCTGGAAGAGCGTGCCGGCCGGGTAGACCGCCGTCACGTCGGGCGGCAGCTGCACCGAGCCGTCGCGACCCACGACCGCGAACTGCCGGCCTCCCCTCCCCTCGGAGCCGACCACGCCATGCGAGATCGTCACCGTGCGCGGAAACGCCTTCGCGGTGACGGAGTCGTGCGTGGCGACGATCACCGTGGCTCCGCTCAGCTCATGAGCACGACGGAGCGCTTCGATCACCGACTCTCGCCCGGCGGGGTCAAGATTGGTCGTGGGCTCGTCGGCCACGAGGACGCGGGGCGACGTGGCGACCGCAGTGGCCATGGCCACCTTTTGCTGCTCGCCCCCGGAGAGCTGCTGCACGGGTCGATCCGCCACCGACTCGAGACCGAAGCCCTGGAGAAGCTCCTTCGGCGACCATCGCAAGGGCCAGCGCCGGCGACGCGACCCCCGCTGGGCGAAGCCCAGATTGTCCCGGGGCGTGGCGTACGGCAACAGGTTCTGGAGGGGGTCCTGGAGGAGCAACGCGAGTTCGGTGGCGCGCAGACGGCTGAGTCCGCGCTCGTCGAGACGAGCCATGTCCTGGCCGCCCACCAGCACCTTTCCCGCGGTGGGGCGGAGCAGTCCGGAGAGGATCGAAAGCAACGTCGACTTGCCCGACCCGGAGGGACCGAGGAACGCCAGCATCTCGCCTTCGCGCACTTCCAACTCGACGTTGCGCAGGGCAACGATCGGCCCTTCTTCGGCCGGATAGATGTGGACCAGGCCGGCGCAGATGACGCCGGCGCCCGATGAATCAGCCAGCGGTGTCATTGGGTGCCAGTCGCAGGAGGAGGGGCGACATGCGCCTGATGAGGATCGCCGTAACGGCGGCGCTGGCCAGCAGGACGATGGCGATCACCGCAGCGGCCACGGCAGCCACCAGTCCGCCCGGGACTCCGTACTGGAGCGGGACGGCCGCGCTGGTGCTCACCTCAGGCAGGGAGGGAATGGCCATGATCGCGGCCAGGACACCGGCGGCGGCGCCAAACAGGGCCGTCGCGGCCAGAACGACCGACTCGAGCGCCAGCGAACCGGCGAGGGCGCGCCGCGGGACCCCGCCCACCTCCAAAGCGGTGAGCTCGGTCGCCCGCTGGCGGGTGGTGGCACCGAGGACGCCCAGCGTGCTGGCAGCGGCAGCCAGGAGGGCAACGATAGTCGCCACCAAGAGAAAGTCGTCGGCCAGGGCCGGCGCGCTTCGCTGGAGCCGTTGGAAGACGGCGGATGCTCGCTGGACGCCGTCAAGGCGCAGTCCGGCCGCCTGCAAGCGCGTGAGCGCGTCGGCCGGCGCACGCGGCCCGAGCCACACCTGATCGGATGCGTAGGGCGAAGTGGGGTTGGTCTGGGCTCGGCTGAGGAGATCGAGGTCGACCATCACCGCGTCGGTCCCCAGTTGAGGGAGGGACGAGGTGCTGACGGACGGCGCGATATCCAGCGTGTTGCCGTCCAGGCCCTGGCCGGGAACCGTGCGGGAAGTGACGGGTCCCCCGTTGAATTGCTCCACCTCGGTGGTGGCAGCACCAGGGAGCATCGTCGGGTAATCGGCCACCGAGGCCATCGGCGGATTTGAGAACCCCAGGGCGCCCGTGTACGAGTCGACGGTAGCCAGCGGGACGACAAATGTCAGGCCGCCACCCGCGCCCGGGCGAACCTGAATCCCGGCCGCCGTGCTCCGCCATCCTCGCGCCGTGAGATCGGCCGGCACGGCTTTCCACGCCCCCGCCCGGGAGTGGGTCGCGAGTCCCGCGAGCGTCAGCTGAACCGCGCCCGCAGATGGCGGGGTTCGATTCAGCGCGGGGATCACGCCCAGTCCCGCCAAGCGGCAGCCGCCCGGGCAGTAACTGGCCAGAGAGCCGCGATACAGCGAATGCCCGGAGCGGAGGGCACCGAGGCTGACGATGGCCGTGCCGACCTGCGGGTTGGCCACCCACAGAGCGAGATCGAGATTCGCCAATCCGGCCGCGTTGGTCCGGGTGAGAACCGACGCTGACACCTGCACCGGAGCGCCGGGCACAGTCACCTCCGGTGCCGTGGACGGGTCAAGACGCCGGGCCGTTTCCGCCAGCGACGTGTTCGAGATGCCCCGCGGCCAGGCTCCGGTGGCGGTCAGGCGGGGAGCGTCAACGGCCAGCAGGTTCGAGCTCGCCGTCTTGACCGTGGCCGCGGCCATGGCGAAGCGGCCGTGGGGATCGACCCGGTCGACCGCCTGCTGGAGACCAACCCCATGGGGAGTCACGGTCGCGACCTCGGTGCTGCCGACGCTGAACGTGGCTGCCGAGGCTCGGTTGCTACGCCCCACCGACCAGGCCGAGATGGCGAAGCACGCGAGGCACAGGGCGATGATCAAGACCCGCGTCTGGCGCATCACCGCGGGCCGGCGCACGATCTGCCGCATCGCCAGGAATACGGCCACGCGGTCGGAGTAGGCGCTGGCCGAGAGACCGAGGCGGCAGCCGAGAAGGACGACATGAACGCCGATTACTGCCGCCCCGAGCGCGATCAATCCGGGGGCGGCGGAAGCGATCGGATTGCTGTGCCCGGAGAGGTTTCCGCTCGTGCCCAGGGCGACCAGTGCCACCACGGAGAGGACCAGCAGGACGGTGTCGGTCACGAGGCTCCTGCGGCGGGCGCCCGCCGGCGAGCCGGCCTGGACATCGGACAGGCCATGCGAGCGCAGCAAGCGGAAGGTTCCGATACCCAGGGCCGCGACGATCGCCGCCAAGGTCACACCAAAAGCGGCGAATACCCACACACTGGTGGAGATCGTCGCCGCCGGATCCAGGAGCCTGTCCCGGGCGATCACCACCGCGCCCCAGGCGCCGGCGATCCCGAGCACCATCCCAACTAGGCACAGGCTGGCCGGCTCGGCCGCGCTCACGGCAAGCAGGCTCGAGGGCGGAAAGCCGCGTAGTCGAGCCACGCGGATCTCCGACTGGCGCGCGTCACTGCTGCGGACGAGCAGCCCGGCGAGGACCCAGACCGCGAGCAACACGAGCTGGATCGCGGCGATGGCGACGATCGTCGACATGACGTGCCGCTGATGGTCGGCGCCGGCCAGCAGAGGAGGGAGCTGTGTGCTCAGCATGACGCCGTTCCTTGCCACCGTCGTCGTGGCGCTCGACAGGGCCCGGCGGACCCCGCTCTCCTCGCCGAGCCCGACGCCCCCCGGCTTCAGCGGGACCTCGCCCGTGAGCTGGGGGAGTTCTTTGGTGGGAACGTCGAGCGCCGTCTGTGGCGAAGCGATCAGCGAGTCGATCTCCGGGATGCGGTTGCTGCCGCTGGTCGCCACCCCGAAGGGGAAGTAGCTCACGGCGTTGCCCCACCAGTAGGAGAGGCTGAAGTTCGGCACCGCGTATATGCCCGTGATCTTCAACCGGAGGGGCGTCTTCGTCCCCTGCACGCTCGCGTTGATGACCGAGCCGAGCGAGGCTCCCAGCTCATGAGCGCTGCGAGTGCTGATCGCCACGTGGTCGAACCCGAGGTCGCAACGGCCGGCCTGGAAGTGGAGCACGTCGCAGATGCCGGTTCGGGCCAGCAGCTGTGAGCTGAGCGGGGACGCCCCCGGCCCGAGAAGACCGACCCCGCTGATCACGGTGGTGATGGGGGCGCCGTAGAAGCGGTGGGCGCCTCCGGCGTGTTCGACGACGTTCTCGGCCCTGGTAATGGTGGGGACGGTGGTCAGCCTGCCCTTCGGGGACCGACAGGGTCGCCCCCCGATTCTCGACCAAGGCCGCCGACAGCGTCGTCCGCACGACCGAGTCGCCCGCGGTGGTGAGATAGAGCGGACCCAGCACCGCCGCGGCCACCGCGATGGCCGAGGTGAGCACGGTCAGCAGCGACAGCCCGAGGCGCCAGCGCATGCCGCGCAAGAGCAGGAGGACAGCCGCCTTCATCCGGCTAATGGTGACGGTTCCTTGGGCGCGGCGAAGCGCACCCCTTGAGGCAAGGAAAGGGCCCGGGACCCAACCGGATCCCGGACCCTTCCGCGTTACGAACTAGACCTTAGGGAACGACGTAGTTGACTGCCGTCCCCCAGTTTGCGAAGCCGTCCCTGGTTCCTCCGCAGGTCGCGAGCGTCAGCGTGAAGGCCGGCGGCTCGCAGTTGGGATATTGGATGTACTCGTTGGCGAAGTAGACCCTGCCACCCGATCCGGGCAGGAACACTCCCCAGCTGTAATCGCCCCAGCGTGGGCGAATCGGGCCTGGATAGCCCTGATACTCCGAGAAGCCATCCTGCGGCGACTGGCCCAGATCGGCGATGTTCACTACCGATCCCAACAGCCCGGGCGACGTGCTGTTCATCCGCCCGTACGCGCTGCTCGGGTAGAACCCTCCGCCGTCAAAGCCGAAAGGACCACCGTTGCCGTTCAACGTGAAGTCCATAACGGCCAGACCATTACCGCCGTCGGTGCCGGGTGTGCCCTCCGCCGCAATCGACGGCATTTCGAGCTCCTCGTGGGCGGCTGTCGCGTATCCCTCGCCGGTCAGGGTGAGCGGCTTGGAATTCGTGCCAACGACCCAATACACCGCACCTCCGTGCGTCTCCGCCGGATCGGACGGGCTGGAGAACCTCTGGACGACCTCTGTCGTGGTCGAGGCCCACAGCTGTCCCTGGGCCTGAGAGACCTGCGTCATGAAGTCGCCGTTGGTCTGGATCGGGCCCTCCGGACAACTGGCGGTGCCCGCTATTCCGGCCGCCCCGCACTCGTCTCCGAGTGGGATCGGGCCGACCTTCTGCGGAGCCAGATAGGACGGAACCGAGCTGGATCCAGTGGTCGGGTTGTAGTACGGCGCGACACCCGAGAACAGCTGGCCGCTGAACCGGATTCCGCCGCAGGCGGAACAGTCGAGACTGTTCAGGTTGCTCAGGCCGCTCCAGGCCCAAGTCGCCAACTGGTTCCCGCCCACACCGTAGTAGTCGAGCGTGCCCTCCATGTAGCCCATACCACCATTGCTGTTGTCGAACTGGGTGGGATCCGGCGCTTGGGCAGGAATCACCGCATACCAGCAGGCGATACCGGGCTGATGGTATCTGTTGTCACGGGCACAGTTGCCCGCCCGGCGTCTTCAGCAAGCCCATGTTCTCGCGGGCCACAGTGAAGGCCGGATTCGGCTGCCCGTTGGGCAGCGTGGTCGGCAGTCCCTTCTCGAGCGCGTTCTTGTTGAAGGCGAACTCCTGCGCGCCGTTGAAGTCACCGCCGCCGATGCCGGTGACACTCCCATTCAACGGGAATTCGTCGTAGAAGATCAGGAACGCATCTCGCGTCGTGGCGATCTTCGCGAAGTCGTTGAGTAGGGACGGATAGCCCGGCTCAGCCGGGTTGTAGTTGGCGTTCTGGAAGTACACGTTGTACGGCCCGAACGGACTGTTGCCCTTCGTGACCGCGATTCCCTCGTAGCACTCGTGCGAGCAATACGTGGAGTCCTCCGCATGTGCTCGACTCGTACGTATTGCTCT
>CAWICI010000004.1:0-252112 GCA_963834635.1 uncultured Solirubrobacterales bacterium | reverse complement strand
TCGATCCCGGAACAGAAACCCAGCTCGCGCAGCATCTCCATGTCGTATTGGGTGCGCTGGCGCAGGCGATGTGACTCGAGCAACTTGCCCTCCGCCTCGAGCTCGGCGCAGCGCTGATTCAGCTCCGCTCCGATCTGCGCCACCGCGTCATCGATCATCCCCTCGCGAACGTTGTAGTGCGACGCGGGCCAGATCCCCACGTGCTCGATGTCCTCCTGGAGGACCTCGCCGGTCAGCGGGTCGAACTCCTGGAGCATCTCGACCTCGTCGCCGAACAGCACGATCCGGTAGGCGGTCTCCGCGTAGGCGGGGAAGATCTCGAGCGTCTCGCCCCGCACCCGGAACGTCCCACGGGCGAGCGCGGTGTCATTGCGGGTGTACTGGATCGAGACCAGCTTGCGCAGGAGCCGGTCCCGGTCGATGAACTCGCCCTTGCGCAGGGTCTGGAGGTTCTCGTCGTAGGTCTGGGGAGAGCCCAGCCCGTAGATGCACGACACGCTGGCCACGATCAGCACATCACGCCGGGCGAACAGGGCGGCGGTGGCCGAGTGGCGCAGGCGGTCGATCTCCTGGTTGATGGCCGAGTCCTTCTCGATGTAGAGATCCTTGCTGGGGACGTAGGCCTCGGGCTGGTAGTAGTCGTAGTAGGAGACGAAGTACTCGACCGCGTTGCGCGGGAAGTAGGTCCGGAACTCGTTGCAGAGCTGGGCGGCCAGCGTCTTGTTGTGGGCGATCACCAGCGTCGGCTTCTGCACCCGCTCCACCACCCCGGCCATGGCCATCGTCTTGCCGGTGCCGGTCGCCCCGAGCAGGGTCAGGAAGCGCTCGTTGGCGTCCACGCCCTCCGCCAGCGAGTCGATCGCCGCCGGCTGATCGGCGGTTGGGACATAGGCGGAATCGAGCTCGAACTTGGGCATTGCAGCGGGACCTTTGAGCGTAGCGGCCGGTATGGACGGAAAGGGCGGGCGGCCGCGTCCCCTGGGCCTCGCGCCCGCCGACGCCCCCGCTCGGCGTCCAAAACTCCTCAACACGCACTCGACACTTGTGCCTGGATGGGCGTCGACAAACGTCCAGCGGTCTTGCGCAGCAAAACCTCCATCGCGGCATGTGACACAAAAAGCCAGAAACCCAGGCGGTACGGGCGTTTTGCCCGGTCACCCACCCTGGGCCCTCAGCTTCAGTGAACAGGTTTTCGGTCAAACCTCCACTTAATTTCCAGGGGGTTGCTCCAAACCGCCCCTGGACGGATGACCGATAAATCGGCTCAAGGTGGTCCGATTGCTGACCGATATCTGCGGCACCGGGAACGGGGTCTCCGGACCGGGGCCGCAGAGGTGTCAGACCCAATCACACCTTGGGCGGCGTGGACCCAACAATTTGGAGGTTACCCATGGACCGTAGGTCCAAGAAGAAGCGCGTGGCTGCACTGCTTGGTCTTCTCATGGCGTTGGCTGCCGCCACCGTCGCGGTCGCGTACTTCACGGGTGGATCGAATTCCGCCCAGGGCTCAGGCACCGTCGGACAGTCCACTCAGTGGGGCATCTCGACGGGCTCCGTGAGCTGGTCGGGCGCCCTGAGCGCCCTCTACCCCGGTGCTTCGAATGACACCGAGTACGTGCCGTTCACCGTGACCAACAACGGCCACGGCAACCAGGGGCTCCAGTCCGTCACCGTCACCATCCCGAGCGAATCGAACGGCGACGCGGAGACCGCGGGCAGCTCGCCCTCGGACATCACCGGCTGCAAGGCCAGCTGGTTCACCGCTCAGCTTGACTCGGGCAATCCCGCCGTGCCCGCCGACCTGGCGGCCGGTGCCACCTACACCGGCAAGGTTGACCTGACGATGCAGGACGTCAACTCGAGCCAGGACGCCTGTCAGAACGCTTCACCTGCAGTAACCATCACCGCCTCGTGATGGTGTAGCCACCACAGCTGGCGCTGGGACATGCCGCGGGCATCGTCCCAGCGCTTGCGTGGTTGCGAATGGGTACTCGGGATATGAAGAGCTTCCTCAACACCACCACGACCGCTTGCCCGGCGAGTGTTGCCGGCAACGGCCCTCGCCGCCCTGGTCGCGCTCTCACTGGGTGCCTACGCGGGCTACGCGGCCGGCCAGCGTCCCAGACCAACCTTCAAGCTCACGGCCGCGCCGGTCCAGAACACGATCGCGGCCGGTTCGACGGCCGGGTATCGGCTCAGGATTCACCGCCGGCAGTTCCCGTGGGCCATCCGCTTGACTGTCGCCCGCCCGCTCCCCACTGGCGTCGCCGTTCATTTTTCGCCCCACGCCCGCACCCGGCGCTCGCGCTTGACCCTCACCGTCGCGACCCGGGCCTGGACCCTTCCCGGCGTCTACCACCTGACCGTTCGCGCCAAGCACGGCCGGATGCTCAGGCGAATCACCCTGACGCTGACCGTCGGCGGATCGACCACGAGCAGCGACACCACGGCGGTGGCGATCCCGGACTTCTCGGTCGCCGGCAACGCGGGCGGTCCGCTCGAGCCAGGTGTCCCCCAGGGGATCGACCTTCGGATGACCAACCCCTACCACGTGCCCGTCGTCGTGAGCAGCTTGAGCGCAAGCCTGAGATCGGTCAGTGCTCCCAATGCCACCCCGTCACTGCCCTGCACGCTGGCCGACTTCGCGCTGGCGTCCTATTCCGGCCCACTTCCCCTCACCGTCCCCGCGGGGAGCACCCGGAGCCTGGATCAACTCGGCGTGTCGCCGACCCAGTGGCCGCAGGTCTCGATCATCAATCGTCCGACTGACCAGGACGGCTGCCAGGGCGCGACGGTGACCTTCGTGTACAGCTGGGTCGTTACCCCTGGATGAGACCACTTCGCGCTCTGGTTCGCCTGCTGCTGGCAGCGGCGCTCGTGCTCGGGGGTGTGAGCGTCGCGCTGGCTTTCTTTGCCAGCACGGGCACGGGCACCGCGAGCGCGAAGGTCGGGTCCCTCGTCAGCCACCACGATCACGGGAGCGACCCCGGGGGCCGGCACGGTCGCTCTCACTGGAACCCCGTCTCCGCGCCGGCGGCCGGCAGCGTGACCTACTACGTGAGCCGTCCGGGCGGTGGCACGGTCGGCGGCACCTGCCCGAGCTCGGCTGCTGAGCGCCACGACGGCACGAGCTGCACCGACTCGGGGCTGAGCAAGGGCACCTACACCTACACCGTGACCGCGGTCTGGCAGTCGTGGACAGCGACCAGCGGCAGCACGCCGGTTTCGCTGGCCTCCGGCGCGCTCAGCAAATTCAGCGTCAGCGCGACGAGCTCGGCTACTGCCGGCAACGCCGTCACGGTCACGATCACCGCCCAGGACTCCTCCGGCAACACAGTCACCAGCTACAGCGGCGCTCAGGCGATCACCTTCAGCGGCCCGGCCAACGCCCCGAGCGGCACCGATCCCAGCTATCCGGGCCACGGTCACCTTCACCAACGGCGTGGGCACGGCCTCGATCACCCTCTACGACGCACAGAGCACCACGCTGACCGCCACCCAGAGCGGCGTGACCGGCACCTCGGGGTCGATCACGGTCGTCGCCGGCGCCAACCACCAAATCGCCGCGAGCGCCGCCGGCTTCACAAACCGCCGGCACTCCCTTCAACGTCACCCTGACCGCCCAGGACACGTGGGGCAACCCCACCGGCAACCTCTCCGGCACCAAGAGCCTGACCTTCTCGGGTCCGGCGAGTTCGCCGAACAGCAACGCCCCGGTCTATCCCAGCAGTGCGCACTTCACCAGCGGCAGCGTGACGGTGTCCGTGACGCTGTACGACGCCCAGACCACGACGATCACCGCCACCGACACCACCGACAGCCTGCCCGGCGCCGCCAGCGGCAACATCGTGGTCGCTCCCGCTGCTCCCAGCAGTTCACCGTCCCCGCCCCCGCCCCGACCGCGGGCACAGCGTTCAACGAGACGCTGACCGCGTACGACACCTACGGCAACAGGCCACCGGCTACACCGGGAGCCAGGCGATCGCCTTCAGCGGAGCCGCCAATGCTCCGAAGCGGCAATACCCCCAGCTACCCCGCGTCGGTCACGTTCACGAACGGTGTGGGCACCGCCTCGATCACGCTCTACGACGCCCAGAACGGCATCACGCTGACCGCCACCCAGGGCAGCGCCACCGGCCACTCGGGGACCTTCAATGTGGCCCCCGGCGGCGCCAGCTCGTTCACGGTCGGCACCCCCAGTTCGGCGACCGCCGGCACGTCTTCACCGCGACGCTGACCGCCTATGACGCCTACGGCAACACGGCCACCGGCTTCACCGGTCCCCAGGCGATCACCTTCAGCGGTCCGTCGAGCTCGCCCGCCGGCAACACCCCGAGCTATCCGGGCTCGGTCAGCTTCAGCAGCGGCGCGGGCACCGCCTCGATCACCCTCTACGACGCCCAGACCACCACGCTGACCGCCACCCAGGGCGGCGTCACCGGGACCTCCGGCTCGATCACCGTCGCCGCGGCTACGGCCGTGAAGCGCCTCGGCTTCAGTTCGGCCGCCGTTTCGGGTGCCACCTCGGCTACAGCCAACCTCGGACCGATCACCGTCCAGGCGGAGGACCAGTACGGAAACCCGCAGACCAGTACAACCGCGATCACGGTCAACCTGTCCTCGACCGGGGCCACCGGGAGTGTTCTCGACCTCACAGTTCGGCGCCAGCGTTACGTCGGTGACGATCGGCGCGAACTCCTCGACGGCGACCTTCTACTATGGCAATACGACGGCGGGCACACCGACGTATCACGGCCGCGGCCACCGGCCTGACCAGTGGCACCCAGCAGGAGACGATCACCGCCGGTCCGGCCGGGCTCGAGGTCCTGGTGGCACCCGGCGGCACCGGCACTCCCTCGATCGTCTGCTCCAGCCCGTTCACGGCGAACGAGACCTGCACCGCCACCGGCGACGGCAACAGCGGAACCGTCGTCTTCTACGTCGTCTTCGTGAACGCCAGCGGCTCACCTGTCGTCTACAGCTCGACCCAGTCCTCAACGATCACCGAGTCCGGGCACGACTCAGGCAGCGTGACGATCGCCGCCGGCGCCTCGAGCTCGAGCCCAAACACCTTGAGCGCCTCCCACAAAGGCGCCAGCACCAAGACCTCGACGCTGACCTTCGGCCCCTACACGCTGACGATCAACGTCTCCTCGTAGCGATCGCTAGCCGTAGCCCAGCTGGCTGGCGTACGTCTGCCGGTATTCGCGCTGGGCGTTCAGGACCCTGACCACGTAGTCCCGGGTCTCCGGGAAGGGGATACCGGCGATGGTCAGGCGGTGGCCGGCCCGATGGGCCTGCGCCAGCCAGTGATCGACGTTGGCCTCGCCCCCGTTGTAGGCGGCGAGGGCAAGGGTGACGTTGCCACCGTATTCGTCGAGCAGGTAACGGAGGTAGTAGCTGCCGTAGGCGATGTTGACCTGCGGCGTGGAGAGGTCGGACACCTGGAAGGTCGTCCCGTCCGAGCGCCGGGCCAGGTATTCGGCGGTCTGGGGCAGGATCTGCATCAGCCCTTCCGCCCCCGCCGCGGAGGTGCGCGAATCGAACTTCGTCTCGGCGTAGATCACGGCGGCGATCAGGTCGGGAGGAAGGTGCTTCTCGGCCGCCTGCTGCCGGATCACGCTGGCGTAGGACAGCGGGAGGGTGAACTCGTTGACCGCTTTACGGAACAACGGCATCGCCAGGGCGACCGCGACCACGCCGACCAGCACGACGACGCACGTGACCAGCGCTCGGCGTCGGCGCACGGCGGAGCGCCGCCGGGTTGTCATGCGCTCGCTGCTCGGCCGGCGCCGGGAGCCGCCTCGCGTTGCTTGAGCGGTGGGCGGGCTCATCTAGCTAGAGCTTCTCAAGAAGCGACGACAGCTTGTGCTCGAGTTCTTCAATCGTTCCATCGTTAACCACTACATATGTCGCTCGCTGCGCCTTTTCCTGCTGCGAGAGCTGTCGGGCCGAGCGCTCGGCCAGGGCCTGGTGACCGCGGGAGCCGGCGCGCTCCGCCCTCAGACCCTCGTCCGCCACCACGACAATCGTGGCCGCGAATCCACCCTCCATTCCCGACTCGAACAGTAGCGGCACCTCGACCACCGCCGCCCGGGGAGGTGGGCTCGCCGCCTCCTGAGCCTCTCGCCACTCGCTCATCCGGGCCCCCACGCGCGGCCACAGGAGGCCCTCGAGCCAGGCCCGGTCCTCGTCGGTGGCGAAGGCCCGCTTGGCCAGCGCGCCTCGGTCCACTCCGCCGTCGTGCAGGACCGACGGCCCGAAACGCTCGGCCACCGCGTCACGGACGTCGTCGCTCCCGTAGAGATCGTGCACCACCTGATCGGTTGAGAGGACGGCAGCGCCGAGCCGCTCGAGCGCCTCGAGCGCGGTCGACTTGCCCGCGCCGATCCCGCCCGTCAGGCCGACGAAGGGAACGCTCAGGCTTCGGGTTCCTCTGACGCCTCGGCCGCGGGGGCCTCTGGGGCTTCAGGCGCCTTTTCGGCGGCCGGAGCCTCCTCGGCTGCGGGCGCGTCCTCGACCTCGGCCGCGGGCGCTCCTCGACCTCGGCCGCGGGCGCTTCCTCGACCTCGGGTGCGGGGGCCTCAGCCGCGGGGGCCTCCTCGGCCACCGGCGCGTCCTCGGCCACCGGCGCGTCCTCGGCCACCGCAGCGTCGTCGCTCGCGAACACGTCCTCGGACAGGCCCAGCTCGGGCATGTCGTCCAGATCGGTCCCATCGCCCTCGACCGGCGGGACGATCGGCCGGACCGGGAGCACCTGACCCTCGACCCGCTTGATCGAGAGCGACAGCCGGCGGCGTTCGGAGTCGATCTCGAGGATCTTCACCCGGACGGGATCGCCCGGTTGGATGATCTCCCGCGGGTTCTCGACGTGGTGCTGGGCGAGCTCGGAGATGTGGACCAGCCCCTCCACTCCGTCAAGGATCTCGACGAAGGCACCGAACGTGACCACCTTGGTGACGGTGCCTTCGAGCTCGTCACCGATGTTGTAGGTGTCCACGACCCGCTGCCACGGATCCTCCTGGGTCTGCTTCAGACCGAGGGAGATCCGCTGCCGGTCGCGGTCGATGTCGAGCACCTTGACGCTCACGGTGTCGCCAATCGAGAGGATCTCGGAGGGATGGTTGACGTGCGACCACGAAAGCTCGGAGATGTGGATCAGGCCGTCGATGCCGTCGAGATCGACGAAGGCGCCGAAGTCGACGATGTTGGAGATCGTGCCCTCCACCACCTGCCCGGGCTGGAGCCGATCGAGGATCCGCTCGCGGTCCTCCTTGCGCTGCTCCTCGAGCACTGCGCGACGGGAGAGTACGACGTTGTTGCGTGAGCGGTTTAGCTCGATCACCTTGCACTCGATCGCCTGGCCCATGTACTCGTCGAGGTTGGGCACGCGGCGGATGTCGACCAGCGAGGCGGGCAGGAAGCCGCGCACGCCGAGGTCGATGATCAGGCCGCCCTTGACCACCTCGATCACCGTCCCCTCGACCGGCTCCCCCGACTCAGCCGCCGCCTCGATCCGGCGCCACGCCTTCTCGAAGCGAGCCCGCTTCTTGCTCAGGATGAGGCGCCCGTCCTGGTCCTCCTTGGTGAGCACGAGCGCGTCAACTTCCTCGCCCAGGCTGACCTCGTCGCCGGGATCGACCGACTTGCGGATCGACAGCTCGTTGGCTGGGATCACCCCTTCGGACTTGTAGCCGATGTCGACCAGCACCTCGTCGTTGTCGATGCGAACGACGTTGCCGGTGACGACATCGCCCTCCTGGAAGGGATGCAGGGTGGCGTCGTAGTTGGGGACGATGCGCCCGTCGACCTCGAGCAGCAGGCCGTCGGAGCCCTCTACGACTTTGGCTCCGGTCTGCTCGGGTGCGGCGCTAAGGGTTGTGGTTGAAGACATGTGAGCTCGGAGGATAGCCGCCTCTTGGCCCGACGTATCATCAGCCGCCATGCCGGTGCGTGCGACCAAGCGCGGCGATCAGCGTACGCCGCTGCATCGCGACTGCGATGTTCTGATTTGCGGCGCGAGCTTCGCCGGGCTGGCGGTGGCGCGCGAGCTGGCCGCCACCGGCGCTCAGGTGATGGTCATCGACCGCTACGAGATCGGCGAGCGCCAGACCTCGGCCTGCGGAATCCCCACCTCGTGGCTGACCGTCATGGGGCTCGAGGCGGCGGGCCAGCAGACCTTCGGCGAGCTCGTCATCCACTCGCCGCACGGGACCGTGCGCTACGACCTTCCGTGGACGTTCTCGACCTTCGACTACCGCACGTTGTGCGAGCTGCTGGCCGAGCAGGGGTCGTTCGATTTCGAGACGGCGAAGGTGCAGTCGCGGGCCGGGTTCGCGGTCCGCACCGACCGGGGGGAGATACGCGCCCCGCTGATCGTCGACGCCCTCGGCTGGCGCCGGGTGCTGGGCTGCGGCCAGAACGTCCAACCCCCCGATGCCCTGTTGTCCCGCGGGCTCGAGGTCCACCCCTTCGGCTCGGGCGAGGACCTCGAGGTGTGGATCGATCGGAGCTACGTCCCCGCCGGCTACGGCTGGTCGTTTCCGGCCGACGGCGAGCTGCGCATCGGCGTGGGCTCGTTCGACCCCCGCTTCCACGTGCGCGAGCCGACGGTCCGGCTGGCCGAGGACTTGAGCGCGGACACGGTCCGCTACCAGGGCAACTGGATCCCCCACGCGCTGCGCGACGCGACCGAGGACGGCATCTTCTTCGCCGGCGATTCGGCCGGCCACTGCCTGCCGCTGACCGCCGAGGGCATCCGCACCGCGCTCTACTTCGGCCTCGCCTGCGGCCGCGAGCTGCGCGCCGTGCTCGAGGGCGCGCAGACCCGCGAGCAGGCCCTGCGCCGCTACCACCAGTTCTCGGCCGGCCACGCCTTTCCGTTCGATTCGCTGCTTCGCCTGCAGCGGCTGATCCCGCGCGTGCCCCCGCGCGCGCTGGCGGCCGGGTTGCGGGGCATGGCCAACCGGCCCTGGGTTCACTGGTCCTTCGGCCAGTACCTCAACATCGCCCATCCCGCGTTCGTGGGCGAGGGGCGGCGAGCGCCGGCGAGGCGCCCGCGCGAGACGGTCGCGGCCTAGGTCGCCACCCGCACGCGCCGCGCGTAGCGCGCCCAGCTCCCCCAGGCATCGACGGCCCTAAGGGCCACGCGATAGCGCCCGGGCCGTGCCAGCACGCGGCGTCCGTGACCGCCCCGCTTGCGGCCGAAGAACCAGTCGAAGCTGCGGATGGCGATCGGATGGCGAACCACCCGGGCCACCAAGCGGTCGCCGACGAGCCGGAACGACACCTTGTCCGCCGGCGCCCGCGCCTGACACGAACCCGCCGCGTTGCTCCACTCATCCTGGAGGAAATAGTGGTGGCGGTCGATCACCTGGTTCCACGCCCCCGAGCCCGAACCACCCACCGCCGGCCCGAACATGGCCACGCACAGGTCCCCCACCTCCTGCCCGCCGCTGCCCACCCAGGCGTTGCCGAACGGGTCGGTGACCATCTCGATGTGTTCGTGGCTGAGGGCGGAGATCGTCGGGTCGGCCGGACTGGCGTTGGGGCGCGGCTGCTGGGACTGGCAGTGGCCCGGGAGGGCGGTGTACGGGATCACCGCGTAGGGGACGCCGTCGGCGATCGTGTGGTACGCGCAGTAACCGCCGTTGTCCGGGCCGCCCAGGGCGCACTGACTCGGCCCGGCCGACTCGCAGCTGCCGAGCCCGTCGGGCATGACCAGAAAGTAGACGTCGCCGGTGCCGCGGGGCAGCCCGCGAGCGGCGAGCACGTGGGCCACCTCGGCCTCGAGCTGGGCGGCGGTCAGGCAATCGCTCCACCCCGGCCCGGTCCCCTGCGGCGGGGGTGGCGGCTCGGTGCAACCGCTGGCCGGGAGCGGGTCGCTGTCCACCACGGCGCCCGCATAGCGCGAGTCATACGCGGCCGGACCGACCGCGTCGGTGTACTGGCCGCTCAGCCCGTACACGCTCGCCGAGCTGTGGTTATCGGCCGCGACATCCCGGAGGAACCGCTCGATCAGCGCCTCATACCCGGGGGCAAAGGCCAATCCCGACCCGGCGGGCGCCCAGAAGATCAGGCGGGTGCGGTTCGAGTGCAGCACCGGCCCGCCGCCGTAGGGAACGGCTGCGCCTGCGCTCGCCCGGGCGGCCGGCCGCCCGTCGGGCGAGATACCCGCGAAGCCGCCGTGGCCGAGCGCGGTCGCAGCCAGCAGCGCGGCGACGGCGCCGATCACTTCGCGGCCAGCCAGTCGGACCCGATGCCGACGTCGACGGCCAGCGGCGGGTCCATCGCGAACGCGCCCGCCATCTCCGCGGAGGCGATCTGCGCGACCTGCTCGGCCTCCGCCGCCGGGCCTTCGAACAGCAGCTCGTCGTGGATCTGGAGCACCAGCCGGCTCTGAAGCCCGGCCGCGGCCACGGCGTGGTCGCAGCGCACCATGGCCACCTTCATGATGTCGGCCGCCGTCCCCTGAATCACCATGTTGACCGCGAACCGCTCGCCCTGCTTGCGCAGCTCCCAGCGCCGCGCCCGCAGTTCGGGGACCTGCCGGCGGCGGCCGAACAGGGTGGAGACGTAACCGTGCTCGGTCCCCTGCTCGATCGTCTCCTCGATGAACCGCCCCACCGCCGGGAACCCGGCCAGGTAGCGCTGGATGAACTCATCCGCCTCGGACTGGGGGATGTCGAGCCGGTCGGCCATCCCGTAGGCGGACAGGCCGTAGACGATCCCGTAGTTGATCATCTTCGCCTTCGAGCGCATGCCCGGATCGATCTGCTCGGGCGTGACCCCGAACACGCGGCAGGCCGTGGCCGTGTGGACGTCCTCGCCTCGGCGGAAGATCTCCTTGAGCACATCCTCGCCGGCGATGTGGGCCAGCAGCCGCAGCTCGACCTGCGAGTAGTCGGCCGAGACCAGCAGGTTGCCCGGCTCGGCCACGAAGCAGGCCCGGATCTCCCTCCCCAGCTCGGTCCGGATGGGCACGTTCTGGAGGTTCGGGTTGTTGGATGACAGCCGTCCGGTGGTGGCCGTGGTCTGGCTGAAGGTGGTGTGCAGCCGGCCATCCTCTCCGATGAACTCGGGCAGCGCGTCGAGGTAGGTCTGAGCGAGCTTGGTCAGCTCGCGAAAGCGCTCGATCTTCGGGATCACCGGGTGCTCGTGGCGGATCGCCTGGAGGACGCGGGCGTCGGTCGAGTAGCCGGTCTTGCCGCGGCGCTTGCGGGACAGGCCGAGACGCCCGAACAGCATCTCCTCGAGCTGCTTGGGCGAGCCGATCGTGAACTCCTCGCCGCACAGCGAGAAGATCTCGCGCTCGAGCTCGTCCGCCTCCGCCTTCACGCGCGTGGAGATCTCGCGCAGCCGGTCGGTGTCGAGCTTGATCCCCGCCACCTCCATCTTGCGCAGCACCCGAACCAGCGGAAGCTCAACCTCGCCCAGCAGGTCGGTGAGGCCGCGGCCCCGGATCTCCTCGCGCTGCCAGGCGGCGAGGGCGTGGACGAGCACCGAGTCGGCCCCCGCCGGGTCCTCGATCTCCGTGCCCAGCCCGCGCTCCTCGCACAGCTCCCGGAACGGGTAGCCGCGCCGGGCCGGCTCGAGCAGGTAGGCCGCCACCTCGGTGTCGTGGACCAAGCCGGCCGGCACCGTGCGGAGCGCCTTGGCGTCGTGCGCGACCGCGGGCCGCTCGCCGATCGCCGCCACCAGCTCCTCGGGGCCGCCGATCTCACCCGCGAGCACGCGGCCGTCCGCGTGGACCCCGAAGCGCCACACCGCGTCGTCGGCGAACAGCGCCCCTTCCGGGGTCTCGGGCGCACGTAGCGCGACTGCCACCTCCTCGGCCGGCAGCCGGGCTACATCCTGCAGCGTCGCCGAGACCAGGCGCGCGCTCAACGAGCTCTCGGCGACGGGCGCAGGGGCCGCCGCGTCGGCCGAGCCCAGCGCCTCCTCCAGGCGGCGCAGCGGCTCGCGCAGCTCGAAGCGGCGGAACACCTCGCGCAGCTTCGAGCGGTCGGGCGCGGCGGACACGAACTGGGCCAGGTCGAGGTCCATCTCGATGTCGCGCTTGGCCGTGGCCAGCTGCTTCGAGACCCGGGCGTCCTCGGCGTGTTCGATCAGGTTCTGCTTGCGCTTGGCGCCGCTGATCTCGTCCACGTGCTCGAGCACGCCCTCCAGCGACCCGAAGCGCTGGAGCAGCTCGGCCGCCGTCTTGTCGCCGATCCCGGGGACGCCGGGGATGTTGTCGCTGGTGTCGCCCTTGAGCCCGATGAAGTCGGGTACCAGCTCGGGCGGGATGCCGTAGCGGTCGACCACACCGTCGCGGTCGTATACGCGCGTGTCGGTGATCCCGCGCGAGGTGGTCATGATCTTCACGATCCCGTCGTCGACCAGCTGATAGGCGTCGCGGTCGCCGGTCACGACCATGACCGGGATCTTCTCCCCCTTCGCCCGCTCGACGATCGAGGCGATGACATCGTCCGCCTCGTACCCCTCGACCCGGAGGTTGCGATAGCCGAACGCGTCGACCAGCGGCTCGAGATGGGGCCACTGCTCCTTGAGCAGGTCGGGCCGCGTGCTGCGCTGGGCCTTGTACTCGGGGTAGATCTCCTTACGCCCGGTGTACCCGCCGTCCCACACCACCACCGTGGCCTGCGGGCCGTAGTCGGTGAGGATCTTGACCAGCATCGAGGCGAAGCCGAAGATCGCGTTGGTCGGCTCGCCGGTGGAGGTGGCGATCGACTCGGGCAGGGCGAAGAACGCCCGGTAGGCGAGGCTGTTGCCGTCGATGAGAAAGAGCTCGTTGGCCACCACATTCAGGTTATCCCGGGGGCGCGCATGCGCGCCCCCGCCGGCCGGTGCATGCACCGGCCGGGGCCGGGCCGCATGCGGCCCGGCCATCAATAAGATCCGCTGACCGGTGGCAAGCACTCCCAGCGCCCAATACAGCCTCACCCTACGGGTCCAGATCGACCACCGTCCGGGGATGCTGGGGAAGGTGGCCAGCGCGATCGGGGCGGCCGGCGGGACGATCGGCGCGGTTGACCTCGTGCAGGTCGAGGGCGGCCACACCGTGCGCGACATCACCGTCGAGACCGGCGACTCCTCGGACTGGCCGCGGCTGACCGAGGCCGTCGAGGCGATCGACGGCGCCCGCGTGCTCGACGCCACCGATCGCACCTTCATGCTCCACGTGGGCGGCAAGATCGAGCTGGGGAACAAGAGCCCGCTGAAGACCCGCGAGGACCTGTCGATGGCCTACACGCCAGGCGTGGCCCGCGTCTGCACCGCGATCCGCGACGATCAGGACAAGGCCTTCCAGTACACGATCAAGCGCAACAGCGTCGCCGTCGTCTCCGACGGGACGGCGGTCCTCGGCCTCGGCGACATCGGGCCGCGCGCCGCGATGCCGGTGATGGAGGGCAAGGCGATGCTGTTCAAGGAGTTCGGCGGCATCGACGCCTTCCCCCTGTGCCTGGATACCCGCGATCCGGACGAGATCGTCGCCGTTGTGCGGGCGGTCGCGCCCGGTTTCGGCGGAATCAACCTCGAGGACATCTCGGCCCCGCGCTGCTTCGAGATCGAGGACCGCCTCAAGGCCGAGCTGGACATCCCAGTCTTCCACGACGACCAGCACGGGACGGCCGTGGTCGTGCTGGCCGCGCTGCTCAACGCATTGACGCTGACCGACCAGCGGATCGAGGGGATCCGGACCGTAATCGTCGGGGCCGGGGCGGCCGGGGTGGCGGTGGCGCGGATCCTGCTCGCTGCCGGCGTGCGTCACATCATCTGCTGTGACTCCCACGGGGCGATTTACCAGGGCCGCGAGGACGACCTGGACGGGACCATGCACCCGGTCAAGCGGGCCCTGGCCCACGACACCAACCGGGAACGGCGCGCCGGCTCGGTCACCGACGTGCTGGAAGGAGCCGACCTGTTCATCGGCGTCTCGGGCGCGCGCGTGATCCCTTCCTCCGCGCTCGCGGCCATGAACCCCGACCCGATCGTGTTCGCGATGGCCAACCCCGACCCCGAGGTTTCCCCCGAGGAAGCGGCGGCCTACGCCCGGGTGGTCGCCACCGGCCGCTCTGACTACCCCAACCAGATCAACAACGTGCTCTGCTTCCCCGGCATCTTCCGCGGCGCCCTCGACGTCCGGGCGACCCAGATCACCGAGGAGATGAAGATGGCGGCGGCCCGGGCGATCGCCGACATCGTCTCGGGCGAGGAACTGCGCGAGGACTACATCATCCCCTCGGTGTTCAATCGCGAGGTGGTGGGGGCGGTGGCCAGCGCGGTGGCCGATGAGGCGCGCGAGAGCGGCACCGCCGAAGCCGGCGCCGAGATGGGCTTCGCCTCGACGGAGGAGTTCGGCGTCCTCCCGGGCCGCTAAAGCGTCAGCTTCTTCGTGAAGAGGAGCCTGCCGCCGGGCCCGACCCGGTACAGACCGTAGGACGCGAGCGTGGTATCGCCGTCGCGGTCGAACCCATAGGGCCCGAGCACTGAATTGCGGTTCTGGATCGCGAACAGCGCCGCCACCACGGCCGACTTCTCATCGCCCTTCGGACCCAGGGCGGCGATCGTGTCCAGCCCCAGCTTCATGGCCTCGTAGCCGTAGATCGCGTACGGATCGAGATCGGAGTCGCCATAGCGCCCGCGGTAGGCGGCCAAGAACGAGCGCCCGCCCGGGTAGTCAGCCAGCGGGAGCAGCGCACTCGTGCACTCGAGCTGCGGATCGGCGGCAGCGGGGACGTCGCCGCCCCGGGGATTCGCCCATCCATCCGTGCACATGCCGTCGGAGCCGAAGATCCTCATCCTCGGAAGCGCCCCGAGGACGTCCTTGGTCAGCTCGTCAGTGGCCCTGTCGGCCGTCCCGGCGATCAGGAAGCAGTTCGCTTTCTCGGCTCTCAGCCGGGTCGCGAACGAGGCCGGATCGAGGCCCGATGGGACCGGGCTCTCGCTCACGACATCGATCCCGTAGTACTTCTCCAGGTACACGACGAGCTTCGCGAGGGCAGGGGCATCGCCGGTGGCGTCGTTGGCCTCGGCCACCCGTGTGCACCCGCCCTGCTTCATGGCCAGCAGGTCGGCGGCCGCCCCGACTGAGTCCGGGGGCACGATGCGCAGGAAGGTCCTGGTCCCGGCCGGGTAATAGATCGTCGGCTCGCCCTTGGTGCTCCCCGGCTCGCTCGTGGTCAGGCCGACGTAGCTGCTGGCCGGGCTGACCTGAGCCACCTCGGCCTCGTTGAGGATCGGAATCGAGATCTCGCTCGCGCGCGAGTCGAACTCGCCGATGTAGTACACGGCCCGCGCGTCGGCGGCCGCCCGCCGGGCGTTGGCCGCGGTGGAGGCGGCGCTGTAGCCACCCGCGGCCACGGTCGAGTCGTCGAGCGATATGTAGCGGACCTTGAACTCGCCGGCCTGGTTGCCCGCCTCCCTCAGGGCGAGCCGGATGCCTTTGACGATCGCCGCGCTGGAGAGAGCCGACGGTCCATGCCGGGGCAGGCTCGAGTAAATGTCGATCGTGCGGGAGGCCGCGGGCTGTCGCGTCGCACGGCTGGGGCCGTCGCTGTTGCCCCCGCATGCCCCGAGGGCCAGGACGGCGCTCGCCAGCACCGAGCCGGTGATCGTTGCGCCCAGGCGAGGCATCGGCTTGGAGTGTGTCGCCGCCAGGCCCGCCCCGGCCCGCGCCTAACCAAACGCCAACCGAGCCCGAATCACCCCGGGAGCGAGGTCAGATACCGCAGCTTCCCGTCGACCACGCGGTACACCCCGTAGCGGTCCAGCGTCATGTCACCCGAGGGGGTGATGCTGTAGGTCCCGAGCACGCTGTGGCGATCGTGGGTGTCGAAGAGGGCGTCGAGCACGGCTGAGCGCAACACCGAATGCCGGCCGTTGTCCGAGGCCGAGGCGATCACGCTCAGCATCAGGCTCATCGCCTCGTAGCCGTAGATCGCGTACGGCGCCGCCGCCCCGTAGCGCTCCTGGTAGGCGGAGTAGAAGGCCCGGGCCGCGGGGGCGACCGAGGGCGGGGGCCCGGTGATGAGCACGCGTGGGTCAAGCGCGAGCGGGATCCCGCCGCGCCTGGGATCGGTGAACGTGCTCTCGGCCATGGCGGCGGAGCCGAAGATCCGGGCCCCGGGGAGGGCGGCGGCGATCTGGGTGACCAGCCGCGGGGCGCCCGAGGCCGTCAGGCCACTGATCAGGACGCAGTCGGCGCCGGTCTGGGCGACGCTGTGGGCCAGGGGAGCGTAGGTGGTGGCTTTGTTGGGGAAGTCCTGGACGGCCAGCACCTCGAGTCCGGCCGCACGCGCGTGGAGCTGGAAGGTGTCGGCCAGGTCCTCGCCGTCTACCTCGCCGTCGTCGAGCACGTAGGTCTTCTGGCAGCCCATGCTCTGCTGGAGCTTGACCTGCACGGCCGCCTGGACGGTGTCGTTCGGGACCACGCGCGCGAAGGTGCGGATCCCCGTCGGGTAGTACTTCTCCGGCTCGCCCGGGGCGGCGCCGGCCGCCGCTGAGGTGAGCCCCACGGCACTGCTGCCAGCGCTGATCTGGGGAATCTCCAGCCGGTTCAGGAGGGGGATCGAGACCGCAGTCGCGCCCGAGTCCACATCGCCGATGTACCCCACCGTGCTCGGATCCTGGACCGCCCGGCGGGCGTTCAGGGTGGTCTGGCCGGGATCCCACTCCTCCCGCTGGCGGGTCGAGTCGTCGAGCGGCTTGAGCGCGATCGTGTACTTGCCGATTCGCCCGTGGGCCTGTTCCAGGGCCAGCTCCTCGCCGGCGAACACCGACTGCGCGGTCGGGCGGGATGGCCCCTGGAGCGGGAGGCTGGTGTAGATCGACAGCGTCCGGCCGCGGATCCGGTTGGTGCCGCTGTCGCCGTGCCCGCCGCATCCGGCGAGCACTGCGGCCCCGAGCGCCACGGCAATCACGATTCCGGGCAGCCGCACCCGGGCCACCTACCCCTGAACTTGGCGAAACGGCACCAGCGCGCCGTTATGGAAGCGGCTGAACACGTAGGGCGCAATGCTGATATCGCCGACCGAGTCGATCGAGTAGGTGCCAAGCGGAGAGGAGCGGTTCTTGATGGCGAAGAAGTCACGCACGACGGTCGAGCGATCGTCGGCCGAGGAGCCCGCTTCGCGGAGCACCGCGAGCACCGCGCTCATCGCCTCGTAGCCGAAGATCGCCTCGGGAGCGGGCGCGTGGCCGTAGGCGGCCGTGAACTGCGCCACGAACGTCTTGCCGGCTGCCGGGAGTGACTTGGGCAGGAAGCCGGGCGCGGAGACGTAGAGCCTGAGCTTGGCCGGCCCGAAGGAGGCGGCGAAGGCGCTGCTCTCGAGGGTGGAAGGACCGAACAGCTTCACCGCCGGGCTCGCCTTGGCCACGTTCCCGAACAGGGTCGCCGCGGCTGAGGTGCTGGCCGAGCTGGCCCCGAAGAACAGCGCGTCGGCCCCATTCGCGGTCACCTTCGCGGCGTCGGGCGGCCCCTGCACGGCCGTCAGGGTGGAGCCCGCATCGGCTTTGATCGCGTTAGCGATCGCGGCCCCGTAAGGACTGCCGTCATCGGCGACGTAGAGCTTCTTGACCCCGAGCGCGGACATCTCCTCGATCTGCGCCTTGGCCTCCTGGGCGGTGTTCGGCACCACGCGGGCGAACGTGCGCCCGTAGGTCTTCTCGGCCTCGTAGTAGTTGCCCGGTGCGCCCGGCACGGCCGCGGTCGACTGCGTCAGCTCGAGCGCCGTGTCGGTGGGGCTGACCTGGAGCAGATCCTCGGCATTGGTGATCCCCATCGAATCGGCCGACGCTCCCGGCGCGAACTCGCCGATGTAGGCGATCGAGCTCAGGTCCTCGATCGCCGACCGGGCGTCGTCGGCCACATTCCCGCTGCGAACGATGGCCAGCTTCACCGGGAACTTGCCCACCCGCCCGCCGCCCGTCTGCTGGAACTGCCTGAAGGCCAGCTGCTCGGCAGCGAGGAGGTCGGCCGAGTCGGGCGCGGCCGCGGGCGCGCTGGCGTACACCGTGAGCTTGCTGCCGCTCGTGGTCACGGACTGCGTGGCGGTGCTCGAGCAACTACCCACACCCAGGGTCAGCGCCGCGAAGGCGCAGACGCTGAGGATTAATCCTCGGCGCATGATTGGAAAGGGTTAGATGGGTGATTCCAAAGAATCAACCATCTAGTCCCGCCGGCCGGGCAGGAACGGGAGCAAGCTGCGCATCGCGATAGCGATGAGCACCATCACGACCGCGATCAGGATTGCGTCGAAGCCGCTGATGTTCAGCGACCACAGCACGATCCACAGGCAGAGGCCGGCGGTGGCGGTGAGAATCAGGCCCATCGCCGCCAGATCCTAACCGAGTGCTTCCGTCGACAGCGCCGCGGAGAAGGCCTCGACGAGCTCGCCCGCTCCCCGCACGGGATCGGCGGCCTCGCCGACTGCCCGGACCAAGCGGCTGCCCGACGATCACCCCGTCCGCCCCCGCCTGGGCTGCCGTCCGGGCGTGCTCGGGGGTGGCGATTCCGAACCCGACGGCGACCGGCACGCTGGTGTGCGGGCGGGGCCGGGCGATGATCGACGCGAGCTCGCCGTCGAGCGCGCTGCGCTCGCCGGTGGTCCCGCTCACCGACACCGTGTAGATGAAGCCGCGCGCCTGGGCGCCGATCTTCTCGAGTCGCTCCTCGGTGGTGGTGGGTGCCACCAGCGGGACCAGCGCCAGGCCGCGCTCCTCGCAGCGCCCGCGCACCGCGTCCGCCTCCTCGAGCGGCAGATCGGGGACGATCAGCCCGCTGGCTCCGGCCTCCAGGAGCGCGTCGAGAAATCGCTCTAGACCGCGGGCCAGGATCGGATTGGCGTAGCACATGACCACGACGGGAACGTGCTCGGCGATCGTCCGTACCGCCTCGAGCACGTGCGAGGCGGTGATCCCCTTCGTCAGCGCCTCGGTGCCGGCCGCGTGGATCACCGGGCCATCGGCCAGCGGGTCCGAGAACGGGATCCCGACCTCGATCAGGTCGGCGCCGGCCTCGGCGTAGGCGACGCCGATCCGCGCGCTGGTGGCCAGATCCGGAAAGCCGCCCATCAGGTAGGGCATCAGCGCAGCTCGCCGCCCGCTTGCCCGCGCGGACGCGAACGCCTCGGCGATCCGCTCGACGCCGCTCACGCGCCGAGGTGCTCGAGCGCCTCGGCCAGGTCCTTGTCGCCGCGTCCCGACAGGCAGATCAGGTCGAGCTCGCTGGGGCCGTGGGCGAGTGCCCAGGCGACCGCGTGGGCACTCTCGAGCGCGGGGATGATCCCCTCGAGCCGGGCCAACTGGGCGAACGCGCCGAGCGCCTCGCGGTCGGTGACGGCCACGTAGCGGGCACGGCCCGAGTCGCGCAGCCAGGCGTGTTCGGGCCCGCTCCCGGGGTAGTCGAGCCCGGCGGAGATCGAGTGGGCCTCGAGGATCTGACCGTCCTCGTCCTGCATGACCGCCGAGTAGGCGCCGTGCAGAACCCCGGCCGGCCCGGCGGCGCTCAGCGGCGCGCCGTGGCGGCCACTCTCGAGCCCCTCCCCCGCCGCCTCGACCCCGACCAGCTCCACGGTTTCGTCGGCAACGAACGGCGTGAACATGCCGATCGAGTTCGACCCGCCGCCGACGCAGGCGATCACTCGCTGGGGCAGCCGGCCGGCCGCGGCCAGGATCTGCGCCCGGGCCTCGTCGCCGATCACCCGCTGCAGATCCCGGACCATCGCCGGGTAAGGCGCCGGGCCCGACGCACGAGCCGATGATGTAGTGGGTGCTCTCGACGTTCGCCACCCAGTCCCGGATCGCCGCCGAGACCGCCTCCTTGAGCGTCCGGGCGCCTGCGTCGACCGGCTCGACGCGCGCGCCCAGCAGCCCCATCCGCTCGACGTTGGGCTTCTGCCGGCGCATGTCCTCGGTGCCCATGTAGACCACGCACTCGAGGTCGAGCAGCGCGCAGGCGGTAGCGGTAGCGACGCCGTGCTGGCCGGCCCCGGTCTCGGCGATGACCCGCGTCTTGCCCATCCGCCGGGCCAGCAGCGCCTGACCGACCGCGTTGTTGATCTTGTGGGCGCCGGTGTGGTTGAGGTCCTCGCGCTTGAGGTAGATCGGGCGCCCGGCGGCCTCGCTCAGCCGCCTGGCCGCATACAGCGGCGAGGGGCGGCCGACGTAGTCGCGCAGCAGGCCGTCCAGTTCGGTGCGAAAGCCGTCGTCCTCGGACGCCGCGATCCAGGCCGCCTCGAGCTCGGCCAGCGCCGGCATCAGCGTCTCGGGGACGTACTGGCCACCGTAGGGCCCGAACCGGTGCTCGACCGTGCTCACGGCGCCACCAGCGGCGCGGCGCCAGCGCTCGTACCTGCGCCGCGAACGCCCGGAGCTTGGCCAGTGACCTTGCGTCCGGGCGCTCGACTCGACTCCGCTGGCCACGTCGACCGCGAACGGCTGCACGGCCGCGATCGCCTCGGCCACGTTGTCGGCG
Source organism: uncultured Solirubrobacterales bacterium (assembly GCA_963834635.1). Lineage (GTDB taxonomy): Bacteria > Actinomycetota > Thermoleophilia > Solirubrobacterales > Solirubrobacteraceae > Palsa-465. Next base: position 231,633 of record CAWICI010000004.1, on the reverse strand, counting down.
TTCAGTCCGCCGGAGAGGATCACCGGCACCTGGCCGCGGTGGGCTCGCGCGAGCTCCCAGGCGAACGTCTCGCCGGTCCCGCCGGGCTTGCCCGCCATGTAGCTGTCGAGCAGGTGGTAGTCGGTGTGAAACGGGGCCAGGGCCTGGATGTCGGCGCGGCTGCGCACCCGTGCCGCCTTGATCACCTTGCAGCCGGTGCGCCGCGCCGCCTCGGCGCAGAACGCCGGCCCCTCGTCGCCGTGGAGCTGGAGCATGGTCAGCCCGACCGCGTCCGCCGTCTGCGGCCAGGTAGTCCAGGCGTCGGATTGACGAACACCCCGGCGACCTCGACCCGGCGCCTGAGCGCGGCGGCGATCTCGGCGGCGGCGCCGGGGTCGCAGCGCCGTGGCGAATGCGGCCAGAAGATCATGCCGATCGCCCAGGCGCCGGCTGTGCCGCCGCTTGGGCGTCGGCGAGCGTGGTGATGCCGCAGAACTTGATCTTCGGTCATGACCACATCGTAGGCACGGGTGGGCGGGTCAGCCGCGGCGGTCAGCTCACGGCAGGCCGCCTCGATGTCGGCGCGCGCGCATCAGCGCCTCGCCGATCAGCACGGCGTCGACCCCGGCGCGCGTCGAGCCGTCGCAGCTCCTCGCGGTCGGCGGAAGCCCGACTCGGCCACGACCACGGCGCCGGCGGGCACCTGCGGCAGCAGCTCGAAGGTCCGCTCGGCGTCCACCTCGAGCGTCGTCAGGTCCCGGTTGTTGATGCCGATGATCTCGGCGCCGGCGGCTGTCGCGACGCTCGAGCTCGCGCTCGTCGTGGACCTCGACCAGCGCCGCCAGGCCGAGCTCGCGCGCCGGTCGCGTGCAGGTCGCCCAGCTCGCGCTCGGATCGAGCGCCGCGACGATCAGCAGGATCGCGTCGGCGCCGGCGGCCAACGCCTCGTGCGACCTGGTAGGGGTCGACGATGAAGTCCTTGCGCAGGATCGGCAGCGCGGAGGCCCGCGCGGGCGCGCGCAGGTCGTCCAGCGAGCCGCCGAAGCTCTGGCCGCTCGGTGAGGATCGACAGCGCGGCGGCGCCGGCACGCTCGTAGGCCGCACGACCTCCTCGAGCGCGCAGTCCTCGCGGATCAGCCCGGCCGAGGGCGAGCGGCGCTTGTGCTCGGCGATCAGCGACAGGCCGGGCCGTCGGCAGGCGCTCGGCGAACGGGCGCCGCTCGCCGGCCCGCGCTCGGGCTGCGGCTCGAGCCGGTCGCGCGCGCTCGCGCCGGCCGCGCTAGCGTCGGCCCGCGTGCCGGGCCACGATCGCGCTCGAGCGCGTTCACCGGCGCGAGCTCCTGCGTGCGCGCCACGAACCGCTCGAGCGCCGTCGCTGGCCGCGCCCGCCGTCGATCGCCTCCTCGGCCGCGCGCACGCCCTGCTCGAGCGAGTCGGCGCCGCCGCCGGCGTAGATCGCCGCGCCGGCGTTGAGCACGGCCAGGTCGCGCGCCGCGCCCGGCTCGCCGGCGAAGATCCGCGCGCGCGGTGTCGGCGTTCTGCTGCGGGTCGCCGCCCGGGACCGCCTCGGCCGGGCGCGCGCGTCAGCCCGACGTCCTCGGGCGCCACCGTCGTACCGGCGCAGCTCGCCGCCGTTGACCTCGACGACGACGGTCGGCGCCGAGATGCTGAGCTCGTCGACGCCGTCCTCGCCGGACACGAGCAGCGCGTGCTCGGTCCCCAGCAGGGCCAGCGCGCCGGCCATCGTCTCCAGGTAGGCGGGATCGGAGACGCCGATCAGCTGCCGGGTGGCGCCCGGCGGGGTTGGTCAGCGGGCCGAGGAAGTTGAAGATCGTGCGCACCGCCAGCTCGCGGCGGACCGGGACGACGTAGCGGGTCGCCTGGTGGTGGGCGGGGGCGAACATGAAGCCGAAGCCGACCTCCTCGATGCACCGCGCCACCGCCGCCGGGGCCGAGGTCGATCCGCGCCCCGAGCGCCTCGAGCACGTCGGCCGAGCCCGACAGCCCGGTGGCCGAGCGGTTGCCGTGCTTGGCCACCGTGCAGCCGGCGCCCGGCGGCGATCAGCGCCGCGGTGGTCGAGACGTTGAACGTCCGCCGGCCGCCGCCGGTCCCGGCGGTGTCGAGCAGGTCGTCGCTCGATCGACCTGCACCGGCGCGGCCAGCGCCCGCATCGTCCGGGCCAGCCCGGCCAGCTCCTCGACCGTCTCGCCCTTGGTCCGCAGGGCGATCAGGAAGGCGGCGATCTGGATCTCGGAGGCGTTGCCGGCCATGATCTCCGCCAGCACCGTCGGCGGCTGTCCTCGAGGCTCAGGTCCTCGCCCGAGGCGAGCGCGTCGATCGCGCGCGTCAGCAGATGCGGGTCCGGCCGCGGTCATCGCGCTCCGGGTCGAGGAAGTTGCGCAGCAGCTCGCGGCCCTGCTCGGTCAGCACCGACTCGGGGTGGAACTGGACGCCCTCGGCCGGCAGCTCGCGGTGGCGGACCGCCATCACCACCCCGCCGCCGGAGGCGCTGGGCTCGAGCACGTCGGGCAGCTCGGGATCGGCGACCAGCGAGTGGTAGCGGCCGACCTCGAGCGGGTCGCGCAGGCCGCGGAAGATCGTCCGGCCGTCGTGCTCGATCTCGGTCGTCTTGCCGTGGACCGGCTCGTGGCGGACGACCCGCCCGCCCCAGGCCTGGACCAGCGCCTGGTGGCCGAGGCACACCCCGAGCGTGGGGATCCGGCCTGCGGGAAAGCGCCGCACCGCCTCCAGCGAGATCCCGGCCTCGTTCGGGGTGCACGGGCCCGGCGAGACGATCACCCGGTCGTAGCCGCGCACCAGCAGCTCATCGACGCGTCGCGTGGTCGTTGCGGACCACCTCGACCTCGGCGCCCGAGCTCGCCCAGGTACTGGACGAGGTTGTAGGTGAAGCTGTCGTAGTTGTCGAGACCAGGACGCGCACGCGGCTCTCACGGCCACTCCGGCTGGCGCGACCGCCAGCTCGATCGGCCTGGAGCACCGCCCGCGCCTTGGCCTCGGACTCGCGGTACTCGTAGTCGGGCTTGGCGTCGGCGACCGTGCCGCCGCCGGCCTGCACGTGGGCGACCCCGTCCTTGACCACCACGGTGCGGATGTGGATGCAGGTGTCGAGGTCGCCGGTGTAGCTGACGTAGCCGATCGCGCCGCCGTAGCCGCCGCGCTTGACCGGCTCGAGCTCGTCGATGATCTGCATCGCCCGGACCTTCGGCGCGCCCGACAGCGTGCCGGCCGGGAGCACCGAGCGCAGCGCGTCCAGCGCGCCCGACCCCCGCGCGCAGCGCGCCCGGCGACGCTCGAGACGATGTGCATCACGTGGCTGTAGTTCTCGACCGCCATGAACTCCTCGACCTCGAACGCTGCCGTACTCGCACACCCGGCCCGAGGTCGTTGCGGCCGAGGTCGACCAGCATCACGTGCTCGGCGCGCTCCTTGGGGTCGGCCAGCAGCTCCTCGGCCAGCCGGCGGTCCTCCTCGGCGCTGGCGCCCGCGCGGGCGGGTGCCGGCGATCGGCCGGGTGGAGACCCGGCGGCCGGCGACGGTGATCAGCGGCTCCGGGCTGGCGCCGGCGATCTCGAAGTCGCCGAAGTCCAGGAAGTACATGTACGGGCTGGGGTTGACCGCGCGCAGGCCCCGGTAGATCGAGAACGCCTCGACCGGGACCGGCGCCGACCAGCGCTGCGAGGGCACGACCTGGTAGGCGTCGCCGGCGTGGATGTACTCGATGATCCGCGCCACCATCGCCTCGAACTCGCTCGCGCGACATGTTCGAGTTGAACGTCGGCGCCTCGCGGTCGGCGGCGCGGGCGGCGCGGCCGGCCGCGGCAGCGGCGCCGGCCAGCCGCCAGCGGATCTCGGCGATCGTCTCCGGCGCGCCTGGCGTAGGAGGCGTCGAGGTCCTCGTCGGCGTAGACGTTGGCCAGCACGGTGATCGTGTGCTTGAGGTGGTCGAACACGACCAGCGCGTCGGTCAGCATCAGCGCCAGGTCGGGCACGCCGATCGGGTCGGGGTTGGGCGCGCCCAGCGGCTCGACCGTGCGCACCAGGTCGTAGGCGAACATCCCCACCGCGCCGCCGGCGAACGGCGGCAGCCCGGCGAGCGGCGCGGCGCCGGTGGCGGCCGAGCTCGGCCGGCGGCCAGCGCGTACGGATCGCCGGGATCCCCGAGCGACCAGCGCAGCACCTTGCGCGGGCGGATGCCGATGAACGAGTAGCGCCCGACCCGGCCCTGCTCGGCCGACTCGAGCAGGAACGCCGGGCCGGGCTCGCGCGAGCTTCAGGAACGCCGACACCGGCGTCTCGGCAGTCGTCGATGAACGTCTCGCGCGAGCGGGATCAGGTTGTACTCGCGGCCAGCGCGCGGACCTCCTCCAGCGACGGCGTGAGCGCCGCCGCGGCGGCTCAGCGCTGACGACGCTCATCGAGCACCCGCTCGGCGTCGCCGAGCGTCAGCCCGCGGCCGGCCAGCAGGACGGCCAGGTGGTAGAGCACGTCGGCGGCCTCCTCGGCCACCCGCTCGTCGGACTCCTCGCGCGCCGCCCGGGCCACCTCCTCGGCCTCCTCCTGCACCTTCTCGCCGATGCGGTCCGGGTCGGCCGAGCAGCTGCGCCGTGTAGGAGCCCTCGGGGCGCTGGTCCGCCCGCGTCGGCGATCGTGCGCTCGAGCGTCGGCAGCACCTCGTGGGGCGCCTTCGGGTCGAGCTCCCCGCGGTGAAAGCAGGTGCGCTCGCCGGTGTGGCAGGCCGGGCCCGCCGGCTCGACCAGCGCCAGCAGCGCGTCGCCGTCGCAGTCGTAGCGGATCGCCTTGACGCTGGGTGTTGCCCGAGGTGGCGCCCTTGTGCCACAGCTCCTGGCGCGAGCGGCTGAAGAAGTGCATCTCCCCGGTCTCGCCGCGTGCGCCGCGAGCGCCTCGGCGTTCATGTAGGCGAGCGTCAGCACCTCGCCGGTGCGCCAGTCCTGCACGATGCACGGCACCAGCCCGCGCTCGTCGAATGCGATCTCCGAGTCGTCCATGGGGCCGCCGATTCTATGGGCGTCCGGCGAAGCGCCGATGGTTGGTTATCCCGGACGCATCCGCGACGACCAATCCGAAATCGATCATCTAGGTTCCCGCGGTGCCTCCGATCTTCGACGGCCACAACGACGCGCTGACGCGCGAGGACCATGCGGGCTTCGTCTCGCGGTCGTCCGGAGGGCCATCTCGATCTCGCGCGGATGCGACAGGGCGGGATCCGCGGCGGGATCTTCTCGATCTTCACGCCCTCCGAAGGGGAGGAGCACGATCCCGTCCCGCGCGAGGACGGGGTAGTGCGAGTTCCCGTATGCGCCGCCGGTTTCGTTTCCGGTTGCCGCCGGCTACGCGAGTGCGGCGGCGGGGCGGCTGCTGGCGCTCGAGGCTTCCGGCTTCGTCGCGCGTTGCCCGCGGGGTCGCCGACCTCGACGCCGCCTTGCGTGACGACGGTCCGCCGGTGGCGCGTCCTGCACCTGGAGGGCGCGGAGGCGATCGATCCTCGGCTCGAGGCGCCTGCCGCTGTGGTACGCCGCGGGCTTGCGCTCGCTCGGGCCGGTGTGGAGCCGGGCCAACGACTTCGCCCACGGCGTCCCGTTCATCTGGCCGTCGTCGCCCGACATCGGCCCGGGTTTGAGCGACGCCGGGCGTCGCCCTGGTCCGCGCCTGCGCCGAGCTCGGGCATCCTGGTCGACCTCAGCCACCTGAACGAGGCCGGCTTCTGGGACATGGCGCGGCTCGACGCTCGGACCGCTGGTGGCGAGCCATTCCGGCGTCCACGCCCTCTGCCAGGCCTCGCGCAACCTCACCGACGCCGCAGCTCGACGCGATCGGGGCATCCGGCGGGCTGGTGGGGATCGTCTTCGCCTGCGCGTTCCTGCGGCGGGATGGTGCTGATGACCCCGACACCCCGATCGATCTGATCGCCGCCACGCCCGCTATGTGGCCGATCGGATCGGGATCGAGCACGTCGGCGCTCGGCTCCGACTTCGACGGGACCACCATCCCGGCCGCGCTCGGCGAGGCGGCGGCATGCCGAAGGTGCTGGCCGCCCTGGAGGCCGCGCGGTTTTCTGCGAGCCGAGCTCGAGGCGATCGCGTGGGGGAATTGGCGGCGGGTGTTGGCGGAGTTGGTGGGGGGAGTAGCGCCGCGACCCCGCCGCCCCCCGTTCACGGCTCACCCGCCGCCCGCGATACACCGCCACTGGCTCGCCGAACCGCCCCGTCGTATCGAGCTCGTGCTCCATCCCGATCTGGGTCGCGACTCGTGCGGAAGCCAGGTTGTCCGGCTGGAGGCGGGCGACGATGCTGGGCGCTCCCAGCCGCTCGAACGCCTCCCGGGCCACGGCCCGGGCGCCCTCGCTGGCAAACCCGTGCCCCCACGCTCGCGGGTCAAGCCACCAGCCAATCTCGAACTCGTTGGCATCGAGCCCGGCCGCTCCTTCGCCGAGGTAGTTCAGGGCGATAAAGCCGACCGCCTCCCCCGACTCCTTCTCGGTCGCCACGCGCCAGCCGAAGCCGTTGGCCCGCCAGTGCTTGACCATCGCCCCCGACACATCAGCCGCCCTCTCGGGCGACCACAGCTGCCCGTCGCCGACATACCTGACCACCCTCGGGTCGGCGGAGAGCCGGGCGAGCAGGGCGAGGTCGGAGTCGCTCCACTCCGCCAGCAGTAGCCGGTCCGTCTCCAGCGGCGCCCCCACCCCTACTCGATCCCCAGCCGATCGAGCAACCGCTCGTCCGCCCGCCAGTGCCGGCGGACGCGAACCGACAGCTCCAGGTGGACCCGGTCTCCCAGCTCGCGCTCGATCGACTTGCGCGCGGCCACGCCGATCGCCTTGACCATCCGCCCGCCGGCGCCGATCAGGATCCCCTTCTGCGACTCGGTCTCCACCAGCACCACCGCCTCGACTCGCACCAGGTCCTCGCGGCGCGGCTCGATCGCCTCGACCTCGACCTCGACCGCGTGCGGGACCTCCTCGCGGGTCCGCGCCAGCACCTGCTCGCGGATCAGCTCGGCGAGCACCACGCTTCTGCGACTGGTCTGAGTGCTGCTGGGCGCTCGAAGTAGAACGGGCCCTCGCGGCAGCAGCGACGACCAGGTGGTCGAGCAGAGGCCGGACGCCCGCACCCGGTGCGGGCGCGAGACGGGGAAGATCTCATCGGCCACGTCGAGCTCGGCGGCGCCGTGCAGAGCGGCGGCGACCGCGCGCCCGGTCGGCGCGATCGATCTTGTTGACCGCGACCACCACCGGCACGGCGGCGCGAGGCCAGCAGCCCGGCGATGAAGCGGTCCCCGGGGCCGACCCCCTGCTCGGCGTTGACCACGAACAGGCAACCGTCGGCCTCGCCCAGCTCCGCCTCCACGCGGCGCTGCATCCGCGTGGTCAGCGCATCGCGCGGGCGCTGCACTCCGGGCAGGTCGACCAGCACGAGCTGCCAGCCCGCGCCGGTGGCCACCCCGCGGATCGCGCGGCGGGTGGTCTGCGGCTTGTCCGAGACGATCGCCACCTTGGCCCCGACGAGCGCGTTGGCGAGGGTCGACTTGCCGACGTTGGGCCGCCCGGCGAGGGCGACGAAGCCCGAGCGGGTCCGGAGCGCTCGGCTCTCACTGCACCCACCGCAGCAGCTCGGCCTGGAGGGCCAGCATCTCCCCGTCGTCGCTGCTCGTGGTCCATGCCGGTGAGGTGCAGCGCGCCGTGGATCACCGCCTCGCGCATGTCCTCGGTCTCGCGCCGGGCAGATCACGATGTCCCCGAGCTCGCGCGGCCCGGCGGGTCGCGCCGTCCTCGTCGACGCCGAACGAGAGCACGTCGGTGGGCGAGTCGATGCCCCGGAACTCGCGGTTCAGGTCGCGGATCCGCTCCTCGTCGACGAACTCGATCGCCACGTGACCGTCCGCGATCCCCGCCGACGAGAGCGCCAGCGCGCACAGCTCCTCGATCTCGACCGCGGTCGGGCCCTCCGGCCGGCACCCCGTCGAGCCCGATCACCTCGATATCGAGCATCCGCCCGGGGCTACGCTCGCCGGCGCGGTCGCAGCTCAGGCGCGAGCCGCTGCGCGTGCTCGCTGTAGGCGGCGACGATCCGCCGCACCAGCTTGTGGCGCACGACGTCCTCCTCGCCGAAGCGGACGAACTCGATTCCCTCGACCTCGCTGAGGATCTCCGAGACCACGACCAGCCCAGAGTCCTGCTCGCGCGGCAGGTCGATCTGGGTGATGTCGCCGGTCACGACCATCTTGGAGTTGAAGCCGAGCCGGGTCAGGAACATCTTCATCTGCTCGGGGGTCGTGTTCTGGGCCTCGTCGAGGATGATGAAGCTGTCGTTGAGCGTGCGCCCGCGCATGAAGGCCAGCGGCGCCACCTCGATCACGCCCCGCTCGAGATGCTGGGTCACCCGCTCGGGCTCGAGCATGTCGTGCAGCGCGTCGAACAGCGGCCGCAGGTAGGGGTCGACCTTGGCCATCAGGTCGCCCGGCAGGAAGCCGAGCCGCTCGCCGGCCTCGACCGCGGGGCGGGTGAGGATGATCCGGTTGACCTCGCGGCGGCTCAGCGCGGCGGCGGCCAGCGCGACGGCCAGGAACGTCTTGCCGGTGCCCGGCCGGGCCGATCCCGAACGTGATCGTGTTGTTGCGGATCGAGTCGACGTAGCGCTTCTGGTTGACCGTCTTCGGCGCGACCTTGGTCGCGCGATGGCGCCACACCACGTCCTCCAGGATGCCGCGCCGGCGACTCGTGCGCATCGAGCGCGCGGGTCACGGCCTCGATCGTCCCGGGGCGATCTCGTGGCCCTGGGCGATCAGCTCCGAGAGCTCGCGCACCACCGGCGCGGCGGCGTCGACCGCGGCTTCCTCGCCCTCCAGCGTCAGCACGTTGCCGCGCAGGAACACGTCGCAATCCAGGTGGCCCTCGAGGGTCTTCAGCACCGCGTCCTTGCTGCCCGCAAGCTCGGCGGCGACCGTGTTGTCGAGTTCGAGCTGCTCTACGCACTCAACGCCTCGCGCACCTGCGCGCGAGGCACGCTTGCCGTCGGCCCGGCCCTCGGTCCTGGCCATCACCACCTTCATCACCTGGCCCATGTCCTTCGGCTCGCGGGCCCCGGTCTCGGCGATCGCCGCCGCGACGATCTGGGCCAGCTCGGCATCGTCGAGCTCGGCGGGCAGGTAGCCCTCGATGATCTCGGCCTCGGACTCCTCCTGCTCGGCCAGCTCGGGACGGCCGCCCTGGCGAAACTGCTCGGCGGCGTCGAGCCGCCGCTTGCGCTCGCGCCGGAGCACCGCCAGCTCGTCGCCGGCGCCCTCCTTCGCCTCCTTCTGAAGCTCGGACAGGACCAGCCGGAGCGCGCCGACCCGCTGCTTCTCGCCGGCCTTCATCGCGCCCGTCATATCCGTCCGCACCTGCTCGGTGACCGTCACCCCACTGAGGATAGCCCTGCGCCTACCGGAAGATCGCAGGCGATTCCGTCGGCTTGGAGCTCTCGAAGACCGACCTCGACCAGCTCTCCGCGCGCCGCCCGCGCCGGCCGGCAGGTAACACCGGGTGTAGTCCGCCGTGTAGCCCGAGCACTGGCTGTCGGCCACCTTGTCGATCAGGACCTGCTCGCGCCGTCCGAGCTTCGCCGCGCGGTGCCTGCGCGAGCGGGCTTCGGAGTGGCCACGCAGCACCTGCGATCGGCGCTTCTTCTCCTGGGGCGCAACCAGATCGCCGAGCCCCTCGGCCACCGTGCCCGGCCGGGGCGAGTAGGAGAACGTGTGCACGCGCGAGATCCCGGCAGCATCGACGACGGCCAGGGTGCGCGCGAAGGCGCGCTCGTCCTCGGTCGGGAAGCCCACGATCACGTCGGTGGTCAGGTTCACCTCGGGAACGGCGGCTCGCAGCGCGGCCACGTGCTCGAGGTACTCGGCGGCGGAGTAATGGCGCCCCATCGCCCGCAGCACCTCATCGTCGCCCGATTGCAGCGGCAGGTGGAGGTGCGGGCAGACCTTCGGCTCGGAGGCCAGTGCACGGATCAGCGAATCCTTGACGTGGATCACCTCGACGCTCGAGAGCCGCACCCGGCGCACCCCCTCGACGCCGGCGATCGCGACCATCAGTCCCCGAGCTCGAGCCCGCCCTCGGGGTCGAGGTAATCGCCGACGCTGATCCCGGTGACCACGATCTCCGGCTGTCCCTGGGCCACCCGCTGACGGACCTCGGCCAGGACAGCGCCCGCCGGGCGCGAGCGGGCCGAGCCGCGAACCGTGGGAATGATGCAGTAGGCGCAGTGGCAGTCACAGCCGTCCTGGACCTTGACGAACCCCCGCGTCCGGGCGGCCTGCATATCGGTCTGCCGGGCCAGAACGTCGTGCTCGACGTCGGCGCACCCGCCCAGCGAGGCCGCGACATCGTCGGCCGTGCCGACCAGCGGGCTCACGCGCGGGTCGATCTCGGCGAACTGCCGCGAATTCAGATTGACCGCGCAGCCGGACACGTACACCTGGCGCGCGCTGCGAAGCGATCGCCTGACCGACTGGCGGGACTTCGCCTCGGCCTCGCTGGTGATGCAGCACGTGTTGATCACGTGCATATCCGCCTCGGCCTCGGGCGCCTCGACATGACCGGCGGCCAGCATCGCCCGGCGCGCCATCGTCGCGTCGGCCTGCGACACCTTGCAGCCGAGGAATTTCACCGCGAACGAGCCCACGTGGCTCACGGTACAGGCACAGGTCCGCCCCAGGCACCTGGGGGCTTAGGGACCATCTTGGTCCCTAACCCCCCAAGCGATCAGCGCCCCGACCCGCTCGCCCCCACGGTGTCCTCGAGTCGGCATGGTCGAGAGGAGAGAGAGCTCTTGGAGGGAGACCGGCACGAGGCTTGGGCCGCGGCACGACGAGGTCGAGCAGCAGACCGCCGACGGTCAGGCCGAGAGCGAGCGGGTTGGGCACTGAACGCATCGACGGAAAGGATGCGCTCGAATCGCCGGCGCCACATCGGCCCTCTGGCCAAACATCTCCGCCGCGAAGCGGCCAGGTGAAGAAGGGGTGAAACGGCCCGTCGGGACGTTCGTCACTTCGGGTCGTATAGCGACCACAAGTGACGAACGTCCGCCGCGAGCGACCCGCCCGGGCACCCGGCGACCCGCCCGGGCATCGAGCGACCCGCCCGGGCACCCCACCCCCGCTCACCCCTCCGGCACATGCTCCTGCAACGACGGCGGATGACCCAGCTGCCCGAGCTCGGCCGTGTCCCGCCGGAACCAGAAATCGACCGTCCAATCGGCGATCAGGCGGACCTTGCGGCGGAAGCCGGGCATCCAGGCCAGGTGGTAGAAGCGGCAGAGCGCCCAGGCCGGGAAGCCCCGCACCCGCCCGCCCATCAGGTTGGCCACCGCGTTGTGGCGACCGAGGTCGGCGAACGCGCCCAGGGTCTTGAAGGTGAACGGCCGGGGCTGGCGGTCGGCCCCGAGAGCGGCGGCCACGTTGTTGCCCATCAGCTTGCCCTGGCGGATCGCGTGCTGGGCGGTCGGCGGGCAGGGGTTGCCGGGGCGGGCCGGGTCGGGGATGGCGGCGATGTCGCCCAGGGCCCAGACGTTCTTGAAGCCCTTCACCCGCATCTCCTCGTCGCAGACGATCCTCCCCTTCTCGACCGGCAGCCCCAGGCGGTCGGCCACCGGGCTGCCCCGCACCCCGGCCGTCCAGCACACCGTGCGGCAGGGAATCGTCTCGCCGGTCGAGAGCGTGGCGCTCGACTCGGTCACCTCGGTCAGCTGGGTGCGCAGGAAGATCTCGATCCCCCGCCGCCGCAAGAGCTTCTGGGTGAACTCGGCCAGCTGGGGCTGGATCTCGGGCATGATCCGCTCGGCCGCCTCGACCAGCACCCAGCGCGTCCCAGCCTCCCGGCAGCGCGGGTAGTAGGACAGGGCGTCGATGGCGAAATCCTGGAGCTCGGCCACCCCCTCCAGCCCGGCGTAGCCGGCCCCGACGAAGACGAAGTTGAGGTACTGGCGCCGGAGCTCCGGGTCATCGATCTCCTCCGCCGTCTCCAGGGAGCGGACCACCCGGTTGCGCAGCGCGATCGCCTCGGCGATCGTCTTGAAGCCGATGGCGTGCTCGGCCAGCCCGGGGATCGGGAAGGTGCGCGAGACCGAACCCAGGGCGACCACGAGCTGGTCGTAGGTGAACTCGACCTTCTCCCCCGAGATCATCTCGGTCCGCAGCCGGTTCTGCGCGGGGTCGCCGCCCGTCACCCACCCGACGCGCAGCTCGGTCCGCTTCAGCCGCTCGCGCAGCGGCACGACCACGTGCCGCGGCTCGAGCGTGCCTGCCGCCGCGCCCGGCAGCAGCGGCGCGTAGAGGAGGAAGTTGACGTCGTTGACCAGCGTGATCCGGCATCGCGCGGAGCCAGGCGCTCGAGCTTCTTGGCCGCGTAGTAGCCGCCGAAGCCGCCACCGGCGATGACCACATGCTTGGGCACCGCGGCAATCTACCCCCCATCCGCCCGCCGCAACAGGAGCGCCGCCCACTCGCCCCGCACTCGCCGTTCGGCCTCGATCAGGCCGGCGGCAGCAAACGCCGCCGCGACCGCATCCGCCTCGTGAACCAAGACCCCACTGGCGATCACTTCGCCGACGAAGACTTCGCGCAGCGCCGGCGCGATCCCCACCAGCAACGGGGCCAGCAGGTTTGCCGCCACGTCTGGGCAGCAGGGATCCACCCGCGCGCACATCCCCCCGGCGCACCTCGATCGCGACCCCGTTACAACGAGCGTTCTCGGCCGTGGCCGCGACCGACAGCCGGGTCGTTGTCCACCCCGATCACCGGGTCCCACCCAAGCCGAGCCGCCGCGATCGCCAGCACGCCCGACCCGCAGCCCAGGTCGACGAAGCTGCCCCCGGGGGCGAGCTCGAGCATCAGCTCCAGGCACAGCCGGGTGGTGGCGTGGGCGCCGGTGCCGAACGCCTGCCCGGGATCGATCACGAGATCGACCGCGACGGGACGGTCAGGCGGCTCCCAGGGCGGCCGGACGGCCAGCCGGTCCCCGAGCACCAGCGGCCGGTGGAACTCCCGCCAGCGCTCGGCCCAGTCATCCGCGATCTCGGTGGTCGAGATCTCGACCAGCGCCGAGCCCGCGGCCGCGCGCAGGTCGGGCAATGCCGGCAGCTCGCCCGGCGCCCCGTAGACGGCGTACTCGACCGACGCATCGCCCAGCGCCACCTCCTCGACACCGCCGGGCGCCAGCTCCAGCAGCTCCGCCAGCACGATCTCGGCCTCGGCAGCGCGGACGCGGACCGCCAGGCGGACCACCTCGAGAGCGCTACGCGCCGAAGGCGCGCTTGATCTTGCCGAACACGCCCTCGTCGGTGCGGAGGTTGTGGTCGGTCATCGAATCGGCCAGCTGGTCGAGCAGCTCGCGCTGCTCCCGGTTCAGATGGCGGGGGATGACCACGTTGACGACGACGCGCAGATCGCCCTTGCGCCGGCCCCGCAGCGGGGGCATGCCGCGGCCGCGGAGCACGAGCATCTCGTGCGGCTGGGTGCCGGCGGGGATCTCGAGCTCCGTCGGACCGTCGAGCGTCGGCACCTCGACCGTGGTGCCGAGCGCGGCCAGCGGGGCGGCCACGTCGACGGCGGTGACCAGGTCGTCTCCGTCGCGGACGAAGCGGCTGTCCTCGCGCACGCGCACGAGCACGTAGAGGTCGCCGGACGGCCCGCCGCGCTCGCCGGCGTGGCCGCGGCCGGCGATCCGGATCCGCTGGCCGTCGGCGATCCCGGCGGGAACGTCGACCGAGACCTTCGTGCGCTCCACCCGCCGGCCGCGGCCATGGCAGATCTGGCAGGGGTCGCTTGGCGATCTTGCCCTCGCCGTTGCAGACGTCGCACGTGGCGGTCCGGACCACCTGGCCGAACGGGGTGCGCGACACGGCGCGCAGCTGACCGTTGCCGTCGCAGCGGGGGCAGGTCTCGATCGGGGTGCCCGGCTCGGCGCCGTTGCCGTGGCAGTGCTCGCACAGCACGATGGCCTCGTAGGCCACCTCGACCGACGCCCCGGTGGCCGCCTCCGCCAGATCGATCTCCGCCGTGGCCGCGACGTCGCCGCCCTGGATCGCGCCGCCGGCCCCGCCGCCGCCGAAGGCGCCGCCAAAGCCGCCGCCCGAAGAACGCGTCGAAGATGTCCGCGACCGAGCCGAAGCCCTCGAAGTTGGGGGCGTAGCCGCCGCTGCGCAGCCCCTCGTGGCCGTAGCGGTCGTAGGTGGCGCGGCGCTCGGGGTCGGACAGCACCTCGTAGGCCTCGGCCGCCTCCTTGAACTTCTCCTCGGCCTCGGGATCGTTGCTGTTGACGTCGGGATGCAGCTCGCGGGCCAGCCGGCGGAACGCCTTCTTGATCTCATCCTCGCCGGCGTCGCGGGAGACGCCGAGCACCTCGTAGTAGTCGCGTGGCATCGCTGCGGGTGGCCCTCGAGGTCCGCTCCCAGGGCTCGTCGTAGACGTCGGCGATGAAGCTCGAGAGCTGCGCGCCGCCTCGCGCACGGAGCGGATCGCCCGGCCGTAGTCCATCCGCAGCGGCCCGATCACCGACACCGCCCCCAGGCTGCGCTGGGGCAGGCCGTAGCTCGGCGGCGACGAAGGCCAGCGAGCGCAGGGCCGGGCTCTCGTTCTCGGCCCCGATCCGGACCAGCACGTCGCGCTCGCCGAGCACCGAGCGCAGCACCCCCAGCAGCGTCACCCGCCGCTCGAGCATGTCCATCAGCGCGTTGAGCTCGGACACGTCGCCGAAGCGCTCCGGGCTGAGCAGCCGCGCGGTGCCCTCGACGTACAGCGTGTCCTGATCTGACTCGAGCTCGGTGAACACCGGGGCGAGCGCGTCGATGAACTCCGACTCGGTGGCCGACAGCGACGGGTCGTGCAGGCGCTGGTGGAGCATCCGGGCGCCCAGCCCGAGCCCGACCAGCCGCTCGTTCAGGTAGCTGGCCGCCCAGTCGGCCAGGCCGGGGTCGACCGGGCGGGCGAAGGTGAACATCCGCTTGGTCACCCCGCCGGTCGAGGTGATCACGACCACCATCAGCACCTGCGGCTGCAGCACGCAGCACCTCGATGTGGCGGATCGTCGAGGTCTCGATCGGCGGCGCGGTGACGATCGCCAGCAGGTTGGTCACCTGGGAGAGGGTCTCGCTCGTGGTGCGCATCGCCTCGTCGAGCTCGCGGCGCACGAGCGACAGCGACAGCCGCGGCGCACCCGGCCTCCTGCGGGCAGCAGGCGGTCGACGAAGTAGCGGTAGCCGGCCTCGGTGGGGACGCGCCCGGCCGAGGTGTGGGGATGGGCCAGCAGCCCCAGCTCCTCGAGGTTGGCCAGCTCGTGGCGGATCGTCGACGGGCCCCACCGAATCGGCGGCCAGCGCCTTGGAGCCCACGGGCGAGCCGGCGTCGAGGTATTCCTCGACCACGCTGCGCAGCACCAGCTCCTGGCGTTCGGTCAGCACGAGTCTGATTGTAGGTCGGGCCTGAGGCCGGCCTACGCTTCGTCGAGCGTCACGCGAGCTGCGGACCGGCAGCGGCGCAGCTCCGCGACGGCTAGGCCGTGGGTCGATCTCGGCGCGCAGCTCGGCCTCCCGTTGCGGATGATCCGCTGGCCGGCCTGCTCGGCCTCGGAGCTCGACGATCGCCGTCCCGTCGCCGGACCTCGCGCGACGGTGCCCGTGACCACGATCTCCTCGCCGAGCCGGCCCATCCCGCGGAACTGGACCGACAGGCGCTTGAGCGCTCGGGTCCGCCGGCCGCCTCGGTGTGGGCCCGCGCGACCTGCGCCATCGTCCACAGGCCGTGCAGGATCCGGCCGGGCAGCCCGACCTGCTTGGCGAACTCCTCGTCGATGTGGATCGGGTTGAAGTCGCCCGAGGCGCCGGCGTAGCGGACGGTCACGTACGGGTCGGGCGTGACCCTCAGCTCGATCGTGTCGCCTTCGGCTCAGCGCTCATCCCGCTCCTCGCACGATGTTGGTCCAGGTCCCGGTGCAGACGGTCTCGCCGCGCTGGTTCTCCGACACCGACTCGAACACGTAGAAGCCCATCCCGCCGCGCTCGGAGATGTCCTTGACCGAGGCGGTCGTGGTGATCTCGTCGCCGGCCACCACCAGCGGGCCCCAGCGGAACTCCTGGCCGCCGTGGACCATCATGCGCGAAGTTGATCCCGACCTCGGGGTCGAACAGGCGCCGGCACGACCGCCCGGCCGGCGTACACGACGGCGAACATCGGCGGCGCCACGAGGTCGGCGTAACCGGCGGCGCGGGCCGCCTCGAGGTCGTGGTGCAGCGGGTTGGTCTCCCCCACCGCGGCGCGTACTCGCGGATCTTCTCGCGGCCGACCGCGTAGGTCACGGGCTCGTAGGTCTTGCCGATCGCTTCGGTGTTGACGGCATCGGGCGGGCAGTCTATGGGCTGGAGCCGCTCAGATGATCACCGGGACGGCGCCGCCGTCCACCGACCAGGCGGCGCCGGCCACGTTCGAGGCGGCGCTCCGAGCACAGGAACACGATCACGGCGGCGATCTCCTGCGGCGTCCCGCAGCCGGCCGCGGGGAACGCGCGGCGGCGGTCGCCGCGAGCACCTCCTCGCGGGTCGCCCTGGGCCTCGGCGATCTGTCGGCCAGGCCGCCCGGGGCCAGCCACAGCTCGGTCCCGACCGGGCCCGGCGCGACCGCGTTGACCAGCACCCCGCGCGCGGCGTACAGGTCGGCGAACGCCCGCGAGAGCGAGAGCTGGGCCGCCTTGGTCACCGAGTAGGCCATGTTCGTGCCCGAGGGCCGCTTGCCCGAGGAGGAGGAGACGTTGACGATCCGCCCCCAGCCGCGCTCGGCCATCGCCGGCGCCAGCGCGCGCATCAGCCGCATCGGCGCCATCACGTGCAGCTCCCACTGCTCCTGCCAGTCGTCGTCGGTCAGCTCCTCGAGCGGCTGACCGCGCTCGTGCCCGGCGTTGTTGACGAGCACGTCGACCGCCCGAACGCTCGAGGCAGGCCGAGCGAGCCGCTCGCCGGCGTCGGGGGTCGGTGATGTCGAGCGCGAGCGTCTGCGCCGCGGCCGCCGCACTCGGCCGGCAGCTGCTCGCAGCGCGCTCGGCGCCTCGGCGCGCCGACGAGCAGCAGCGAGGCGCCCTCGGCGCGCCAGCATGCAGCGCGGTCGGCGCGGCCGATCCCGCGCGAGGCGCCGGTGATCACGCAGGCGCGATCGCGGAGGCCGAGATCCATGGCCGCGGATTCTCACATGCTCTTGACCGCCGCGGGCCACGGCGCTAGCCTCTAGGCCATGGCACGACGGTCGCGCTCAGGGCTTCGGACGCCGACCGCGAGCAGATCGCCGAGCGACTCCGCCAGGCCACGGCCGAGGGGCGGCTGCTGGCCGAGGAGCTCGAGCAGCGGCTCGGGCGGCCTTCGCCGCCCGCACCTACGGCGAGCTCGACGCCCTCGTCGCCGACCTGCCGCGGCGGCGCGACGTGCCGGCCCGCTCCCGGCCGCAACGCTCTCGCGCCTGCGCCACATCCCGGCGCCGGCGCTGATCGTGATCGTCCCGGTGGCGATCGCCGATCGCCGTGGCCGCCGTGGCCGTGCTCGTCGACCCGTGTTCACGCTCTGTGGCGCTCGTGGATCACGATCGCGCTGGCTGGCTCTTCGGCCACCGCCGCCCGCTACTACCCGATGCGCCACGTACCGGCGGACGATGCGCCGGCTACTGCGCGCTCGATGCGCGACCTGTACCGCGCCTAGCCCTTCTCCCCCAGCTCGAGCACGGCCAGGAACGCCTCCTGGGGCACCTCGATCCGGCCCACCTGCTTCATCCGCTGCTTGCCCTTCTTCTGCTGCTCGAGCAGCTTGCGCTTGCGGGTGATGTCGCCGCCGTAGCACTTGGCGATCACGTCCTTGCGGTAGGCCTTGATCGTCTCCCGGGCGACGATCCGCGAGCCGATCGCGGCCTGGATCGGCACGTCGTACTGCTGGCGGGGGATCTTCTCGCGCAGCTTCTCGGTCAGCGTGCGCCCCGACGTCGTAGGCCTTGGTGCGGTGCACGAGCATCGACAGCGCGTCGATCGGGTCGCCGGCCGAGCAGGATGTCGAGCTTGACCAGGTCCGACTCGCGCAGCCCGATCAGCTCGTAGTCGAGCGAGGCGTAGCCGCGGGTGCGCGACTTGAGCTGGTCGAAGAAGTCGAGCACGATCTCGGCCAGCGGCAGGTCGTAGGTCAGCTGCAGGCGCTCGGCGGAGAGGTAGTGCATCCCGGCGTGCTCGCCCGCGGCGCTCCTGGCAGAGCTCCATGATCTGCCCGACGAACTCCTTGGGGGTGAGGATCGAGGCGCGGATGTAGGGCTCGCGGACCTCGGCCACGCTGGCGGGGTCGGGCATGTCGTTGGGGCGAGTGCACCGGCATCACCGTGCCGTCGGTCAGCGTCACCTCGTACTCGACGCTCGGCATCGTGGCCAGCAGCTCGAGGTCGTACTCGCGCTCGAGCCGCTCGCGCACGATGTCCATGTGCAGCAGGCCGAGGAAGCCGCAGCGGAAGCCGAAGCCCGAGCGCGTCCGAGGTCTCGGGCTCCCAGCGACAGCGCGGCGTCGTTGAGGGTCAGCTTCTCGAGCGCGTCGCGCAGGTCGGGGTAGTCGTCGGAGTCGATCGGGAACAGGCCGCAGAACACCATCGGCTTGACCTCCCGGTAGCCGGGCAGCGGCTCGACGGCCGGGATTGGCCCGGGTGGTCAGCGTGTCGCCGACCCGCAGCCGGGTCACGTCCTTGATGCCGGTGATCAGGAAGCCCGACCTCGCCGGCGCGCAGCGCGTCGGCCGAGGTCATCTGCGGCGTGAAGAAGCCGATGTCGTCGATCTCGGCCTCGGTCCCGGCCTGCATCGCGCGGATCGCCTCGCCCTTGGTGAACGTCCCGTCGACCACCCGGATGTAGGCGATCACCCCGCGGTACTGGTCGAACTCCGAGTCGAAGATCAGCGCCCGCGGCGGGGCCTCGGGATCGCCGGCCGGCGGCGGCACGCGCGCGATCAGCTCGTCGAGCACGTCGGTCACCCCCTCGCCGGTCTTGGCGCTGATCCGCCGCACGGCGTCGGCCGGCTCGCCGAGCAGCTCGGCCACCTCCTCGGCCACCCGCTCGGGCTCGGCGCCGGGCAGGTCGACCTTGTTCAGGCACGGGATCAGCTCGAGCCCGGACTCGACCGCCAGGTAGGTGTTGGCCACCGTCTGCGCCTCGACCCCCTGGGAGGCGTCGACGACCAGCAGCGCCCCCTCGCAGGCGGCCAGCGAGCGCGAGACCTCGTAGGTGAAGTCGACGTGGCCCGGGGTGTCGATCAGGTGCAGCTGGTAGGTCTGCCCGTCGCGCTCGGACTCGTAGAACACGCGCACGGCCTGGGCCTTGATCGTGATCCCGCGCTCGCGCTCGAGGTCCATCGAGTCGAGCAGCTGGGCCCGCATCGCGCGCGGATCGACGGTGTGCGTCAGCTCGAGGATGCGGTCGGCCAGCGTCGACTTGCCGTGGTCGATGTGGGCGATGATCGAGAAGTTGCGGATGTGGGCCTGATCGGCCACTGCCTACAAGGGTATTTGGGGCCGCGCTGCGCGCGGCGTCCGTGGGGCCGCGTGCCCCGTCCGGACGGGGTCGGCTGGTCCCACGGATGCCGAGCGCAGCGAGGCCCCTAGAGCGTCTTCTCGACCCACTCCGGGAGCAGGCCGAGCTCCCGGAGAGCGCCCCGGCCCGGCCACGCTCATTCCCAGCAGCCCGCCGAAGACGGCCACGGCATCGATCGATTTGCGACCCTGCTTGTCCCAGTAGTCGTCGTGGAGGTCGAGCCACAGCGCGAACTCGTCCAGGGTGAGCGCGGCGGCGATCGCCGTAGGTGACCGCGGCGATGCGCGAGGCCCACCGGGTGACATGCCGGTGGCCCACAGGTAGCGTCCAGATGTAGCCGCAGCCGAGCAGGCCGAAGATCCCGAAGGTGCTGTGGTGGATGTGCGTGCCACCGGCGCTGATGTTGCGAAACGGCCCGCCGGCCGGCGCGGATCGCGTGGGTGATCGCCGCGCGCGCCGGCGAACGCGGTGGTGAAGCCGACGGCAGCTCAGAAACGGGCGCTCGCGATGGGGATCGGACAGGTGGCGTTGATAGAGGCTCGCCCGAGCGTCGCATCAGCTCGCGCCGTAGCCTAGCCATGACCAGCGCCTCGATCTGCCGCGCCTCGGGGATGCGCATGGCCAGCACGACCTTGCCGTAGAGGGCCGCGCCGGCGGCGATGCGCCACGCCCACCGAGACGATCTGCGCCGGCAGCGAGGTGCCGAGGAGCGCGTCGAGGCCTTTCCACACCACCCAGGAGACGGCCGCCGAGCAGCGCCGAGGCGACCAGGATCGCGCACGGTGATCATCAGCGTCTGCGCCCCCTCCAGCCGGCCGTTGAAGCCGGCCCGCAGCCGGCGCAGCTGGAGCACGGTCATGACCGCGTTGGCCGCCGCGGTGCCGATCACCAGCCCGGCGATGCCCAGCGGCTTGTACAGCGCGACGCTGACGATCATGTCGACGATCATGTTGAGCGCGGCCAGCCGGGTCGGGATCCACGGCCGCTGGACGGCGAAGAAGGTCCGGGTCAGCAGCAGGTTGATGCCGCCGAAGGGCAGGCTGAAGGCGAACCAGAACAGGGCGACCGAGACCAGGTGGGTCGAGTGGGCGTTGAACTCGCCCCGCTGGAAGACGAGCCGGGTGATCGGCGTGGCGAGCACGATCAGCATCGCCGCCGCCGGGATCAGCAGCAGGTTGATCTGGCGCATGCCGTTGCCCACCGCGCGGCGCATGCCGCCCACGTCCCGGCGCGCCGCCTGGCGGCTCAGGGTGGGGAACAGCACCGTGGCCACGGCGACGCTGAACACCCCCTGGGGCAGCATGTAGATCCGGAACGCGTTGTCGATCGCGCGCGGCGCCTGGGGGCTGACCAGCGTGCCGAACACCGAGTTGAGCAGCTGGTCGAGGTTGACGATGCCCAGCCCGATCGTCACCGGCAGCATCAGCGTGAACACCTGGCGCACTCGGGGATCGCGCCAGTCGATCGAGAACTGCAAGCGGAAGTCGATCCGGCGCAGGGCCGAGGCGACCAGCAGCAGCTGCACGACGGTCGCCACCAGCCAGGCGATCGCGTAGGCGTAGAGGCGGTTGCCGTCGCGGTAATGGTCGTGCAGCACGACCAGCAGAACGACGATGACCAGGTTCCACACCGCCGGCGCCAGCGCGGGGATCGATGAACTCGTCGTAGGACTGGAGGATCCCCACGAGCAGCCCGGTCAGCCCGAGCAGCAGCACGACCGGGAACAGGACCTGGGCCAGCCCGGCGGTGAGCGAGTGTCAGGCAGGCGCTCGAACGTGCTGCCGGTGAACAGCGGCATGATCGCCCCGGCGAAGAGGATCCCGAGCGCGGTCAGCGCCGCCGAGCGCGATGAGGATGATCCAGAACAGCGTCGAGGCGAGCTTGAACGCCTCACGCTTGCGACCCTGCTGGAGCAGGTCCGTGAACACCGGCACGAACGCGGCCGACAGCGCGGCCTGCGCGAACAGGTTCGACATCAGGTTCGGGATCTGCGAGGCGATCGTGAACGCCGAGGCGGGACCGCCGCGTCCCGAAGTAGCTCGCCGCGACGATCTCACGCGCCAGTCCGGCCACCCGGGAGACCCCAGTGGCGATGGCGAAGATCGCCGTGTTGACGCTCAGCCTGCGCCGCGCCGGCGGGGCCTCTGCGGTGCCCGGTCCGGCACTAGGCGGTCCTCGTCGTGGCTGCGGCGGGGGCCACCATCGGCGCTATAGTACGCGCGCGCCGCGGCGAATCGCCCGCGGCTTCTCTCTGCATGGCCAACATCCATTCCCAGAAGAAGCGGATCCTGCGCGCCGAGCGCGAGCGGCTCGAGAACCGCCGCTACACCTCGAAGATCAAGACCTACTTCCGCCGACTCGAGCGCGCCGTCGCCGAGGGTGACGACACGACCGCCGAGAGCGAGCACCGCGGCCTCGTGCAGACGATCGACAAGGCGGTCAAGCGGGGCGCGATGCATCGCAACAACGGCGCTCGCAAGAAGTCCCGCGCTGCCCGCGTGCGGCGCGGCGGCGAGGGCTGAAAAAACCCGCCCACGCGCCGCCCTGCGGGGCGCTAAGTTTTCCGAGCGATGGCACACGCGCTGGAGCCGAGAGCCAGCGGGCCCGGCGCCGTCTACTTCGAACTCGAACGTCTCGAGCAAAACGGGGGACGACTGGAGCTCAGTGGCCGCTGGTTCGGCGTACGCGGACGCCGCTTCGTCCGCCCCACGCTGACCTTCGACGCCGACGGTCAGCCCTACCGCCTGCTCGCCGACCTCGAGCACAAGCCGTGGGCGGCGGAGGATGGCAGTCCGTGGACGGCCGCCTTTGCCTGGGCGGCCGAGACGGACGGGCTGCAAGCGATCGAGTTGAACGTGGCCCCGGACATCACCGTCCCGCTCTCGCAGGACGGCGCCGGCGGCGCCACCCGGCGGCGGCGGGCCAGTTCGGGTGGGCGAGCCGACTCGCTCCGCCGAGAGCTTCAGGCCACGCGGCAGGACCTGCTCGACGAGCGCCGCATCACCGACCGGCTGCGCAGCGAGGTGGCCGAGCAGCGCGAGGAGCTCACGAGCCTGCGCAGCGAGGTCGATCGGCTGCGCGAGGACAAGGTCGATGGCGATGCGGCGCTCGCCCGCCGCGACGCCGCGCTGGCCAAGCTGTCCGAGGTCGAGTCGCTGCGCGAGGAGGATCGTCGCGCGCTCTCGGAAGCGGAGGCCGAGCGCGATGAGGTCCGCCGGGCGCGGCGGCAGGCGGAGACCGACCGCGACCAGGCGCTGGCCGAGCTCCAGCGCATGCGCGATGAGCTCGAGCTAGCGGCGGAGGTGCGCGATCGGGCGCTGTCGGAGCGCGAGGGGGCGCTGGCCGACCGCGGGACCGCGCTGCGCACGCGCGATCAGGCCCTGGCCGAGCGCGACCGCGCCTTCTCCGAGCGCGATCAGCTGGCCCACGCGGAGGACAGCCTGCAGGCGCAGCGATCCGCCGCCCGGGCGCTGGTCACGCGCCGAAACCTGTCCTGGCGCAGCACCCCGTGGAGCGGCGCGGAGCCCAATCCCGAGATCCTGCGCCGCCACATCGGCTGGCCCGAGCGGATCGCCGTGATCTCGGTTCTGATCGCGGTCCTGATCGTGCTCTTGATCGTCGCGCACGTGTTCTAGGAGGCGATCTTCCGGATGGCCAGCAGGGCGGCGGTGTCCTCGCTCGTCGTGCCGCTGTTGCCGCCGCCGCGGGAGGCGAGCTCGAGATCGGCGATCTGCTCGAGCGCTTCGCGCAGCTTGTCGGCACCGCTGCGCCGCGCGTCGGCGATCAGCCCGTCCGCGGCCCGCGCCGGCATCCGCAGCTTGCGCTTGATCTGCGCCGCGGGCGCGCCCTGATCGAGGGCCCGCGACCACCTCGTGGCCGGCCCTCACCCGCTGCGACATCCAGTAGAGCAGGCCGGGCACGCGCTCACCCTGGGCGCGGAGCATCAGATACGTGCGCGTGGCCTGCGCCCTTTCTCCCGCCACCAGCGCGTCGGCCAGCGTCCAGGCGCGGCGCTCGGCCGACGGCGCGGTCAGCTCCTCCATCTGGCTCGCGTCCACGGTCGCGCCCGGGTCGAAGCTGAGCGCGAGCTTCTCCAGCTCGCGCAGCAGGCGCTGCTGGCGGTCGCCGACGTGCCGGATCAGCGCCCGGGCCGCGTCCGGCTCGATCTGGAGGCCCATCTCGCGCCCGCGGGCGATCACCCACTTCGGCAGCTCCCACGGCTTTACGTTCTCGGCCGCGCTGACGTCGCCGCCGGCCTTGGTCACCGCGCTGTGCAGCCCCTCCGGTGCCTTGGCCCGACTCTCCTCGCGGGCGAAGAACGCGACGGTCGTGTCCGGTGGCATCGCCGCCATCGCTGATTGCAGCTGGCCCAGGTCTTTGTCCTTCCACCGCTCGGTGCCGTCGACGATGATGAAGCGCCGGCCGAGTGCGAAGGTCATCGCGTTGAGGGCGTTCGCCACCGTGTCGGGCGTGGCGTCATCGCCCTCGAGCAGCTCGACTCCGCCGACCCCGCTCTCCTTCTCGGCCAGCGCCCGCAAGCGGCTGCGGCGCTCGGCGATCCGGCCGTGATCGTCGCCGTGGATCAGGTAGGCGGGCTTGAAGGCGGGCATGGATGGTGAGTGTATGGAGGGGTCAGGTCGCCAGTTGGATCGCTCTCGCCACGGCTTCGGGCGCGCTCGCCGCCCGCTCGATCCCCTCGATCTCCCAGCTGTTGATGCCGATCACCGGGACACCCGTCTTCAAGGCCAGGGCGAGCTCCGACAGCGTCCCGTACGCGCCCCCGACCGCGATCGCCGCGTCGGCGGCGCGGATCACCAGGCCGTTGCGGAGCTCGCCGAGGCCGGTGGCGATGGCGACGTTCACCCATTGGTTGGCCGCGGTGCGGTCGGTGCCGGGGAGGATGCCCACCGTGGTGCCCCCGTTCGTGGCGGCGCCGCGGCAGGCGGCCTCCATGACTCCGCCGAGGCCGCCGCAGACGAGGACGGCTCCTCGCTCGGCCAGCCCCCGCCCCACTTCTTCCGCAACCTCGACCTCCGCCTCCGTCGCGTCGCCGGGACCGACGACGGCGACGTAGGCCGGGCTCATCTAACGACGACGTTGACGAGCTTGTCCGGAACCACGACCACCTTGGCGATCTCCTGGCTGTTGACGTGGTTCTGCACGCCACGCGACTCCAGGCACAGCCGCTCGAGCTCCTCGCGCTGGGCCCCGGTGGGGGCGCTCACGCGGTCGCGGACCTTGCCGTTGACCTGGCAGACGAGCTCGAACGTGTCGGCTTGGAGCAGGTCGGAGTCGGCGTCGGGCCAGGGCTCTTCCCACACCCGGCGTCCGGTCAGCTGCTCGTAGACCTCGGCGCTGAGATGGGGCGCGAACGGGAACAGCACCGAGGCGGCCGTGACCGCGGCGAACCGGCGTGCCTCGGGATCGGCGTCCGGATGGCGGTAGATCTCGTTCACCAGCTCCATAACGGCGGCGATCGCGGTGTTGAACGGAAACCTTCCGACCATGTCCGTGGTCACCTTGTCGATCGTCCAGTTGGCCTTGCGCACAAGAGTCAGCGCGTCGCCCTCGGGGTCGGGCGGCGCCTGCCCGTCGTCCGAGCCGTCGCCCAGCTCATCGCCCAGGCGCCACAGGCGAGTGAGGAAGCGGTGCACGCCCTCGAGCGAGGTCTCCGACCAGGCCGCGTCCTGCTCGGGCGGCCCGATGAACAGGATGTAGCAGCGCAGCGCGTCGGCGCCGAAGCGCTCGATCAGCGGCATCGGGCTGATCACGTTGCCCCGCGACTTCGACATCTTCTGGCCGTCGGGACCGAGGATCATGCCCTGGGTGAACAGCGCCTCGAACGGCTCCTGCACGTCGAGCAGCTCCATGTCGGCGAACGCCTTGACGAAGAAGCGCGCGTACATCAGGTGCAGAATCGCGTGCTCGATTCCCCCGATGTACTGGTCGACCGGCATCCAGAACTCGAGCACCCGCCGGTCGAACGCCTCCTGGTCGTTGTGCGGATCGCAGTAGCGCAGGAAGTACCAGCTCGAGTCGACGAACGTGTCCATCGTGTCGGTCTCGCGCCGCGCCCGGCCACCGCAGCTCGGGCAGCGGACGTTGACCCAGTCCTCCGCCCCGGCGAGCGGCGGATGGCCACGGGGCTGATAGTCCTCGACATCCGGCAGGAGCACCGGGAGGTCTGACTCGGGGACGGGGACGATCCGGCAGCGCTCGCAGTAGACGATGGGGATCGGGCAGCCCCAGTAGCGCTGGCGTGAGATCAGCCAGTCGCGCAGGCGGTAGTTGACCGAGGCATGACCTCTGCCCTCGCGGTCAAGCCAGTCCACGATCTCCTCGTAGGCCGCGCGGTTGCCCATGCCGTCGAATTGGCCCGAATTGGTCATGGGGCCCTCGCCGGTGTAGGGCAGCTCGTCCTCGTCGCTTCCGATCACCCGGCGGATCGGCAGGTCGAACGCCGTCGCGAATGCGTAGTCGCGCTCGTCGTGGGCGGGGACAGCCATGATCGCGCCCGTGCCGTACTCCATGAGCACGTAGTCGGCCACGTACATGGGCAGCTGCTCGCCGTTGACCGGGTTGGTCACCGTGCGGCCGAGCGAGACGCCGGTCTTCGGCTTCTCGGTGTCGCCGCGCTCCTCCGAGGTCTCGGTTCGGGTGCGGTTGACGTACTCGTGCACCTCGTGCTCACGCTCGGTGCCCGCGGCCAGGCGGAACACGTCGGGGTGCTCGGGCGCCATCACGAAGAACGTCGCGCCGAACAGCGTGTCCGGACGGGTGGTGAACACCGGATAGTCGATCCCCAGCTCCTCGCAGCGGAAGGTCACCTCGGCGCCCTCACTGCGCCCGATCCAGTTGCGCTGCATCGCCTTGACGTGCTCGGGCC
This sequence comes from uncultured Solirubrobacterales bacterium, assembly GCA_963834635.1. Taxonomy (GTDB): domain Bacteria; phylum Actinomycetota; class Thermoleophilia; order Solirubrobacterales; family Solirubrobacteraceae; genus Palsa-465. The sequence goes on along the minus strand of CAWICI010000004.1, from coordinate 205,155 downwards.
ACTGGATTCGATCGAGATCGTCGAGTAGGCGGTCGGCGTAGTCGGTGATCCGGAAGAACCACTGCTCGAGCTGGCGCAGCTCGACCTCGGCGCCACACCGCTCGCAGTGGCCGTTGATGACCTGCTCGTTGGCCAGCACCGTCTGATCGTTCGGGCACCAGTTGACCGCCGCCTCCTTGCGGTAGGCCAGCCCGCGCTCGAGGAGCTTCAGGAACAGCCATTGGGTCCAGCGGTAGTAGCTCGGCTCGTGGGTCCCGAACTCGCGCGTCCAATCGAACGAGATCCCCCAGTCCCGGAACGCGGCCCGGAAGGCGGCGATCGACTCGTCCGTCGAGCGGCGAGGATGAACGCCCGTCTTTATGGCGTGGTTCTCGGCCGGCAGGCCGAAGGCGTCATAGCCGATCGGATGCAGCACCCGCCGGCCCAGCCGGCGGTGATAGTGGGCAATCACATCCCCCACCGCGTAGTTCTTCAGATGCCCGATGTGCGGCTCACCGCTCGGGTAGGGCAGCATCTCGAGCACATAGAACTTCTCCGCCTGGTCACCGCCCGCCTCGACGGCGTCGTTCGACACCTCCCAAGTGCCCTCGCGCGCCCAGAGGTCCTGCCACTTGGCTTCGATCTGTCGCGGTTCGTAGCGCCGGTCGGACATGCCTTTTTAGGTTACTTGCGCAGATGGGGGCCTGGCCCGCCGTCGCGGCCCGGAGCGCCCGGGGGCCTGGGCCGCCGTCGCGGCCCGGGCCGCCCGGGGCGCCCGTGGCCCGCCGTCGCGGCCCGGACCGCCCGGGGCGCGGCCCCGGCCAACCCCGCGGCCCCGAACATTCCGACATTGACGGCCATATGGCCGTCAATCTCGGAATCTTCCGCGACGACCCCTCGGACCGCGGTCTACGATGCCGGTGTGTCCGCGGGGGCAGGTGAATTCAGCGACGACCGCCCACGCTCGGCGGTCTCCCCGACGAGCGCCGGCGCCGCCCCGGCGACCGCCGAGCGCGTAGCCGAGATCGTCGCCGCCGCCGAGGCGTCGGCCAAGCGGATGCTCGAGCAGACCGAAGAGCGCGTCCGCGACCGGATCGCCGAGGCCGACCGCGCGGCCGAGAACCGAATCGTCGCGGCCGAAGCCGAGGCGCAGGAGATCATCGCTCACGCGCAGGGGGAGGCGGAGAAGGCGATCGGCGACGCCACGAGCGAGGCGCTGGCGATCGTCGCCCGCGCCCAGGACAACGCCGCCTCGGTCCTCAGCGAGGCCCAGTCAGAGGCGGCGGCGGCCACCGCCCAGGCCGAGGAGCGGGCGCACGAGTTCCTGCGCCACGCCCGCGGCACGGCCAGCGACGTCAACAGCGAAGGTCTCGAGATCGTCGCCAACCTCCGTGAGATGGGCGACGCCATGCGCTCCAACGCCCAGCGCCTGATGCGTGACATCCAGCAGATCCATTCGCAGCTCGTGGCGCGATTGGATCGAATCGACGGGGGCGCGTCGGGCGCCGAGCCGGACTCGGTCGCGCGGCGCGGCCGCCGTCGCGACCTTGAACCACGGGGTCGTTCCACTGCGGCCGCCGTCGGCGACGACGGCGACGCCCTCGACGTCCCAGAGTTCATCCCGCCGGAGTAGGGGCCCCGCCAGGCCTTTGCCCCGCTGCCCGGCAGCCCTCGCGGCCCGCGCCTCGCCGGCCCCGCGCCCCGCCGGCCCCGCGCCCCGCCAGCCCCGCGCCCCGAGTCTCGATTGTCACACTTTTGTTACGAATTTGCAGGGATTTCTGTCCGGCTCGTGTGGGAACATACGTTCTATGCACAACGCAAACCTCAAGGGAGCGGTCGCCGAGCAGGCGATCATCTTGGCTGCGACCAAGCTCGGCATACCGGTACTCAGGCCGATCGGTGAGCACGCACGGAGCGACATGGCGTTCGAGATCGGCGGGCGGCTTTGGCGCGTCCAGTGCAAGTGGGGACGGTTGACGGCGCGGCGTGACGTGGTCATCGTGCCCTCTGAGCACCTGCCGCTGCACCCCTCGCGGGTACGTACGCACGCGCTACGAAGCGCACGAAGTCGACCTGTTTGCCGTCTATGCGGGCGAACTGGATCGCGCGTTTCTCCTTCCAGCCCCTCGCGTCGCGGGGCTGAGTCAGGTTGCACCTTCGCCTTGTCCCCGCCCGTAATGGCCAGCAGGCTTGTACTACCCTTGCGGATGACTTCAACTTCGACGGGGCTATAGCTCAGCTGGGAGAGCGCCGCCATGGCATGGCGGAGGTCGGCGGTTCGATCCCCCTAGCTCCACTCCTCGGACCGGACGACATTGCCGTCGGTTCCCATCGGTTCGGGTCCATTTCGCGATCGGCTGGGATACTGGATGGACAGGGCCGCCGCCGGCGAGGAGCTCCTGATCACACGGCGCGGAAAGCCTCTGATCTGGCTCGGTCGGGCGATGACGTGAGGCACCGCGACACGACGGCCCCGGGCGCGATGGCACCAAGGCCGGGCCGTGGCGCCGTCGCCCTGCCCTACCCCTACCCCTCCCCCTTCGCCGCCTCCAGCGCGGCCCGCGGGTCGAGCGTCGCATCGCCGCTCGCCAGCGTTAGCGCCCGGTCGGCGACCTCCACGGCCTGGGCGCCGCTGAGCGAATCGTCGCCCAGCGCCAGCGCGAGCAGGACCTGGCGCAGGAGCTCGGGGTTCTGGGTGTCCGGGGGTGGGCCGGCGGGCGGGAGCGCGCGAACGCTCGCGAGGATCCGCGGCGCGTCGGGGCCGCCGAACAGGCGTCCCGGGTGCTTGTCCGGGATGGCGGCCACGACGGCCCCGGTCGCGGGGTTGACCAGCGCCACCTTGCTGCGCAGGCCCGACCGCTCCAGGGCCAGGCGGTATCCGGAGAGCCGCATCAGACCGAGCTGGGCGGCCAGGGCGGGGAAGGCCGCGGCCTCGGACTCGTCGCGCAGGCGTGACTGGTGCAGCACGATCTGCGTTCCCGCGTCCGGCAGGGCGGGATCGGGATCGGGCGCGACGAGCAGGAACGCGTGCGAGCCGAGCCGGCCCGCGCCCACTCCGGCCACCTCGACCAGCAGCTGGTAACCGGCGAGCCCGAGCGCGCCGACGATGCCCGGGGGGAGCGGGTGCTCGGCCAGGTAGTTGGATGGAAACGTCCCGGCGGCCATGACCCAGAACTCTGCCTAGTTCCCGAGCAGGTTCCCGACGATCCCGCCGATCATGTCCGAGCCCGAGCGCTGGGAGTTGCCGCCCGCTCCCTCGGCCATCTGCGAGTGGAAGTAGGCGCTTTGCAACCCGACTCTTCCCGGTCCGGTGAACCGGTTGAAGACGAGGTTGCCGCCTCCGCCGAGGAAGCCGGTCTTGAAGCCGTAGACCTCCTGCGACATCGACACCGAATGGTCGCGGTAGACCCAGCCGCCCGGCTCGATGTCGATCGTCTCCCCCGGCTCGAGCTGCTTCTCGAACACATTGCCGTACCCGTGCACCCAGACCACGCCCTCTTGGTCGGCGGCGAAGAATTGATCCACCCAGAAGCCGCCGCCGTACATCATGTTGGCGAAGCCCTGGATCCGGCTGTAGTCGTACTGGACGTTGGCGGTGGCGGCCAGGAACTGGTGCTCGCGGACCACGATTCCGTTCCCGGGCTGGAGATGGAGCGCGGCGATGTGACCGGGCGCGTCGCGGCTGAAGGCGATCTCGCCCGGCGACTGGGCCTCGAGCAGAAGCAGCGGCATCCCGCCGAACACGCGCCGCTTGAGCCCCTTCTTCAGCGGGTGCATCCCGATCTGGAGGTTCGGATACTTCCACAGGAGCACGTGATGCTCGAAGTAGACGGGCACCTGACCGTCGAGGGCCATGTGCAGCACGGGAACCAGCTCGCCCTCGAGCCGGTAGTTCAGGCCGGGCGCGCTCCCGTGGCTGATCTGGGTGGGAAGGATCTGGGGGGCGCTGGGCATGGGTTCTCGCTTTCCTCGCCTGGTTCTCGGGACGGCCGGCGCCCGCCGTCCCTCACGAGGGGACGGTACCGCTCCGGGGAACCGCGCGACAGCCGGCGCGGCCGCAGTGGCGGACGCGCCCCGGCGCCCCGGGCGCACCGGCAAACGCCGAACCCCCGACACCCCCAGCCCCGGGGGATAATCGAGCCCGCTTGCCTCCGATCTACGTCACCGGCCACCGCAACCCCGACACCGATTCGATCGCGGCGGCGATCGGCTACGCGGAGCTCAAGCGTCGCCTTGACCCGCACAACGAATACGTCCCGGTCCGTCTCGGTGATTGCAACGCCCAGACCCGCTGGGTGCTCGAGCGCAGCGGAGCGCCAGAGCCGGCGTTCCTCCCCCACGTCTGCTCCGAGCCTGCGACGTGATGCGGACCGAGTTCCCGGTCAGCGCCGAGGACGACCCAGTCCGCGAGGCCGGGCTGGCCATGGTGCGGGCCGACCTCGAGGTCGTCCCGGTCGTCGACGGGGAAGGCGCCCTGGTGGGCGTGGTCACCGAGCGCACCCTGGCCCGGCGATTCGTCCGCGAGTCGCGCCACACCTCGACCCTCGAGGACGCGCCCACCTCAGTCCAAGCGGTGGCCGAGGCGCTCGAGGGCGAGGTCGTGTCCGGCGACTGACGCATCCCTCGCCGGACGGGTCTGGGTTCACTCGATGGATCCGCAATCGCGAAGCGGCATCTCCACGGGCGATGTGGTCGTGGTCGGTGACCGCGAGGACGCCCAACGGCTGGCCATCGACCGCGGCGCGGCGCTCGTGGTGATCTCGAACGGCGCCAGCCGTGTCCGGCGAGGTGCTGGCGACGGCGGCCAAGCGCGGCACGGCGGTGATTGTCTCGCCGCTCGACTCCTACGTCTCGGGGCGGATGATCACCCTGGCGGCCCCGTGCCGGGCGTTCATGGAACCTGACCCGCTGACCGTCACCCGGGAGTACCTGGTCGCCGACGTCTCCGAGCAGATCAAGGAGATCCACTACGGCGCCGCGCTCGCGCTCGACGCCCAGCGGCGGCCGATCGGGTTGATCACCCGCGCCGACCTGGTGGCGCCGCCCCGCCGCCGCGTGCTGCTGGTCGACCACGCCGAGCAGGCCCAGAGCGCTCCGGGCATCGAGCACGCCGAGATCGTCGAGATCCTCGACCATCACCACATCGGCTCGATCGAGACGCGAGTTCCGGTCAGGGCCACGTTCGACCCGGTTGGCTCGACCGCGACGCTGGTGGTCGAGCGTTTCCGTCAGAACGGCATGGAGCCGAGCCGCGTCGACGGCGGCCATGCTGCTGGGGGCGATCCTGTCGGACACGGTCATCCTCAACTCCCCCACCACGACCGAGCGCGACCACGCCGTGGTCGAATACCTGGAGCGGGTGCTGGCGCTCGACGCGCAGGCGTTCGGCCGGGAGATGTTCGAGTCCACCGCCGACGTGTCGGAGGTGAGCGCCGAGGAGCTCGTCACCCGCGATGCCAAGCAGTACCAAGTGCAGAGCGGGAACACGATCTGCATCGCCCAGGTCGAGGTGGTCGGCGAAGGGGCTGCTCGAGCGCAAAACCGAGCTGCTGGAGGCGATGCAGCGGGCCCGCGAGAGCCGCGATCTCGCACCTCTACGCGCTGATGGTCACCGATGTCCTCAGCAAAGGAACCGAGTTGCTGGTCGCCGGAGACGATCGCCCCGGCCGCGCGGACGTTCGGAGCCGCGGGCACAGGACAGCGTGATCGAGCTTCCCGGGGTGATGAGCCGCAAGAAGCAGGTCGCGCCGCAGCTCCTGGCCGCGCTATAGGCCAGACCCGCGCTCAGCACGAGCCGCACGCCCGAGGGCGAGCAGTCCCGCGGCCAGCAGCCGCTGGATCAGCCGGCCGCTGATCCGCTGCGACAGGTGCGCCCCGAGCTGCGCCCCCAAGACCACTCCAACCGAGAGGGCGGCGGCGCGGCGCAGCCCCACGTCGTGGTGAAAGGTGCCGGCGAGCGACGTGGGTGATCGTCGCCGCCAGGGCCATGAAGGCCAGCACGAAGTGCGAGGTGGCCGTCGCGATGTGGGTGGGGAATCCCAGGATGCCCACCAGCATCGGGACGTGCACGACTCCGCCTCCGATGCCGAGGAAGCTCGAGATGAAGCCGACCCCGACGCTGAGCACCGCGCCGACCTTGACGTTGGCGCGGTAGCGGTAGGTGTTCCCCGTCGCGATCGGTGATGCGGCGGTCGGGACCCCGGTGCCCTCCTGGCGCTCATGGGCAGTGCCGCGGTCCGCGCAGCAGCCAAGCCGCAGAGCGCAGTGAGTGCGACTCCCATCATCACGTCGAAGGTCGGCCGCGAAACGGTGTTGGCCAGCAGCACGCCGGCCACCGACCCGGGCAGGGTGCAGAGTGCGAACACGACCCCCGAGCGGTAGTCGATCCGCCGCTGGCGGGCGTAGGCGATCGAGCCCGAGCCGGCGTTGAAGAACACCACGACCAGGCTGATCGCGGTGATCAGGGCCGGGGTCGAGCTCGGGTACAGGAGCAACAGGACGGGGGTGAGGATGAATCCGCCGCCTGCACCCACCAGGGTCCCGAACACGCCAACGGCGAAGCCGAGCAGGCACAGCCCGACCGCGATCAGCGGGGTGAAGTGGGAAGGCTCGATCGTCTAGACGGGTCGCCGCGTCCGCGACCCGGACCGGCGCCTCGCCCCACAGTTGCTCGAGCCGGTAGTACTCGCGAGTCTCGGGTGTGAAGACGTGAACGACGACGTCGAGGTAGTCGAGCAGGATCCACCGGCCCTCGCTGACGCCCTCCACGCGGCGGGGCAGCAGCCCGAACTCTGACTTCATGCCCTGATGGATCGCTTCGTGGATCCCCTTGGTCTGCCGGTCGCTGCGACCGGTGCAGATCACGAAGTAGTCGGTGTAGCCGATGATCCCCCGAAGATCGAGCTCGACGATGTCCTGGGCCTTGCGGTCCGACGCGAAGCCGGCGGCCGCGGCTGCGATCTCCTCAGGATTCATGCGTCTTTGCGGCCTCCATACAGTTCGTGCTCGGCGATGTAACCGGCGACCCGATCGGGGACCATGTACCGGATCGGTTCGCCTTCTCGGGTCCGGCGGCGGATCTCGGTGGATGAGATCTCGATCGTCGGCATGGAGAAGAAGCGGGCCCGCTCTCCCCCGGGGAGACGCTCCAGCGCCTGGTCGATGACCTCTCGCGGCGTGCCCGATCGTTCCGCGATCGCTGGTGTGCTGAGCGAGAGCACCCTCTCGGATTCACGCCAATCGGGCAGTCCCGCCGCCACGTCGCCGCCGAGGATCAGGAATAGGTCGATGTCTGGGCTCTTCGATCTCAGCCCCTCAAGGGTATCGACCGTGTACGACGGGCCCGACCGAACGATCTCGGCGTCGCAGACGGAGAATCTGTTGTCTCCCCTTACCGCCAGGCGGCAGAGCTCCAACCGATGCTCGGCCCCCGGCTCCTCCTCGACGGGCTTGTGGGGCGGTATCCGGGCAGGAGTCAGCATCACCGAGTCGAGCTGGAGGTGAAGGTACGCCTCCTGGGCGCACACGAGGTGACCAAGATGTGGCGGATTGAAGGTTCCGCCGAGGATCCCCAGCCGCACCGCGCTCAGCCGCTCACGGCCGGATGTGGCCGGCGCCCTCGATCAGATACTTGAACGTGCATAGCTCGCGAGTGCCGATCGGGCCGCGAGCGTGGAGCTTCTGGGTGGAGTTTCCGATCTCCGCCCCCATTCCGAACTCCCCGCCGTCTGTGAAGCGGGTCGAGGCGTTGACGTACACGCACGCGGCATCGACGCCGAGCTGGAAGGCCCGGGCGGATTCGGTGGAGCGGGTCACGATCGCCTCCGAGTGGCCGCTGCCGTGGGCGTTTATGTGGGCAATCGCCTCGGCGGTGTCGTCGACGACCCCAACGGCCAGCTCGAGCGCCAGGTACTCGGTGTCCCAGTCGTGGTCGGTGGCGGCGTCCATCCGCACCTCGGGCACGACCGCCCGGGCGCGATCGTCTCCGTGGAGCGTCACCCCGGCTGCGTTCAGCGCGCGCAGGGCGCCGGGCAAGAACGCGTCGGCGGCGTCGGCGTGGACGAGCAATGTCTCGGCGGCGTTGCACACAGCGGGGCGCTGGAGCTTGGCGTTGAGCACGATCGCCTGAGCGGCCTCGAGGTCGGCGTCGGCATCGACGTAGACATGGCAGTTGCCCGAAGCGGCATAGATCACCGGGACCGTGGCCACGCCCTTGAGCGCGGCCTTCAGTCCCTCGCCCCCGCGGGGGATGATCAGGTCGACCAGCCCGGTCTGGGTGGCGAGCGCCGCCAACTCATCGTGGCTCCCACCGGCGACCAGTGAGATCGAGCCCTCGGGCACGCCCGCCGCGGTCGCGGCCTCGGTCGCCACCGCGGCCAGCACCGCGTTGGAGTTCGCGGCCGCGCTCGAGCCCCGCAACACGATCGCGTTCCCCGACTTCAGGCACAGCGCGGCGGCGTCGATGGTCACGTTCGGGCGGGCTTCGTACACCACCGCGATGACGCCCAGGGGCACCCGGACCTTGCGCACGTCAAGGCCGTTCGGGAGGCGGAAGCCGTCGATCACCTCGCCCACCGGATCCGGCAGCGACGCGATCGTCCGCACCCCCGCGGCCATCGCCGCCACGCGCCCCGCGTCCAGGGCCAGGCGGTCGAGCAGGACCGGGGAGAGATCGCTATCCCGGCCGGCCTCGAGATCGCTCGCGTTGGCCTCGAGAATCTCAGGGGCGCGCTCGATCAGGGCGGTGGCGATCGCCTCCAGCGCGGCGTCCTTGACCCCTGAGCCCAGCGCGCTCAGGGTGCGTGAGGCCTGCTTGGCGGCGGCACAGACCTCCGCCACCGATGTCGTCCTGGTGGCCATCGTGGCTACAGGTTACGCAAGCACGAAATAGTCACGGTGAACCGCTTCCTCGCTCGCTCGAGGCAGTAAGTCCCGAATAGCGGCGGATTTCAGGCCCGCCACCTGTCGCAGCTCGCCGGCCGAGTAGTTGCAGATCCCTTTGCCCACGGACTCTGCCTCGTGTGCGACCTCGACGGCGTCTCCGGCGTCGAAGGATCCGTCGACCTCGACGATCCCGACCGGCAGCAAGCTGGTTCCCCCTTCGCGCAGCGCCCGCGCCGCCCCGGCGTCGACGAGCAGGCGACCGCGCACTGGCTTGGCGTACTTCAGCCACAGCTTGAAGCTCGAGTAGCGCGCACCCTGGGCCGGGAACCTGGTCCCCACCGCCTCGCCCGCGGCCGCCCGGACGATCGTGCCGAGCTCGAGCCCGCTGGTGATCACGGTCGGGATGCCGGCCGCGGTGGCCATCTCGGCCGCCACCACCTTCGAGCGCATCCCGCCCGAGCCCAGAGGCGAGGTGGCGTGACCGATCTCGTAGTCCCTCCAACGCGTCGAAGCGCTCGACCGTGTCGATCAACCGTGCCTCGCTGGCCGAGCGGGGATCGGCGGTGAACACCCCCTCGGCGTCAGTCAGCATCAACAGCAGCTCAGCCCCGAGCAGGATCGCCACCTGGGCGGCGAGGAAGTCATTGTTGCCGAACGAGATCTCGTCCGTCGCGGTGGTGTCGTTCTCGTTGATCACCGGCACTACATTCCACTCGAGCAGCTTGCGCAGCGTCTGCCGTGCGTTCAGGTAGTGCGTGCGGGCGCTCATGTCGAAGAAGGTGAGCAGCACCTGGGCGCTGGCCACCCCCCGCTCGCGCAGGAGCGCGTCGTAAACCTGGTAGAGCTTGCCCTGCCCCACCGCACTGGCCGCCTGGAGCTCGTCGACCGTCCGCGGCCTGAGCGGAATCCCCATCACCCCCATGCCCCGCGCGATCGCGCCGCTGGTGACGACAATCGGGGAGCGGTCCTGGCGGTGGAGCTCGGAGAGCTGATCGCAGATGCCCTCGAGGACGTCCAGCCGTACCTCACCGCGCTCGTCGGCGACGATGCTCGAGCCGAGCTTGACCACCAGGCTGGACATAGGGCTCGACAGGTTAGGGCCCCGCCGACGGGGCCCCGAACCTAGCCGGTGAACGTGGGTGACGTGCTGTGCGGGTGCGCGGACTTGCGCGGTGCGTGGCACCACGGATTCCTCGGCACGCCCTTGCACGGATTGGGCATCGTCTTCAGACCCTTCGGCAGCGCGTGGATGACCGGCGTGCCGAGCTTCGGATACTTATCGGTCGGCAGACACGCCGGGCCGCCCGTAACCGGGTTGGTCAACGCACCCGAGTCGCACGACACCTGCTGGGTGAACACCAGCGACTCCGGGTTGGCGATCGATGGCGGCACGGTCTGCCCGTTGCAGGTCGGGTACAGCGTCTGGGCGTACGAGGGCGCGCTGGTCAGCTTGCCGCTCGTGTCCTGGTTGCCGCTGAAGCAGTTTGTCGGCCCGGGTTCCAGGTTGGTCACGGCAAAGTCGCCGTTGGTCGGGTTGCCGAAGAAGCCGTTGTTGGTGAACGTATTGCCGATCAGCGCATCGTTCCACTCGTCGTAGAGGCAGGTGCCGGGGCCGAGCAGGTTCATCGTCCCGCCCGTACACGGCGGCCCACTGTCGGGATAGGGGACCAAGATCTGTCCCCAGGCCCCGTTGTTCCTGAACGTGTTGTCCATCACCGTGTCGTTGCGTCCGCCCGACAGCGACATCCCCGTCCCCACCGGCCCTGCGGAGGCGCTCCCGGCTGACGGGGTGTTGGTTGTTGTTGTTGTTCTCGAAGGTGTTGTGAATCAGGACCCAGCAGGAGTGCGCCCCGGCCACGGGTGGCTTGACCCCGGTCGGGCAGGCGCCGTTCTGCGGCGGCGGGTTGTCCCCGTTCTGGCTGTTGGTGTCGAACCCGTCCTGGTTGTTGTCGAACCGGGAGTTCTCGATCAGCATCCAGCCGCCCGAGTTGGAGCCCGAGTAGCCGAGGGCGTTGTATTCGGCCCAGGCGTGGTTCATCGTCTGGTGGCAGATCTGCTGGCAGGCCCCGATATAGAAGCCCGAGTCGTTGAAGTTGCTGGCGTAGGCGACGTCCCAGGTGCCGCCGCTCCAGTTGCTGGTGAAGATGCCGTACTGCGCCGCGGTGGTCTCGTCGTGGTAGTAGGTGCTCGTCGCGGTGAGGTAGGACCCCTTGTAGCCCCAGCCGCCGACCGCGCCACTGTTGGCACCGCCGTTCCACCAGATCTCGTTGCCGGCGTCCCCGGCGCCGCCCAGGAAGTTGCACGAGGTCAGGTTTTGGATCCACACGTCATCGGCCTTCCAGACCTCGAGCCCGTTCAGACCCTGTCGTTTGCCCGAGACGAGCGGTCCGAAGTTCTGCGCGCTCTGACCGTTCGCGCAGCGAGCCGTTCCCCGCTTGGTGCCGTCGATGACCACCTTGTTGCGGTTCATGCCGCGGATGCGCAGGTCCGGCTTGGTGATGAGGACCCCGGCCGGCATGTCCTTGTGGCCTGACGGGGCGCGGCTCGAGGCGGTCTTGTAGTCGCCCGGGCCGATCAGGATCCAGTCGTAGGGCTTGGCCGCCTTGACGGCTGCCTGGATCGTCTTGTACTGCCCGCGAATCCCGTGATACGTGCCGACCCTCAGCACGCGGGCCCCCGCGGCAGAAGCGAACGCCATCACCGCGGCGAGCACAAATGTGGCCACCGTCGTCCTGCGCACCAACTGTGCCATCTGGTCTCCTCTCCTAACCCGGCCGCGATCCTACAGGTTCGGGTCTAGCTCGAACACCACCCCGGCGATCTCGACTTCGTCTCCCGGCTCGAAGCCCTCTGCCGCCAGCGCGTCGATCACGCCGACGCCGCGCAGGCGCCGCTCGAGATGGGCGAGCGCGTCCTCGTTGTCAAGGTCATAGCGGGCCACCAGCCGTTCGATCCCGGCACCGCTGACCCGGTAGCTGCCCTCGCCAGCCCGCTCGACCTGGTAGGCCCGGGAGGCAGCGGGACGAAATACGCGATGCTCGGCGGCGGCTTCGGTCGGACGTTCCGGGACCTGGTCGACGGATGCGGGCTCGTCCTGGGGGACGAGGGTCAGGAGGGTGCGGCCGAGCTCGTCGAGTCCGGCGCCGGTGGCCGAGGAGGTGAGGATCACCGGCACATCCGGCCCCACCCGCTCCTCCCACTGTGCGCGCTCGTCGTGGGCGGTCTGCGGGTCGATCAGGTCGACCTTGGAAAGAGCGAGCACGCGGGGCAGGCCGGCGAGGCGGCGGTCGTGGAGCGCCAGCTCGCGCTCGACCGTGGCGTAGTTCTCGACCGGATCGGAGTCATCGAGAGGGCGGACCTCGACGACGTGCACGAGGCACCGCGTGCGCTCGATATGGGCGAGGAACTCGTGACCCAGCCCGGCGCCGGCGCTCGCCCCTTCGATCAGCCCGGGGATGTCGGCGATCACCAGTTGACGATCATCGGCCTGGAGCGTTCCCAGCGCCGGTTCCAGCGTCGTGAACGGGTAGTCCGCGACCTTCGGATGTGCGCGGGTCATCCGCGCCAGCAGCGACGACTTGCCGGCGTTCGGCAGTCCCACCAAGCCCGACGTCGGCGAGCAGCTTGAGCTGCAGGGTGATCCAGCGTCTCGCCCCCGGGCAGGCCCCGCTCGGCGAATCGGGGGGTTTGATGGGTAGGCCCGGCGAAGCGCTTGTTGCCGCGCCCGCCGGATCCGCCCCGGGCGACCACCGCGCGCTGCCCCGAGACGACCAGGTCATAGCGCGTGCCGTCGGCCTCGACCAGCACCTCGGTTCCCGGCGGCACGGCGATCTCGAGCGTGTCGCCATCGGCACCGTGCCGGAGCGAGCCCTGCCCGTGGCCGCCCCGGGCGGCCTTGAAGTGGACGCTCCGGCGAAAGCGCTCGAGGTCACGCATGGGAGTCGTCGCAGACGAGCACGATGTCGCCGCCCCGGCCACCGTCGCCGCCGTCGGGACCGCCCTTGGGGACGTGGGCCTCGCGCCGGAAGCTGAGGCAGCCGTTGCCGCCGGCTCCGGCCTGAACATGGATGCGAGCTCGATCTTGCACGGCTATAGGCTGGCACGCGCTGGGACGCCCGGCCATATTCCGGTCCGTTCCGGCGATTGTTGACAACCGCGGCGCGCCCCAACCTTCGTGGATGCAAGGGGCAGCCATCGACATGGGAGGTGTTGTGAGATGACGGTCCTCACCGACTTCAAGAAATTCCTTTTGCGGGGAAACGTTGTCGACCTGGCCGTGGCAGTGGTCATAGGGACGGCCTTCGCCGCTGTCGTGAAGGCGCTGGTGGCCGACCTGCTGACCCCGATCATCGCCATGATCTTCGGTAAGCCGAACTTCGAGAGCCTGTCGTTCACGATCAACGGGAGCCATTTCCTCTACGGCGACTTCCTCAACGCGCTGATCACGTTCCTGTCGATCGCGGCCGCGGTGTTCTTCTTCGTCGTGCTCCCGGTCAATCACCTCATGGCCCGCCGGGCCCAGGAGGACCCGGACACCAAGGAGTGCCCAGAGTGCACGAGCGCGATCCCGATCAAGGCGCGGCGCTGCCCGCTGTGCACCACGGAGCTCGGCGGCTCACTCCAGCCACCGGCGGGGCGCCGGCGTGATCGAGTAAGCCCCTCGGGGCGGGCCGAGCCGGACGCCCGACCCGAGCCCTACGCCTCGCCCGCGCCGTCCGGCAGGACCGAGATCACGCGGCCGCGGCGGCCGCGGGTGAACTGGACCGTGCCCGCAGAGCGGGCGAAGATCGTGTCGTCCTTGCCGATCCCGGCGCCGTCGCCGGGCTTGAAGCGGGTCCCGCGCTGGCGAACGATGATCTCGCCGCCGGTGACCGCTTGGCCGGCGAACACCTTGACGCCCGAGGCGCTTGGCGTTGGAGTCACGGCCGTTGCGGGATGAGCCGAGGCCTTTCTTATGAGCCATTCTCGCCCTCCGAAGGTTCTGGTTTGACCGCCGGCTTACGCGCCGCCCGAGCTCGCGCGGGCTTCGCCTCGGGCTCCGAGTCCGCGGCCGCGGGCTTCTTGCGCGAGCGCCCCGACCCCAGCTTGATCTCCGTCACCTCGAGCCGGGTGAGCTCCTGGCGATGGCCGGTGCGGCGCTTGTAGCCGCGCTTGGGCTTGAACTTGACCACTCGCAGCTTGGGACCGCGCTCGTGGGCGACGACGCGCGCCTGGACGGTGACGCCGGAGATGGCCTCGCCGTCGACCACATCGGAACCATCGACGTACAGCAGCGGCTCGAGCTGCACGTCCGAACCCCCGTCCACGGGCAGCCGCTCGACGAGCAGGGACTGGCCCTGCTCGACGCGGTACTGCTTACCGCCGGTCTTGACGATTGCGTAGGTCATGGTCACTCAGAGGATGCGCCGGCGGACTCAGCCTTGGCACCGGAACGGCGCCGTCCGCCTCTGCGGCCGCGGCGCCGAGGCTTTGATTCTAGGACATCGCCCGATTCGCTCTGGCCGTCCTGGCCCCGGGACCCGTCAACCTCGGCCGGAGCCACGTCGACCAGCGACGCTCGAGCCGACGTCCGCCCCGCCTCCTCGATCCGGACCAGGTGCTTCTCGCCCACGTACGGGGTTCCGCCCGTGATCGAGATGATGTAGCCGTCGACCTTGGCCACGGCGTCGCCGGGGCTGTACATATGCGGCTCGACGATCTCGACATGGACCTCCTCGCCCTCGCGGAACGGGAGCGCCCGCTCCAGCACCTGCTCGCGGTCTCCCTCCAGCAGAACCGCGAAATGCTCGAGCGGCAATCCCTCCGAGCCTTCGAACACGAACAGCTTGCCCGTGTCTCTCCTCGATCGGCGCGCAGGACCCGGCCTTCGTTGGCGGTGAACTCGGCGCTCACCCGCGGGTTCATCTGGATCAGGAGCGCATCGGCCTTGGTTTCCTTGGCCAGGTCGCGCATCCGGCGCTCGAACTCGATGGCGATCGTCTCCTCGGACTTGATCACGCCCTCGCCGTCGCACGTCGGGCAGTGCCGGGTCATGATCTCGCGCACGCCGTCGGTCACGTTCTGGCGGGTCATCTCGACCAAGCCCAAGCGGCGAGATCTCGACCACGAACGTCTTCGTGCGGTCCTCGTCGAGCGCCTTGCGCAGCGTCTTGAGGACCGCGTCGCGGTTGCGGGCCCGGGCCATGTCGATGAAGTCGATGACGATGATCCCGCCGATGTCCCGGAGCCGCAGCTGGCGGACGACCTCGTCGGCCGCTTCCAGGTTGGTCTTGGTGATCGTGTCCTCGAGCCGGGCGCCGCGGCCGCGGCCGATGAACGAGCCCGAGTTGACGTCGATCACCGTCAGCGCCTCGGCGTAGTCGATCATCAGGTAGCCGCCGCTGGGGAGATCGACCCGCCGGGACAAGCGTCGAGTCGAGCACCTGCTCCACCCCGAAGGCCTCGAACAGCGGCTTGTCCTCCTCCCACAGCTCGACGTGATCGACCAGCTCCGGGCGCGGTGCGCGAGAAGAACGAGACCAGCCGGTGGTGCTGCTTGGGGTCGTCGACGATCGCGCGCTCGAAGGCGTCGGAGAAGATGTCGCGCACGACCCGGACCGAGAGGTCGGCCTCCTGGAAGACGAGCGCCGGCGCGGGCTCTCGGCGACTCGCTTCTGCAAGCACCTCGTTCAGCTTGAACAGGTACTGGAGCTCGCGCTCGAGGTCGGCCCGCTTGGCGCCCTGGGCGGCCGTGCGGATGATCGCGCCGGCGCCCTTCGAGATCGAGCTTCGCCGCCTCCTTGCGCAGGCGATCGCGCTCCTTCTCGTCGAGCCGGCGGGATACGCCCGACGCCCTCGCCGTACGGCGCGAGGACCATGTAGCGGCCGGCGATCGTCAGATCCATCGAGAGGCGCGCGCCCTTCGTCTTCAGCGGATCCTTGACCACCTGGACGACGATCTCCTGGCCGGGCTTGAGCATGTCGGTGATCTGCCGCGCCTCGCGGCCGCTGCCGCGGCCCCGCCGCGGCGTCTCGACCCCGGGCAGCACGATCTCGTCGACGTGCAGGAAGCCGTTCTTCTCCAGGCCGATGTCGACGAACGCGGCTTCCAGGCCGGCGAGGACGTTGTCCACGCGGCCCTTGTAGATGTTGCCCACGATCGAGCGGGCGCCGCGCCGCTCCAGGTAGAGCTCGGCGACTTGATAACCGGCGGCGGGGTTGGCGCTCTTACGGCGCCGGCGCGGACCCCGATCCGGTCTTCCGCTTGCGGCGACGGTTCCCCGTCGCCTCCAGCAGCGCGACGCGGGTCTCTCCCCGGTCGACGCTGACCAATACTTGCTTCTTCAATTCTCTTAGTCCTTTTTGAGTTGTGCGCCCGGCGCGCGAGAGGCGGCACGGGCGGTTGAAGTGGCGCCCGGCGCGCACCGTGCGGCGGCGCGGGCGATAGGAGTTGCTCGGCGCACGCCATGCGGCGGCGCGAGCGATAGGCACATGGTTCGACGTGAGGCGGCGCAGCCCCTTCCTGGCCGGCGGCAACCAGCCGTCGAGTTGGCGCGTCAGCGATCACGAAACCAGTGCCCTTCCCTTGCCTGCGGCGGTCAATCGTGCCTGCACATGTATCGACTGTAGAAGGCCGATCGAGATGAAGGTCACGAGCACGGACGAACCGCCGTAGCTCATCAGGGGTAACGGCACGCCCGTGATCGGCATGATCCCGATCGTCATCCCGACGTTGACGAACACCTGGAACATGATCATCGCCAGGATCCCGCCGGCGATCAGCGTCCCGTACAGGTTCTTGGACATCGTCAGGATCCGCAGGGTGCGCCAGATCAGCAACGCGTACAGCGACAGCACGAGCGCCGCCCCGGCGAACCCGTACGTCTCGCCGACGACGGAGAAGATGAAGTCGGTCTGGTTCTCGGGCAGGAAGTTGAGGTTGGTCTGGGTGGCCTCGGCAACGCCGCGCCGGTCTTCTGGCCCGAGCCGATCGCGATCAGCGATTGGTGATGTTGTAAGTCTGGTTCTGGGGGTCGTGCGACGGATTCAGGAAACCCGTCAGGCGCTGCACCTGGTAGGGCTTGAGCACGTGGACGCCGAGCGCCGGCGCGCCGGCCAGCACGATCGCCACCGAGGCGGCGAACATCGCCACCAGCGCGGTCAGCTGCTTCCAGGACGTGCCGGCGACGAACAGGATCGTGAACGCGACCGCGACGTACACCATCCCCGTGCCGAGGTCCGGCTGGGGAATCACGATCAGCGCCGGGACCAGCGCCAGCAGCATGATCCGCGCGGTGGTGCGCCACTCGTGCAGGCGTCTGGAGCGGTTGACCATGAACGCCGACAGCGAGACGATCAGGAGGACCTTGCCGAACTCCGACGGCTGGACCTGGAGGAAGGGCAGCGGGATCCAGCGGCGCGCGCCGCGGACCTGCGGCATCCCGAACACGATGATGTTGAGCGCGATCAGCAGCCGCGTACATCGCGTAGCGGTACTCGCGCAGACGCGAGTAGTCGATCCGCGAGAGCACCAGCGCGAGCAGCAACCCGATGCCCGGCGTAGATCGCCTGGCGCTCGACGTAGTAGAGCGGATGGCCCGGCATCGAGTGCCGCGTGGCGCCCTTGAGCGTCACCAGCGAGCACGCGACCAGGCCCGAAGGCGGCGACGATCAGCAGCGGGTCGAACAGGAACAGGGCCGCGGACGCGAGCGGGGCGACCTCGTCCTCGGTCGTGTGGATCGCGGTCGCGCTCACGCCGCGTCCTCCCCGCCCGGGGTGATGAGCATCGCGCTCACAGCGTCTTCGACTTCCCGACCACGAACGGACCGCGCTTGCCGAAGAACCACTGCGAGAGGATCTCGCGGGCCACCGGAGCCGCGGCGACCGCGCCGAAGCCGCCCTGCTCGACCGTCACCACGACCAGAATCGGCTTGACCGGGTCGGGGACGAAGCACACGTACCAGGCCTGGTCGGCCTGGTTGTTGTGCTGCGCGGTCCCGGTCTTGCCGTATACGGGGTAGCGGCTCTGCGGCCAGCCGGCGAACACGTCGGCCGACGTTCCGCCCGGCTCCGAGGCCGCCTCGTGGAGGCCCATGCGGATCGCCTCGAGGTTCGTCGGGTCGATCTGGAGATGCCGGGCAGGGGGCGGGTCGATCTTGCTGCGAGCACGGTCCCGTCGGCGGACTCGACCTCGAGCCCACGTGCGGCCGGACGACAGTGCCGCCGTTCTCGATCGCCGAATAGACGGTCGCGAGCTGGAGCGGCGTGGCCTCCAGGTCGCCCTGGCCGACGGCCAGGTTCTCGTTGTCGCCCGACCGACCACGGCCGGCCGTCGGCGATCCCGCACGACGCGATGCTTGGCCTGGCCCTTGAACGGGCCGGTCGCCTTGCTCGCACTCGAGCTCGAGCTTGTCGCGGCCGGCCCGCCACTCGCGGCGAGGGCAGGATCCCGGCGTTCTCGCCGCCGAGGTCGACCCCGGTCCGCCGCCCGATCCCGAAGCGGTGGGCCCACTGCTGCAGCGGCCCGCCCTTGGGCGCGGTCGCTGTTCAGCAGGCGGCCGAGGTTGTAGAAGAAGTCGTCCGAGGAGACCTTGATCGCCTGGGTGATGTCGAGCACTCCGTAGGAGGCGTGGCCGGCGTTGTGGCGCAGGTCGCCCGGCCCGTCCTGCGTAGTACACGCCGGTGTCGTCGTACTCGTCGCCGAGGCTCCAGGCGCCGCTCTGCAGCGCCGCGGTCGCGGTGATGCCCTTGAAGGTCGAGCCGGTCGGGTAGGCGCTCTGGATCGCCCGGTTGAACAGCGGATAGCCGCTCGAGGCGTTGTTGAGCTGGTCGTAGACCGACTGCGAGACCGGCTTGGCGAACGATGTTCGGGTCGAACGTCGGCAGCGAGCCCATCGCGTAGATCGCGCCGTTGGTCGGGTTCATGGCCACGAACGCGCCCGCCGGCGCCGGCGGGGGTTGGTGGCGATCGACTCCTGCAGCGCCTGCTGCCCGGCCTTCTGAAGATCGAGGTTCGAGCGACAGCTTGAGGTTGTGGCCGGGGATCGGCTTGTGCTCGGACAGGTAGCCGTTGAACTGGCCGAGCGCGTTGACCTGCACGCGGTCGGCGCCGTCCACGCCCTGTAGGTAGCGGTCGTAGTACCACTCGAGTCCCGACTGGCCGACGACGTCGTTCTGCGAGACGCCGCGGAAGCGCGGATCGTGGACTCTCGGAGCGCGGTGATCCGCCCCACCGTCCCGAACAGCTGCGCGGCCAGCGTTGTGCAGCGGGATAGCGAGCGCAGCCACACCTGCTGGACGCTCACCGCCGGGAACTCGTCCTGGCGCTCGGCCAGGTAGTAGAGGACATCGTCGCGACAGTCGGTCTTGATCGTCACGTTCGCGTAGGGCAGCTGCGCCACGCCCTGGGCGATGGGGCAGGCGATCGGCGTCAGGCGCAGCACCCCTGCTGCCGTTCACCGGGCATCTGCGTTCGCTTGTCCGACATCCCCAGCACCGATGCCAGCCGGCGGTACAGCCGCCGGCGCTTGCCCGCCGGCGTCCGGGGAGGTCCGGGCGGCGAGATCTGAACCTCGGTCGAGGGCACGCTGTCGACGAGGATGTTCCCGCCGCCGGTCGAGGATCTCCCCGCGCGGAGCCTGGATCGAGATGTCGCGACCCGGTTCGTGCTCGCCTGGGCCAGGTACTGGTTGCCCGACAGCACCTGGAGGAACCACAGGCGGAAGAAGATGATCGCGAACATCGCCAGCGCGAAGCTGCCCAGGACGGCCACGCGCAGCGCGAGCTGCGGAGTGAGCGGTAGGACGGCGATCTTCGCGGCGGCTGGATCATCGGGCTCGGGCCGGGATCGCTGGGGCCGAACGAGCCGCTCGGACGGGCGGCTGCAGCGGGCTGAGACCGCCGGTGCTGTAGGCGCGGCGCCGGCGCCGCCGCGGATCCTGGGGCAGCACCGGCGCGATGATCCGCCGCACGAGCGCGTAGACGGGCAGCGCGATCAGCGTGTTGACCAGCACCGTGATGAAGATCTGCTGGAGCAGCAGCAGGCTGACCGGCGCGTCGACGCCGAGCAGGAACTGGATCACGCGCCATCCCGAGCCCGGCGAACGCGGTCGCCGCGGCTCCCAGCGCCAGCGGCACCAGGCCGTGGGCCGGATCGCGCAGCTCACGCAGCCGGCCGGACCAGTAGCCGATCGCGATGTACAGCAGCGAGGTCACCCCGAGCGTCTGCACGAGCACCATGTCGACGAACAGGCCGATGCCGAAGCCCGTCATCGCGCCGGCCAGCGAGCCCGGTCAGCAGCCCGACCGACATCACGACCAGCGGCGTCAGGTCGGCGCTGACCCCGAAGATCGAGATCTGCGAGATCGCGGCCTCCTGGATCACCACCGACACGAACGCCAGCAGCACCAGCCTGAACGGAGCTTCAGAGCCATGCACGTCCGGCTCACGCGCCAGTTCCGTCGCCGTCACGGCACCTGTGCCCGCTCGGTGCCCGTGCGGGCTGGTCAGGATCTGCACGACGTCGAGGTGGCGCAGGTCGGCGCGCCGGGTTGACCTGGACCGTCGCCGCTGTTGATCAGCGTGTTCTGGTTGGCGTTCGAGACCTGCCCGATCGGGATCGCGGCCGGGAACAGCGAGTCGAGGCTCCCGGACCGCGACTTGAACCCGGCCGTCACCACCTGCTGGCCGACCTGGATCGGCGCGTGCGGCGGCAGGTACTGGAGGATCAGCTGGTTGGGGTTGCCGACCGCGGGCACCAGCACGCCCGTGTCGCCGGCGCCATCCTGGACCTGGGCGGTGACCGCGAACGAGTGGTCGGTGATCAGGGTCACGAACGAGACCGTCGGGGCGACGGTCGAGACCTCGCCGACCAGGGCGCCGTCGCCGGTCACCGGATCGTCGACGTGGACGCCGTCGTCGGAGCCCTTGTCGACCTCGATCGTCGCGTACCACAGCGTCGGGTCGCGCCCGATCACGTTGGCGGCGACCGGGTGGTAGGAGGAGATCGCGCCTGAGTTGTCGAGCCCCACCTCCTTGGTCAGCTGCGCGTTCTCGGCCTCGGCGCTCTGGGCAGCGGCGAGCTGAACGCGCAGGTTCTGGACCTCCGCTCGAGCTGGTCGCGCTCGGACTTGGCGTGGAAGGTGTCCGAGAACCAGCCCGCGACGTCGCGGACCGGCTTCAGCGCCTTGCTGGCGCCCTCCTGGATCGGCGAGAGCACCTCGACGATCCCCCGCTGCACGCTGTGCAGCGGGCTGTTCGGGCGACTCGCCGAAGTAGGCGGTCAGCAGGATCAGGGAAACGCCGACGAGCAGCACGAGAACCGCGCGCCGTCGCCGGACTTGCTTGTCATGCACGAGATGGAGATCTCCAAACTGTTGCTCAGCGCCACCTCGGCACCAGGTCAGTGAACCTAGTACCGGCGGCGCCGGTTGCGTGAATTCTTGCTCGAACGGTGGATCGCTTCGAATTCCTCCAACGACCTTCCTGATCCGACCGCGACGCACGTCAGCGGCGACTCGGCCAGGTGCGCGGGCATCTGCGTCTCGTGACGCAGACGCTCTTCGAGCCCCTGTAGCAGCGAGCCGCCTCCCGCAAGCATGATGCCACGATCCATGATGTCGGAGGCGAGTTCCGGCGGCGTCCGGTCGAGCGTCTCCTTGACCGCGTCGATGATCTGCGACACCGGCTCCTCGAGCGCCGCCCGGATCTCCTCGCTGGTCAGCACGACCGTCTTCGGCAGTCCCGAGACCATGTCCCGGCCGCGGATCTCGGCCTGGACCTCCTCGCTCATCGGGAAGGCGGAGCCGATCTCGAGCTTGACCTCCTCCGCCGTCTGCTGGCCGATCAGCAGCTTGTACTCGCGCTTGACGTAGTTGATGATCGCCTCGTCGAGCTCGTCTCCGCCGACCCGGATCGACTGGGAGACGACGATCCCGCCGAGCGAGATCACCGCCACCTCGCTGGTGCCGCCGCCGATGTCCACGACCATCGAGCCGGTCGGCTCCCCGACCGGGAGCCCGGCGCCGATCGCGGCCGCCATCGGCTCCTCGATCAGGTAGGCCTGGCGTGCCCCGGCCGACAGGCACGCCTCCTCGACCGCGCGCTTCTCGACCCCGGTCACGCCGCTGGGCACGCAGACCACCACGCGCGGGTGCGCCCACCGGTTCTGGTGGACCTTCTGGATGAAGTGCCGGAGCATCTCCTCGGTCACCTCGAAGTCGGCGATCACGCCGTCCTTCAGCGGCCGGATGGCCGAGATCGTCCCCGGCGTACGCCCGAGCATCCGCTTGGCCTCGATCCCCACGGCATGCACCTCGCCGGTGCGCGAGTCGACCGCCACCACGCTCGGCTCGGAGAGCACGATCCCCCGACCGCGGACGTACACCAGCGTGTTCGCGGTCCCCAGGTCCACCGCCATGTCGCGGCCGCCGAAGCCGGTTAGATACGTGAAAAAGCCCATGCGTTAGTGAGAGGAAAACGGGACGCGGGGGACGGGGCGGCAAGTTACGGCGGGCCCCGCCCAGGCTGCCCGCTCCGTCCGAACGCGAGTGTATCGAACACCCGTCCGCGGCGATTCTCGCCGGAAGCGGCGCCCAAGCAGGGAAAATTTAGCCCCGATCTAACCCCCGCCCGAGGCTGGAGCGCTCCTCGCTAGACCCCTTCCACCAGCCCCGGCGAGAGCTCGAGCAGGGTGGCCACGGGCAGTCCGACCACGCTCAGGTAATCCCCCTCGATCCGCTTCACCAGCGCCGCGCCGCGACCCTGGATCGCGTAGCCGCCGGCACGCTCGCGCCACTCGCCGCTCTCCACATACCACTCCACCAGGCGCTCGCTCAGCGCCCGGAACTGCACCTGCGCCGTCGCGGCAGCGGTCCGGGCCCGGCCCTGCTCGATCAGGCAGATGCCGCTGATCACGGCGTGGATCCGCCCCGAGAGGGCCTGCAGCGTCTCGCGGGCGCTGGCGGCGTCAGGCGGCTTGCCGTAGATCCGCGCGCCCAGCGAGACCACGGTGTCGACGCCCAGGACCACGGCATCGGGCCGCGCCTGCGCCACCGCCTCCGCCTTGCGGTAGGCGTTCTCGAGCACAACCTCCTGAGGAGGTCCCGTCACCAGCTCCTCGACCTCCGGCACGAGCGACCGAGAACTCGACTCCCAGCTGCGCGAGGATCGCCCTGCCGCTGGGGCGAGCGGGAGGCCAGAATGAGCGGCGGCCGGCTCACCCGCCCGCGCTGCGCTCAGCCGAGGTCGGGGAAGAACAGCGCCACCTCACGCGCGGCCGACTCGGTCCGCATCCGAGCCGTGGACCATGTTCTGGCCGACCTCGACCGCGTAGTCGCCGCGGATCGATCCCGTGGTCGCCTCGAGCGGATTGGTCGCGCCGATCACCTGGCGGGCGGCCTCGACCGCCTGCTCGCCCTCGAGCACCATCGCCACCAGCGGCCCCGAGGTGATGAATGCGACGAGCTCCTCGTAGAACGGCTTGCCCTCGTGCTCGGCGTAGTGCTCGGACGCCAGCTCGCGGGTCATCGTCATCAGCTTCATCGCCACCAGCCGTAGCCCCTTGCGCTCGAAGCGGGCGATGATCTCGCCGGTCAGGTTGCGGGCGAAGGCATCGGGCTTGACGAGGATGAGCGTTCGCTCCATGCAGACGACTCCGTTTCTTGTGCCGTTCAGGGACGGGACGGCCGGGTGCGCTCGACCGGCGCCGGCGGTGCACCGCGATCGGCGACCGGCTGGTCCGATCGGACACCGTGCCCGTGCGCTCAGCCGTGCGCTCAGCCAGACCTGCGCTGCCCCGGGGGGCAGTTCCGGCGATGGGCTGCTCGCTGGCCGGACGGCGCCGCGGGCGCCGTTGCTGGACCGATACGGCTCCGATCTCCGCCTCGCAGTACGGGCACATCTTCCACCCCGGATCGAGCGGCCTGCCGCACTTCTTGCACGGGTCCTTGAGCTTGCGCATGCAGTTCGGACAGCGCAGGAACTCCTTCTCGACCTCGTAGTCGCAGTGCGGGCAGAGGTGGTAGCCGAGCTCGGCCAACCGCGCCTCGGCGGCCTGCATCTCGAGCTCGCGCTCGCGCACGTCGTCCAAATACTCGGGCGGGCGAACGATCATGTAGACGATCGTGCCCACGAACGGAAACAGCGATGCCGCCGTCGCGCATCCGATCAGCATCGGGTCGGCGATCCGCGCCGCGCGTCGGCGTAGGTCCAGTACACCAGCGCCAGCCAGACGACCACGAGGAACAGAATCAGCAGGTCGACGACGAGGTTGATCGTGCTGTTCTTGATCCCGAAAACGCCGATCAGTAAGAGCATTGCGTCGCGAGTGTAATGGTCGGTGAGGTCAATCTGCTCCGGGTAGCCGCTTCTGCGCTGGCCTGGTACCCGCCGTAGGTTGGTTTACGACGCGGCTACAGGAACATCCGGCCGAACAGATAACCGATCCCGAAGAAGACAAGGATCACGATCGCCACGGTCAGCGCGACCAGGCCGATCATCGTCAGGAAGCTCGGATAGTCGTCCCGGTCGTTCATCGCGTTCACAGCATCGAGGCGCGACGGCGGTTCGCCGGCGAGAGCAGATCGGCGACCAGGTAGATCGAGCCGGTGGCGAGCACCAGGCCATCCGGACCGGCGAGCTCACGCCCCCGCCATAGCGCGGCATGCGGATCGCGCACGATCTCCGACGGCGGACCGTGGAGCTGGCCGGAGAGAGATTGCAAGGTCGGGGGTGGCAAGGCGCGCGGATTCTGGCTGCTGGTGAGGACCAGACCATCGCACGCCGGCAGCAGCGTGGCGAGCATCCCCGCCGCGTCCTTGTCGTCGAGGATCGAGACCACGGCGACGACGCGGTCGTGGCCGGCGGCGATCTCCGGCAGCGACTCGGCCAGCGCCGCCATCCCGTCCGGGTTGTGCGCCCCGTCGAGCAGCGGTCAGCGGCTCGTGGTCGACGATCTGAAGCCGGCCGGGCACGCGGACCTGAGCGGCCGCGCGGGCCACGGCGTCGGGATCGAGCTCGCCCAGGTACGCCTCCGCCGCGGTCCGCGCCAGCGCGAAATTGCGCCGCTGGAAGACGCCGAGCGCCCCCACCGCAACGCCCGGGTCGCTGCCCGCCTGGATGATCTTCGCCCCGCGCTCCGCCGCCACCCGCTCGGCCACGGCCACGGCGTCGGGGTGCAGCCCGAAGCCGAGGACGAGCGTCGCTCCCGGCTTGACCACGTCGAGCTTCTCCGTCGGCGATGTCGGCGATCGTCGGGCCGAGCCAGCGCGTGTGCTCGAGACCGACGCTGGTCAGCACCTGGACCTTCGAGGGGATCACGTTGGTGGCGTCGTAGCGGCCACCCAGCCCGGCCTCGATCACCGCCACCTCGACCTTTCGCGAGCGCCAGCTCGGAGTACGCCGCCGCCGTCAGGGCCTCGAACTGGGTCACGCGGTCGTCGTTGTCGAGCGAGCGGTTGACCAGCTCGGCGGCGTGCGCGGCGCGCTGCACGGCCGCGGCAAACTCGCTGGAAGACAGATCCGTGTCGTCGATCCGGATCCGCTCGGCGAACGACGACCAGGTGCGGGGACAAGTAGCGCCCGGTGCGCAGGCCGTGCTCGGCCAAGATCGCCGCGATCATCCGCACGGTCGAGGACTTGCCGTTGGTCCCGACCACGTGGATCGAGTCAAAGCGCCGCTCGGGGTGGCCGAGCGCGGTCATCAGCCGGCGCATCCGGTCAAGGCCGAACCGCATCCCGAACAGCTCGAGCGAGAGCAGGTAGCGCTCGGCGTCTTCGAGCGAGAAGCTCACAGCGCCTCCAGGTCGGACTTCAGCCGCTCGAGCTTGTCGCGCTCGGCCTGCACCACGTCCGGCGGCGCCTTCTCGACGAATCCCTGGTTGGCCAGCTTCGCTCGAGGCGCTCGATCTCCGTCCCGATCCGCGCCCGCTCGGCCTCGCGCTTGCGCTCCGCCGCCTCGAGGTCGAGGCCCTCGCTGGCCAGGATCTCGACCGCGCCGCCGGGAACCGGGACCGCCTCCACCGGCTCCCCGCCATCCTCGGAGAACTCGACCCGGGCCAGCCGCGCGACGTGCTCGGCGGTCGTCCTCGTAGCCGTCGGCGGCCAGCCGCGCCGAGAGCCGCACGCCCGCCTTGACCCCCGCGTGGTCACGCCAGCCGCGCAGCGCGCGCACCGCCTCGATCGCCTGGCCGAGCGGTGCGCTCGGCCGCCTCGTCGATCGCGGCCGTCGGCCGCCTGCGACAAGCCCGCGGCCAGCAGCCCGGGCACGCCGGGGACGTGCCCGTAGATCTCCTCGGTCACGAACGGGATCATCGGGTGCGCGAGCGCCAGCGTCTGGGTCAGCACGTGCAGCAGCGTCCGGGCGGCGGCGCGGTCCCCGTCGTAAAGGCGAGGCTTGACCAGCTCGAGATACCAGTCGCACAGCTCCCCGTAGACGAAGTCGTAGAGCTCGAGCGCCGCGTGGGAGAAGTCGTAGCTCTCGATCCGCGCGCCGGACCGAGCTCGTCGCGCGCTCCAGGCGCGACAGGATCCAGCGATCCTCGACCGTCGCCGGCGCGATCGCCGCCCGCTCGGCAGGATCGATCCGCAGCAGGATCAGCCGCGAGGCGTTCCACAGCTTGTTGGTCAGCTGCTGGCCCTGGGCGACCTTCTCCTCGCTGAAGCGGACGTCCTGGCTCGAGGCCATCGCCAGCAGCCCCCAGCGCAGCGCGTCGGCGCCGTAGGCCGGGAAGTCTCCTCCTTGAGGAAAGACCGGCGGGCGGGGACCGCCGTTGATCAGGTCCAGCGGGTCGATCCCGGTCCCCAGCGACTTCGACATCCGCCGGCCGTCGGGCGCCTGGATGACGGCGTGGATGTGGACGTCGTCGAACGGGACCTCGCCGGTGAACTCGAGGCCCATCATGATCATCCGCGCCACCCACAGGAAGATGATGTCCCGGGCGGTGACGAGCACGTCGGTGGGATAGAAGGCGCGCAGCTCGGCGGTCTGCTCCGGCCAGCCGAGCGTCGACGAACGGCCACAGCGCGCTCGAGAACCACGTGTCGAGCACGTCTGGATCGCGCTCCCAGCCCTCGCCCGCCGGCGGCTCACGGCCCACGTAGGTCTCCTCCCCCCGGTACCAGACCGGGATCTGGTGGCCCCACCACAGCTGGCGCGAGATCATCCACGGCCGGATGTTCTCCATCCAGTCCAGATACACGCGGCGCCCAGCGCTCGGGGTGGAAGCGGACCCGCCCGCTGGTCACGACCTCGATCGCCGGCTTGGCGAGCTCGTCCATCCGCATGAACCACTGCAGCGAGACCAGCGGCTCGATCCGCTCGCCGGAGCGGTGCGAGAACGGCACGGTGTGGGTGTAGGGCTCGGTCCGCGCGATCAGGCCCTGCTCGCGCAGCTCGGCCACCACGGCCTCCTGCGCCTCGCCGACGGTCAGCCCGACGAACCGCTCCGGCGCCTGGTCGGTGATGCGTCCGTCCTCGCCGATCACGCTGACCTGCTGGAGGCCGTGGCGGCGGCCGATCTCGAAGTCGTTGGGGTCGTGCCCGGGGGTGATCTTGAGCGCGCCGGTGCCGAACTCCGGCTTGACGTACTCGTCGGCGATGATCTTCAGCCGGCGCCCGACCAGCGGCAGGATCGCCGTCTCGCCGATCAGCCGGCGGTAGCGCTCATCGTCGGGGTGGACGGCGATCGCCGTGTCGGCCAGCATCGTCTCCGGGCGCACCGTGGCGACGGTCACCGAGCCCGAGCCCGAGGCCAGCGGGTAGTCGATGTAGTAGAGGGTGTCGGTGACCTCGCGGTCCTCGACCTCGAGGTCGGAGATCGCCGAGCGGCTGCCCGGATCCCAGTTGACCATGTAGCGGTCGCGGTAGATGTAGCCCTTCTCGTACAGCGCGACGAACACCCGCAGCACGGCGTCGACGTACGCCGCATCGAGCGTGAAGCGCTCGTCGTCGTAGTCGCACGAGGCGCCGAGCCGCTTGAGCTGCTCGATGATCGTGCCGCCGTACTCCTCGCGCCACCGCCACACCCGCCGCTGAACGCCTCGCGGCCGAGCTCCTGGCGGCTCGTGCCCTCAGCCGCGAGCGCGTGCTCGACCTGGGTCTGGGTGGCGATCCCGGCGTGGTCGGTGCCGAGGATCCACTTCGTCCGCCGGCCCTGCATCCGGTGATAGCGGATCAGCGTGTCCATGATCGAGTCCTGGAAGGCATGGCCCATGTGCAGCGAGCCGGTCACGTTCGGCGGCGGGATCGCGATCGAGTAGTTCTCGCTCGCCTCGCCCTCGGCCGGGGGATGAAACAGCCCCGACGCGAGCCACCGCTGCAGCGATCCGCGGCTCGACCTCGGAGGGGTCGTAGCGGGTTCTCGCTTCCAGCTCGGTCATCGGCCGCAGTGTAGGGGGGCCTGTCCACACGTCGGCCCGCAACCGGCTTCTTAAGCGAGGTGGGCGGGGCGGTCGCAGGTGCGGCGGCGTGGGGAGCTGCCACCCGCGCCGTCGCGTTCTGAGCAGACCAGCCTTCGGAGAGGATTCGAGACGCGTGGGAGCGGAGGGGGCTCCTACGCCGCCTCTTCCTCTCCGGCGCCGCCACCGTCACCAGCGTCGGCGGCACTGCCCTTCTCGATCGTCTCCCGCGTCACCACGCACTTGCGGACGTCGCGCCGCGAGGGCAGCTCGAACTGGACCTCGAGCAGGACCTCCTCGATGATCGAGCGCAGGCCGCGGGCGCCGGTCTCGCGCTCCAGCGCCTTGTCGGCGATCGAGGACAGCGCGTCGTCGGCGAACACCAGCTCGATCCCGTCGAACTGGAAGAAGCGCTGGAACTGCTTGACCAGCGCGTTGCGCGGCTCGGTCAGGATCTGCATGAGCTCGTCCCGCGACGAGCTGGTGGATGGCCGACATCACGGGCAGGCGGCCGATGAACTCGGGGATCAGGCCGTACTGGATCAGGTCCTCGGGCAGGCAGTGCTCGAAGATCTCGCCGATGTCGCGCTGCTCCTTGGACTGGATCGCGGCGCCGAAGCCGACTCCCTGGTGGCCGATCCGGCGCTCGATCACCTGGTCGAGGTTGGCGAACGCGCCGCCGCAGATGAACAGCACGTTGGTGGTGTCGATCGAGAGGAACTCCTGGTGGGGATGCTTGCGGCCGCCCTGGGGCGGCACGCTAGGCGGTGGTCCCCTCGAGGATCTTCAGCAGCGCCTGCTGCACGCCCTCGCCGGAGACGTCGCGGGTGATCGACGGGTTGTCGGCCTTGCGGGCGATCTTGTCGACCTCGTCGATGTAGATGATCCCGGTCTCGGCCTTCTTGACGTCGTAGTCGGCGGCCTGGATCAGCTTCAGCAGGATGTTCTCGACGTCCTCGCCGACGTAGCCGGCCTCGGTCAGCGCGGTGGCGTCGGCGATCGCGAACGGGACGTTGAGGATCTTGGCCAGCGTCTGGGCGAGCAGCGTCTTGCCGCAGCCGGTCGGGCCCGAGCAGCAGGATGTTCGACTTCTGCAGCTCGATGTCGTTCTCATCGGACTGCATCATCTGGACGCGCTTGTAGTGGTTGTAGACGGCCACCGACAGCGAGCGCTTGGCCTGCTCCTGGCCGACCACGTACTCGTTCAGGACGTCGTAGATCTCCCGCGGCTTGGGGAGGTTCTCGATGTCGAAGCTCGGCGGGGTGGTGAGCTCCTCGTCGATGATCTCGTTGCAGAGATCGATGCACTCGTCGCAGATGTAGACGCCGGGGCCGGCGATCAGCTTCTTGACCTGCCGCTGCGACTTGCCGCAGAAGCTGCAGAGAAGCTGTTCGTTGGAGTCCGTGGGACGTGCCATGCGATTCCTCTCTCCGGATACGGCGCCAGCCGCCTGACCCGAAGCCTAAGGGTAGTGCCTTAGTGCTGCGAGATCACGCGGTCGATGATTCCGTAGTCCTTCGCCTCCTCCGAGCTCATGAAGTAGTCCCGCTCTGTATCGGCGCGAACCTTGTCCAGCTCCTGCCCTGTGTGGCTGGGCGATGATCTCGTCCAGCCGTCGCCGCACGTCGATGATCTCCCTGGCGTGGATCTCGATGTCCGTCGCCTGGCCCTGAAAAGCTGACGAAACCTGGTGAATCAGGATCTTCGCGTTCGGCAGCGCCATCCGCTTGCCGTTCGCGCCACCGGCCAGCAGCAGCGCGCCCATCGACATCGCGATCCCGACGCAGATCGTCTGCACGTCGGGCTTGATGAACTGCATCGTGTCGTAGATCGCCAGCCCGGCGTACACCGAGCCGCCGGGCGAGTTGATGTAGACCGAGATGTCCTTGTCCGGATCCTCGGACTCGAGGTGCAGCAGCTGGGCGACGATCAGGTTGGCGATCTGATCGTCGACCGGCGTGCCCAGGAAGATGATCCGCTCGTTGAGCAGGCGGCTGTAGATGTCGAACGCGCGCTCCCCGCGGGAGGTCTGCTCAACGACCATCGGTACGAGTGGGCTCATGGTCCTCGCTTCTTTTGCTTGGCTCCCGGATTCCTGCCGAATGTAGCAATCGCCCTGGGCCCGCCTGCGAGGGTCCAGAGCCCCGATCGGCAGCGGTGACGGGCCTCAGCTGCCGGGCGTCCACAGCTGGCCCGCGCCCTCCGCGGCCTCCTCCTTGCCCGGCGTCCACAGCTTCTGGCGCGCCTTCGCCTGCTCGACGCTGATCGGCTTCGCCTCGCGCGACGAGCAGCTCGACCGCCATCCGGTTGGCCACGTCCTCGCGCAGGCGGTCGAGGCCGCTCTGGCGCGCAGCCGCTCGAGCAGCTTCTCGGGCGTCGTGCCGGTGCGCTCGGCGCCCGGCTCGAGCGCCTCGAGCAGCCGTTCCTCGCCCGGCTCGAGCTGCTCGGCCTCGACGACCGCCGCCAGCACCGCCTCGCGGCGCAGCGCCGCGGCCGCCTCGGGCTCGGCCTCGTGCGCCAGCTCTCCTCGTCCTTGCCGGCGATGCGCAGGTAGGCCTCCTTGGAGATGCCCTGGCGGGCGAGCGCCGAGAGCATCTGGTCGAGCAGCTCGTGCGCGCGCGCGTGAACCAGCTTCTCGGGAACCTCGATCTCGGCCTCGGCGACCGCCGCCTCGAGCACGGCCTCCTCGAACTCGCGCTCGATCGCCCGCTCGTCGGCTTCGCGCAGCCGGCCGGCGATGTCCTCGCGCAGCTCGGCCAGCGTGTCGAAGCCCGCCGCCTCGGCCGCGAACTCGTCGTCGAGCTCGGGCAGCCGCTTGGCCTTGACCTCGGTGACGCTTGACGTCGAACTGGCGCCTCGCTGGCCGCCCAGCTCGCCCGGGTAGTCGTCGGGGAAGGTGACCTCGACCGCCCGCTCCTCGCCGGCGCTGGCGCCGATCAGCTGCTCCTCGAAGCCGGGGATCAGCCGTTCCCGAGCCGAGCTCGAGCAGCTGGTCGCGCCCCTCGCCGCCCTCGAACGGCTCGCCGTCGATCGTGCCCACGTAGTCGATCACCACGTGGTCGCCCTGCTCGGCCGGCCGCTCCACGGTCTCGAGCGTCGCGACGCCGGTCGCGCAGGCGCTCGAGCTCCTCGTCGATCGCCGCCTCGTCCACCTGCGGCTCGCGGCGCCCGACCTCGAGGCCCTTGTACTGCGCCGAGCTGGCCTGCGGGCCGGACCCCGATCTCGATCGAGAACGCCAGCGGCTCGCCGGCGGCCGGCAGCTCGCCGACGTCGAGCTCGGGCTCGCCGACGGGCGTGATCCCGGCCTCGTCGATCGCGTCGACGTACCAGCTGCCGAGCGAGCTGCGCAGCGCCTCGTCGAGCACCGTCTCGCGCCCGAGCCGCCGGATCACCACCGGCGGCGGAACCTTGCCCTTGCGGAAGCCCGGAACCCGCATCTGGCGGCCGAGCTCGCGCGCCGCCTGCTGGACGCGGCGCTCGACCTCCTCGGCGGGCACCTCGGCCTGACGCGCACGCGCGACTCGGGCAGCTCGGTGACGTTGGTCTTGACGGGCGGAGGCCATGGCGTGCAGACTGATAGCTTCCGCCCAGCATGCTTCCCGGCTCGCCGGCGCGGCTCGCTCACCGGCCCCGTGGCGTTCTTCCTCGCCGGCGTGATCGACATCGGGGCGTTCGTCCTGGTCGCGCTGCTACGCGCACCGCGCCTCGCGAGCACGCGCATTAGGATCTCGCTGAGAGATCCGCGACCGAGGAGAGTGGCTGGTGGCAGTTGCGGCGGAGGTCCTGAGCGACGTTCAGCGCCGGACGCTGGAGGCGGTGTGCGACACCGTCGTCCCGGCGGTGCACGACGCGGCGACGCGAGCGAGCCGCTGCGCGAGTATCCTCGGGCGCTCGGCCAGCGATCTCGGCGTCCCCGAGCAGATCGATCGGGCTGATGGCCCAGGCGATGGCGCCCGAGCAGATCCAGGGCTTCGCCGATCTGCTCGACGGCGCTTGGCCCAGCACGACTTCGCGAACCTCCCGCTCGAGGCCCGCACGCAGATCCTGCACGACGTCGCCGCCTCCTCGCACGAGGCGCGGCTCGGGGTGCTGGCGCTGCGCAACCTGACCTTCCTGTTCTTCTACGGGCTGCCGGACGAGCACGGCCGCAACCCCAGCTGGGAGGCGCTCGGCTATCCGGGCCCGCTGTCCGCCCCCCCGTCCCCCGAGCAGGCGCCGAAGACGATCGACGTGCTCGACGTCGAGGGCGACGAGCGGACGCTGAGCGCCGATGTGTGCGTCGTCGGATCGGGCGCCGGCGGCGCGTGATCGCGGCCGAGCTCCAGCAGGCCGGCAAGTCGGTGCTGGTGCTCGAGATGGGCGCCTACCGCAACGAGGCCGACTTCAAGCAGCTCGAGCTGCCCGGCCTGCTCGAGCTGTACCTCGGCGGCGGGCTGCTCGGCTCCGAGGACGGCTCGATCGTCGATCTTCGCCGGCTCGACGCTGGGCGGAGGCACCGTCGTCAACTACATGAACTGCCTGCGCACGCCGGAGCGGATCCGGCGCGAGTGGGCCGAGCACGGGATCGAGGGGATCGACCAGCCGGACTACGACGCGCCACATCGACGCGGTGATGAAGCGGATCAGCGCCACCGACGAGGCGACCACCCAGAACCGCCAGCACAAGAAGATGATCAAGGCGTTCGACGAGCTCGGCATGGAGCACCGCCCGATCGTCCGCAACGTCGACCCCAGTTGCGAGGACCCGCGCGTGTGCGGCTACTGCTTCGCCGGCTGCCAGAAGGGGTGCAAGCAGTCGACGCTGAAGACCTTCCTGCAGGACGCCTCCGACGCCGGGGCCGCGGTCGTCGTCGGGCTGCCACGCCGACCGGATCCTGGTCGACGACGGCCGCGCCGACCGGGGTCGAGGCGACCGTCACGCACAGCCGACGGCTCGCGGACGAAGCTGACCGTCGAGGCCCCGACGGTGGTGGTCGCCTGCGGCTCGATCGAGTCCCCGGCCCTGCTGCTGCGCTCGGGGATCGGCGGCCCGGCGGTCGGCAAGCACCTGCGTCTGCACCCGGCGTCGATCGTCAACGGCATCTACGAGGAGCCGATCGAGGGCTGGATCGGACAGATCCAGTCCGAGGTCTCCGACCACTTCGCCGGCTGCGAGGGCGACCACGGGTTCCTGATCGAGTCGGTCGGCGCGACTGCCGGCGGTCCACGCCGCCGGGATCCCCTGGCGCGACGGCGAGCAGCACAAGCGCGAGTTCGCGCGGATGTT
The DNA here is from genome assembly GCA_963834635.1 of uncultured Solirubrobacterales bacterium. Classification (GTDB taxonomy): domain Bacteria; phylum Actinomycetota; class Thermoleophilia; order Solirubrobacterales; family Solirubrobacteraceae; genus Palsa-465. The sequence continues at coordinate 171,649 of CAWICI010000004.1, read as the reverse complement.
CGCCCACCACGCGCCGTTCCTGTCGGTGGCCCGCGACCACGGCGAGGGCGAGGTGGTGCTCGATCAGACACGGCCAGCCGCGTGGTCCGCTGGTCGCTGACCGACGAGCTCGACCGCCGGCTGTTCGTCCGCGCGCACGTCGAGCTGGCCCGCCTGCACCACGCCGCCGGCGCGCCCGAGATCCGGACGCTGCACGCCGAGGAGCTCGTCGTGGCGGCGGGACTCGGGCGAGCCGTTCGAGGACTTCGTGACCCGGATCGAGCAGGCCCCCTACGGCCCGGCCGACATCACGATCTTCACCGCGCATCAGATGGGCTCGCTGCCGGATGGGCCGCGACCCCTCCGACTCGGTCGCCGACGGCCGCGGACAGCTGCACGACATGCGCGGCGTATGGATCGGCGACGCGAGCGCGTTCCCGACCGCCCCCGGGGTCAACCCGATGGTCTCGATCATGTCGCTGGCCCACCGCACGGCCGAGCAGATCGCCGCGCTCGACGCGTAGTCGGCGGCTCGGCTCTACCATCTCCCGCCGCATGGGCCTCCGGCAGATGGTCACTCGGACGGCGCTGGCCGTCTGCGCGCTGTTCTGCGCGCTTCCCGCGCACGCGCTCGCGTCCGCCACGAGCAGTCGATTCTGATGGACGACAACCAGCTCATCTACGCCACCCCGAGCGCAGATGTACCAGACGCTCGAGCAGGCCAAGGCGCTCGGCGTCGACCGGATCAAGGTGTCGATGGTCTGGTGGCTGGTGGCTCCAAAGATCCGACTCCAAGCAGGCGCCCCCACTTCGACGCCACCAACCCGGCCGCGTATCCGCCCGGCGCCTGGGAGCGCTACGACTTTCTGGTCAGCGACGCCCAGCAGCTGGGTCTTCAGCGTGTACTTCGAGCTCACGCCGCCCGCCCCGGCCTGGGCGGTGGCCAGGGGACATCCCACGCAGGGATATCCGTGGTCGTTACCGGCCCTCGGCGAGGGAGTTCGGCCAGTTCGTGCGAGGCGGTGGCGCGGCGCTACAGCGGCAACTACGTTCCGGGGCCGGGCGACGCCGCGATTCCGCGGGTCAACTACTGGGGGATCTGGAACGAGCCGAACGAGGGCGCCTGGCTGAATCCCCAATGGCGCGGTCCGGCCGCGGTCGCGTCCTGATCGCACCGGTGCTCTACCGCCAGCTCGTCGACGCCGCCTACAGCGCGCTGCGGGCCACCGGCCACGGCCGCGACACGATCCTGATCGGCGAGACCGCCTCGCGCGGCTGGATCCTGCCGCTCCCGTTCGTCCAGGCCCTCTACTGCGTGGGCGCCAATGACCGGCCCGTTGTCGGGCGCAGCGGCTAGCGCGATCAGCTGTCCGCGCTCGGGCAGCCGCCGGCAGTTCGTCTCGCAGCAACCCGGGGCTGTTCGCGCCACCGGCTACGCCCACCATCCCTACTCCTTCGACGTCGCCCCCAACCGAAATGACGGCACGGGCACGTCACGCTCGCGAACCTCGGCGTCCTCGAGCGGACCCTCAACCGGATCTTCCGCAGCTACGGCAAGACTCGCCGCGGTGGCGTGCCGATGTACCTGACCGAGTGGGGTTACAAGACGCAACCCGCCGAACCCGTTCGTGAGGACCTCGCCTGAGCGAGCAGGCCACGTGGCTCAACCAGGGCGAGTACATGACCTGGAGGGACGGCTACGTCCGCGCGCTGACCCAGTTCCTGCTCGTCGACGACAACCCCCGGGCCGGCGCCCGCAAGGGCAGCCGCGCGTACTGGAGCACGTTCCAGAGCGGCCTGCTGTTCTTCAGACGGCGGCCAGAAGCCCGCCTACGACGCGTTCATGCTCCCGATCTGGCTGCCCTCCGCCTCCCACGGCCACCTCACGGTGTGGGGCGAGCTCCGGCCCGCCAATCACGGGGCCGTCCAGATCGCGCCAGCTGCTCGTACCAACGCCGCGGAACCAGCGCCTGGACCGACGCCCAGCAGATCGAGACGACCAACTCGGAGGGCTTCTTCCTCAACCACGTGTCGCTTCCGGCGGCGGGCAGCGGTGCGGCTCGCCTGGGTCGATCCCTCGACCGGCCAGACCGACTACAGCCGGACGGCCACCGTTCACTGAGGCTGACCGGAGGGCCAGCGAAGCGCGGCCCTAAAACTCGTTACTGGTGACCGCGGCCAGTGGCTCGTCGCTGGACGCCGACCCACCCCGGATCAGGTTGCGGACCTCGCGCAGTGCGACCGGCAGCGTCGTGGTGTCGTAGTTGCGCGAGGCCTTGATGTCGGAGAGGATGCTCAGCGAGCGCTCGAGTCCCGCCTTGTTGCGCCGCTCCCATTGCTCGATCGCCGACTCGCTCTCGGCCTGATCGGCGGTCTCCAGCATCTCCTGGGTCAGCGCTCGGTGCAGGCTGTAGAGATCGTCACGCAGGGCGGCCCGGGCCAACGCCTGCCAGCGGTTGGCGCGCGGCAGCTCGAAGATCCGATCTCGCAGCCAGTTCAGGTGCAGCCGCTCTCCCAGGCGGAAGTAGATCACCATCACCGCCTTGAGCTCGCGCCCTGTGGCCTCGGCGACCTCGACGATGTCGAACACCGAGAGCAGCGCCGGCATCGCCGCCACGCTGTGGGCGAGCTCAGTGGGCACGCCAGCCTCGATCAGCTCCGCCACCGCTCGTCGTACAGCTCGCGATCCGCTCCGTCGAGCACGTCGGGGATCGCCCCGCCGAGCATCGCCGCGCCCGGACTCGAACTGGCGAAGCGTGTCCTCGATGTCGATCGCCGTCGCCCGCCCACCGGACCAGCCAGCGGGTCGCCCGCTCGACCAGCTCGCCGCCCCTCGATCAGCATCGTCAGCTGTGTGCTCGCCTCGACGCTGGTTGTCGAGCACCTCGACCGCGGCCCAGAACGAGCGCATGTCGAACACCTCCCGCGCGACCGCGTAGCCTCGCGCCAGCAGCGGGCGGATGCGCCCGGTCTCCTCGCTCAGCCGGAACGCGAACGTCGTGCCGGCGCGATCGACCAGCTGGTTGGCGACGACGGTGGCGATGATCTCGCGGCGCAGGCGGTGGCTGCGCATCCGCTCGGCGTAGCGCTCGGGCAGGGGCGGCGGGAAGTAGCGCTCGAGATCATGGGCCAGGTACTCGTCCTCGGGCAGATCGGAATCGAGCAGCCGCATGTAGAGCAGGATCTTGCAGTAGGCCATCACCACCGCCAGCTCGGGCGCCACCAGCCCCTGGTGATTGACCTTGCGGTCGTTGATCACCTCGTCGCTGGGCAGGAACTCGATCTCCCGGTCGAGGCCGCGTGGCCTGCTCGAGGTGGCGGATCAGCCGGGCGTGGACGTCGATCATCGCGGCGGCCTGGCACAGCGCCAGGCTCATCGCCTGGGTCTGGGTGTAGCTGCTGTAGAGGACGGCTCGGCCACCGCGTCGGTCATCTCGACCAGCAGCTCGTTGCGCTGCTTCTCGGTCATGTCGCCGTCGGCGACGAGCGAGTCGAGCAGGATCTTGATGTTGACCTCGTGGTCTGAGCAGTTGACTCCCGCCGCGTTGTCGATCGCGTCGGTGTTGATCCGGCCGCCGGCCAGCGCGTATTCGATCCGCGCCGCGCTGGGTGAAGCCGAGGTTGCCGCCCTCGCCGACCACGCGGCAGCGCAGCTCGGTGGCGTCGATCCGCAAGGCGTCGTTGGCCTTGTCGCCCGCATCGGCGTGGCTCTCGTCGGAGGCCTTCACGTAGGTGCCGATGCCGCCGTTCCAGAGCAGGTCGACCGGCGCCCGAGGATCGCGCGGATCAGCTCGGCGGGCGACAGCTCGTCGCCTCGATCGCCAGCGCCTCCTTGACCTCGTCGGAGATCGCGATCGACTTCGCGGCTGCGCGGATAGACGCCGCCCCCGCGGGAGATCGCCGACTCGTCGTAGTCGCTCCAGGACGAGCGCGCCAGCTCGAACAGCCGCTTGCGCTCCTCGAAGCTGGCCTCGGGATCGGGGTTCGGATCGAGGAACACGTGCAGGTGGTTGAACGCAGCCACCAGCCTGATGTGTCGGCGAGAGCAGCATCCCGTTGCCGAACACGTCGCCCGACATGTCGCCGATCCCGACGACCGTGAAGTCGGTCTCCTGGATGTTCGTGCCCGAGCTCGCGGAAATGGCGCTTGACCGACTCCCACGCTCCCCGGGCGGTGATCCCCATCGCCTTGTGGTCATACCCCTTCGACCCGCCCGAGGCGAACGCGTCGCCCAGCCAGAAGCCGTACTGGGCCGAGATCTCGTTGGCGATGTCCGAGAACGTCGCCGTTCCCTTGTCGGCGGCGACGACCAGGTAGGGATCGTCCTCGTCGTAACGGATCACCCGCTCGGGGGCGACGCACTCGCCGCCGACGATGTTGTCGGTGATGTCGAGCAAGCCCGCCAGGAACGTCCTGTAGCAGGCGATCCCCTCCTCGATTCAGGGCCTCCCGCCCGCCCCCGCGGGCGGGCGCTTGACCACGAACCCGCCCTTCGAGCCGACCGGCACGATCAGCGCGTTCTTGACCATCTGCGCCTTCATCAGGCCGAGGACCTCGGTGCGGAAGTCCTCGCGGCGATCGGACCACCGCATCCCGCCGCGCGCGACCTTGCCGCCGCGCAGGTGGACCCCCTCGACCCGCGGCGAGTAGACGAAGATCTCGAACTGCGGCCGCGGCAGCGGCAGCATCGAGAGCTCCGTCGGGTCGAGCTTGATCGAGACGTAGGGCGCAGCGGCCGCCGGCGCCCGGTCACCGTTCGTCCGGGCTCCGGTCAGCTCGCTCGTCGCATCGGTGCGCCATCCGGCCACCGGTCGTCGCGGAAGTAGTTCGTGCGCAGGATCGGCGCACACCACCGACAGGAAGCTGCGCAGGATCCGATCCTCGTCCAGGCTCTTGACGGCGTCGATCGCCGCTTCGATCTCGGCCTTGGTCTGCTGCGCCGTCGCGGTCGTCGTGACGGTCGGGTCGAAGCGGGCGACGAACAGCCCGACCAGCAGCGTGGCGATCTTCGGGATGCGCCAGCAGGGTCCGCTCCATGTACGCGTCCGAGAACGCGATCCCGGCCTGGCGCAGGTACTTGGCGATCGTGCGGATGATCGTGATCTGCCGGCCCGGTCAGCGCCCCCTCCACCACCAGCCCGTTCAGCCGGTCGTCCTCGAGCTCGCCGCGCCACACGCCCGAGGAACGCCTCCTGGAAGTCCTCGCGGATCTCGTCGATGTCCTCGGTCGCGATGCGCAGGCCGAAGTCGTAGACCCAGGCCGGGTCGGCTCCGTCCGGGGCGATCTCGTACGGCCGCTCGTCGACCACCTTGGCGCCCATGTGCTCGAACGTCGGCAGCACGTCGGACAGCGACACGCCGCCCGAGCTGAACAGCTTGCAGCGGACCACGCCCTGCTGGGCCTCGAGCGGCCGGTAGAGGCTGAGGATCGGCTCGCCGTCGGGGCGCAGCTCCTCGAGCCGGCCGATGTCGACCACGGCCGAGCGCGCGACCCAGTCGGAGCGGTAGCCGGGCGGGAACGCGCGCTCGTAGCGCCGGAACATGCTCGCTCCCTGCTCCTCGCCGTGCTCCTCGATCAGCGCCGCCCGCAGATCGTCCGTCCAGGCCCGGGTCGCCTGCACCAGCCGCGCCTCGATCTCGGCCACGTCGTAATCCGTCGGCGATCCCGTTGGGGGTGTGGATGATGAAGCGGACGCGCGCGAGCAGCGACTCCGACAGCTGCAGCGTCCAGTCGAGGTGGCTGCCCCCGAACTCCTCGATGCAGGATCCGCCCGACCCGCTCGCGGTTCTCGGTGTTGAACCGGTCGCGCGGGATGCAGACCAGACATTCCACGAACCGGTCGAGCTGGTCGCGGCGCACGAACAGCCGCACCCGCTGGCGCTCGCCCAGCCCCAGCATCCCCATCGAGATCGAGAACAGGTCGTCGCTGTCCATCTGGAACAGCGAGTCGCGCGGGTAGGACTCGATGATCTCGATCAGCGCCTTGGCGTCGTGGCTGTCGGGCGGGAACCCCGCCCGGTCGAACACTCGGTCGACCTTGCCGCGCAGCGATCGGGATCTCGCGCGCGCTGGCCTTGTAGGCCGAGGTCGTGTAAAGCCCGAGGAAGCGGCGCTCGCCGATCACCTCGCCGTCGGCGTCGAACCGCTTGACCCCGATGTAGTCCAGATAGGCGGGCCGGTGCACGGTGGCCCGGGAGTTCGCCTTGGTCAGCAGCAGCGGGTGCGGCGCGGTGGCCAGCGTCGCGCGCCTTCTGGCTCAGCTTCGTGTAGGGCGTCACCGGCGGCGCCGCGCAGGATGCCGAGGCCCGAGTCGGCCACCGCCTTCAGCCCCATCTCCTCGTCGCCGCGGATCAGCTCGTACTCGCGGTAGCCGAGGAAGGTGAAGTGGTTGTCGGCCAGCCAGCCCAGGAATGCCTTGGCCTCGGCGCGCTCGTCCGCGTCGACCGGTCGGCGGCTGCGGAGTCGAGCTCCTCGATCAGGCGCTCGCGTGCGCTCGCGCATCGGCCTGCCAGTCCTCGACGGCGGCCCGGACCTCGGCCGAGCACGCGCTCGACCTTCTCGGACAGCCGCGCCGAGTGCCTCTCGATCGGTCTCGCGCGCGACCTCGACGTGGAGGATCGACTCGGGCTGCGCGTCCGGTCTCGCTGCTGCGCCGGGCTCGAGCACCTCGATCAGCTGGCCGTCGCTGTCGCGCCGCACCCAGATCACCGGGTGGATCACCAGGTCGATGCCGTAACCCTGGCGGCCCAGCTCCATCGTCACCGAGTCGACGATGAACGGCATGTCGTCGCTGACGATCTCGACGCACGGTATGGGGCGATGACCAGCCATGGTGCTCGAACTCGGGGTTGTAGACGTGGACCTTGGCCTCCCCCGGCTCCGCGGTGCTGCGCCAGATTCCAGTGCGCGACGGCCGCGCCGTAAAGGTCGAGCGGGCTGCGGTCGGCGAGATCCTCGGCCGGAACCCAGTGGTAGTACTGGCGGACGAACGCCTCGCACGGCCCGGCCTGCTCGTCCGGGAGGCGCTTCCGGACCCGCTCGCAGACGGTGTCGATCAGCTCCGCCTCGAGCTCCGCCGCCTTCAGCACCAACTGTCGATCGCCTTCTCTCTCCGCTCAGATCGTCCATAACTGAGCCTACTTCCTAGAAAGTTCCCTGCAACCGAAGGGTACTTCTCCAAACCCCGGAGAGCCGCATTTTCTGTTTCTTGGTAATTCGGGGCGGCAAGCCATCACCCCTGCGTAGAGACTCGTCCTGACGGGCATTAAGCTGGTGCAATGACCGGGGTCGAATCGACCGCTTCGCCGCGGGCGTCCGCTGACCAGCTCACCGCGCCGGCGGACTCGGTCCCGCGTCGCGATCCCAAAGTCCTCACCCTCGGCGACTGCTGGCGCACCTTCGTCCGCCAGCGGACGCCCCCGTTGTTGGCGGGGGCGATCGTCGCGGCCGTTGTCCTTCGGGTCCTGCTCGCGGACTACAGCTGGCGAGACTTGGCGGTCGCCGCCACGGTGATCGCGCTGACCCCTCTGGCCGAGTGGGCGATTCACGTCTATCTGCTGCACGCCAAGCCGATCAGACTCGGGCGGCACCGGTACGACCTGATCGCCGCCCGCGAGCATCGTGCCCACCACCAGGCGCCCGCGGAGCTCGACGGCGTCTTGATCCCGACCTACGCCGTCCTGATCTTCATCCCCCAGATTGCCCTGACCGTGTGGCTGGTCTCGTTCCCGGTTCATCTCGTGATCGGCGGCGATCGTCTCGCCGGCGCGGCGACCGGACTGCTGGTCAGCTACCTGATCCTCGGCATCTACGAGTGGTGCCATTTCCTCATCCACACTCCCTATCGGCCCCGCGGGCGCTACTACCGAACGATCTGGCGCGGGCACCGGCTGCACCACTACAAGAACGAGCACTACTGGTTCGGAGTGACCTCGACGGTTGGCGACCACATGCTGGGCACCGCCCCCGACCAGTCTTCGGTGCCGAAGTCGAACACGGCTCGCACGCTCGGGGTCGAGACGCCCTCGGGGTAGGTCCCGGGCCCGTCTGGCCCAAGCGGCGAGCGCCGGCTGTCGGTGAGGCCATTCCGTCCGGAGCTCGTGCGAACATATGTTCGTGTGACGAGCGATGGCAATCCGTACGCCAGATTCAAACGAGCGCTCGCCACCGGCAACGAGGCGCTGGTGGTCGCTGCGGCGCTCGAACTACCGCGCATCGCCCTCGACGATGCCCTGCGCATCTGCCTGGTGCTCCGCGGCAGCAGCGCCGAGCGCTACGAGCGGGCGGCGGTCCGCTGGCTGGGGCGCTTCGCCCTTGAAGCCCGTCGCGTCACGATCGAGGACCTGCGGCGCGCGGCCGACGCGCTTGACGCGCTCCCGGACAACCCTGCCGACGCGATGGAACGGCTCCAGGAGCTGTGCGTGGCTCGGGGCGTGGGGTGAGGCCTCGGCGGGCGAAGCAACCCTGTCAGCCCGCCGCGACCCGCCGCACCATCGCTCGCTCGACGATCTCCTCGGCGATGGCCAGCGACGACGTGGCCCCCGGCGAGGGTGCGTTGCGTACCCACAGCACGGGGCCGTCCGCCCCAAATCGGAAGTCGTCGACGAGCGTTCCGTCGCGGTCGACCGCCTGCGCGCGCACGCCGGCGGGCGCGGGGATCGTGTCGGTGAAACGGAGCTCGGGAACGTAGCGCTGGGCCTCGCGGACGAACGCGCGCTGGGAGACGCTGCGGTGAGCTTCCGCGAGCCCCGACCGCCAATAGCGGCGAAACACCCGCATTGCGCCTGGCCAAGCGAGGGCGTCCCAGGCCTCCCGGGGCACGAAGTCGGCGCGCCGGTAGCCCTCACGGGCGGTGGCGAGGACGGCATTCGGCCCAACCCACACCGAACCGTCGGTCCTCCGGGTCAGGTGGATCCCCAGGAACGGCAGCGCTGGATCGGGCACCGGATAGATGAGCCCGCGCACCAGCTCGCGCCGGTCAGGTCGAAGCTGCCGGTACTCCCCGCGGAAGGGCATGATGCGCGGCTCCTCCGGCTGGCCGGAGGCATGCGCCAGCCGGTCTGCCTGCAGCCCGGCACAGACGATCGCCCGGTCAGCGCGCAGCCTCCGACCGTCGGCAAGTTCGAGCTCTGCGCCGTCGCCGCGCCGGGTGACTCGCCGAACCTCCGTCCCGGTCTCAATCGTCGCCCCCGCCGCGGTGGCGTCGGCCGCCATCGCTCGGGCCACCGCCCCGAACTCGACGATCGAGGTGGCGGGAGAATGGAGCGCCGCGACGCCGGCGGCGTGCGGCTCGATCGCCCGGAGCTCCGCCTCTCCGAGGCGCCGCAGCCCCGGCACCCCATTCGCCACCGCGCGCTCCTCGATCGCATCGAGCCGGGGCATCTCCCCCGCGTCGGTCGCGATCACCACCTTGCCGCACTCGTCATAGGTCAGCCCGTGCTCGAGGCAGAAGGTCTTAAGCAGCGACATGCCGCGGACGCACAGCCGGGCCTTCAGAGAGCCGGGCGCGTAGTAGACGCCGGCATGGACGACGCCGGAGTTGTGGCCGGTCTGGTGCTGGGCCAGCTCATGCTCCTTCTCGACCACCGCGACGTCGGCGTCGGGCACCTCGAGCGCGATCAGCCGCGCGGTGGCCAGGCCGAGGATGCCCCCGCCGACAATCGCGACCTTCATGCGGCCAAGCGTAGGGCGCGGGCATGGAGCGGACTCCCGGCCCTGACCAGCTCGTCGATCAGCGTGAAGTGGTTGGCGCCGGCGATTTCCACGCACTCGGCCGAGACTCCGGCCCGCCGCCAATCCGCGGCCAGCTCGCGGCTCTGACGGTGAAACTCCGCGCCCTCGTGCTCACCGACGACCGCGACCAGCCTCGCGCCTGGCGGGGGCGGAGCCCAGAAGCGCGGGCTGACCGCTCGGGCGCCGGCCGGGTCAAGCCGGAGGGCGCGACTGATGCTCGTGCCGATCAGGGGCTCGAGCTCGAAGATGCCGCTGATCGCCATGCCCGCCCTGACCAGATCGCTGGGCACATCGGCGACCCTGCGCCAATCGGTCGCCAGCATCGCTGCCGTCAGATGGCCGCCGGCGGAATGACCGATCAGCCTCGGACGGCGGTAAATCCGTGCCCATAGCTGCTGGTGGAAGAGGCGCATCTCCTCGACGATCTCCGCCACGGTCACGTTGGGACAGAGGGAATAGGACGGGATGGCCACGTCGATCCCTGACTCATTCAGCGCCTTGGCCACGAATGAGTACAAGGAGCGATCGCCGCCCTGCCAGTACCCCCCGTGCAGGTAGACCACCAACGGACCCTGATCGCCGCCGGCGAAGAACAGGTCATAGCGCTGCCGGTCCCCGGAGCCATAGGGCAGGTCAAGCTCGCAACGAGCGGCCTTCCGATACGCATCCGAAGCCACCTGCCATCGCGCCGCGATCGCCGGGAAGTCGGGCACGCGTAGCTCATTGTTGTACTCCGCCTCGTAGTCGGGAGAGGTCATTCGAGCTCGGTCAGAATGACTCGATCAACCAGAAATGCACGGCTGCTGGAGGATGGGCGTATACACTCGGGTTTCCGTGTCGGGCGTAACGCCCGGCGAAGCAGTGCCCGCGTTCGTTGTTGTTGCTCTTGCATCTTCCGCGTTTCGCAGCACACGATCTCCCGGGAGGGAATGCATGGCAACTGGAACCGTGAAGTGGTTCAGCGACGATAAGGGCTATGGGTTCATCACGCCTGATGAAGCCGGCAAGGACCTGTTCGTCCATCACTCCGCGATTGTCGGCAGCGGCTTTCGGTCGCTGGCCGAGGGAGCGAAGGTCTCGTATGAGACCGAGCAAGGCCCCAAGGGCCCCTCGGCGGCGAACGTCCAGCTCGTTTAGCTCGGCGGACGACTGAAAAGGGGGTTGTTGCCGGCCACCGGCAACAACCCTCATTCATGAGGAAGGACGGACAGGCATGGCCTCAGGCCGAAAGAAGAAGACGACGTTCGCGAAGCTCGCGCGTGAGCAGAAGCTACGAGAGCGCCGAATCGACAAGCAGGCCAAGAAGGACGCTCGCAAGCGGACGAGCGAGATGGAGCCGGAGGCTTTGCGGGACACGATGCCCCCCGGCGCCGAGCGGTAACGCACCTGCGCGGCTGATCTACCCAGGACCGGCAGATCGGAGCAGGACCACGTGCTCGGGATTGACCCCAAGCTCGTCTCGGTTGCCGGCTTCGGTGAGCCAGGCGAACTGCATGATCGAACCGCGGGCCGCGTCGAGGATGGTCCGTTCGACGTCCCTGGCCTGTCCCTCGACCAGGTAGCGCTCTCCGGTCACCAGGGTGATCTCGGTCCTGCCGGCGGCGGCCTGCACCGGTTCCTCGCTCGTGCCGGCGGCGGCCTGCATCGTTTCCTCGCTCGTGCCGGCGGCGGCCTGCATCGTTTCCTCGCTCGCGCTCACGGGTAGCGATGCTACGGTGAGAGAGCGGGCGGTGTCGCCGCCCGTGAGGTTCCCCTCGCCGACGCAGCGAATCTCTCAGGCCATTTGTGATCGCGCCGGCAAGGAAGGAGACGGATGTCCACGCCCCGCCGTCCGACGCCGAAGACGACGCGCGAGCGAGCCCAGGCGAAGCACGAAGAGAAGCTCGACATGGTGCGTGAGCAGGTCGAGAACGGTTCGCTGGTGATCCGCAAGATGACGGACGAGGAGCGCCGCCAATACCCGCCTCGCCCCGCTCCACCGAAGCGGCCCCGTCAGTGGTGAGATGTGCGCGAGCGTGAGCGCCTGATTGCTCGGATCCGCCAGATCCGGCGCACGGCCAAACCCGCTGACCAAGCGCCAAAGCCATCCTTAGTTGATCCCGAGCAGGGACTGCTCCGTGAGCTCGAGACTCGCGTCGAGCACCTCGAAGCGATGATGCAGGGGCTGCAGGATTCGGTGCACCGTGAATCGTCGCGACTTGAGAAGCGGCTCGGCGAGCTCGAGGCTCGTATGCAGCCGGGAGCACTTGGCAAGGCGCTCAGCGACGACGCTCGAGCGCGCGGACTGTAGTTCCACGTGACTGCGTTCTTCATCCCCGGAGTCAAAGACGATGAACGTCGAACCGAGGACGTCTACCGCACGCTGCGCGAAGAGATCGAGCTCGAGCTGGGCCGACTGCCCCGGAGGCAGCGGATCTTCAGCCTGTGGTCGCGCCGCGGGCGGTTGGACTGCGTCACCGAGGTTGGCCTCCCCGACCCGCTGCATGGCGGGACGGTGATGGCGATCTTCGACATGGGATGGCAGCGGCCGTTTGTCGTCTTCCGTCAGGACGAGCCCGGCAGTACGGACGGCGTCCGAGAGGTTCTGGCCTGCAGCGCCTATTCCGTCCGGGAGTTCGACGCGTGAGCTCGAGGCAGATCGAGGAACTGAAGGCGGAGGCCGACTACTACCGCGACCGCGTGGCCCTTTTACGAGCCAAGCTGTACCGATGGGGCCTCGGGCCCAGCCCCCGCCTGCGTGCGCTCGAACGGGCAATGGAGCGCGCGCAACAACGGTTGCGCGATGCGCGGCAGCGCGCGAGGCAGTAGGAAAAGAGCTGCTACGTTCATAGGGCGGTCGGCGCTGCCGGCCGCGAGGCAGCTTTCTTGGGTCCCGCATAGACAGCGGTTCGGGTCAGCCAGAGCCTCCCGAATCGTTCGCGGCCCATGTGCGCCGCCAAGGAGTGTGCATGTCAACAGAATCTTTCGCTGAGCTAGGCGTTTCGCACGCCGTCGTCAGCTCTCTTTCCGCGGCCGGGATCACCTCGCCGTTTGCGATCCAGCGTGCCGTCATCGGTGACGCGATGGCCGGGCGCGACGTGATCGCGAAGTCGCCCACCGGGTCAGGCAAGACGCTCGCCTTCGGGATACCGCTGGTCGAGCGGCTTGAGGCCGAGGCCCGGCGTCCCGCAGCGCTCGTGCTCGCCCCGACGCGCGAGCTCGCCACCCAAATCGTCGATGACCTTCGCGCCATCGCTCATGCGCGTGCCCTGCGCATCACCCCGGTCTATGGCGGGGTGGGCCTGATCAAGCAGGCCAAGGAAGCCGCTCGCTCGCATGTGCTCGTCGCCACCCCTGGCCGGCTCGAGGATCTCCTCGCCCGCGGCGCGTTCACGCTCTCGAACGTCAGCGTCCTGATCCTCGACGAGGCCGACCGGATGCTCGACATGGGCTTTCGGCCGGCGATCGACCGGATCGTCGCCGCTTGCCCCAAGAAGCGTCAGACGCTGTTCTTCTCAGCCACGTTGGACGGGGAGGCGGGACGGATCGCCAACCGTTACGCACACGACCCGGTGGTTCACCAGCACGGTCCGGCGGCCCGGCGTGCCAACGAGGAGATCGAGCACAGGTTCGTGCAGATCGCGCACGAGCACCGCGTGGAAGCGCTCGTCCACGAGCTTCGTCGGGACCGTGATCTGACGCTCGTCTTCGTCCGCACCAAGCGCGGAGCCGATCGCCTGGTCAAACGGCTGGCAGCGCACGGCGTCCCCGCGGTGGCGATGCACGGCAACAAGTCACAACGTCAGCGCGAGCAGGCTCTCGCCCGCTTCGAATCCGGCGCCGTCGACACCCTGGTCGCGACCGACGTCGCGGCGCGCGGGATCGACGTCGAGCGGATCTCTCATGTGGTCAACTTCGATCCCCCCGCCGACAGCGAGACCTACGTGCACCGCATCGGCCGGACCGGCCGCGCCGGCCGGCAAGGCGTCGGAATCACCCTCCTCTCACCCGAGCAGCGCCACGAGGTCACGAGCATGGCTCGCCACCTCGGGCTTGACCACGGCCTCGACGGGACGAGCCCCCGCCGGCCGTCGGGTGACTACGCGAAGGCTGCGAGCGGCCGGCGGCCGCAGCGGCGTCGACCAAGCCGACGGCGGACTCCGACCCAGGGCTAGCTCCCGGTGGAGCGGCGAACAGGGGGCGCGCCGATTCAGGCGCCCAGCCGGCGGCCCGGGCCCAGTTTGCGAGTGCTGGGGACGGCGATCCTCAGCGTTGTCTCGGTGGGCGTCCTGCTGTGGGTGGCACCCCCCGCGCAGGTGATCAGCTCTATCGGTGACATGAACCCCATGTGGCTGCTCGCCGCCGTCGCGCTCGAGATCGGGTCATGCCTGAGCTACGTGGTCGTCTTCCGGCGCTTCTTTCCGGAGCCACCGCGACCGGTCAGTCGCCAGGTGGCGTGGATCGCGATGGGCGCCGGCGCCGTGCTGCCCGGCGGAAACTTCTCCTCCGCGGCGGCCACCGGCTGGCTGCTGCGCCATCACGGCATCGGCGCGCGTCGCCTCATCGAGCGCTGCGGCGCGCTGCTGTCGTTCCTGATCCTGTTCGGCTTCGTCGTCAACGGCTTCGCCGGAGCCTTCCTGCTGGCCGGATCGGCCGCGGCCCACACGATCTGGCGCACTCGGGAATCCCGATCCTCGTCTCGGTATTCGTCATCGGCTCGGCCGTGGCGATCGATGCTGGCCGGGCGCCGCTACCACGGGCGCGCCGCAGCCACCGCGCGTTCAGTCGCCGCCTCGCTCGAAGGAGCGTGGCAGTCGCTGTCAAATCCCCACTGGCGGCTGCTCGGCGCGGCCGGCTTCCTCTGGCTGGACATGGCAGCCCTCTGGGCGGCGTGCCGCGCCACCGGCCACCCCCTCGGCGTATTGGCGCTCGCCGTCGCGTATTTCATCGGCTACCTGGCGACGATGATCCCGATGCCCGCCGGCCTCGGAGTACTCGACTCCGGCCTGGCCGGCGCCCTCGTCCTGTACGGGTTCTCCCCGGCAGCCTCGGTCGGGGCCGTACTCGTCTACCACGCAATCTCCATCTGGATCCCCGGGCTCGGAGGGCTGATCGCGTGGCTGCCAACCCGGGCCCGACGGCTGACGGAGGCCGCTGCCCCGGTGGCTCAGGCCGAAGGCGGCGCTGAACGCATCCCCGTGATGTGCGGGTGGTGGAGCGGGTTACCGGCTTCCCGGGGCTTTCCGGGAGGGTGAGCGAGGGGACTCGAACCCCCGACCGCCTGGACCACAACCAGGAGCTCTACCAGCTGAGCTACGCCCACCGTGGAGAGCTGTGAATCTAGCAACGGACTGCGGGTACCGGCGGTCGCGGCTTGACCGGATCGCCCACACCAGGCGAGGTTCCGCGCCCAGCCGAGCAATCCGAGCAGCACGCAACGATCGGAGCTTAGACCCATGAGCCTTCCAGACCCCGCCCCCGACTCCATCGCCCTGGTCACCGGCGCCTCGTCCGGGATCGGCGAGCAATTTGCCCGTCAGCTGTCCGAGCGGGGATATCGGGTTGCCCTGGTGGCCCGGCGCGAGGAGCCTGCTGACCGAGCTCTCGGAAGAGCTCGGGGGAATCCGATCGGGCCGCGGTCATCGCCGCCGATCTGGCCAGCCCTGAGGACCGGGACCGGCTGGCGGCCCGGCTCGAGGAGCTCGGCGCCAAGGTCGAGATCCTGGTCAACAACGCCGGGTTCGGCATCTACCAGCCCGTTCGCCCAGGCTGGCCGCGACCAGGAGGTCAAGCAGGTGCGGCTCCTGGTCGAGGCCCCGGTCGACCTGATGTCGCGCTACCTGCCCGGGATGGTGCAGCGGGGCCGGGGCGCGATCATCAACATGTCCTCCACCGCCGGCTTCCAGGCCCTGCCGTACAACGCCGGCTACTCGGCGGCCAAGGCCCACGTCCTGCTCCTCTCCGAGGCCGTACACGCCGAGGTCAAGGACCGAGGGGTGACTGTGACCGCGGTGTGCCCAGGCCCGGTGCCGACCGGATTTCAGGAGTCGCAGCGACGCGGGCTACTTCGCCGAGCGGCTGCCCAAGTTCACCTTCGTCTCGGCCCGAGCGCGTGGCGCGCGACGCGCTCGCGGCCGCCGATCGGGGACGGATCTCGGTGATCCCGGGCGGACCGCAGGTGCGCGCTGGCGTTCGGCCCCAACCGGAGGCTGCCGCGCTGGCTGGCCCTGCCCGATCAGCAAGCGCCTGATGGCCCGCAGTTAGAACCGCTACGGCGTGTAATCCGAACTGTGGCAGGGCTTGCCGCCACAGGCGTCGACCACGGAGCCAGTTGCCTCCAGGAAGTCAGAAATCTGCACCTGGGCGGACGGGGTATTTCGCGGATCCTGATGCGGATCGATGTTGTTAACTCCGGGCGTCGGCGGGACGTTGCCCACGGGCGGCGGCTGAACGCGACCCGGACCGCTATCCCAGATCTCGACCGCCGAACCGTTGAACGGGAAGTGGTTGATGGCCGGGAGCCCGTAGAAGAGATGGCGGTCGCGTGAGCGATCGGGATCGAGCGCCGGCTGATAGACCCGCGCCCCGATCGTCCGCGCCTCGGCCGCGCCGGCGTACATGCTGACCTGGAAGTCGCCGTAGGCGATCTGCATCAGCACGCTATGGGACGGCGTGTCGGGCAGCGGATGCGCAGTCATCTGCGGCGCATAACCACCCGGATCGCCGCGATCCCACAGCTGCTGCAGCAGGTCAGTGATGACCGGGTAGAGCGACTGGTCCGGATATGACTTCTCGAGGATCGCCTTGAACGGAGCAAAGTCTGTGCTCCTCTGGATCAGCAGGTTGCCGTAATCAATGCCGGTCACGCCCAGCACGGCTCGCCGGAAGTCGGGCGAGACGGCGGTCGTCAAGCCGCCCTCGATTCCGCCCTGGCTGTTGCCGTCGTAGTACAGGTGCGAGGTCGAGATCACTGCGTGGCCACCCAGCCGGAAGGCCGGGCTGGAGGCAAACCCCTGCGGATTGGCCATCAGCCGGCCCAGGAAGAGCGTGTTCAGAACCCCCTGCTGGAGGCGGTCCACGATCACCGGGAAGTTGGTGAGGTTGGCCACGATGCCGGCGTCGTAAATCTCGTCGGGCGCTGCCAGCCCCCACCAGTCGGTGGCGCAGAACGCCATGTTGTAGCCGGTGGCCAGCGCCTCGACCCACTTGTCCGTCACCTCATCCCGCGAGCCGAACAGGCCGTGGCCGTAGAGCGAGATTCGGGCCGGGTGGCCTGGTGTGGCAGAGCTGGGGATGATGCAGGCGAACTGGGCCGTGGCAACGTTGCCGGGACTTTGCGTCGGAAGCGCAGTCCGCTTGCTGGAGCTGTAATGGAACGCGGTGGTGGCCGTCGAGCCACAGGTGATCAGGAAGCACGGGACCTGGAAGCTCCCCTGCACCTCGCGCAGCTGGGGCGAGAGCAGCGTGACGCTCGAGACCTTGAAGCTCGGCGCCGTGCCCTCCACCTTCCCGTCGGCCAGGTTGTGATCGCCCAGCTGAGCGAAGGCGTTGTTGCGGATCGAGAGCAACCGCGAGGTCAGGCTCTTGCGTGACCCGACGGTGAAGTTCCACGCCTCGTAGAGGCTCTTCCGGGCGATCTTCGCCCGCTTGAGCGCCTTGAAGATGCGGTTGTAGCGCCCCCGCTGCGAGCGCTCCCGGCGCGGCAGACGGCGACCGTCGCGCAGCTTCTCGAACCACGCGGGCGCCTTGAGCACGTGACCCTTGGCATTGCGCAGATGGCGCAGAGCGACGATGTAGGTGTGCCCCTCGGTGAGCTCCTTGGCCGGCAGGATCATCAAGTTGGTCGTCTGGGGCGTGGAAGCGTTCGCGTCGAGCTGGGAGAAGATCAGCTGGCGGCGGCCCGTCGCCTGATCGATCACCACGATCGGCTGCTTCCTGGCGTAGGCCGCGCGCAGGTTGAGCAGCCCGACCGAATGGGTGCGGGCGAACGCCCTTGCGTTGTCAAGACCGGGGACGTGGACGATCATCGCGCTGCCGGGGCTGAATCCGTCATTGCGGTCGTACTGCGCGGGGCTGATCCGTTGTCCGCTGCTGTTGACCGGCATCGCCTTGGCGGGGAGGTTGACGCGCATGCCTGTGGACATGGCCCGGTCGCGCTTGGTGAACAGGTTGTTGGGGAACGGGAGCAGGCAGGGGCGTTTGCTGAACGGCTGGCAGTCGGCCGCGGGCTTACTCGCGGCGGCAATCCTGCCGGTGGCGCGCGGGCGTGCCGCGCCGGCCGCGGGGGACAGGAGGCTCGCCACTACCGCGACGACCGCGAGGCCGCCCAGGGCAAGCAGGACCGTCAACTTCACACCTCCGCACGCACGAAGACCCCGATTCATCCCACTCCCTCTCCTCTCCGGTGATCCAAAGCCGAGCGGCAATATAGGCCTCCAGGGTTACCTGTGCGCCGCTAGCGGGCAGGAGCGCGTCGAGTGCCAGACACGACCTACAGCGCGTCCTCCGGACAACTGGGTGCCTACTTGGCCCTGCCGCGTGGCGGTGGGCCATGGCCCGGCGTGGTGGTGATCCAGGACTCGCTCGGACTGACGGATGACATCCGCGAGCAAGCCGATCGCCTCGGCGCCGCCGGCTACCTCGCGTTCGCGCCGGATCTCTATTCGGGTCGCGGCGTGCGTTGCGTGATCTCAACCCTCAAAGCATCGCGCTCGGGCAACGGCCCGGCCTACGAGGACATCGAGGCTGCCCGACGGCTGCTCGCGGAGCGCGAGGACTGCACCGGTCGCGTCGGGATCATCGGCTTTTGCATGGGCGGAGGCTTCGCCTTGCTGAGCGCCCCGCGCTTCGACTTTGCCGCGGCGTCCGTGAACTACGGCGAGGTGCCCAACGACGCGGCCGAGCGCCTTCGCGGCGCCTGCCCGATGGTGGCGAGCTACGGCGGGCGTGACCGAACCCTGCGCGGGCGCGCCGAGCGTCTTAAGCGCGCGCTGGAGCAGCTTGAGGTCCCCCACGACGTCAAGGAGTATCCGAACGCCGGCCACAGCTTCATGAACCGGATCAACGTCGGACCGGTGCTCGCACCCGCCCTCCACCTCACGGCATTCGACTACCACCACCCGTCCGCCGAGGATTCATGGCGGCGGATCCTCGACTTCTTCGACGAGCACCTAGCCGCCGAAAGCGACACCTAGCGCCGGGACGAGCGAGCTACGGCCGAATCTTGCCGTACACCAGTCGGCGCGGCAACTTGACCGGCGAAAACTTCTCGAAGGCCGTGCCGGCGAACAGGCGGGGCTCCATCTTGGCGATCAGTGCCGCCAGCTCCTCGCGCTGGCCCGGAGACAGATTCCGGCGGCGCCCCCGACCCGAGCGCGCCAGCTGCAACAGCCGACGACGCTCGTCGCGGTCCAGACGCATGGCGTGATCACGGGCCAGCAAGGCGATCTCGGCCGCGGCCAGCAGCCTCATCAGCGGCACCTTCTTGGCGCCCGCTCCGACAGTCCACTTCACCAGTCCTGGTGCCACGACTCGAGTGTAGAACGGGCGGATAATGCACCGATGGGCGTCGATACAGCCAGCCACGTGTACGGCGAGACGCTGGTTCGCGAGATCCGCCAGCGATTGTCGGCGGTTGGCTGGATGGCCGGCATCGCCGGGTCGATTGTCGTCTTCATCGCCATCGGCTTCTTCATCCCGATCTTCGTCAACGCTCGTGACACCACCAAGCTGGCATTGCTCAACGGGCCGCTTGTCGTCGCCTACGTGATCGTCTCGGGGATGCTTGTCAACCGCCGCTTCGGGCGTCAACTCGCCGACGCGGTCGATTGGGTGAGGGCTGATCGCCTCCCCACTGAGCGCGAGCATCGGATGACGCTGTGTCTGGCGACCTATGGCCTGAAGCTCGACGTGATCGGGTGGACGATCGCTGGGCTCGTATTCGGGGTGGTCAATGCGATCGTCGAGAGCTGGGGCTTCGCGGCGGTGGCGTGCGCAACGATCTGGTTGGGCGGCGAGACGACGTGCGCGCTCGACTATCTCCTCTACGAGCGGGCCCTTCGCCCGGTGACCGCTCGCGCCTTGGCCGCTAACCCAGCCAGCGCCCCGGTCGCCCCCGGCGTACGCGCGCGGATCGCGATGGCCTGGTCGCTCGGCACCGCGGTGCCGCTCCTGGGCGTCGTCGTAGTCGCCGTCGTCGGGCTGACCAAGCACGGCGTTCATACCGCCTACGTCGCGTCGGCCGAGCTGTTTCTTGCCCTGGTGGCAACGGGGGCGGGCCTGCTCGCGGTGATGTTCGCGGCCAAGGCGATCGCCGATCCCCTGCTGGCAGTTCGCCGAGGACTCAGCCAGGTCGAAGCCGGCGAGTTGGACGTACACGTGCCGGTCGACGATGGCAGCGAGATCGGGCTCCTCCAGGCGGGGTTCAACCAGATGGCCGACGGGCTGCGCGAGCGCGAGCGAATCCGCGACTTGTTCGGCCGCCAGGTCGGCGTCGAGGTGGCGCATGCCGCGCTCGACCGGGGCGTCCAGATGGGCGGCGAGGAGCGAGAGGTGGGGGCGCTTTTCGTGGACATGGTCGGTTCGACGTCGCTGGCCCTGACCGTGCCGGCGACTGAGGTCGTGAACGTCCTCAACCGCTTCTTCCGTGTGGTCGTCGACGTGGTCGAGCAGCACAGCGGCCTGGTCAACAAGTTCGAGGGCGACGCCGCCCTGTGCGTGTTCGGGGCGCCGATCGCCTGCCCCGATCCGGCCGGAGACGCGCTCCGCGCCGCCCGGGCGCTTGCCGCCCGGCTGTCGGGCGAGCTGCCCGAGGTCGACTTCGGGATCGGCGTGTCGGCTGGCATCGCGGTGGCCGGGAACGTCGGCGCCGAGCGGCGCTTCGAGTACACGGTCGTCGGCGATCCGATCAACGAAGCGGCGCGCCTGGCCGAGCTGGCCAAGGATCGTCCCGAACGAGTGCTCGGCTCAGACGCCGCCCTGGAGCGAACATCCCCGGCGGAAGCCGAGGCGTGGAACTTCACCGCGGATGCCGTCCTGCGAGGTCGCGAGACGGCCACCCGACTGGCCCATCCCAAGACCTGAGCCGACGCCTAGTTCATCCGCTCCAGCAGCCAGGCGTGCACCTCTTCGAGGTGATTCTCGCCCAGCGAGAGGTGGCCGTCGTAATCGTTTAGCTCGGCCTGAACGCCCGGAATGTGCGCAGCCAGCCATTCGCCGTGATTGAACGGCACGAAGCGGTCCTGGCGTCCGTGGAGCAGCAGGACGGGGGTGCGTATGTCCTCGAGGGCGAACCCCCAGTCGCCCAGGAACGCGCGGTCGTCCTCCCACCACCCCTCGGCACCCGGCGCGAGCCCTGACCGTGTGCAGGCAATCATGTACTCGGCGAATTCCCCCGTCAGCACCTGGGCATCGACGTCGCTCAGCAGCGTCTTGAGGTACTCGAAGAGCCCCTCTGCATCCATCTTGAGCATCTCCTCCCTATCCCGCTCACACTTGGCCCGCGCCGCGGGCGGGTCGGAGATCGACAGCTTCATGTCCTCGACGTTCAGCTCTCCCATCCCCTCGAAGTAATTGAGCCCAGGAGCGCCCCAGGGCGCGATCGAGGCGAGAACCCCAACGGCTGGGACGAGGTCGCCGAGCAGCGCCGCGGACGCGATCGCATGAGGGCCACCGCCGGATATTCCCCAGACCGCCAGCTGGTCCAGCCCGAGCGCGCCGGCGATCGCGCGCACGTCCTCGGCGCAGTCCGCGACCTTGCGGTCGGGCCGCGGGCTCGAGCCCCCGTAGCCGGGCCGGTCGTAGGAGATGAGCCGGACGCCCTGACGCTGCGCGACCTCCACGTCCCGGCTGTAGAGCAAGCGCGAGTTTGGCGTGCCGTTGTGAACGAGCACCGGGCGACCGCCCGGATCTCCGTCCTCGACGACCTGAAGCGTGCGGCCGTCAGGTGTCTGGACCTGATGTTCGCGCATCGGTGCATCCTGCCGGTTCTCCGAGGCCCGCGTCAAGGGCGGGCGGCTAGAGTCAACACGCCATGACCGTTGTTGTCCTCACCGGCGCTACTCGTGGAATCGGTCGCGCGGCCGCGATCGAGCTGGCCGGGCAAGGCGTCGAAGTGGCCCTGGTCGGGCGCGAACCCGAACGAGTCAAGGCCGTCGCCGCCGAGGCAGAGGCGGCCGGCGGCGGCGCTCCCGTCCATCAGCACGTCGCCGATCTGGCGCTGATGGCGGAGGTGCGGAGACTGGCGGACGAGCTCCAGAGCCGTCACGAGCACATCGACGTGCTCGCCAACAATGCCGGGGCGTTGTTCGCCTCCCGGCATGAGACGGCCGAAGGACTGGAGCAAACCTTCGCCCTCAATCATCTTGCCCCGTTCCTGCTAACCAACCTGCTCCGAGATCGCCTCCGCGGCGGGCGCGTCGTCACCACAGCCTCAGACGCGCACAAGTCGGGCCACCTCGACCTCGACGATCTCCAATCGCAGAACTCGTACGCCGCGATGCGCGTGTACGGCGCATCGAAGCTGTGCAACGTGCTCTTCACCCGAGAGCTGGCCCGGCGCGCCCCCGAGCTCCACGCCAACTGCTTTCACCCCGGGGTCGTGCGCACGGGCTTCGGCAAGAACGAGAACGGGATCTGGAAAATCCTCACCACCCTTGGCAGTCCGTTCTTCCGCTCACCCGAGCGCGGGTCCCGCTCCCTGGTGTGGCTCGCACTCTCCGAAGAGGGCGGCTCGCTCACCGGCGAGTACATCGAGGATGAGAAAGTGGCTGAGCCGAGTACAGAGGCCCAAGACGACGCGCTCGCGCGCGGACTGTGGGAGCGAAGCGCGGAGCTCGCCGGGCTGCCGGCGGACGCGATCGCCTAGTAGACCGAGCGCGATGTCGGCCCACCAGGAGGCGAGCCCGGACGATCACCCGCGCCCGCAGCTCCGGCGCGAGCAGTGGGTCGATCTCAATGGGCGGTGGGAATTCGCCTTCGACGACGGCGACGTGGGGCGAGCAGAGGAGTGGGAGCGGGGCAACGCCCGGCTCGAGCGCGAGATCAATGTGCCCTTCGCCTGGCAGTCCCGACTGTCTGGCTTGGACGTCGACCCGGACGAGATCCACGACATCGTCTGGTATCGCCGCGAGCTCCCCGATCTGTCCCGCACGGGTCGAGAGCGCCTCGTCGTCCACTTCGAGGCGATCGACTACGAGGCCCATGTGTGGGTGAATGGCACCTTCGTCGGGTCGCATCGCGGGGGCCAGACCGGTTTCTCGTGCGACGTCACCGACGCGCTTTCAGCCAGTGAGAACCGGCTCGTGGTCAGGGCTCGGGACCACGCCCTTGACCCTTCCGTGCCCCGGGGCAAACAGACCTGGCAGCCCGTCCCGAGCGGCATCCTTTACACGCGAAGCACCGGCATCCACGGTCCCGTGTGGGCGGAGGTAGTGGATCTTGTCCACGCCAGCGCTCTTCGGCTGACACCGGACGTGGACAACGAGGCGATCCGCATAGCCGCGCGGCTCGCGGGCTCCGAGCCCGGCGCCCGAGTGGTGGCCAACGCGACGATCGACGGTCGCCCGGCCGGCCGAACCGAGCTCGAGCCCGATGCGGCGGGCGAGGTGGCCGGAACGATCGAGTTGTCCGAGCTGGTGCTGTGGGAACCGGCGCCGGGTCGTCCCGCCCTCTACGACCTCGTGCTCGAGGTCCTAGACGGTGGTGGGACGGTACGGGACAGGGTCCGGTCCTATTTCGGGATGAGGAAGGTCGAGGTCCGCGACGGGCGGTTGTTCGTCAACGGCACGGAGCGGTTCCTCCGCGGCGTACTGGATCAGCGCTGGGACCGTGACGGGCTGCTCACGCCGGCGAGTGGCGAGAGCCTGCGCCGCGATGTCGAGCTGGCGATCGACTGCGGGTTCAACTTCGTGCGCGTCCACCAGAAGCGCGAGGACCTGCGCTATTACGCCTGGGCCGACCGCTTGGGCCTGATGGTCACCGGTGAGGCGGCCAATGCTTTCCACTACACGCCCCGCTATGTGCAGCGGATGACGGGAGAGTGGACCGAGATCGTCGAGTCGTTGTTCTCGAGCCCGTCCGTAATCGCCTGGCTGCCCATCAACGAGAGCTGGGGATGCCGAACGCTCGGTCCGGATGGGCGGGGGCCGACCGGTCCGTTCCACGCTGACCATGCGAGCGCGATGTACCACCTGACGAAGTCACTCGACCCGACCCGTCCGTGCGCTTCCAACGACGGCTGGGAGCACACGCGTTCAGACTTCACCGGCGTGCACGACTACAGCTCGGCGGAGCGGCTGCGCGAGCACATCGCGGCGCTCGAGCTCCCCGACGGTGTCCGGCGTCTGTCGGTGGGCAACGAGCTGCCGGTCTATCTAAAGGGATGCGAGCCGCCGGGCGAGGCCGTTATCTACACCGAGTTCGGCGGACTCTTCCAAGGTCGGCCCGCACCCGGAATCGGCTACGCCGTTTATCTCGACGAGGAGGACTTTCACCAGCGTTTTCACGACCTGATCGCGGTCCTGGTCAGTAGCCGTAACGTCGCCGGGTTTGTCTACACGCAATGGAAGGACGTCGAGCAGGAGACCAATGGCCTGCTCACCGCCGACGGACAGCTGAAATTCGACCCTGCGCTGATCCGGGCTGCGGTCACGCAGCCACGCCCGTTTGCCGGCTGACCGCTCGTCACCCGGCGGCGCCGGCGAGCCCGCTGAGGTCGACCACCTGGTCGGCCGGCGGTGCCGCTGGTTCTGGCTGGGGGCCGTAGTCGCTGACGTCGATCGTCATCGACTCCTGCACCGTCTGACTATTGGGGAAGTCCAGTTCGAAGTTCATCTGGACCCGGCGCACGAGATGGCTCCGGTCGATCCAGACGTCGACCGGAAGCGCGCCGCCGGGCAGCGACCGTTGAAGCAGGGTGAGGACCTGCTTGGCCAGCGCAGCGTCGGCGGACGGGAATCCGCTCATCAGCCGGGAGGCGCTCACCTCGGCTCGGTAATGGGTGGTCTGGATACCGTCGATCCGCTCCGTCCCCATGTTGACGACGTTGTTCGAGACGGATTCCAGCGACGGCAAGATCTGGCTGGGATCGGTCGCCGCCGGATCGCTGTCGAAAGACGAGACCCCCGGAAGCGCGGCCAGCTTGCCGAGATCGATCTTGACCCATTGCCGCCCCGAAGTCGGCAGCGCATCCGCGACGGCACCCGGCAGCTTCGCGTAGACATCGGCCCCGCGCATCACCAAATCCATCCGCATCGCGCCGTTGATCTGCTGCGCCACCTGGGGATCCGACGCCAGGTGCATTGTCAGAGACATCGACGTGGCGTGGTCCCGCAGATCGACGATGCCGCGGCCGGTAGCCGTGATCCCACCGCTCAGGCCAGGCGCTGTCACCGCCAACGCCATATGCATCCGGTAGCCGGGGGTGCTCGATGACACCGTCGCGGCCTGGGCAATCGGGGAGGTCAGCTGCGAGCCCGGAGCTCCAAAGAGCAGGAACGCCAGGCCGGCGAGCACAGCCACGACGACGGAGCCTGCGATCAGCTTGGGACGATGGCGCGAGGGTCCGGGTGTCGCGGACGGCGGACCCGGTGATTCCGGCTCTTCGCTCCGCTTTGGCTCGGCATATCCAGGAGGTGGCTGCGAACTCCCCATGCGGGACAAATCGGCACTGGGACCGGGCGGCTGAAAGTTTTGGGCGCATCGGTAAGCGCCCCTAGCCCGTCGCCGAGCGCCGCTAACGCGGGACGAGCGCGACGATCGGGATCGCCCGCCCCGCCTCACTCGCCCACGCACGGTAATCGCCAAAGGGCGGAAAGACCTGGTCGGCGAGCGCCCACAACTGCTGTCGCTCGGCTTCATCATCGACCGTGTGGGCGCGGAACCGCCGTCCTCCGAAGACCACTTCGGGGTGGGCCTGCAGGTTGTGATACCAGGCCGGATGTGTCGGCCAGCCGCGCTTTGAGGCGACGATGATCACCCGCTCGCCGTCGTGGAAGTACAGGGTGGCGGTGCGCCGCGGCCTACCGGTTCGGGCTCCTCGGGTCTCCAGCACGGCCGAGGCGATTGGACCGGACGAACCCATCCGGCCTCGCGTGAGCTTCAACAGGTAGGGATCGAGCTTCCAGGCCACATGCTCCGAGAGCCACATCCCCAGCCGGGTAATCGAGAGCCGGCAGAAGGCGTAGTAGAGACGGCTGCGGGGCTGGTGGGGGTCTACGTGCTTCAGGGGATCCATGTCCGGTCCTCAGCCGGAAGCCACGTAGCGCAGCCGTGGCCAGCGCTCACGCCAACCCTTCGTTGCCTGCCGCGCCGCGAAGTATTCGGCTGTGACCCGCGCGGGGTTGTGTCGGCACACGCCATTCAGGAGATCGTCGAGCCCATATGGGGCGATGACTAGCAGGTCATCGTTTTTCAGCAACCGGACGCCGACACATGAAGCCGTTTCGGGGAACGTGGCAATGGCCTCGGCGCACGACCCGAAGGGCGGTACCGCAACACCGAAGCGGCCCGGGTACCAGAGGTGCACGGCGGCTTGATTCTTGGCCTCCCAGGGCAGATCCGGAGCCGCTCGCGCGAGCGCCGCCTCAATTGCGGCATCGCGCTCGGGGCTGAGATCTGATAGGTCGAAATAGCTCAGATCAACGTCCCGTGGGACGGCGTTCAGCGGCCGGTCATGAAGGTCGTCCCAGACGGCATCCCGGATCGCCCCCGCGCTTACGAGCCACTCAGGGGCAGCGATTTCGCGCGCGGCGAGTAACGCGGTCATCACGACAGGCGAGCGGCGCAACACGTCCGCGACGCGCCCCGCAGCACCACCGTGGGACCCAAGCTGGCCGGTCAGCTCCATGTGCTTCATGTTGGCGGACGACGTTCGTCGTCCACAACGGTCTAGGCCGGAGGAGCCCGTGCCCTCGCTGTACACGGGGTGCCGTAGATTCCCGCGCTCGCGGTGAGGAGATGACCGAGCGGTGAACATCGTGGCTGGTGAGAGCGGCACTCGGTCGGCCGCGGCTAGGCCTCGCCTCGAGCGATTATCTGCCGGGCTGGCTGAACCGACCGGCGTGGGCGTTGCCGTCGCTTTGTTGGCGGTGCTGGCGTTAGCGGTGGTAGTTCGGCTGCCGGGGATGGATCATCGGTTGCTGCCGGATGAGGGGTACACGTGGCTTGTCGCGTCGGCCTCGGGACCAGGGAATTTTCTGCATCGCCTGGCGGCGTATGAGAACACGCCGCCGCTCTATTACCTGTTGCTCACGCCACTCTCGCTTACTGACGAGCCATGGATCCGGCTGCCCTCGTTGCTGGCCGGGATCGCGCTCGTCCCGATCGTCTACGCGGTGTCTCGCCGGGCCCTCGGCCGGAGCACGGCGCTGCTGGCTGCGCTGCTGTTGGCCGTGGGTCCCTACGCGGTCGCGGAGTCCAACTTCGGTCGCGGGTTCATGCTGGCTGATCTCGGATTGCTGTGCGCGTTCTGGGGCGCGGTGCGACTCGCGGAGGGCGGGAGGAGGCGGTGGTGGGGCTGCTCTATGCGGCCGGGGCGATCGTCGCGATGTACTCGGAGTACGACTCGGCGACCACTCTGGTCTGGATCGCGCTCGGGCTGGTGGTGCGTGCTCCCGCCACCGCGCTGGAAGACGTTCGTGTGGGCGGCGCTTCCAGCGCTCGCCTTCGTGCCTTGGGTGCATCAGCTCAGCCGATCGCTTAACAACGTGGACGTGACCAAGACCGGGCTCGGCTACCTGTCGGTCTCGCCCGGGGCGATTCGTGACCAGCTCGTCAGCACGTTCTACGGCTCGACGGGCACGAATCTGAGCGCAGCGGGCCGCACCCTCGCGCTGCTGGTGCTGATCGCCGTGATCGCCTATGGGGCGGTCGGGCTGTACCGACTGGGAGAGCGGGCTCGGCCACTGGCCGTCCTCGTGGGCTTCGCCGGGATCGGCACCTTCCTCCTGCACGCGCTCGCGCCCGCGGTCAACGTCGGAATCTTCAACGTCGGCTACCTGACCTTTCTCATCCCGCTGGGGTGCATCGTGATCGCCCAGGCCGTCGCGGCCATCCCGCTCAGGCCGGCGATCCCCGTGGCGGCCGCTGCGCTGGTCGTGTTCGGCGCTGCGTTCACGGTCAAGCGCCTGCGCAACGACACCGAGCCCGACCCGCACGCAATCGCCGCGGTCCTGCAGAAAGCCTACGTCCGGACGGTCCTCACCAACAGCGCGGTCGTCGACTACTACCTGCGCGACGAGCACGTGATCCTGGACCGACCGTTCAACCTCGGCCCGGACCACGAGACCAACTGCGCGGGCTGCGTTCCCCCGGTCGCGGTCGTCGACGATGCCAACGTCGGAAGCGGCGCCCGACCGGGACCCGGGGCCAGCACTGCGGTCGGGCATTACACGGTTCGGATATTGCCCGCGGGGATGCGGTGAGCTTGCAGCGGCGCGAGGCCGTCCCGAGCCCCCGGTTAGTCGCGGCGCTTGGAGTGGAGCTCGCCCGTCGTTACGGTGCGCTGAGCGTGGCTTCGAACCGGCCGCACCAGACCGAGCAGGTGGACGCCTCCAAGGCCCGCCGGAGCCTGCGTAACGGGTTCATCACGCTGGTCCTGGCGGTCGCGCTAACGGTTGGGCTGCTGCTCGCCGTCCCGGGGCTTAAGGGCGTGGCGACCACGGTGTCGGGCATGAAGGCGCCGTGGGTGCTCGTCGCGGTGCTGCTCGAGGTGCTGTCGTGCGCTTGTTACGTGCTGGCGTTCCTGCAGGTGTTCGCACGTGCGCCGGTGCGGGTCGGGGCATACGTGGCGCTGAGCGAGGAGGCGTTCGGGGCCGCGGTGTCGTTGGGGGGCGCGGGGAGCCTGGCCGTGGGTGGGTGGCTGATGGTGGAGCGTGGCGCGTCTGCCGGTCGGATCGCCGAGCGCTCAGCCGTGCTGTTCCTGTACACGAGCGCAATCAACGTGGTCACCCTGATCCTGGCCGGGCTGGGGCTGTTCCTTGGCCTCCACGGCCCCAGCAACCCGCTGCTCAGCATCGTGCCGGCCGCGGTCGGTGCGCTCGTCATGGTGCTGTTCCTGCTCTTGCCGCGCTACGTCGACCGGATCCTGCCTCGGGTCCGGCCGGGGCGCGCACACACCTTTCTGAGCGAGACAGCGGTTAGCGTCCGGGACACCGAGCGGCTGATGTTTCATCCCGACTGGCGGATCATCGGCGCGATCGGCTACCTCTGGTTCGACATCGCCGTCCTGTTCGCGTGCTTCGCCGCCGCCGGCCACTCGGTACCGCTGGCCCCCGTGGTGCTGGCCTACCAGATCGGCTACCTGTCGAACGTCATCCCTGTGCCGGGCGGGATCGGCGTGCTCGACGGCAGCCTGATCGGCATGCTCGTCCTCTACGGCATAAGCGGAACCGTCGCCACCGCAGCCACCCTCGTCTACCACGCCATCTCGCTCTGGGTGCCGGCCATCCTGGGCACGATCGCGTTCATCGTGCTCCAGAGGACCAAGAAGGAGCCCGTCGTCCTGCGCAACCCAACGGAAGAACTTCGGCCGCGGTCGCACTGAAGGGCGGCCGTGGGGCTGTCGTACACCCCAGGCGGCTCCGCCGCCCGAGTCAGCCGGTTTGCTGGACACGGCCGGCATGGCAGCTCGAGGAGAGGAAGCGTCAGCTTCGGGGATGATGGCCCGGCGGATTTGCGATCTGGAACGCGGTGATCTGATCTGTGCCCGAGCTATCCCCTTCGGCCACGAACAAGCGCCCACCGCCGGCGCTGGGCGTCGTGAAGTGCTCGAATCCGTATGGATCGGTGACCGAGAAGCTCGCAGATCCGGTGCTCGGATTGATCCCGTCCATGACGCCATCCTCGTAGTCGACCGACCAGATCAGGCCGCCGGCTTCGATGGGTGGGCCAATCCCATTCGGGTCGACTTGCCACCCCGTCACCGGCGAGAGGCTGCCATTTTTGCTTGCGCTGTTCATCCCTAGCGCATGCATGCCGTCGGAGCAGCTGACGTAGAGCACATGGTTGTAGTAGATGCCGCCTCCCTGGCCGAGGCCGCAGACGCGCTTCGCGGCGACCGGCTTGCCCCCGAGCCCTCCAAGGTTGGAAGCGTTCAGGAGATACCCCACCCCTAGCTTGCCGATCTGAAACACGAGGCCGTGCGGGAGCAGCACCGGCATGCCCGAGCCCAAGTCGTAGTCATGAGCGTCGAGCTGTGACCAGTATGACGGCGCCCAATCGTCGAGTGGCTGGCTGATGTCGGCGGGATTGAACTTGAGTACGGCGTCCTGGTAATCCCAGGTCGTGCTCTGGCCGTTGGCGGTTGAGACCCAGACATCGCCCGCTGAGTCGATCGGCGGGGCGCCGCCTGCGGCCCAGATCGAACCTGCGTTCTCGCCCGGGCCTCCGTCGATCTCGAACGTCTGGAGCGGACCGCCAGTCTCGGGCACCCCCACCAGCCACCCGTGGTAAGCCCCGCAGTCGGAGTTGCTCCCGTATCCGATGAACACGTTGCCGTGATCCAGCGCTAGCCCCGGTCGCTGGAGCTGCTGCCATGGAGTGATCCCCGGTGGATCCACGCCTACCGGGCCGGTCGCGACGCTTCCGTCGGCCAGGTTCAGACCGAACAGTTCGTGCGCGATGCTCGACTGATCGGTGCCGTCCCAGCTGTCGGCGACCACATAGATCCGTCCATTGGCCGGATCAATCACCGGCGTGCTGGTGATGCCGATGACTGGATAGATAGGGCTGCAGCGAACCTCAGCGAGGGGAACCGGCGTAGCCAGATGGCTCTGCCAGACGATCGCCCCCGTCGCGGCGTCGAGCGCGTAGACCGTGTCGTTCTCGGTAGCCACATACACGTGCGAGCCGTAGACGAGTGGCTCGGCCCACACGCGGCCATCGAGCGCCGCACTCCGCCAGATCAGCTGCGGCGGCACTGGAGACGTGGAGTCAGGATCGATGCCGCTCGCGGCTTTGTCGTGGCGGTATGTCGTCCAGGCGGGCACGCTGGCAGCGGCGGTTGCTGCGAAAACGGCCAGGACGGCCAGGCTGGTCAGGAGAGCTCTCGCCAGCAAGCGTGGCCGGCGCGGCGTCCCCCGATTCATCCCCTAACGCTCTTCACAGTCGCCCTCTCGTCCTGCCCTCGGTGTGCATCATCGATGATCCGGTCCCGCGAATGCAAGCGCGATTTGAGGGCTGTCCCGGCCGGGGCGGAGTTGGTCCGCTCCCAAACCCTCCCCGTTTCCAGCCCTTCCCCACGCCCCCGGCAGGATTCGAACCTGCGGCATCGGATTAGAAGTCAGCCGTTGCAGGGCTGTTCATCAAGGGGTGCGGCGAGACGGCCGATGACGGCAGCGTGTTGTTCTCGATCCTGGCACGCCGGGCCTCACTGGTCATCTCATTGGTCGCCGTGCTCGTCGCAGGCTATGTGGCGCTGCATCAGTCGTCTTCGCCCGCGTCCGCAGGCAGTTTCGCCGGCACGACGAGCCAAGGCCTACCGATCTCGTTTACTGCCACGCCCAACTCGGTCGACTCGATCATGTTCCGCTGGCAGGCCAGATGTGCCGACGGACAGGGCCACACGAACACGATCGTGCTCGGGAGCGCACCGCTGGCCGGCGGAAGCTTCGCGACCGGCGGGACGCTCAACACCGGTGCATCATCGTCCATATCCGGGAAGATCCAGGGCGAAACCGCCTCTGGCGTGCTGTCCAGGACGGGGCCGAGCGCCTTCGGCACGGACTGCACCGCCACCGGCATCTCCTGGCAAGCCCGCCGCGCGGGCTAGCCGCGTCGCCGCCACGGCTGTCTTGCGACCAGATTCCTCTATGCCCTCGTAGCCGAGCAGCGGGGCTAACGAAGGGTATTGACGGCACTGCTTCGATGACTGCCTCTCCGACCACGTCGTTCGGCTTGCCAGCCGCACAGGACATATTGGGGACATTTCCCGTGGGCCGGAACCATCCGCTTCCCAACCCCCCAATTTCCAGCCGCTCCCCCACCCCCGGCAGGATGCGAACCTGCGGCCATGGGATTAGAAGATCGCAATTTGCAGGGCTTTTGTGTGGGTTTGCGGGGTTCTGAGTTATCTCTGGTGCGCTCAGATCGGGTCAGAATTGCGGACTTCGGGACATATTTCGGGGCACGTTTTCCGCGCGGGACGAGAGCGACTAGTCTCGACAGTCGGGATATGGGCACGGTCGCGCCCGCTTCCCGTATTAGCCCGATTCATGCGCCAAGCGGGAGCAGCGCGTGACTTCTGCTTTCGTGGCAAGGCGATCGTGCGCTAGCTCGCTGCCGGACAATCGAGGCGTCGCCAACGCGATGGCCCGCCGCCGCGAGACCCCGGTCCTGATGCGATCGTCAGGTCCGGCGCTTATTCATGCTCACCCGTGGGGAGCGGCTATTGCTGATGGTCGGGAGCCCGCTTCAGGATCGGGAGGGGACGGTGACTCCTTAGATCCGCTCGAGCACGTCGAAGGACCAGAGCTCGCTTGAGGTTCCGACGGGTCCGCGTTCGCGGTGCTGGGAGTGCCCGGCCGCGAAGTCGCGGCTCTGCATCCACGCCTGGAAGTCTTGCTCGGAGCGCCAGCGCGTGAGGACGAGGCAGACCTCGCGGTCGTCGTTGGGCCGCAGCAGCTCAAATCCCTCGAATCCCGTGGACTCCTCGACCTTCCCGGCTCGCGACGCGAACCTGTCTGCGAACTCGTCGAAATGCTCGTGCGGAACAGTGATTGCGTTGATCTTGACGACGGTCACGGAGATGATCCTACGGTGCCGATCGCTCACGTACTTCGGTTGTGTACGGTGGTGGTCGAGCGCGAACTACGTCTGCGGCTGTGAACCTTGATCTAGCGGCTCGCCACGGCGACTGTTGCGTCGCCTCGGAAAGCGACGCCATGGCTCGCCAGCGGCTCGCCAAGTTGCGGTCCCGACTCACGCCGACTTCGCCCGGCGTATGCAGCAGCCTCATGTGCACGGCAAGAACGCCGCTGCTAGCCCGCAGCGCTAGCCACCGTCGCGGTCGTCGGCAGTGATGCTCCCCCGATTTCGACGCGGAAGCGCCGTCGAGCGAGACGCCGCGGCGATCGGCGTTCGACCAAGAGGGGCGGCCCTGGGCCGACCGTCCCTGATCTCTATTTCTTGATCTTGAACTTGATCGCGGTCGGGCCGGAGGTCCCGGCTGCGTTGCTGGCGGTGATCACAAGCGTGTAGCGGCCGGGCTTCAGACCCCTCGTGTTCAACTTGAAGCTGTTGGCTCCGGCCACACCCGAGTAGTGCAGAGTCTTGACCATGAGCACGCACTTCTTGCCCTCCTTGGCGTGAGCCTTGCACTTGCCTTTGACCTTGTGCCCGGCCTGGTGGATCACCACCCTGACGTTGCTCGCGGCCGACAGCGTCATCTTCAGCGTCGCGCCCTTCTTGGCCGTGAACGACTTGGGGCTGAGCGTGGCGTCGGAAACCGTCGGCTTTGACGTGACCGCGGTGAACGTCGCAGTCACCGACCGAGCGGCGCTCATCGTGACCACACACGGGCCGCTGGCCGAACAACCCGCGCCGGACCAGCCAGCGAACGTCGAGCCGGACATTGGGGTGGCCGTGAGCGTCACGACCGTCCCGAGCGTGTAGCTGTGCGAGCAGCTGCCCGGGCAGGCGATCCCCGCCGGGCTGCTGGTAGCCGTCCCGTGGCCAGAGCCGGCCAACGACACCGACAGCGCCTGCAGCGGCGGGGGCTCGCGGCCGCGACCACCGTCCCTGACATCCCGGCGCCGCAGGTGGAGGAGGCGGAGTTGTTGTTGGTGTCGCCGCCGTAGCTGGCATACCACCAGTAGTCGCCGCGCTGCCCGGCGTGAACCCGGCGGACGGGTTATACGTCCCGTTGGCCGACACGCTCGCGGTCCCGACCGTAGTCCCACCGCTCGTGCAGTCGCTCGGCGGCGAGGACTGCGGCCCGAACACCTCGAAGGTGATCGTCCCCCCCGGCGAGGAGCCGCCAGACAACACCCCCGAGACAGATGACGCCGAGATCGCGCTTCCAGCCGTCCCAGATGACGGCGCGCTCACCGACACAGACGGCGACGCCGTGCTGATCTGGATCTCACTGACCGTACCGCCGTCCTAGTTCGCGACCCAGACGTGGGTGCCATCCGACGACACCCCAAACCAGCGTAGCCGCCGACCGTGATCGCGTTGACGACCGTGCCGGTCGACGCATCGATCTCACTGACCGTATCGTCGTCGATGTTCGCGACCCAGACGTGGGTGCCATCCGACGACACCCCACTCGGGGGTGGTGCCGACCGTGATCGTGTTGACGACCGTGCCGGTCGACGCATCGATCTCACTGACCGTATCGTCGCCGTCGTTCGCGACCCAGACGTGGGTGCCATCCGACGACACCCCCAATGGGGCCGCTGCCGACCGTGATCGTGTTGACGACCGTGCCGGTCGACGCATCGATCTCACTGACCGTATTGCCGGACCCTGTGTTCGCGACCCAGACGTGGGTGCCGTCCGACGACGACCCCCACGGGTTCGCTGCCGACCGTGATCGTGTTGACGACCGTGCCGGTCGACGCATCGATCTCACTGACCGTATCGCCGTTGATGTTCGCGACCCAGACGTGGGTGCCATCCGACGACACCCCCTAGGGGTCGCTGCCGACCGGGATCGCGTTGACGACCGTGCCGGTCGACGCATCGATCTCACTGACCGTATCGCTCGCCGTGGTTCGCGACCCAGACGTGGGTACCATCCGACGACACCCCATCGGGGCCGCTGCCGACCGTGATCGTGTTGACGACCGTGCCGGTCGACGCATCGATCTCACTGACCGTACCGTCGCTGAGTTCGCGACCCAGACGTGGGTGCCATCCGACGACACCCCCTCGGGGCCGCTGCCGACCGTGATCGTGTTGACCACCGCTGCCGCTGACGCCGAAGACACGCCCATCGCCAGCCAAAGACCAGCCAGCACAGCGAGCGCTCCTAGCGATCGAACGATTCTCATCACTACCGCCTTGCCGCTGATCTGGCGATCTCGACTATCGCCGCAGCCGCGATTCAGCCCGCTACCGGTCGATGAGCGATCGATTCGCAAGACAAGCTGCCAGGCATCGCGAGGACCTCGCCGTTCACTCGGCCGTCTTCGTGCGCGTAGTCCCCGAGCAGTCCCCACTCGGATCGAGTCCTGCCGAGCGGTGACCAGGGTCGGGGTGATCGCGAGGCACCCGTGGCCGGTCTTGGGCAGCGGCCGCGGCGCCCCCTTTTCGCTGACGGACCGTGGCGAGTCCCGAAGCCGCAAGTATCACCCCGCGCGTGACCCCACGCTGCCAAGTCTGCTGCTCGGACAATCCCGGTGCCATCTGGCACTCGACTCTCTCTGGAGGGTCGGCACGCCTCGCGCCCAAGCAAGGCGACCCGTCGCTTCCGACCATACGCCAGGTCGGGGGGGGTTGTCAATGATCCGCTCGAGCCCCCCGGGGGGCTCGATCGAACCAGGCCTGGCGCATTCACGGTCTGCCAGAGCAAGCGTAAGCCCCGCCAGCCAGCTCGCGTTGGAGCCGACGAACGCAACAGTCTCCGTGACGCGCGCCCTCGCTGCCGCCCATCAGCAGCACCCCGTGACCGCCGCCGCTGACGACCGCTCTGCTCTTCCCGACCTCGCTGAGCTGACGATCGAGTTGGCGACGAGCGGGTCGGCAGCGAGTCAGCCCCCGCACGAGCGCTTGGCCACGAAACGGGCAGTCTGGTCGACGCTGTCCGAGAGTTATGGATCGATCGAGCTGCGGCAGCGGGGCCAACCGCAGCTGATCGAGCGCCGTGCCTAGCCTCTGCCACCTAGCTCTTCGTCCGGTGTTGCGTTGACCGATGAATCTTCCACGTCTTGTCGTCGAGGTCGGGATGGCGCACGAGTTCGGCCCGGCACTGCGGCAAGTCGCTCGTTCGTATCGAACATCATGTTGGCCCATCGTGTACTTCCCTCTATCGAGGATTGGCTCCCCGCAACTAGGACACGTAAGGTCTGCCGCCATTCCGATACCGGATACCCAGGAAATGTACCCGCGCCCCCTCAGCGTCCATCGACAGTGTGCTTGGATCGCGTGGGGAACCAGCGCGGGAGGCGCGGTGCTCGTCGTTTTACCGGTTTGGAGAGATAACAAAACGAGCCGGGTGTGGTGAGGGTGCCTCGATGCCGTGGGGTGTTGGCTGGGGTGATCGCGGTCACAACTTGTGGTCTTGGGGAGTTAGAGGGTGTGATGGCGGCTGGGAGTCTGAGGCTGATGAGGATCTGCTGGTCGCGCGGCCGATGATCGGCGGCGTTCCGGGTGTTCTACGGCCGCTACGAAGGTCCAGTCCTGGCGTTCTTTGTGCGCCGGACGCGCGATGGCGAGCTGGCGGCTGATCTGACGGCGGAGGTGTTCGCGCGGGCTCTTGAAGGCTGCGGCCGGTTTCGGCCGGGGGTGCGCCGCGAGCGCGTGGCTTTTCGGGATCGCTCGGCACACTTTGGCCAAGAGCCGGCGTCGGGGCGCGGTTCAGGACCGGGCTCGCAGGCGGCTGGGGATGGCGCCGGTCAGTCTTGATGATGAGGATCTTGCTCGGATCGAGCGTCTGGCCGTCAGCGACGAGGCGGTCCTGGTTCTGCTTAACAGCTGCCGGCTGATCAGCGCGACGCGTCCGGGCGCGGTCTTGGGGGAGCGGTCCTATCAGGAGATCGCGGGCGAGATGGCGTGCTCACCTGCTCTCGTTCGCAAGC
The DNA here is from genome assembly GCA_963834635.1 of uncultured Solirubrobacterales bacterium. GTDB lineage: Bacteria > Actinomycetota > Thermoleophilia > Solirubrobacterales > Solirubrobacteraceae > Palsa-465. The sequence goes on along the minus strand of CAWICI010000004.1, from coordinate 135,219 downwards.
GGGTCAGCCGCGGGTTGCGCGCTTGCGAGATCAGCTGACTCAGGAGGGCTCATGACGTTGCTTCCCCAGCTTGAACGCGAGCTGCTGGCCGCGCACACCCGTCAGGGCCGCCGACCTCGACAGAGGTTTGTGGCCAGATTGATTGGCGCCGGCGGGGTCGTTTTTGCGACTGCTCGCGGTCGCGGTCGCTGCAGTTGTGATCTTCGGCCTTGGCACTCCCATCCAGTTAGCACCGGCGGTGGCGCGCCCTCCCCGCCGCCTCAGGCCACGGGGCGGCTGCTGCCGAGTAACCCCACCAGTCGTCAGCGGCGTGAGGAGCGCTATCTGTATAACGCGCTCACGGCCGCCAGCCGCCAGGACCATGCTTGCTCGCTGGTCAGTTCGGCGCTCACCCAGAGGGCAACGGTCAGCCAGGGCTCACCCAGCCAAGCGCTGCTTTCGATCCTTGACGTTCTGCGGCGTTCCGCCCGGGCTACCCGATCGCCTCCCAGTGCGGATCACCTACCACCCGTACAGACGCAATCCGGTCGGCAGCGTGCCCCCGTTGAAAGGGGTCTACGTTCGTTATATACGCCGTGCTCGCTGGATACGGGGCCGGTTACTACCTCGTCCCCGCTGCCGACGCCAACGCGCGACACCCGATCCCTAACGCTGCTACGCCGAACTGCACGCCGCGGTGGGGCGCGAACTCGACCGCGTCCCGACAGACCTGCGCGCCGGCACGCTCAAGCTCGAGCCGCGGTTCGTCGACCAGCTTCGCTCAGAGACGGTGCCCGCGGAAGGCGTCTGCCTCGTGGCGCTCGACAGCACCGGCAACGGCGACGGTGCGGCGGGGGATACACAGTAACCGACATCGAGCGGGTCACACGATCTCCAGCGGCGGACCGACCGGGGTCGGCGTCGTCTACCGCATCGTCCCCGACGGGGTCAAAGCCGTCACGCTGCGCTACCCCACACAATCGTTCACGATCGCCGTGATCAACAACGTCTTCATCCTCAAGAACCCCCGCCAGCACCTACCCAACTACGGATTTCCCAACACGATCATCTGGCGCGGCACCAACAACACAACCGTCAAGACCATCAACGACCAGTAACAGCGCCAGTCCTCGCGTCAGAAGCACTGAGCCCCGCTGCCACTTCCACCAGCAGGCAGCAGACCCATAACACCACCCGCACCCAACGCCGACGCTGCCGCTTTGATCGACCGATGAAAGTCAAGTCGTGTTGGTCGGTATTTGCGGGCTGGTGTCCTCCGTGGTCTTGCGGGCGGGGCGGCCGCCGCGTAGGTTGTGCGGTCGGGCGCGAGCTGATGACGTAGCGAAGCGCAGACGTCAGGAGCTTGTGGTCTGCCGCGCGGCTTGTCCTCTTTGAGTGACTTATCTATGCGCGCTCCAGTGTCACGCTCGCGCCCGCTTTTCTCGCTGCGCGCGCCGGCTTGCTGGTCTTGGACCATCCGCTTGTATGAGGCCTCGGCTTGGCGCGCGAGTTCGAGCTCGGCGGTGCGCATCAGGTCGTTGGTCGACCAGATCCCGGCGGCGCGGCGGGTGTATTTCGGTGCGCCGGCGGTGATCTCCAGTCGGCGGAGCTTCTTGCGCGTCAGCGAGGGCTGCTGGTGGGCGTAGTCCTCGCCTCGGGTGAGCATGCACCAGAACAGGACCGCGAGCTTGCGGGCGGTGGCGACGATCGCTTTGCCGTGCCCGCGCCGTGCCTTGGTGCGCTCATAGAAGCCGTGCAGCGGACCGGGCTGGAGCACCGCCGTCCATGCCGCCTCGACCAGGCCCAGCGGGCCGATGGTGATCCGCGCTTAGAGATCCGGCCGCTGCGCGCCGGTGCCTCGCCGGACTGCTTGACCCGCGGGTCCAGCCCGAGATAGGCGACGAGCTTGCGGCTCGTCAGGAACCGGTTGGGGTTGCCGACGGCGGCGATGAACGACGCGGCACAGATCAGGTTCACGCCCGGGACGGTCATCAGCCGGCGGATCTCCGGCCAGGACAGCGCCTGCTGGGCGATCAGCTTCTCCGCCGCGGCGATCTCCGCGTCGAGGAACTCGACGTGGCGCATCGCGGCGTCGACCGACTCGCGCTCCTCCAGCGGCAGCTCCAGACCCGCCAGCCACTGGCGGCCCTTGACCCCGAACAGATCCGAGCACGGCGGCTTGCCCTGCAGCCGGCGCTGCAGACACGGCGTGGATCTCATTCTTGGACCGCGTGCGGGAGCGCACCAGCTGCTCACGGCGCGCCAGCCGCCGACGCAGGATCCGGCAGCGCTCATCGGGCATCCACACCGCCTCAAGCTCACCCCGCCACAACAGGCTCGCCATCGCCCGCGCATCGAGCTTGTCCGTCTTCGCCCGCGCGCTCGAGATCCCCGTGTCATCAGGAGAGCACGACCACCACCCGGTTCGACGTGCGGCTCGAGGATCCGCGCGACCTCCCAGCAACTGCCCGTCACCTCCAACGCCACCCGATCCGACGACAACAGACTCTCCGCCAGCGAGCTCACGCCCTCCGGCGTGGCCGGCACCCGGCCCGCCGAGCGCACCTCGCCGTCCTCGCAGATCGCGACCTCGCAGAACTCGCGATGCACGTCCAGGCCGACCGCGCGACCGACCCATCTCGGCACTCCCACCTCTCACCTCCACAGCTCGAGTTGTCGGTGCGGGAGAACCAGCGGGACAACGACACAGACCGATACGAGCTCTACCGGCTCAATCCAGGCAAGTCGCAGGGGCGGCCGAACGAAAAGCCCGGGCTCGAAGCCCATCGATCAAAACGGCCTACCCGTCTGCGTTCTCCCAACGAAGCCCCTGTCCCGGATCAACCGAACCTACGACCGGCACCGGACGGAGCCTCACAACGCGCAGTTTCATGCCTCGAGAAGCGACACTCAGCTGGTGACGAGTGGGCGCTGTGTCGCCGTTGCGATGACGGACTCCGTACATGCGCTGATGTCGGAAGCGATCGCCGGTACCGCAAAGGAGCCAGCTAGCTATCGCGAGCAACTCGGGGACTCAGACAACCGCGATGGCGTGCTCGTGCTGTGGCTGACGGGACGCTAGTCGTGTTCCGCGGTGATTTGGGCGAGCGCCTCCTCGAGTGCCCCTTCGCCGCCGGGCTTGCCGGTGATCGCTAGCTCCGGGGACCACGTGGGGACGCGGCCGGCCAGCGCTGCGGCGCGTTTGCGGCCCGCGACCTCGATGGGGGCGCGCTGACGGAGTTGGGCGAGAAGCCGGCTGCTGTATTGCTGCGGTGATTCCTCGGGCGCGATCGCTGGTCGGTCGAACTCGAAGAACTCGACTCGTACGTGCGGGCGCGCTCTGGGGAACTGCGGCATCGCGACGGTGCCGTTGCAGGCGACCCCGATGATTGTCGTCTCGGGCACTGCCCGCGCCAGGTAGCCGATGCCGCTACGAGCCCGTAGCGCTCGGCCGAGCGAGCGTGTGCCCTCGGGGTAGATCCCGATACATGCGCCCTTGCGGAGCTCGTCGATCGCGTGGTCGAGCGCTCCGCTGTCGCCGGACCCACGCTCGATCGGGATTTGGCCCATTCCGGTCAGGACCGCCCCGAGCAACTTGTTCCTCCACATCGAGGACTTCGCCAATGCCCTGATCTGCCGCCGGGGCATCGCCGCGATACCGGTCGCCACGGTGTCCCAGTAGCTGTCGTGGTCGCCGACGAGCAGTAGCGGCCCCGCCAGCGGCAGCAGCTCGAGGCCGGTCACGTACAAGCGACCCCACCAGACGACAACAGGAGTGGAGGCGACCATCACACCGCGATACGCCGGGGTGATGGGCTCGATGCGATCCGACATCGCCCCCGCAGGCTACTCGAATGCGACTCCGACGGATGCGAGTTTCTGGCGACGAGCAGGTGCGTCCCAAGCTGCAGGCACAAGACGCGCATTCATGCTCGTGCGAGCATCCGCAGCCGGTATGCGGTCTGACCGCGTTGGTCCGAGAGCGGCAGCCACGTGCGGTGCCGTCACCTCGAAATCGTGGCTGCCTGCCTGCAACAGCAAGAGGGTCGGATCGACCGGAGACGGCGCTGCATCCCTCGCGGACCAGGCGCCTGCGGCGATCGCGAGGGCGCTTTCCGAGCTCGTCCCAAGCGGCGCGCCAGGCCAGACAACCGGCGTGGCTGAGCGGAACTCTCGCGCTCCTCTCCGGCCGGTTGCGTCCATTACGGCGTCAGCCACAGCGGACGAACGCACCCACGCAGGCCCAAGCGCTTGTTACACCGCCCGGCGACCGCTAGGCTGGTTGGTGCATCAGGCCTTCGTCGGGCGTTCTTTTCGTCTCTGTCACCTAGCGCTGGTTCTGTCCACACTGAAGAGACGCGGAAAGAAGGCTGACATGGAAGGGACCCCGGGTCCGGCCGGCGAAGTGCGGGCCGGGCAGCTGAACGCCGCGATCGCGAACGAGATTGGCAAGCTGACGGCGGACTTCACCGGCAGAGGGTCCGAGAAGTCTCGCGCGTTCATCACTGGGGACGTGGTCGTGTGTCTGCTCGAGAACGGGGCGACCAGAGGCGAGCAGAACATCGCCGCCGCGGGCCGCCCCGACCTCGTGCGCCTCGGTCGTGACATCCTGCAACGCGCGATGGAGGACGAGCTCGTCGCCGCGGTCGAAAGGCTCACCGGCCGCAGGGTCCGTACCTTTCTGAGCGGGTCAAGCACCCCCGGCGACTCCGCTGTCGAGGTGTTCGTACTCGAGCCCGACCAACGGGCAGACGACGCCGGCACACGTGGTTGACGGGCCAGCCGGCCGGGTAGCATTCTCGTTTGGCAAGGCTTAGGGGCGTCCCCGCTTCCAGGCCAGGCCGATCAACCATCAACGACGGACGGACGAGGTCTCGCGGGCCTCGCTGGTACACGGGAAATGGACGAACCACAAGCATCGCCAGTCGGCGAGGAGGCGTCCTTGAGGGGCGGCCACTTGCTGGCGGCGATCTCCAATCGCATCGTCCAGATCCAGCGCGAGCACTACGGGCGCGGGCCGATGAAAGCAAAGACCTACGCGTTGGACGACCTGGTTGTCGTGGTGATGCGCGGCACCGGCTTCACGCCGTTGGAAAAGACGATGATGGAGTCAGGCGATCCCGACCGCATCGTCGCCATGCGCCATGAGTTCCAGCACATGATGACCAAACTCTTCACCGACACGATCGAGGAGCTCACGGGCCGCAAGGTGCTCGCGTTCCTCTCACAAGCCCACGTCGAGCCCGACCTCTCGCTCGAGATCTTCTTCGTGGACAAGCCACTCGAAGGGTTCGGCGCAGTCGAACTCGTCCACCCCGAATAGACCGACCCAGTCCGGCCGAGTTCGCTGGCTGCTCTAGGCCGGCGTTTACCCGACTCTGCGGAGCCTCGATCGCGGACCGGGGGTTTACCGTGCCCGAAGGGTGTCGATCCCAAGTTCCAAGTGCCGCTGCCAATCAAAGCCGGGGCGGCTCTGGGTCATCGTGGCGCACAGGCCGCACATCAGCATCCCGATGTCGGTGGCGCGCACGTCTTGGCGCATCGTCCCGGCCTGCTGGGCGTGGGCGATCAGCTCGGCGGTGAGCGCGTTCAGTTCGTCCACCTCGGTTTGCGCCTGGGCCCAGATTTGGTCGCCGACACCAACGAGTACCTGCTGCATCCCTGCGTCGTGCGCGAGCTCGTCCGCGTTATGGCGCAGCATGTCGGCGAATACGGCGAATGGCTCTGTGTCGCGCCGTAGCGCTTCGCGGGCGCTGGCGGCAAAGACCCGGAACTTCTGGCGCACGAGCTCTGCCATCAGCGCCTCTTTGGTGGGGAAGTGGCGGTAGACGGTGCCGACGCCGACGCCGGCGCGGCTGGCCACGTCGTCGATCTGGGCATCGATGCCGTGTTTGGCGAACACCTCGCGGGCAGCTTGCAGAATGCGCTCGCGGTTGCGGCGCGCGTCGGACCGGAGGGGACGCTCGGTCTCGCTTGCTTGCTCGGTCTCGCTCAATGCCTCCATCACAGTCTTTCACCCGGGTCGCTTGACAACCGGAATCGTAGTTCACTATAGTCGCTGAAGCAAACCGGAACCGGAGGTCAGCTTCCAATGACATCGCTCGGCCAGTCTCAAGCGTCACCGCAGTACACGCCCCGCGGCAAGAACCTCGCGCTCGTTCTGCTGGCGATGACCCAGTTCGTGATCGTGATCGACGCGTCAATCGTCAACGTCGCGTTGCCGTCGATCGGGGCCCACTTGCACTTCGCGCGCACTGACCTGTCGTGGGTCGTAAACGCCTACGTACTCACCTTCGGCGGGTTTCTCCTGCTTGGGGGACGGATGGCCGACCTACTCGGGCGTCGGCGCATGTTCATCCTCGGCTTGGTGGTGTTTTCGCTCGCCTCGTTCGCCGGCGGGATCGCGCAGTCCGAGGGATGGTTGATCGCCGCCCGCGCGGTTCAGGGCCTAGGCGCTGCGATCGTCTCACCGGCAGCGCTATCGATCATCACAGTCACGTTCGCCGAGGGCGCCGAACGAAACCGCGCACTCGGGATCTGGGGCGCCGTCGCCGGCGCCGGCGGCGCCGCCGGGGTGCTGCTCGGCGGGATCTTGACCAGCGGTCTGAACTGGCGCTGGGTGCTGTTCGTCAACGTCCCGATCGGCCTGATCGCGGCGCTGCTCGCCCCGCGAACGCTGCGCGAGAGCCGGGCGGAGGACGGGACGACAACGTTTGATCTACCCGGAGCGGTCACCGTTACCGCGGGCCTGTCGCTGCTCGTCTACGCCGTCGTCGACACCGTCAACTCCGGCTGGGGATCGACGGCCACGTTTTTGCGCCTTGGCGGGGCCGCGCTCCTACTGATCGCGTTCCTCGTGATCGAACGACGCTCGCGCTACCCGCTGATGCCGTTTTCGATCTTCCGCCTGCGGACACTGAGGGCCGCCAACATCGTCGGGCTGCTGATCGGCATGTCGCTGTTCTCAATGTTCTTCTTTATCTCGCTCTACCTCCAAGACGTGCTGCACTACTCGCCGATCAAGACGGGGATCTCCTACCTGCCACTCGCCGTCGGGATCATCATCTCCGCCGGAGCCGCCTCACAGCTCGTCACCCGCCTCGGCTTCAAGCCACCCCTAATCGCGGGCATGCTGCTCATCGCCGGCGGCCTTCTGTGGTTCTCACAAGTGCCCGCAACCGGCTCCTACGCCGCGGACGTGCTTGGCCCATCGCTGCTCGCCGCCGCCGGACTCGGGTTTTCGTTTGTGCCCGTGACAATCGCCGCCGTGACCGGAACCAAGCCGCACGAGGCCGGCCTCGCCTCCGGCCTGATCAACACCTCCCAGCAGGTCGGCGGCGCGCTGGGGCTCGCGATCCTCGCCACGATCGCCAACAGCCGCACCCAAAACCTGTTCCACGCCGGCACCCACAACGCCGCGGTCGCGCTGACCAAAGGCTTTGACCGCGCGTTCCTCGTCGGCGCCGGCTTCGCCATCGTCGGAGCGATCCTCACCGCTGTGCTGATCTCCTCGCGCGACAGCCACGAACACTCAAAGGCGGCCCGGACCGGCCAGACCGCTGGCGCCGATACCGCATCCCTTCCCGTCCCCGCGGGCTGAGCGGTTCAGTCAACGTCGCGCACGCAGACGACAAACGAGGTCCGCCGTGCCATGTCACCTCGACGCGCCCTCAGCCTAAAACCCCCGCTTTCCAGCCCCTCCCCCACGCCCCCGGCAGGATTCGAACCTGCGGCCATCGGATTAGAAGATCGCTGTTTGCAGGGCTTTTGTCTGTGTTTACGGGGTTCTTGGGTTCGGCTCGGCGCTCTCGGTTGGGGTCAGAATTGCGGAGTTCGGGAGAGATTTGGGGACACGTCGGAATCGTGCACCCGGCCAGTCGGCCCTCCCGTAGTTGGAATCCGAACAAGGATCACGCCGGCTTCCGGTATTAGCCCGGAGAAGGCGTCTACGCGAGGGGTGGCTGAGAGTGCATCTTCGGCCCTACAGCGGCGGTCCTACTTCTGGCGACGAGCAGGTCGCTGTCGCGAGTCGTGCCCAGACCCGCTTTCCATCCGTCGGGGGTGCGGAGTGCCAACTCCGGAACCGGGGACGAGTCGCTCATCATCGTCGGCGTCGTCCTCGCCTACCTGGTCACCTTGTGGATCTCCGCGCCAGCGCCCGCCGCGTCCCCGGGCGGAGATGACGCCGTCACCGGACAGACGCCGACCCCGAAGGCCGGCGCCGCCCCGCCTGGCGGCGCCCTAACGGGCGGCTAACGAAAGTCACACTCGCGCGCATGGTCGGCTCCAGGTGCGTTGTTACGGCGTAAGCCCGCCTGGCGGGTGCCGTGGCGGGGTGAGTTCAGCCGGCGAGTGTGGTGGCTTCGGCCGTGTCGGAGAGGCGGTCCTCGGCGGGGGCGGCGTTGGTGTCGAGTTCCCGGGCCGCTCTGATGGCTGCGCGTCCGAGCGCGTTGGCGTAGGTGGGGAAGGAGAAGGGGACGAGCGCGAGTTGCTCGACCGTCATGTTGGCTGCCATCGCGATCGCCGCGAGCTGGGCGAGTTCGACGGCGCGTTCTCCGACGATGTGGCAGCCGAGGATCGTGTGGTGCTGGCGGTCGGCGATGAGCTTGCAAAACCCGTTGGGGCGTCCGTCGATGATGGGTCGTGGCAGGGAGTCGAACTGCTGGGTCGCGACGACGACCTCGCGGGTCTTGCGGGCCGCCGTCTCCGTGAGTCCGACGGAGGCGTATTCGGGATCGGTGAAACTGCCGAGGGGACTGACCTCGGCTGGCAGGGCGGTCGTGGTGCCGAGGACCGCGTTGGTTGCCGCGAGATACGCCTCGCGGGCGGCTTCGTGGACGACCATCACGTGTCCGGTGACGTCGCCGGCGGCGAAGATGTGTGGCGCGCTGGTGCGAAGCTCCTTGTCGACCTGTACGTAGCCGCGTGGGTCGGTCTGGACGGCCGCGGCGCCAAGGTTGAGCTCGGCGGTGTTGGCGACCCAGCCGATTGCGAGGACCACAAGCGCTGCGTCGATGGGGCGAGAAGCGCCGTCGCGTGCATAGATCAGCCGGACTCCCGTGGGGGACGGTTCGAGGCGGTCGATCTTCCCGGCGTTCTCGAGCACCCGGATGCCGGACGTCGCTAGCGCTCCGCTGACCGCGGCGGCGACGTCTTCGTCCTCGCCCATGAGGAGCCGCGGCGCGGCCTCGAACAGGGTCACGCGTGAGCCGAAGGCGTTGAAGATCGAGGCGAGCTGCACTCCGGTCGCGCCGGCGCCGATCACCAGCATCGACGGAGGGGCGGAGGCGAGAGTCCAGGCGTCGCTGTGGGTGCAGGCCAACTCGAAGCCGGGAAGGTCAAGTCGGCGTGACATGCCGCCGGTGCAGATGATGATCTTCGCGGCCCGGAGGTGTGGGGCGTGCGCGCACTCGATCACGTGCGGTTCGGTGAACCGCGCGGCGCCGGCGTGCTCGTGAAGCGTGACTCCGGACTGTTCGAGCTCTTCTCGCAGCAGCGAGTGGCCGCGGACATCGCCGATCACCTCGCGGACGCGGTCGAGCAGCCGCGCGTAGTCGAGCGTGGGTTCGCCGGTGGTGATGCCGTAGCGTGGGAGCTGCGACGCTTCGCGCATCAGGCGGGCGGCGTGCGCCAGCGTGCGGACGGGCACCGGTCCGTCGTTGGCGGCCATGCCCCCGAACTCATCGCGGGTGACCAGCGCGGTCCGGGCCCCGAGTCGCGCCGCGCGAAGCGCCGCCACCACCCCGGCGGGTCCGGCGCCGATCACCACCACATCATGGTTCCTGACGCCCGCGGAAGTCATCGTGACGATTTTCCGAGTCGGGGTGAAGGGCGGCGTCCCCCGTTTCGGGTGACGCCATGCTGGCGGCGCGATGGAAGTGTGAGCGCTATGCGTGCGATCACGGCGGTGCCAGGCCAGCGCGGGAGTGTCGGTGTCGAGGAGGTCCCCGAGCCGGCCGAGTCAGACGGCGCGATGCTGGTCCGTGGCCTCGGGATGGGCGTTTGCGGTACCGACCGTGAGATCGCCGAGGGGGGATATGGTGAGCCGCCGCTGGGCGAGAGCGAGCTGATCATCGGCCACGAGGGTCTTGGCGAGGTGCTCGAGGCACCGGCCGGCTCGGGCTTTCGTGCCGGGGATCTGGTGGTCGGGATAGTGCGACGTCCCGACCCGGTTCCGTGCCCCGCGTGCGCCGCCGGTGAGTGGGACATGTGCCGCAATAACCGCTTCGCCGAGCGCGGGATCGTCCGCCGGCACGGATATGGAAGCGAGAAGTGGCGTGTCGAACCGGACTTCGCGCTGGCGATTCCCTCGGCGCTGGGCGAGCTGGGCGTGCTGCTGGAGCCGACCTCGGTGCTGGCGAAGGCGTGGGACCAGGTCGACCGGATCTCGCAGCGCGCGTTCTTCAGCCGGGCCCGGGCGCTGGTCACCGGCGCGGGGCCCATCGGGCTGCTGGCCTGCCTGCTGGGAGTGCAGCGGGGCTATGAGGTGCACGTCGTCGACTTGGCTACCGAGGGGCCCAAGCTCGACTTGGTCGAAGCGCTCGGCGCCCACTATCACCTGGGCGACGCCGCGGATCTCGACGCCGAGGTGGACGTCGTGATCGAGTGCACCGGACTCGGGGCGGTCGGGCGTCGGGCCGCCCAGAAACTGGTAACCGGCGGGATTGTGTGCCTGACCGGGATCATGAACGTGGAGCCGCAGTTCGACGTGGACGCGACTACGCTGAATCGCAACATGGTGCTGCGCAACGCGGTGCTATTCGGCACCGTGAATGCCGGCCGGCGTCACTGGGAGCAGGCTGTCGACGCGCTCGCATCTGCCGATCCGGCCTGGTTGCAGGGGATGATCACCCGGCGGGTGCCGCTCACTCGGTGGAGCGAGGCGCTCGAGCGCCAGCCCCAGGACATCAAAGTCGTCGTCGATCTCACGGTATGACCGCCTCAAGCGCGGTTCCGTGGTCGGCGACGCCCGGGCTGCTCACCGAGGGCCCACGCTGGGATGACGAGCGCCAGGAGCTGCTGTGGGTCGACATCCTCGGCCGACAAATCCACCGTGGCACACTGGCCGCCGACGGCGCCCTCGACCACGTCGTGACGATCTCGCTCGACCGCCACGTCGGCGCGGTCGCGCCCGTACCGGCCGGCGGATATGTGGTGGCTGCCGGACCAGGATTTCTATTTGTTGACGAGGACGGATCAGTGTGGGACCTGGCCCAGCCCGAGGGCGGCCGGACCGACGTGCGGATGAACGACGGCGAATGCGACCCGCAGGGGCGGTTCTGGGCCGGAACGATGGCCTACGACGAGTCCCCCGGCGCGGGCGCGCTCTATCGCCTCGAGCTCGACGGCAGCTGCAGCACCGTGCTCACCGGACTCACGATCGCCAACGGGATCGGCTGGAGCCCCGACGGCAGCACCATGTACCTCAACGACAGCGGCACCGGCTGCCTCGAAACGTTCCGCTTCCATAGCGACAGCGGCGCCATCACCAACCGGCGCACGCTGGTACGCAGCGACGAACCCGGCGTCGTGCCCGACGGACTCACAGTCGACGCGGACGGCGGAATCTGGGTCGCTTGGTGGGGCGGCGGGGCCGTCAACCGCTACGCGCCCGACGGATCGCTCCTAGCCAGCATCCAGCTCCCGGTCGACCGACCCACCTCGTGCGCCTTCGGCGGGCCTGAGCTTGAGACGCTGTTCGTGACCACTGCGCGCGAGGGACTCGACGACAACGCCCTCGCCCGGCAACCCGATTGCGGACGAGTCTTCGCGATCTCAGGATTAGGTGCCCGCGGCCTCCCGTGCCAGCCCTACCTCGGACGAATCCCAAAAGCCGCGCCTACTCGATGAGAGCCGACAGGCCGGCGCGATGAAGCACACGTCGGTTGACATCTACCTGGTGATCGACACTTTCCTGCTGCTGCTGATCGGGGTCGGCCCGAAGATCGCGCTGGTGCCGTTTGTCGAGATCACCGCGCCGCTCGACGGGGCGACGAAGGCCCTGATCGTCCGCAAGATGCTGACCACCGCCACGGTCGTTGCCCTGATCCTCCTCGGGCTCGGCGAGTTCCTATCCAGGCTGCTTCATTTCTCGACCGGCTCGCTATCGATCGCCGGGGGGATCATCCTCATCATCATCGCGATCACCATGGTCCTGGGGAGCGCGGACGCCGGCGACAGCGAGGCCGTCAAGGGACGCGATCCGATGCGCATCGCCGTGTTCCCGCTCGCGGTCCCATACCTCTTGAACCCCGCCGGCATCGTCGCGCTGGTGACCCTCTCAGCCGAAGCGGACTCAGTGGCCGTGTTTGCGATGGTCCTCGGCGTCCTCGCTCTGGTGCTCGCCCTCGACGTGGTCGTATTTCGGCTGGCCAACCGGGCCAGCGACCATCTCGACGAAAGCCGCATGCTCGTCACCGAGAAGATCTTCGGCATCCTGCTCGCGGCGCTCGCGGTCCAACTCGTGCTCGACGGCTTCGACAGTCTCGGCCTCATACATCTATCCGGTCACTGACCGGCCCACCCCCGACCACCCGGCCGTCGCGGCAGCAGCGCGATGCCCTGATGTCCGGGCCGTCCCGGCGGCGGCTGGGGCTGAATCGTCACCCCATTCGGTTGACCTATGGACCTCGGACGATGCTTAGGTGGGAAGAGCGAGCTCCGCCTGTTGGGGCCTCGCCGACTCGTCCCACGCATCAGACTCGATACCGGTGAAGAACGACGCCGTCATCGCGGAGATCAGCACCGCGCCGGCGAGTGCCGTGCCGATCGACGCGCCGAGCTGGGTGCCGGTGTTCTGGAGCCCGCCGACCTCACCGCTCTCCTCGTCGGGTGGTGCGAACCCGGATCGTCGAACCGGCAAAGTCGACGTCGCGCCAGCGCAAGAGCGAGGAGCTCTCCCCTTCGAAGGCCGGTGAACGCTGCGGTGAGGAACAGCGTGCCGTCCTGGTCCGAGACCGCTGCACGCACCAGCGACCAGACCTCCTCCGGCGAGAAGCCTGAACGTCGCCACTCGGGCGGGTCGGATGCTTCTCAACTCCGGCCATGGGGTTGGCAGGGAGGTCGTAGGCGGTCATGGCCCGCTCGAAGATGCCGTGCAAGATGATCAACAGCTTGTTCTTGCTCCGGTTCGACAGAGCGGCGAGACCCTCTCGCCAGCGCTCTATCACCACGGCCGTGATCTCCTCGAGCGGCATCGACCCGAAGGCTGGAAGGAGATGGGCCTGTATCGATGGGCGGTAGTCACGTACCGTCGACGGTTTTCGCTCGCGGTCCTGCTCGACGAACCGCAACCACTCCGCGGCCGCGTCAGCGAAAGTCGCGCCGCTTCGCACCATGCCAGGCAGCGAGCCGCGACGCGCCTCATCGAGCACGTCCCGAAGCCAAGCCTCAGCAGTCCGCTTGGTGACGTAGCCGGCCGGCGGCCGCCCTCGTTCAGCCCATTTCCAGCCCCTCCCCCACGCCCCCGGCAGGATTCGAACCTGCGGCCATCGGATTAGAAATCCGGTGCTCTGTCCACTGAGCTACGGGGGCCTTCCGCGAGACTGTAGAGGTGGTTGGCCCTGGAATCGCTCCTGCAAGGCCATGGGGTTGGGGCGCTCGACTGCGTCGCCTCGGTCGGCGCCGGGGGAGCGGCCCGCCAGCAGCAACACCGCCGGCGAGCCCACTCTGCGTCGGCCGTTCCGCGGGCCGCGCCAGGGGCCGCCCCCGCCGCCAGGCCAGCGTCGTCCAAGACCGCGACATATCGGGGCGCCCGGATTTGAACCGGGGTCCTCACCGACCCAAACGGTGCGCGCTACCAGGCTGCGCCACGCCCCGCTAATTCGCGCAGTGTAGATCCCATTGGACCTGGACGCGGTCGATCCAGGCCTGAAGACGGGCGCGAAAAAGAGTGTCGTAGACGTCCCCGGAGGCAACGCCGTGCGCGCAGCGCCAGACTCGTCTCCGCAAGCCGCCGCTGTTCGTCTTCGGGTGTAGCCAGACGGTCGCCGGATCGATGTCGAGCCGTTCGCCCCAAAACGTCTGGAGCTCGTCCACATCTTGTTGCGACAGCGCTTGTAGCCCTCGGCGGCTTGTAGCCCTCGGCGACGTAGAGCACGACAAAATCCCGGAAGGTAGGAAGCTTCGCCAACTGGTCGTACTCCAGCTGACCTCGGGCGTATGCCTCCTCACGCAACCGTCGGTAGTTCGCCTGCATTGCAACATTGCCCTTCCGTTGGCCCGGAGACGATCTACGAGGGCGTCCGAGCGGTGGATCGTTGATCCAGTACCACACGGTTGTTTTCGGCAACGCCAAGCGTTCTGCGATTTCGTCAAGTGACAGCTGCCGCGTGAGGCGGAGCTCGCGAGCCTTTTCTCGCCAATAGTCTGGATGCGCTCATGGTTATCGAACGTATGTTCGCACACGCTACGGGCGGAAAACCCTCTCACCAGGCAGCCACGACCGCCTCATACCGAGTACGCTCCGCCGCCGCGATGGCCGACGTCGAGCCGCTCCAGGCGCTTCACTACAACCTCGAAAAGACCGGCGGCCTTCAGGATGTGGTCGCCCCTCCGTACGACGTCATCGGGCCAGAGCAGCGGGCGGAGCTGGCCGCCCGCTCGCCGTACAACGTCGTACGCATCGATCTCCCGGAATCAGACAGCGATCCCTACGAGCACGCCTCACGGGAGCTGGCCGACTGGCGCCATGAGCGGGTCGTCGTAGCCGACGATGAACCCGCGCTCTGGCCGCTGACCCAGGAGTACGTGGGACCGGACGGGCAGCGCCGGACACGGCGTGGCTTCCTCGCGCGCGTGCGCGTGACTGAGTACGGCGCCGGTCGGATTCGGCCCCACGAGCGCACGCACCCTGGACCGAAGGAGGATCGGCTGAGGCTGACCCGCGCCACCAAGGCCAACCTGTCGCCGATCTTCTCGCTCTACTCCGATCCGGATGGCGCGGGGTGGAGCGCTCTAGATCGCGCCACGGAAACGCCCGCTTGGGGCGAGACCCAAGACGATGACGGAACCGTTAACCGCCTCTGGCGGGTCGCCGATCCCGAGGCGATCGAAGCGGTCCAGCAGGCGCTCGCCGACGTCGAGCTGTTGATCGCCGACGGCCACCATCGCTACGAGACGGCACGCGTCTACGCGGACGAGATCGGCGGCGACGGGCCGCACCGCTATGTGCTGATGTGCCTGGTCGCGCTTGAGGATCCCGGACTCACCGTCTTCCCGACCCACCGGCTGATCCGCGGCCTGAGACCCGATCAGCACGAGGGCCTGGCCAATGCAATTCGCCGCGATTTCGAGATCGAGCGACTCGACGATCCGGCTGCGCTCGTCCCGTCGGCCGGGGGGCCAGTCAGGTTCGGCTACATCGATGCTCACTTCAAGCAACCGTTCATGCTGACGCTGAAAGGCCAGGAGATCGCCGACCAGGCTTTGCCCGACCGCTCAGAGCCGTACCGACGGCTCGACACGGCCGTGCTCGAAGCGCTGATCCTGAAGGGCGCTCTCGAGATGACCGACGAGGCGATCGATCATCTCGACGGGCTCGGATATGCCCGTGACGCCGACGAGGCGCTCGAGCTGGTCCGCAGCGGCACATACGACGCCGCTTTCTTCATGGCTCCCACCCCCATTGAGCACGTCCAGGCGGTTGCGGCCGAGGGCGAGAGCATGCCCCCGAAGTCGACCTATTTCTTCCCCAAGATCCCCACCGGGCTGGTGTTCAATCCGCTAAGCGGGTAGGGAGAAACCGGTCGGCCCGCCGGGGACGATTCTGCCGCCTGACGAGTGAGAATCCGGCGCTAGCATCAAGGTAATCGCTCCACAACTATGAGGAACTGCCAATGAAGGCAATCGCACGTCGCGCAACCAGCAACTTCACCCATCAGGTCGACATTCGCCAGCACCAGGTGCTCGCGGACGAGCCGGCCGAGCACGGCGGCGACGACGAGGGACCGAGCCCGCAGGAGCTGCTGGCCGCGAGCCTCGCCTCCTGTACGGCGATCACGATCGAGATGTATGCCAAGCGCAAGGGCTGGGACATCGGCCCGATCGAGATCCAGTGCGAGTACACACCCGCCGAGCGCGGCTGCCCGACGAAGTTCCGCCTCGACTTCCGGCTTTCGAACGACTGCACCGAGGAGCAGCTGGAGCGGCTGCGGGTGATCGCGGCGAAATGCCCGGTCCACCGCGCGCTCGAAGGCGAGGTCAGCTTCGAGGACCACATCCAGCTGGTCGAGCCGGCCAAGACCTGATCACGCCGGCCCGGTGGTAGGCCGGGACCCCAGCCGCCGCCCAGCCAGGCCGCAGAGACGAGGCCACGAATCGCTCGGGCCACCTGGGCCTCTACCCCGGGTGCAATCCACCATCCAGTGAGATCACATGACTGGTCAGATAGGCGTTGCGCAGGATTGCCAGCGCGAGATCGGCGACCTCTTCGGCGCGGCCAACCCGGCCCACCGGGACCGATTCCCCGAGTGCGCTCGGATCACCCGGGAGCATTCCGGTCTCGATGAGACCCGGCGCGATCGCGTTCACGGTCACGCCGTCTGCGGCCGTCCGGCCGGCCAGGAAGTAGGTCAGGCCGTGCAATCCGGCCTTGGAGGCGGCGTAGTGCGGCCCGATGACTCCGCCGCGGAAGGCGGCCGTCGAAGATACGAACAGGATCCGTCCGAAGTGCCGCTCGCGCATCCCCGCGAGCACCCGCTGGGCCAGCAGGAACGGCGCCCGTAGGTTGATCGCCATCGTGCGGTCGAATAGGTCCGGGTCGACGTCCTCGTAGGCGGCGCCCACGCCGAGTCCGTGATTGGCGACGAGTATGTCCACCGGCCCCAGGCGCGCTTCCACCTCATCGACGAACTGCCCCGGCGCCCTCGGGTCCTCCAGGTCAGCGCCGAATGCCTCCGCGCGGCCGCCACCAGCGGAAAGCTCGCGCGCCACCGCGTTTGCAGCCTCGGCGCCTCGCCCGTACCCGACCGCCACCAGTGCGTCCTCCGCGGCCAGCGCGCGACAGATGGCCGCCCCGATACCGCCGCTCCCTCCGGTGACCAGCGCCACCCGGCCCGCGAAGGCGTCGCTACTCGGAGCGTCCATCGATCGCGAATATAGTCACGCGGTGTCTGTCGAGGCCGGATCGATCGGGGAGCGACTGCGTCGCGTTCTGCTCTCGCCCGAGGAGGCGGCCGAGCTCGACGTACGCGGGCGCACCAACGCCGCCGTCCTTGTCCCTCTGTACGTGCAAGGCGGCGGTCTCCACGTCGTGTTCACCAAGCGTCGCGAGGACCTGCGCCGGCACCCCGGCGAGATCTCATTTCCGGGCGGCCGCTACGAGGAGGGAGAGGCGGACCTGATCGCCACGGCGCTGCGTGAGGCCGAGGAGGAGATAGGCCTTCCCTCGAGCGCGGTCGAGATCGTCGGGGCCCTTCAGCCGACGCCGACGATCGCCACCGGCTACGCCGTCTATCCGTTCGTGGGAATGATCGATCCCGGCCGGAGCTGGACGCTCAGCGCGCGCGAGGTGGCCGAGGTGCTCGAGCTCTCGCTCGGCGATCTGATCAGCGGCTACGCCCGGCGGCGGCTGGTCCGCCGCGGCCTGCCCATTCGAACCGACACCTACATGGTCGACGAGCACCTGATCTGGGGCGCCACGGCGCGGATCCTGGCCGACCTGCTTGACCGGATCGGACCGCTGCTCCCCTTCAACTGACCAGCAGCGCCGCGAGCGCCCCCTCGGCGGAGGTCAACCACGCGGAGCGACCGAGCGGATCCGCATCCAGCAACCGGTACGGGATCAGCGCGTCTTCGCACGCCGCCCGCACTCGCTCCGCCCCGCCACCCAGCAGCTCGGGGTCCACCGATCCCGAACGCTCGTAGACGATCCCGCGAACGGTCGTATCGATCATCCTCGTCAGGAGCATCTCGAGCCGG
Organism: uncultured Solirubrobacterales bacterium; assembly: GCA_963834635.1. Lineage (GTDB taxonomy): Bacteria > Actinomycetota > Thermoleophilia > Solirubrobacterales > Solirubrobacteraceae > Palsa-465. The sequence continues at coordinate 117,321 of CAWICI010000004.1, read as the reverse complement.
GAGCCGTGCAGCGCCGCCACCTGCTCAGGCGGGCCGCTCACTGTTCCGAGCAGGATGCATGCGACGGCGACCTGGTCGAACGCCGGGGCGAGGGTCGAGACCCGGTCGGGATCGCCGACGAAGGCCTCGGCGCCCAATCGCTCGATCCTCGCCGCCTGTGACGGGTCGCGGGTCGTGCCCCGTACCGCGTGGCCGTTGACGATCAATCGCTCGGCGAGCGCTCCGCCCCGGCAGCCGCAGCCGATGATCAGACATCGGGCCACCCTCGCCGGCGCTCGACTCAGTCCGCCGAGCCGCTGCCGTACTGCTCGCGGACCTCTTCGCGGGTGCGCTCGGGCAGTCCTCGGGCGCGGCGTCGGGCGTTGGTGGCCTCGAGCAGCTGATCGAGCTCACGGTCGGCCATGTAGGCGTCACGACGCTGCCGCAGCTCCCGTTGATCCTCCATCACGCGCTGCTCGAGATCGCCGACAGTGACCTCGGCCTCGCCTCGCTTGCGCCGCCGCGCGTTGGTTGCGGCGAGCATCTGCTCGAGATCCTCGGCTTCGAGCCGCTCGCGGTTCTCGACGATCTCGCGCGCCGACTTCAGGCCCAGCTGCTCGAGGCCCGAGCCCGGGTAGTACTTCCCGAGCAGCCAAAAGAACAGGATCCCTGCGACCAGACAGCCCAGCAACACCAGTGCGAACGGGTCCACCGCTGCAGCAGTGTACCGGCTGCCTGCCATCCCGCACCCCGCGAGTCACTGTCATCTCTGACGATGCGCAACTTTTGCCAGTGGCTTGGTGTTCATGGTTGATGTCATCGCCACCGCCTGATGGAGCCGGGTTCCGGCGGCGGCCAACCTTCGAGGCAGGAACCAGGAGTCTCCATGCGCCTTCGCTTTGCCCTAGTCGGGGCATTGCTGGCTGCCCTCGCGGCAGCCATCATTCCCGGCACAGTCACCGCAGCGCCTCACCACAATCAAGGTCTCACCATCACGGCGGCGCCCAACCCGGCAATCGCCGGTGAGGGTGTCAACATCTACGGTCGCCTGACCGGTCCCGATTCGGCTCACCAAACGGTCAGACTGTTTCACCGTGTCGCTCGAGCCCCGTATTTTTCAGTCATCGGGAAGACGACCACGGACGCCGCCGGGTACTACGAGTTCACCCGGCAGGAAGGGATCGTCTACACCAACCGCAGCTGGTTCGTCCGTGGGCCCAACGGAACCCACAGCCGGACTATCCACGAGAGCGTGAACGCCCTGGTCAGCCTCAAGGCGAGCGCGACCACGGCGGACACGAGCCAGCGAGTCGTGTTCAGCGGCCGCGTGATCCCCAACCATCGCTTCGACCGGGTCTTCCTCCAGGCCCAGAAGGGCTCCGCCAACCGGTGGAACACGCTGAAGAGCACCCGCCTCGGGCCCTTCTCGTACTACTCGGTCAGCTACCGCTGGCGCGTTCCCGGCGCGCGTCTCGTCCGCGTGCTCTTCCGCGGCGATGCCCGCAACACGAAGAGCGCGTCTGACGCCATAGACGTCACCATCGAGCAGCGCCAGGTGCCCGACTTCACGATCAACAGCTCATCGCCCGTCATCCAGGTCGGGCAGTCGGCGACGATCTCCGGGATCCTGTATGCGGAGGGCGGCAAGGCTCCCGAGGCGAACACGCCGGTCACCCTGTGTGACGAAGCCATCGGCGAGTCGCAGTTCACCTGTGACACTGCTGGTGTCACGGGCAGTGACGGGAGCTACCACTTCACGGTCGCGCCTGATTACAACGAGATCTACCAGATCAGGACGACGCTGCCACCACACCGGCACACCGCCCAGCTGTTTGAAGGCGTGCATGACGCGGTGACACTCACGGCGGTGCCGACCGCCGCGAAGACCGGGCAGAAGGTCACCTTCACCGGTTCGGTGACGCCGGATAAGGCGGGCGACACCGTCTACCTCCAACGACTGGGTGCCGACGGGTACTGGCACACCGTCGCAGTCCAGACCGTGCGCTCCAACTCCACCTTCGAGTTCGTGAAGGTGTTCGGAGAGGCGGGCAAGAAAGTGTTCCGCGCGCACGTCCTCGAGGACCCGCAGAACGTCGGCGGGGTTTCCAATCGAGCCACTGTGGACGTGGCCTTCGGGCCGGTGGCCTCTCAGCCACAGCCCAGCAGCTGAACCGCGGACGATCCCCGGCAAGCGGCTCCTCTCGCGTCAGGCGAGGGGGGCCGCTTCGCCAAGCCGGGCCCGGGCCGGCCCGGGCCCGGGCCCGGGCCCCGCGCGCCTACCGAGCCACCGACCAAAGCCGCCACTCACCCGGGACGCCTCGCAGTTCGTGCTCGCCGCGGTCCTCGAACACGATCCCTGACCCGACCACCAGGTCCTTGACCGTGCTCGATACGAGCACCTCGCCGGGACGGGCGGCGGCGCCCAGCCGAGCGCCGATGTGAACGGCGATCCCGCCTACGTCCTCTCCAATCAGCTCGATCTCGCCGGTGTGGAGGCCCGTGCGCACGTCAAGCCCGAACTGCGAGCCGATCGCCTCGCGGATCGCCACCGCGCTGCGGATCGCGCGGGCGGGACCGTCGAAGGTGGCGAGCAGGCCGTCCCCCATCGTCTTGATCGCTCGCCCCCGGAAGCGGGTCAGCTCTGCCTTGACCGTTCGCTCTATCGACTCGAGCTGCTCGCGCCAGCGCCGGTCGCCCAGTTCGGCCGCCCGGACGGTGGAGCCGGCGACATCCGAGAACATCACGGTGGCCAGCACCCGGTCGGCATCGGAGGACCGGCGGGCTCCGGTCAAGAACTCCTCGATCTCGTCGAGCAGGTGCCCGGCGTCGGACCCGAAAGTGATGGCCTCCTCCCCTTCGAGCTCGGCGTAGCGCGCCCCCGGGATGTGCTCGGCCAGGTAATGTGAGTGCCGCGGATCGACAAAGCGGTCGCCCGCGCGATGCAGGACCAGCGTCGGGACCGTGATGGTTGGCAGGACCGCCCGGATGTCCACCTCGGCGTTCATCGCCAGCAGCTTCGCCGCCGTGCCAGGGCTGGCGGCCAACCGCTCCAGCCGGCCAAACCACTCCCGAAGGCGGGGATTCTGGGCCGCCTTCGGAGCCAGCGCCTGGATGCGCGAGCCGTCGCCCCAAGTCTCGTCGAGAAGCGCCCGGCGCTCCCCGCGCCGGAGCGCCCACGGGTAATCGGGAGCCCACGACGTGCGCGGCATCGCCTCGTAGAGGACGAGGGCCGTCACCCGCTCGGGATGGGTGGCGGCGAATAGCGCCCCCATCGCTCCGCCCTCCAGCTGGGCGAAAATGGCCGCGTGCTCGGAGCCGGCGGCGTCCATCACCGCGACCACGTCGTCCATCTGCTCTTCGAGCGTGGGCGCCGCCGGCACTGGATCCGAAAGCCCTGACCCGCGGCGATCGAACATGATCAGGCGGGAGAAGGACGCCAGGCGCTCGAAGTACCGGCTTACCCCCGGCTCCTCCCAGTAATGCTCGACCTGCGAGATCCAGGTCGGCACGTAGACCAGGTCGATCGAGCCGTCTCCCACGACCTGATACGCGATGTGGAGGTCACCGCTGCGCGCGTAGCGAGTCTTGGGAGGCACGTGAGAACCGGCAGCGTACAGCCGCTAGTGTGCCGGGGCCATGGACTTCGAACTCACCGACGAGCAGCGCCTGGTGCGGGAGACCGCGCGTGACTTCACCAACAACGAGATCGTCGCCCAGGCGCGCGAGAACGATCGCAACGAGCACTTCGACGTCGACCTCGTGCGCAAGATCGCCGATCAGGGCTATCTCGGTGCGATCGTCCCGCGCGAGTACGGCGGAGCCGGACTCGACTATCTCACCTACGGGCTGATCGTCGAGGAGGTCGGCCGCGGTGACTCCGCGATGCGCACGGTGATCTCGGTTCAGACCTCGCTCGTCTGCTCAGCCATTCTCCGCTGGGGGACCGAGGAGCAGAAGCAGCACTACCTGCCGAAGCTGTGCTCAGGGGAATGGCTCGGATGCTTCGGCCTGACCGAACCTGACACCGGCTCCGACGCCGCCAACCAGCGCACACGCGCCAAACGCAACGGCGACGGCTGGGTGATCAGCGGGGCCAAGATGTTCATCTCGATGGGCAACCACGCCAAAGTCGCGCTGATCTTCGCCCAGACCGATCCCGAGAAGGCCCACCGAGGGTTGGCCTGTTTTCTCGTCGACACCGATCAGCCCGGCTACCAGTCCCAGGAGATTCACCACAAGATGGGGCTCCGGGGTTCGGACACCGCGGCGATCTCACTCGACGACGTCGAGGCCTCCGACGAGCAGATGCTGGGCGAGGTCGGAGACGGCTTCAAGATCGCCATGAGCGCACTCGACTCCGGTCGCTACAGCGTCGCCGCCGGTTGCGTGGGGATCTGCCAGGGCTGCGTGGACGCCTCGGTGAGCTACTCCAAGGAGCGCCAGCAGTTCGGCCGGCCGATCGCCAGCTTCCAGCTCGTGCAGGCCATGCTCGCCGACATGGCGGTCGAGACCGACGCCGCCCGGATGCTGGTGTGGCGCGCCGGCTACCTCAAGGACAGCGGCAAGCCGAACACCACCGAGACCTCGATCGCCAAGCTGTATGCCACCGAGGCGGCGATCCGCTGCGCCAACACCGCGATCCAGGTTCACGGCGGATCCGGGTACGTCGATGACCATCCGGTCGAGCGCTACCTGCGCGACGTGCGCGTCACCACCCTGTACGAGGGCACCTCGCAGATCCAGAAGCTGATCATCGGGCGCGCGTTGACCGGGATCAACGCACTCGTCCCCTCCTGAGGCGATGGCCGAGGCCCCGGCCACGATCGGCGTCATCGGCGCGGGGACGATGGGCGCGGGAATCGCCCAGCTGGCCTGTCTGAGCGGGGCCCGCACGCTCCTTCACGATCCGATCCCCGAGGCACTCGAGCGGGGCGTGGGCAACATCAAGCGCCAGCTGGAGCGGGGGGTGCAGCGCGGACGGCTGACCCAGGAGCAAGCCGACGAAGCAGGCAACCGGATCGAACCGGCAGCCAGCATCGAGCAACTTGAAGCTTCCGAGCTCGTGATCGAGGCCGCGCCCGAACGGCTCGAGCTCAAGCGCGAGCTGTTCGATCGCCTCGACGGCCTCGTCTCCGAGGACTGCGTCCTGGCCACGAACACCTCTTCGCTGCTGGTCACTGCCGTCGCCACCTCGGTCAAACGCCCGGAGCGCGTGGTGGGAATGCACTTTTTCAACCCGGCGCCGGTGATGCGCCTGCTCGAGGTGGTGGCGGGGGAGCAGTCCTCGGACCGCGCACTGGCCGTGGCTCGCGCGGCGGGGGAGGCGATGGGCAAGCACGTAATCGACGCCACGGACGGTCCCGGATTCCTGGTCAACCGCTGTAACCGGCCGTTCGGGCTCGAAGCGCTGAAGCTCCTCCAGGAGCAGGTGGCCTCGATCGAGCAGATCGACCGGATCTGCCGGATGGGTGGAGGGTTCCGAATGGGGCCGTTCGAGCTGATGGACCTGGTGGGCGTCGACACTGGCCTGGATGTCTCTCGTTCCTTCTACGAGCAGAGCTTCGGAGAACCGCGCTGGCGGCCGTCGCCGATCACGGCCAAGCTGGTCGCGGCCGGTCGCAACGGCCGAAAGTCAGGACGCGGTTATTACGACTACGGCGGTGGCCTCGACGGCTATCGCGAGCCCGATCCCGAGCCGCTGACCGTGGGTGGAGGCGACGGTCTCGTCGTCATCAACGGTGATTCGCCCCTGGCCTTCGAACTGGGCCAGGCGGCCCGCGAAGCCGGCTGGGAAATCGCCTCTCCGGTCGAGGCGACCGACGGACCGGCGCCGTTCCTGATCCTCGATCTCGATCCGGCGAGCGACCCCGACGCTCCGCTCCAGGGGGCTCCGCAGGCCATCTGCTGCGCCGCCGGCTCGCTGTCCGCGCTCGACCCCGGGGGCGGCGCGGTTGGCTTTCACGCCCTCCCCCCTCTCGAGCGCTCCCACCTCGTCGAGTTGACGCGCGGCCCGGACAGCACCCAGGCGGCCGGCGAGGCGGCGGAGCGCTTTTTCGCCTCGCTCGGTAAGCACACGACCTGGGTGCAGGATGCCCCCGGCCTCGTGCTGGGGCGGCTCGTCTGCCAGGTCATCAACGAGTCGGCGTTCGCGCTCGCGGAGGGGGTGGGCTCGGCCGCCGACATCGACGCCGGGATGGTCTACGGCCTCAGCCACCCCCGTGGCCCGCTCGAGTGGGCCGACCAGATCGGGCTTGACCATGTGCTCGACGTGCTTGACGGGCTGTACGAGGAAAGACGTGAGGAGCGCTACCGGGCCGCGCCGCTCCTGCGCCAATTGGTCCTGTCCGGAAGCCTCGGGCGCCAGACCGGCGAGGGCTTTTTCGCCCACAATGCCCAGGAGGGCACGCGATGAGAGCAGTCACCTTCCAAGCACCGGGGGAAGTCCGCATCGAGGAGCGCCCGGCGCCCGAGCTGAGTTCCGCCGACGAGGCGATCGTCTCCATACAGGCGAGTGGGATCTGCGGTTCTGACCTGCACATCTACCACGGCCGGGTGAAGATCGAGCCTGGGTTCACGATCGGGCACGAGTTCGTCGGAACGGTCTTGGCCGCGGGCGACGACGTGACGCGCGTGGCCCCCGGAGATCGCGTACTCGGCTGCTTTCACAGCGCGTGCGGGACCTGCTTCTTCTGTCTGCGGGGCGCGTACCACAAGTGCGACCGGATGCGGGTGTTCGGCCACGGAGCGTTGCTCGGGTCCCTCCCAGGCACGCAAGCCGAGCAGGCGCTCGTGCCGATGGCCAACCTGACGCTGCGGCGCGTCCCCGACGGTGTGTCCGACGAGGTGGCGCTGTTCGCCGGCGACGTGATGGGGACGGGCTACCACGCGGTCGTCGAGTCGGGGGTTCGGCCCGGCGACAGCGTCGCGGTGCTTGGACTCGGTCCGGTCGGCCTGTGCGCGGTGCAGGTGGCGCTCGCCGCAGGAGCGGGACCGGTGTTCGCGATCGACTCGGTGCCGCAGCGGCTCGAGATGGCCCGAACCTTCGGCGCCCAGGCCGTACACCTGACCGAGCAGAGCCCGCGCGATGAGATCCGCGCCGGGACCGAACACGGCGGCGTGGACATCGCGATCGACGCCGTCGGGAATCCCAACGCGCTTGACAGCGCGATCCGGTTGACCCGCAAGGCCGGCACGGTGTTCGCGATCGGCGTCTACGCCGAACCCTGCCAGGTCCACATGGGGCTGGTCTGGATCAAGGCGCTGACCTTGCGAAGCGGCCACGCCAACGTGATCGGGCACGTGGACCGGGTGCTGGGCATGCTGAGCTCGGGGAGCCTCGATCCGGCGCCGCTGGTCACCCACCACATGCCGCTGGACGACGCCCCCGAGGCCTACGGCGTCTACGATCGCCACGAGGCGCTGAAGATCGTCCTCACGCCGTAAGCGACCACAGGAGAGCGCCCATGTCAGTCACCACGCTGCCGGAGCAACTGTCCGACTCAGCCCGCGAGTTCGCCGGGCGGACACACGAGCTGCTGATCGACGGAGATCATCTGCCGGCCGCTGACGGAAGGACCTTCGAAACCGTCGACCCGGCCACCGGCAAGTCGATCGCGGCCGTGGCCCAGGGCGGGGCTGCCGATGTCGATCGCGCCGTCACCGCCGCGCGGCGGGCGTTCGAGGAGGGCGCATGGCACACGAGCACCGCGGCCGACCGGGCGCGGATGATCAACCGCCTGGCTGACCTGATCGAGGAGCACGGCGAGGAGCTCGCCCAGCTCGAGTCGCTCGACAACGGCAAGCCGGTGAAGCTCGCGCAGTTCGTCGACGTGGCTTCGACCGTCGGTCACCTCCGGCATTTCGCGGGCTGGCCGGAGCGGATCTTCGGCCGCACCATTCCCGTCCACCAACCAGGAATGCTCTGTTACACGAGCAAGGAGCCGGTCGGCGTATGCGGCCAGATCATCCCCTGGAACTTCCCCATGCTGATGGCCGCCTGGAAGCTCGGCCCGGCGCTGGCAGCGGGCTGCACGGTAGTGCTCAAGCCGGCCGAGCAGACGCCGCTGACCGCGCTGCGGATCGGTGAGCTGGCGCTCGAGGCGGGGATCCCGGCCGGCGTCCTCAATGTCGTCACCGGCGACGGCGAGACCGGCGGCGCCCTGGTCGACCACCCAGGCGTGGACAAGATCGCCTTCACCGGTTCGACCGAAGTCGGGCGCGAGATCGGCGCCAAGGCGGGGCGGTCGCTGAAGCGGGTGACGCTCGAGCTGGGTGGAAAATCGCCCAACATCATCCTGCCCGATGCTGACCTGCCGGCGGCGATCGCCGGGTCGTTCCAGGCCATCTACTTCAACACCGGCCAGGCGTGCAATGCCGGCAGCCGCCTGTTCGTCCACCGCGACCAGTTCGACGACGTCGTCGGCGCGCTGGCCGACCGCGCCGGCAAATCCCGGCTCGGCCCGGGGCTCGACCCCGGGACGCAACTGGGACCGGTCATCTCCGACGAGCAGCACGCCCGCGTGCTCAGCTACATCGAGGCGGGCCGAAGTGAAGGCGCGGAGCTCATCACGGGTGGAGCGGCTGAGGGAACGGACGGCTATTTCGTCCAGCCAACCCTGTTCACCGCCACCCGCGACGACCTCAAGATCGCCCGCGAGGAGATCTTCGGTCCGGTCCTGGTGGCGCTTCCCTATGAGTCGCTCGAGGAAGTTGCCGCCCGCGCCAACGACACCGAGTACGGGCTGGCCGCCGGGGTGTGGACCCGCGATGTCGGCAACGCCCACCGCCTGGCGGCGCTGCTGAAAGCCGGCTCGGTCTACGTCAACTGCTGGGGCGAGGTCGACCCCGGTGCGCCCTTCGGCGGCTTCAAGGCTTCAGGCCTCGGTCGCGAACACGGGCGCGACGGCCTCGAGGCCTACCTCGAGACGAAGACCGTCTGGACCAAGCTGAGCTAAGCCAGCTCAGCTCAGGGCCCCTGGCAACGATCCTGCCGGGCAAATTGTTCACATTCAGCGGAAATTTCCTGCACGAATGTTCGATTGAACAGGGCGCAAGGTGGGGAGTTTGCGATCAATCCCGATCCAACGTCCATGCCGAACGGGACCGTCACACACCTCGCTGTCAGTCGCCTGCGCTTGCCCGTCGTGGCCGCGGCGACAATTGGCCTGCTCGTAATCGGCTTCGCTGCTCCGTCGGCGGACGCCCGGTCTCGTCATCACCGCCGCCACCATCACACCTGTACGGGCACGACCACCGCGGTCGGCGCGACCTCTCGTCAGGCCACCAAGGCGACGGTCGTCTGCTTGATCAACGCGCGACGGAGAGCCCACGGCCTGCCGGCGCTTCGGGAAAGCAGCCTGCTTGATCGCTCGGCTCAGGGCTGGACGAACACCATGATCGGCAGCGGCGTCTTCAGCCACGGCGCCGATTTCGCTGCCCGGATCACCTCCGTGGGCTTCGCTTGGACCACCGCGGGCGAGAACATCGCCACCGGCTTCTCCACACCCCAATCCGTCGTCAACGCGTGGATGGCCAGCGCCGGCCACTGCGCCAACATCCTCAACCCCTCCTACACCAACGTCGGCACGGGAATCGCCCGGCAGGCGGTCACGTTGGGCGGCGGCGGAGGCGGTGATACCTGGACGCAGGACTTCGCGCAGGCCGCCGGCCATCGCGCTCCGTCGCACAACTGGGGCCCGGCCGAGGGCTGCCCGTACTAGCTGGCCGCCCCTTCGACCTCGGTCGCATCCTCAATTGGAAAAGGGGTGTCGCGGAGATACCACTCGGCGTCGAGTGCCGCCTGACAGCCTGTACCGGCAGCGGTGATGGCTTGGCGATAGGTGTGATCGACCAGATCCCCAGCCGCGAACACCCCAGGGAGGTTGGTGAGGGTCGAGCGGCCCTGGGTGACGACGTACCCGCCCTCGTTCGTCTCCACCTGACCGGTGACCAGCTGTGACTGCGGATCGTGCCCGACGGCGATGAATGCCCCGGCGATCTCGAGCTCTCGTAGCGAGTCATCGGCTGTGTTGCGCAGGCGGGCGATGCGCAGCGACCCATCTTCACCGGGCGCGAACTCCTCGATCACGTAGGGCGTCAACCACTCGATGTTCTCGATCGCCCGGGCGCGCTCGAGCATGATCTTGGAGGCGCGAAACTCGTCCCGGCGGTGAACGATCACCACCTTCGAGGCGAACTTCGCCAGAAACATCGCCTCCTCCATGGCCGAATCGCCGCCACCGACGATGATCGTGGGAACGGAGCGGTAGAAGGCCGCGTCGCAGGTCGCGCAGTAGCTGACGCCACGGCCGCCGAGCTCGTCCTCCCCCGCCACTCCGAGCTTGCGGTGCTGCGCGCCCATGGCGAGGATCACGGTCCGCGCCAAGTGCATGTCCTCGCCGACCCAGACGCGGTGAAGACCGCCGGTCGAGGACAGCTCGACCGCGGTGACATCGTCGGTCTCGAGCCGGGCCCCGAACCGCTCCGCCTGGTTGCGGAAGCGCTCCATCATGTCCGGCCCCATGATGCCCTCCGGGAACCCCGGATAGTTCTCCACGTCCGTCGTCTGCTGGAGCAGACCGCCCCAGGCGAATCCCTCGATCACGAGCGGTTCGAGGTTGGCGCGCGCGGTGTAGAGCGCGGCGGTGTAGCCCGCCGGCCCGCTGCCCACGATCACCACGTTTTCGATCCGCTGCTCAGTCACTTCATAAAGTATAGCTAGGAGACTCGGCTCGCTGCCACCGACTCACGGTACGACGCAACTGCAGAAACGCGATCGCGCCGGGGAGCGATGGCAGCCAGAACGCGAAGGCACGATACGCCAGCACGGAGACGATGGAGACGTCGACCGGCACCCCGAACGCGGAGAAGGCTCCGATCATCCCTCCATCGACGCCTCCCACGCCGCCGGGGAGAGGCAGCGCGTTGCCGAGCATGCCGACGAAGTAAGCCATCACGATCACTGCGTGGGGCGGGGCCGCCCCGAAGGCGTGGAAGCACGCCCACAGCACCGAGATGTCGAAGCCCCACCAGGCGACTGCGCCCAGCACGTTGGGGTCCCTGGCGCGGACCAGCTCGATTGCGGTCCGGATCCCGCTCGCGGCGGCGGCCGGCGCCGCCGCGATCCGCCGGGCCATGCTGCCGGGCAGGCCGTGCCGGCTGCCCCAGCGCCCCACCAGGCGTTCGACGTCGCTCGGGATGAGGGCTACCGCCAGGAACAGGCCGATCACCAAGCCCCCGAAGATCGCCGGCACGACGGTGATCGCGAACGGCGCGGGGCCTTCGAATACGCCGAGGTAGAGCCCCACCCCGCAGGTCACCAGGGTGGCCATGTACACGCCATAGAGCAGCGAGGTGAACGCGACCATCCGCCGGGCAACCATCCGTCTGCCCATCCCCGACCGGCGCAGGGCCCACGCCGTCAGAGCGATGCCGCCGGCGCCGGCGGCGGCGAACAGCCGCGTCGCCGCCAGCCCAGCCATCGTTATCTGGTAGCTCTCACGCAGACCGATGCGCGGGCTGCCGCGCACAAACACGGCGCGGAAGAGCGCCACATAACCGGCAAACGAGCACACCTCGAGGAGCGCCGCGAGCCCGAGCCACCAGACGTTGCCCTGCCGCATCCGGTTCCAGGTGGCCCCCAAGCCGATCAGCTTCGGCAGGATGAAATAGAGGAAGGCGAGCGCAGAGAGCACGAACAAGCCCGACGCCACGAGCTGGCGCCGGGTGAAGCGCATCCGGGTGATGTCCTCCCCGGTGGCCTCGGGGCCGGACAGCAGCTCCTCGGCTCGAGTCTCGGCCAGATCATCAGGCCCCGGCGCCCGCCGCTCGGTCGGGACCTCAGGAGCCATCGACCGGTCCTAGTCCCCGGCGGCGAGCGCCTCGAGGGCAGCGACCAGCTGGGAGAACCGCCGCGCTCCCGGCTCGGCCAGGGGAGCGACGCGACGAACCGTCTCGGTCAGGGCGGCACCGGCGACGAGGTCGACGGCGTAATGCTCGCCGAGATAGACCAGGGCGAGCCCGAGCAGCGAAGCGTAGGTCCAGCCCAGGGCGCCGGCCACCGGGCCCACCTCTGAGAGCAGGTGGGCAGCCATCAGCGACGTGGCGAAATGCAGCGACGGCATAGCAGCCAGCGGATTCCCTCCCAGGACATCGTAAAGGCCACCCCAGCGTTCCCCCCAGAACTGCTCCCCATACTCGATCATCATCCGGCGCACGGCCACGGCCTGCCCGTCCTCGAGCTGACCGTGAGCCGCGGCCCACCAGGGCGGGGCGGTGGGGATCGCCCAGTAAAAGATGGCCCCGAGGTCGAACACGGCGTACATCCGCGCCGCCGCCGCCCCCAAACGCTCCGGCCGCCGGAGCAGGAAGTAACCCACGCTGGCGTGGGGCACCCCGAACCACATCCAGTGACACCACACCAGCACCCGCTCGAACCCGGTCACGGCGCCCGGAGAGGAGAAGGTCCGCTGGAGGCGCACGGTCGGGGGCACCCCCAGCCCGAGGATCCGGTCGGCGGCGATCGGATATCGAACCCGGACCCGCGCGGCCAGCTGCTCGGGATGGTCGTGGGGCATCTCGTAGGCGGCGATGTAGGCCCACATGTTCAAGCCGCAGACCGCGGCATCCCGCAGCCGGGAGCGCGGGACGGCAACGCACAGCGCGACTGGGGCCAGCCCTCCCGCGGCCAGCACAGCGGACGGCGGAAGGCGCAGGCGGCGCCGGACGACGGGCGCCGCGATGCCGGCCGCGACGAGCATCCAGGCGCCCGCTCGGATGCCCCTCGGGACGCTCAAGGAGTGGGCAGTATACGTTCGCGGGCCCTCCGGCTCCGGCCCGGGCCGCCATCGGATGGCGCCTCGACCCGGCCCCAGGCGAGCGGCTGCCCGTCGCCTCCGGCTGGATAGAATCCCGCAGCCTTGCGACCCGACGTGACCGACGCCAAGTCCCGCCGCCGCCGTAGACGGCTGGGAATTGCCCTAACTCTCGCGGCGATCGGCTCGTTGGTCCTCGCCCCCGAGGCGCTGGCGAACTTCTTCACCCCCAAGACCGGGGGCTCGCCCAACGCCGACCAGATCCACAGCCTCTACAAGATCATCCTCTACATCGCGGCCGTCGTGTTCGTGATCGTCGAGGGGGCGCTCGTCTACTCGGTCTTCCGCTTCCGCGCCAAGCGGAGCCCGGTGGCAGCCCAGATCCACGGCAACACCCCGCTCGAGATCGGCTGGACGATCGGCGCCGCTCTGATCCTGGTCGTCCTGACCGTGATCACGTTCGTGAAGCTGCCGAGCATCATCAACCCGCCCAACTCGAGCCCCAACGGCTACCTGGCCGCGTCGCTGACCGAGCCCACGCCGCCCAACCACAAGGCGGTGACGATCTGCGTCCAGGGCCGGCAGTTCATCTGGCGTTACGTGTACGGGCCCAACTGCAACAACGGCGCCTTCGATTACAAGCTGCCCTACTCCTACACGGAGATGGTGGCGCCGGCTAACACCACGATCGACCTCAAGATCCAGTCCACCGACGTGATCCACAGCTGGTGGGTGCCATCGCTCGGCGGCAAGGTCGACGCCGTGCCGGGCTACACGACCTACACGTGGTTCAAGGCGCCGCACGCCGGCTCGGTCTACCGGGGCCAGTGTGCCCAGCTGTGCGGCCGGGAGCACTACGCGATGATCGCGCTGGTCAAGGTCGTCACGCCCGCCCAATACCAGGCGTGGCTCCTCTACCAGCGGGCGATGATCCAGCGGGCCAACAGCCAGGTCGTCCAGCTCCGCCAGATCCTGACCAAGTCCGGAAACCTGTAGGAGGCCAGAGAGACACCGATGTCAGCCACCGCCACCACGATCCGACCTGCGCCGCAAGTCCTCGCCGAGGAAGTCGTGCGGCCGCGTCAGACCAAGCGCTGGGTGGACTGGGTGACGACCACCGATCACAAGCGGATCGGGATCATGTACCTGGTCACGACGTTCGTGTTCTTCCTGCTCGGAGGGATCGAGGCGTTGATGATGCGCCTCCAGCTGAGCGTCCCGAACAACTCGCTCGTCACCTCCGAGCACTACAACGAGCTGCTCACGCTGCACGGGACGACGATGATCTTCCTGTTCGTCGTTCCGATCATGGCGGGCTTCGGCAACTACTTCGTGCCGCTGATGATCGGCGCACGAGACATGGCCTTCCCGCGGCTCAACGCCCTGTCGTACTGGCTGCTGCTGTTCGGCGGGATCGTCTTCTACATGACCCTGTTCTGGCAGCCGCCGCAGGCCGGCTGGTGGAGCTACCCGCCCCTCTCCAGCATCCAGTTCTCCCCCAGTGGAGGCCAGGACGCATGGATCTTCCTCATCCACCTGACCGGTATCTCATCGCTGCTCGGGGCGATCAACTTCTACGCCACGATCGTCAACATGCGAGCCCCGGGAATGACCTGGGGACGCCTTCCGCTGTTCATCTGGGCGATCCTGACCTACGCGGTGCTGCTGATCGTGGCCCTGCCGGTCGTCGCGGCGGCGGTCACCATGCTGCTGACCGACCGTCACTTCGGCACCCACTTCTTCGACCCCACCGCACACGGGTCGCCGGTCTTATGGCAGCACCTGTTCTGGTTCTTCGGGCACCCCGAGGTCTACATCATGATCCTGCCCGGATTCGGGATCATTTCCGAGGTCATCCCGGTCTTCTCGCGTAAGCCGATCTTCGGCTACAAGGCGATCGCCGCCTCGACCGCCGTGATCGCGTTCCTGGCCACGCTGGTGTGGGCGCACCACATGTTTGCCTCGCCGGTTCCGATCGTCGTGCTCGGCTTCTTCATGATGAGCTCGTTCCTGATCGGCGTGCCCACGGGGGTGAAGATCTTCAACTGGATCGCCACCCTCTGGCGGGGCTCGATCGTGATGACGACCTCGCTGTACTTCGCCGTCGGCTTCATTGCGATCTTCATCGTCGGCGGGATCACCGGCATCTTCCTGGCCGTCTTCCCCGTCGACTGGCAGCTGACCGACACCTACTTCGTCGTCGCCCACTTCCACTACGTGCTGATGGGCGGAGCCGTGTTCTCGATCTTCTCCGGCATCTACTACTGGTTCCCCAAGATGACCGGGCGGATGTTGAACGAGCGGCTGGGCAAGATCTCGTTCTGGGTCATGTTCATCGGCTTCAACGCCACCTTCTTCGTTCAGCACGCGCTCGGGCTCTCGGGCATGCCCCGCCGGATCTATACCTTCCAGCCAGGCCTGGGTTGGTCGACGTACAACTTGATCTCGACGATCGGAGCGTTCATTCTTGGCGTGGGGATTCTCTTGACGATCATCAACATCGTCCGTTGCCTGAAGGTGGGCGTCATCGCGGGACCGGACCCGTGGAAGGCGAACACGCTCGAGTGGTTCGTCCCCTCACCACCCCCGGTCAACAACTTCGACGTGATTCCCCGGGTTCGGTCGGTCGAGCCGATGCGCGATATCCGCCGCCAGATCGAGCGTGACACGGGCGTGACCCAGAAGACCGGGGGGAGCGAGCGTTTCGCCCGCACGTGATCGGTGAGCCCGAGATGAGCACCTCCTCCGTCGTCGCGGTCCGAGCCGCCTCGCTCGCCGCGGAGGCGCGCCAGAAGATCTCCGATTACGTCGAGCTGACCAAACCCAAAGTCCAATCGCTGCTGCTGCTCAGCACGGTGACGACGATGGAGGTGGCGGGCAATCCCTCGGTCGGGAAGGTCGCGCTGACCTGTGCCGGGGGCTACCTCTCGGCGGGCGGCGCCGGGGCGATCAACCACTACTGGGACCGCGATATCGACGCCCAGATGCGGCGCACCGCCTCGCGCCCGATCCCCGCCGGCCGGGTCGCCCCTCGCTCCGCGCTCATCTACGGGTTCGTCCTCGCCACCCTGTCATTCGTGCTGCTGGCCAGCACGGTCAACCTGCTCGCGGCCTGCCTGGCCCTGAGCGGATTCGTCGGCTACGTCGGCGTGTACACGATCTGGCTCAAGCGCCGGACCGCCCAGAACATCGTGATCGGCGGAGCCGCCGGCGCGGTGCCGCCCCTCGTCGGGTGGGCCGCCACCCGCGGCTCACTGTCCTGGACGGCGGTGTACCTGTTCGCGATCATCTTCTACTGGACGCCCCCCCATTTCTGGGCCCTCAGCCTGTTGATGAAAGACGACTACGCGCGCGTCGGGGTGCCGATGATGCCCGTGGTTCGCGGAGAGCGCGAGACCCGCCGCCAGATCGTGCTCTACACGTTGCTGCTGTACGCGATCTCGCAGCTGCCGTTCTGCGCCGGAGCGTTCGGCGGGATCTATCTGATCGTCTCGATGGTCCTGGGATTGGTGTTCATCGCCGGCGCGGTCCGCCTCTACCGCCGAGCGGACCGGCGCTCCGCCCTCCAGCTCTACCTGTACTCGCTCGCATACCTCGCCCTGCTGTTCGCCACCATGGTCGCGGACGTGAAGCTGTAGATTGAGAGGCCCTCCGTTATGGATCGACGACTCGCTCGCAAGAACCTCCGCTCCGGCCTGATCGCCGGCGCGATGTGCATCGTGATGTTCGGGATCACGTTCTTGGCCGCGGCCATCTACGTCCACGCATGAGCACCGGTAACGGCGCCGGAGCCGAGCGGGAAGCCCCGCCGGCCGGCGAGGAGATCCACCTCCCCGGACCAACCCTGCTGCCCTTCGTCGCCGCGATCGGGATCACGCTGATCGTGGTCGGCACCACCCTGGGCTGGGCGATCTCGATCGTCGGCCTGGTGATCCTGGTCATCACCGTGACCAGGTGGGTTCGCGACACGCGCCAGGACATCGAGGCGCTCCCCGAAGAGCACCACTGAGCCGCCCCCCAGGGGCTCGGGGAACCGCTACCCGCCGGCTGCGGCCGAAGCGGGCATGTCGGAGGTTGCGCCGTCCTCCGTCCAACAGCGGACTATGTCGCGCATCGAGAGCACACCGGCGAGCTCTCCGCCCTCGACCACGATCAGATGCCGGAAGCCACCTCGCACCATCGCCACCGCGGCATGCTCGAGCGACCAGGCCGGCGCCGCGAAGGTCAAATCCGACGTGAGGTGATCCGCCACCAGCTCCTTGTCCGGGTCCTGACCGGCGCCGACGGCGTGAAGGATGTCGCGTTCGGTGATCACGCCCGGTCCGGGGGCCTCGGGATCAATCACCACGGCCGCCCCGACGTTGCGTTGCGCCATGCCCTTCGCGGCCTCCCGAAGGGTGTGATGCGGCCCGATCGTGAGAACCACGTCAGACATACCGTCACGCACCTGCATGGCGTCTCCTCAGTAGTTTGCAACGATTGCCGCAATCATACTGAGGTCGAAAACCAGCCCCGGTCAGCCCCGCCGCCGTGCGACGCCGTTCGTCGCCGAGAAGTCATAGGATGCCGCGCGGAGTGATCGTCGCGGGCCACGGACAGCGCGTTGCGTAAACACCCTCTCCTGCAGATGGTGGTGATCGGGGTGATCGCCACCGCGATCGGCATTCCCCTCGCGCTGCTCATCCCCTGGTTCCCGGCTGACGCCTCCAAGCAGGCCAGCAACGTCCACACGCTCTACACGGTCCTGCTGATCGCCTCGGTCCCGATCTTCGTGCTCGTCGAGACCGTGGTGCTGTTTTCCGTATGGAAGTTCCGCATGCGGCCGGGCGAGGAGCTCAAGGACGGTCCCCCGATCCACGGCAACACCCGCCTGGAGGTCGCCTGGACAGCGGCTCCGGCGCTGCTGATCATCGGGCTCTGCACGTTCGCCTACGTCACCTTGCGCCATAACGAGGCGAGCAAGGCCGGGGAGATGACGGTCAACGTCACCGAGCGCCAGTTCGCCTTCGAGTTCTCCTACCCCACTTCGGGCGGCAACCAGGTTGTCTCGCCCGATCTCTATCTCCCCCAGGGCCGGCCAGTGGTGTTCAAGATCCGCTCGCTCGACGTGATCCACAGCTTCTTCGTCCCCAACTTCTCAGAGAAGATCGACGCCGTGCCCGGGATCACCACCACCCTGCGCGTCACCCCCACCCGGCTGGGGGCCTACCCGGTGGAATGCACCGAGCTCTGCGGGCCGGGCCACTCCTTGATGCGCGCCGCCGCCTTCGTGGTCACCCCAGCCCGCTTCGCCACCTGGCTCCGCTCCCAGCATCCCAACGGGCCGCCCCCGATCGGGACGCCGCCGGCCTCCGCAGCGCAGCCGGGGGTCCCAGGGGCCGGTACCGCGCCGACGAACGGCTCTTCCACGGCGGGCTCGGCTCCCGGTGCCACCGCGGCCGACGGCAAGGCCGTCTTTACAGGCTCGGCCGGCTGCAGCTCGTGTCACACGCTGGCCGCCGCGGGAGCGACCGGGACGGTCGGGCCGGACCTCGACACACGCCTGCGCACCGACTGCAATACGGCGCAGTCCAAGCGGATCCGGGGGGCCACCCTGGCGAAGTGCATCACCACGGCGATCACCAAACCGTATGCATACATACCGACCGGATATCGAGCTGGCATCATGCCGCCAAACTTCGCCCAGACACTGTCCTCGACCCAGATCCAATCGCTTGTCAACTTCCTCTCGAGCGTGGCAAAGTGACGGGGTCGATGCGCGCGGCTGAAAACGGGAAGGATTTGGTCTGATGTCGACGGCGACCGCAGCTCATGAGCCTCTGATCCATCGGGGCCCCACCCGGGTTCCGCTTCCGCCCAAGCTACGGGCCCCGGGCTGGTACCGCGCGGCGCTGTTCGAGGTCATCGGCTTCGCCTTCGCCTTCGGGATCACCGTGCTGATCCGGTGGCTCATGCATCAGCACCCGGTGATCGACGGGCACGCGATCACGATCGTGGCGCTGCTGGCCATCCCGCTGTTCTTCATCGTCGGCATTGGATGCTGCGATTACTGGGCCTATTGGGCCATCGGTCGGCCCACCCGGCCCGAGGAGCACTCCTCCCACGGGGCCTACAGCTGGCGGGACTACTTCAAGGTCAACACCGACCACAAGGTGATCGGCATCCAGTACACGGTCACCTCCTTCTTCTTCCTGTTCGTGGGCGGGCTGCTGGCCATGTTGATCCGCGCCCAGCTGGCCAAGCCCGGGATGCAGTTCCTCACCCCCGAGCAATACAACGGCGTCTTCTCCGTCCACGCCACTGTGCTGATCTTCCTGTTCGTGATCCCGGTGTTCGCCGGGATGGCGAACTTCGTCCTGCCGCTGATGATCGGCGCACCGGACATGGCCTTCCCGCGGCTCAACGCGCTCTCCTACTGGCTGCTGCCGATGGGCGGCGTCGTGATGCTGATGAGCTTCCTGGCCCCGGGCGGATCGTTCGCCTCGGGCTGGACGGCCTACGCCCCGCTCTCGACCACGATGCCGATCGGGCAGCTGTTCTTCACCATCGGGGTCCAGTTCGCGGGCTTCTCGTCGATCTTCACCGCGCTCAACTTCCTGGTCACGATCATCACCATGCGTGCGCCCGGAATGAGCTTCTTCCGCATGCCGCTGCTGGTGTGGGCGAACTTCTCCACCTCCCTGCTGGTGGTCATCGCCACCCCGTTCATCGCCTCCTCGCAGTTCTTCGTCCTGCTCGACACGGCGCTGCACTTCCACTTCTTCGATGCCTTCGTTGGCCCCGGCAAGAACGGCAACGTGCTCATGTACCAGCACGTGTTCTGGTTCTACTCGCACCCCGCGGTCTACATCATGATGCTGCCCGGGTTCGGGATCATCTCCGAGATCATCGCGGTCAAGTCTCGAAAACCGATCTTCGGCTACCGGATGATGGCCTTCTCGCTGCTGGCCATCGTGGTGCTCGGGTTCACCGTGTGGGCCCACCACATGTTCGTCTCCGGGATGCAGTCCTGGATCCGGATCCCGATGATGATCACCACCGCGATCATCGCGATCCCCACCGGGATCAAGATCTTCTCGTGGCTGGCCACGCTGTGGCGCGGCGTCCTGCACCTGGACACGCCGATGCTCTTCGCCCTGGGCTTCGTGACGATGTTCACGCTCGGCGGGATCAGCGGCGTGATGCTGGCCATGATCCCGTTCGACATCCACGTCAGCCAGACCTACTTCATCGTCGCCCACATCCACTACGTGCTGTTCGGCGGCTCGTTGTTCACGATCTTCGCCGGCATCTACTACTGGTTCCCGAAGATGACCGGGCGGATGTTCGACGAGCGCCTGGGCAAGTGGCACTTCTGGATGACCTTCATCTTCTTCAACCTGACCTTCGGACCGATGCACCTGATCGGCATCCAGGGCATGCCTCGCCGCGTGGCCGAGTACGCGTCGAAGTTCGCCGCCTGGAACCTGTTCATCTCGATCTCGGCCTTCATCCTCGGGCTGAGCACGCTGATCTTCCTCTACAACATCGTGGTCAGCTGGCGCGGCGGTCCTCGGGCGCCGGCCAATCCCTGGCGCGCGCTCACGCTCGAATGGCAGGTGGCCTCGCCGCCGCCGGTGTTCAACTTCGATGCCGTCCCGACGGTCGTCGGAGGGCCTTATGAGTACGGCGTTCCGGGCGCCGTGCACGGCATCTTCAAGCCTCCGACGGAAGCCCGCCCAGTGGCGGCGGGCGCGATGACGACGCCGCCCAGCCAGGAGCGGCACGAGTGAGCACACAGGCCCCGTTCATCGCGTCCAGGACGATCCTGGTCGTGGCGAACGAGACGCTGGGCGGGCGGGAGCTGCTCGACGCTGTGCGCGAGCGGGCCGGCGACGACGTCCGCTTCGTCCTCTGCGTACCTCAGAACCGCCCCCGGGCAGGTCTGGTGATCTATACGGACTCCGTCGCCGATGCCGCCGATGTCCGGCTCGAGCTCGCGCTCGAGGTCGTCCGCGACATGGGTATCCGGGCGATCGGCGAGGTCGGCGATCCCGATCCGTACACGGCGACGATGGATGCCGTCCGCGAGTACCGCCCGGAAGAGATCATCATCTCCACGTATCCGGCCACCCGGTCGGGCTGGCTGCGCCGGGATCTGATCGAGCGTGTGAGCGACGCCACCGCCCTGAAGGTCACCCACATCGTCAACGACATCGACTCCGAGGGCCTGCCCTTCCACGTCACCTTGGCCGTGGCCAACCGCACGGCCTCCGGGGATGAGCTGCTCGAGGCGCTGAAGGCCAAGGCCGACGCGTTCTCACAGAAGGACCGCCGGCAGCTGTTCATCGTCGTCGTGCCCCAGGAGGGTGGGCACGGCCAGGCCGCCCGCCGGGCTCGCAGCCGGCTGAAGCTCGTGCTCGATCGCCTCCGCGTGCGTGGCCTGTTCGCCGCCGGGATGATCGGCGATCCGGATCCCTACACGGCCATCACCAACGCCATTCAGTACTTCCGGGTTGACGACATCGTCATCTCCACCTTGCCGGAGACCAAGTCCGGATGGCTGCGGGCCGACCTGATCGAGCGGGTCACGCGGTCCACCGGAAAGCCGGTCGAGCACGTCGTCCAAGCCGATCCGGCCCAGTCGGCCGCCTAGCGAACCATGGAAGCCGCAGCCGTCCCTCACGAACATCACGGCCCACCGCCGGCGCACAGATCCTCCCGGGCCGAACCGGCCACGCTGGGGATGCTCCTTTTCATCATCTCCGAGGTGATGATCTTCGGGGCCTTCTTCACGGCCTACTTCTTCATCCGGGTCGTGAGCCACGACCCGTGGCCCGCCCGCGGCACCTCCGTCCCCGAGGCGGTGGCCGGCGTCAACACGGCGATCCTGCTCTCATCCTCGCTGACCATCCACTGGGCGCTGACCTCGATCAAGAAGGGCAACCGGTTCGGGCTAAAGGCGGGCATGGTCGCGACCTTCCTGCTCGGCCTCACCTTTCTGTTCGTCCAGATCAACGAGTACGTCCACATCGGCTTCTCGCCCCGCGACTCGGCCCAGGCGACCGTCTTCTACTCGCTCACCGGCCTCCACGGCGCCCACGTGTTCATCGGCCTCTGCCTGCTCTCGATCGTCACGATCCGCGCCTTCCGCGGCCACTACTCGCCCGACGAGCATCGCGGCATGGAAGTGCCCGGGATCTACTGGCACTTCGTCGACATCATGTGGGTCATCGTCTACACGACGGTGTACATCCTGTAGGGGCGGCGTTGCGGCTGCCGCGCACGGAAGCCGACGCGTTCCGGGTCGTGATCTACGTGGTCGTCGTGCTGGCCGTGGTGGTCGCGGTCGTGCTGATCGCGCGGGCGCTCTGAGGGGGCGGGGCCGCCGGTGCCCTCGGGGCGCGGCGCGCCCGGCGGGGCGCGCCCTGCCGACGTTGACCCGCACGTTCCGGTTGGAGTTGTCCCCCACTATGGAGGTGGATTTCAACCGCACCCGCCGCGCGGCACACTTAAGGTGATGAGCCTGCTCCCCGCCCCCGTCCGGCCCGCCCGATGAGCCCGCTTTTCGCGATGGTCGGACCGGCCGGGTCGGTGGCCCTGCCGATCGTCGTCCTGCTGTTCTGGATCCCCTACGAGCGGCGAGCGCGCACGCTGGCCGCCCAGCACCGACCGGTCCCAGACTGGCGCAAGGCCTGTTTTGCGGGCGGTCTCGTCGTCCTCGCGGCCGCCCTCAGCCCGCCGGTCGACACCCTAGCCGACCAGCTCCTGGTCGCGCACATGGCCGAGCACCTGCTGATCGGCGACATCGCCGCGCTCCTGCTCGTGCTCGGCTTCACAGGGCCGCTGCTCGCGCCGCTCCTGCGCAACAAGGTGATCGGGAGACTGCGGGTCCTCACCCATCCCGTGGTTGCGCTCGTGGTCTGGGGGGTCAACTTCTACGTCTGGCACATCCCCGCGCTCTACCAGGCGGCGCTCCGCCACGATTTCATCCACGCCGTCGAGCACGCAACCTTCCTCGGTTTCGGGATCGCCATGTGGATGGCCCTGCTCGGACCGCTGCCGAAGCCGGCCTGGTTCACCAACGCCTGGCAGCTGGGCTACATCATCGCGGTCCGTCTGATCGGGACCGTGCTGGCCAACGTGATGATCTTCGCCGGCACCGTCTTCTACCCCTACTACCGCGTCGGCGACGCCCACTGGCACATCAGCATGCTCGCCGACCAGACCGCCGCCGCGGGTGTGATGATGGTCGAGGAGAGCATCCTCACGATCTGCCTGTTCGGCTGGCTGTTCATGAAGGTCGCGCGGGAAGGCGAGGAGCGCCAGCGGATGCTCGACTATGCCAGCGTGCACGGCATCGCGCTCGACGAACGGCGGGCGGCGAGGGCGGTCAGCGCCGGTCGCAGCGACGAGCTGTGGCAGCGCCTGCGGGCCAGCGCTGATGCGACGTAAGAGAGGCCCAGGCAGCGCGCGACCGGGGGGACGGGAAACCCGGCCCGCGGCCGCTCCCTACTTGACGGTCAGCGTGCCCTTCATCCCGGCCGCGGCGTGTCCGTCGACCGAGCAGTAGAACTCATACGTTCCCGGCTTGAGCGCGGTGCTGACGGTCGAGACCCCGCCGTTGCTGACCACGGCCCCGACCTCGTTGACCCCCTGGCCCCTGATCGAGATGTCGTGCTGGACCGAGGACATGTTCTTCATCCGCAGTGTCACCTTGCCGGACGTGGCGCTCGCGCTCGAAGCAAGGAACTTCAGCTGGCCGGTCGGATCCGCGTCGATCTCCACCACTCCGTTCTTCTCGACCGCTGGCTTCTGAGTCACACTCTGCACGGCCGTGGCCAGGGCACCCAGGTCCTGGCCGGGAAGGGCGGCGACGTGGGCCACGTAAGCAGCCACGTCCTGGGCATCCTGCCCCTTGTAGAGCCCAGCCGGCATCACGGCGCCGCTGGCCGGGTCGGTGTTCGGGTACTGGATCCAGGAGCTGATCAAGCCTTCGATCGAGGTGCTCTTCACCCCGTCGACCCGGTCCTGGCGGAAGGCGTCGTCAAGATTAGGCCCGACAGTCCCCGTGGCGTTGGCGTGACTGAGCGTGTGGCAGGCGCTGCATTTGGCCACGAACAGCTGCTTGCCCTTGACCAGATTCGACGTGGGGTGCTTCAGCGAGCACCCGCCAAGCGCCATCACTACCACTGCTCCGGAAATCAGTGCAAAGCCGCGCGGGATCGTTGCAAGCGCTCTGGGCATCGTCTGCGGGCGGCACTCTATCCGAGCGCACGGCGCCGGGGCTCACTGGCCGGGGGCGCCGCGGGGTGGCCGGCCAAGCCCGAGCGCCCCCCGGCGGGAGGGAGGGTGCGCCGGGCGGTGGCGAGCGGTGGCCGAGGGTTGCGTGGGGCCCGGAGGGACCGGCGCCGTGACTGCTTCGGGTGCCTCGGTCCGGTCGCCCCGCACGGCGCGCCGCGCGCCCTATGGGCACCCCCGGAACGCGCCAAGTGTTCGGCTCGCGAGCGGTCCTCGGCGCTTTTTGTGGATACAGGGCACTGAATGCGCCCCGGGCGCCGAGCAATGCGGTCGGCTGGCGCGTTTTCGGCGTTGCCGCTGGAGATGGGACGGCCCGGCGGCCCCGGCGGCCCCGGCGGCCCCGGCGGCCCCGGCGGCCCCGGCGACCCCCGGCGGCCCCCGCGCCCCGGGCGCCCCGCCGGCCCGAGGCGCCCCCATCGACGAGCGGGTGCGCCGGCCCCCGCTGGTACCATGCCGCCGGCATGAGGACGCGCCAGAAGTACCGGATGCGGACGCCCTCGACCGGCAGGGAAGTGATCATCGAAGCCGAGCCTGGGCACGCCTACATCGACCGCGAAACCGGCGAGGAGCTGGAAGTCGTCGGCCAGTTGCTGCCGCTCGCTCCCACCGCCTCCGAGCTCCCATGGTCGGTGGAGAACCTCCGTTTCTGCAACTGGTGCGATCAGCTCACCCAGAAGGATCTCAACGACTGCCCGCACTGCGGCCGGCGCGTGGAGCCGTTCGAATCCTGAGCCCCCGAAGGACGATGAGCCGTTCGTCTCGCACTTCTCGCCGCGCTGGCCGCGGCAACCCAGCTGGCGGCCTGTGGTGGCGGTTCGACGCAATCGGCCAACACCACCGGCGCGCCGTCGCTGACCGTCCCGACCACCGGCGTCGCCACCTCCCCGGTGACAACGGCCAAGCCGAAAACGACCTCGGCCAGCGCCACCACGACCACCGCCGCCGCTACGAGCAGCTCGGCCAGCTCGGGAACGGGCTCGAGCGCGACTCCGGCGGCCTCCTCGGGCGGCACCTCGCCCACAGGGACCGGGACAGCGACGGGAGCCCCCACCGGCGGCGGCGCCACCAGCGCCACCGGGGCGAACGGGGGCGGCACGCCCTCAGGAGCGGGAACCGGCGGGAACAGCGGGCCGAACACCGGTGGCGCCGGCCTCAGCTCAGCCTTCTGTCAGCAGAACCCCGGCGCCTGCTAGCGGCGCGTGGTGCGCACGTACCCCTTCGGGTACGTGGGCGAGACCACCTCGGTCGCGCTGTACTCGACCCGCGTCCCGGGGTAATCGCACGTATAGCGAGCGCTCTCGCCGATCGTCATCTGCGCCTGCGAGCTGCCCGGCGGGTTGGCGCAGTTCGTCTTGCGGCTCTGCCGATAGGCGAACTTCGACTTGGTCTGGTCGATTGACAGCACCGGCGCCCAGGTCGGGGTGCTCAGCGCGACGACATAGCCGTGCTTGATCCGGAGCGCGCTCGTGAGCGGGAACTGGACCACCTCGCCGAGGTAGGGCTGGACGTGGAAGATCGGGCTCTGCGCCGTCACCTTCCACTGGTGCAGGCGCTTGGCTCCCACGGGGGCAAGCACGGTGATCGCCAGCTGAGTGGTCCCGCCGTACTGATGGTCAAGGAACTTGATGTCGTTCAGCCGGGTCGTGTGATTGCTCGAGAGGGCGGACAGGCCGACCGAGAAGGCGACGACGTAGCCCGCCTTGCTGGCGGTCGTCGGGTAGTCCTTGCCGTCGCGAATCGTCTCGAGCGCCGTCGCCCGGGTGAGGATGATCGTGCAGTTGGCGGGCGACACATTCGGCGGACAGGTCGGGGCGACCAGCGCCGTCTTCGTAGCTCCCAACTCGATGATCGTCGCCGAGGCGGCGGCAGGTAGCGCCAGTACCAGCCCAGTGAATGCGCCGGTGAGCGCGAGAAAACGTTTCATATGCCCATTCAACACGAGATCCCGGTCGCAGTTGCGTGCGACCGCTTACCGCCCGGGCGGTGTGATACGTCCCGGGGAAGCGGAGCCCCGACTCCGCTGACCGTGGAGCGCGGCCCGGGCGACCGGCCCGCGCCCGTGCAACGACTCCTAGATCTTGGTGACGTTCACGGCCTTTGGACCCTTGGGCCCGGCCTCTTCCTCATAGGACACCTTCACGCCCTCGGCCAGCGAACGGTAGCCGTCACCGTCGATGCCGGAGAAATGGACGAACAGGTCGCGACCGCCATCATCAGGCGTGATGAAGCCGAACCCCTTGTCGTCACTGAACCACTTCACGGTACCCGTTGCCATGAACACCCCTTCTCACAATGCACTTGCGAACGGTCTGGGCGCTACTTCGCCCTCGAATCGCGGGAAACGTAGCAGGGCGGCCCGCCGTTCGCTCGCTCGCTCCAGGTGCCGTTGCGCGCCCGGTCCACGGCGCCCGGCCAGCCTCGAGCCTCACCGCCCGGAGAAGCCCGCCTTCCCCGGTCCCTCCCGCAGGAAGGTCTCCACGGCGGCCTGCAAATCCTCGGTCTCGAACAGCTCCCCGGCGATCGTGCCGACGCGTTCGTTGGCCAGCTCCACCCCACCTTCGCGATAGTCGCGGAGCACCTGCTTGGTCGCGGCGTGCGCCTTGGTCGGCCCCTCGGCGAGCTCGCGCGCGATCGCCTGTACGGCCTCGTCGAAGCCGGCGTCGGGGAGCACCCGGTTGACCACGTTCCAGCGCTCGAGCGTGGCCGCGTCGTAGGGCCGGCCACTCATCACGAATTCGGCCGCCCGGCCACTCCCGGCCCGCTCGGCCAGCCGCTGGGTCCCGCCCATGGCCGGCGTCAGCCCGATCACCTTTTCGACCAAGCCAAAGCTGGCCGACTCGGCGGCGATGATCAGGTCGCAGGCCAGCGCCAGCTCGAATGCCCATGTGAGACACAGCGCGTGGGCGGCGAACACCGTCGGGCACGGCAGACGGTCGACGCGGCGGGCGGTGGCGATCAGACGATCGAACAGGGCCGCGGCGTCGGCGGAGCCTTGGAGCGCCGCGAACACCGACACGTCAACGCCGGCGCTCACCACCCGTCCCTCGGCTCGGAACAGGACGGCGCGCACCGGCTCCTGCTCCAGCGAAGCGATCGCGGCGTCCAGCCCGCTTTCGAGCTGGGCGTCGAACAGATTCAAGGGGGGCGAGGCGAAGGTGATGAGGGCCAGCGCGCCCTCGCGCTCCAGCCGGACCGGCCCGTTCACTGAGCTCGAAGCTGCTCGGCCGCGCCGGCGATCTCCTCCGGATCGCCTTCCGCGGGGGTCCACGGCAATCTCAGCGGGTCGCCCTCATAGCGCGGGATCACGTGAATGTGGAAGTGGAAGACCGTCTGCCAGGCGGCGCTGCCGCACGAGTTGAGCAGGTTCACGCCCGCGGCACCGAGGCGCTCGGTGACCCGCTGGGCGAGTCGCTGCGCGGCCAGGATCGTCGCTTGCAGGTCGTCCGGCTCTATCTCCAAGAGGTTCTTGGCGTGCCGGCGGGGCACGACCAGCGCGTGCCCGCGGGTGGCGGGGCTGATGTCCATGAACGCCACCGTCCGCTCGTCCTGATCGATGATCTCGCCCGGCAGCTCGCCGGCGATGATCTTGCAGAAGATGCAGTCCGAATCGCTCACGGCCGGGCAGCCTACTGATCGGCGGCGGATCGCCCACCGCCGGGCGCGCCCGACCCCAGCAGCTCCCTGGCCCGGACCAGCGCCTGCTCGCGTCCGGAGATCTCGCCGGCAAAGCTCGCCTCCTCCAGGTCGGCCAGCAACCGGCCGAGCTCAGGGCCGGCCGTCATCTCCAGCGCCCGCGCGAGCTGGTCTCCGCGTACCGGCGGGCGCGGAGGGGCCGCTCGCCACGCCAGCGCCTCCCCCACCAGCTGGCGCGCGACCTCGAGATGCCGGGCGATCGCCTCGTCCGACCCCGCGCCCCGGGTGGCCAGGCGGTCGGCGACGCTGAGCACGGTGACCTCGACCTGCACCGGATCGCAGGCCTTCAGATAGCGATAGATGGTCCGCCGGCTCAGCGGCATCTCGTGGACGAGGAAGCCCAGGCGTAGGTGATGGAGGGTGAGCGCGGCCACGTACTCGCACAGCCGCTCGCTCGCCCGCAGCCGGCGCAGCGCCGTCGCCGCCACGTGTGCCCCGGTGGCGTCGTGGCCGATGAAGGTGATCCGCCCCTGGGATGTGACCTCACGGGTTTGCGGCTTGGCCACGTCGTGGAACAGCGCGCCGAAGCGCAGGGCCTGGCCGCGAGTCAGTTCGTTGGCGAGCGGTTCGTCGAGCACGCGCGCGACGGCCGGTCCGTGCTCGGCGAACACCCGGCCGGGATCACGCCCGAGAGCCACGGTCTCTCCCAGCACAGCGCGCGTGTGCTCGTGCACATCGAGATGGTGGTAGCGGCTCTGCTCCACGCCCCGCAGTCCGGCCAGCTCCGGGAGGGTCGCCTCGGTCACCCCGGTCCGATCCATCAGTTCGAGCCCGTCAAGCGGGTGCTCCGAGGCGATGATCCGCCTCAGCTCGGTGAAGATCCGCTCGGGGGCGACACCGGCCAGTGCGCCGGCGCTGCGTGCGGCCGCGGCCTCGGTCTCCGCCTCGACCTGGAAACCGAGCTCGCAGGCCAGGCGGGCCAGCCGCACGGTTCGCAGCGGATCGTCCGCGAATGCGCTCGGGGAGACCATGCGCAGACGGCGCTGCTCGAGATCGTCGATCCCTCCGAACGGGTCCACATAGTCGCCGCCCGAGAGGGGCTGTGCGATCGCGTTGACGGTGAAATCGCGTGCACCGAGGTCGGCCTCGATCGTCTCTGCACCAATCGGGAGCAGATCGACCTGCCAGCTGTGATCGCGCGCCACCACCCGCCAGCCGCCGAAGGCGTCCGAGAGCCTGAACGGATGCCCGCGGGCCGACTCGGCCAGTGCGCGGGCCAGCGCCCCCGGCTCCCCTCTGACCACCACGTCGTAGTCGCCGGTGAGGCGGCCCAGCAGCCGGTCGCGCACCGCTCCCCCCACCAGCCATCCGTCGGCGGCGATCCCGAAAAGGGCGTCCAGCGGATCGCTCATGCCACCGCCTCCCCGTCTCGGTGGTATTCCCTTGGCACCCGAGCCGAGATCCCGCACACCACCTCGTAGTTGATCGTCCCGATCCGCCGCGCCAGGTCCTCGGCCGTCTGACGCTCCGCGCCGTCATTCCCGATGATCACTGCCCGATCCCCAATCCGCGCACCTGGCGAAGCTCCGAGCTCGACGGTCACATTGTCCATGCTCACCGCTCCCACGAGCGGATAGCGGCGAGACCCGACCAGGACCTCGCAGTTGTTCGAGAGCGCCCGCCGGACGCCGTCGCCATAGCCGATCGGCAGGGTGGCCAGCCAGGTGTCCCGCTCGGCCACGAAGCGACGGCCGTAGCCCGCACTGTCGCCCGGCCGGGCGAGCTTCACCGCGGCCACATACGAGCTCAGCTCGAGCGCTGGCTCGAGCCCGTGCCGAACCGGGTCCGCGTGCATCGGGTCACATCCGTAGATGGCGATCCCGCAGCGGACCATGTCGAGATGGGTTCGCGGCTGACGAAGCGTGGCCGCGCTGTTGGCAGCATGGACGACCACGCCGGGGGCGAGCGCGCGTACGTCGTCGGCGAAGGGAATAAAGCGCGCGAGCTGCTCATCCACGAACTCCGGGTCCTCATCGGCGGTGGCGAAGTGGGTCATCGCCCCGGCCAGCTCGAGCGTGGGCGCGGCGGCGATCGCCCGCGCGAGATCCAGCGCCTCCGCCTGCTCGCGCGTCCCCAAGCGTCCCATTCCCGTGTCGAGCTTCACATGCAGATGCACCGGCGCCGCGCCGGCGGCGGCCACCGCATCCACGAACTGGCCCGTCCAGGCCACCAGCTCGGCCCGCGCCGCCAGGGCGATCGGAAGCTCCTCGGCGCTGATCGCTCCGAGCACGAGCACCGGCTCGGCCACCCCACCCGCGCGCAGCTCCGCCGCCTCCTCGGCGGTGGCCACGGCCAGGCGCGACGCCCCACCCTCCAGCGCGGCGCGGGCCGCCGGAATGGCCCCGTGCCCGTAGCCGTCCCCCTTCACCACCGCGCACAGCGCGGCCCCGCCGGTCAACCGCTCCCTGAGCCCGCGGACGTTGCGCTCGATCGCCGCCAGGTTGACGCGCGCGAGCGCGCGGACCATCACCCTCTCCTTCCCGCCAGCGCGCCGGGCAACGCCGCGATCACGTCGCTCGCGATCACCCCTTCCGCTCCCAGCCGCCGCGCCGCCAGGCGACCGGCGGCGGCGTGGACGAGCACCCCGGCGCAGGCGGCCGCGAACGGATCCATCTGCTTGGCCAGCAGCGCGCCGATCACTCCCGAGAGCACGTCCCCCGTGCCCGCGGTGGCCAGCGCCGACGCGCCGCCCTTGCTGACCGCGACCACGCCGTCCGGCCGCGCGACCAGCGTGTCATCCCCCTTCAGCACCACGATTGCGTCCGCTTCCGAGGCTGCTCGTCGGACGCAATCGAGGCGATGCGCCTCAACGGTCGCGCTGTCGCTGTCCAGCAGCCGCGCCAGCTCGCCCGCATGGGGAGTCAGCACGGTCGGCGCCGAGCGCGCGGACAGCGAGCCCAGCGCTCCGGCGTGGGCATTGAGACCGTCGGCGTCGAGCAGCAACGCCACCGGAGTCTGGGCTGCGAGCGCGCGGGCAAACGAAAGCGTCGCCTCGTCGCGTCCCAGCCCGGGGCCCAGCACCAGGGACTGCACGCGCTCGGCTCGCTCGAGCACAGGCGTCACCGCGTCCTCGCCCAGCTTGCCCTCACGGTCAGGCAGGGGAACGGTCATCACCTCGAGCAGCCGCACCTCGAAGATCAGATTGAGCGAGGCCGGAACGCACGCGGTCACGTAGCCCGCGCCGGCTCGCATCGCCGCCTCGGAGGCCATCGAGGGCGCGCCCGTGAGCCCGGTGGAGCCGCCGCAGACGAGGACGCTGCCGGCGGCGAACTTCGTCGACTCAACGCCGCGCCGGGGGATCGTCTCGCTCACCGCATCGTCGATGAGCCCGATGCGAGCGTCGAGTGGGCCTCCGGGGGGGATGCCGATGTCGACCACGGTGACCGTGCCGGCGTGGCCTTTTCCAGGCGCGATCCACAACCCCGGCTTGCCCGCATTGAAAGTGGCCGTCGCTCGGGCCGTGACCGCGGCTCCCGCCACCTCTCCGCTCGAGGCGTCGACGCCGCTGGGTACGTCGCAGGCCACGACCACGGCGCCCGACCGGTTGATGGCCTCGATCGCGCCGGCGGCCGGATCGCGCGGCTCGCCCGAGAAGCCCGTGCCCAGAATCGCGTCGACGACCGCCGCCGCACCGTCCAGGCCGGCGGCGGAAAACGGCTCGGGCACCGGTCCGGGCAGGCGCTCCAGGTTCGCGAGCGCGTCGCCTCGCAACTCCGAGGCCTCGCCGACCAGCAGCACCCTGACCTCGTAGCCATCCTCGCGCAGCAGCCGGGCGGCGACGAGGCCGTCGCCCCCGTTGTTGCCCTTTCCACAGACCACGACGACCGGGCCGGGCGGCGCGACTTCGGAGACGACCCGCGCCAGGCCGGTGCCGGCGCGCTCCATCAGCCGCAGGCCCGGGATCTCCCGTTCCTCGATCGCCCACTCGTCCAGCGCCCGCTGACCGGCGGCGTCCGGGAGCGGCTCGAGCCAGTCCGGGAGGGTCATACCAGGATCGCGACCGCCGCCGCCTCGCTGCGCGTGTGCGTCAACGAGATCTGCACCTCGACGCCGAGTTCGTCGGCGCGCGCGGCGACGGCTCCGTGCAGGCGCGCCTCGGGCGGACCATCTCCACCCACCACCTCGACGTCGCGGAAGCTCCAGCTGGTCAGCCCCAGCGCCTTTGCCACCGCCTCCTTGGCGCAGAACCGAGCCGCGAGATGCTGGCCCGGCCGGGCGCGTGACGACGCGTAAGCGCGCTCCGAGTCGGTGAACAGGCGCTCCGCTAAGCGGGGCCGGCGCGCCAGCGCCCGTTCCAGCCGCTCGATTTCCAGCAGGTCGATCCCGATGCCCCGAGCGCTCACGGCACCGACGCTTCCCCCCGAGCGCTCACTCCACCGTCACGGTCTTCGCCAGGTTCCGGGGCTGATCGACGTTCAGCCCTCGCCGGCGGGCGATGAAATAGGCCAGGAGCTGGAGCGGGATCACCGCCAGCAGCGGCGCCAGCATCCAATTGGTGGCCGGGACCCAGATCACCTCGTCGGCATGCTGGGCGATCTCCGCGTCGCCTTCGCTCGCGATGGCCAGCACCCGAGCCCCGCGCGCTCGAACCTCCTGGATGTTCGAGATCACCTTCTCCAGCACCGGTGAGTCGGTGGCCACCACGACCACCGGGGTGCGCTCGTCGAGCAGGGCAATCGGTCCGTGCTTCATCTCCCCCGCGGCGTAGGCGTCGGTGGCGATGTAGGAGATCTCCTTGAGCTTCAGCGCACCTTCGAGCGCCACCGGCAGGCCGACGTGGCGCCCGAGGTAGAGGAAGAAGTTGGCCTTGTAGTTCTCGCCGGCGATCTGGTCGGCGCGCCGCTCGCCTTGCTCGAGCAGCTCGGCGATCAGGTGGGGAAGCCGCTTGAGATCGGAGATCGCCTGGGTGAGCACGTCCGGCTCGAGCGTCGAGCGCAGCTCGGCCAGCCGGAGCGCGAGCAGGTACATCGCCGCCACCTGGCTGACGAACGTCTTCGTGGCCGCGACCCCGATTTCGAGCCCGGCGCGGGTGTAGAGGACGCCATCGGCCTCGCGCGTGGCCTGCGAACCCATGATGTTGGTGACGGCCAGCACCATGGCCCCTCGCCGGCGTGCCGTCCGCATCGCCGCCAGCGTGTCGGCCGTCTCGCCGGACTGCGAGATCCCGATTACCAGATCGTCGCTGCCCACCACGGGGTTGCGGTAGCGATACTCGGACGCGATGTCGACCTCGACCGGCATGCGCGCCCACTCCTCGATCGCGTAGCGGCCGATCAGGCCGGCGTGGTACGAAGTGCCACACGCGACGATCACAACGCGTCGCACGCGCCGCAAAAGCTCGTCATCGAGCTCGCCCAACTCGCCGAGATCGATCCCCACCCCGCGCGCCGCCCGCTCGCCGATCGTCTCCGCCACCGCGTCCGCCTGCTCGTGGATCTCCTTGAGCATGAACGTCTCGTAACCCTGCTTCTCGGCCGTGTCGGCATCCCAGTCGATCTCCGTCAGCTCACGCTCGAGCGGCTCGCCCTCGGCGGTCATGAACTCGACCGCATCCGGTCGCAGCACCACGATCTCGTCGTCGCCGATGTACTGGACGGTCCTCGTATCGCGCAGGAAGGCGGGGATCGCCGAGCCGATGAACTGCTCGCCGTCGCCCCGGCCCACGATCAGCGGGCACTCCTTGCGCGCCCCGACCAGCAGGCCCGGCTCATCAGCGCTCATGGCCACGAAGGCGTAGTGGCCGCGCAGCTCGAGATAGGCCTGACGCACGGCCTCGACGAGATCGCCCTGGTGGTGACGGGCGACCAGGTGGGCGATCACCTCGGCATCGGTCTCGGAGGTGAACACCGCCCCCTCCTCGATCAGCCGCTCCTTCAGCGCCACGTAATTCTCGACGATCCCATTCACGACGATGTGGACCCGGTCGGTGGTGTCGAAGTGGGGATGGGCGTTCTCCTCGGTCACCCGGCCGTGGGTGGCCCACCGGGTGTGGCCGATGCCGGTGGCGGGCGTCGGCGGCTCGGCCACCGCGACACCGCCGCCGCGCGTCTCCTCGATGGCGTTGATCACGCCCCGGAGCGCGCCCAGGTTGCCCACCGCCCGCACCGCCTCGATCCGATCCCCGGTCAGGACCGAGATTCCTGCGCTGTCATAGCCCCGGTACTCGAGCTTCTCGAGCCCCGCCAGGAGGATCGGGCGAGCCTCGCGGGAGCCTACGTAGCCGACGATGCCGCACATGGGCCTGATTGACTCCTTGCTCGCTTACGGATTTAGGGCGCTCGAGCCGCAGCGGCGGCCCGCGTTCTCGGCTGGGATCGACCCGAGAACGAATTCCTGATGTTAGACGGCGACCTGGCGCCACTGGGATCGGGTGCACTGTGCATTGCATAGAGTCCGCCGATCGCCTCCGTCCCTCGCCTCCCCCTGGTCCCCGACCCGCTGCGCCGGATCCATGTTCCGCGCGACCTCGCCTCGATCACCACCGTGGGCGAGGAGGTCGATCCCGAGTCGGTGGGGCTGAACCAGCGGGCCGTCGAGCGGATCTGGAGCTCGGCCCGCGACCTCTATCGCAGTGGTGTCCACCCTGCGGTCCAGCTCTGCCTGCGCCGCCACGGCGAGGTGGTCCTCGACCGCGCGATCGGCCACGCCCGTGGCAACGGCCCCGACGATCCCCGCGACACCGAGAAGGTGCTGGCTACGCCGGACACGCCGTACTGCGTGTTCTCCACCTCCAAGGGGATCACCGCGATGGTCATCCATCTGCTCCACGAGCGCGGCGCCCTCAGCATCCACGATCGGGTCACCGACTACGTCCCGGAGTACGGGCGCCACGGCAAGGGGGAGACCACGATCGGCCACGTCCTCTCCCACCGCGCCGGGGTGCCGACGCTGCCCCGCAAGGTGATGGACATCGATCGCGTCAACGACCGCGAGTTCGTGATCGAGGCGATCTCGAACTCCAAGCCGTTCGTCAAGCCGGGCACGCATGCTCGCCTACCACGCGGTGTCGGGCGGCTTCATCCTGGGCGAGATCGTCCGCCGTGTCACGGGCAAGACGATCCGGGAGGTCCTGGCCGAGCAGATCCTTGACCCGCTCGACTTCCGCTGGACCAACTACGGCGTGGCCGAGGAGGACTTCGAGCGCGTCGGGCTCAACTACGCCACCGGGCCACGGCTGCTGCCGCCGATGTCTAACCTGGCCGCCCGGATCCTCGGCCAGCCGGTGGAGCGCGTGGTCGAGCTCTCCAACGATCCTCGCTTCATGACGGCGATCGTGCCCTCGGGCAACCTGTTCACGACCGCCAACGAGCTCAGCAAGTTCTTCGAGATCTTCCGCGCCGGCGGCAAGCTCGGCGACGTGCGGATCATGCGGCCGGAGACGATCAAGCAGGCGCTCGAGGAGCAGTCGCGCCTCGAGTTCGACCTCTCGCTCGGATTCCCCACCCGCTTCAGCTACGGGCTGATGCTCGGCGCCAAGGTGCTCAGCCTCTACGGGCTCGACACCGACCTCGCCTTCGGGCACCTCGGCTTCATCAACATCATGGGCTGGGCCGATCCCGAGCGGGGGATCTCCGGCGGTCTGATCAACAGCGGCAAGGCGATCATCTACCCCGAGGTCCCTCGGTTCTACGGGCTGATGCAGCGGATCGCCTCGAGCGTGCCCAAGGTGCCGTCAGAGGAGCGGTTGATCTAGATCGGGCCGTCGCCGTCTGACGGCGCCCCGTTGTTATCGCCGTCCTGATCGCCGCCGTTGCCCTGGGGGATCCCGGGCGCGGAGGGGGTGGTGGTTGTCGTCTTGGGCGGTGGGGCGGCCTGCGTGGGGGTCGGTGGCGGTGGAGCCGCGGCTTGCGTGGTCGTCGGGGGCGGCGCGGGGACGGTCATCGGCGTCGTCGGCGTCGTCGCCTGGGGGATCGTCTGCTGCTCCGCCCGCTTGCGGGCCGCCGCGGCGCGGGCCTTGCGTGCGCGTGCCGCAGCCTGGGCGCGCCGGCGCGCCTCCAACCGATCCCGCCGGGCCTCCTCTTGCCGGCGCCGCTTTGCCCGGGCGGCGGCCTGCTCCGCCGCCTGCGTTTTGTGGGTGGCCGAGGCGGTGGTCGTGGTCGTGGACGACGAGGACCCGCAGCCCGCGAGCAGCGCGCCGGCGAGCAGGAGGGGAAGGATCGCGGTCAGGGTGCGGTGGGGGGTTGGTGTGCTCATGCCCCCGGAGACGCCGCCGCCCCCGCCAACCTTCCCGGGCCGCCACCGTTCCCCTCGCCAACCTTCCCGCCCTCCGCCCGGAAGGCTGGGGCACCTTCCAGCGTCCTGGCGACTAGAAGGCCATGTCCACGATCTCGCTCACCTCCCCCCGCCCACGCGCCCGCTCGCGCCGGCTGCCGAGGCCGTTCGGCATCCCCATCGCCCTCCTGATCGGCTGCTCGGTGATCGCGCTCCTGGTCGCGCTGCCCGTGCCGGTGACGATCGTCCAGGCGCTCCAGGGCGGAACCTCGGCCGCCCTGACCGCGATTAAGGCCACGTCGCCCCGCGTCCTCCTCCTCCATTCGGTCTTCGTCGCGCTGGCGGCGACTCCGCTGGCCTGCGCGCTCGGCGTAGCCGGAGCGTGGTTCGTCGAGCGCACGACCCTCCCGGGCCGCCGGCTGTGGGCGCTGCTGCTGGTGGCGCCGATCACGATGCCCCTGTTCGTCACCAGCTACGCCTGGGCGACGCTCGGCACCCTCCTTCAGGGCTTCCTCGGGGCGGCCGGGATCATCGCCTTCTCGTACTACCCGATCGTGTTCCTGCTCGTCTCGGTCGCCCTGCGCGGGCTCGATCCAGCGCTCGAGGAAACGGCGCGCTCGCTCGGCCTGAACGCGCGGCAGACGTTCACGCGCGTGGTGCTGCCCCAGCTTCGGCCGGCGCTGCTGGGAGGCGGGCTGCTCGTGGCCCTCGACACGCTGGTCGAGTTCGACGCCTTCGTCGGGCTCAAGTACCAGACCTTCAGCGTCCACGTGTACGCCCAGTACCAGCTCAGCTTCAGCGCCTCCGGTGCGGCTGCCCTGTCCTTCTTCTCCATCGTCCTCTGCGCCCTGCTCCTGACCGCCGAGGCCAGGCTGCGCGGCGGGGCGAATTACAGCCGCGTGAGCCAGGGCGCCCGCCGCGCGCTCACCCGCTACCGGCTGGGGCGGGCCACGGTGCCCGTCCTCATGGGCTTCGCCGCCTCGGTGGCGATAAGCCTGGGGATCCCGGTCGGCGTGCTCGTCTACTGGTTCACCAAGAGCAGCAGCGCAGGGTTCTCGGGCGCCGCTGCCAACCTCCACTACCTCCTGCCGGCGACGCTCACCTCGGTGGGGATCGCCGGCGCCTCGGCCATTCTGGCGCTGCTCTTCGCCGGACCGATCGCCTTCCTCGCCGTCCGTCACCGCGGACGGTGGCCGACGCTGCTCGAGCGCGCCACCTACCTGTCCTTCGCCCTCCCGGACCTCGTCGCCGCCATCGCTTTGGCCTACGCCGCCAGCCACTGGGCCCGCGCCCTTGACGGAAGCGTCGTGCTCCTGGTGTTCGCCGACGCGATCCTGTTCGTGCCCTTCGCGGTGGTCGCGCTGCGCGCCACGCTCGGCCAGATCGAGCCCGTGCTCGAGGACTCGGCCCGGTCCCTGGGGGCCGGCCCGTTCAAGGCCCTGTGGCGGGTGACCATCCCGCTCGCCCGCCCCGGCCTGGCCGCCGCCGGGGTGCTCGTGTTCGCCTTCGTGCTCGGAGACCTCTCGACGGCCCAGGTCCTGCTGCCACCGAACCTGTACACGCTCGGCACCGAGTTCGAGGCCAACAGCTCGACGGTCGCCTTCGCCGCCGCCGCTCCCTTCGCCGCCGTACTGGTTCTGCTCTCGATCGCCGCCACCTATGTGCTGATGAGCCGCTTCGGACGGGCCCGCGTGCCCGAGGAGGGCTGACCCATGTCCGAGCTGCGCTGCGAGCACATCGGCAAGTCCTACGGCCGGCGCTCGGTCCTGCGCGACGTCGACCTGCTCGTTCCCGGTGGCACGCTCACCGCCATCCTCGGCGCCTCGGGGAGCGGGAAGACGACGCTGCTGCGCGTGATCATGGGCCTCGCCGAGGCCGACAGCGGCTCGATCACCATCGGGGGCTCGCCCGTCGCCCGGGCCGGCGAGCTCCACCTGGCTCCCGACAAGCGCGCGATCGGCTACGTCGCCCAGGAGGGCGCGCTGTTCCCGCATCTCACCGCGGGCGAGAACGTGGCCTTCGGCCTCCCCCGCTCGGAGCGTAAGCGCGGCAGCCGGATCGCCGAGCTGCTCGACCTGGTCGGCCTGGGGGCCGGTTACGCCGCCCGGCTGCCCCAGGAGCTCTCCGGCGGCGAGCAGCGACGGGTCGCCCTGGCCCGGGCGCTCGCTCCGCACCCAGCCTGGTGCTGCTTGACGAGCCGTTCTCCGGGCTCGACGCCGCGCTCCGAGCCGAGACCCGCGAGGCGGTGCTCCACGCCCTCGCCCAGCAGGGCTCGACCGCGCTGCTCGTCACCCACGATCAGGCGGAGGCGCTGTCGATGGGCCGCGAGGTGGCCGTGCTGCGCGACGGCCACCTGGTCCAGCGCGCCGACCCCGGCACGCTCTATCGCGCCCCGATCGACGCCGACGTGGCCAGCTTCGTCGGCGAGGCGATCCTGCTCGCCGGCGAGGCGCACGGCGATCGAGTCACGTGTGAACTCGGAGACCTCGCCCTGCGCAGCCAGATGCACGGACGGGTGCAGGTGATGGTCCGGCCCGAGCAGGTCCGGATCGCCCGGACCCGGCACGCGACCAACGGCGCGAGCGCGACCTTGTCCGCCCGGGTGACCGGGCGCACGTTCTACGGCCCCGACACGCTCCTGACCCTGGCGCTGACCGGGCACGACGCGGTCACCGTGAAGGCGCGGACCTTCGAGCACGATGTGCCCGAACCGGGCGAGCTGGTCGATCTCTTCGTGGCCGGGCCGGTCGCTGCCTTCCCGTCGGCCGCGCTCGGCGCCGAGCCACGCCCGGCCGCGATCAACCGATGAGACGTCTGGCCGCCGGCCTCGCCGCGCTGGCCACCGCGCTCGCCCTGGCCGCGTGCGGCGGCGGCTCCCACGATCCCTCGATCGTCCTCTACAACGGACAGCACCCCCAGTTGACGAACGCACTCGTCTCGGCCTTCGAGAAGCAGACCGGGGTCCAGGTAAGGGTCCGCACCGGCGATGGCATCGTGCTCGCCGATCAGCTCCTCCAGGAGGGGACCGCCTCGCCCGCCGACGTCTACATCTCGGAGAACTCGCCCGAGCTCGTCGAACTCGCCCAGCACCACGTTCTGGCCCCGCTCCCCGACTCGACCCTCGCCCAGGTCCCCCCCACCGCCCGCGCCCCCAGCGGCGACTGGGTGGGAATGGCCCTGCGGGTCGGCGCCCTGGCCTATGACCCGGCACGGGTGAGCGCCGCGCAGCTCCCATCCTCGGTGCTGGCGCTGGCCCAGCCCCAATGGAAGGGCAGGATCGCGATCGCGCCGACCGATTCGGACTTCTCGCCGATCGTCGGAGCGGTGATCGCCCGCTACGGCGTCGCCACCGCCACCCAGTGGCTGGCCGGCCTCAAGCGCAACGCCCA
Organism: uncultured Solirubrobacterales bacterium; assembly: GCA_963834635.1. Taxonomy (GTDB): domain Bacteria; phylum Actinomycetota; class Thermoleophilia; order Solirubrobacterales; family Solirubrobacteraceae; genus Palsa-465. Next base: position 77,957 of record CAWICI010000004.1, on the reverse strand, counting down.
GCTCTACCAGTCAGACGAGTCGGTCGTGGCCGCGGTCAATCGCGGCGACGTCGCCCTCGGCCTCATCAACCACTACTACTGGTATCGCCTCCGGCTCGAGCTCGGAGCCGGCGCCATGCACAGCGCGCTCTATTACTTCCCGGGCCAGAACGTGGGCTCGGTCGAGAACATCGCCGGTGCCGCGGTCATCCGCTCGAGCTCGCACGGCGCCCTGGCCGAAGAGTTCGTGCTCTTCCTGGTCAGCCGGCAGGCGCAGGAGATCCTCGCTCGCAGCGACGACTTCGAGTACCCGGTGCGGCCCGGTGTGGCGCCGAACGCGGCGTTGACGCCGCTCAGGCGAATTGCCCCCGCGGTGCTCGGTCCGGTCGCGCTCGGCAACGATCAGCGGGCGGCCGCGTTGATCGAGCAGGCGGGTCTCGTCTAGAAGAACTAGGTCAGCGCCCGCTCGACCAGGTCGGCCAGGCGCCCGCACACCGCGTCGATCTCCTGCTCGCTCGGCGCCTCGACCATCACCCTGACCAGCGGCTCGGTCCCGGAGGCCCGAACCAGCACTCGTCCGCGCCCGTCCAGCGCTGAGTGCTCGCGCTCGATCGCCGCCTGGACCCCGGGATCGTCGAGCGCGCCCGCGAGCGCGCTGCGGTCCTTGGCCCGGATGTTGACCAGGCGCTGGGGCAGCTTGTGCATGGCGTCGCGGTCGCTCAGGTCGCGTGACCCCAGGGCCTCGAGCATCAGCAGCGCGCTGGCGATCCCGTCGCCGCTGGGGGCGAAGCTCAGATCGATGATGTGACCCGACTGCTCGCCGCCCAGGGCCCATTCGCGGCGACGGAGCTCGTCAAGGACGTAACGGTCGCCAACCGCGGTCGTCGCCACCTCGATCCCCGCGTCAGCCATGGCGGCGTGAAAGCCGTAGTTGGTCATGACCGTCACGGCGACGCCGTTTCCGGGCAACCGGCGCTCCTGGCGCAGGTGCAGGGCGGCGAGCGCGACCAGCTCGTCGCCGTCCACCAGGGTGCCCCGGCGATCCACCGCCAGAACGCGATCGCCATCGCCGTCGAAGGCCAGACCGACGTCAAACCCGCCGCCGATCATCCGGTCCGACAGCGCCTCGAGGTGGGTCGAGCCGCAGTTGTGGTTGATGTTCCGCCCATCGGGGTCGTCGGCAATCGTCTCCACCTCGGCACCGAGGCGGCGGAAGATCTCCGGCGCCGCGCGGTAGGTAGCGCCATTGGCGCAGTCGAGCAGGATGCGCCGGCCACTCAGGTCGAGGTCGGAGAAGCGGACGTGAAGCTCCCGCAGGTAGTCCTCGAGCGCCCCGTGCAGGCGCCGTACCCGCCCGATCCGCTCGGGGTGGGCCGGGGGCTGGCCGAGCTCGGCCTCGATCGCGTGCTCGGTGTCGTCGTCGAGCTTGAACCCGTCGGCGCCGAACAGCTTGATCCCGTTGTCCTCGTACGGGTTGTGCGAAGCCGAGATCACCGCCGCGAGCTGGAGGCCGTGGTGGCGAGCCAGCAGTGGCGCCGCCGGCGTGGGCAGCACGCCGGCGAGCAGCGCGTCCCCTCCCGCCGCGGTCACCCCGGCGGCGATCGCCGACTCGAGCATCTCCCCCGACTCGCGCGTGTCGCGCACGATCAGGACCTGGGGTCGCTCGTGCCCGGTTCTCGCCACCGCCGCCCGGGCCAGCGCTAGCGCCAGGTCGGCGGTCAGGAATTCCCCTGCGCGGCCACGGACACCGTCCGTGCCGAATAACTGGCGCGCCATCGGCGGTGAGGCCGCTAGCGCTTGGAGAACTGGGGCCGCTTGCGGGCCTTCTTGAGCCCGGCCTTCTTGCGCTCCTTGACGCGCGGGTCGCGGGTCAAGAAGCCGCGGCGCTTGAGCTCCCCACGGAGGTTCGGATCGGCCTCGATCAGCGCCCGGGCGATGCCGTGCCGCAGTGCCCCGGCCTGAGCCGCGACCCCGCCGCCGTGCATCCGCGCCACCACGTCCATCCGCGCTTCGTAGCCCACCGTTTCCAGGGGCTGACGGATGATCCGCTGGAGCGTCTCCCGCGGGAAGTAGGTGTCGAGCCCCTTGCCGTTGATCGCGTACGTGCCGCTGCCCGGCTTGAGGATCACCCGCGCCACCGAGCTCTTCCGCTTGCCGGTCGCGGTGTAACGCGCCCCGGCGGCGAGATCGATGGCGGCGTCGGCGATCGGCCGTGACTCCTCATCCGAGTCCTGGTCCTGGCGCGCCGCTGCAGCCTCGGCTTCCGCCTCGGCCGCGGCGCGAGCCTCGGCGTCGAGGAACTCCTCGCCCTCGGGCACGATGTCGGGAATCAGGTCAGCGCCGGGGATTTCGGGACGCTGACGGGGCGCGACCTCGATCTCCTCGGGCTCCTCAGCCGCGGGACCCTCGGCCGCGGCCGGAGTCTCTGCCACCGGCGTCTCGGCTGCCGGCGCGGGCGTCTCGGCCGGGGCCGCGGGCGACTCCTCGGCCGGTGCTTCTGCCGCGGGCGCCTCCTCGGGGGCTTCAGCCGCGGGCGCCTCCTCGGGGGCCGGCGTCTCGTCGGTCTGCTGCTGCTCGTCCTCGGGGTGCTCGGACTCGGTCACTGCTCAATCTCCATCGGTTGCGGCTTCTGGGCTTGGTGTGGGTGCTCGGGACCGGCGTACACCTTGAGCTTGGTCAGCTGCTTGCGCGCCAGGCGGTTGCGCGGAAGCATCCCCTTGACGGCCAACCGGATGACCTCTTCGGGCCGGCGCTCGAGCATCTCGTTCAGCGAGCGCGACTTCAACCCGCCGGGATATCCCGAGTGCCGGTAGTAGCGCTTGTCCTGGCGCTTGTTCCCGGTCACGGCGATCTTCTCGGCGTTGACCACGATCACGAAGTCGCCGGTGTCGACGTGCGGCGTGTAGGTCGGCTTGCGCTTGCCGCGCAGGGCGTCCGCGATCTGGGTCGCCAGCCGTCCCAGCGTCTTGCCGCTGGCGTCGACCAGGAGCCAGTTACGCTCTCGATCGGTGGGAGTGGCTACGTAGGTCTTCATGGCACGCACAAGCCGCGCGTCGATTCGCGCGGCTCGCGGCAATGATAGCCACGGTCGCGCCGCTCGGCGGTTTGCGTAGGCTGCCGCGCGTGCCGCTCTCGCTCCGCCTGCACCGCTACGCCTACCGCTGCGCCTATCTCGGCCTGCGCCTCTGGTGGTTCCTCGCCCGCCCCCACGTCACCGGGGTCAAGTGCGTGCTCACCGACGGCGACCATGTCCTGCTCGTCCGCCACACCTACGGCTCGCGGGGGTGGGACCTCCCCGGAGGCACGGTCAAGCGCGGCGAACCCCCGGCCGAAGCAGCCCGACGGGAAATCGCCGAGGAGCTCGGCGTGGACCCACCGCGGTTCGTTTCCCTGGGCAGCTTCTCGGGCTGGATCGAAAACCACCACGACACCGTGCACTGCTTCCAGGCTGAGGTGTCCGCGCCGCAGCTGACCCTGGCCCGGGCCGAGATCGCCAAGACGGGGTGGTTCCCGCGGGATCAGCTGCCTGCCGACCGCGGCCGCTACGTCAGCCGGATGATCGAGCTGACTACTCCCACTCGATAGTGCCCGGCGGCTTGCTCGTGATGTCGAGCACGACCCGGCCCACCGGCCGGATCTCGGCGATCATCCGCGAGGCGATCTGCTCGAGCAGGTCGTAGGGAAGCCGAGCCCAGTCGGCGGTCATCGCGTCGTCGCTGGTCACGGCGCGGATCACGATCACGTTGCCGTAGGTCCGCGCGTCGCCTTGGACCCCGACCGTGCGAATGTCGGGCAGCACGCAGAACGACTGCCACAGCTCCCGGTACAAGCCAGCCTTGCGGATCTCGTCCTGGAGGATGGCGTCGGCCTCGCGCAGAATCTCGAGGCGCTCGCGCGTCGCCTCTCCCCCGACGATCCGAATCGCCAGCCCCGGCCCCGGGAAGGGTTGGCGCCACACCAGGCGCTCGGGCAAGCCCAGCGACGCCCCGACCGCGCGCACCTCGTCCTTGAACAGGGCGCGCAGCGGCTCGACGAGCGAGAACTGGAGGTCGTCCGGCAGCCCCCCCACGTTGTGGTGGGACTTGATCGTCGCCGCCCCCGTCCCGCCGCCGGACTCGATCACGTCGGAGTACAAGGTCCCCTGGACGAGGAACTCCACCCCCTCGAGCCGCGAGGCCTCCTCCTCGAACACGCGGATGAACTCGGCGCCGATCCGCTTGCGCTTCTCCTCGGGATCGCTCACCCCGGCCAGCCGGGCGAGGAAGCGATCGGCCGCATCGACGGCGACCAGCGGGACGTGGAAATGATCGCGGAAGGCGCGGATCACCTGCGCCCCCTCGTCCTTGCGCATCAGCCCGTGATCGACGAACACGCAGGTAAGTCGGTCGCCGATCGCGCGGTGGACGAGCAGCGCGGCGACGCTCGAGTCAACGCCGCCCGACAGCCCGCAGATTGCGCGCCCGTCGCCGACCTGAGCGCGGATCCGCTCGATCTGCTCCTCGATCACCGAGGCCGCACTCCACGTCCGCTCGCACCCGCAGATCTCCTCGAGGAAGTTGCTCAGCACGGCCTGGCCGTACGGGGTGTGGACCACCTCGGGGTGGAACTGGATCCCGTACACACCCCGCTGCGCGGACTCGAACGCGGCCACCGGAGAGCCCGTCGAGGCGGCGAGCGCCTCGAACCCCGGCGGCGGCTCGAGCACGCAGTCGCGATGTGACATCCAGCAGGTCTGCTCGGACGGGGTACCAGCCAGCAGCCGCCCCTGAGCGCGGACGGTCAGCTGCGAGCGGCCGAACTCGCCCACTTCGGCTCCCTCGACGCGGCCGCCCAGCTCGCGCGCGAGCAGCTGCATCCCGTAACAGATCCCCAGCACCGGGACGCCCAGCTCGAGCAACTGACGGTCGAGCGGCGGCGCACCCTCGGCGTACACCGACGCCGGGCCGCCGGAAAGAATCACGCCCTTGGGCCGGCGCCGGGCCACCTCCTCCACGCCCACGTGATGGGGCAGGAGCTCGGAGAACACCCCGCACTCCCGGACCCGGCGGGCGATCAGCTGCGAGTACTGACCACCGTAGTCAAGGACCACGACCTGCTCGGTTACGGGGGGCCGCTCCGCGGCATCCATGGGGCCTAGTTCCCCGTCCGGACGGGGTCGCACGGCCCCAGGGACGCCGAGCGAAGCGAGGCCCGTACTAGTCGGCGACACCGACCGTGGCCGCTCTGCCGGAGGCCCCCATTCCAACGCCCTGCTCGCGCTGGAGGTGCTTACCCTCGGTCTGCAGCGCGGGCGCGACCAGCAGCTCGGCGCGGTTGAACTCGGCGATGTCGCGGTAGCCGCAGGTGGCCATCGAGGTCCTGAGCGCGCCCATCAAGTTGAACGTCCCGTCGTTCTCGCGCGCCGGTCCCTTGACGATCTCCTCCAGCGTGCCGTTCGGCGTGGTGGAGACCCGCGTCCCGCGCGGGAGCGAGGGGTGGAACGTGGCCATGCCCCAGTTGTAGCCCCGGCCGGGGGCCTCGTAGGCACGGGCCAGGGCCGAGCCCAGCATCACCGCGTCGGCGCCACAGGCGATCGCCTTGGCGATGTCGCCGCCGTTGCGCATCCCGCCGTCGGCAATGACCTTCACGTACTCCCCCGTCTCGAGCATGTGCTGCGAGCGGGCGGCCGCGACGTCGGCAATCGCGGTGGCCTGCGGGACGCCGATCCCGAGAACGCCGCGAGTGGTGCAGATCGCGCCCGGCCCGACGCCCACGAGCACGCCGGCGGCGCCGGTACGCATCAGGTGCAGGCCGGTGTGGTAGGAGGCGCAGCCGCCGACCACGACCGGGGTCGGGGCGAGCTCGCGGATGAACTCCTTGAGGTTCAGCGGCGGGCGGGTCTCGTCGGTCGAGACGTGCTCGGCCGAGACCACGGTGCCCTGGATGACCAGGATGTCGAGGCCGGCCTCGAGCGCCACGTCGTAGTACTTGCGGACCTTCTGCGGGGTCAGCGAGGCCGCGGCGACCACGCCGTGGGCCTTGATCTCCTCGATCCGCTTGGCGATCAGCTCGGGCTTGACCGGCTCGCGGTAGATGTCCTGCATCTCCCGCGTCGAGATGTCCTTGGAGAAGGTCGAGATCCGCTCGAGCTGGGCGTCGGCATCCTCGTAGCGGCAGTAGATGCCCTCGAGGTTGAGCACGGCGAGCCCGCCCAGCTTGCCGATCAGGCCGGCCGTCTCGGGCGAGACGACGCCGTCAAGCGCGGCCGCCAGGAGCGGCAGATCGAACCGGTAGGGACCGAGCGTCCAGGAGATGTCGACGTCGTCCGGATCGCGCGTGCGGCGCGACGGAACGATCGCGATGTCATCGAATCCGTAGGCCCGTCGGGCCTTCTTTCCGCGGCCGATCTCGACTTCCATTACGGCATCGTATTCGGGGTCGCGGACGACTGAAAGGTGGCGACGACGGCGGCAATCATCGTCGATCCGATGCTAGCAGCGGGTTCCCGGCCCGCTGCGGGGATCCAGCCCTCCGCTAAGAAATTTCGGCAGGAATTTGCAGGCGTTCTGCCTGCACCTCGTCGAGCAACCGCTCGACTTTCGCCGGCTCGACGATCCCCGCGCCGAAGTGATGGATCGATTCGGCCCCGCAGGCGACGCCGTACCGGAGACCCTCGACCGGGTCGCGCCCGGCATACCGCGCGGCCACGTAGCCGGCCAGGAAAGCGTCGCCCGAGCCGATGCTGGAGCGCGCCTCCTGCACCTCGACGCGGACGCGATAGAGCGCCGGTCCGCCGCCGTCCATGACCTGCGCGTAGCAGCCGTCGGACACGGTCATGATCGCCTCGCCCGCCCCCAACCGCGCCATCTCCAGCACGGCCTGGGCTCGGTCATCGCCGCCGCCGAACTCATGGCCCACCAGCTCCTCGGCCTCGAGCTCGTTGGGCGAGATCACGTCGGGCTCGGCGCGGACGGCCAGCCGCAGCGGCTCGCCGTCGGTGTCGATCATCGTCGTCACGCCGAGCCGCTTCACCTCCCGGATCAGGCCGGCGTAGACGTCGGTGTCGACGCCGCGGGGGAGACTTCCGGCGAACACGCAGATGCTCGCGCCCTTGGCCAGGTAAAGGAGCTTCTCGCGAAACAGCTCGAGCTCGTGAAGCGAGATCGACGGTCCGCGCTCGTTGATCTCGGTGTGCATCCCCGTGGTGGGATCGAGCACCGCGGTGTTCGTGCGCGATTCCTCGCGAATCCGGACGAAGGCGTTGAGGATCGACTCGTCGCCGAGGGCCTCGAGGATCCGGTTGCCGGTCGCCCCGCCGGCCAGCCCGGTCGCGATCACCGGCTGGCCCAGGCGCTTGATCGCCCGGGCGATGTTGACTCCCTTGCCGCCCGGCATCGTCGTCTGGTCGACCGTCCGGTGCCGGCGGCCAGGGGTGAAGTTAGGCACCTCGAGCGTCTTGTCGAGGGCCGCGTTCAGCGTCACCGTGATGATCATGCTGGCTGCGCTCCTTCTCGCCGCCTACGCGCACGTCCACGCCGACGGACGGCCACGACCGCGGCCGCCGCGAGCAGCACCAGAAGCGACACTAGCGTAGAGGGCCGCGTGACGAAATGGGCGGCCAGGGTGACGGGGCTGACCGCCGGCAGCGCATGCGCCAGCACCAGGGGAATTCTGGCAATCCGCCGCCCGTCCACGAGCACGAGCGCGGTGCCGACGACGGCGTGGCGGGCGAGCGGTCCGCTCAGCTGGCGCGGCACCTCGACCCTCACGCGCACCGCCCCCCCGCGCGGCACGACCCGCCGGTAACCCCGCGCGGCCACCACCGTGGCGAGCTTTCCCGACTGATCCTTGACGGTGGGTTGGGCGAGCACTGCCCCGGCCCGGATCGGGGTGGCGAGGCGGAAGCTGGCGTAGCCGTAGTCGAGCAAGTCCAGCGAGTTCTGATCGCGCGCCGCCTCGCTCGAGGTTCCGAGAGCCGCGCTCAGCAGGGTCAACCCGTCGCGCCTGGCGGAGGCGATCAGGACGTAGCCGGCGTCGAGCGTGTGGCCGGTCTTGACGCCGTTGATCCACGGGTAGCGGCCGACCAGGTCGTTGCGGTTGACGATCACGCGCGGTTCCTGGCCGCTGCGCAGCACGGCGCGCGGGAGGGCCACCGCCCGGGCGAAGAACGGCTCGGTTCTGAGGTCGTAGGCGGCGAGCCGGACGAGGTCGGCGGCGGAGGAATAGTTACCCGGCGTGTCGAGCCCGATCGGCGTGGCGTAGTGGGTGCGAGTGAGCCCGAGCCGGCGCGCCTCGGCGTTCATCATGGACACGAAGCGGGCCACCGAGCCGTGGCCGACGTTGTAGGCGAGGTCCTCGGCCGCGTCGTCCGCGCTCGGCAACAGCATCGCCAGCATCAGGTCGTGGACGGTCATCCGCTCGCCCGGGACCAGCCCGAGCTGGGAGTCCGCCGCGGCGGGGTGATAGTCGGGGTCGGCGAAGATCTGGTCAAGCCGGGCGTGCTGAAGCGTGATCAGCGCCGTCATCAGCTTGGTGGTGGAGGCGATCGCCTGCGGACGGCTCGAGTTGAGGCCATACAGGGTCTGCCCGGTCTGGGGCGCGTACAGGATCGCCGCGGTCGCGGCGAGGGCAGGCGGCGCCTCGGCGGCGGCAGGCGCCGGGATCAGCGCGCTCAGGGCGAGCGGCGCGCCCAGCGCGAGCGCGCAGATGAGCGCGAGGATGGCGCGCTTCATCGTCGGAGCCGCAGTCGCTGCCCGGTCTGGAGCGTGTCGGGATTGACGTTCGGGTTGAGCGCCTCGAGCGTGGTCAGGGGGATGCCGGTCTTGGATGCGATCGAGGTCATATCGTCGCCGGGCTGCACGTTGTAGAACCGCTTGCGCGCGAACTTGGCCCGGCCGTGAAAGGTCGTGCCGAGCGCCTGCGAGCGCGTGGGCGTCGCCTTGGAGCTCAGCCCGTTGTGCACGATCACGTACGTTCCCGCGATCGCCGCAGCGAGTGCGATCGGCGCCAGATAGCGCGCGCGACTTCGGCCGGCCATCGCGCAGCGATCATACTCGGGCGTCGGTTGGATCCGGTCCGCTTGCCGGCGGCGCGGGGCGCCGCCGGCGCTGTCACGCGGCCAGGTTCCAGGCCAGCTCGCGCAGCCGCGCGGCCTCGCGGGCGGCCGCCTCGGCAGGATCGCCGCCCGACTTCTCATGGGCGGCGACGATCCCCCGCGAGGAGGAGACGAGCGCGCCCGCGGGTCCGGGAGCAAAGGCAGCCGCCAGGTCTTCCACCCGGCCGCCCTGGGCCCCCACGCCGGGCAAGAGGAAGACGGCGTTCGGCATCGCCTCCCGCAGCTCGGCGAGGCGCTCAGGCGCGGTCGCGCCCACCACCGCACCGACGTCGGCCAGCCCGGCCTGACCCACCGAGGGGGCGCCCAGCTCGGCCACGATCTCGGCGATCCGGTGGCTGAGCGAACCGCCGCTCGCCAGAGTGAGCTCCTGAAGATCCGACGCCCCGGGATTCGAAGTGCGGGTGAGCACGAACAACCCCGCCGATCGCTCCCGCGCCGCCGCCACCAGAGGGGCCAGCGAATCGACCCCGAGAAGCGGATTCACGGTCAGCGCGTCCGCGCCCAGGCCCTCGACGTGGCCGTAGGGCGTGTCGGTAGCGCCCAGGAAGGCCTGGCCGTACGCCGCCGCTGAGACGTCGATGTCCCCGCGCTTGGCGTCGGCGATCACCAACAGCCCGTGGTCGCGGGCGACGTCGACGACGTGTCGCATCGCCTCCCAGCCGGGTCCGCCCAGCCGCTCGAAGCAAGCCGACTGGAGCTTGACCGCCACGCACTGGTCGGCGACGGCGTCGAGGACCAGTGCGCCATGGACAACCACCGCCCGCGCCGCGCGCGCCGCGGGCGGCGTCTCGGCATCCGTGCCCTCCTCAGCAAGTTCGACCGCGCGCGGCCACAGGCGGGCCGGATCAGGGTCGAGACCCAGCACCAGCTGCGACGCCCGGGCCGCGACCCGGCTGGCGAGCCGATCGCCGAAGCTCTCAGCCAGGGCGATCGGCGGCACCGCCGGCGGTGCTGCGCTGCTATCGGCGCTCAGCGCTACTTCACCGACTTCTTCAGCCCAGCGCCAGCCGTGAACTTGGGGACTTTGGACGCCGCGATCTGGATGGTCTCCCCCGTCGCCGGGTTGCGGCCCTCACGGGCGCTGCGATGGGAGATGCTGAACTTGCCGAAGCCGGAGAAGGTGACTTCGCTCCCCCGCTTCAGGGCACCTTCGATCGTGTCGAGAACGGCGTCGACCGCGCTCGCGGCATCCTTCTTACTCAAACCGGCGCGATCGGCTACCTGATCGACGAACTCGGACTTGGTCATTTTCTCCCTCCTTACAAGGTGGTAGGAATGCCCGACGCTAACACGGTGCACGGACAATCCCCGGTTTCATGGGCCCGGACAGGCCCATTCTGGCCCGTCAACCTGCCCCCAGAAATGAAGTTCAAGCTCACATTTTTCGCAAATTGCGTGGATCAAGACGATTTTGGCCTGTGCTTCGGCTCGGTTTGAGGGTTTTGGGGGGTTTGGTTGGGGTGGCGGGACCGATCGCGGCGTCGCGGCCGATCGCGGGGCCATGGGCGATCGCGGGGCCGCGGGCGATCGCCGGGCCGGGGCGGATCGCCGGGCCATGGCGGATCGCGGGGCCATGGCGGATCGCCGGGCCATGGCGGGAAAGGCCGCGGTGCGGGTGATCCAGCACGTCACCCACGAAATCGATCCGTCGCAGCTGGAGGCGTGCGTCAAGTTCTATGCGCTCCTCGGGTTCGTCGAGGTCGAGCCGCCCCCGGGAATCGCCGGCCGCGCCGTGTGGCTCGAGCGCGGGCCCGGGCGGGGTGGGACCGGGGAGCGCGCATCGGGGGCCGGGGGCGGGCTCGGCCGGGACCGGGGGGTCGGCCGGGACCGGGGGGCCGGCCGGGACCGGGGGGTCGGCCGGGACCGGGGGGTCGGCCGGGGCCGGGACCGGGGTCGGCCGGGACCGGGGGGTCGGCCGGGACCGGGGGCGCGTACGCCCAGGTCCACCTCATGCCGACCGATGGCGCGGGGCCGAAGAGCGGGCACTTCGCCCTCGTCTGCCCCGATTACGAGGCCACGTTGGGCCGCCTGGGCGAGGCCGGCCACGAGGTCGACCCCCGCCGCGAGCACTGGGGCTCGCCGCGCTGCTACGTCCGCGACCCGACCGGGAACCTGATCGAACTCATGGCCTCGCCCCCCGCCCCCGGCGGCTGGTGAGCGAGGATACGCGGGTGGGTCTCGCTCGAATCGGCTGGCTGGCGACCGTGCTCGTCTGCCTGATCGCGGTGCTCGTCCTGGTGCTTGACGGCTACCTGGGGTATGCGGCCGTCACCTTCGTCGTCGCGATCTCGGCCGCGATCAACTTGCGGTAGGGGCGGGGGCGTGGGGCGGGCGGGGCCGCCGGGCGGCGAGGGCTGCGTGGCGGGCGCCCGGGCCGCCGGCCCTCACGGGTTGAGGTTGAAAAAGTCCCCCAAAGTGGCGGTCAGTTTCAACCGCTCGCTGCGCTAGGCGGCAAATACCGCAGGAGACGGCCATAGTGGCCGTCAATTGCGGTTTCTCCAATCCGGGGCGGTCGCTGGCGGACCCCCGACCACCCGGTCGGAACACCGAGAGGCGCGGCCGTACGGCCCCAAACTACCGAAAGCCCGGACGGCCCCAAGCAACCGACCTCCGGTCAGGCCCGCGAGCACGCCGACGCCCGGCGGCCCCAAGCCACCGACGCCCGGGCGGCCCCAAGCAACCGACCCCCAAACGCCCCCCAACTCAGCCGGCCGCCGCCCCTGCCCCGCCTCGCAGCACCTCGCCTGGGCGCACGCGGTCCTCGGGCTCGAGGTGGATGAGCACGTCGGCGCCCTCGAGCCGGCGGCCGATCAGATCCTGGAGCTCGTGGGCGGTCCGGTGGGCGTCCTCGAGCGAGGTGCCGGCCCGGAACTGGACGTGGAGGTCGATGTAGCGGCGGGCGCCGGCCCGGCGGGTACGCAGCTCGTGGTAGCCCACCACCCCCCGCGGCGCGAAGTCCTCGATCGTCGCCCGGATTGTGTCCACCTCCCCCGCGGGCAGCGCCTGGTCGACCAGCACCCGGGACGAGCGGGTGAGCAGCCGCACCCCGGTGACCACGATCGCGCCAGCCACGATCAAGGCCACCACGGGGTCGATCCAGGTCGCGCCGGTCACCTTGACCAGGCCCAGCCCGATGAGCACCGCGACCGAGGTGAGCGCATCCGTCCGCAGATGCGCGGCATCGCCTTCCAGCGCAGCGGAGTCGGTGGCGCGGGCTCGGCGGCCGAGCACAGTCGAAATCACGATGTTGACCACGGCGGAGAAGGCGACAACGGCGATCCCCAGCCCGATCGTGTGCAGGCTCCCGTGTCCCAGCAGGCGGCGAACGGCCTCGAACGCGATCGCCGCCGACCCGACGAGGATCAGGATCCCCTCGATCGCCGCGGACAGGTTCTCGATTTTCTCGTGGCCGTAGCGGTGGGACTCGTCCGCCGGCTCGCCCGCCTTGCGCACCGAGAAGAAGGCCACGATCGAGGCCACCAGGTCGATGCTCGAATGCACCGCTTCGGTCAGGACCGCGACCGACCCGGTGATCGTCCCCGCGATCACCTTGAGCAGGATCAGCGTGGAGTTCGAGAGGACCGAGAGGGCCGCGGTGCGCTGCTTGAGCTCCGAGCCACCACCCGCCGTGGCGCTGACCTGACCTCTACTCATTGCCGCCCCGCCCCCCCGGCGAGTTCCGCTCCACCAGCCAGTCCGCAAGCGCCCGGGCCGCCCGCCCGCGGTGGCTGATCGCGTCCTTCTCCGCGTCGCTCAGCTCGGCCATCGTCCGGCCGTCCGGGTACTCGTCGGGCAGGAACGCCGGGTCGTAGCCGAATCCGCCGGTTCCCCGGGGCGAACCGGCGAGCCTCCCGGTGCACTCCCCGAAAAACACCCGCTCCTCTCCGGACCCCGAGCCCGCGCCCGAGCCCGCGCCCGACCCCTCCTCCGAACCCGACCCCGGTTCGACGTACGCCATCGCGCACACGTACCGCAACCCGCTCCCCGCCGGAGCCTCGGCCAGCAGCTTCTCCAGGTTCTGCTCATCGGTCGCCTCTGGGCCGGCGTAGCGGGCGGAACGGACGCCGGGCCGGCCGTTCAGGGCGGACGCCTCGATCCCGGAGTCATCGGCGATCGCGGTCAGGCCCGTGGCCGCGGCCGCGGTGCGGGCCTTGGGCAGCGCGTTCTCGGCGAACGTCTCTCCGTCCTCGGGCGGCAATTCGACCTCCGTCCGGCAACGGCACGACGCGCAGGCCGGCGGGCGCCAGCAGGCGATCGATCTCCCGGACCTTGTGCGGGTTGCGCGTCGCCAGCACGAGGACACCATCCGGGTTGGCGGGCATCTCACTCGGCGGCCGCGGATGCCTTGTCCTGGGCGGCGGCGGCCGCGGATGCCTCGTCCTGGGCGGCGGCGGCCGCGGATGCCTCGTCCTGGGCGGCTCGCAGGCTCTCGATCCCCTGCGCCGCCAGCGCCAGCAGATCGTCGAGGTGGGCGCGGGAGAGGGGCGTGCGCTCGGCCGTCGCCTGGACCTCGATCAGCCCACCGTCGCCGGTCATGACCACGTTGGCGTCGACCTCAGCCACCGAATCCTCCGAGTAGTCCAGATCGAGCAGCGGCTCCCCCTCGACCATCCCGCACGAAACCGCCGCCACCGTCCCGGCCAGCGGGCTGCGCTCCACCAGGCCCTCGTCGAGCAGCCGGGCGCAGGCCAGCCGGAGCGCCACCATGCCGCCGGTGATCGAGGCGCAGCGGGTGCCGCCGTCCGCCTGGAGGACGTCGCAGTCGATGTAGATGGTTCGCTCCCCGAGCGCGGCGAAGTCGACCACACCCCGGAGCGAACGGCCGATCAGGCGCTGGATCTCGACGGTGCGACCGTCGGGTCGGCCCTTGCTCACGTCACGCTGCTTTCGCTCGCCCGTCGAGGCAGGCAGCATCCCGTACTCCGCCGTGACCCAGCCCCGTCCCGCTCCGACCAGGAACCTGGGGACGCTCTCCTGTACCGAGGCGGTGCAGATCACGCGTGTCTCGCCCATCGAGATCAGGGCCGACCCGTTGGCGGTGCGCACGAACCCGGGCTCGATCGTCACGGGCCGGAGCTGGTCGGACGCGCGGCCGTAGCTGCGCTGCTTGGCACCGGTGGTCATGCCGCCACCCTAGCCGCGAGCTCGACGTGCCGGACTTCGTCGAGCGGCATCTGCAGAAACCGCGTTCCCAGCGAGCGAAATGCGTCGACCTCGGCGGTGCAGTGGAAGCGATAGCTCCCCTCGGTGGGCTGGGGGTTGAGCAGCCGCCGCGAGGCGAGGGCCCGTTCCACGCTGCGGGCGACGCCCGCGCCCGAGGTGACGAGCGACACGCCGCGGCCCAGTGTGCGCTGAAGCATTGGCGCGACGAGCGGATAGTGCGTGCAACCGAGGATGACCGTGTCGACCTCGGCTTCGCGGAGCGGTGCGCAGTACTCACGCACCGTCTCGACCACCCGCGCATCGAACGGGAAACCGCCTTGGATAATCGGGGCCAGGTCGGGGCAGGCCACCCTTTCCAGGTGAACGTGCGGATCGGCGACGCGGACGGCCCGCTCGTAGGCGCCACTGGCCACCGTGGCCGGCGTGGTCAGCAGGCCGATCCGACCGCTCCGGCTTCCCGCCACCGCGAGCTGCGTGGCCGGCGCCACCACGCCGATCACGTCTACCTCGATTCCCCGCCCGGCGACGTGTTGCTCGAGCGCCTCGAGCGCGGCCGAGCTGGCGGAGTTGCAGGCCACCACCAGCAGCTTGGCGCCGAACTCGAGCAGGTGATCGGCGATTTCGATCGCGAACTGGCGCAGCTCCTGCTGGCTCCGTGTCCCGTACGGGAAGCGGGCGGTGTCGCCCAGGTAGAGATAGTCCTCGGTCGGGAGCGAGACGAGCAGCTCGTGCAGCACCGTCAGGCCGCCCACCCCGGAGTCGAACACGGCGACGGGATCGTTGGGGCTTGCGGGCACGTCCGGGATGGTGGCAGAGTGGGGGGCGAAGCCGGTAGCGGGCCTTCCTCATGAGCGGCGAGCCACTCCCGTCCACCTTTCTTCAGCGGGGTCGCATCCGCCGCCGCATTCGCTACCTGCAGCGCCTGCGCGAAGTGCAGCTGCGGGATCTGGGCGGCTTCATGGTCGAGCTCGAACGCTTCGGCGCCGAGCGCCCCTACCTGGTGCGGGCCAAGCTCGATCGTGCCGCCGAGGTCGACGCCGAGCTCCGCTCGCTCCAGCGCGCGCTCGGATCCGCGGCTGCCCCCAGCGAGCTGCGCGAGGCCGGGATCGGTGGCTCGTGCTCACGCTGCGGAGCGGTGCACGGCAGTTCGGATCGCTTCTGCTCCTCGTGCGGACAGGCCATCGGATGAGCCTGACCGAGGACGCACGCTCGACGGAAAGGGAGGTGCCCGGCCGTGTACCGGCCGCGCTGCGGTGCGAAAGCTGCCGCGCCCCACTGGCCCCCGATCAGGAGTGGTGCTTTCAGTGCGGCGCAGCCCGCACGGTCATCCATCGCCCGGGCAACTGGCGTGTCCCCGTGGCGCTCGTGGCGCTCGTGGTCGCGCTGGTGTTAGCCGGCCTTGCGATCGCCTTGGTGAACCTCAGTAACGAGGCCAACCGAGCAGCGGCGACGACGACCGTCACGGCCCCGTCTCGCTAGACAGCCAACCCCGGCCACCGCCCGGCCAGCCGCGCTCGCGCCTCGAGCGCCTCGGGCGCCACCGGCGCCGCCGCCGCGACCGGCCCGTCGCCCGCGGCCTCGCCGGAGACAAGCACCTCGACCGTGGCCGCCACCGACCGGGCGAGCGGCGCGAGCGCGTAGCCCCCCTCGAGCACGAAGCCGACCGGGGCGCCGGCGGCCGAGCCGATACGAAGGAGCGAACGGGTCATCGCTGCGTAGCCGCCTTCTGTCACCTCGCAACTGGCCAGCGGATCCTCGTAATGGGCGTCGTACCCGGCGGAGACCAGCACGAGCTGAGGCGCGAACTCCTCGGCCAGCGGGGCCGCGACGTGGTCCACGAGCGAGCAGAAGACCTCGTCGCCTGAGCCCGAGGCGACCGGCAGGTTGACCGTGTAGCCCTCCCCCACGCCCGAACCTGCGTCGCGGGACGAGCCCGTGCCCGGATATAGCGGCCACTGGTGGATCGAGACAAACAGCACCTGGTCGCTGGCGTAGAAGATGTCGTTCGTGCCGTTGCCGTGATGGACGTCCCAGTCGAGGATCAGCACTCGCTCGAGACCGTGCCGGTCAAGCGCGTGCTGCGCCGCGATGGCGATGTTGTTGAAGAGGCAGAAGCCCATCGCTCGCATGCGGGTGGCGTGATGGCCCGGCGGTCGGTGGACGCTGAAGCCGGACGGCGCCGAGCCGTCGAGCAGCAGGTCGACCAGCTTGGCGGCGCCGCCGGCACCGTGCAGCGCGGCCTCGCACGATCCGGCACTGGCCACCGTGTCGAGATCGAGCTGCCCCCCGCCGCGGGCGCACACGGCCTCGATCGCCGCCACGTATGCCTCCGGATGAACCGCGGTCACCGTCGCGCGCTGGGCTGCCGGGGACTCGAGGCGTTCGAGACCGAGCCATCCCCGCCGCTCGAGCTCGTGCTCGATAGCCACGATCCGATCCGCCCGCTCCGGGTGCGGCCCGGTGTCGTGAGCGAGCGAGGACGGGTGCGACAGGAACACCGGCGCTCCAGCCATGACGGGTACGGTATCCCCAGGTGGAGGCGGTTGAGACTCAGGTCACGGTCGTCGGGGCCGGTGCCGCCGGCCTCTACACGGCACTCACCGCCGCGCAGCACGACGCGGCGGTCCTGCTGGTCTCGGCCACCCCGCTGGCCGAGTCCTCGACCTACTGGGCCCAGGGCGGACTGGCGGCGGCGATGTCCGAGCAGGACAGCTCTGAGCGCCACCTGGCCGACACGATCACCGCGGGGCGCGGGGTGGTGCGGACCGAGGCGGCGGCGGTGCTGTGCCAGGAGGCCCCTGCCGCCGTCCGGCGCCTGGCCGAGCTCGGGGTCAGGTTCGATGCCGATCGCGACGGCCGGTTGGCCCTGGGGCTCGAGGGCGGCCACTCGGCGCGCCGGATCGTCCACGCCGGCGGGGCCGCCACCGGGCGGCGGCTGATCCGCCAGCTCTCGGCTCTGGTGGCCGAGGAGGACCGGATCAAGCTGCTCGAGGGCCGCCGCGCCGTCCAGGTGCTGAGCACGGGCGAGCGGTGCGTGGGTCTCCGGCTCGATGACGGCAGCCAGATCGCCAGTGGCGCCGTCGTGCTCGCCACGGGCGGGGCGGCGGCGCTGTGGGCGAGGACCACGAATCCGCAGGGCGCCGTCGGCGGCGGATTGGTGCTCGCGCACGGTGCGGGGGCCGCGCTCGTCGACCTCGAGTTCATGCAGTTTCACCCCACCGCGGTGGCCCGGGACCCGGTCCGCGATGGACTCGACGGTGCCGATGGGTTCCTCGTCACCGAGGCGATCCGGGGCGAGGGGGCGCG
The DNA here is from genome assembly GCA_963834635.1 of uncultured Solirubrobacterales bacterium. Classification (GTDB taxonomy): domain Bacteria; phylum Actinomycetota; class Thermoleophilia; order Solirubrobacterales; family Solirubrobacteraceae; genus Palsa-465. Next base: position 60,415 of record CAWICI010000004.1, on the reverse strand, counting down.
CCTGCTCGATGCCGACGGCGCGCGGTTCGTCGACGAGCTCGCGCCGCGCGACGAGGTTGCTCGGGCGATTCAGCGCCAGATGGCCCGAACCGGGGCGGCCTGGGTCGAGCTCGACATGCGCGACGTCGATCCGGCCCTGTTCCCCAACGTGGTCAGCGCGCTGCGCGCGGCCGGCATCGACCCTGAGCGCGAGACCGTTCCCGTCGCCCCCGCCGCCCACTACATGATGGGCGGCATCGCCACCGACCTCCATGCCCGGTCCACCCTGCCCGGGCTCTACGCCGTGGGCGAGTGCTCGTGCACGGGGCTGCACGGAGCCAACCGGCTGGCCTCGAACTCGCTCAGTGAGTGCTTCGTGTTCGGCGCGCGCGGGGCCCAGGCGGCGATCGCCGAGCCGGCCCCCGACCGCGAGGCGCTAGCCGGGCTGGCGGCGGTGCAACCGCCGCCCCCGATCGAGCCGCAGAGCCGCGAGGCGCTGTGGCGCTACGCCGGGATCGAACGCGACGCGGAGCGGCTGGAGCGCCTGAGCGCCGACCCGCACCCGCTCGTGCGGTTGATCGCCGCCGCCGCCCTGACGCGGACCGAGAGCCGCGGCGCCCACCAGCGTCTCGACTACCCCGAGCCCGATCCGAGATTCGACGGACAGCACGTGACCGTCCGCCACAACGCGGACCCGTCGATCGGCGACTGGCCGTAGTACCCCGTTTTCGGGCCGGTAAACACGAATTGCTCCAAGTTCTGGCTTAACGCCAACTTAATAACTACACCCCCGAAGGCTTCACATGCGGAGGTGATACTCGCGCCTCCGGAGGGAAGCTTGGCCGGCAGATCCGAAGGGAGTTGAGGAGCCAGGATGTACCGCTTTAGCCGAGCCATTTACCGTGAGTTGGCAGACGAGATCATGGAGGATCCACACAGCGTCTGTCCGCACGCAAACCACGAGCGCGTGCTCCGCGCATGTGAGGGGGCCGTCGAACGGCTGGCCACCGACCGCCACTACTTCGCCCGTCCCGCCCGCACCCTGTTCTGCGACATCCGCGCGTACTTCCCCATGAACGCGCAGCCGCGCGTGTATCGCGTGGTCGAGCGCTACCTGGAGTTCGCCGACGAGTTCCTGCGCAAGCAGCCGCAGAATGGGTTCGACATCTACGGCAACCCGTTGCAGTGCCGCGCCAGCACCCGGAAGGGGACGCCGTGCCAGCGGATGCCGCTCCCGCACAACGGGTACTGCCCCTCGCACCAGCATCTGGCTGAGACCGAGGAGGTCGAGACGTTGGTCGCGGCGTAGCCGGTCGCTCGTTTTTCATTATGGGGCCCGCATCCGCGGGCCCTTTTTTGTGCCAGAGTCGGGCTCGCATGCTCCTCGGTGTCGACGTTGGCGGGACGTTCACCGACGCTGTCCTGGCCTACGACGGCCGGCTGGCCACGGCCAAGGCCCCGAGCACCCCCGAGGATCAGTCCGAGGGTGTGATCGCCGCCGTTCAGGCGGTGCTCGAACAGGCCGGCCGCCGGGCGGACGACGTCAAGGCCTTTTCGCACGGGATGACCGTCGCCACGAACGCGCTGCTCGAAGGGCACGGCGCGCGCACGGCCCTGGTGGCCACTGAGGGCTTCACCGATGTGGTCGAGCTCGGCCGCCAGGACCGTCCCGAGCTCTACCGGTTGTGCGCACGGCGGCCTGCGCCGCTGGTCGATCCGGAGCTGCGGTTCGGCGCGCCAGAGCGGATGACCCCGGACGGGCCGCTCCAGGAGCTCGACCCCGAGGACGCGCGGGAGCTGGCCGGGCGGCTGGCCGAGATCGATCCTCCGCTCGAGTCGGTAGCCGTCGTGCTGCTGCATTCCTACCGGCACGCCAAGCACGAGATCGCGCTGGGCGAGGCGCTCGCGGAAGCCCTGCCGGAGGCGCACATCTCCCTGTCCCACGAGACGGTCGGAACCTTCCGGGAGTACGAGCGCGCCGCCACCACCGAGATCGACGCCGCCCTGTCGCCGCTGCTGGCCAGCTACCTGCGCCGGCTGGTCCAGCGGGCCGAGCGCGAGCGCATCCCCGAGCCCGCGATCATGCAGTCAAACGGTGGCCTGATCGACGCCGCCTCGGCGGCCGGGCACGCCTCCTGGACGGTGCTCTCGGGTCCCGCCGCCGGGGCCGCCGGCGCGGCGTTCGTGGCCCGCGCGGCCGGGGTGCCCGAGGCGCTCTGCTTCGACATGGGCGGCACCTCGTGCGACGTGTGCGCGATCGACGGAGGGGAGGTGCAGGAACAGAGCGCCGGCGAGGTCGCCGGCCGCCCACTGGCGTTGCCCATGCTGGCCGTGCACACCGTCGGGGCGGGCGGTGGGTCGATTGCCTGGCGTGACCCGGGCGGAGCGCTGCGAGTCGGCCCGCGCTCGGCCGGCGCCGACCCCGGACCCGCCTGCTACGGACGGGGCGGCACCGAGCCAACCGTGACCGACGCCAACCTCGTCCTCGGCTACTTGTCTCGGGACGCGCCCCTGGCCGGCGACGTCGAACTCGACCTCGAGGCGGCCCAGGAGGCGGTGCAGCGGCTCGCCGACGAGCTCGACCTTGACGTCGCTCGCTGCGCCGAGGGAATCATCCGGGTGGCCAACGCCGAGATGGTCCGGGCGTTGCGGGTGGTGACCGTCCAGCGGGGCATCGACCCGCGGCGGTACGCGCTGCTGGCCTTCGGCGGGGCGGGACCGCTCCACGCGGCGCAGATCGCCTCCGAGCTGGGGATCGAGACGATCCTCTGCCCGCGCGCCTCGGGCGTCTTGGCCGCGCTCGGCCTGGTCGTCTCTCCCCGCCGGCGCGACGTGCAGCGGAGCGTGTTCCTGAGCGGCGAAGAGCTCAGCGCCGATGCCTTCGCCGGTCAGGTGGCTGAGCTCGGTGGCAGCGCCCGGCGGGCCCTCGATGACGAGCAGGCCGAGCTTCGCGCCGTCTACGAGCTCCGCTACCGCGGCCAGGCCTTCGAGCTGCCGATCGAGGGAGCCCTTGAACCGTCGCCCGAAGAGCTCCGCGATGCGTTCGAGAAGGAGCATCAGGAGCGCTACGGCTACCACGACCCCGACCAGGAACTCGAGCTGGTGACGATCCGCGTGACCGCGAGCGCATCCGGCGTGGAGGTCGACCTGGCGGCCGAAGATGAGCAGGAGAAATGCTCGCGCGAGCGCCGCCAGGCGACGCTTGACGGCGAGGACGTCGAGCTCGAGGTGCTCCGCGGCGCTCCACCTCCCGGCACGACGATCTCCGGGCCGGCGGTGGTCGAGCTGCCTGAATCGACCTTGCTGGTCGCGAACGGGTGGTCCGGAGAGGTCGACCTGACCGGCTCGATCCGCCTGACCCGAGAGCGATGATCGACCCGGTCGAGCTCCAGATCCTCACCGGCGCATTGCGGGCGATCTGCGAGGAGATGGGCGCGGTGCTGATCCGCTCGGCCCACTCGGCCAACATCAAGGAGCGGCGCGACGCCTCCACCGCCCTGTTCGACCCCCGTGGCGAGATGGTCATGCAGGCCGAGCACATCCCCGTCCACCTGGGGGCGATGCCCGCCGCCGTGGCCGCGATCCTCGACCAGGACCACGCGCCCGAGCGCTCGTGGATCCTCAACGATCCCTTCCGCGGCGGAACCCATCTGCCCGACATCACCGTGATCACGCCGGTGTTCGCGGGTGAGGAGCTGATCGCCTTCGCGGCCAGCCGCGCCCACCACGCCGACGTGGGCGGCCCCACGCCGGGTTCGATGCCCGCCGACTCGGAGACGCTCGAGGACGAAGGGGTGGTGATCGAGCCCCGGCCGCTCGACGACGAGGCTATGGCCGAGATCACCTCCCAGATGCGCCAGCCTGAGCAGCGGCGCGCCGATCTCCGCGCGCAGCTCGCCGCCGGACGGGTGGGGGCGCGGCGACTGCTCGAGCTCGACGAACGGGTTGGTCGCGAGACGATCAACGAGGCGTTCAAAGAGGTGCTCGACTACGCCGAGCGCCGCACCCGGAACTGCATCGAGGGGCTGACCGACGGCACCTATCGCGCTCGACGATGTGCTTGAGGCGACCGAGGGGGATCTCGAGCTGCGGCTCGAGGCGACCGTGCAGGGCGACCGGCTGGTGCTCGACTTCGACGGCACCGCGCCCCAGCACGACGGCAACCTCAACTGCCCGCTCGCGGTCACGCGCTCGGCCTGCTACTTCGCCATCCGGGTGCTGACCGATCCCGACATTCCGCCGAGCGCGGGGGCCTACCGTCCCGTCGAGGTGCGGGCCCCCGAGGGCTCGCTGCTCAACGCGCGCTCTCCCGCGGCGGTGGTCGGCGGCAATGTCGAGACGTCCTCGCGCGTGGCCGACCTGGTGCTGGCGGCGTTCGAGCGCGCCCTCGGCCAGGGAACGATGAACAACCTGACCATCGGGAGCGAGGAGGTCGTCTACTACGAGACGATCGGCGGCGGCCAGGGCGCCTGCCCTGACGCCGACGGTCCGAGCGCGGTTCACGTGGCGATGAGCAACACGCTGAACACGCCGATCGAGGCGCTCGAGCTCGAGTTCCCGCTGCGGATGATCCACTACGGCGTGCGCCGCGAGTCGGGCGGGGCGGGCGATCATCGCGGCGGCGACGGCGTCGTGCGCGAGCTCGAGGCGCTCGAGCACCTGCACTATTCGCTCATCACCGAGCGCCGCCGGCATCCGCCCCCGGGGGCGCGGCGGCGAGCCCGGGGCGTGCGGGCGCAACACGCTCGACGGCGAGGAGCTCGGGCCCAAGGCCATCGGCGAGCTGAAGCCGGGGCAGCGGCTGCGGATCGAAACCCCGGGAGGCGGCGGCTATGGTGCGAAGCCATGACGCGCGTCGCCTTCCTCGGGCTGGGGATCATGGGCTCCCGCATGGCCGCCAACGTCGCGCAGGCCGGCTTCGAGCTGACGGTGTGGAACCGGACGACCGAGAAGGCGGAGCGGTTCTGCGCGAGAGCACCAAGCCCAACTGGCTCAGACGCCCGCCGAGGCCGCCGCGTCGGCCGAGCTGGTTGTGACCATGCTCGTCGACGCCCCCCAGGTTGAGGAGGTACTACTCGGCGAGCGCGGGGCGGCCAGCGCCGCCTCGCCCGGCACCCTGTGCGTGGATTGCTCGACCATCGGCCGCGCCGCGACGGTGTCGATCGGGGAGCGGCTGGCCGAGCTGGGGATCGGTCTGCTCGACGCGCCCGTGACCGGCTCCTCACCCCGGGCGCAGGACGGAACGCTGACGATCATGGCCGGCGGCAGCGCGCGAGGCGTTCGAGCGCGCGCGACCGCTGCTCGAGTCGATGGGCAAGCTCATCGTGTATTGCGGCCAGCTCGGCCAGGGCCAGATGGTCAAGCTGATCAACAACGCCGTGGCCGCGACCAACGCCGCCGTCCTCGCCCAGGCCCTGCTGGTCGGAGCCCGGGCGGGACTCGATCTCGACGCGCTCACCCAGGTGATGGCCGCCGGTTCGGGCGGCTCGGCCATGCTCGAGCTCAAGGCGGGGCCGATGCGCGAGCACGACTACACGACGCTGTTCAAGCTCGAGCACATGCTCAAGGACGTCCGCCTCTGCCTGGAGGAGGGGCAGGCCGTGGGGGCACCCTTCCCGTCCGCCGCCTTCACCCGTGAGGTTCTGTCGGCGGCGGCCGGCCGGGGCTACGGCGAGGCCGATTTCGCCGCCTTGATCGAGGTCCTTCAGGACGCCGCCGGGACAAAGCTATAGAGGTGTAGCTATCCAAAATCCCTGCATTTACAGGGAAATTTGGGATTTCCTCAGTTGTCGCGTAGAATGCCTTACTCCCCGTTGCCGCCGTTGCCTTTCACTGCGCACGGGGTACGTCTGTAAACCCCGTCTCCCCCCTTACTGAATACATGCCGATTGCTTTTAAAGAATGGGCCGTGACTGTACGGGCTCTCGCCGAAGGTGAGCAGCTTTTGACCCTGCGAAAGGGCGGCATTCGCGAGCCTGACAAGCACTTCAAGCTTGAGTACGACCGATTCTTCCTCTATCCGACGTTCGACCATCAGCGGGCCGATTTGGTTCGCGCCTCGCATCAGCCGGAGCTCGGACGCGCACTCGAAGAGGGCGTGTGGAGCGATGGCGAGCCCTCGCCCAGCGTGTTTCAGCGTGGTCTGGAGCTGACCCAGCCTGATCGGGTCCGGATCCGGGCCTGGGCGGAGGTGGCCGCGCATTTCACGGTCACCGATCGCCGCGCGGTGGACGCACTGTCCCCGTTCTATGTCTGGACGACCGACTACGCCGAGAAGCGGCTGGCCTGGAAGCGCCGTCATCCGCTGCACGTGATCCTGCTGCGGACCTACCGGATCCCGCGGCCCGTGACCGTCAAGGTCCGCGACGATTACGGTGGCTGCCGCTCGTGGCTCGAGCTGACCCGCGAGCTTCCGTTCGAGGGCACCCCCGTGCTCTCAGACGACGAGTTCGAGCGGGCGTCGGAGGAGATCGCGTCGATCGCCTCGGACCGCCAGCCGGTTCTCGTCTGATCGCTTCAGGGGGCGGCTTCGGCCGCCCCACTAGCGATGCCCTGGGTTGAGTCGGCCTCGCCGTCGTTCCGTGCCCGCCACGATTCGGCGGACTCGGACGCGGCCGAACGGGTTCTGCACTCGCTCGAGCTGACCCGCGAGCGGCTCGGGGACCTGTTCGAGCGAGCGGACGGCGGGTTCACGGTCGTCCTGCACCGCAGCACGCTGTCGCTGTCGCTGGCCAGCCCGATGGCTGGCGCGGTATGGCTCGCCACCGCACCCGCCGCGCGTCGTTATGTGGCCGGGTGGGCCGGCGGCCGCGAGCTCCACGTGCTCGCACCCGGGCCGCTGCTCGCGCGCGCCTCGAACGTGCCGGGCTCACGCGAGATGCTGACCCTGAGCGCCGCCACCCTGTACGCCCGGCGGGTGGTGGCGGCGAACAACCGTGAGCTGAGCGCCGCCCGCAGGCCCGGCCGCGCGATGCTCGAGCTTCGCTGGGCCTGGCTGCTGGAGGGAGCAGCGCGGTGGTTCTCAGGCCAGACCGAGCACGCTCGGCCGGCCATCGCGCGGCGCCTACGGGAAGGAGGGCGTCCCGCCTTTCCCCCGGGTCTGCGCGACGCGCCACTGCTCGGCGGGACGGTGATCGACCTGCTCGCCCGGGAGGAGGGAGAGGCTGCCGCGGCCCGCTTCGCCTCCCGGCTGCACCCCCAGGGACCGAGGGCGGCGCTCACCCGCGCCTTTGGCGGTCGCTCGTTCGTCCACACCGAAGGGGCGTGGCGCTCCCACCTGGCCCGGATCGCCAGCGTGGTCTGAGGTCGGCCGGCGTGCCCGCCTAGTGCAGGACGCCGGCGATCAGCCACACCACCAGCGCTCCCAGCGCGAGCGCGAGCAGCAGACCCAAGAGCAGGCGCGCGGGGGCGACCGGCGGACCGGACGGCTCGCGCGGGAGCAGATCCGCTTGGAGCAGAACCTCCCGGGCCGTCTCCAGGCCCGCCCGGGGAACGAGGATGTCGCGCGGGCCGGCGGCCAGGAAGTCGGGCACGTCGAAGCCCGCGCTTCGCTTGAGCAGGCTCGGCACCCCCTCCTCGAGCAACAGCCCCTGGATGAATTCTGCCTCGGCCTGGTTGCGAGCACCGGCCACCCGCACCAGCGGCCCCTCCGCCAGCTGGGGCTTGACCTTGCGCGCAACGCGCCGGCGCTCGCTGACGCGTTCGTCCCCCGCCGGCTCGGTCTCGTTCGAGAGCACGAGCGGCATCCGGCAGTTGGGGCAAAAGCGCTCCTCCGGCGGATACGAGGCGGAGCAGCGCGGGCAGAGCAGCGGCTCGGCCGGGGCGGCGCCGCGCGCCATCACTCCACGACCAGCTCGGCCTCGCCCACCTTGCCGTCGCGGATCGTGAACGCCCGCACGTCGGGCTCGTCTCCGGCCACCCCGACGATCACATACAGAGACTCGGGATAGAAGGCCAGGTTGATGTCGGTCTGGGAGGGGACGGGCTCGCTCCGGGTGTGCGAGTGGTAGATCGCCCCCAGGTCGAGGTCGGCGTCGTCGATCTGCATCTGGATCCGGTACTGCTCGGCGCCGTCGATCTCGTAGCGCAACGGGCTGGCGGCGGCGTTGTTGGCGCGGTAGATGCCGACCGCCTCCCCGTCCCGGGAAGAGATCATCCCGCAGCATTCGTTCGGGGCGTCCTCGAGCGCGTGCTGGACCATCTCGTCGTAGAGCCGGCGTGCCATCCGCATCCCGCTGGCGAGGCTACCAGGGGCCGTCCAGCGCTACCGGCTAGGACAGACGTTGATGGCGGGCGCGATGGTGGCCGCAGCCATACTGGCCCCGGCGATGTTTCTGGACCCCATGTTGTTCGGGAATCACGTCCTAAAGCTATAAATTTCGGTATGACCGGCATGAACGCGGACCGAGCTGGAAATACCGACGACGTGCAAGCAAGGATGCGAAACCTCAAGGAGCAGGTGGCGAACTCGCTCTACGTCGTCGACGAGCGGGCGGTGGCCGACGCGATCCTCGTGCGCTCGCAGTCGCGCCTTTTAGGCCCCGCCCCGTCGGGCGGAACCGGACCGCGCTCGGAGCGTCGCTCCCGCACCGGGCGCCGGCAGACGTTCAGTGTGTCCCCACCACGAACACCCAGGGCACCGCTTTCTTGACGTCCCCCGGGTGCAGCAACTCGCTCAGCATCGTCCCGTGCTGGGCCTCGTTCGCCAGTATCTGAGCGGCCAGCCGCAGCAGCCGCGGCGACTGGAGCTTTGAGACCGCGGTGATGTAGGCCCCTTCGAGCAGCCACTCGAGGCGGGCGAGAAGGATGATCGTGTCGTGCCGGCTGTGAAGGTTGGCCAGGCTGCCGGGGATCTGCCTCGCGGCGAGGATCTGGTCGGCCTCGCTCACGCTAGTGATGGGCGCCGGGAGCGTGCCGCCCAGTCCCTCGAGGGCGGTAGTCACGGCCGTGATGTGCGCCTGCTCCTGCTCGAGGATCCGCTCCGCCAGCCGCTCCCCGCGGGGCGAGAGCACGCCGGCGGCGAGCGCCTGCTGATAGCCGAACAAAGCCAACCGTTCGCTTCCAACCAGGGGCACGAGCAGCTCGGCGTCGCTCATAGCCGCGGCGTGCGCCGTGCTGGCCAGCACGGTGGCCGTGGCCGCCCCGGTTCCCACCCCGGCGCCCACCGCCACGGCGCCCCCCACGAGCTGGCGGCGAGTGAGGCGACGGTCGCGGGGGGCATGGCCTGAGCTCCCTACTCCCGGCCGGTCACGAAAGCGGTCGGGATCGGGTTGCGGCGCAGCCCCAGGCGTAGAACGGTCACGTGCTCGGCATCGGCGCCGATGATCGAGGCCAGGGTGGCCCGGACCGATCCGGGCGAGACTTTGGGCAACAGCTCGAGAAAGCCCGATATGACCGCGTTCTCAGCTCGCTCGAGGAGGACGAGGATCGACTCGGCGCCGGTCGGGTGGCCGAGGTTGTAGCTCGCGCTCGGCGGGTTGGCGATGCCGTCGGCGCGCTTGATCAGGCTCATCAGCGTCGACACGTGTGCGAGGTCCTGGCCGAGGAACAGCTTCGCCGCCGCGTGCTCGCGGCCGCGCAAGAGCGGGGTGGCCGCGGTGTACGCGCTGACCGCGTACTGCTTCAGCGCCAGCGCGCGGTTGAGGTGACTGATGTCAGTCTGCCGCGCGGGCGGTGGGATCTTCCCCACATGGATCCGGGACCTCGACCCACACCCCGACGCCACTCCGGCCGCTCCGAGCGCCGCGGCGGCAGCGCCGAGCAGCTGTCTGCGAGACGACGCCGGTTCCTCTGAGCTCACCACCAGACGGTGGCGTCCAGATTCTCGATCTCGTCGACGGGCCGCGTGTAGATGCCTGACGATAAATATTTCCAGCCGTCGTCGGCAACGATGAACACGACGTTGCCCTCGTCGAGCTCGCCCGCGATCCGCACCGCCACGCGGGCGATGGCTCCCGAAGAGACACCGGCGAACAGACGCTCCTCGTCGAGCAGCTTGCGCGTGAAGACGATCGCGTCGGTGTTGGTCACGAAGATCTTTCGGTCAAGCAGCGAGAGGTCGATGATCGGCGGGATGAATCCGTCCTCGAGCGAGCGCAATCCCTGAACGGGCTCGCCCTGCATCGGCTCGGCCGCGACGATCTTCACGCTCTCCCCGAGCTCCTCCTTGAGCCGGCGTCCGTTGCCCATTAAGGTGCCGCCCGTGCCCAGGCCGGCCACGAAGGCCGCGACCTCATCGAGCTCTTCCAGGATCTCCAGCGACGTGCCGTCGTAGTGGGCCTGCGGATTGGCCGCGTTGCCGTACTGGTAGGGCATGTAGTACGAGGCGTCGTGCTCGGCCATGTCGAGCGCCATCTCGACCGCCCCGTTCGAGCCCTTCGAGCCTTCCGAGTAGACGATCTCGGCTCCGTACATCTCGAGCAGCTGGGTGCGCTCGGGAGTCACGTTCTCCGGCATCACAACCTTCAGCCGGTAGCCCTTGCGGCCGCAGATCATGGCCAGCGAGATGCCGGTGTTGCCGCTGGTCGGCTCGAGGATCGTCTGGCCCGGGCTGATCAGCCCCTTTTCCTCGGCGTCCTCGATCATCGCCTTGGCCACCCGGTCCTTGACCGAGCCCGTCGGGTTATTGGACTCGAGCTTGGCCCAGATCCTCACCCCCGGCTTGGGGCTGAGCCGTTTCAGCTCGACCAGCGGCGTGTGGCCGATGGCCTGAACGATGTCGCCGTAGCGCCCGCCGCACGGCTTGTTCTGAAGGCTCTCGGCGGCCATTGCTTTACGAAGTGTAGCTAGTGAACGGGGGCCTTCAGCGGGCGTTAATGCGGCGGCTTGCCGGGGCGGAGGACACGGTCGCGGGGGTCTGCCGCGTCACTCACGCCCCGGCGCGCCTGGACAGAGGACCACGGATGCGGTCGGCTGCATCCGCGGTCCATCTCCGGCGGGGTCGCTAGTAGTAGCCGGGCGTCGTGGTCGTCGTGCCGCTAGGCGGAGCGACTGGACTGCTGGTGTGAGAGGACGCAGTCACCACGTGCCACGTTCCGCCGAAGTTCATGATCCCTTGGCCGTTCGCCTGGCCCTTCATGGTGTCCTCGGAGAAGCGGTACAGGGGCACGCCGCCGAGGGTCACCTGGAAGAAGCCGTCACGGTGGAGGATGCCGAGCTTGCCTTTGATCCCCGTCGCCTTGGCCAGCTTGGTCTTGGCGGAATGAACCGTCACCGGCGGCCAGAACCCCAGGCATGCCTTGGAGGTGCAAAGCAGGTGATGCGTTGTCTCGGGCCGCAGCTCGTACACCGTTCGCCCTTTGCCGTCGACAACGATCGTCTCGCCGAGTGAGGCGCTTTGCGCGGTCTTCAGCGTGTCGTGAGTGGCCTTCGTCTTGGCCAGGGCCGCGGCGGCGAACGCTGCGGCCAGCACCGCAATCAGGATCGCGCCTCTGAACTTGAACCTCATGATGCTCCCTTCGTGCTCGACGCTTCGAGCTAAGGGACGCCTTGGGGGCGGGATCCTTCCCGGCGGACTTGCGCCTAGATCGACCCGCCCGCCATCGCGGGCAGGATCACCAGCGTGTCGGAGTCGCCGACGGAGGTGTCGAGGCCGTCGAGCACGCGCACGTCCTCGTCGTTCAGGTAGACGTTGACGTACCGGTTCAGTCCGCCGTCGGCGGCGAACAGCTGCGACTCGGTATCGGGATGGCGCTCGGCCACGGTGCGGAGGATCTCCCCCACCGAGGAGCCGTCGGCGCTCAGCTCCTTCTCGCCGCCCACGGACGGGCGCAGCACGGGTGGGATGCGGATCGTCGCCATCTTGCCGGGCCGAACCCTAGTGGGCGCCCGCGCAGAACGCTTCGTAGTCCGGGAACACGCCGAGCTCGTCGTCGGCGATCTCCTCGGGCGGGCGGGAGCAGATCGGGCAGTCCGGGTCGCGCCGCACCTTGACCTCGGTAACCGTGGCCGCGAGCGCGTCGTACATCAGCAGCCGCCCGATCAGCGGATCCCCTTCGCCGAGGATCAGCTTGATCACCTCGGTCGCCTGGAGCAACCCCATCGTCCCGGGCAGCACCCCGAGAACGCCGTTGGCCCCGCACGAGGGCGCCAGCTCGGCCGGCGGCGGGACGGGGAACAGGCAGCGGTAGCAGGGTCCGTCGTAGGGCTTGAACACCGAGAGCTGGCCCTCGAAGCCGAGGATGGCCGCCGAGACGACTGGGATCCCCAGCCGGACCGAAGCGTCGTTGAGCAGGTAGCGGGTGGGGAAGTTGTCGAGCCCGTCGACGACCATGTCGTAGCCGGGCAGCACGTCCATGATGTTCTCCGCCCCGAGGCGCAGCGCGTACTTCTGCACGTTCACGTCGGGATTGAGCGCCTTGATCGTCTCTTCCGCCGAGTCGACTTTGGGAACGCCGATCCGATCGCTCGAGTGGATCACCTGGCGCTGGAGGTTGGAGAGATCGACCTCGTCGTTGTCGACGATCCCGATTGTGCCCACGCCCGCTGCGGCCAGATACAGCGCCGCCGGCGAGCCCAGCCCGCCGGCGCCGAGCAGCAGAACCTTGGCGTCGAGCAGCTTCTGCTGACCCTCGATCCCGACCTCGGGCAGGAGCAGGTGGCGCGAGTAGCGCTCGCGCTGCTCGGCGGTCAGGGTGCGCGGGGCCTCGACGTCGTAGCCCCGGTCCTTCCACAGCGTGAAGCCTCCGGTCATCGACTCGACGTGCTCATAGCCGAGATCCTCGATCAGCGTCCGCGCCGCCCAGGCCGAGCGGTTGCCCGACTGGCAGTAGAGGATCACGTGCTGGTCGTGATCGGGCACCGCGCCCTCGATCCGCGACTCCAGGTAGCTCTTGGGCACGTGCTTGGCCCCCGGAATGTGGCCGCCCGACCATTCCTCGGTCTCGCGCACGTCGACCACGACGGCGCCGTTGCTGAGCTGCTCGCGGACCGCGGCCGGATCAACCTCCTCGATCCTGCTCTTGATCTGACGGAGAACCTCGGCTCCGGACGGACTCATGACAAAAACTCCTCAATACCGGTCTGGATTCAATACTTCAGTGAGTATAGCGGTGGAGGGCCGGCCCCGAACCGGCGCCGATTGCCGTACTCGATGGCCCTGGGGCAGAGCGCGGCCGGCTTCGGGGGCGGGGTCCCGCGCCTCCCTTAACGACTACGGGGCGCCCGCTGAGGAGGGCGCCCCGAATCTGACCCAATCTGACCCAATCTGTATGTGTTGCGGGCCCCAACTTGCCCGCTGCTCCGGGCTTAGCGCCCGGGGGGATGGGCTCCAAGAGCCCGGTGGTGAGGTTTCTTCGAGCTTTCGCTCTGGCAGGAGTATCGGTGATTGGCGATCTGGCCGATATCGGGTGCAGACCCCATCTTGTCCGCCGGCCAACCCCCCATCGCGCAAGCGCTGCCCGGCGCTTCGCAGCTGAGATCGCGGCCCCTGCTCTCCCAGGTGCTGGCGGTCAACCTGCTGCTGGTCGCGACCACCGTCCTGGTCGCGACGGTCGCGCTCGACGCCCACGTCACCAACGTCACCCGGGGCCGCGAGGCGCTGGTGCTCGGCCTGGCCGTCGTGGCCACGCTGCTCGGCAACTGGCTGCTGCTGCGCCGGCGCTTCGAGCCGCTCGACCAGCTGATCTCGACCATGGAGCAGATCGACCTGGCCGACCCCGAGCAGGTCGATCTCAGCGCGCCCCGGGTCGACAGCGCCGAGGTCCAGCGGCTCGACGGCGCCTTCCGCAGGATGGTCTGCGCGCCTGGAGGCCGAGCGCCGGCAGGCCGGCCGTGCGGCGATCCAGGCCCAGGAGCGCGAGCGGCGCCGGATCGCCCAGGACCTCCACGACGAGGTCAACCAGGCGCTGACCGCGGTCTCGCTCCGGCTCCAGGCCTCGATCGAGCAGGCTCCGCCCGAGCTGCGCCGCGAGCTGCTCGAGACCAAGCAGCTCTCCAGCCAGGCCATGGAGGAGCTGCTGTCGCTCGCCCGGCAGCTGCGCCCGGCCGTCCTCGACGACCACGGCCTGATCCCCGCCCTGCACAGCCAGGTGCGCGACTTCGCCGAGCAGACCGGGATCCGCGCCCGCTTCAACTCGCGGGGCACGCCGCCCAGGCTGACTCCCGAGCAGCAGCTGGTGATCTACCGGGTCACCCAGGAGAGCCTGTCCAACATCGCCCAGCACGCGCAGGCCCGCAACGTCGACGTCGAGCTGTCGTTCGTCGGGCGCACGGTGCTGCGGATCAGCGACGACGGCCGCGGCTTCGCGGCCGAGCGCGAGCGGCGGTCTCGGCCTCTCCGGCATGCGCGAGCGGGCGCTGCTGGCCGGTGGACAGCTGTCGATCTGGTCCGGCGAAGGTCAAGGAACCCGGGTGGAGCTGACGATTGCCTGAGCAGGAGCGATGAGGATCCTGGTCGCAGACGATCACGGCATCGTCAGATCCGGCATCAAGCTGCTGCTCGAGCGCCAGCCGGACCTCGATGTCGTCGCCGAGGCCGTCGGATGGCGTCGAGGCGGTCGAGCAGGCCCTGGCCTCCCGGCCCAACCTGTGCATCCTCGACGTCGGGATGCCGAAGATGACCGGGCTGCAGGCCGCGCGGGAGATCCGCTCGCACCTGCCCGACGCCCGCGTGCTGATCCTCTCGATGCACGACGACGAGCACTACCTGTTCGAGGCGCTGAAGGCCGGCGCCTCGGGCTATGTGCTCAAGCGCGAGGCCGACCAGGACCTGGTCGGCGCGGTGCGCGCGGTCGGCCGCGGCGAGGCGTTCCTGACCAACGCCGCCGAGCGCTCGATCATCCGCGAGTGGATGGCGGCGGCGGCGCACGGCCCGGCGATCCCGCTGACCCCGCGGGAGGAGGAGGTCGTGAAGCTGATCGCCGAGGCGCACACCAACGCGCAGATCGCCGAGATCCTCCACCTGTCCGAGAAGACCGTCGAGTCCCACCGGGCCAACGTGCTGCGCAAGCTGGGGATGCGCGACCGGGTCGAGCTCGTGCGCTACGCGATCCGCCGCGGCCTGGTCGAGCCGTAGACGCCCGTCAAGCATCGGCGGCGCGTGCGCGCCCCGGTCGACCACATCGCCGCGCCCCCGTTCCCCGCCGGGCTGCCCTGGATCAACGTCGCGCCGCTGCGGCTGGACCAGCAGCTCGGGCGGCCGGTGCTGATCGAGTTCTGGGACTTCTGCCGCCCGAACTCGATCCGCACGCTGCCCTACCTGAAGGCCTGGCACGAGCGCTACGGGACCGCCGGGCTGCGGGTGATCGGGGTCCACGCCTCCGGCTTCGAGCCCTCCGAGGACCCGGACGCGGTGCGCGCCGGCGGTGCGCGGCTCGGCATCCCCTACCCGGTCGTGGTCGACGTCGAGCACGAGATCTGGCAGCTCTACGGCAACCTGGGCTGGCCCGCGCGATACCTGTTCAACCAGCGACGGCACGCTGTTCGAGTACCACTACGGCGAGGGCGCCTACGAGGAGACCGAGCTGGCGATCCAGGAGCTGCTCGGAGTCGAGCGAGCGCCGGTCGCGCCGCTGCGCCCCGAGGACGCGCCCGGCGCCGCGCTCGAGCCCCAGACCGAGGACGTCGAGGGTCCCTACAGCGGGCCCTACGAGGCCGGCGGGGTGTGGGCGGTGCTCGACGGCCACGGGTCCGTCGCGCCAACGGCCGCGACTCGAGGTCGACCATCCCGGCGCCTACGAGCTGATCTCCCACGCGCGCAGCACGGCCGGCGAGCTCAGCCTCGAGCTCTGGGGACGGCGTCCGCTGCTACGCGGTCTGCTTCACGCCGGGCCTGGCGTCCTGACGCCGTCGAGCAGGTTGACCAGCGCGGGGCGGTCCCTCGTCCTCGAGCACCACGGCGAACCCGGCCCGGTAGGGGCTCGACGCGGGATCGCGGCCGAGGAAGGCCGGCTCGTGGACCCAGCAGCCGGTGTTGAGCAGCAGCGACCCGGTCGGCGCCCGCCACTCGCGGAGGTCGTCGCCGGGCAGCGGACCCGCCCGGTGGGTGTGGCCGAAGAGGACGTGCGCGGCGCTCGATGTCGCAGCCGCGCGAGCACCTCGCCGAGCGCCCGCAGGCCGGCCGCGGCGCAGCTCCGAGCCCGAGATGTCGGCCCGCAGCGGGCCGAGCCCGGCGCGGTTGAGCCGCGGCCACGGCGACCGGGAACCCGAGGCGGCATGCGCGCGACGCCGGAGGTTGCGCCGGCGCCGCGGCGGCGCTGAGCGTGCCCCACGCCTCGCGTCGAGGCCCCGTGCGAGCCGCGGCCGAGCCCGCGAGCCGCCGGTCTGGGCGACCGCGTGGATCCAGGCGTACATCGGCGCGAGCACCGCCTCGTAGTCCTCGGCGCTGCGCGGGCCCGCGCGGCGGCTCGGCCACGAGCAGGGCCATCGCCCCCGCGCACAGCCGCTCGAACATCGGCACGGTCGTGTGGCGGTCGCGAGTAGTGCCCGTGGGTGGCGTAGACGTCGTCCCGCAGCCAGACGCCCGGGTAGGCGGCCGTCACCGTCGCCGGGCGCGAGCGCAGCCGGCGACGATGGCCAGCGACTCGTCCGGCCCGCCAGTCGACCGGCGACTGCGAGCCCGAGCGGCGGCGGCGCCTCGCTCGGGCCCGGCGCTCGAACCAGCCGCTCAGCAGATGATGGTCGTGGTTGCCGGGCACGATCACGACCTCGGCCCCGGCCGGCAGGCGCTCGCCGATCTCCTCGAGCACCGGGCTGCGCGGCTCGCAGCGCTTCGCGCGATCGGCCCGTGGCGGAGCTCGACCACGTCGCCGAGCAGCACCAGCCGCTCGACGCTCGCGAGCGCGCTCGAGCAGCGCCTCGCGCCACTCCGGGTGGCGCAGCACGTCGCCCTTCGTGTGCGACCCGAGGTGCAGGTCGGAGACGACCAGGGTGCGCAGCGGCTCGGGCCGCCGCTACGCCGAGGCTGTCGCCATCGCCTGGCGGATCGCCTTGGGCAGCATGAAGCGGACGTCCTCCTGGACGACCTCGAGCTCCTGCACGTCGTTCGTGCCGCGCGCGCGGAAGAACTCGACCAGCCGCTGCACGAGCTCCTCGGGAGCGCTCGCGCCCGAGGTGATGCCGACCACCCGCTTGCCCTCGAGCCACTCCTCGCGCACCTGGCCCTCGTGGTCGATCAGGTACGCAGTCGGCGCCGTGCTCGCGCGCCACCTCGACCAGGCGGTTGGAGTTCGACGAGTTGCGCGAGCCGATCACCAGCACCAGGTCGCATTCCCGGGCGAGCTGCTTGACCGCGGCCTGGCGGTTCGTGGTGGCGTAACAGATGTCGTCGGTGCGCGGCCCGACGATCGCCGGGAAGCGCTCGCGCAGGCGGTTGATGATCGCCCGCGTCTCGTCCACCGACAGGGTGGTCTGGGAGATGTAGGCCACCTTGCTCCGGATCCTTGACCTCGAGCTCGTCGACGTCGTCCTCGTTCTCGATCAGCACGATGTGATCGGGCGCCTCGCCCATCGTGCCCTCCACCTCCTCGTGGCCGGCGTGGCCGATGAGCACGATCGTGTAGCCCTCGGCGGCGAACTTCTTCGCCTCGACGTGGACCTTGGTCACCAGCGGGCAGGTGGCATCGATCGTGTGCAGGTCGCGCGCCTGCGCGTTGGCGTGCACGCTCGGCGCGACGCCGTGGGCGGAGAAGACGACGGTCGCGCCCTCCGGGCACCTCGGTCTCGGACTCGACGAACACCGCCCCGCGGTCGCGCAGCTGCTCGACCACGTGCTTGTTGTGGACGATCTCCTTGCGCACGTACACCGGCGCGCCGTAGAGCTCGAGCGCCCGCTCGACCGTCTGCACCGCCCGGTCGACGCCCGCGCAGTATCCGCGCGGAGCGGCCAGCAGCACCTTTTCCGGAACAGGCCGTTCACAGCTGTAGGAGAGTGTAGGAGGGGCTCAGTCGTTGGCGGTGACGGCGTCGAGCAGCGAGGCGAACTGTTGCCGCGCCGCCTCGCGCCGCGTGGGGATGTGCTCGCTGGGAACCTCGTCCGCCGGCGGCCTCGTAGCCGCGCAGGATCTGCCGAGCCACCGAGCTGCGGTGGACCTCGTCGGGGCCGTCGTAGATCCGGGCCGCGCGGGCGTAGCGGTACATCGCCTCGAGCGGCAGATCGGTCGAGTAGCCGAGCGCGCCGTGGGCCTGGAGCGCGCGGTCGATCACGTCGTGCAGCACCTTGGCGCCGAAGTACTTGATCATGCGCGATCTCCGTCCGGGCGGCGAGCACCCCCTCGGTGTCCATCTTCCAGGCCGCGTGCAGCGTCATCAGCCGCGCCGCCTGCATCTCCGCCGCCGAGTCGGCGATCCAGTTCTGGACCGTCTGGTGCTTGGACAGCGTCGAGCCGTGGGCATAGCGGTACAGCGAGCGCTCGCACAGCATGTCGAACGCGCGCCGGGCCACCCCGAGCCAGCGCATGCAGTGATGGATCCGGCCCGGGTACAGCCGCTGCTGGGCGATCAGGAAGCCGGCCCCCTGGGCACCGAGCATCGCCTCGGCGGGCACCCGCACGTCCTCGTAGAGGATCTCGGCGTGGTTGCCGTAGCGGCCGAAGCTCTCCCACGGATGCTCCATCGTGGCCACGTCGCGGAGGATCTTCACGCCCGGCGTGTCGGCGTCGACGATGAACATCGAGGCGCGCTGATGCGGCCGCGCCTCGGGATCGGTCACCGCCATCACGATCAGGAAGTCGGCGATCGAGCCGTTCGAGGAGAACCACTTGTGGCCGTTGATCACCCAGTGGTCGCCGTCGCGTGACCGCGCGTGGTCCGCAGCAGCGTCGGGTCCGAGCCGGCGGTGTCGGGCTCGGTCATGCTGAAGGCTGACTTCAGATCGCCCGCCAGCAGCGGGTGCAGGTAGCGCTCCTTCTGCTCGGGCGTCCCGGCGAGCGCGAGGATCTCCGAGTTGCCCGGAATCGGGCGCCGCGTTGCCGAAGGCCAGCGGCGCGATCGGCGAGGTGCCGAGGATCTCGTGCATCAGCCCGAGCTTGACCTGGCCGAACCCCTGACCGCCGAGCTCGGGGTCGAGGTGGGCCGCCCACAGCCCCTGCGGCCTTGACCTCCTCCTGGAGCGGCCCGATCGCCCGCGTCAGGCCGTCCCAGCCGAGCTCCTCGATCACGGTCTCGAGCGGCCAGATGCTGCTCGCGGACGAACGCGCTCATCCAGTCGAGCTTGCTGCTGGAACTCGGGCTCGGTGGCGAAATCCCAGGCCACGCGCGGCGAAGGGTACCCTTCGCTTCCGTCGACGTCCCGGAGTGCCATGCCCAGCAGCACCTCGACCGCCTGACCTCGATCGACGCCTCGTTCCTGCATCAGGAGGGGCGGGCTTCGCACATGCACATCGGCGGCGTGCTCGTGTTCGAGGGACCGCCGCCGGAGTTCGAGGATTACCTCGGACCACGTCCGCGGCCGGCTGCACCTCGTCCCGCGCTACCGCCAGAAGCTGGCCACGCCGCCGCTCGAGATCCGGCCGCCCGCTGTGGGTCGACGACCCCTGCTTCAACCTCGAGTACCACGTCCGCCACGCCGCGCTGCCCGCCCCCGGCACCGAGGAGCAGCTGTTCCTGCTCGCCGGCCGGATCGCCTCCCAGCAGCTCGATCGCTCAAAGCCGCTGTGGGAGAGCTGGCTGGTCGAGGGACTCGAGGGCGACCGCTTCGCGCTGATCTTCAAGACCCACCATTCGCTCGTCGACGGGGTCTCGGGCGTCGACCTGGCGACCGTGCTGTTCGACCTCGACCCGCGAGCCGGCGCGCCACCGCCCACCGACCTCGAGCCGTGGCAGCCGCAGCCAGAGCCCTCGCCGGGCGAGCTGGTCCTGGCCGGCGTCCGCGGGCGCGGTCCGCACGACGGCCGAGCTGGCCGCGCGCGCGCTGGCGCGCCGCCACCCGGCCGGCGAGCTCGCTGGCGTGCTCCGGGACGCCGCCGAGGGGCTCGGCGAGATCGTCTGGGCCGGGCTCAACCCGGCGCCCGAGACCCCGCTGAACGTGGAGATCGGCCCCCACCGCCGCTTCGCCGTCGTGCGCCAGGAGCTCGTCGGACTACAAGGAGGTCAAGGACGCGCTCGGCGGCACGGTCAACGACGTCGTGCTGACCGTCGTCTCCGGCGCGCTGGCGCGGTGGCTGCGCTCGCGCGGGGTCCGCACCGAGGGCCTCGAGATGCGGGCGCTCGTGCCCGTGTCGGTCCGCACCAAGGACCGAGCGCGGCACGCTCGGCAACCAGCTGACCGTGATGCGCGGGCCGCTGCCGGTCTACATCCGGGATCCGGTCGCCCGGCTGCGGTTCGTCCGCAAGGCGATGGACGGCCTGAAGGAGTCAAAGCAGGCGGTCGGGGCGGCGACGCTGGCCGCGGTCAACAACCTCGCGCCGCCGACGATCCTCGCCCAGGCCTCGCGGCTGAACTTCTCGACCCGGCTGTTCAACCTGATCGTGACCAACATCCCGGGCCCCAGGTCCCGCTGTACGTGCTCGGGCGCAAGCTCAGCGACCTGTTCCCGGTCGCGTTCCTGCCCGAGCACCACGCGCTGGCCATCGCGATCATGTCCTACAACGGCAGGCATCGACTACGGGCTGCTCGGCGACTACGACGCGCTGCCCGACATCGACCTGATCGCCGAGGGGATCGACGCCGCGCTCGCCGAGCTGCTGGAGCGCGGCGCGGGGCAAGCCGGTCCGCCAGCGCGCGGCCGACGGCGCCGGGCAGACCAACGGCGACGGCGGTGACGGAGCTGACGGCGACCGCGGGCGGAGCGCACGCTCCAGCCCGCTGATCCCGGTCGGCCATGGTCGCGCCAAGCAGGGGCCCGCGGCCGACATGCGCGCCAAGCGAACGCGCGGCTCACGCCGCGCAAGCGTCCGCAGGCCTGAGACCCGGCCGATGACCGACGATCTGATCCAGCCCGGCGAGATCGCCTTCCGGCTCGGAGCTGACCGCGGCCCAGATGAAGATCGTCCACACCGCGCTGAAGTCGCTGTTCGACGATCTCGGTCACGAGGAGCACGACGTCAAGGACATCGTCGCCTCAGTGCTGGACAAGCTGCCCGGCGAGCACGATATCCGCGCCATCGACTCTCGATCGGGAGCTGCGCGGGCGAACGCCCGAGATCCGGGCTGAGCAGCGCTCAGAAGCCGAGCGCGAACTTGGCGTCCTCGCTCATCCGCTCCGGCGTCCACGGCGGCGAGAACGTCATCGTCGGCTGGACTTCCTGGACCCCGTCGAGCTCGCCGACGAACTCCTCGATCTGCTCGGAGACCTGAGGGCCGATCGGGCATCCGGGGCTGGTCAGCGTGTAGGTGACGCGCACGGTGCCGTCCTCGACCTCTACGTCGTAGATCAGCCCGAGCTCGACGAAGTCGAGCCCCAGCTCCGGGTCGATGACGTCGCGCAGCGCTTCGGTGACATCATCAATTGAGACCATCTTGCATCCCAGTTTAGGAGATCCGGCTCGCGCCTTGCACTGGCGCCGCTGATTTGGGTAGGTTTGCGACGCATCGTCGACTTCGATGACAAGCCAGCGATTCTGCGCTGCCGCGGGGATGAGGACCGGACCACTCAGGGGTGCCGGCGGCGCGCGCTGACCCGCGCCATCCACGCGCAGTCGGATGTGATCGTCGACCTGAGCGAGCTCGTATTCGCCGATCGCCTCGCTGATGCTCGACCTGGCGATGCTCGCGCGGCGTCTGCGAGCCGGCGGGCGGGCGTCCACTGCTGCGCGGCGCCCAGCCGCAGATCCGGACGCTGATCGAGCTGGTCGGGCTGCATCGCCTGCCGGGCGTAAAGGTGCTCGAAGGCCCCTCGCCCGCCTCGCGTAGCCGACCGCCGCGGCTCGCTCGCCTACGCCTCGCCGACCGCCCCGAGGCCTCGCCCGACGCGCAGTACGCTTGAATCATGGCATTCCTGCTGCTGCTGCTCTGGCCACTGGCCGAGTGTTCGTGGCGGTCAAGGTGGCCGAGGCGATCGGGGTGCTCTACACGCTGCTGCTGCTGATCGCCGGCTGGCCGCTGGGGAGCTGGGCGCTTCGCTCGCAGGGGCGCGCGGCCTGGCGGCGGCTGACGGCCGCGGTAGCCGCGGGCCGCGCGCCGGCCCGGAGGTGATCGACGGCGCGCTCGTGTCCTGGTCGGTGGCGTGCTGCTGATGATCCCCGGTTTCATCACCGACGTGCTCGCACTGCTCTTGCTCCTGCCGCCCACCCGGGCGCTGATGCGAAGAGGACCGCTGCGCCGGTGGCAGGATCGCCTGGTGGTGGGCGCTGCCCGCGCCACCACCCGGCCATACGACGTCGACTCGACGGCGCGCGATATCGACCAGCCGCAGCTGCGGTCGTGAGCGCCGGTCCCGAAGGCTCGCTCCGAACCGTCATGTTCGGAGACGCTTGACGGCGGCCCATGGGGCGCCGCCTGGTCCGCTGGTTCCGATGTCTTGCTCCTGGCCAGTTCTCCGGACGAGCCCGCTGCCACGCTCGAAGCCGTGACCCTCAGCGGCTCGCCCAAGGCCGGCGAGGGGTGGCAGCTCGCCGGTCCGGGCGTGACGCTCGCGGTCACGGGCGAGGGTGAGGCGGCTTTGTTCCCGCGACGAGGAGGGCTTCGAGCAGCTCTGCCGGGTGACCGGGACGGCGGAGCTCGGTCGACGGCGAAGCTGGCCATCGACGCCCCCGGGGTACGGGCCGTTCAGGCACGCCCGGATCGTGGCTCCGCGGAGTCGGTTCGCCAGATCGGGCTGTGGTTCGAAGAGCGGCGACGGCATCGCCGTCGCCGCGGTTCGTCCCCGGAAGGCCAGCGGCCATGCCAACGACGCGGTCCATGCCGCGCTGCTAGATCCCTGCGCGGGGGTGACCGCAGTGGCAGAGCCTCGCCTGTCGACGACCTACGGCGGCGACGGGACGCCGACGCGCGCCGGGCTCGAGCTGTGGCTCGAGGACGAGAACGAGCACTATCCCCGGCGGGCGGCCGGCGACCGGCGCTGAGCGCCGCCCGGTGCGGGCGATCAGGACTTCGACGCTGCGCGCGATGCTGCTTCGCTGGCGCCATCGCGGCCGCGCCGCGTCGGGCGTGTACCTGCTCGCCCAGCCGCGATGAGCGCAATCGAGGCTGTCATCAGCGACTTCGGCGGGGTTCTCACCTCGCCCCTGATCGACTCGTTCGCGGCCTTTCAGGATTCCAGCGGGATCTCGCTCGAGGCGCTGGGCAACGCGATGGCGGCAGTCGCCACCCGGGAGGGCACAAACCCGCTGTTCGAGCTCGAGAAGGGGCAGCTGAGCGAGCGGCAGTTCCTGAGCTCTCTTAGCGACGAGCTGACCAGCCAGCTCGGCCGCCCGGTCGAGTTGCACGGGTTCGGCGAGCGCTACTTCGAGCACCTGCACCCCAACGAGCCGATGATCGAGTACATGCGGGAGCTCAAGCGACGCGGCTACAAGCTGGCGATCTGCACCAACAACGTGCGCGAGTGGGAGCCACTGTGGCGGGCCAAGCTGCCCGTTGAGGAGATCTTCGATGTGGTGGTCGACTCCGGCTTCGTCGGCGTGCGCAAGCCCGAGCCGCGCATCTACGAGTTGACGCTCGAGCGGCTCGAGGTCTCAGCGGCGGCGGCGCTGCTCATCGACGACATCGAGCTCAACTGCACCGCAGCCCGGGAACTCGGGCTGCACGCGGTCTGGTTTCAGTCGACCGAGCAGACGATCGACGAGACCGAGCGGGCGCTCGGCCGAGTGCCGCGGCTAGTTCTCGGCGCCCAGCCGGTCCCAGCAGTAGAGCTCGAGGCACTCGTTGGCCAGCTGCACACAGCGCTCCTCCGAGAGCCACGGCAGCACGGTGTCGAACGCCTGCTCCTCCCCGACCCCCGCCTCGAATGCCTCCTCGCCCCGGAAGCCGGCCGCGATCCTCAGCGCCTCCCGGCGATTGTCCCCCAGTGAGGAGAACACGTTGACCAGGAACTCTTTGTTGGGGAGTGGATGGCCCACCTCCAGTGACGCGTGCCAGGAGGCCAGCATCGAGAGGTCATGCTCGTCCAGATCGGCGATCGCCTTGGCGTAGTGCGACTCGAGCTCGGACTCGGGGATTTCGTCGACCCAGGCACGCACGACCTCGCCGAGGATCTGGCGGCGAGCTTCGCGGCCGACCGACTCGGCGATGACGCGGATGGCGTTGTGCGGTTCGATGAAGCACAGTGGCATGAGAGCTCCAGTGCAGGGATGCGGACGCCGCAGAAGGTAGGAGGTACCTCGGACGTCATTGCCGGCCGGCGGACCGGCGGCGGTCAGCTCAGGTGGAGCTTGCGCTGAGCCGACGTCGAGCGGGTGTTGCGCGCATCGCCAGCGAACAGGACGCGCAGCACGACCGTGCCCTGGTGGGCGAAGCGGTGGCGCAGGGTGAAGTTCGATCGCTGGCTAATCCTCGCCTTGGCGATCGTGCGCCAGTGCTTGTTGGCGCGCTGCTGGAGGGCGATCCGCTCACCGCCGTGGGTGGGCGACACGTGTCCGTGCAGTTTCACCTGCGTGCCCGCGGTGTCCCACTTGGCGATCTTGATCCGTGCGCTGACGTTCTGGACCAGCGTCGGGCTGATGGCCGTGCTCGTACTGGCGTACCAGGAGGTGTTCACCTTGACGGTCCCGGCAGCCCGCTCGATCGTGTAGTTGCCGGCGCTGTCGGTAGTCGTCTGCGCAACCTGGGAGTAGCTCGACTGGCCAGCCAACTTCTGCCACAGCGTGACCGTCTCCCCGGCCGAACCGCCGGTGAGCTTGCCCGTGACCTTCACCTCTTCCGCGGTTTTGGAGGGGTCCGGGCTCGAGGCGATCGTGAGGTGCCCGACCGTGCAGACCCCGCAGCAGGTGGGCTGGCAGCAGGCCGTTTGCGAGGGCGTGGGTGGGTCGCAGCATGCCGGGCCGCCGGACAGCGGGCACGTCGCGCTCGCCGAGCCAGACCAGACACCCAGTGCCAGGATGGCGAGGATCGGAACCAGCAGGATGAGTGGGCGGCGCATCAGAGCTCTCGAGGGGCGCTCAAACCGTAACGCTACAACGCGAGGGCGGCGCGTGTCGTGCTTAGCGCCTGCTCCTGCGCCTGGGGATCGGGATCCACGCCGGCATTTATCCGCTCTCCGGTCTCCCAGTTGAGCAACCCCAGGTCGAAGGCCGCGATCGGCACAGTTGCCGCCGCGGCCAGGTCAGCCGCTCTGCGCTCGAGCAACAGAGGATCTCCGATGCCGAACACACGCTTGGCCGCCAGCGTGACGTTGCTGTCCCCGCCGAGATGGAGCGTTCCCGCCTTCAGCTCGTACAGCCGCAGAGCCCCGTGAGAGACCAGGAGCTCGAACCTGGCGTCGCGGTGCAATCCGGGAAGGGCGAGCCGCTCGAAGGCCCGCGAGAACCGCCGCTCCGGCGTCCACGCGGCCTCGCCGGTGAAGGCCGCGGCCTGCGATCCGGCCCGGGCCGCCCAGGCCCGGTAGGCCTCGAGCGTCCGCGTCCCCCGCGACGGGTCGTGGGCGGTGCGAGGTCCGGTGAGGACACCGTCCAGGTCCGGGAGCCCAGGATCCGCCCACGGCGTCCGCACGCGGGTTATCTCCGCGAACGGATCCTCCCCTTCCACCGGCCCCAGGTACGCGATCAGGAACGCCAGCCAGGTTCGCTCCTCGAGATCTCCAGCACCTCGTGCCACTTCGGCATAGAGCCCGGGCGGGTCGTGCTCGAGGGTGGCCAGTCGCGCCGTGCTGAAGGCGAGCTCCTCCGCCAGTCGCTCGGCGTCGGCGCTCGAGCGAAGCCCGGGGGCGAGTGGCGAGCGGTAACCGTCATCCGCGCCGCGAGCCAGCTTTTGCACGCGCACGGAGCCCGGGCCGCCCACACCACCCCGCTCGGAGCGTCGACGGGAGCCTGTAGAGGCCGGGCGCGGCTGGGTGCTCCGCGGCGCGCTTGACGAGAGCACCGGGCGGGCCTCGATCGCCTGCTCGCGCGAGCAGATGGGACAGTTCTGGACGAGGTGGTTGTGTCGGCAGAAGGTGGGCATGGCGTGTCTCAGGCCACGGCCACCGAATCGTGCCGGCCCGCCCGCGGGGCGACCGGCAGCCGGAACCCCGCGCCCCGCGCCCGCTCCGCGCCCGCCTTCATCTCCTTGCCCACGTCGTAGATGTAGTTGTCGAAGTCGACCTGCATCGTGTGTCGCTTCGAGGCCACATAGCGCTTGAACATCCGCGCCCGCTCTCGCTCCATGTCGGCGACCATGGCCTGCGTCGGCGGCAGGTGGTATTCGCCTCGCAGGTAGGCGGCGATCCAGCGGCCCTGAACCTCGGCCAGCGGCATCGTCGCCCCCAGCGGTTGCAGCAGCGCGATGAAGGCGAGGTTGTCGACCCCCGGTTTGAACACCCGCTTGAACAGCGGCAGATCGTTGTCGGGGGCAGAGACGAAGTCCTGGTCGAAGAACGGGAAGGTCACCTTGTAGCCGGTACACCACACGATCACGTCCACCGGCTCGACCGTCCCGTCGGCGAACCTGACCTCGTTACCGAGGAGCTCGGCGACGTTGGGCTTCCACGTCATCTCACCGTGGGCGATCCGGTTGAGGAAGTCGGCCGAGATCGTCGGGTGGGCCTCGCCGATCTTGTGATCGGGCTCGGGCAGCCCGTAGTCCTGGACCTTGCCGACGCCGATCCGGTACAGGGCCATGAGAATCGCCCGGCGGAAGGCGAAGGGCAGGACGGGCGTCAGCGCGTTGACCCCGATCTGGTCAAGCGGGCGCCCGAACAGGTACTTGGGGAGGATGTAGGCCCCGCGTCGCGAGGAGATGAAGGTCCTGCGGGCGACGAAGCTGGCTTCGACCGCGATGTCCATCGCGCTGTTGCCGATCCCCACCACGAGCACGTTCTTGTCGGCGAAGTCCGTGTTCTCGATGTAGTGGTGCGAGTGCATCTGGGTCCCGTCGAACTCGCCCGGATACGGCGGCTCGGGCCAGCGGGGGTCCCAGTGGTGGCCGTTGGCGACGAGCAGCATGTCGTACTCCCGCGTATCGCCCGACCCGAGCGTGACCGTCCACACGCCGTCCTCGCCCCGGATCGCGCGCTCGACCCCGGTCTCGAACGTGATCAGGTCGCGGAAGCCGAAGCGGTCGACGTAGTCGTCGAAGTAGCGCGCGATCTGCGTGTGATGGGGGAAGTCGGGATAGGAGCGCGGCATCGGAAAGTCGCTGTACTCCATCCGCTCCCGCGAGGTGTTGATGTGGAGCGAGCGGTAGGCCGAGGACATCCCGTTCTTGTTGGCGAACACCCAGTTCCCGCCCACCCGGTCTGACTTCTCGAAGCAGTCGAACGGAATCCCCCGCTCGTGCAGCGCCTTGGCGGCGGCAATCCCGGAGGATCCGGCGCCGACCACGCACGCGACAGGGAGCTCGGCCATCGTCGCTCACCCTAGAGGAATCGCGCCGGACGGGCCGGGGGGCGCGGCGGTGGGCGGCCGCCACGCGAGGCGGCCGCCCACCGACGGACCCGTAAAGAGACCCGGGGGGCCCAGATCCTTCTGGACCCCCCGGAGAGTCAGGGAAGTGGGGGCGCAGTTCCCTGACCGACAGGGGCGAGTTTCCCCGTCCCAAGCCTTAGTAAACCTATGGCCCGGCATCCGTGCCCCACCACGCCATCGCCCTGAGGCAGGAATAACCTAGCACCAGTCGAGTACTTCCAGGGAAAAAGCGCGGTCAGGCCCTGAAGATCAACGCCCATTTCGGTTGATCTGCAACATTGCCGACCCGGCGACGCCGCGACTCGGCCGAAACCCCGCGCAAGCCGCCCAAAGCTTCCTATGTGGCCGCCCGGCTCCCAGGACCGGTGAAGAACTCCTCCCCGGGCCGCACCGTTCCGGCCGCCTCGGCCTCGTGGCGCAGGGTGCGATCGGCCTCTCCGCTCCAGGCGCCGAGGGCAAGCATCTCCCGGTCGGCGTCCATCGGGCTGCCTCCGAGGTCCTTGTTGACGACCCGGGCACACTTGCGCCCTTCGGCGATCGCCGTCACCACCAGCGACTGACCGATCCGCGCGTCGCCGCAGGCGTAGATCTGCTTGGCGCTCGTCCGGTAGGTCTGCTCGGTGCGGATGTTGCCGCGGTGGTCAAGCTCCAGCTCGAGTTGCTCCACGGTCCCCTCGTGCTCGGGATGCTCGAAGCCGATCGCGATCAGCGCCAGGTCGGCTTCGAGCACGAACTCGCTTCCCGGGACGGGCGTCAGATCGCGTGAGGACGTGCCGGTGACCTGCCGGGCGTAGACGTGGCTGAGCGCGCCGTCCTTGCCCCCGAAGCCGGTCACCTCCGTCCCCCACCGTCGCTTGCCGCCCTCTTCCAGCGCGTAGGTCATCGTCGTGCGCTTAGGCGGCAACGGCCAGGGATGGCGGGGATCACGGCCGTCGGGCGGGAGCGCGGCGTAGACGTCCAGCATCACCACCGAGCGGGCGCCCTCGCGGTGCGCGTTGGAGATGCAGTCCATACCGGTGTCGCCACCGCCGATCACGATCACCTTCTTACCCGCGGCCGTGATCTCGGTGCCGGGCGGCACCGGCCGAGCCGGCCGCCCCTCCTGCGCCGCCACCCAGCGGTTGCGCTGGTACAGGTAGGGCATGGCAAGGTGAATCCCGCGCAGGTTGCGACCGGGCGCGTCGAGGTCGCGGGAGACGCGCGAACCGACCGCCAGCACCACGGCGTCGAACTCCTCTCGCAACGTAGCCGCGGACACATCGCGTCCGACGTCGACCCCGTAGACGAACTCGATCCCCTCCTGCTCGAGGATCGAGACGCGACGGTCGATGATCCGCTTCTCGAGCTTGGCGTCCGGGACCCCGAAGCGCAGCAGCCCGCCCGGGGCCTCGTCGCGCTCGTACACGGTGACTTTGTGGCCGCCGCGGTTGAGCTCGTCGGCGGCGGCAAGACCGGCCGGTCCCGTTCCCACCACGGCCACGCGCCGATCGGTCCGGCGCTCCGGTGGCGTGGGCACGATCCACCCCTCAGACCAAGCTCGCTCGACGATCGCCAACTCGATCTGTTCGATCGTCACCGGGTCGTCGTTGATCGCCAGCACGCACGCCGACTCGCACGGCGCAGGACAGATCAGGCCGGTGAACTCGGGAAAGTTGTTCGTCGCGTGGAGCTGGTCGATCGCCTCGCGCCACTTGTTGCGGTAGACGAGGTCGTTCCAATCCGGGATCAGGTTCCCGAGCGGGCAGCCCTCGTGGCAGAACGGGATGCCGCAGTCCATGCAGCGCGCGCCCTGGCGCCGGATCTCTTCCTCCGGCTGCACGGAGAAGTACTGCCGGTAGTCGCGCACGCGCGCGGCGGGGTCGCGCTTGTCGAAGCCGACGCGGTGGATCTTCAGAAAGCCGCCAAGCTCGCCCATGACTACACCTCAACCGCCGTCGCCTGCTCGGCCAGCTCGGCCAGCGCGCGCCGGTAGTCGCGCGGCATCACCTTCACGAAACGCTCGCGCGCGCCGCGCTCCCAGGATGCGAGCAGGTTGCGCCCCACCAGCGAGCCCGTCCGGGCCACGTGCTCCTTGATCAGCTCCTGGACCTCGGTCACGTCCTCCGGGCCGAGGGGCTCGAGGTCCACCAGGTCGAGGTTGCAGCGGCCCTCGAATTGCCGGTCCTTGTCGTAGACGTAGGCGATCCCACCGCTCATCCCGGCGGCAAAGTTGCGCCCGGTCGGTCCGAGCACCACCACCCGGCCACCGGTCATGTACTCGCAGCCATGATCGCCCAGGCCCTCGACCACCGCCGACGCCCCCGAGTTACGCACGGCGAACCGCTCGCCCGCGAGCCCGCGGAAGAACGCGCGGCCGGCCGTGGCCCCATAGAGCACGGTGTTGCCGACGATCATGTTCTCCTCGGCGCGGAACCTCGCCCGGTCCGGGGGACGGACCGCGATGACTCCGCCCGAGAGCCCCTTGCCGGCGTAGTCGTTGGTCTCGCCCCGGAGCGCAAAGGTGACCCCCGGCGCCAGCCAGGCGCCGAAGCTCTGCCCGGCCGAGCCGTGGAAGGAGACCTCGACCGTCCCCTCGGGCAGTCCGTCCGCTCCATGCCGACGCGCGATCTCTCCCGAGAGGATGCCGCCCACCGTGCGGTTGACGTTGCGCACCGGGACCGGTCCGAGCTTGATCGCCTCGCCCCGGCTGAGCGCCGGCGCGCAGCGGCGCACGAGCTCCCAGTCGAGCGCGTCGTCGAGCACCGGCAACTGAGCACGAGCGCGGCGGCGCTCGGTGCCGGGCGGCAGGTCGGGCGTCGAGAGAACCATCGACAGATCTACGCCACGCGCCTTCCAGTGCTCAACCGCCTCGTCGGCATCGAGCAGGTCGGTCGCGCCGATCAGCTCCTCGAACCGGCGCACCCCGAGCGAGGCCATGATCGTCCGCACCTCCTCGGCCACCAGCATCAGATAACCGGTCACGTGCTCGGGCAGTCCGCGGAAGCGCCTACGCAGCTCCGGGTCCTGGGTGGCGATCCCCACCGGGCAGGTATTTAGGTGGCAGACGCGCATCATGATGCAGCCCATCGCAATCAGTGGCGCGGTCGAGAACCCGAACTCGTCGGCGCCGAGCAGCGCGCCGATCACCACGTCGCGGCCGGTGCGCATCCCGCCGTCGACCTCGACGGTGATCCGCGAGCGCAGGTCGTTGAGCAGGAGCGTCTGCTGGGTCTCGGCCAGCCCGATCTCCCACGGCACGCCGGCCGACTGCACCGAGGACTGCGGCGAGGCGCCGGTGCCCCCGTCGTGGCCGGCGATCGTCACGTGATCGGCGTTGGCCTTGGCCACCCCGGCCGCGACCGTGCCCTACTCCCACCTCGGAGACCAGCTTGACCGACACGGTGGCGGTGGGATTGGCGCAGCGCAGGTCATAGATCAGCTGCTTGAGGTCCTCGATCGAGTAGATGTCGTGGTGCGGGGGCGGCGAGATGAGGCCAACGCCGGGGGTCGAGTTCCGGATGCGGGCGATGTAGCTGTCGACCTTGTGGCCGGGGAGCTGGCCACCCTCGCCGGGCTTGGCCCCCTGGGCCATCTTGATCTGGAGCTGGTCGGCGTTCACCAGGTAGTGCACGGTCACCCCGAAGCGACCGGACGCGACCTGCTTGATCGCCGAGCGGCGCAGGTCCCCATTGGCGTCGGGTGCAAAGCGCACCGGGTCCTCGCCGCCCTCGCCGGTGTTGGACCGTGCGCCCATCCGGTTCATGGCGATGGCCAGAGTCTCGTGCGCCTCGCGGCTGAGCGAGCCGAGACTCATCGCCCCGGTGGTGAAGCGCTTGACGATGGCGGTGGCGGGCTCGACCTGCTCGAGCGGGATCGGCTCGGCCGCAGTCCGGAGCTTCATCAGCCCGCGCAGCAGGCCGTGACGCGCGGCCTCGTCGTTGACGAGCGCGGCGTACTCGTCGTAGGTCTGGCGCACATCGCCGTTTTCGGCCCGGACGGCGTGCTGAAGCTTGGCGATCGTGTCCGGGCTCCACACGTGCAGCTCGCCGTCGCGGCGCCACTGGAGCACCCCTCCCACCGGCAGCACGTCGCGCTCGGTCCGGGGGTAGGCCCGGAAATGGCGCTCCATGGCTTCAGTCGAGAGCACGTCTATCCCGACCCCGCCGATCCGCGACGCGGTGCCGGTGAAGTGCTGCTCGATCAGCTCCTGCTCCAGCCCGACGGCTTCGAAGATCTGGGCGCCGCAGTAGGACTGGATGGTCGAGATCCCCATCTTCGACAGGGTCTTCATCAGGCCCTTGCCGATCGCCTTGACGATCCGCTTCTCCGCCTCCTCGCGATCGAGATCCTCGGGCAGGAGCGAACGGTCGGCGAGCTCGTCGAGCGACTCGAACATGAGGTACGGGTTGATCGCGGCCGCGCCGTAGCCGATCAGCGTCGCCATGTGGTGGATGTCGCGCGGCTCTCCTGACTCGATCACCAGCCCGGTGCGCAGGCGGGTGCCGCGGCGGACCAGGTGGTGATGGACGGCCGCCACGGCCAGCAGCGAGGGCATGGCCACCCGCTCGGCGCCGAGGTTGCGGTCGGACAGGATCAGGATGTTGGCGCCGTGGTCGACGTGGCGGGCGGCCTCAGCGCACAGGTCGAAGAGACGCAGCTCCATCCCGTCGGGGCCTTGTTCGATCGGCCAGGTGATGTCGAGGGTCGCCGCATCGAACACGTCGTGGGAGACCTGGCGCAGCTTCTCGAGCTCGTGGTTGCGGAGGATTGGCTGATCCATGACCAGCATGTGCGCCTGATCGGGCACTTCGCTCAGAAGGTTGATCTCGGCGCCGACGCCCGCTTGGAGGCTCATCACGATCGTCTCCCGCAGCGGATCGATGGGCGGGTTGGTCACCTGAGCGAAGAGCTGCTTGAAGTAGGAGAACAGGGGCGGCTGACGGTCGGAGAGCACGGCCAGTGCGGCGTCGTTGCCCATGCTCGCCACCGGCTCCTCGCCTTTCGCCGCCATCGGCGCGATGACCATCCGCAGGTCCTCCAGCGAGTAGCCGAAGGCCAGCTGCTTCGAGCGCAGCGGCTCGATCCGGGGCGCGCGCGGGTCGCGCTCGGGCAGGTCGTCGATGTGGACGACCGACTGCTCGTACCACTCGGCATAGGGCTTGCGCCGGGCCATCCGCCGCTTGACCGCTCCGTCCTCGACGATCGCCCCCTCCTCCAGATCGACCAGGAACAGCTTCCCGGGGGCGAGCCGGCCCTTGCGCTGGATGTGCTCGGGCGCGACCGTCATCACTCCGGTCTCGGAGGCGAGCACCACGTACCCCTCGGTGTCCTGAATCCAGCGCCCGGGCCGCAGCCCGTTGCGATCGAGCACCGCGCCTGCCAGGCGCCCGTCCGTGAACACGACGGCGGCCGGCCCGTCCCACGGCTCCATCAGGCACGAGTGGAAGTCGTAGAAGCCCTTGACGTCCGGGTCGAGGTCCTTGCGGGTCCGGTAGGCCTCGGGGACCATCATCATCACCGCTTGGGGGATCGAGCGGCCGCCCAGCACGAGCAGCTCGAGCACGTTGTCGAAGATGGCGGAGTCAGAACCGCCCTCGCGCACGACCGGCATCACCTTCTCCAGGTCATCGCCGAACAGCTCCGAGGACAGCTGCGACTCCCGCGCTCGCATCCAGTTGACGTTGCCGCGCAGGGTGTTGACCTCACCGTTGTGGGCGATCATCCGGTATGGGTGCGCGAGCTCCCAGCTGGGGAAGGTGTTGGTCGAGAAGCGCGAGTGGACCAGGGCCAGCCGCGAGGCCACTCGCGGGTCGCGCAGATCGGTGAAGTAGCGCGGCAGCTGGGGCGCGGTCAGCATTCCCTTGTAGACCATCGTCCGGCTCGAGAAGCTGGGCAGCGCGAGCGCGGGACCCGCCTCGCGCTCGATCACGCGGCGGATCACGTACAGCTTGCGCTCGAACGCGTCCTGATCCTCGATCTCCTCGGCGGCCTCGATCAGCACCTGGCGGATGACCGGCGCGCTCAAGCGTGCCGTCTCGCCGACGTGGCGCTCATCCACCGGTACGTCCCGCCACCAGATCGCGCGCTGCCCCTCGGCCGTGATCGTCTCCTCGATGAGCTGCTCGAGCAGCACCCGGCGTTCGGCGTCGGCGGGTAGGTAACAGACCCCCACCCCGTAGCGCCCCGGAGGGGGCAGCTTGACCCCGGCCGCCGCGGCCCGCAGGAACCCATCGGGGATCTGGAGCAGGATCCCGGCGCCGTCACCAGTGTTCGGATCCGCCCCCTCGGCCCCGCGGTGCTCGAGGTTCTCGAGCGCGTCGAGCGCCTTCTCAACCACCGCGTGGCTGGCCTCGCCCCATAGCTTCGCCACCAGCGCGATGCCGCACGAGTCATGCTCGTTTTCGGGGTGGTAGAGGCCGATGGCCCCGGGTGGAGCGAGATGGTGAGTGTTCATGAGGAGATCCCGCCTGCGCGGGCACAGACAGCGGCCGCGAAAGCGTACCAGCGGGGGGTTACGGGGCCGTGACCGCGCTCACCGCTTGGCCGGGCGCTTGGACGTCAGCGCTTGGCCTTGGCCGGGCGCTTGGACGCCGCGGCCTTGCCGTTGCCCGACGAAGACGAGGCCGCAGCCCGTCGGCGCGGCTTAGCCGGCGCCGGCGCCGTCATCCGAATCCTCGCTCTTGACTGCGGCCAGGCTGGCCTCGAGGGCGGCCATCAGGTCGGGGGCTGGGGCCGGCTCCTCGGCCTGTGGCTGAACCGCGATCTCCTCGCCCGACGCCTTGCGCTCGATCAGGTCGATCACGCGCTCACGGTAATCATCGCGGTGCTTTGCCGGGTCGAAGTCGGCTGACAGGGATTCGATCAGCTGCTGGGCCATGGTCAGCTCGCGGCTCGTCGCCTCCGCCTCGCCGATCGAGTCGAGCTCGTCCATCCGATCCGGGGACAGCACCTCGTCGCCGAACAACATGGTCGAGAGCGTGAGCACGTCGCCGGTCGGCCGCAGCGCGCACAGCTGCTGCTTGGTGCGCAGCACGAAGCGGCCGATCCCCACCTTGCCCGACTCGCGCATGGCATCGAGGAGCAGGCGGTAGGCCTTCGCGCCTCCCGCGGTGGGAGCGAGGTAGTAGGAGTGGTCGTAGAAGATCGGGTCGATGTCGGCCAGGTCGACGAACTCCTCGATGTCGACCGTCTTGGTCG
This sequence comes from uncultured Solirubrobacterales bacterium, assembly GCA_963834635.1. Taxonomy (GTDB): domain Bacteria; phylum Actinomycetota; class Thermoleophilia; order Solirubrobacterales; family Solirubrobacteraceae; genus Palsa-465. Next base: position 25,849 of record CAWICI010000004.1, on the reverse strand, counting down.
CCTTGGGATCGAGCGCGTCGAGTTCCTCCTGGGTGATCAGCACGTAGCGGTCGGGCGTGATCTCATAGCCCTTGACGATCTCCTCGAACGGGACCTCCTCGCCGGTCGAGGGGTCGACCCGCTTCTGGCGGATGCGAGCACCGGTCTTGCTCGAGAGCTGATGGAAGCGAACCGTCTTGGGCGATGTCGCGCTGTACAGCTTGACCGGTACGTTGACCAGCCCGAAGCTGATCGCGCCTGACCAGATTGCGCGAGCCATACAAGCTTTGTATAGCGAAAGCCCGATGCGTTCAAGCGCTGAGCGCACTCTTGCCAACCTCACACCATGCCCGCCAAACGCGTTTCATCATCGGTGACGCTGCCGCCGTTCCAGACCCTGCTCGATGCGCACGGGCGTGACGTCCACCGTTTCCTGGCCGGGACGGTGGGAGTGCACGACGCCGATGACTGCTTTCAGGACACCTGGCTGGCCGCGCTGCGCGCCTATCCCCGGCTGCGCAGCGCCGCGAACCTCCGCGGCTGGATCTTCACCATCGCCCACCGCAAGGCGATCGACCGGCTACGGGCACGGCGGCGCGAGCCGGTGGTCGTGGAGACGCTCCCCGAGCCCGTCGCCCCGCCGCTACCCGAGTCCGACCAGAACCTGTGGGCGCAGGTGCGCGAGCTTCCCGACAAGCAGCGGACGGCGATCGCCCTGCGATTCGTGCTTGACGCGCCGTACCGAGAGATCGCGACCGTGATGCAGACGAGCGAGGAGGCGGCGCGACGCAACGTGCACGAGGCCATGAAGCGACTGCGAATGGAGTACCAGCCATGACTTATCCGCTCCCCGACCTGACCGAAGCCGCCGCCCGCGCCGGCCTGCTCGACGTCGCCTACGCCAGCCTCGACTCCCCCGTGGGCCGGCTGCTGCTCGCGGCAACCCCGCGGGGTCTGGTGCGGCTCGCCTACGCCGACGACGAGGAGGCCGTGCTCGAGCAGCTCGCGCGCACGGTGTCCCCCCGCATGCTCGCCGCCCCACGCCGGCTTGACGAGCCCCGTCGCGAGCTCGAGCAGTACTTCGCCGGCCAGCGCCAGCAGTTCGAGCTGCCGCTCGACTGGCGGCTCGCCCGCGGCTTCGGCCGCCGCGTGCTGCGGGCCACGGCGCGCATCCCCTACGGCTCGGTCTCGAGCTACCAGAAGGTGGCATCCGCCGCCGGAAGCCCGCGTGGGTCGCGGGCGGCGGGCAATGCCCTGGGGGCCAACCCGCTGCCGATCGTCGTTCCCTGCCACCGCGTCCTGCATTCGGGCGGCGGCCTCGGTGGCTACACCGGCGGTGTCGAGCGTAAGCAACGGCTCCTCGGCATCGAGGGATTCCCGCCTTAGCCACGGGTAGCTAGAAGGCGTGGACTTTCTGCGCCCGGTTCGAGCCTTCGATCGCACCCAACAACGCCATCGCTGGCTGGCCATCCCGATGGCCGTGGTCCGGAAGTTCGGCAACGACCAGGCGGGGAGCCTGGCCGCGCTCGTCGCCTACTACGCCTTCTTCTCCCTGTTCCCCCTGCTGCTGGTGTTCACCACCATCCTCGGGTTCGTCCTCCAGCACGACCCGAGCGCGATGCAGTCGGTTGAGAGCTCGGTGCGCAAGAACTTCCCCGGTATCAGCAACATCATCCATTTCTCCTCGCTGCACGGGAGCGTGGTCGCCCTCGTGCTCGGCATTCTCACCTCGCTGTGGTCGGGCCTCGGCGTGACCAACGCCGCGCAGAACGCGTTCGACCGGGTGTGGGCCGTGCCGTTCAAGAATCGCCCCGACTTTCTCCGCTCGCGGCTGCGCGGGATCGGGCTGCTGGTGGTGCTCGGTGTCCTGTTCATCGTTGCCACGGGCGCCTCCGGCATCGTCTCGGGCGGGCTGGGCGGCCCGTTGGCAAAGGTGGCGGGCATTGCCATCGCGCTGATGGTCAACGTGATCCTGTTCTTCGCGGCCTTCCGGCTGATGACCGCCAATTCGGTCGAGACGCGGTGCCTGTGGATCGGGGTGGTCACCGCGGCTGTCCTGTGGACGATTCTGCAGGCGATCGGCGGCGTCTACATCCACCACGTGGTCAGCCACCTTTCGAGCGCTTACGCGTCGTTCGCAGTGATCATCGCCCTACTGGTGTGGCTGCACCTGGGCGCGCAGATGACGCTGTACGCGGCGGAGATCAACGTGGTCGTGGCCCGGAAGCTGTGGCCGCGGAGCCTCATGGGTCCGCCCGACATCCGGGCGGATCAGGAGACGCTGACCGCATTGGCGAAGGTCGAGGAGCGCCACGACCAGGAGAAGGTCCACGTCACCTTCGAGCCCGGCGACCACGCCGACGACTAGAACAGCCGGTCGGACGCCTCGCGGCGGGTCACCGCCAACGGCCAGGAACACAGGCCGCCCTCGGCTGGACAGCCCTCGCAGATGCCGCGGTGGGGCTCCTCGGTCACGCGCCAATCGCGGGCGTTAGTTCCGGCGGCCAGGGTCTCGAGCTCGGCCTCGAGTCGCGGCGCATCCGAAGCCGAGTAGCTGGCGATGACCGGGTCGCGGGGCGCCTCGAGGAACACGTGGGCGATCTCGACGCGCTGGCTTCCGGCCCTGAGCGCGGCCAAGGCGTAGATCAGCCGCTGGGTGACGTAGTGGCCGGTCACGAGCTCGCCGGGATCCTGGCCCTCGAGCCGATCGCTCTTGTAGTCCACGATCAGCGCGGCGCCGTCTGCCTCGCGGGCAAGCACGTCTAGCGCGCCGTTGATCAGCACGCCGTCGAGGAGGAAGGCGAAGCGCTCCTCGCGGCGGACATCGGCCGCGGCCGCGATTCGTGCGCAGATCTCGCTCCCGGTGAACAGCGTGATCAGGGCGGCGATCTGCTCGGCCTCGGCGTAGCTCGGCCGCCGCGGCGCCGCCTCCATCACCTCGGTCGCCGTGGGCGCGACCGGCCGGCGAAAATCGAGCCGCTCGAGCAGAGCATGGACGAGGATCCCGCGCTCGCGCGCGTCCAGGCGGGCGCCCCCGCCCGACCCGCCCGCGCCCGCGCCACCCCCGCTCGCGCCCGCCCGTGCGGCACCGCGCTCGGGCAGCGGCGGCACCCCCAGCACGCGCTGGACGTAGAACCGATAGCCGCAGCGCGCGTACTCCTCGAGACCCGAGTAGCTGAGCTGGCGCGCCGACGCCCGGGGCGGGCGCCGGCACGTCGACGTCGAGGGCCTCAGGCAGCTGAACCGACGTCGCCTCCCCCGGCTCGGCCGAGCGCTCCTCGGTCACGGCCGGCACCATCTCCGGTACCACCCCGGCCGCCACCACTGCCGGGTGGATCCAACCCATCGGCGAGCGCTCCTGCTCCAGCGCGTCGAGCTTGGCCGCCCCGCTCAGAATCAGCCGGTCGCACGCGCGCGTCATCGCCACATAGAAGAGGCGCCGCTCCTCCCGGGCCTCGCGCCCCGTCGCCTCATCGGCGAGCTCCCGGTAGCGGAGGGCGGGAACGGCGCGCGCCGTCCCCGGCTCGCTCAGCCGCAGGCCCAGCCTCCCGTCGCGCCCGAGCCGCAGCAGCGGAGACCCCGTCCAAGGCCCGCGGCCCAGGTCGGCCACGCACACGATCTCGAACTCGAGGCCCTTGGCCCGGTGGATCGTCATCAGCCGCACCGCGTCGAGCGCCTCCCCCTCTACGGGCGCCTCGCTCTCCCGCGGGTCCCCATAGCCACCCAACCCCCGCTCCCGGCCGCGCACGAGATCGAGAAAACCCCTGAGGTCCGGGCCATTGACCGCCTCGAACTCCCTTGCCAGCCGCATCAGCTTGCGGACGTTGGCCAGCCGGCGCCGGCCCCCGGGCATGGCCAGCATCGCCAGGTCGTAGCCGGTCCGCACGAGCGCCCGGTCGATCAGCTCCTCGATTCCGAGCCGGGGCGCGGCGCTCCGCTCGGCCGCGAACCAGTCGGCAAATGCCCCGAGCCGCTCCAGCTCGCCCGCCGGCAGGCTCCTCGAGCGCCCCCTCGGGCTCGCGCAGCACCCACCACGGATCGCGGCCCAGCGCGCGCGCCCCCGCCGCCAGCACCACGAGCGCGTCAAGCGAGACATCGACGAGCGGCGAGGCCAGAACCGTGTACAGCTCGGTCTCGTCGCGCGGGTTGGCCAGAGCCCGCAGATAGGCGACGAGGTCGATCACCTGCGGGTGGGCCCAGTAACCGCGGCCGCCAATCACGTAGGTGGGAATGCCGCGCTCCTCGAGGCTGCGCTCGTAGACCCGCAGATCGGTGGTCGCTCGGCTCAGCACCACCACCTCCCGGGCGGCCGCTCCGGCCTCGATCAACCCCTCGATCCGCCGGGCCAGCGCCCGCGCCTCGGCCACCCGCCAGGGCGACGCGAGCCCCTCGACCTCTCCCTGCGCCCCCTTGTCGGCGACCATCAACTCGACCAGCGGCTCCCCCGCGGGTGGGTCGGTGCGTCCGCACCGGAGGGCCATGAACCGCTCGCCGAACACGGGCCGGAAGGCTTCGTTGATCACGTCGAGGATCTCGCGTCGAGACCGGAAGTTGGTCTGCAGGGTGGCCCGCTCCCCCGCGCGCTCGCGCTCCTCGGCCAGGCGCTCGAACAGCTCGACGTCGGCGTGGCGGAAGGCGTAGATCGACTGCTGGGCATCCCCGACGGTGAACAGGTTCTGGTCGGAGACGTGCTCGATCAGCTCGAGCTGGACGCGGTTGGTGTCCTGGAGCTCGTCCACCATCACCTGGGCGAAACGGGTCCGGTAGCGCTCGCGCAGCTCGGCGTCCGCGGCCAGCAGATCCCGGGTCATCAGCTCCAGGTCGGCGAAGTCGAGCAGTGAGCGCTCGCGCTTGCGCCGCGCGTAGGCGGCCTCGAACCGGCGAAGCAGCTCGCTCAGCAGGCCGTGGATGCGGATGGCGGCGCGATGCTCGCAGGCCGCCCGCAGGGCCTCGAGCGCATCGCGGTAGGCCAGGCACACCGGCGTCGAGAGCGCCGCCCCGTTGCCGCCCGGCAGCTTCAGCTCGTCGAGCTCCGCCGGGGTCGGCTCGGCCCGGCCGAGCACATCGGGACACCGTCCCATCCGTTCCAGGGCGACGACTACGCGCGCGCTCGGCTCGGGCAGGGCGCCGAGCTCGCGGGCCGCGTCAGCGGCGGCGCGCACGACCGCCCCCCGCGCTGCTTCCAGGTCAGGCGCGGGCGGCAGCGGGGGCATCGCCGGCGCGGTTTCACCCTGGGAGCGGAGCTCACCGTAGGCGCCGAGCACGGCGCCGCGCAGCCCACCCGCGGTGTAGGCCGAGAGCAGCTCGATCGCGCCGGCGTCCTCGCGCGCGGCCTGCTCGAGCGCCTCGTCGAAGGCATCGTCGGCGAGCCGCTGGGACTCTGGCTGGTCGGCTACCGCGAAGCGAGGATCGATCCCCGCCGCCAGCGCGTGCGTGCGCAGAACCCGGGCGCAGAAGCCGTGGATGGTGGAGATGAAAGCCCCCTCGGTGGCGCGTGCCGCCTCGACCGCCCCCGCCTCCCGCAGGCGGGCGCGAATGCGCTCGCGCAGCTCAGCCGCCGCTTTGTCGGTGAACGTGATGGCGAGGACAGAGCTCACCTCCACTCCGTCCTCGAGCACCGCCCGGGCGAAGCGCTCGACCAGGACCGAGGTCTTGCCGCTGCCCGCGCCCGCCGCCAGCAGCAGGTTTCCGGTCCGGCGCTCGATCGCGACCCGTTGCTCGGCCGTCCACTCGACGACCGCTCGCTCAGCCCCGACCGAGCTCATTGGCTGCGGCAGATCCCGGGGAAGCTGCATCCGTAGCGCGAGCAGGTCTGCGGACAGGGGACGAGCTCGCCTGTCCGCAGCTGGGCGGCAATGTCCACGGCCCGGTTGATGGCGTCGGCGAGCAACTCGTCGAGCTCCTCGGCCGGGCGCTGGTCGGTGCCGAACGCGCCCGCGGGCACCGGAGCGCCCTCCTGGTAGACACCGCGCGGGCGAAGATCGCCACCCAGCGGCTGATAGAAGCCGGCCACCGGGTCGAGCCCAAGGAGCTGGCGGACCGCGACCATGTACAGCGCGACCTGGAGCTGTCCGTCCTCGGCCCACCGGGCGCTCGCCCATGCGGGGCGGACGCTTCCGGTCTTGTAGTCGCGCACGATCGCCCGGCCGCTCCCCGGGTCGACGTCGACGCGGTCGATCACCCCGCGCATCGAGACGTCCGGGCCGAGCGTGAGCGGGGGAAGCGAGGCTTGCTCCTCATCGGTGAAGCCGAACCGCAGCTCGAGCCCCTGGGGCTTCCAGCCGCACTCGTCCTCGGCCTCGCGGCGCAGGTAGCGGCGCGCATCGGCCTCGATCGACCCGAGCATCGCGGCCCGCAACGGCTCCGGTCTTCCGGGGGCAAGTGGCGAGGGCAGCTCGACGAGCAGCTCTTCCAGCAGCGACAACGCGCGCGGCAGCGACTCCGCGGTCACCGGCCCATCCAGCCGGTGCAACAGCTGCTCGAGCAGATCATGGACGTAGCTGCCGCGGGCCAGCGCGTCGGACGCGGCTCCATCAACGCTGGATCCAGCTCGCGCTCGACCAGCCACTTGACAGGACACGAGGCGTACATCTCGAGCGCCCCCGCCGAGACCACCTCACGGTGCCGAACGTGACGCAGCGCGACCTCGTTCAGCACCCGCGGGCGCGAGCGCGGCTCGCCGCCGCGCGGCGCCAGCATCGCGGCCCCGGAGCGCGAGCGTTCGCGGGGGGTGGGAGCGAGCTCCGGCTCCCAGACCACGTCGGGGAGAAGGCGCCGGGCGCGGCGCTCTGTCCACTCCGGCACCAACAGGTCGGCGACGTCGCTCAGAAACGGCGAGGGCAGCTCGAGATTCCCCTCCTCGTCCGAGCTGCGGTAGCTCAGATACAGCCGCTCGGTCGCCCGCGAGGTGCAGGCGTAGAACAGGTAGCGCTCGCGATCAAGCGCCTGCTCCCCTGAGGGCAGTCGCAGCCCGGAGGCGGCGGCGAGCTCCCACCGGCGCTCGTCGGGCAGAAACGGCTCGGGAGCTCCCGGGAGCGGGAAGCTCCCCTCCTGGAGCCCGCATACGAACACCGCCCGGAACCGCCTGGCCCGGATGCCGAGCGGGTCGGACATCACCACCGCGCCCGCGCCAGGCTGGGGACGGCGCTTCACCTCGAGCTCCTCGAGCAACGCGAGCAGCTCGGCTCCCGAGGGGTTTTCGCCCAGCTCAGCGAGATCGTCGAGTGCGGCCAGGAGGGCGGCCAGCGCGGCGGCGTCGCCCTCCTCCGGGGCCGACAGCTCCGGGGCGAGACCGCGGTACGGCGCTGCGAACAGCCGTCGCGCCTGGCGCGCCAGCTCGTCGCGCGCCGACGGGGCGCCCCGCAATGCCTCTATCTCGTGCAGTTCCCAGCCCAGCCGCTCGCGCGCCTCGGCGGCACTTCCGACGGCGGCGGAGCGGACGTCGAGCTCGAGCCGGTCGACCAGCTCGGGTCGCATCGCCACCCCCGGCGTGCGCAGGTAGGCGAGGAGCTCGGTGGCCGGCGCGGACTCGAGCCAGGCACAGCGGGCCAGGGCGAGCAGGCCCCGACCAAGCGGGGAGTGCGGCAGGGCGAGCTGGCGGGGGGCGGCGAGCGCGACGCCGTACTGCGCGAACACCCGCTCGAACACCGGACCGGCGGCCAGCGGCGAGCGGGCGACGATCGCGATCTCCTCCGCCTCCCAGCCCGAGCGCAGCAGGGACAGTGCCTCGGCCGCCACCAGCTCGGCCTCGGCCCGCTCCCCGCCCGCCTCGAGCAGGCGGATCGTCTCGCCGGGATCGACCCGCGGGGCCTGAGGCTCGAACAGGAGCCGTTCGAGCTGATGAAGCGCCTCGCGGCCAGCGGGGGCGTAGTGCTCGTCCAGCGCCGGCAGCTCCTTGACCTGCTGAGCTACCGCCACCAGCTCCTGCACGGACTCGGCCCGCGCGGCGAACGCCCGACGCCCCGCCTCGTAGTTGAGCGAGACCGTGACCTCGGCGCCGGCGACCCGCGCCAGCGTCTCCACCGCGTCGCGCTCGAGCGGGGTCAGCTCATCGAAGCCGTAGAAGAACACGGGATCACTGCCCCAGCGCGCGGGCGCGGCCCGCAAGGCGTCGAGGGCCCCGCGCATGTACAGGTCGCCGTCGAGCCGGCCCAGCCGCTCGAGCGCGTCGACGTAACCGCGGTAGAGCGCGGCCAGCTCGGACGCGTAGGGCCGGCGGCGCTCGTCCTGGGTCGCCCACGCCGCCAGCGCGGCGGCGAAGCGCGCGGGCGTGACGAGCGAACGCTCTAGCTCGGCGATCAGGTTCCCGGCCGCGGTCGCGAACCCGGCCGACCGGGCCGAGTCGGCCAGGACCGCGAATCGCGTCTGCCCCACGACCCGGCCGAGGACCCTCTCGCGCTGGAACGCCGACACCCGCCGCCCGGCGAACCCGGCCCGGCGGGCGATCTCCTCCCCCAACCCCCCGAAGGTGATGACCGAGCCGAGCACGTCACCGCGCTCGGCGACCTCGCGCCCGTAATAGGCGGCGTCGGCGGACGTCGGCACGACCAGCAGCGCCCCCCGGCGGGCGGCCGCCCCGTAGGCGCCCAGCACCTCACCTGCCTTGGCCGAATTGGCGGGACCGAGAACGAGCGTCAGGGGCATGCCCCCGACAATAAGGACCGGATCGGCGCATGCGCCGATCCGCCCGCGGCGCATGCGCCGCGGGGCCGGGGGCGCATGCGCCCCCGGCTCAAGCCGCTTCGGCTTGGCCCTCCTCGGCCTCCGGGGGCTTTGCCCCCTCCTTGGCCCACGGCTCGTTGAACTCCACCCGCCACTTGCCGTCTTCGTTCTGGTGGAGCATCAGCCGGGCCCGGAAGCTCTTCCCCGAGCGGCCCTTGAACCCGGTCACGGGCTTCTCGGTCCGTCCGGTCTTGATCAGCTCGCGCGCGACCGACACGGGCAATGTCTTGCCCGCCTTGGACTTCCAGATCACGAACCCGCATCCCGGGTCCTCGCGCGACCAGCACGAGTAGCCCTTGCGGTTCTCGACGATGTCGCGACCGCACACCGGGCACGGGCCCAGGTTGGCCCGCGGGATCCGCACGTCCTTGAGCTTGGTGTCGAGCTCGCTCACGGTGCTCTCGGTGAACTTGACGATGTCGCCCATGAAGGCCTCGCGCGAGTCCGAGCCGGTCTCGATCCTGGCCAGGCGGTGCTCCCAGTCGCCGGTCAGCCCCGGAGAGGTGAGCGGGTGCTCGCCCAGCAGCCGGATCACGTTCAACCCCTTCTCGGTCACGACCAGCGCCCGAGCGTCGCGCTCGATGTAGCCCACCTGGATCAACCGCTCGATGATCGCCGCCCGGGTGGCCGGAGTGCCGATGCCGGAGTCCTTCATCGCCTCGCGCAGCTCCTCCTCGTCGACCAGCTTGCCGGCGGTCTCCATCGCCGCCAGCAGCGACCCCTCGGTGTAGCGCCGGGGCGGCTTGGTCTCCTTCTCCTCCGAGGAGACGTCCTTGACCTCGACATCCTCGCCGCGCTCGAGCCGAGGCAGCTGTTGCTCGCGGCCCTCGTCCTCGTCCTGCCGACCGTCGCCGTCCGCGCTCTCGCCGTATACGCCACGCCATCCCGGTACGAGCATCAACTTGCCCCTGGTGCGGAACACGTGCGTGGCCACCGTCGTCTCGACCCGGGTGTTCTCGAACACCGCGTCGGGATGGAAGATGGCCAGAAAGCGCTTAACCACCAGGTCGTAGATCCGGCGGTCGTCCTGACTCATCTTGTCCACCGGGTGGCGCTCGGCCCGGGTGGGGATGATCGCGTGGTGGTCGGTGACCTTCTCGTCGTTGACCACACGCGCGAGCGGCAGCACGTCGAGCCCGAGCACGTACTTGGAGGCCGCGGCGTAGTCGCGCTGCTCCCCCACCAGCCGGGCGATCGGCTTGATCTCGGGGATCATGTCCCGGGTGATGAAGCGGGAGTTCGTGCGCGGGTAGGTGAGCGCCTTGTGCTCCTCGTAGAGACGCTGCGCGGCGGCCAGCGTGCGCCGGGCCGAGAAGCCGAAGCGAGAGTTGGCGTCGCGCTGGAGCGAGGTGAGGTCATAGAGGAGCGGCGCGCGCTCCTTGCGCTCTGACTTCTCGAGCTTGGTGATCTCCCCGCGTTGCCCGCGACAGGCCTCGACGACCGCCGCCGCTCCCTCGGCGCTCCCCACCCGCGGATTGGCGCCATCGTGGTAGCGGCCCTCGTAGGAGCGGCGCCCGTCGGCCTCGAACAGCGCGTCGACGACCCAGTAGGGCTCCGGCACGAAGGCCCGGATCTCCTGTTCGCGGCGGGCCAGGATGGCCAGCGTCGGGGTCTGTACGCGGCCGAGTGAGACCGCGCCGTCGAAGCTCGAGCGCAGGCGGATGGTGGCCGCCCGGGTCGCGTTCATGCCCACGATCCAGTCCGCCTCCGAGCGCGACCGGGCCGCCGCCTCGAGCAGCGCCAGCTCGGCGCCGGGACGCAGCGCACCGAAGGCCTCGCGGATCGCATTGGTGGTCATCGAGTTCAGCCACAGCCGCTGCACCGGCTTCTTCGAGCCCGCCTTCTCGTACAGGTAGGCGAAGATCAGCTCGCCCTCGCGCCCGGCATCGCAGGCGTTCACCACCGCCTCGACGTCGTCTCGACCCAGCAGCCGCTTGACCACGTTCATCTGCTTCTTCGAACGCTCGTCTCTGACCACCAGCCTGAACTGGTCGGGCACGATCGGCAGATCGGCCATCCGCCACTTCTTGAAGCGCTCGTCGTATTCGTCGGGATCGGCGAGCTGCACGAGATGCCCGACCGCCCAGGTGACTACGTGGTCGGGCCCCTCGAGGTAGCCCTCGCTCTTGGTGAAGGCACCAGGCAACACGCGCACCAGGTCGCGGCCCACTGAGGGCTTTTCGGCGATGACGAGGATCTTCGACATGAGTGCCGGGAGGGTAGCGCTCGCTGCAAACGGCTCAAGAGCTCCGGAGCTGCTCCAGTCGCCGGCTCACCCGCGGCAAGCGCATCGTCAGCGCGGTCCGCTCGGCCGCCTCGAGCAGCTCGGAGGCGTGGCGGCCGGGGCCCAGCGCGTGGGCATAATCGACCTGCGTATGGGCCAGCCACACCGGGGCTTTGAGCGCCGTATTGGCCGCCACCGCCTGCTCGAAGCACTCGAACGCCTCCTCGTGGCGCCCGGTGACCGCGGCCAGGCGACCGACGTACCGCGCCGTTGACCCCAGGCAGACCGTGGCCAGACCGACCACTGCGGTGACCTCGCGATACGGGAGCAGCATCTCGTAGAGCTGATCGGCGCGGTCGCGATCCTCGAGGCCCGCGCAGCAGTCGGCCAGCAGCGTCACGGCGGTCAGCCAGTCTCCGTCCTGCGGGATGTCCTCGAAGCCGTGTGCCGCGATCACCTCGAACTCCGCGCGCGCCTCCTCCAGGCGGCCGGTCTCGATCAGCAGCGTGGCCAGCGCGGAGCGCCAGGCCGGCCGGTGCGGGTTGGTGCTGACCATCTCCCGGGCGGCCGGCTCGAGCTCGCTCATCCGGTCCTGCTCTTGGCGGATGGCGAGGAGCTGCACCGCGTAGTACTGGGGGGCGGTGACGCGCTCGCCGTGCGCCCCGATGGCCAGCGCCTCGCTCGCCAGGCGGTCGGCGTCGTCGAGGCGACCGTCGAGCAGGGCGCGCATCGCCCTCCAGAGGGCCGCGTTCCACAGGTAGAGCGGCTGGCGCAACCGCTCCGCGCCGGCGTTGAACGCCTCGATCTGCGCGTCCACGGCACCCCAGTAGCCGTGCTCGAGCAGGTCCACGACCAGCCACGCGTGGCCCTGGAGCTCGAGCTCGAGGTCGCCCGCCTCACGCGCCCAGGTGAGCAGCGCAGTCGAGTCGGCCAGCCGCTGCTCCAGGTAGGCCGGGTTCCAGTAGGCGCGGCGCCGCGCGGCTGCCGCCATGGCCAGCGCCTCGGGCGCGCCCGACTGCTCGGCCAGCTCGGTCGCCTCGGTGGCCAGAGCGCGCATCTCGGCCCGGCGGGGCGAGTAGTAGAGCGCTCCGCACAACCGCGTGAGCAGTGACACCCGCACCACCAACTCGTCGCTGCCGGTGAGCCCAAGGGCGTGCTCGAGCAGCTCGATCAGCTCCTCGTCGATCACCCCTGGCGGCTGGATGTAGCGCCTGGAGGCCCCGATCGCCGCGCGGGCCAGGGCCTCCCGATCGCCCAGCCGGGCCGCGATCGCCGCCGCCTGGCGGAAGGCGTCCCAGGCCAGCGGACGCTGACCCGCCCGGACCCGCGCCTCGCCCAGCGCCAGCAGCAGCTCGCACCGGAGCCCCTCGTCCTCTGAGGCGAAGCGCTCCTGGACGTCGAGCGCGCGCGCGTAGTGCTCGGCCGCCTCCTCGTGGGCGAGCATCTCCGCCGCCTGCTCGCCTGCTCGCCTGGCGTATTGGATCGCCTTCGCGGCGTCCTCGGATCCGGCCGCGCGCGTGAAGTGGAAGGCCAGCGCGGTCAGGTCGCTTTCCGAGCCTCGCTCCTCGAGCGCGTGCCCCACCCGCCGGTGGATCCGGGCGCGGCGTGGCGCCGACATCCCTTCGTACAGGGTCTCCCGGATGAGCGCGTGCGAGAAGCTGTAGCGGCTGCGCCGGGAAGGCGACTCCATCACCAGGCCTGCCGCCAGCGCCTCGTCGAGCGCATTGAGGTACTCGTCCTCGTCCAGCGTGACCACCCGCTCGAGCAGCGAGGCGTCGACGTCACGGCCGATCACCGCGGCCACCCGCAGCCATTCCATCGCCTGGGCGTCGAGGCGGCCGAGCCGCCGGGCGATCACGTCCTTGACCCCTTCGGGGAGGCCGAAGTGCTGGAGCTCTTGGGCGCCCGCGATGTCGGTGCGCACCCCGGCCTCGGCCAGATGGCGGACGATCTCCTCGACGAAGAACGGGTTGCCCTCTGTCTCCGCGTGCAGGGCCCGGGAGAACGTGCGCGAGGGCATCGTCCCGGTCTGGACCCGCACGAGCTGCGCCGTCTCGTGCTCGGCCAGGCCGCGGATGTCGAGCTGGGTCACGAGGCGCTCCCGGCGCAGGTCGGCCAGGGCGTCGGTGAAGCCGTTGACCGTGGCCTCGGTCGCACGGTAGGCCCCGAGGATCAGCAGCCGGGCCGGGTGGGGCGCCCGGGCCAGATGGCGCAACAGCAGCAGCGTCGGGCGGTCGGCCCACTGAAGGTCGTCGAGCACGAGCAGGACCGGCGCGCGAGAGGACATCTCGTCGAGGAGTCCCACCACCGCCTCGAACAGCCGGTAGCGCTCCGTCTCAGGATCGGCGGGGGCGGGCGGAGGCAGATCGGGGGCGCGGCGCCGGAGCTCCGGAATCAGCCGACCCAGCTCGGCCCCGTACTCGCGGGCGGCCGCCCGCAGCTGCGAGAAGGGAACGTTGAGGACGTAGTGACGCAGGGCCTCGAGGAAGGGCTGATAGGGAATGAGCGCCTCCTCGGGGGAGCGGCCGGCGAGCACGAACGCTCCGGCGTCATAGGCCGACTGGGCGATTTCCGCCACCAGCCGCGTCTTGCCGATCCCCGGGTCACCCGCGAGCATCACCACCTTGCCGCTATCGACCCGCATCACTCGCTTGCGCTCACGCGCGCGTGACCATAGGTCGGTGAGTTGATCCAGCTCGCGCTTGCGCCCGACCAGGGGGGCCGCGGCCCGCACGATCAGCTCGCCTGGGAGCTCGATCGGGACCTGACCCGGCCGCTCAGGCTCCTCGACCACCTGGCGCTGCCCGGGATGGAGCAGCCGCTCGTAGACGGTCATCGCGGCGGGCGAGGGCGAGGTCCCGAGCTCCTCGCGCAACAGCGTCCGGAGCCGATCGAACACACGCAGCGCCTCGGCGATGTTGCCCTCGGCCTCGAGCGCCTCCATCAGGAGCACGTAGCCCGATTCGCGATATGGCTCTGAGTCGATCAGGCCGCGGGCGGCGCGCTGGGCGGAGGCGAGCTGCGTCCCCCCCATCAGCAGCCCGGCGCGGCCGACGATCTCCAGCGCCTGAAGTCGGACGTCCTCGAGCTCACGCCGGCGCGGGTCAAGCCAGCTGGCCTGCGAGCCGGGCAACAAACCGCGGCCGGCGATGTTGAGCGGAACCTGAGCCAGGGCCCAGGCGCTGCGCGCGTCCCCCGGACCCCAGCGCCTGGAGCGCGCGCTCGACCTCGACGGTGGCCGCCTCGAGATCGATCCACACGGGCGCCGGCAGGTTGAGAATGAGCTCGTCACGGCCGGCCAGCGCCTCGGCCCCGAGAGCGGAGCGCAGCCGCGAGAGCAGCGTGCGCAGCGCGGCGTCCTGGGAGACCGGAGCGCGGTCAGGCCAGAGCGCCCCGATCAGCTCTTCGCGCCCCACGTGGCGGCCGCGATTGAGGACCAGGTAAGCGAGCAGCAGGGGCACCTGCTTGCCCCGCAGCCCATCGGCAAGCTGGACGGCGTCAACCTCTACGGACAGCCGTCCGCACAGCTGGATTCTGGTCCGCTCTCTAGCGGCCACTGCTTTCGGCAACGATCTGGAAACGTATCGACAACGGGGCGTCTAGAAGCTGCCGACCGTGGAAGCCGGGGTCCCAGCCGAAAAACTTGACGTTCTCGGCGGGGCGCAGAAAGAGGAGAAGCACAGTCGCAACCACGTGGATCAAATGACCACCAGCAAAAACGGCCACCGAAGGATTGCTCACTGCGAGTGCGGGGCGCAACTCGTAGGGAACTCCCAGGAAGAGCTGTTTGCAGCGACTCAGCGACACCTCGCGCACCATCATCCGCAGCTCCTGGGGGCACTGGGGCTGGAATTGGTGCATCAAATGGCCGAGGACGTCGGGGGGTGACGCCTAAGGGCGCCCGGGGGCACTAAGGCCTACGGGCGGGCGGTGTGCAGACCACCGCCCGCCCTTCGGCCGTTGGTTTGGGGGATGGAGAATCAAGGCGCTGGGGGCGGCGCCGGGGGCATCCAGCCGGAGGGCGGGTGATGTGCGGAGCATCGCCCGCCCTCCGGCTTTTTATGTCTAGACGGCTTTAGCCCGCGCACTGGCCCGTGCTCACGTCGCCGCCGCGCGCCAGCGCCGCGTGCAGCTGGGCGCGCACGAGTGAGTCCGGAACGGCGAAGCCGCCGGGATGGCCGCGGCCGCCGCCGGTGATGGCCGCGAACACGGTGGCGGCCACCTCGCCGTTCGCCTCGATCGCCGGGCCGCCCGAGTTGCCCGGCCGGACCAGCCCGCGCAGCGAGGTGATCGTCCGCTGCACCGGGCCGTTGCCATACGCGTCTTCGGTGTTGACGAGCTGGGTCGTGCCGATGCGCCCCGGCTGGGCGTTGAACGGGCCGTCAAGCGGAAAGCCGAGGATGCCCACCCCGGTCCCCGGACTCACCGGCCCGGCCATGGTCAGAGGCCGGGCGCTGAGTCCCGGCACGCGGAGGATGGCGATGTCGTCATGGGGATCGAAGCCGAGCGCGTGGGCAGCGAGGTCGGGAGGACGGCCGTCAAGCTGGACCGTGATGTCGTTCTCGCCCGCAACCACGTGGGCGTTGGTCACCACCACCCCCGGAGCGGCGACCCAACCACTTCCCTCGATCCCCAGGCCGCAGGCGGTGCCGATGATCCGGACCACGCTCCCCTTGGCCGCGAGCACTCCGGATGTCCTGAGGATGGCCGCGTTCGGTCGCGGCACGTCGGCCTCGGGTCCACGAACCGGGGGCAGCGGGTCAAACCGCGCGAGCGCGTGGAGGAAGCCTCCCGTCGGCGGCAGCAGTTGGTTGAGCTCTGAGAGGATCGCCGACTCCTGGATGTCCCGGCGCAGCGGCGCCGAGCCTGAGGAGTCGAGCGCGATCGCGCCGATGATCCAGGCGATGCCCAGGGCCACACACGCCGTCAGCGCGGCCCCGAGGACACCGTCGACCGTGCGCAGACCGGGGAGGCGCAGGGCCGCCCGCGCATGGAGGCCGACCCCCTCGAAGCCGCTGGCCAGCATCCCCCCGGCGAGGAGCGCCCCGAGCAGCCCGAACAGGGGGGCGTACTGCGAATGCGATCGACCGGGTAGAAGCAGCGGGCCGATGCGCGTGCCCACGAACGCCCCGAGCGCGAACCCCAGCAGCGAGAGCGCGCCGACGATGAAGCCTTGGACGAAGCCGTAGATGGCCAGCAGCGCCGTGAAGAGGACGATCAGCCAGTCGATGCCGGTCACCGGGCTGGAGATTAGAGCGCGGCCGGTGGCGTTCGTCCCGGTGCGGCCGGGCGATCGTCCGGTGCGGCCGGGGGCGATCGTCCCGGTCTTCTACCGTTCGGGCTGAAGTGGGGAACGCATATCCAGGCGCGCTCGGCCCGGCGGCGCGCTCGAGACAGGTCCGGCGACGGCGGCGGCTGCTGGCGGCTGTTCCGTTGACCGCGCTCGCGATCGGGGCCTTCGTCGTCGGCTTCATCGTGGCCAGCGGCCCAGGACGCGCCGAACGGCGGTTGGTGACCAATTACATCAGCGCCTGGGCGCACGAGGACTACGGCCGCATGTACGCGCTCCTCTCACCCGGCTCGCGCCAGCGGGTCTCGCTGGCTCGGTTCACGCACGCCTACCGGACCGCGGCGGCCACGGCGACTCTCATCTCGCTCACCTGGACCCACGTCGGCCGGCGCTCGGGCGCGTGGATCCCGGTCCGGATGCTGGCCCGTACGCGGCTGTTCGGAACCTTGCGCGAGACGCTCGAGGTCCCGCTCGAGGGCAGCGGTTCGAGCGCCACCATCCGCTTCGCCGGGACCCTCCTGTTCCCCGGTCTGCGTCTGGGCGAGCGCCTCTCCCGGCGGACCGAGCTCGGCGCCCGCGGCGCGATCTTCGCCAGCGACGGAACACCGCTGGCCGAAGGTCCCGGCCGCACATCGCCGATCCCCGATGTCGCGTCGGAGATCGTCGGGGTCCTTGGTCCGATCCCGCCGACCGAAGCCGCCCAGTACGAGGCCGAGGGATACCCAGCCGGAGCCAAGGTCGGACTCGACGGTCTCGAGCACGTGTTCCAGAACCAGCTCGCGGGCACCCCCGGCGGCAGGCTGCTGGCCGGCCACCGGATCCTGGCCAACGTGGCCCCGATCTCCGGCCACGATGTCACCAGCACGATCAACCCGGCGATCGAGCGGGCGGCGATCGCGGCGCAGGCCGGCCGGTTCGCCGGAATCGCCGCCATGGATCCCCACACCGGAGCGCTGCTGGCGCTGAGCGGCGTCGCCTTCTCGGCCGTCCAGCCACCCGGCTCGACGATGAAGATCATCACCTCGAGCGCGGCCCTTCAGGCCGGGATCGTCAAGCTCGGCGACAGCTTCCCGATCCAGACCAGCGCCGACCTCGAGGGCTTCACGCTGCAGAACGCCAACGGGGAAGCGTGCGGCGGCACCCTGCTGAACGCGTTCGCGGTGTCGTGCAACTCGGTCTTCGCGCCGCTCGGAGCCAAGCCTGGGCGGCCGGCGGCTCGTGGCGATGGCCGAGCGCTACGGCTTCAACCAGCCGGTGCCGATCCCCGGCGCGACCGAGAGCACGATCCCCTCGGCCTCACAGATCGGCGGCGCCCTCGCCGTCGGCTCCTCGGCCATCGGCCAGGGCAAGGTCCAGGCGAGCGCGCTGGAGATGACCGATGTGGCGGCAACGATTGCCATGCACGGGCGACGACCGATCCCGACCCTGGTGGCCCATCAGCCACGCCGCGCTTCGTGCGCGTGACCTCCGGCACGTGGCCGTCTGATCCAGCGGATGATGATCGCGGTGGTGCAGTTCGGGACCGGAACCTCCGCCCGATCCCCGGGGTGTTGGTCGCCGGTAAGACGGGCACCGCCGAGCTGCGTGACACGACGGTGCCCGCGGGCAGCCGGGCACGACCCCGGCAACTCGGCCAAGGACACCGACGCCTGGTTCGTCGGCTACGCGCCGGTGGGTCATCCCAGGATCGTCGTCGGGGCCCTGTTCCCCGGGCAGGGTGCGGGCGGCCGACGGCCGCGCCGGCGGTCCAGCAGGTGCTGGAGGCGGCGCTTCGCGCGACACGTGTGACGCGCCCGGGCGTTCAGCCAGCGCGGCACACGTCGCCGGGGCGTTCAGCCCGGGGAAGGCGGCACCCACCACGTCGGTGTCCTGCGACCACGCGGCGAACGCGCCCGACGGCGGACCGAAGCTGAGGGCGAGGTTCGCGGCCTCGGTGGTCCGGGAGACGGTCTGCGTGGACGAGAAGCGAGCTGACCCGCCGTGCTGCTCGCGCGCCAGCACGTGACCGCGGCTGATCCAGCCGACCATTCCCTCGCCCCGACTCGAGACCGCCAGCGCCGGGGCCTCGGTGGCGTCGATCGCGCCCAGCCGGACCGGGCGGCCGAACGACTTGCCGGCGGGGCGCACGGCCGCCCGCACCGAGCACGAGCCTGACCACGTGCACACCTGCCAGACCAGCAACTGGTCGCCACTGGCGTCGGCGGCGAAGGCCAGCCCGGAGGCCATCGTCCCCGCCACCGGAAAAGAGACGGGCTTCCCGCCATGCCGCAGATCCTCGGCTACCGCCTCGGAGTGGTAACCGCCGCGGCGGTCATACCAGGCCTGCGTCCAAGCCGCGGTCACCGCGGAGCCGCGGGGCACGAGCGCGACCTCGTCGATCGCGTCCGCCCCCGCGAGGGTCAGCGCGGTGCGCGCGCGGTCCGGGGGCGCGTCGCGGTGCCGCTGGCCAGGAACAGGCGACGCGGCCCGACGTCGCTGTCCGGCGCCCCTGCCCACCCGACGGCGCCACCACCGTTGCGTAGCGCAGTCGCGTCCATCGCCTCCGGCTGGCCGCGCCCGCCCCCGACACACGGCGGCCTGCCCATCGCCCGGACGATTCGACTGCCGCCACCCAGACGCCGCGATTGGTCGCGATCGCGGCCAGACGACCGCCGGCCCAGGGGTACGAGCTGCCCGGCGGTCGTGCCGGCCAGCCCGCTGACCAGGTTGCGCGGACGACCGAAGCGGCCGGTCAAGCTGGCGGTAACCAGGGCGGCGGAGCTGCAACACGAATTCCCGGCGGGGCTGCCGCCGGTCAGCAACAGCATCGTTCGCCCCGTCCACTCGACCGACAGCGCGGCCTGCGCGCCGGGGATCTGCCACGGCCCGACGACCCCGCCCCGCGCATTCCGCACGCTCACGAAGGCGCTCGAGTTGGCGGGATTGTCGTCGTCCCGGACGGTGAAGGCGGCCGCGCCGAGGCCTCCCGAGGACAGCGCCGCCTCAGGGACGGCGATGTCCAGCGACTGGGGTGGTGAGAGCGCGACCGGACGGCTCCAGGCCGCTTGGGCCGGCGCGCCCGAGATCAAGAGTTGGATGGCGAAGACGAGCGCTACAGCCGCGGGCCGCGCCAGATGTACCCGTCCTTGCTCGCCACCCACAGTCCCACGAGCAGCCCGGCCACGAGCCCGGCGATCACCCCGATGATGATGATCGACGAGTTGGGCCCCGCGGTTTGGCTGTAGCCGATGACGACGATCGGGACGGCCACGGCCACGAACACGCCGAGCCCGGTGGAAAGCGGATCGAAGCGCATGCTGGGCGGTGTCGATGGGCCGCTCACCGGCGGCGGGCGGCGCGGGCCCGGTGGCGGGTCTGTCTGTCGCGGGCCGGGTGCCCGCTCTTGCCCCCTCCGCGGGTGTGATCGCGGCGGTCCGGACCGCGAGGGCGGCTCTTTTCCTGACCACCGATCGCCTTCGCTCAAAGATCCAGCGAGACCGACGAGGGCTGGCCTGCGGCCCGGCGCGTAGATCTGGAGGGTCAGCGGGCGGTTCGAGTAGACCGTGTTGTTGAGCTTGAACAGCATCAGGCCGCCCTTGGCGGCACGCTCCGAAGCGGCGGTGCCCGGGGCGGGCTCGGTCCCCTTCGGCGACAGCGTCTGAGGCGTCCAGGCGAACGGGTTCACCGCGCGGTTGATCGCGATCGGGTAGTACTTGTTGCCCTGCGTGTCGACGATGTCGAACGAGTCGGTCGTGGTCTGGTGGGCTGTGGTCTGGTTCTTCGCCCACAGGAAGACCCCGAACCACTCTGCTCAGCGGTCGGTGCCGGGCGCGGCGACGCCGGCGAGGTACTGCGGTCCTCGGTGGCGTACTGGTTCAGCTCGCGGGAGAGCTGGACCTGGTAGGTGACCGGGCCCGCGTCGACGTAGTCGCCGTCGCCGTCGGCCGAGGTCGGATGCGGCGCTCTGGCCGCAGGCCGCCGATCAGCCACGGCCACCAGCAGGCCGGCAGCGAGCAGCGGAGAGCCGGCGGGCGTTATCGCGGGCAAGCGCGAGAGCGCGCACGGCGCGCGGAAGTCTAGTCCACTCAGCCGCCGGCCACCGTCGCGCGCCGGCCGCGGTCGCGGCCCTCCTCGAGGATCATCCGCAGCCGGCGCATCGCCCTGGCCGCCTGCCGCCGGGTCCAGGCCCGCCGCCGAACGCCTCCATCAGCTTGTCGGACGGCATCACCGGCACGGTCTCGAGCGTGTACTCGACCTTGGTGGTGCCACCGGCGCCCGGCGACAGCGTGTAGGTGCCGAGCATCCGGATCCGGTTGAACTTGCCGCCTCGGCCGCGCTCGACGATCCGGTATGGCGGCTGGACCTCCGCGAACGTCATGTCGGCCCACGAGAACCGGCTGAAGCGGCGCCTTGATCCGGAACCGCGCGCCGGCCCCGTGCCGTAGGAATCCTCGCGGGTCAGGTGCCAGTCCACCAGGTAGTGATCGGTGAACTCGGCGTGGTTGGCGATGTCCGCCAGGTACTCGAAGACCTCCTCGCGCGGCGGAGATCGTCGGTCGACACGGTGATCGGGTCCACGGCGCGGATTCTACGGTGCGCCGGACGCGCCGGGCTCGCGGTCCGCGGTGGCGCCACGGCGGCGCCGGCTGAGCGCTCAGGCCGCGGCGCGCTGATCGGTGATCCGCATCGTGTGCCCGAACTCGGGGCCGTGCACGATGGGAGTGCGAGCGGGCGATCGCGCGTCCGCGATCCGGCACAGCTCGCACAGGACCGCTGCCCGAGCCGTAGACGTACACGCGCTCTCCGACCAGCGGCGTGCGGCGGCAGCGCTCACAGCGCTCGCGCCGGCCGCGAGGTCGTCGACGCCGCGGCGCAGCAGCGCGAGCTCCAGCTCGGGCATATCGTCGCGACGGCGTCCATGGCCGCACGCTTCGCCCGTGGAGGGCTTCCTCGCCAGCCGGGGTAAACGTTCCTCCGGTGCGGCAAGACGTGTGTCCGGTGCGAATGACACCTCCACCCCTGCGCATTTCCTCCCCGGCGGGTGAACAGCCTCGCGGCGCTCCGAAATCGGGCTTTCGGGACATAGGCATTTGTTGTTTGCGTTTAGCCGCGCTTTGACGCACGGCTATGATCCGCCAGGCCGTTGGCCGGCTCGGCGAGTCTGCAGCCCGGTCAAGGAGATATGCGCCCATGAAAGCTTGGATGTCGGGCAACGTTGCGGGGACCGGAACCTTTCGTTGCACGGACTGCGACTACCCCGTCTCGCTTGACGCCGTCGACGAGCTCCCGACCTGCCCCAATTGCGGGGGCACGGAGTTCGTCCGGGCATCGCTGTTCACCACCGCCCAGCGACCGTCGTCGACTTGCCGCCGGACTCGAGGACCAGGCGCTGGCTCGAGGAGCTGCGCGACGGCCTCGACGAGCCCGGGCAGTACCTCGCCTACCGGACCGGCGACGGAGACATGCGTCGCGTTCGCGCTCCAGCGCGAGTGGACGCGGATCGGCCGCAGCCTCGCCGCCGACATCCGCTTCGACGATCCCGACCGTCTCGCGCCGGCACGCGCTGATCGTGCGCCAGCCCGACGGCCTGCGGGTGCTCGACGACCGCAGCCTCAACGGCGTGTTCGTCAACGGCGAGCGGGTCGAGTGGAGCACGCTGGCCGACGGCGACGAGATCGTGATCGGGCGCCACCACCTGCACTTCGTGGACGTGCCGGCGATCTCGGGCATGCGCTACAGCCAGAGTCAGCGAGCGCGGCACGACCGCCGCCGCAGCACGCTGACCTCTGTGTCATCCGAGCCGGCCAGGCGACCGCTCTATAGTGGCGCCGCGGATGGCGGCGACGATCGCAGTTCTCTCGCAGAAGGGCGGCACCGGGAAGACGACCGCGGTGCGGACGCTGACCGACGTCTTCCGCCGGATCGGCCTGAACGTGCTGGCCGTCGATCTCGATCCTCAGGGCAACCTGTCCGACTACCTCGACGTCGATCCCGACGCCGTCGCCGACGATCGGCGACGTCCTCGCGGGCCGCGCCAAGGCCGCGCGAGGCGGTCCACGACGGGATCATCCCGGCCAACCTGGGGCTGGCCGAGGCCGAGCTGATGCTCGGCGGCAAGATGGGCCGCGAGCTGACGCTCAAGCGGGCGCTGAGCGAGGTCCGCGGCGACTACGACCTGATCCTGATCGACTGCCCGCCGGCGCTCGGGCTGCTGACCGTCAACGCGCTCGTCGCCGCCGACTACGCGCTGCTCTCGGCCGAGGCGCAGTACTTCGCGCTGCAGGGCGTCGAGCAGGCGCTCGAGGTGATCGAGCTGGCGCGGGACAGCCTCAATCCCGACCTCGAGTGGCTCGGGCGTGATGCTGAACATCGCCGACATGCGCACCCGCCACTCGCGCGAGGCGTTCGACTCGCTGCGCGAGCACTTCGGCGAGAAGCTGCTCGACACCACGATCCGCGCCTCGATCGCCTACGCCGAGTCGGCCGAGCGGGCGGTCTCGATCCTCGACTACCGCCCCGACCTCGGCGCCGACTACCTGAACGTCGCCGACGAGCTGCTGCGCCGCTGGGCCTGGACGAGGCGCGGCAGCGACTCGCTCCGCTGCTCGCGCGAGCTCGCAAGCCGGAGCCTCGCTAGCGGCCGCCTCTAGAGCGACGCGCACGTCGGCGCCCTGGGTCTCGAACGGCGCGCGGATCACCTGCGCCCACCCCGCGTCCTCGCGCTCGAGCGCCTCCACCACGCTGCCGGTCTGCTCGTAGTGCGACCACACGAGCACGGTCGGTCCCGCGCCGGAGATCGTCGCGCCGAGCGCGCCGAGCGCGGCGCTCGTTCGAGCAGCTCGGCCGAGCGCGGGTACAGACGCGCGCGGTGCGGCTGATGCAGCCGATCGTCCAGCCCGGCGGCGATCAGCTCCCAGTCGCGCGCCGGCGAGTCCGAGCATCAGCAGTCGCGGCTGCGCGACGTTGAACACCGCGTCGGCGAGCGGCACCGCGGCGGGCAGCGCCGCGCGGGCCTCGGCGGTGGAGACCGGCTCGTCGGGGACGACCAGCACCGCCTCGAGCCCCATCGGCGGGTCGAAGCGGTGGACCTCGGCCGCCGTCGCAGATCGACGAAGCCGCCCTCGAGCGCCGCCGCGACGTTGTCGGGGTGGCCCTCGAGCTCGGTCGCCAGCGCCAGCACGTCGGCGTCGAGCTCGAACATGTGGTCGGCGGCCAGCAGCCCGGCGACGATCGCCGCGGCGCTCGACCCGAGCCCGCCCGAGAGCGGGATCTTCGACGCGATCCGGAACTCGAAGTCGTCGGCCGGGTGCAGGCGCTCGAACGCGCGGACGATCAGGTTGCGTGCGGTCGCGCGGCACGTCGAGCTCGGTGATGCACGGCGAACGATCCCGGTCTCCACCACCTCGAGCTCCAGGTGCAGCGACAGCGCCGCCGCCAGCACGTCGAAGCCGGGGCCGAGGTTGGCCGACGACGCGGGCACGCGGACGCAGCCGCCGCCGGCCGAGCGTCACTCGAGCACCGCCCGCTCGATCGCCTCGAGCTCCGGCTCGCACGGGATGACCGCGCCGGCCTGCTCGAGCGCCGTCTGCGGGTCCTTGAGCCCGTGGCCGGTGAGCACGCAGACGATCCGCCGCGCGTCGCCGGCGCCGTGGGCCAGCAGCCCGGCGACGCTGGCCGCCGAGGCCGGCTCGCAGAAGATCCCCTCCCGCGACGGCCAGAAACCGGTAGGCGTCGAGGATCTGCTCGTCGGTGACCGCGTCGACCGCCCCGCCGGAGGAGGTCATCGCGTCCATCGCGTCCTCCCAGCGGGCGGGGTTGCCGATCCGGATCGCGCTCGCGACCGTCTCCGGGATGCTCGACCGGCGCGCCGTGCACGAGCGGCGCCGCCCCGGCGGCCTGGAAGCCGAACATCCGCGGGCGCTGCCCGACCTCGCTGAAGCCCTGCCAGTACGCGGTGATGTTGCCGGCGTTGCCGACCGGGATGCACAGCGCGTCGAGCTCGCCGCTCGAGCTGCCTCGGCGAGCTCGAACGCGGCCGTCTTCTGGCCCTCGATCCGGAACTCGTTGACCGAGTTGACCAGCGCGATCGGGTGGCGGTCGGCGAGCTGGCGCACGAGCTCCAGCGCCTCGTCGAAGTTGCCGCGCAGCGCGATCACCCGCGCACCGTGCATCAGCGCCTGGGCGAGCTTGCCGGTGGCGATCTTGCCCTCCGGGACGATCACCGCGCCGCGCAGGCCGGCCCGGGCGGCGTACGCGGCCGCCGACGCGGCCGTGTTGCCGGTCGAGGCGCAGATGACCGCCTCGGCGCCCTCGCGCACGGCCGCCGACACGGCGCACGTCATCCCCCGGTCCTTGAACGAGCCGGTCGGGTTCGCTCCCTCGAGCTTCAGCCACACCTCGGCGCCGACGCGCTCGGACAGCCGCGGGGCCAGGACCAGCGGCGTCGAGCCCTCGCCGAGCGAGACGACCGGATCCTCGGGCGCGAACGGCAGCCGCTCGCGGTAGCGCTCGATCAGGCCCGGCATGGCGCGCGCAGCATGCCAGAGCGTAGCAGCCACTCCCGCCGCAGCGCGCGCGGCCACCAGGCGGGCCACCCTCCCGATCAGCACGAACAGATCGGTGCAGTCCTCGATCAGCTGCTCGCGCGTGACGCGCAGGCGTCCGTCGAGCCAGGCGAGGAGGATCTCCGCCAAGCCGCCGACCAGCATCAGCGCGGTCGTGTCGATCAGCGGATCGGCTCGCCGTCGATCCCGTAGAACTCGCGCGCCCTGCTGGGCGACCAGCGCGGCGAACATCCGCACGCGTCTCAAAGCGCCGCGGGTCAGGGCTCCGAGCCCAGGCCTCCACGAACAGCACCCGCGCCTTGCGCGGGTCATCGGTCACGAGCTCGACGAACGCCCCGATCGCCGCCCGCGCCTTGGCCCGCGCGTCATCCTCGGCCTCACGAACGGCCTCGAGCACCTGCGTCGGCCGCCTCCGCGACCACTCGTCGAACAGCGCCAGCAGCAGCTCGTCCCGGTCGGCGAAGCTCTCGTAGAAGTAGCGCGGCGTCAGCCTGGCTCGGCGCAGATCGCCCGCACCGTCGTCGCCTGCCAGCCCTCGGTGCCGAGCAGCTCGAGCGCCGCTTCGAGCAGCCGGGCTCGGCCGCTCGGCGACCGCCGCTGTCGGCGCCGACTCCGCCGTAGAGGCCGCTAGGTTCGCCTGGACTTGAGCAGTGTCCCAAGGGGACCGTACGATCTGATAACACACGTTTGCAGATGCTCTGACTCGCGATACCAGAGACGAGGGCTACTTCCCGCGCGGCAGCTCGATGCTGCGCCGCGTCCACGGCGAGCACGTCGTCGGCGCTCCTCTTTGGCCAGCGGGCGCTGTGCATCGGCGCCTCGCGCCACTCAACTACGTCGGCACGAGCGAGCACTCGCACGGCAAGCTGACGCCGTTCAAGCGCCTAGTCCCACACCGGGAGGAGTTCGAGACGGTCTTCTTCGGGACCCGCGCCGAGGCCGACCAGGTTCTCGTCGCGACGTCCGCCGCCTGCACGAGGGGGTGAACGGGGCGCTGCCCGAGGATGCCGGGGTCACCCGACGGGACGCCCTACTCGGCGCTCGACCCCGAGCTGATGCTGTGGACCGTGGCCGTGATCGCCGACTCCGCGC
>CAWICI010000003.1:0-297875 GCA_963834635.1 uncultured Solirubrobacterales bacterium | reverse complement strand
CCACGGGATGGTGTGCCCCTCGGCCACCACCTCGCTCGTGCTCTCGTCGTAGAGCATGAACTGGAAAACGGGGAACTCGTCATAGAGGCGGCCCCAGTATCGGTTGAGGACATCGCCATGCTGGTTGTACTCCGGCCACACCTCAGCGGTGATGTCCGGCATCTGCTCCCACCGCTCACGTCCGGTCTCGTAAGACACGGCGACGATTCCCATCAGCACTCCCTCGGACGGTCTCGCCTCATGCGGATCATCGTAGGTCGCTGATGCGCTCTGGGTGTATCCGCGACAGCAGCAAGAGCTCATGTACCAGTCCAGCCTGCACGTCTGAGCCCGTCTACCCCTGTCTCGGGCCGCTCGACCGAGGTTAGTCCGAGCGAAGCCTGGCGGTCGGCGCCAACCAGCAAGGACTGGTCACTACGAGCGAAACGTGAGACGATGCGCACCCAGCCGCTCGCATCCAGCAGCCAACCGTGAGCTACCCGATCGATTTGTGCGTCGTGGCCTTCGAGGCGCTCAATCTGGCGCTGCTGTGGATTGCGCTCCGGGCGCGCATCTCACGGGTGGTTCGTCCGTTGGTGGCATGCTCCGGGTTGTCGGGTGCCTGGGGAGCGTGGATCCTGGTCCTCGTGACCCACGGGCCGGTGTCGATGATTGCCGTCACCGTCTCGGTGTTCGCTTTGAGCAGCGTGTCGATGGGTGTTGCGATTCACCTCGCCACATGCGAGGAGCCGGACCGCCGCGACGGAGGCGGAGGTGGAGCAGCAGGCCTCGGTCCCGAGGCTCCGAACGGCGGCGGGCACGACGAACCGCCGTGGTGGCCGGAGTTTGAGCGGCAGGTGGCCGCCTATGCTGCGCGGCGCGACCGCGAGCGTCAGCCGGTCGATGCCTGATCAACTAACGCGGACAAGCTGAGGATCGCATTCGCGACGATGAGGCGACGCCCCAACGCCCCATGTCCCCCAAAAGTCCAGCACGCCGAGCCCACAAGACCTCGCTTGAGTCGCAGGCGCCGGGTTCACGAAGTAGCTCGTGTCGCCATCGGTTGACAATGCCGCGCTCTGCCAAGGCTGAGTTCTTCTGACCCAGCCGCGCGCCGGTTGGGTCGGGCGCCTATTGCGAGTAGAGCTCGGCCACCCCAACAGGCCCATACGGGTAATCCATATAACCGACACCGACAGCGCCGTAGCGACCACGCACTCGACGTCGTCTAGAGCATCAAAGCAATCGTCAGGGTCGGCTCTTGCGTTCCGCGCTTAGCGGGGCTGCGGGCGGAACGGGCGAGGTGCGCGTCGTGGCATCAAAGCAGGACCCGAATCATGCGAGCCGGGGTTGTGTTTCCAGGCTGGGCGAGTATCGTCGATCGTGGAGCGCTTTCGCTCGCCGCCTCGGCTCGTTGCTACCGCGACAGAAGTTCCCTGGGTCGCCGCCTCGTTCGACCGCGTAAGCCTTGACGGAACGAGCATGCGAGTTGCGCGACGAACATTCTTTGTTGGAGATCATCGAGCTGCGTGACGCCGGGAGGGTCCGCATGCGTCTGCGTGGAGAGCTCGATTTGGCGGGCGCACCGATCCTGAGCCAACGGTTTAGGGCGCTTAGCGAGCACCATGAGCCGGTCGTGCTCGATCTCGACGAGCTCGAATTCATCGATATGAGCGGCCTTCGTGTGTTGCTGGCGGCCGCTCAGGAGGCCAGCCGGGACGGTTGGTCGTTCGCGGTCACGCGCGGCTCTGCCCCGGTGCGCCGACTCATCGGCCTCGCACGGCTCGGCGGGCAACTGCCGCTGGATGGTGATATGGGATGAACCGGCTCCGATCAGATCTGCCGCGCTCCCCTGATTCGGTCAGCGCCGCTCGGCAGCTCGTGAGAGACCGCACGACCTCGCTGGGGCTTCAACAGCGACAGGATGCCGCTTTGATGGTGTCGGAGTTGGTCACCAACGCGGTAGTGCACGGCGTCGGAGTGATCTCGCTTCGGATCGACGTCGAAGCGGATGCGGTGCGGGTCGAGGTAGCCGACGAGGGAAACGTTTCGGTTGCGCCTAGTCCGGAGCCCGGCGCTCACGGTGGCTGGGGGCTGCGGATCGTGGAGCAACTCGCCGACGATTGGGGAGTTCTCGCGGGCAGCACAAGAGTGTGGTTCCGGCTCAGCCGACCGCACCCGCGCGGGATGAGCTAGCTGTCGTTCCCGAGGAGGTTGCCTCGCCGCCCGGGACACCCGCGCGGCGTGTTGAAACTACCCCCGGGGGAGAAGCGCTCAGCCTGGCTGATCCCACCGATTAGCGAGACTCGCGGTTGCCCCACCGGGGGAGAATTGCGATCGTTGCGAGACTCGCGGTTGCCCCGCGAACGGAGGATGGACCGGACCCCGGGAACGTGCGCTACGGGGCGGAGCCGCCTGAGCGGCGGGTCGATCGCCTACGCACAGGTGGAAGTCGTAGTGCGGGCCTGTGCCGCCAAATGCCCTGCCTATCCTCACAAGGCTGTCGCGAAGCGACGGCCTCGCGTTGGCAATCCGTGCGGGGTCGCGGATCCGCGAACGAGGGAGGCTCCTGATGCGTCGAGATGCCCGCGCCGCTGTCAGTCGCACCACGAGTAACCGGCAGCTGGAGAGCGCTACTTGCTGGCAAGCACCTCAGCGGCGAGGATCTCCGGTGGGCTGGCGAGAAGTTCGTCCGCCCTGGCCATCAGCGCTGCGGCAATCTCGCCATTGATGTGCGCCTGGCGGGCCTCCTCGCTGCCGAACGTGTCGAAGATCCAGAAGGTGGTCGGCGATGTTCGTGCCGCGTACCAAGCGACGGTGCCATGCTCGGCCTGTGCCAGCGGTAGTGCGCCGGTCAGCAGCGCCGCGACGTCCTCGGCCGTGTCGGCCTTGGCCTCGATCCGGGCCACGAATGCATAAGGCGTGCTCATGATGCCTCCCTGGTTGCTGTTCGCGAGGAGCACGCTAACCCCAGACCCGTGCATTGGCAACCGCAACCACGGCTCCAGTGCCGATCACGGCATGGTGCTCGTAGCCCGGGGGATTTTCAGAGTTTCCAGCAGCGCGCCACCGGAACGTCGCGCCCCAGTGTCCAGGTGTCGGCGGTTCTGGGCGAGCGAGTGGTGCTTTCATCGCGGCGCCAGCTCCAAGCTGACGAGCGCGACGGCGAGATCGCTTGGTTTGATGTAAGCGTTTCGGTTCTCTGGCGCGTTAGCGGGTGTGAGCGGTAACGAGAAAGCGTTCGTCGAGTTCTTCCGCGAGAGCTGGGAGCCTTGCCTGAAGGCAGTTGCCGCTAGCACCGGCGACATGCAGCTCGCCGAGGAGCTCCTTGCAGATGCGTTCACCGAGCCTGGGCGTCCTGGCGGAAAGTCAGCCGTCACCCGCTCCGAGGGCGTGGGTAGTGCGCACCGCGCTCAATGCCGGGGTGTCGCGCTGGCGCCGGCGAGCCGGGAGCAGGTGCGCCGGTTGTCGGCTCACATCAGGAGCGGTGGCCTCGTCCTCAGAGATCGCTGGTGATTGGCTCGGCCACGCGCCCCTGGCTCGGGTCCAGCGAGGGCTGGAGTTCGTCCTGCCGCTGGTAGGTGAGCAGCAGCACCCCGGTCGTGGTCGATGTGCAGTCGGTGAGCCGCAGCGATAGTGGGCGCGGGGTGTGTCGGAAGAACCGTTTGCCGGTGCCGAGCACCAGTGGATGCAGGAACAGGTGGTACTCGTCGATCAGGTCGTTCTCAATCAGCGTCTGGGCGAGGACGCCGCTGCCGAGCACCGTGATCGCGCCATCGCCGTGGGCCTTCAGTTCGCTTACGGACTCGACGACATCGCCGCCGAGGATGTGCGAGCTCCGGCCCAATCGAGGGTCTCAGCGTCTGGGTGACGACGTACTTCGGGGTGGCGTTGAGGTGCGCGGCGATTGGGTTCTCGTGTGGCTCGTTCGGCCAGTGCGCCGCCATTTTCTCGTAGGTCTTGCGGCCGAACAGGTATGCCGTCGTCTGCGGCATACCCTCTGCAGCCTTCTGGCCGAGCACCTCGTCGCCGTAGGGTGCGCTCCAGCCGCCGTACTCGAAGCCGCCGTCGCGGTCCTCGTCGGGGGAACCAAGACTCTGCATGACCCCATCGAGCGTCACGAACTCGACCACCGCCAGCCTTCTCATGTTGAACCTCCGTCGTCGGTTTGAAAACTAGACGGTACAGTACCCAGATAGGGAACCGTACCGTCTAGTACTCTTCCTTCTGGCTGATGCACCCGGTCAACCCGCCCACCGAGCTCGGGGATGAGCGCCGATCAACGCGCAAGCGCAGGGCGATCCTCGAGGCGGCTACCGCCGTCTTCTTGCGCAATGGCTACGTTGGCACGAGCATGGACGAGATCGCAGCGCTGGCCGGCGTCTCAAAGCAGACCGTCTACAAGCACTTCGCCGACAAGGCACGCCTCTTCGTCGAGATGGTGACCAGCACCGTCGACGAGATCAGCGATCCGGTACACGAGGAAGTCCTCAAGATCGCGGAAAGTGGCGACATCGAGGCGGACCTGCGCGACCTTGCCCGCCGGCAGCTCGCACGCGTGATGCAACCACGGCTGCTGCAGCTGCGCCGACTGGTGATCGGCGAGGCAAGCCGCTTCCCCGAGCTCGGTGCCACGTTCTACGAGCGCGGCCCGGGACGTACGATCGCTGCGCTCGCCGCCACCTTCGAACGCCTCGCCGCCCGGGGTGTGCTGCGGCTTGAGGACCCCGCTGTCGCGGCCGCGCAGTTCAACTGGCTGATCATGTCCGCCCCGATCAATGAGGCCATGCTGCTCGGCAGCGACAAGACCCCGACGCCAGCGAAGCTGAAGCGCTTCGCCGAGGACGGGGTGCGCACCTTCCTGGCCGCCTACCGCAACAGCTGACACGGCGCTTCTGCGACCTCGCCGAGTCCCCACCTGTGACCGCGCCGCGGCTACGGACGTTGGGGAACCTTCCGCGACCCCGCACTCATGACCCGCGAAGGCCGACGACTCGAGCGCTGGATCGACTCTGCGTGACTCTGCGTCACGGGGTTCTGGGTTCGCCTGAGTGTCCTGAGATCGGGTCAGAAATGCGCGGTTCGGGACATATTTCGGGACGCGTTTTTGCTGCGAACGCGTCCCACGCTGGACGGGGGCGACGCACTGGCATCTGCACCGTGACCTGTCCGAGCGCGATGCCGTGGAGGAGATGTTCGTAGTCGGCTCCTGGGACGAGCACGAGCGCCAGCACGAGCGTCTCGGAGGTCGCGAACGCGCGATGCTCGATGACGTCGACGGTCTGCTGCCTCCCGGCACCCACCACACCGCGAGTCACGCCTTGGGGGTCCGTCCGCCCGATCACGCAAGCGATGCGGCGCCGGCAGCACCATCCCGTCCTGCCGGCGCTCGGGCGGAAATCTCAGGCCACTGAGGCGAAGTGACCAATGGTGCAGCCCGGCCTGTCCGGCTGGCGACGAATCGCTGGCTGTGAGACGTAGTGGCCGTGGCCGCGGTGGCAGCGGTCGACCAGCCAGCGTAGTGTCTGGCCCCCCTGCCAGAGAGGAGATCATCGTGGCCATCGTCGAGAACCGATCCACCACCCCGGGGGAGGACGCGGCGGGACTCGTCGAGCTCGACGAGATGCTCGCGCGCCAGCGCCAGGCGTTCCAAGCTGATCCCTTTCCGTCGCTGCACGAGCGCCAGGAGCTGCTCGGTGCGCTTGCGGGCATGCTCATCGGCCATCGCAGGCAAATCGAGGACGCGCTGAACAGCGACTTTGGGGTCCACCCCAGGCTTGCCGCCGATCTGATCGAGGTGCTCGGCCCGGCCGGCCGGGCCGGCCACGCGATCGAGCAGCTCGAGGCATGGATGGCGCCGGAGCCGCGATGGACTGATCCGACTCTGTTCGGCTCCGGCCGCGCATTCGTCCAGCCCCAGCCGAAGGGCGTGATCGGCAACATCGTGCCCTGGAACTTCCCCTTTGACCTATCGGTCGGCCCGCTGGTCGAGATGCTGGCCGCGGGCAACCGCGTGGTGATCAAGCCCTCCGAGTACGCGCCTGCCTGTGGCGAACTCTTGCGAGACATGATTCGCACGACCTTCGACCGTGATCGCGTCGACGTCGCCATCGGCGGCGTCGAGCTGGCCAAGGCCTTCGCTCGCGTGCGCTGGGATCATCTCCTGTACACGGGCAGCACCGCCGTGGGACGAGAGATCGCCAAGGCTGCCGCCGAACAGCTCGTGCCCGTAACACTCGAGCTGGGCGGAAAGTGCCCAGCGATCATCGCCGAGGACAGCATCGACCGCGAAACGGTCAAGCAGTTGCTCGGGACCAAGGCTGTCAAGAACGGACAAATGTGCATCTCGGTCGACTACTGCCTGGTCCCCCGCACGCGGCTAGAGCAGGTCGCGAGCCTGGCCGCCGAATACGTACACGAGGCGATGCCGGACTACTCGCAGTCGGAGGGCTGCACGGGGATCATTTCTGAGCGCCACTTGGAGCGGCTCCAGCGTCTACTGGATGAAGCTCACGAGAAGGGGTGCGACGTGCGGGCGCTCGAGCCGGCGACCGAACCCAACGCCCGTACGCGCCAAATGCCGCTCACGCTCGTGATCGACCCTCCCGACGACCTCGCCTTGATGCAAGAAGAGATCTTCGGCCCGATCCTTCCGATCAAGCCCTACGACACCCTCGAGGAGGCGATCGAGCACGTCAATGGGAGGGAACGGCCGCTCGCGATGTACGCGTTCGCAAAGGACGAGGCGCTTGCCGACGACCTCCTGAGCCGCACCACATCCGGGGGCGCGTGCGTGAACGCCGCCGCCGTGCACGGCGCGCTGCCCTCACTCCCGTTCGGAGGCGTCGGCCACAGCGGCCTCGGCCGCCATCACGGCATCGAAGGATTCCGCGAGTTCTCCAACCTGCGCGCCGTGTTCGTCCGCGGCGAAGGCGATCTCATAGAGACCTTCGCCCCCCCATACGGGCCCGCAGCACAAGCGGTCGTCGATGGAGCGCTCAGCGCCACCAGCTGAGCGCGGCCGCTCGCTGCGTCGGCCGCAGCTCACGCTCCTTGGCTAGCGGTACCGGCCAGCGCCGGCGTCATTTCATTTCCGACACGTCAGGGCCACCCGCGCTCTAGTGCGCCGGCTACGGCATCGTGCTCGTGACGACAGCGGAATCACGGACCTCGGCCCTGCCGGTCCGTCCTCATCGGCGTGACAGCCGGCGTAGGAACGGCATCCGGACCAGCCGGTTTCGAGCCTTCCAGGTTCTGGAGGCTTGTATGGCGCCGAGTCGGGCTCTGAGGTCGGCGGCTTCAGCTCGTGCCCGCTGTTCGGCCGCCCTGGATTCCTCCTCTCGCGCGGCGAGAACGTCGTGCTCACGGGCAGATTGATCGACCTGCCAGTCCAAGGCGAGGCGCAGGCGGACGCCCGCTCGCCATCCCGCCGCCACCGCTCCGGCGGCCAACTCGGCCTCGAAGTCCGGCTCCCGGGAGCGCGCGAGCCAAGCCATCAGCTCGGCCCTGCGCTCGGCGGGAGTCATGTCGCCTCGCGCCGAGGCCTCGAACTTGAGCACGGTCAACTGGTTGCCGGTGGCATAGCGGAAGCCAGGATGCGCGAACCACTGCTGCCACATGTAATGGTCCGACCATAGGCCGGGCGGGGCCTCGCGCCAGCCATGAGGAAGCCGACGGTAGGCGTCGAGTCGATGACCCACACCCGTCAGGGACACAGCGTTGCGAGACGGGTGCTGATGCCATCGCCGGCACTGGGGGTCGGCCAGATCAGTCACGTGCGCCTGGAGCTCTCCCCGCCCGTCAATGAACACGGGGAGGGGATGAGTGAAGTCGACGGTCTGCAGCCGATCCACTGTCCTCGCCACATGCTCGGGCAGCATGATGTCGTCGTCGCCCAGGTAGCAGACATAAGGCGTAGTCGCCCGCGAGAGCACCTCGTGACGGACGCGCTCGGCCCGACTCGCGGTCTTGGGCCGCTCGATGAAACGCACTCGGCCGTCAGCCAATAGAGGGACTACGGCTTCACGCACATCGTGCGTGGCTCCGTCCCCGATGACGATGAGCTCGAGGGATTGAACTGACTGTTCGAGAACGCTTTTGCAGGCCAGGTCGACCGTGCTGGCGTGGTCGTGGGTGGGAACGATGACTGTGACCAGCGGACCGTCCGGCGGGGCCGGGGCAGTCACCAGCGAAACGGCACTACCTCGCCGGCCTGCGGAGAGTCGTAGGGCATGTCCAGGGCATCTGGATGCTCGTAGTTGTATGTCTCCGAGGGCATGTTGACGATGAGCGCCTCATCGATACCCAGGTTCTTCCACCCGTGATAGAGGTTCGGCGGAATGACGAGCATCCCGGGGTTACGTTCGCTCACGCGGAACTCGTTCAGACTGCCCACTGTCGGCGAAGCCGCCCGCCCGTCGTAGACGACAATCGACACCAGCCCGCGGACAACAAACAGCCGGTCGGTCGAGCGCCGGTGCAATCCCCAGGCTCGCACCCGTCCGGCCATCGTGGTCGTCAAGTGCACCTGGACGACCGGCTGGTCAAGTTCCTCCCATCCAGCACGGGCGATCTCGGTCAGTGTCCCGTCCTCATGGGGGACCGGGCGCGCCGGCCTGAAGGCAACGCCATCGATCGGGTCCTGCCGGAACGCTCCGCGATGATCCACCGCGGATGACTTGTTCAACAGCCGCTCCAGCCCGATGACTTCGATCTCATCGGCCTCGGGCTCTGCCATCGGCGAAATGTACCGCTGCCACGGGAGCGGGACTGGAAATGCGGACGGTGAGCTACGCGTCTAGGGGCTCGGCTCAATCCGAACCGAGATCAGACCAAGAAGCTGACACTTACGCTCCAGGTGCCCCGCCCACGCCCCGTTCCGCCCTTCCCATGCCGCCGGTGGGGATCGAACCCACGACCTTCGGATTAAAAGTCCGCTGCTCTGCCAGCTGAGCTACGGCGGCCGGACCTCATGATCGCGTAGTTGCGACGCCGACAAAGGCGACGTGCGCGAACCCCATCGCGGACGGGGCAGGTTTCAGGGCGCTGGAAGGGCGCAATGGTGCCTCGGGACCGATTGGCACGTGACGCTTGGCGGCTTTTGGAGGTGATGCTTCTCAATCATTGGCGGGCGATTCTCAGGCTCGGCCGGGCAGCCCCAAGGCCCCAAAGCCCCAAGCACGCCCAAGGCCCCAGACGGGCCCCAGGCCCGGGAGGCCGCCAGGGCCCCGAACGAACCCTTACCCCGACCCCGACCCCACCACCGCCACGACCTCAATCTCCACCAGCATCCTCGGATCGATCAGCGCGCTGACCTCGACCATCGTCATCAGCGGCCGCACGTCCCCGAACACGGTCCCGTGCGCCCGCCCGACCTCATCCGCCCGCGAGATGTCGGTGACAAAAACCCGGGTCGAGACCACATCGGCCAGTCGAGCTCCGACCCGCCCGAGCTCGTGCTCGACCTT
Source organism: uncultured Solirubrobacterales bacterium (assembly GCA_963834635.1). Classification (GTDB taxonomy): domain Bacteria; phylum Actinomycetota; class Thermoleophilia; order Solirubrobacterales; family Solirubrobacteraceae; genus Palsa-465. The sequence goes on along the minus strand of CAWICI010000003.1, from coordinate 288,429 downwards.
CCGCAGGATCTCCGCGGTCTGCTCGTACAGGTTCTCGCCGAGCACCACGCCGTCCTCGTCCACCGAGGTCGTGCCGCCGACGAGCACGAAGTCCCCGACGCGCACCAAGCGGCTGAAGCCGTAGGTGCCCTCCCACGGTGAGGGCGGGTCGCCCCCGAAGCGCTGCACCGGCTCGGAGGTCAATGGCGGAAGTGCCGGCGGCCGGTGAACACCATCACGGCGCCCGCGGCGTCAACGGCCGACACCACCTCGGGATCCCGGATCGAGCCGCCCGGCTGGATGATCGCCGAGACGCCGGCTTCTAGGGCGAGCTGGGGCCCGTCGGGGAACGGGAAGTAGGCGTCGGAGGCCATGACCGAGCCCTTCAGCGTCGAGCGCGCCTTCTCGATCGCCAGACGGACCGAGTCGACCCGGCTCATCTGGCCGGCGCCGATGCCGACGGTGGCCAGCTCGTGCGAGAGGACGATCGCGTTCGAGCGGACGTGCTTGCACACCTTCCAGGCGAACAGCATCTCGCTCCACTCGGACTCGTCGGGCCGTCGCTCGCTGACCACCTGCATGGTCTCGCGGTCCTCCAGGTCCGAGTCTCGGTCTTGGACGAGCATGCCGCCCACCACCTGGCGGAGCTGGGGATCGATCAGGTCGGGGGAGCGGCGCTCGCGGTCGTCGAGGACCCGGGTGTTGGGCTTGCTCTGCAGGACGCCGAGCGCGTCCTCGTCGTATCCGCGCGCGAACAGGACCTCGAGGAACTGCTCGACGAGGGCCTCGGCGAGCTCCTTGTCGACCCCGCGGTTCAGGCACACCACCCCACCGAAGGCCGACATCGGGTCGCAGGCGAACGCTCGCTGGTAGGCCTCGAGCGGGGTCGTCCCCACGGCCACCCCGCACGGATTGTTGTGCTTGATGATCACGCAGGCCGGGACCTGGAACTCGGCCAGGAGCAGCCGGCCGGCGTCCAGGTCGAGCAGGTTGTTGAGCGAGATCTCCTTGCCGCCCAGCTGGGAGATCATCGACAGGATGTGGGTGCGGCTGCCCACCTGGGCGTAGTAGGCGGCGCGCTGGTGCGGGTTCTCGCCGTAGGGAAGCTCCAGCACCTTCTCGAACGCGCGCACGAACAGGGGCGGAAAGTCCTCGCGCTTCTCCTGGAACCAGCGCGCGATCGCGGTGTCGTAGCGGGCCGTGTAGGCAAACGCCTCGGCCGCCAGGTTCTCTCGCGTGGACAGCGACAGGCGACGGTCAAGCTCGCGCAGCTCGGCGAGCACCGCGTCGTAGCTCTCGGGGGTGACCACCGGCGCCGCAAAGGCGTAGTTCTTGGCCGCGGCCCGGATCATCGTCGGGCCGCCGATGTCGATGTTCTCGATCACGTCGCGGTCCGAGACCCCCCGCTGGGCAGCGGTCCGCTCGAACGGATACAGGTTCACGCACACGAGGTCCACGAACTCGACCTCCTGCTCGCGGGCCGCCTGCATGTGGGCTTCCTGGTCGCGCACCGCGAGCAAGCCGGCGTAGAGCTTGGGGTGAAGCGTCTTCACCCGGCCGTCCATGATCTCGGGGAAACCGGTCAGGTCGCTGATTGAGCGGACCGGAATCCCCGCCTCCTCGAGCGCCCCGGCAGTACCGCCAGTCGAGATGATCTCGATCCCCAGGTCGGCCAGCCCACGGGCGAACTCGACGATCCCTGTCTTGTCGGAGACCGAAAGCAGCGCCCGGGCGACCTGGACTTCGCCCTCTGCGGTTGTCGCTATTTCGGAAGAAGGACGGGTGTCCTGTTCCATCTGGCTTCGACTCTACCGGTCGATCACGACGCGCCGCGGGTTCCCAGGGTCGAACTTCACCGCACCACGCGAGATCAAAATGACCGCCTGGGGCAGCAGCTCGTGCTCGATCTCCTGCAGAGCGCTGCGCACCTCCTCCGGTGTGCGCGCCTCGGGTAGCTCGATCGCCCGCTGGAGGATGACTGGTCCCGTGTCCACTCCTTCGTCGACGAAATGGACCGTCACCCCAAAGACCTTCACTCCATAGGCCAGGGCCTGCTCGGGCGCGTGGATCCCCGGGAAGGCGGGGAGCAGGGCGGGGTGAACGTTGACCACCCGCTGCGGGAAGGCGGCCAGGAAGTTCGGGCTGAGGAGCTGCATGTAGCCGGCCAGTACGACCAGCTCGGTGCCCTGCTCCCGCAGCCACGCCGCCATTGCTCCGTCGCGCTCGGCCCGAGAACCGTGAGCCTCGCGCGGGAACGAGGCCGTCACGACCTGCGCGCCGCGCGCCCGCTCCAATGCCCGCGCCTGGGGCCGGTCGGACGCCACCCCCACGATCTCGATCCCCTCCCGTCCGTGGACCTGATCGAGCAGGGCCTGGAGGTTGGTCCCCTCGCCCGAGGCGAGGACCGCGACCCTCATGCCGCGATCAGCTTCGGGAACTTGCCGGTTGTGCGGCGCAGCGTTCCGGACTCGAGCAGCTCGTCCACCCGCCCGAGCACCTCGGCCGAGCGCAGGTGCGCGAACGCTCCGTAGCGCGGCAGCTCGTCATAGTGACGCTCGGCGATGACCTTCGAGCGACCGCCGCGGAGGATCTCCACCGCCCGGGTGCGACCGACCGAGGGCCGCGCTGAACGGACCACCTCGAGGATCGCCTGGTCGAGGTCCCCGGAAGGAGCTGACCGACCGACCGCCTCCGGTGGGGACGGTGCCGCGACGAGCTGCGGCGAGCACGTGTCGCAGCAGCTGACCCGCGGTGCAGGCACCGACCGATCGCCGAAATAGGACAGGAGCGCGGAGCGGCGGCACTGTGAGCGCTCCACGTAGTCCCAGATCGCGCGGTACTGGCCCCACCGGGCGCTCTCTGCCTCGCGCGTGGAGCGCAGGCAGATCGCGAGCGTCCGAGCGTCCCACTGCCCGATCACCCGGCCGGCAGCACGGTCGGGCGGAGCGGGCGAGGGGGCCAGCATCCCGGCTCGGGCCAGGTGCCCGATCACGGCCCGGACGGCATCGGCGTCGGTGCGCCGTCCCAGGCCTGAGGCGAGGTCGGAGAGGGGTAGGTCGTAGCGACCGTCGAGTCCCGCCCACCGGAGCTGTTCGGCCACTGCCTCGACGGTCTCCCCCGAAACCCGGGCGCGCTGGATGAAGAACACGTGCAGCCCCTTGTCGCGCTGCTCGGCGAAGAGCAGGCAGCGGGATGGTCGCCCGTCGCGCCCCGCACGGCCGGCCTCCTGGTAATAGGCCTCGAGCGAGCCGGGCACGGAGGCGTGGGCGACGGTGCGGACGTCCGCCTTGTCGATTCCCATCCCGAACGCATTGGTGGCCACGATGACCCGGACGGCGCCGGTCATGAAGCGCTCCTGGGTCGCGGTCCGGACAGCCCGATCGAGTCCGGCGTGGTAGACGGCCACCTCCTCGTCCATCGCCCGGGACAGCCACCGGGCGAGGCGCTCGCTGGCATCGCGGGTACCGGCATAGACGATCGCGGGCAATGCATCGGGCTCGCTCAGCGCCGCCGCGATCCGTCGCTCCTTGTCCAGCGTGCCACCGCAGGGCACGACCCCGAAGCTGAGGTTGGGGCGGTCAAAGCCCGTGGTGACCCGGACAGGGTCGCGCAGCTCCAGGCGGCGGGCGATGTCCTCGGCCACGCGCGGCGTGGCCGTCGCGGTCAGGGCGATCGTCGCCCGGGCGCCAAGCCGCCGGGCGGCGGCCGCGAGAGAGAAGTAGTCGGGCCGGAAGTCGTGTCCCCACTGGGAGACGCAGTGAGCCTCGTCGACGACGAACAGCCCGATGCGCGCCGCAGCGAGCGTCTTCTCAAAGCCGGGCGAGCCGAACCGTTCGGGAGCGACGTAGAGCAGACGGGTCTGACCCTGCGCCGCGCGCTCGAGCGCCTGGGCGTTGAGCGCCCCGCCGCGCTGGGCGTTGACCACCTCCACCCGGCCCGGCGCGACCTGCGAAAGCGCGCTGACCTGGTCGTGCATGAGTGAGACGAGCGGCGAGACGACCAGCGTGAGGTCGTTCCGCATCAGCGCGGGGAGCTGGTAGCAGAGCGACTTTCCCGAGCCGGTCGGCATCACCACCAGGGCGTCGCGGTCGGCGAGCGCAGCGGCCACCGCGTCCGCCTGGCCGCGCCGGAAGTCGTCGAAGTCGAAGATGCTCTGAAGCGCGCGCCGTGAATCCATCGGGCTGGCGACGATACCGCCGACCTCGGCCAGCAAAGGCGCGCCGTGACTGGGTGCTTATGCCTGCACGAGCGGGAGCTCGAGCGCGTATTTGCCGTTGCTCGCTTCGGTGCCCTGAAGGGGGTAGTCGCCGGTGAAGCAGGCGTCGCAGTGGGCGGCGGGTGAGGCACCGACCGCCTCGTAGACGCCCTCCATCGAGAGATAGTGCAGCGAGTCGGCGCCGAGCTCGTCCGCGATCTGCTCGGTGCTGCGCTCATGCGCGATCATCTCCTCGCGCGTCGACATGTCGATGCCGTAGTGGCAGGGATGCTTGATCGGCGGGGATGAGATGCGCACGTGGACCTCGGCCGCGCCGGCGTCGCGGAGCATGCGGACGATCCCGGGCATGGTGTTACCCCGCACGATCGAATCATCGACGACGATCAGCCGCTTGCCGGAGACGACCTCGGGCAGCGGATTGAACTTGAGCCGCAGGCCGTGGCGGCGCAGCTCCTGTCCGGGCTGGATGAAGGTCCGCGCGACGTAGCGATTCTTGATGAAGCCGTCGTCCTGGGGCAGTCCGGCGGCGCGGGCCAGCCCACGCGCGGCGGCGTTGCCCGAGTCGGGGACGGGGATGACGAGATCGGCGGCCACCGGGGCCTCCCGCCAGAGGATCTCGCCCATCCGGGCGCGGGCGGCCTGGAGCACGGTCCCGGCCATCCGCGAATCGGGGCGCGCGAAGTAGATGTACTCGAACACGCAGAACGCCCGGCGCTCGGCCTGCGCGACCACCCGCGTGCGGATACCGCCGTGCGTGAGCGTGACCACCTCGCCGGGCTGGACCTCGCGCAGGAAGCGGGCGCCGATCAGATCGAATGCGCAGGACTCGCTGGCCACGCAGTACGCGGCGCCGCCCTGCCCGTCCTCGATCATCCCCAGCGCGAGCGGCCGGAGCCCGTAGGGATCCCGGAACGCCACCACCGCGTCCTCGGTCATGATCACCGTCGAGAACGCGCCGCGCAGCCGGGGCAGCACCTCGGCGACGGCGTCTTCGATCCGCTCGGCCGGATGGGTGGCCAGCAAGGCGGCGATGATCTCGGAGTCCGAAGTCGATTGGAACGGAACCTCCTGCCCGCGCAGCTCGGCGTGGAGCTCGACGGCGTTGATCAGGTTGCCGTTGTGAGCGAGGGCCAGAGTCCGCCGGTCGTCGCGAACGATCGGCTGGGTGTTCTCCCATTGCGAGGAGCCCGTGGTCGAGTAGCGGACATGACCGATCGCCATGTCGCCGACGAGCGAGCGCAGTGTGTGCTCGTCGAACACCTGCGCCACCAGCCCCTGATCCCGGATCGCCATGATGCTGCCCCCGCGTGGTGCTGTGGCGATGCCCGCGGATTCCTGTCCGCGGTGCTGGAGCGCGAACAGGGCGAAGTACGCCAACCGAGCGACGTCGTGTTCGGGAGCGTAGATCCCGAAGACACCGCATTCGTCGCGTGGCCCGTCGCGATGATCGGTCACAGGAGGCATCCGAAAGCCCGCAAACTAGGCTAGCAGCGGCCCTAGACCAAACCCTCGAGCCCGCGGGCGTGCGCGGTGCGCAGCGCGGAAACTGCGAGCTTCGTCCCGTCGCCCAGATCCAGCTCCTCACCCCCGACCCGGCCGATCACCCGCAGCCCGGGCACGCCCGCGGCTTCGAGCGCTTCGCGCTGGCCCGAGAGTACGAAGGCGCATCCCGGCGCCTCCCCGAAGAGCTCCGCCTCACCCAGGGACCCGAGCTCCACCGCCGCGCCGAGCCCTCCGGCCACGCAGCACTCGGCGATCGCCACCACCAGCCCACCCTCGGCGACATCGTGGGCGCTGACCGCCGCACCCGAGCGGACAGCCTCGCGGACCGCGGCATGTAGCGCGCCCACCTCCGAAGCGGCCACCGAGGGCAGCGGCCCGGTCGGCGCCTCCCCGCGGAGCTTCGAGAGCTCCGAGCCGGCGAGCGAAAACCCGGGCAGCGACGCCACCACGATCGCATCCTCCTCATTCTGGAAGCCCAGGCGCCCTGCGCTCGCCGCAGTCGGCAGCTTGCCCACCATGCCGACCACTGGGGTGGGGAAGATCGGCCCGGTCGGCGCTTCGTTGTAGAGCGAGACGTTGCCACCCACGACCGGGACGTCGAGCGCTTTGCACGCCGCAGCCAGCCCCTCCACCGCCTGCACCAGCTGCCAGGCCACGTGCGGCTTCTCCGGATTGCCGAAGTTCAGACAGTTGGTCAGGCCGAGCGGCTCGGCGCCGACGCAGGCGAGGTTGGCCGAGCACTCGTACACCGCCTCGGCGGCCCCGGCGAGCGGATCGCAGGCCACCCGGCGGCCGTTGCCGTCGATCGAGACGGCGATCGCGCCGCCGTCGGGCAGCGTGAGCACCGCGGCGTCGGCCTCCTCGGGCCGGCGCACGGTGCGCGACTGCACGATCCAGTCGTACTGCTCGAACACTGGTCGCCGCGAGGCGATGTTCGGGGAGCGCAGCAGGGCAAGGAGGGTCTCGGCCCGGCCCTCGTCCCCGGTCAGGACCCGCTCCGACGCCCCGTAAAGAGGTGCATCTTGGGTGGGGGGGGCGGCCCCGGGGGTCGCGGCGGGCTCCGAGGCGGCCCCGGGCGCCGCAGGCTCCAGGTCATACAACGGGCAATCGTCGACCAGCACCTCGACCGGGAGCTCGCCGACGACGACCCCGGCCTGGAGCACTCGCACGAGGCCGGTGTCGGTGACCGAGCCGATCGGGGTGGCCAGCGTCTCCCAGCGCTCGCAGACGTCGATCACGGCGCCGACGCGCTCGGGGGCGACCACGCACAACATCCGTTCCTGGGACTCCGAGACCATGATCTCGAACGGCTCCATCCCCTCCTCGCGCAGGGGCACGCGGGACACGTCGATGTCGAGCCCGACGCCGCCCTTGCTGGCCATCTCCGAGGCCGAGGAGGTTAGGCCGGCCGCGCCCAGGTCCTGCAAGGACACGAGCAGCTCCCGGTCGAGCAGCTCGAGACAGCACTCGAGCAGCTTCTTCTCCGCGAACGGATCGCCGATCTGGACCGAGGGCCGCTTGGCCTCATCGCCTTCGCCGAGCTCGGCGCTGGCCAGGACCGAAGCGCCGCCGATCCCGTCACGGCCGGTCAGGGCGCCGAGCAGGACGAGCACGTTGCCCGGGCCGGCGGCGGCGCTGCGGGTCAGCCGGGCGTGGGGGGCAATGCCCAGGCACATCGCGTTGATCAGGCAGTTCTGCTCGTAGCTGGGCTCGAAGTAGATCTCGCCGCCCACAGTGGGGACGCCGATCGAGTTGCCGTAGTGGCCGATCCCGGCCACCGCGCGCTCGAGCAGGTAGCGCGAGCGCTGCGAGTCCGCCGGCTCACCGAAGCGCAGCGAGTCCAACACGGCGATCGGCCGCGCTCCAACCGCGAACACGTCGCGGAGGATCCCGCCCACGCCGGTGGCCGCGCCCTGAAACGGCTCCACCGCGCTGGGGTGGTTGTGGGACTCGACCTTGAAGGCGACGGCCAAGCCGCCACCGACGTCGACCGCGCCGGCATTCTCGCCTGGGCCCATCAGCAGGTGCGGCCCTTCGGTGGGCAGCCGCCGCAGCAGCTTGCGCGAGTGCTTGTAGGCGCAGTGCTCTGACCACATCAGGGAGAGCATCGCCAGCTCGACCCCGTTGGGCTCGCGCCCCAGCCGCTCGAGGATCAGCTCGTACTCGTAGTCGGTGAGCCCGAGCTCGCGGTGGCGGCTACGCGAAGACGTGCTCGCCGACATGCGCTCGCAGCGACTCGAAGATCTTCAGCCCGTCGGTCGAGCCGGTGAGCGGATCGACCGCGTGCTCGGGATGGGGCATCAGGCCGAACACGTTGCCCTGCTCGTTGCAGATCCCGGCGATGTCGTCCTGCGACCCATTCGGGTTCTCGCCGGGCGCGTATCGGAGCACCACCCGCACCGGTCGATCGGCATAGAAGCGCCCGGTCGTGTGTTTGACCGGGATCGACAACCGTTGACCCGGTTCGCATTCCTGAGTGAACGGGGTCTCGGCGTCGGCCACCTCAAGCTCCACCTGCCGGCAGACGAATCGCAGCGAGACGTTGGGGAGCAGCGCGCCCGGGAGCAGCCCCGCCTCGCACAGGACCTGAAAGCCGTTGCAGATCCCCAGGACGAGGCCGCCATCGCGGGCAAACGCCGCCACCTCCTCCATCACCGGAGCGAACCGGGCGATCGCGCCCACCCGCAGGTAGTCGCCGTAGGAGAAGCCGCCGGGGACGATCACCGCGTCCACCCCACGCAGGTCACGCTCGCCGTGCCACAGCAGCACCGCGTCGCCGACGCGCGAGGCCGCCTCGAGCGCATCGACCTCGTCGCAGGATCCGGGGAAGCGGATCACTCCGAACTTCACGCCGGATCCTCCGAAACGATCTCGTAGTCCTCGATCAGCGGGTTGACCAGCAGGCGCTCGCACATCTCGGGCAAGCGAGCGGGATCGTCGAGTTCGAGCTCGACGATCCGCCCGACGTGAACCCGCTTGACCCCTTCGAATCCGAGTGCGGGGAGCGCCCTCTCCACCGCTTGCCCTTGCGGATCGAGGATTCCTTGCTTCGGCCTGACGAGGACCCGGGCCTTCATCCGCGAACGCGCCGGTGCGGCGAAGCCACTGCTCGAACGGATCACCCACGACCCGCTCGTATGCCTCGATGTACTTCTCCCGCGTGCGCGCGACCACGTCGTCGGGGATCGGCGGCGCGGGCGGGTTGCGATCCCAGCCGGTGCCCGAGGCCCAGTCGCGCACGAACTGCTTGTCGAAGCTCGGCTGGCCACGGCCCGGCTCGTACTCATCGGCGGGCCAGAAGCGGGAGGAGTCGGGGGTGCAGACCTCGTCACCCAGGGTGAGCTCGCCCTCGGAGTCGAGCCCGAACTCGAATTTCGTGTCGGCGAGGATGATTCCGCGCGAGCGCGCGTGCTCGGCGGCGCTCTCGTACACGGCGATCGAGACGTCGCGCAGGCGCTCGGCCAGAGCGCGATCGCCGACCAGCCGGCCGGCCTCTTCGAGGTCGATCGCCTCGTCGTGGCCGACCTCGGCCTTGGTCGAGGGGGTGAAGATCGGCTCCGGCAGGCGGTCCGACTCGCGCAGGCCCTCCGGGAGCTCGATGCCGGAGACCGCGCCCGTGCGCTGGTAGTCCTTCCACCCCGAGCCACTCAGATAGCCGCGGACCACGCATTCCACCGGGAGCATCCGCAGCTTGCGGACGACCATCCCGCGGCCCCGGACCTCGTCCGGGACTCCGTCCGAGATCGAGATCAGGTGGTTGCTGACGATCTCGCCCGTGCGCTCGAACCAGAAGGTCGACAGCCCGGTGAGCACGTTGCCCTTGTCGGGGATCGGCGTGGGGTGAACCACGTCGTAGGTCGAGATCCGGTCGGAGGCGACGATCAGGAGCCGATCGTCAAGGTCGTAGATCTCGCGGACCTTCCCCGAGGCGATGAGGGGCAGGTCGGCGATGGCGGTCACCGAGGCGATGCTAGCAACGAGCCCGGCGGCGATCGGGCTCGCCCGGGCAGAAAAAGGGGCGCGGACCGCAAGGGTCCGCGCCCCCGTGATTACGCCTGGGCTGGAGAGTCAGCTACTCGCGGCCACCAGGCTGAAGTAGCAATGACCGGAGCTTGGATAGTTCGCGGCCAGCACTCCGGAGCCGTTGATCGTGTCTCCGCTCCCATCGCCGACGTCGATCGGAACCCAGTGGCCGGTCTCCGAGGCACCGCTGCCGTTCCGATCGCCTTGCTGCCGGTCGCCGCCTCCTCGGTTCCGCCGAGGAGCCACTTGCCGGTGGTCGATTTCCCGGCCAGCGCGGCCGTCGTGGTGCTGCCGCTCGATGAGCAGGACGCGATGACGGACAGCGCGCCGCTGTGCAACACGGTGGACGTCTGCCCGTGGTTCATGACCATTCCGCCCGTCCGCTGCAACTGGCTGCTCGACACGAACGAGCTCGCCGACTGGCCGCCCAGCTCGCTCGCATTCTTGGCCTTCGGCACCGTGCCGAGCTTCTTCACGTTCACCTGCTTGCCGGTGATCGTGTGGTTCTTCAACCGGTTCCCCGACAGCGAGCGCTTCTTGATCAGGGAGTCGCCGCTGACCAGGTGACTGGCGGCAACCGCCGTCCCCGACGCGGCAACGACCAGCGCGAGAACCGCCAAAACCATTGACGCCGACGGGCGACGGCGCTCAAGGCGCTTGACATCTGAGCCTCCTAGGGTTGGCCTGGGACACGCCCCCGGCCACACAGGCGCGCCTTCGAAGCGTGCCAGGCTAACGAGTGCTGAGGCTGGCTGCGTCGATCGCGTCCAGCCGCCCGACGATCTCGTCGGCGTAGCGAACGAACGGGCGCGTAGTCGAAGACCGCGTCGAGATCGAGGCCGGCCGCCGCGGGATCGGCGGCCAGCAGCTCGCGCATCGGCACGCGCTCGTCCAGGGCGCGCTGGGCCAGGCGCTGGACGATGCGGTAGGCGTCGTCGCGGCTCAGCCCGCCTTCCACCAGGGCGAGCAGGACGCGCTGGGAGAACAGCGCGCCGTAGGTCAGCTCGAGGTTCGCGCGCATCCGCTCCGCGTCGACCACCATTCCCTCACCAGGCGCGATCATCCGTCGCTGCATGTGGTCGAGGAGGGTGGTCGAGTCGGGCAGGATGATCCGCTCGACCGAGGAGTGCGAGATGTCGCGCTCGTGCCACAGCGCCACGTTCTCGAGCGGCCGCCGCCGCGTTGCCCCGCAGCACCCGGGCCAGCCCCGCCACCTGCTCTGACTTGATCGGGTTGCGCTTGTGAGGCATCGCGCTCGAGCCCTTCTGCTCGGCGGAGAACGGCTCCCGCACCTCGCCCACCTCGGTTCGGGCCAGGTGACGGATCTCGGTCGCCAAACGCTCGAGGCCGGCCCCGGCCAGGGCAATCGCCTGGAGCAGCTCGGCGTGGCGGTCGCGGGCGACCACTTGGGTGGACACCGGCTCGCGCGCGAGGCCGAGGCGATGCGAGCACCCGCTGCTCGAACTCGGGCGAGGTGGCGGAGTACGTGCCCACCGCCCCGGAGATCGCGCCCACGGCCGCCTGCCCGAAGGCCCGCTCGAGCCGCTGCCGGTTGCGCTCGGCCTCGAAGGCGAACCCGGCGAGCTTGATCCCGAACGTGGTCGGCTCGGCGTGGATCCCGTGCGTCCGGCCCGCGCACAGGGTGTGCGCGTGCTCGCGCGCGCGCTGCGCGAGGACCTGCACCAGCCGCTCGGCGTCGGGGAGGACCAGCTCCGCGACGCGCCGGAGCTGGAGCGCGAGTCCGGTGTCGAGCACGTCGCTCGAGGTCAGGCCGTAGTGGATCCAGCGGCCCGCTGGTCCGGCCGAGGCGGCGAGCACGTCGACGAACGCCGCAATGTCGTGATCGGTGACCTTCTCCCGCTCGGCGATCGCCTCGACGCGTGAACGTGGCGTCGCCGGATCGCCTCGAGCTCGCCTCGGTGGGGCCGTCCATCTCCTCGCAGGCGGCGACCTCCACCTCGCGCATGGCCTCGAAGCGGGCGTCCTCGGACCAGATCTCGGCCAGCTCCGGGCGTGTGTAGCGGGCGATCACCTCAGCCGCCCGCCAGCTGCACCGACTTGACGATCAAGAGCGCCAGCGCGACGACCATGTAGCTGCCGAGTGCGATCATCGCCGTGCGCTGCGCGCTTGACCATCGCGGGCGCGAGAGCAGGGCGGCGGGCGGCATCGTCCACTGCTCCTTGGGGACGCCGGGCATCCGATCGACCACCGTGACCGAGCCGCCGCCGCGCCCGGAGCTCCACGCCCTCGCGCCGAGGAACAGGACGGCCAGGACGACGATGACGCCGCCCACCAAGCGCCAGGTCCTTCACGTTGATCGAGGGAAAGACGGTGGTGACCGTCAGGATCAGCGAGAGCAGGATCAGCATCCCGACGATCACGCTGGCGACTGCCCTCAGCCACGGGGGGTTCGTCCACGGACCCAGCACCTCGCGGTCGTTGCAGAGCATGAGCAGGAACAGCGTCGTCATCGGCAGCACGATCCCGCACAGCGCCTGCACCGCCTCGGTGATCACGCCCAGCGGGGCGCCGGGGATGAGCACGATCCCGGCCGCGGCGACGATCAAACGCTGAAGGCGGAGTAGAAGCCCTTGGCCTCGAAGAAGCTGCGGTGCAGCGACCCTTGGCGCCGAACACGTCGCCGATCACGTAGCTGCGTGGCCAGCGTCACCGCTCCGGCGCCGATCAGCGAAGCGTTCAGGAGCACGACGGCGAAGAACGTCGCGGCGAGCGGTCCGACCGTGTGGTCCAGTGCCTGCGCCACTCCGCCGGCGTCGGTGAACTGGCCGAAGAACGGGGTCCCGGCGAAGGCGAAGGCGGTGATCGCAGATCAGCGCCCCGGCGGCCACCACGACCACGAACGCGCCGAGCAACGTGTCGACCCGCTCGTAGTTGATCCAGCGCGGCGTGATCCGCTTGTCGACGATGTTCGACTGCTGGAAGAACAGCTGCCACGGGGCCACCGTGGTCCCGACGATCGCGATCAGCAGCAGCACGGCGGTCGAATTGCCGCCACCGTGGATGCCGGCACGAAGAAGTGATGGACGATGTTGCCGAAGTTCGGATGGGCCATGAAGAACAGCGGGACACCAGCAGGTTCGCGAACACGAACAGGAACATCGAGCGCTCCCAGAAGCGGAAGCTGCCGCTGGCCGTCACGCCGATCAGCGCCATCGCCGCGATCGGCACCGAGATGTACTGCGAGACGCCCAGATAGCCGAGCGCCAGACTGACCCCGATGAACTCCGTGACGATGATGAGGAAGTTCTGCAGGAACAGGAAGCTCGTCAGGAACCATCCCCACGGCCGGCCGAACCGCTCGATGATCAGCCTGCCGTGGCCGATGCCGGTGACGGCACCCAGCCTGACGACCATCTCCTGGTTGACGATCAGCACGGGCACCAGCAGCAGCAGCACCCAGAGCAGGCTCGTGCCGTAGTTCTGGCCGGCCTGGGCGTAGGTGGAGACGCCGCCGGCGTCGTTGTCGCCCACCATCACGATCAGCCCGGGGCCGATGATCGCCAGCAGCGCCATCAGCCGCGAGCGCGGAGACCGCGGTGGCCCTCCTCGTGCTAGCGGATCGTCCCGAAGGCGCCCTTGATTTCGCCGCTCGCCTGGGCGGGGTCGAGCGGGGGCCGCGCAGGGGCTGACGTCGGCGTCGCCGGGGGGACGGGTTGCTCGCCATCTGCTCGACCTCCTTTCTCTGATACCCGCTCGCTGGTGCCGCGGCGGGCCGGAGGTCCTCTCAGGGCCGGGTCAGGCGCCGGCGCGCGAGTCGGCCTCACGGCTCCCGCCGCGGGGCTGCTACTTCGCGGTCGCTCGCTGTCCTGATGTGTGCTGACGTCGTTCATCTTGGGCTCGGTTGGGCCGCCGCCGGCGGCCAAGTCGAGCGTACCAGCGCCCGCCGGCAGGCGCCACGATTCAGTCGCGGGCCGCGCCGGCGCGCCGGCGCCATTCCTCGGGCACCAGCAGCTCGAGCACGTCGTCGACGGCGATCATTCCCACCGGCCGGCCCTCGCCGTCGACCACCGGCAGCGCGATCAGGTTGTAGTCCGATCATCAGCCGCGCGACCTCGGGCAGCTCGGCCTCGGTCGGCACGCTCGGCGTCGGCGGTCTCGCATCAGGCTGGTGATCGGCATCCTGCTCGCTGGCGCGGACCAGCTCGGCCAGCGACACCGCGCCGCTCAGGACGCCGCGCGCCGTCGACCAAGCAAACGATCGAGCAACTGGTCGGGGCCCAGCTCGCTCGCCCTGATCCGGGCCAGCGCGTCGCGGACCGTGGCCTCACCCTCGATCGACACGAAGTCCGGATCCATCAACCCGCCGGCGGTCGAGGGGTTGTAGCCGAGCAGGCTGCGGATCTTCCGCTGCTTGGCCGGCGGCATCAGGTTGAGCACGGGCAGTCGGCGGTCCTGTTCGATCTCGAGCAGCAGGTCGGCGGCGTCGTCGCTCTCCATCCGCGCGAGCACGGCCGCGACCTCCGGGTCTGAGCGCTCGCGCAGGAACTCGACCTGGTGCTCGTCGTCGAGCTCCTCGAACACATCCGCCTCGAGCTCCTTGTCCGCTGCCGACGGCCTCGAGGATCTCCTCGCCCTCCTCGTGACTAGGCCGCCTCGACCAGGTCGGCGATCTGCGCCGGGTGCAGCCGGGCCAGCCGGCGCGAGGCGAGCTTCAGCCGCGAGGTGGGAACGTGGCCGACGAACGGCTCCATGTGCTCCAGGGCACGAACTGGCTGTGTTCGGTGTCGTGGCCGCGAAAGCGCCGGGGAGTAGACGCCACAGGCGGGTCCGGAAGCTCGGGTCGATCCCGGCCACCCGCCAGCTTCCGTTCTCGCAGACCAGCTCGACCTCGCGGGCCGTGACCAGCCGTGCGGTGTCGACGTTGATCAGGCTGCGGTCGAGCACGTCCGAGCGCAGCAGCACCTCGCCGGGGCGCCGTTCGAATTGGGCCAGGTTGAGCTTGGTGGTGATGCTCCGTGCGGCCTCCGGCCCCAGGTGCTCGACCTGGGCAATGGGCACGAACACCTCGCGGCCGCCGATCCGGGCCTTCAGCCCGATCACCGGGGGCAGGTCTTCGCCCGAATCGAGGCGGGCGACCACGTCGTCGATCCGTCCGAGGCGCTCGCCGGCCGAATCGAGCAGAGGGCTGCCCGCAACCGCGGACACGTGAACGATGGCTTCAGGCATCAGCCGTGCCGTGCAAGGCTAGCGCGGGCGCTGGCGGTGCAAGCTCGGTCAGGCACCCAGGATCCGCGCGGCCAGCACGGCGGCGTTGCGGGCGTTGTCGACTCCGACGCACGCCACGGGGACACCCGGCGGCATCTGGGCGATCGACAGCAGCGCGTCGAGTCCGCCGGCGATCGACGTCCGGCTCGTGAGGGGCACGCCGATCACGGGCAGATCGCTGTGGGCCGCGACCACGCCGGGCAGCGCCGCCGACAGTCCAGCCCCGGCGATGATCACGCGGAGCCCGCGCATCCGCGCGTTGCGCGCGTATTCGGCGACCGTGTCCGGTTCGCGGTGGGCCGACATCACCCGCACCTCCGAGCTGATACCGCGTTCGCCGAGCTCGCGCTCGGCCGCCTCCATCGCCGGGACGTCGCTCTTTGACCCCATCACGATGCCGACCAGCGGGCCACCCACGTCGATCTCCTCGAGCGCGGGAACGGGTTCGGCCACCGTCTCGGGCGGCGCGGGCTGCTGCTCGGTCATGCCACGCTTTCCTGGAGCGAGAGCGCGATGTCGCGCCGGATCTGCTTGCCGTCGAACTCGATCATGTCGGCGGCAGCATATGCGGCCGCGCGGGCGTCGGCAGCGTCGCGGCCCAGCGCGGTGACGCCGAGCACCCGTCCGCCGGCGGTCACGACCTGCCCGGACCGCCGTCCGCGCCGTGCCGGCGTGGGTCACGAAGACGTGGCCCTCGATGCGGTCAAGTCCGGTGATCGGATCGCCACTCGAAGACGAGACCGGATACCCCGCGCTGGCCATCACCACGGTGACCGCGGTGTCCGCCGACCACTCGAGCTCGGTCCTCGCCAGTCCGCCCGGGACGGTCGCGGCTTCGAGCAGGCCGAGCAGATCGGAGCGCAGCCGCGGCAGGATGGCCTGGGTCTCGGGATCGCCGAAGCGGACGTTGAACTCGAGCACCTTGGGACCGTGCGGCGGTCATCATCAGTCCCGCGTACAGGACGCCGTGGAACGGAGATCCCGCGGCTCGCGAGCTCATCCAACACGGGCTGGTGGATCCGCGGCACATGATCTCTCGCGCGCGCCGTCGTCGATCGCCGGCACGGGCGAGTAGGAGCCCATGCCCCCGGTGTTGGGGCCCCGGTCGCCGTCGAAGATCCGCTTGTAGTCCTGGGCCGAGGCGAGCGGCAGCGCGGTCTCGCCGTCGCACAGGGCCAGCAGCGAGAGCTCCTCGCCGGCCAGGTACTCCTCCACCACCACCCGGTCGGTGCCGAACCGACGCTCGACCAGCAGCTGCTGCAGCGCCTCGCGGGCCTCGGCTTCGTCCTGGGCGATGATCACGCCCTTGCCGGCCGCCAGCCCGTCGGCCTTGATCACCGCGGGGTAGCCGGTGATCGCCGTCACCCCCTCCTCCGGCGTGCGCGACGACCTGGTAGCCGGCGGTGGGCACCCCGGCGGCGTCCATCACCTCCTTGCAGAACGCCTTCGAGCCCTCGAGCGCCGCGGCAGCCGCGCTCGGCCCGAAGCAGCGGACGCCGGCCTGCGCGAGCGCGTCGGCCAGCCCGGCGACGAGCGGCGCCTCTGGCCCGACCACGACCAGCGAGACCTGCTCGTCGCGCGCGGCGCGGACGATCCCGTCGAGATCCTCGGCCGCGACTCGAGCGTCCGGACCTGATCGGCGATCCCGGCGTTGCCCGGCGCGCACAGGACCTCGGGCCGGCGGGGCGAGCGCAGCAGCGCCTGCACCATGGCGTGCTCGCCGCCCGCCCGAGCCGACGACGAGTACGCGGTCGGCGCTCACGGAATCAGATGGAGCCAATGAAGTCGTCGATCGGGATCGCGGTCAGCGTCTCGTACTTGGCCGTCCCGCGCGAGCCCAGCTCGAGCGACACGCGAGCGATCGTCTTCTCGTCCGGCGCCTCGACCACGTTGACGAAGTCGAACTGCCCGAGCGTCGCCCACTGCGCCTTGACCGTGGCGCCGAGCTGCTCGACCTCGCGGTTGACCTCGCGGATCCGGGACGGGTTGTTCTTGATCGTCTGCACGCCTTCGGGGGTCAGCGTCGACAGCATGATGTACGTGGGCACGGTCAGCCTCCTTCTCGACGTGGGTCAGGCCCGCACTTCTACCACGTCCCCGGTAGGCGACCGCGCCGGCGCTTAGCACGGCGGCCGGAGCTCCGGCGCGCTTCGAGCACGATCTCGCCCTCGGCGGCGTCGACGCGGACCGTGTCGCCGGGCCGAAGCGCCCCTCGAGGATCGCCAGCGCCAGCGGGTCGACGAGCCGCTTCTGGATCACCCGCTTGAGCGGCCGCGCGCCGTAGGTGGGGTCGTAGCCGAGGTTCCCGAGCAGCGTCCGCGCCGCGTCGGTGAGCTCGACCTCGATCTCGCGCTCGCGCACCCGCGCGATCAGCTGCTCGACCTGGAGGTCGACGATCTCCCCGATCTGCTCGCGGCTCAGGGCGTGGAACTCGACGATGTCGTCGAGCCGGTTGATGAACTCGGGCTTGAACTGCGCCTCGACGCCGGCCCGGCCGCCCGGGATGTTCGAGGTCATGATCAGCACGGTGTTCTTGAACGACACGGTGCGGCCCTGGCCGTCGGTCAGGCGGCCGTCGTCCATCACCTGGAGCAGCGTGTTGAACACGTCCGGGTGGGCCTTCTCGATCTCGTCCAGCAGCACCACCGAATAGGGCCGGCGGCGGACCGCCTCGGTCAGCTGGCCGCCCTCGTCGTAGCCGACGTAGCCCGGCGGCGCGCCGACCAGGCGCGAGACGGAGTGCTTCTCCATGTACTCGGACATGTCGATCCGGACCATCGCGTCCTGGCTGTCGAACATGAACTCGGCCAGCGCCCGGGCCAGCTCGGTCTTGCCGACGCCGGTCGGGCCGAGGAACAGGAACGTGCCGATCGGGCGGTCGGGGTCCTGGAGCCCGGCCCGCGAGCGGCGCAGCGCGGCCGACACGGCCTCGACCGCCTCGTCCTGGCCGATCACCCGCTGGTGCAGGCGCTCCTCCATGTGCACGAGCTTCTCGATCTCGCCTTCCATCAGCCGGGAGACCGGGATGCCGGTCCACTTGGCCACGACCTCGGCCACGTCCTCGGCGTCGACCACGTCCTTGAGGAACTCGCGGCGCCGGCGCCGCCGTTCTGCCTCGGCCTGCTCGGCCGTCGTCGAGCTGCTTCTCGAGCTCGGGGATCGTGCCGTACTGGAGCTCGGCCGCCCGGCCCAGGTCGGCCTCGCGCTGGGCGCGCTCGAGCTCGGTCCGCGCCTGCTCGAGCTTCTCCTGGAGCTCGGCCACCGCGCCGACGGTCTCCTTCTCGCGCTGCCACTCGGCGTGCATCGCGGCCGAGCGCTCGCGCTCCTCGGCCAGCGAGCGCTCGAGCTGCTCGCGCCGGGCCACCGTGCCCGGCGTCGTCGTCGTCGCCCAGCGACTGGAGCTCGATCTCGAGCTGCATGATGTGCCGGTCGACCTCGTCGATCTCGGTCGGCTTGGAGTCGATCTCCATCCGGATCCGCGAGGCGGCCTCGTCGACCAGGTCGATCGCCTTGTCGGGCAGGAAGCGGTCGGCGATGTAGCGGTGGCTGAGCGTCGCCGCGGCGACCAGCGCCGAGTCCTGGATGCGGACCTTGTGGTGGACCTGGTAGCGCTCCTTGAGCCCGCGCAGGATCGCGATCGTGTCCTCGCACGCGTCGGCTCGCCGACGAACACGGGCTGGAAGCGGCGCTCGAGCGCCGGGTCCTTCTCGATGTGCTTGCGGTACTCGTCGAGCGTGGTCGCGCCGACCGCGCGCAGCTCGCCGCGGGCCAGCATCGGCTTGAGCATGTTGCCGGCGTCCATCGCGCCCTCGGCGGCGCCGGCGCCGACGATCGTGTGCAGCTCGTCGATGAACACGATGATCTGCCCCTTGGCGTCGGCGATCTCCTTGAGCACGGCCTTGAGCCGGTCCTCGAACTCGCCCCGGTACTTGGAGCCGGCGACCATCGCGCCGAGGTCGAGCGCGATCAGCCGGCGGTCGCGCAGCCCCTCGGGGACGTCGCCGTCGACGATCCGCTGCGCCAGGCCCTCGACGATCGCCGTCTTGCCCACGCCGGGCTCGCCGATCAGCACCGGGTTGTTCTTGGTCCGCCGGCTCAGCACCTGGATCACCCGGCGGATCTCGTCGTCGCGCCCGATCACCGGGTCGAGCTTGCCCTGGGCCGCGGCCTCGGTGAGGTCGCGGCCGAAGCGCTCCAGCGCCTGGAACTTGTCCTCGGGGTTCTGGTCGGTGACCCGGTGGCTGCCCGCGCACCTCGTGCGAGCGCCTTGAGCAGCTGCTCGCGCGTGGCGCCCGTGCGTGCGCAGCGCGTCGCCGGCCCGGCCGGGATGGGCGGCGATCGCCAGCATCAGGTGCTCGGTGGAGACGTACTCGTCCTCGAGCTCGCGCATCTCCTTCTCGGCGTCGCGCAGCACCTGGATCAGCTCGCTCGAGCCGCCGGCCGGCTCCTGCGCGCCCGGGCCGCCGCTCAGCTTGCGGGAGCGCGTCGAGCGCCGGGCCGAGGGCCTGGCGGACGGCGGCCGGATCGACGCCGAGCTTGCGCAGCACGGCGCGACGACGCCGCCGTCCTGCTCGAGCAGGACGGCGAGCAGGTGCTCGGGCGTGGTCTGCGGGTTGCGGCGCTCGTCGGCCAGCCGCTGGGCGGCCTGGATCGCCTCGCTGAGACTTGATCGTGAAATCGGTCTGGTTGCATAACTGGTGCCTACGTTCCGGTTTCTGGTGAGAAATCTAAGTCAGGTGGACTTAGATTATGGCAGATGTCGGCGGGGTTTTGGGAGGGGATCGGGGAGCTGTCTGTCACCGCCCCAACATCACCCGTGGGCCTGCGCTTCGCCCTGTTTTTCGAACCACGCCCGACCCTCGAGAATTCCTCGTGTGCGAAATGCACCTGCCAGGTGCAGATCGCACCAAGGGCGGTTCGTGCCGGACGCCGTGGTTCGGAGTGCACCATGCATGCCCGGGATCCCGACGCCCGCCGCAGCGCCCCCAACCGCCACCCTCGCCTGAACATATCCGTACACTGGAATCCGGACGATGGTCGGCTCCGGCAGGGTGTCATTTCGCCGCCTGATCTCCCGCGTCGCGCCCGCTGCGACGGCGGGGGCCCTCGTGTTCTCGCTCGCGGCGACGCTTGCCCTCCCCGCCAGCGCGGTCGTTCCCCCCACGCCGTGGGACGGCAGCAACCCCTTCAACTGCACGATCCAGAACGCCGGATTGGGGGCCACCGGGCCCGATCCGGGCGCGGATCCCTACTGCGTCTCCTTCGACAAGACCAACCAGAATGTCGCTGAGTTGGGGATGGCCGCCTTCCTGCTCGAGGAGCCCGCGCGGACGGCGGCGGCCTTGCCCAAGTGCTTCTACTTCCAGGAGGACCACTGGCGGGGATCGCTGATCCAGGCGGACGCCAAGACCGTCCTGTACGAGTTCTACGGGCACTACTTCTTCAACAAGGCGACCGGCGACGGAGGGGCGTGGGTCACGGGCTTCAAGGTCGCCGGGCAGACGTTCGATCCCACCACGCTGCCCGGCTTCCCGCCCCAGGACAAGCGCTACTTCGGACCGGGCACCGGCGGCTTCATCACCCACAACGACGTCCCCGTCGATCCCCAGTGTGCGGCGCGGGCGCAGCAGAACCCCGGGGCCATCTACCGCGCCGCGGGCCGTCGCCCGGCCTGCCTTCCCGGGAGCGGCTACATCAACCGCGGCGGCCTCGGCCCGGCCGCCCTGGCCACGCCCGAACGACGCCTCCGCGCCGAGCTCGGGCCGCCCCGCCGGGCCAGGCACGGCGTGCTGCGCTACTGCGTGAGCGGAGGCGGGACGCTGGTCGTGGTCACCGGGACTGGGCGGCGAAGACGGGCCATCCTCGCCGCTGAGCACCTCGCGCGGGTTCGTGCTGAAGCGAGGCAACGTGCACGTGGGCACGAACCGCTCCCGCCTGCGCACGCTCTTCCCGCACGCCACAACCCTCGGCTCGCCCAACCGGCTCCGCCTCAGCCGCTACGTGATTGCGGGCCTGCGCCACGGCCGGGTCTCCTACCTCGCCGTCTACGACCGGCGGGCGATCCGAACGACGCGGCGGCTGCTGACCGACCTGAGGCGGGCCGCTTGAGCGACGGCGACGCGCGCGGGCAGTACGGCTATGACCAGCTCACCCAGCTGATCGACCGCCGCCAGCTCCTCACGAAGGCCTCGGCCCTCGGCCTGGCCGGGCTCGTAGCGGCAGCGGTTCCGCTAGCCAGGGAGGCCGAGGCCAAGGCCGCCCTCTCCCTACCGCCGCTGCCGACCGATCCGACGCCACGCTCCAGGCCTTTGCCGACACCATGCTCCCAGGCCGCAAGGCCACGAAGACCGACCTCGGCAACCCGATCGATCCGCGCGCGATCGCCGGGGTCGACCCGCTGCCCGGCGCGGTCCAGACGGACGCGCTTGCCCTCTACCACAACCCCGAAGTCGGCTTCAACGAGCTCGAGCCGGCCTTCCTGGCCGACCTCGAGGCGTCGCGCCCTCTTGCAGGGCGGAGCCTTTCTGGAACTCGACTTCGCCCGGCGCGTCAAGGTTTGCCTGGGCGGGCTCTACCTTCAACAACCCGACCCTGCTGGTATGGGACGCCGCCGCCGCGGTGCCGTTCACCGCGTTCTGCGCGGCTGCCCTGATCCACAACGCCACGTGGAACGACGCCAGCGGCTACCGGGTCATGGGATTGCCCGGCACCGCGCCGAACGGCTACCGCCGGTTCTCGTATCGCCGCCGGCTCAGTCACGAGCGAACCCGGCACGGCTCGCTGCCATGACCATGACCACCCAGTCCTTCGATGTCGTCATCGTCGGCTCCGGGTTCGGCGGCTCGATCACCGCCTGGCGCCTGGCGGAGCTCTACCGCGCAGCCGGCGTCGATCCGGGCGCGATCGCGGTACTGGAACGAGGCCGGCGCTACGGCCACACCGACTTTCGCCAGTCGATGGACATCGACCACCTGTCCGACGTCTACCTGCTGATCCAGGGCGAGGGGATGCAGGTGGTCGCGGCCAACGCGGTCGGAGGCGGTTCGAACCTGTACCTGGCGGCATCGCTCCGGGCCCCGACGGAGACCTTCGAGCGGCGTGACCGGCGTCCCGGCGACGGACCGCCGCGACGGATGTGGCCGGCGGCCATCTCGCGCCGGACGCTCGATCCCTACTACGCGCGCGCGGAGGAGGGGCTCCGGGTCAAGCGCCCGAGCTGGGACCAGGTCTCGAAGTCCGGCGGGCTGTGGGCGGCCACGCTCCACCATGCCGGGCACACCTGCGATCGGGTGCCGCTGGCCATCTCCGAAGAACGCTGCGTGAACGCCAAGTGGTGCCACACCGGCTGCATCTTCGGGGCCAAGAACTCGCTCATCACCAACTACCTGTGGGCGGCCGAGCATGCCGGGGTCAAGGTCCTGCCGAATGTCCAGGTCGAACAGATCGCCCAGACCAGCGCCCGGCCCTACCGCTACGTGGTGCAGGCCGACGTGATGGACAACGAGGGTCCCAACCCGTCCCGGATGCCCACCGGACAGAAGCAGCAGTTCCAGTGCAAGGTGCTGGTCGTGGCCGCAGGCGCGATGGGCACGCCGGTGGTGCTGCTCCGCTCACGGCCGAATCTCCCCGCCCTGTCCACCCAGGTCGGCCAGCACCTGGGCTCCAACGGCGACCACGTTGCCGCGATCGAGTACGACCCGGCCCGCGTGCACTCCGTCCTCGGGCTCCCCGGCTACCACGAGTTCTACAAGGGCAAGCCGATCACGACGATGAGCTACGACTGGTTCGCCGGGCGGCCGCGCCCACGCCTACGACGGCACCCGATTCACGCTCCAGGAGATCTTCCTCTCGACCCTGACCAACTTCCTCTACGACAGCGGCCGCACGCAGCCCGGCGGGCCGTCCTGGTGGGGACTGCAGAAGAAGCAGGCCGTGGCCCACTGGAACAGGCGGATCGAGCTCCTGGCGATGGTCGAGGACACCAACGACGGCACCTTCATCGGGCCCGCCCCCGGAGGGCGACGCCCAGCGCGCCAACCCTGGTCCGGTGGCCCTGGGGACCTTCGACTACCCCCTGTCCGAGCAATCGCAGGCGGTGCGGGCAAACGCCAACCAGGTGATGGCGTCGCTGGCCGCGCGGCGCGGGCTCGGCCGCTTCATGGCCCTGACCGAGACCCAGGGCGTCTACTGCGCCCATCCGCTCGGCGGCTGCCGGATGGCCGACTCGGCCGATCTGGGCGCCGTCGATGACACTCGGCGCGGTGTACGGCTACGAGGGCCTGTACTGCATCGACGGCTCGATCGTCCCCACGTCACTGGGGGTCAACCCCTCACTGACGATTTCCGCGCTGAGCGAGCGCGCCGCCCAGCGGCTGGTGGCGCGAGGGGAGGACTTCGGGCTGCCCCGCCCTCCCGCCGAGCTACGTCTACGCGTACCGCCCGAGCACATCGGCAAGCGGGTGATCCCGGGCGGCCGGCACAAGCACAAGCACCGGCACAAGCACAAGCACCGCGCGCACCACCGGTCCGGCTAGTCCAGCGAGACCTTCGCCCAGACGTGCGTGGTGCCGTCGAACACACCCCACTCGGCTGCGAGACGGTCGACCAGGCGCAGACCCCAGCCGCCCTTCGGCGGCTCAGGTACCAGCTTGACCGCTTCGCCTGATCCCTGATCGCATACCTCGATCAGCGCGTCCCGCCCGTGGACGCCCAACCGCAGGTCGATGCGCCCCTCGCCATGGAGGTACGCGTTGGTGACCAGCTCGCTGGTGAGGAGCACGGCGGTATTGAGCTGCTCCTCGGTCGCGATCCCCTCCAGCCGCTGGGACACGAACCGCCGCGCCCGGCGCGCGCACGTGTCATCGCGTTCGATTTTGATCCGGAACTGTTGATTCACCCTGTAGCGCCCCGAGTTCCCCGGCCCGGTTCGTAGGCGCGACCTGGTATTGGCCGCTCAGGTGACGTACAATAATACGCAATGGCCATTGCGGCAATGGGCATTGCTAAATATTTATCTACGAAGGACCCGGGTTGAGCCCTGAGGAACAGGCCTTCCTCCAAGCCATCAACGACCTTGACGAGGCCCTCGACCACAGCCTCGAGATGACCGGGCGGATGAAGGAGCGGATCCACGAGCTCCGCGACACCCTGACCTCCGAGCGGAGCCTGCGCGAGATCGTCCCCCGTGAGCAGCGACCGCTGCTGGTGCAGCTCCTGACCGTGAACGCCGAGCTCCTGCACCGGTGCGGGAATCGGGTTCGCCGGACCGAGGCGCACGCCCTGCACCGTGAAGGTCTGACGATGGATGAGATCGCCCGCCTGTTCGGGGTCAGCCGGCAGCGCGTCTCGGCCCTCCTGCGCGACCCGCCAAGCCAGAACTGATTCGCCGGTTTGCTGACTGTGATCGCGGGGAACAACCTCGCCTGAGGCGCAGGATCGACGAGTGATCCAGGACCGCGATCCGGCCAGATGGCCGCGCCCGCCGCGCCCGTAGTGACGACAGGGAGATTCGCCGATGCCGACGATGGGCTGCCGGACATCCGCACAATTCAACGACGGCCGAGGACGGCGTGAAGACGGCGGTCGTACCGGTGCGGGCCGGCGACCGAGAAGGGCCGCCGAGTGCCGCCTGAAGCTGCGCTGCGACGTGGACGCGCCCGCCGCCGCCCGCGACGCCGTGCGGTCCCTGGTCGGCCCCCGGCCCAATGTCAGCGACGCGATGCTCGTGGCCAGTGAGCTGGTCAGCAACGCGGTCCGCCACTCGGGCGCCACCGAGGACGAGTTGCTGACCGTCATGCTCAAGGTCGACGGTGGCGAGATGTCGATCACCGTGGTCGATCCCGGCCGCTCCGGCACCGTCGCGCGTCCGCGCGGGAAGCCTGATCCGTCGGGTGGGTTCGGGCTCCGGCTGGTCGAGGAGCTGGCGATCCGCTGGGGCGCGAGCCGGGCCGACGGCCACCGCGTGTGGGCGGCTCTCCCGGTCTCCGGGTAGCGGTCGGCGGGGCGCGGTCTCCGGGTAGCGCCGCCGCCCGCGCCCGAAGCCACTAACCCGAGAGCCGAATTCTCCGACCGCCGGTCTGGAACTCGACCCGCGCCCGGCCGGCGATCGTCACCCCGTAGACCGTCGCCGTCACTCGTTCGTGCCCGGCTCGAGCGCTGCGCACACGGCCGACCATCTTGCCCGAGAGCCGGATCGGGATCCGCTTGCTGCCTGCGGCCCGGAGGCGGTAGATGCGCGAGTCGATCACGTACTGCTTTCGGCCCAGCGTGAGCTCGACGTAGGCTCCGATCCGGCAACCGCCGGTGCAGCTCATCCTGGTGATCACCTCGTGCCGGGCCAGCGGCCGCTGATGGGCGGGAAGGGAGAGCGAGATCTCCGCCGGCTGGAGCGAGAGCGCGACGGGCGCCAACCTCGCGAGGTTGATACTGCCCCACCCCGAGGCCCGGTCATAACCCGGCGCCGCCGTGCAGCAGCCCAGCGGCTGCCCGTCGCCCGGGACGTAGGCCCCGACGTCGTTGCCGTAAGAGGTGATGTCGTCGAAGACCTGGCCGGTGAGCGTGCTCGAGCGCCCTAGCTGGTAGAGGAGCGGATTTGCGAGGCCGAGGTCCTGGCGTTGGTGCATGCGCAGGTCCTGGTCGATCAAGGCAAATCCGCCCGCCAGCAACGGGGTCGAGGCGCTGGTGCCACCGACGGCCTGCCAGGGATCCGAGTTAGCCGAGTTCAGGCAATCGCCCGAGGCCGTGCAGTACACGGCGTAGCCCGGGAGGATGTCGGCGAGCATCGAGACGTCGGGCAGCGCGCGAGCCGAGGGGCGCGTCACCCCCGCCTGGTAGAAGGGCCGATAGAACAGCTCGCTCGAGCCGCCGCCGCCCGCCGAGCCCGGCTGGATGTTGGTGTCATTCCAGACCACCTGGTCGGTGATTTGGTTGGTCGGGCCGAGCAGCAAGTTGGTTCCGCCCACGGCGGTCACCCAATCCGAGGAGGCGGGGTAGTTGACCGCGAGCCGGCCGATCGGGAAGCCGCTGTTGTCGATGCAGTCCGCCGAGCCCGAGTCGCCACTGGCGGCCAGGATCGTGGTGCCGCTGATCGCCGCCATCTCGAGCGAGTCCTCGGTCGCCTGGATTCCGCGGATGCCCACGGCGCCGAACACCGCCGGCTCGCACAGGCCGAGCGAGGCGGAGATCACCTGGGGATGGCGATGACGATTCTGGAGCGGGGCGGTCAGCGCCTGCAGCGTTCCCGCCGCGTTGGCATTGGTCTCGTACACGTCGATCGCCTTCAGCCCGGGGGCGGCGGCGTCAAGCGCCTCGAGATCGAGCGTCGACTCTCCGCCTGGGGCGAGCCGGTGGCGAACCCCCGCGCCGTAGGCCTTCATCGGCGGCACGTGCAGGTTGAAGCACTGCGCGAAGGTGTCGATATCCGAGGCCCGGTAGCCGTCGATCTCGATCAGCGCCACGCGCTCACCCTGACCGTCGAGCCCGTCCCGGTGGAGCTGGTCGAACCCGTAGGCCGACAGATACTGGTTCGGGGTGAAGCCCGCGGTGGCGGAATCGGCGTCCTGCTCGCCGGCGGTCAGGCCGCCCATGCAGCCGCTTGGAGTGCCCGTGCGGGGAAAGGCCGAGGAGGGCTGGCCGGCTGGGTAGGCCCGTGTCGTCGCCCGCCGCGCCTGCGCATGCGCTTGGGTCGGCGCCCCGGACAGAGTCCGCGTATCCAGCCCGACCACGCTCCATACCGACCCCCGGAGACCGCTCGGGATGCTGGCTGTCCCGGCCGGGGCCACGAACGTGGACTGACGCGCGCGGAAGCGCGTCAGCGGCGTGGCGAACAGGCGTGCCGCCCGGGCAGCGGTGAAGGTGGCATCGGCGAACAGCCCGGTGGTGTCGATCCGCACACCGGTGGCCCCGTGCGCGCGCAGGTAACGCAGCACGCGCTCACGTACCTGGGGCTTGGCCCCGAAGCGTCGGGCCAGGGCGGCCACTGACTCGAACTGCCCATAGCGCGGCGAGCCCGGCGTCGCCACGGCCTGCGCCAGCTGCGCCAGACCGCCGTCGCGGGCGACGAGCGGCAGCACCAGCTGGAGGCGCTGCGCCGGCGGCGCCGGACCGACGGCGCTGGCGTGGGCCTCGGGACTAGCGGCCGCGGCCGGAGCCGCGAAGGC
The DNA here is from genome assembly GCA_963834635.1 of uncultured Solirubrobacterales bacterium. Lineage (GTDB taxonomy): Bacteria > Actinomycetota > Thermoleophilia > Solirubrobacterales > Solirubrobacteraceae > Palsa-465. The sequence goes on along the minus strand of CAWICI010000003.1, from coordinate 261,323 downwards.
CAGCGCGACGACGAGGCAGGCGGCAGCGCAGCCCCCAGCGAGCGCACTCTTCCCCTCTCCCCATCGGCGCACGTGCACCGGCAAATGGTCGCACAGCTCAGGTGCCCGTAGACGAACTGCTGGGCCTGAAGCGCTTCAAGTCGGACGCACGTACGAGCTGTCCGGCCGGTTGATAGGGAACGATCTCGGCTCGCAGCTCCCGCCGCAGCGCCTCGAGCCGCTCCACCTCGGCCTTCAGCTCGCCCGCCCGGCGCTCCAGCGCGCCGATCTTGCGGGTCATCGCGCCGAGCTTCTCCTCGAGTTCGAACACCCGCTCGACCCCGGCCAGGTTCATCCCCAGCTCGGCCGTCATCTCCTGAATCCGCCGTAGGCGCTCGACGTCGCGATGGGAGTACAGCCTCGTTCCCTTGGGGGAGCGCTGGGGCTCGATCAAGCCTCGGGCTTCGTACATCCGCAAGGTCTGCGGGTGCATGTCAGCCAGCTCGGCCGCAACCGAGATCATGAACACGCCGCGATCGGAGGAGACCTGGACGCGGGTGGTGACCTTTCGGCTCGCCATCATCATCACCGTCCGGCCTCGGCGAACAGCTTGGCTCGCGGGTTTCCGTTCATCACGTTCGAGAGCCGATCCATCGCCTCGTCCTGCTCGGGCGAAAGCGAGGAGGGAACGTCGATCACGAACCGGTAGTGGATGTCGCCCGCGCCCTTGCCGCCGAGTCGCGGCGGCCCCTCGCCGCGCAGGCGCTGGATGGTGCCGTGTTTGGTTCCCGGCTTGACCCGCAGCCGCTTGGTGCCGTTCAGGGTGGGGACCTCGATCACGCCGCCGCGAACCGCCTCGGGAATGCTCAGCGGCACCTCGACCTCGAGGTTCTCGCCCGCCCGCTTGAACACCGGCGACTCCTGCACCCGGGTGATCACGAACAGGTCTCCGGGCTGAGTGCCGCGGGGACCTCCCTCGCCCTTGCCGGCCAGACGGATGCGGCTGCCGTCCCGGACGCCGGCGGGAATGTTGACCCGCAGCCGGCGAACCTTGCGCTGAGCGCCGCTGCCGCCACACGTCGGGCAGGGATCCTCGATCACCGTGCCGGTGCCATGGCAGTTCGAGCACGGCTGAGAGATCGAGAAGATGCCCTGGCTCTCGGACTCGATGCCGCGGCCGTTGCAGACCGGGCACACCTTGGGGCTGGTCCCGGGCTTCGCGCCGGTGCCGTGACAGGTCGGGCAGGGCTGCGAGGTGGGAATCGACAGCGGCACCTGGGCGCCGTTCACGGCCTGGTCGAAGCTCAGCGTCACCTCAGTCTCGAGATCGCGGCCGCGTGGCTGCTGTCCGGGACGCGTCCGCCCACCGGTGCCCGGTCGTGTCCCGCCGGGGCGTCCGCCGGCCGCGCCGCCGAACAGATTCGACAGGATGTCGCCGAAGCCTCCCGCGAAGTTGCCGGCGTCGAAGCCACCCGGGATGCTGAATCCGCCCCGGTCGTATTCCTTGCGCTTGTCGGCATCGGACAGGACGTCGTGGGCCTGCGAGATCTCCTTGAAGCGCTCCTCGGCCTGCTTGTCGCCCGGGTTGCGGTCCGGGTGGTACTGGCGGGCCAGCTTCCGGTAAGCCTTCTTGATCTCCTCGTCGGAGGCACCCTTGCCCACCCCGAGGACCTTGTAGTAGTCGGGTCGAGAAGCCATGGCCGATGCCCCCTAGCCGGCCACCACCACGCGAGCGGGACGCAGCACGGCGTCGCCCAGGCGGTAGCCGCGCTGATAGACCTCGACGATCGTCCCCGTCTCAGCCCCGTCCACGGGCTGCTGGGCGATCGCCTCGTGGCGCTGCGGATCGAAGGGCTCGCCGGTGGGATCGAACGGCTCGATCCCGACCCGGGCCAGAGCCGCGATCACGTCCGCGTGCACCAGCTTGATCCCCGACACGAGGTCCTCGGTGCCGTCGGTGTGCTCGAGCGCACGGTCCAGGTTGTCGATCGCGGGCAGCAGCTCCCTGGCCAGCTTCGCTACCCCGCGCTCCTGCGCGGCCGCGGCTTCCCGGGCCGCCCGCTTGCGGTAGTTCTCGAAGTCCGCCTTCGTCCGCTGCGCCAGCTCGAGATAGTGCTCCGCCTTGCCCGCCTTCGCGGCCAGCTCCTCCAGATCGGCCGCCAGCTTGCCCTCATGATCAGGCTCATCCGCCGGCGACCCCGGCAACGCCCCATCAACGTCATCGCCATCAGGTCGCGAAGGAGCAACGGGCCCAACGGGCGCCTCAGGATTCCCAGCGGGAACCGAAGGCTCAGGCGGGTCCGAAGGCAGATCGCCTCCGCGCTCCTCCCCAGCCAGGGGGGTGGATGGCGTCCGGCCCGCGTCCGGGTCGGAGCCCGGGGACGCGCCCGTCGAGTTGGGCGCGTCCGCGGTGTCCGATTCGGGCGCGGTCGTGATATCGACTCGCTCCGTCATCACTTATTTACTCTCATCCACGACTTCAGCATCAACGACGTCCTCTTCCTCAGAGGTGCTACCAGCACCGTTCGTCGAAGCGTCAGCACCGTCCGCCGTCGTGGCGCCCGCTCCCTGCTCGGAGGCCCGCTGATACATCTGCTCCGACACCCGGTGGAACGAGGTCTGGAGCGCCTCGGTCTTGTTATTGATCTCCTGCGCGTCCTCTGAGGTCAGGGCCTCGCGGACGGCCTTGATCGCGGCCTCGATCTCCTCCTTGGAGGAGGCGTCCACCGTCTCGCCCAGCTCCTTGAGCTGACGCTCGGCCTGGTAGGCGGCGTTCTCGCCGTTGTTCCGGGCCTCGGCCAGCTCGCGCAGCCGGCGATCCTCGTCGGCGTGGGACTCGGCGTCCGAGACCATCCGCTTGATCTCCTCGTCGGAGAGGCCAGAGCCGGACTTGATCTCGATCTTCTGCTCCTTGCCGGTGCCGAGGTCCTTGGCCGACACGCTGAGGATGCCGTTGGCATCGATGTCGAACGCGACCTCGATCTGCGGGATGCCGCGCGGGGCCGGCGGGATGCCGGTGAGCTGGAACTTGCCCAGCGACTTGTTGTACACGGCCATCTCGCGCTCGCCCTGCAGGACGTGGATCTCGACGCTCGACTGGTTGTCCTCGGCGGTCGAGAAGATCTCCGACTTGCGGGTCGGGATCGTGGTGTTGCGCTCGATCAGCTTGGTCATCACGCCGCCCTTGGTCTCGATCCCGAGGGTCAGCGGGGTGACGTCCAGCAGCAGCACGTCCTTGACGTCGCCCGCCAGGACGCCCGCCTGGATCGCCGCGCCGACAGCCACGACCTCATCCGGGTTGACGCCGCGATGCGGCTCCTTGCCGGTGAGCTCCTTGACCTTCTCCTGGACCGCGGGCATGCGGGTCATGCCACCGACCAGCACGACGTGATCGACCTGGGCGACGCCCTTCTCCTTGGCGTCGTCAAGCGCCTGGCGAACCGGCGCCACGGTGCGATCGAGCAGCTCGGCCGTGAGCTCGCCCAGCTTCGCCCGGGTGAGGCGCGTGTCGAGGTGCTTGGGGCCGCTGGAATCAGCGGTGATGAACGGCAGGTTGATCTGCGTCTCCTGGGTGGTGGAGAGCTCGATCTTGGCCTTCTCGGCCGCCTCGTAGAGCCGCTGTAGCGCCATCGGGTCGGCGCTCAGGTCGATGCCCTGCGAGCGCTTGAACTCGGCCACCAACCAATCGACGATCGCCTTGTCGAAGTTGTCGCCGCCCAGGTGGTTGTCACCGGCGGTCGCCTTGACCTCGAACACGCCGTCGCCGATCTCGAGCACCGACACGTCGAACGTGCCGCCGCCGAGGTCGAAGACGAGGATCGTCTGGTCGGACTCCTTGTCGAGCCCGTAGGCCAGCGATGCCGCCGTCGGCTCGTTGATGATGCGCTTGACGTCCAGACCCGCGATCCGGCCGGCGTCCTTGGTCGCCTGCCGCTGGTCGTCGTTGAAGTAAGCGGGAACGGTGATGACGGCGCTGTCCACCGTCTCACCCAGGTAGGCCTCGGCGTCGGTCTTCAGCTTGCCGAGGATCATGGCCGAGATCTCCGGCGGCGAGTACTGCTTGCCGCCCGCCTCGACCCTGGCGTCGCCGTTCGGACCGGCGACCACCTTGTAGGGCACGATCGACTCCTCCTCGCGCACCTCGGCCTCCTTGCGGCCCATGAAGCGCTTGATCGAGAAGACCGTGTTCTGGGGGTTGGTCACGGCCTGCCGCTTGGCGACCGTGCCCACGAGGCGCTCGCCCGATGACGTGAACGCGACAACGGACGGAGTCGTCCGCCCGCCCTCGGCGTTCTCGATCACCGTCGGCTCCCCGCCCTCGAGGACGGCCATGCAGCTGTTGGTCGTTCCGAGGTCGATTCCGATGGTCTTTCCCATTGCGTTCTACTCCTATTTGGACTCAAAAATCTTAGTGTGAGCGTAGCAGATCTTGCTACCCGGATCGGCGCATGCGCCGATCCGCCGGCGCCGCATGCGGCGCCGGGCGGGGTGCATGCACCCCCGGCTTCAGCCCACTTTGAAGGCGCTCGGACACATCCGCTGAAGGGCGCACTCGTGGCAGGCGGGCTTTCTGGCATAGCAGGTCCGGCGGCCGTGGCGGAGGAGGTTCAGGTGGAACTCGAGCTCCTCGCCGTCCGGGGTCAGAGCGAGCATCGTGTCGTGGAGCTCCTCGAACGGGGCCTTGGGGCGGAACAGGCCGAGGCGGGTGCCGACGCGGGCGACGTGGGTGTCCACGGGCACGTCGTGCATCCCGAACGCGAACAGCAGCACGCAGGCGGCGGTCTTGCGCCCGACCCCGGGTAGGCTGGTCAGGTAGGCCTGAGCCTCGCCGACCGGGCGGCCGGCCAGCCAGTCGAGGAGATGGCTCGCCCGCCGGAGCGTCTCCGTATCGCGGCCAGGATCGACTTGATGCGCGCCGACTTGACCTTCGAGATCCCGCCCGGGCGGATCGCCGCCTCGACTTCGTCCACCGGCGCGTCACGAACCGCCTCCCAGGACGGGAAGCGCTCCCGCAGGGCCAGATACGCCACGTCACGGTTCCGGTCGTTGGTCGACTGGGAGAGGACGGTCAGGATCAGCTCGGCGATCGGATGGCCGTGCGGCTGGGCCTGCGGGATCCCGTAGACCAGGCGCAGCCGGTCGCGGATCGCGCGCACGACGGCGAGGCGGCTAGTCAAGGGCCCCCCAGCGCCGGCACGCCAGGGCCGCGGCGACCGCGGCCTCGTTGAGTGCAGCCGGCGAGCGCGGCCGGGTCGAACCCGGCCTCGGCCAGCTTGGCCAGCAGCACGCCGGTGAGCACGTCCCCGGCGCCGATCGTGCTCAGCACGTTCACCGGGACTCCTTCGGCGTCGGCCCTCGCCTCTCCGCGCAGGATCGCGCCCTCCGCGCCCAGCGTGATCACGACCGTCCGTGCGCCCGCCTCCAGCAGCGCGGCCGCCGCGTCCTCCGGGTCCCGACTGCCGCTCATCAGGGCCGCCTCGGCGCGATTGGCCCGCACGAGCAGCGCGCCCGGCACGCAGGCGTTGGCGGCCGTGGCGGCCGCGGCGGACGAGGGCCAGCGGTGCAGGCGGAGGTTCGGGTCGAAGAGCACGTGGCGGCCGCGCTCCAGCGCCAGGGCCCGGGCCCGCATCGTCACCTCGCGTTCGCGCTCGCCGACCATCGTGTTCGAGCTGATGAACAGGGCGCCGGCGGCCTCGATCGCGGGGTCCAGGCGCTCGGCCAGGGCGTGGACGACGGTGGCGATCTCCTCGCCGTAGATCTGGTAGCTCGCCTCCCCCGCCCGGTCGACGGTGACGACCGCCACCGGCGTCTTGGCTCCCGGGACGAGCTCAAACCAATCGAGCCCGACCCCGGCCGACGCCAGCCGGTCGCGCAGCCAATGCCCCCAGGGATCCTCGCCCGCGCCTCCACCGAGCGCGATCGCGGCCCCCGAGGCCGCGGCGGCCAACGCGACGTTCGCCACCGCGCCCCCGAAATGCGGAACGAAGGCGTCGGCCTCGAGCAGCCCGCCGCCGAGCTGGCGCTCGCAGATCAGATCGACCAGCGCCTCCCCGAGACACAGGGTCTTGCGCACAGGGTGTGACGTTATCCTCGCCCGCCGGTGAGCGTCGACGAGCACACGATCGAACTCGCCGGGTCGCCCGTGTTCTATCTGCGGGCCTCCGGCGCTGGCGATCCGGTCCTCTATCTCCACGGCATTCCCACCAGCTCGGCGGACTGGAAGCCGTTCCTCGAGCGCACGGGCGGGATCGCGCCCGACCTGATCGGCTTCGGCCGCTCGGGCAAGGGCGGCCACCTCGCCTATTCGGCTGAGGGTTATGCGCGGTTCGTCGAGCAGCTGCTCGAGGCGCTGGGGGTGGAGCGCGTGAACCTCGTCGGGCATGACTGGGGAGCCGCACTCGGCCTGCTGTTCGCTCATCGCCACCCGGACCGGGTGCAGCGGCTGGTGGTGGTAAACGGCCTCCCCTTGAGCCCGGATTTCGAGTGGCCGCGCTTCGTGCGCTGGCTGCGCGCCCGGGGCCTGGGCGAGATGATCATGGGGTCGGTTCCCCGCGGCGTGTTCGAGCGGATCCTCCGCCAGGGCGGCCCGTGGTCAGACGAGCGCCTGGGGGCGATCTGGGAGCAGTTCGATCACGGGACCCAGCGGGCGATCCTGCGCCTGTACCGCGGCCTCGAGAGCTCACCGCTGAGCGCCCTCGGCGAGCTCGACCTGCCAGCCTTGGTCCTATGGGGTCAGCGGGATCCATGGTTTGGCGCCGAGGTTGGCCGCTCCTACATCGAGCGGTTGCCCCGGGCCGTGCTCGAGCCGATCGCCGACGCGGGCCACTGGCCCTGGCTCGAGGACGAGACCGTCCCCGACCGGGTGGGACGGTTCCTCGCGACGGGCTGATGACGCCCAAGCGCATCGCCCCCACGCTCGTGGCGGCGGCGTTTGCCATCGCCTACGTGATCATCTCGCCGCCCAGCCTCGACCTCGCCGCCCACCTGCTGCGGGCCAAGCTGTTCTCGGCCGAAGGCTTCGGGATCTGGAACAACTGGTGGTACGCCGGCCACGATGTTCCGGGCTACAGCGTTCTGTTTCCGCCCATCGCGGCGCTGCTCACACCGCAGATCGCCGCCGGGATAGCCACCACCGGCACCGCGGCGCTGTTCGAACCTCTGGCCCGGCGCCATTTCGGGCCGGACGCGTGGCTCGGAGCGGTGTGGTTCGGCGCCGGCACGGCCATGAACCTGTTCACCGGCCGGCTGACCTTCGCCTTCGGGCTGCTGCCGGCGATGGCCATGGCGCTCGCCCTCCAGCGACGGCGGACGGGGCTGGCGGTGCTGATGGCGGTGCTCTCCGCCCTGGCCAGCCCGGTGGCCGCGCTGTTCGCGGCCCTGGCCGCCGGGGCGTACGCGATCGGTCGCTTCGCCGGGGACCGGGAGCTGCGCGCGGCCCTGCCGGGCGGCGCTGTGCGTCGTCGCCGCCCTGCTGCCGGTGGGGATGCTGTCGGTGGCTTTCCCCGAGGGAGGAAGCGAGCCGTTCACGCTGGCCACCCTGTGGCCCATCCCGGCCATCGGACTGCTGGCGCTGTTTGCCATCCCGCGGCGGGAATGGACGCTGCGCGCCGGGGTGGTCCTGTATGTGCTCGGGTGCATCGCCGCCTTCGCCATCTCGACTCCGGTGGGGAGCAACGCGGCACGGCTCGGGCCGCTCGTTGCCGGGCCGCTGGCGGCGCTGATCTGGTGGCGGCGGCGGGCCGCCTGGCTGGCGGTGGCGGCGCTGCCCTTGCTCTATTTCCAGTGGCAGGCGCCGATCCGGGACGTCCGGACCTCGGCCGGCGACCCCTCGGTCTCGGCCGCCTTCTACCAGCCGCTGCTCTCGTTCTTGGAGAGCCGCCCGGGCCGCCCTTCCGGGTCGAGATCCCATTCACCCGATTTCACTGGGAGGCCTACCAGGTCGCGCCCCGCTTCCCCCTCGCCCGCGGGTGGGAGCGCCAGCTCGACATCAAGTACAACCACTTGTTCTACGGGGGAGTGCTGGACGCCGCCACCTACGAGGCGTGGCTGCATCAGCTGGCCGTGCGCTACGTCGCCGTCCCCGACGCCAGCCTCGACTTCTCCGCCCACCGCGAGGTAGCCCTGATCGACGGGGGCCTGCCCTACCTGCACCTGGTGTTCCGCTCGAGCCACTGGCGGGTGTATGCAGTGGCCAACCCCACGCCGATGGTGAGCCCCGGCGCCACCCTGGATGCGCTCGGTCCGAACTCGGTGACGATCGACGCCCAGCGGCCGGGACCGGTCCTGGTCCGCGTGCGCTTCTCGCCCTACTGGAAGCTCGGTCAGGGGACGGGCTGCGTCGCCCCCGCCGGGCAGTTCACGCAGCTGAATCTGCGCCGCCCCGGCCCCGTGAAGCTGGTGATTGCCTTCTCGATCGGGAGGATCGGGGCACGGTCCCCGCGCTGCACCTAGGGCCGATTTAACCGGCCCCCAACTCGGTCGCTCGCTAGGATCTCCGGATGCGGTCTCGGCTCTCCCTCTTCGGGACGCGGGTGCTTCCGCGCGGCTGGAGGGACCTGTTTCACCAGATCCTGCTGTTCACCTGCGCGTTCCTCGGCTACGACCTGGTGCGCGGTCTAGTCGACGGACATCCGGGCGAATACAAGCCGTTCGGGGATGCCATGAAGATCATCAACCTCGAGCGGACGCTGCACGTCTTCATCGAGCCAAGCGTGCAGGCGTGGGCGATCAACAAGCACTGGCTGATCGACGCCGCCGACTGGATCTACCTGAACGGCCACTTCTTCGTCACCTTCGCCGTGCTCGTGTTCATCTACCTGCGCCGCAACGACTCGTTCTACTTCGTGCGCAACACGGTGATGATCGCCATGGCCCTGGCGCTGATCGGCTACGCCCTGTACCCGACGGCACCGCCCCGGCTGATGCCCGAGTGGGGCTTCACCGACTCGATCTCGCAGTTCGTGACCGGCGGAACCGGCTGGGTGGACAACGGCCCCACCAAGGCGTTCATGAACTTCTATGCCGCCGTGCCCTCGATGCACGTCTGCTTCGCCACGATCGTCGGGTTCACGATGTTCCGCCTCACGCGGCGGCGGGTGGTCAGGATCGCCTGGTCGCTCTATCCGCTGCTCGTGACCTTCGTTGTCATCGCGACGGCGAATCACTACCTGACCGACGTGTTCCTCGGTGCGCTGACCGCGGCCATCGCGGCCTTCGTCGCGCACCGGTTGCTGGCCAGGGCCCGGCCGGAGGCCTGGGCCTTCGGGCCAGTTACGGTCTAGCCGGTGGCTGAGCCAGAACTGAGGGACCCCGCCCGGACCAGCCGTCCGCGGCGACCCCGCCCCGGACGGGAGGGTCCGACCACGCAGGAGCTGATGCGCGAGCGGCTGATCGAGTCGCGGCTGACCCCCAACGCCATCTCGCTCACCGGCTTCGCCCTCAACCTGGCCGCGGCGGGTCTGGTCTTCGGCCGGCTGTTCTTCCTGGCCGGGATCGCCTTCATCGTCGGCTCGGTGATGGACACCCTTGACGGCCGCTACTCCCGCATGTCCGGCAAGGGCACCCCGTTCGGCGCCTTCCTCGACTCGACCCTTGACCGGCTCGAGGAGGGGATTGTGCTGATCGCCGTCGGGTCATATTTCGCCTCCCTTCACGACCAGGTCGCGGTGGCGGCGGTGGTGGCCGCGGTGCTGTTCTCGCTCATGGTTTCCTACACCCGGGCCCGGGCCGAGGCCCTTGGTGTCGCGTGCAAGGTGGGGTTGGCGACGAGGCCCGTCCGCGTGGTGATCCTGTCGGCGGGACTGGTGTTCGCCCGCGGCGCGTCGCTGGGCAACTTCGAGCTCCTCGCGCCGGCTGTCTACGTGCTCGCCGCGCTCTCGATCCTGACCACGATTCAGCGCATCGTGTACGTCCGCAAGCAGCTCGCAGCTGCCGCCGACGTGTAACAAAGTCCCCTCTGAGGAATACCTAGAACATCATCTGCGCAGCGGATTCGCGCGCAGACTCCTCTTCAGAAGGGACTTCCAGTGACCAGCAGTAACGGTTCCACGAACGGCGCCGCCCGCGACCAGTCGGACAAGGTCCGGGTGGCGATCATCGGCGTAGGTAACTGCGCGAGCTCGTTCGTGCAGGGTGTCCAGTACTACCGCGACGCAGATCCCCGCGAGTCCGTGCCAGGTCTGATGCACGTCGACCTCGGCGGCTACCACATTCGCGACATCGAGTTCAGCGCCGCCTTCGACATCGACGCCGACAAGGTTGGCAAGGACCTGTCCCAGGCGATCTTCTCCGGCCAGAACAACACGCTCAAGTTCGCCGACGATGTGCCCAAGCTGGGCGTCGAGGTGAACCGCGGGATGACTCACGACGGCCTGGGCAAGTACCTCAAGGAGAAGATCACCAAGGCGCCCGGACCGACGGCAGACATCGTCGAGATCCTGCGCGACACCCATACCGACGTGGTCGTCTCCTACCTGCCGGTGGGCTCCGAGCAGGCCACCAAGTGGTACGTCGAGCAGGTGCTCGAGGCGGGCTGCGCCTTCGTCAACTGCATCCCGGTGTTCATCGCCCGCGAGGACTACTGGAACAAGCGCTTCAAGAAGGCCCGGCTGCCGATCATCGGCGACGACATCAAGTCCCAGGTCGGTGCGACCATCGTCCACCGGGCGCTGGCGCGGCTGTTCCACGATCGCGGGGTGAAGCTGATGCGCACCTCGCAGCTCAACGTCGGCGGCAACATGGACTTCTACAACATGCTCGAGCGCGAGCGGCTGGAGTCGAAGAAGATCTCCAAGACCAACGCCGTGACCTCGATCATGGGCCACGTCCTGCCCGAGGACGACGTCTACATCGGCCCTTCGGACTACGTGCCCTGGCTGACCGACCGCAAGTGGGCACACATCCGCCTGGAGGGTCAGTCGTTTGGCGACGTGCCGCTGAACGCCGAGCTCAAGCTCGAGGTGTGGGACTCGCCCAACTCGGCCGGGATCGTCATCGACGCCGTCCGCTGCCTCAAGCTGGCGCTCAACAACGGGCTCTCAGGTCAGCTCGACGGACCGAGTTCCTACCTGATGAAGTCCCCGATGAACCAGCGGCCGGATTCCGAGGCGCGGGATCTGACCGAGAAGTTCATCGCCAAGTACGCCCGCAAGCCGGTCGCCAAGCCGAAGGCCAAGCAAGCCGCGACGAAGTAGCGGCCTTCTAGGTCCGCCAGCTCGCTCTATCCTCGTCGCGTGTCCGACGGGCTCGCGATCGCGCAGGTGACCCCGTTCGCCTGGGAGGCGCACAACGAGGTCAACCAGTACGTCGCCCGGGTTTCCGATGAGCTCGCGCGGCGCGGCCATCGCGTGCTCGTCATCGCCCCCTCGGAGTCGGGGTCGCTGGTCCGCGACAGCCGCCGAGCGATCCGGGGCTCGCCGGGCGAGCTCCTGACGCGGGCGGCAGACGAGCCGCTCGTCCTCGGGGTGGGCGAAGTGCTCCCGTTCTCCCCCGCCCGCCGGCGCGCCGCCTCCCTGCCCGTCGACGTGGCGCGCACGATCGAGGATGCGCTGAGCACGCTGTCGCTGGACCTGGTCCACGTCCATGAACCGTTCGCGCCCAGCGCCTCGAGTTCGGCGTTGCGGCAGTCGCGCGCGCTGAACGTTGGGAGCTTTCACGCTCCCACCGAGCGCATCGTCTCCACCCAGCTCGCACGCGGGCTCTCCAAGCTCCTTCTGGCCCGGCTTGACGCTCGCACCGCCAGCTATCAGGCCACCCGCGAGTTGATGCAGCGCTACTTCCCCGCCAATTACCAGGTGATCGCCCCGGGGGCGGACGTGGTGCCGGTGCCCGACCGCACGAGCGATCCGCCGGAGCTCCTGATCATCGCCGAGGAGGAGCGCAGCGCGGTCCGCACCTTCCTGCGCGCACTGCGACTCCTCCCCGAGAAGCTCGAGTGGCGCGCCACCGTCCTGTCCTCACGACCGCTGGCCGCGCCGGCCACGCTGTCGCGGGCGCTGCACGAGCGTGTGCGGTTCGTCAGCGGCTCCGACGCGGACGAGGCCCAGGCGCTGGGGGCCGCAGACGTGGTCGTGCTCGCGTCCGAGGGGGTCCGGCCCGTTCCGGGCATCCTGGTCCGGGCGCTGGCCGCAGGGGCGGTGCCCGTCGCCTCGCGCCTCCCCGCCTACGACGAGCTGCTGTCCGGCGGGGAGTACGGGCTCGAGTTCGAGCCCGGCGATAGCCAGACCCTGGCCGTCCACCTGGAGGGGCTGATCGGTGATGCCGAACTGCGCACGCGCCTGCGGGCGCGGGCGGCCGAGCTCCGGGAGGGCTTCGCCTGGTCGCGGGTGGCGGGCGAGCTCGAGACGCTCTACGGCGGGCTGATCGCGCGGCGCCACGACAACGGCGCCCAGCCCCAGCTGGGTCGCCGGCTGGCCTCCCGGCGGCTGATCGAGGTCGACCTGCACATGCACACCGACCACTCCTACGACTGCGCCACTCCGGTCGAGGTCCTGCTGGCCGAGGCCAAGTCCCGCGGCCTGGGCGCGATCGCGGTCACCGACCACAACGAGATCTCTGGGGCGCTCGACGCCCGGCGCAAGGCGAGCGACGTACAGGTGATCGTCGGCGAGGAGGTCAAGACGGCCGACCAGGGCGAGGTGATCGGGCTGTTCATCGAGGAGAAGATCCCGCGCGGGATGACCCTCCAGGAGACGATCGCCGAGATCAAGCGCCAGGGCGGTCTTGTCTACGTCCCCCATCCGTTCGACCGCCTGCACTCCGTCCCCGACTACGAGCACCTGCTGACCGTGCTCGACGACGTCGATGCGATCGAGGTCTTCAACCCCCGCGTGGCGATCGCCGAGTTCAACGACGAGGCGGTCCGCTTCGCCGCCAAGTACCGGATCCCGGCCGGGGCCGGCTCGGACGCCCACGTGCCGCAGGGCCTCGGCTCGGTGCGCATCCGGATGCGCGAGTTCGACGGTCCCGAGGAGTTCCTGGAGTCGCTGCGCGACGCCGACATCATGCGCAACCCGGCCAGCCTGCTCTACGTCCAGGCGCTCAAGTTCCTCCAGACCAAAGCGCTTCCCGAGGCGGCCCGAAAGGCGGCGAGAGACCGCCGAGTCCGCAGAGTCACGGGCCGAAACTTGCGCAACTCCTGATGCACCCGCAAGGACAAGCTCGCGAGCCGTCCAATCCGAGGGGGATGCCGGCGACCGACGACGAGATCCGAGAGAAGTATCTGGAGCGGGCGATCCGCGAACTGAACGCGTTCGCGCGCGATCTCCAGTCCTGTCCCCACTGCCCGCGCGGTCAGCTGATGCCGGTGCTCGGGTCCGGACACCCCCAGGCCGACATCTTCCTGCTCAAGTTCTCGGCCCGGCCGGCGGAGGTCGAGGAGGGCGTCGCCTTCTACGGGCGGACCGGCAACGCCCTGATGAAGTCTCTGAAGCGGCTGCAGATCGACCCGCTCGCCGTCTACGGAACCCTGTGCGTGAAGTGCCCGGTGGCCGACCCGTCGCTGGCTGACCCGTCGTGCGTGGGGCGGCTGATCGAAGAGATCGCGATCGTCGCGCCCAAGATCGTCGTGGTGATGGGGGAGGACGCGCTCGCCGTGCTCAACGAGCTCGACCTCCCGCTCCGGCGTGAGATCGCGGCGTCGGTCGGCGTTCTGCAGCAGCTGACGCCCTCGATCGAGGCCCTCTACGTCCCCAGCATCGACGACGCCCTCGACGAGGAGAGCGCCAAGCGCGAGTTCTGGTCGGCGTTCCGGGTGCTGGGGCAGTGGTGGGCGGATTTGCCGCCGTACTAGTCGATCTGTAGCTAGTCGCCCTCGACGAAGCCGGCTTCTTCGGCGGCCAGCCCGGGCTCGTCCTCGGCGGCGTGGATCGAGCACAGCGCCGGACCGCCTGACTCCATCGCCGCCTGAACCTCCTGGGGGGTCAGCTTGGCCCCACATTCCTCGCAGCGGTCGCCCAACTGCTCGAGGGTTCGTTCTTCCAGGCCCATGGTTTCGAGTCTAAGGGTAACTCTCGGCATTCATGGTGAGGACGATCTTTCCCAGCTTGCCCCCGCCGGCGAACTGGTCGTAGGCCTCCTCGGCCTGCTCGAGTGAGTAGGTCGTGGCAATCGGGACGCCTATCTGCCCGGAGGCCAGGAGAGGGAGGACGGAGCGTTCCATCGCCCGGGCCGTGGCGGCCTTCTCTTCCAGCGGCCGCGGACGGAGGGTGGAAGCCCCGATGCGGCCGCGCTTGGCCATCAGGATCCGCAGGTCGATCTCGGCCTTGGCCCCGGCGCCGATCCCGATCACGACGATCCGACCGGTCGTGTTCAGCGCGGCGACGTTGTCGGCTATGTTCGGCCCGCCGACCAGTTCGAGGATCACGTCGAACGGGCCGTGGTTTTCGAAGTCCTCAGGAGGGATCACCTCGGCGCCGAGCGACGCCACCCGTTCCCGATTTTCTGGATTCCTGACGGTGGCGGTCACCCGCGCCCCCGCCCTGTGACCGAGCTGGATCGCCGCCGTACCGACGCCGCCCGCCCCGCCGTGGACGAGCAGCCGCTCGCCGAGCTTCAGCCCGGCCTGGGTGAAGAGCGCGTCGTGGGCGGTCGTGAAGACCTCGGGGATAGCCCCCGCCTCGGTCCAGTCAAGGTTCTCCGGCACCGCCATGAGGATCCGTTCGTGGACCACCGCCAGCTCGGCCTGACCCCCGCCCGCCACGATGCCCATCACCCGGTCGCCGTCGCTGAATCTCTCCGCACCCGCCCCCCTCGCGATGACCTCGCCGGCCAGCTCGAGCCCGGGGATGTCCTGCGGCGCGCCCGGCGGCGCCGGATAGAAGCCGCGCCGCTGCATCATGTCGGCGCCGTTCAGCCCGGCCGCCTTCACGCGGACCAGCACCTCACCCGCCCCGGGCTCGGGGTCGGGATGATCCTCGACCGACAGCTGTTTATCGCGGATGGTTACGGCGCGCATGGTGGCGGGCGGAACGGTATCCGTTTGTTGGCGTTTCAGTTCCGAACGTTGGACCTGAAACGCCATTCACCGGTGCGCGACCGTGGTCCGACCCCCGGCCGCTCCGCCTAGGAGGACCGCTCCAACAGCGCCACGCACTCGATGTGCGGCGTCTGCGGGAACATGTCCACCGGGCGCACCCGGGTCAGCGCGTAACCGGCCTCGGTCAGCTGGGCCGCGTTCGGGGCGAGCGTGGTCGGGTTGCAGGAGACGTAGACGATGCGCTTGGGCGAGGCCTCAATGATCCGGCGCACGACCTTCTGCGAGAGGCCGGCCCGCGGCGGGTCAACCATCACCACATCGGGGCGGCCGGCCTTCTCCACCAGCTCGCGCATGGCCAGCCGGACATCGCCGGCGAAGAAACGGACGTTCTCGACCTCGTTGTGGCGCGCGTTGGCGATCGCATCCGCCACCGCCTCCTCGACGATCTCGAGTCCCCACACCTCGGCCACTCGCGGGGCGCAGGTCAGGGCGATCGTGCCGATCCCGCAGTAAAGGTCGTAGACGCGGTCAAAGCCGCTGAAGCCGGCGTACTCGATCGCCGCCGCATACAGCCGCTCGGCCATCTCGGTGTTGGTCTGCAGGAACGCCTGGGACGAGACCCGCAGCTGTACCCCCCCGATCTCCTCCTCGTAGTGGTCGGCACCCGCCAGCACCTCGGTCTCGCCGCCCTGGGTCGTCTCCGAAACCGCGTCGGTTTGCGTCCACAGGAGGCTCAGATCTGGTCCGGCCAGCGCCACCAGCCCGCTCCGGTCGACTTCATCAGGAACCGGGGCGGTCACCAGCCGCGCCTGAAGCTGGCCGGTGCGCCGGCCCTCGCGCACGACCAGGTTGCGCAGCAGCCCCTCGCCCGACCGGCGGTCGTGGGCGGTCAGCCCGCTATCGCGGCACCACCCCACGATGCGCTCCCGGACCTCGTTCGCGCGCTCTGAGGCCAGCAGGCAGTCTTCGATCTCGACGATCTCATCCCAGCGACCGGGCGCATGAAAGCCGCAGATCAGGCGCCCCTCGCCGTCAGTTCCGAACGAGTACTCGAGCTTGTTGCGATAGCGCCACGTCTCGACCGCCGGGACGATCGGCTCGAGCGCGTAGCCGCTCAGCTTGCCGATCCGCTCGAGCGCGTCCTTGACCTGCGCCTGCTTGACCTCGAGCTGGCGCTCGTAGGGGAGGATCTGCCATGGCGCGCCCGGATGATCGGCCAGCGGCCGCGACGCGGTCCGGGCTGGGCCGGAGGAGCTCCACGGCGCGCGCCTCGGCATACGCGCGCTTGGACTTGCCGATCACCGCGAGCACCCGATCGCCGGGCACGGCGCCCTGGACGAACACCACATAGCCGTCGTTGCCGCGCCACGCCGGCGCCGCCAAAGGCGAGCGCGTCGACCTCCAGCTCGAGCTCGTCGCCGCGCCGCGGCCGGGTCGTTGTCGTCTCGGGACTCCCATCGTCTCTAGCATGGCAGCCGCATGGATCTCGCCGCCTACCGGGGCTCCGCGGAGGGTTTCCCTCCGAACTGACGAACGCCTACTACCGGCACTACGCGGGCCTGGACGACGAGTATGCGCTCGAGCCGATCTATCGCCGCCACGCCGAGCTGTTCACGCGCGAGTCGGTGGACGGATTGCACGAGCGGCTCGACGCGGCGGCGACGGGGAGCGAGGAGCGGCGGCGGCTGACGATGCTGTTCGACTTCGCCGTCGAGGGCTTCATCGGCCAGGGGACAAAGCAGCTCGATGCCGAGCTGGCCCGCCGCGAGGCCGCGCTGACCATCGACGTTGACGGACGGAAGCTCGGATTCAGGCAGTCGGCGGTGGTCCAGGCCAACGAGCCCGACACCGCGGTACGTGCCCAAATCGAGGAGCAGCGGCTGCGGGCGATCGAGGACCAGCTGAACGGTCTCTACCGCGAGCTGATCGAGCGCCAGCACGCATACGCCGCGACCCTCGGCTACGGCAGCTACGCCGAGATGTGCCAGGCCTGCAAGGCGATCGACCTGGCGGCGCTCGAAGCCCAGACGAGCGCATTCTCGGACGCCAGTGAGGCGGCCTATCCGGAGCTGGTCGACGCCCGAGCTCGAAGCTGTGCTCGGCTTCGGGCTCGGAGCGCTCCGGCACTCCGACCTTCCCCGCTTCTTCCGCGCCCCCCACGCCGACGAGGCCTTCCCCTCCGGGCAGCTCGTTCCCGCGCTGCGGGAGACGCTGCGCGGGCTGGGGATCGGCGAGCAGCAGAACGTCGTGCTCGACATGGAGCCGCGGCCGAAGAAGTCACCGCGGGCCTTCTGCGCCCCGGTGAGGGTGCCCGACGAGGTGTACCTGGTGATCGCCCCGGTCGGCGGACGGGATGACTTCTCGGCGTTGTTTCACGAGGCCGGACACACCGAGCACTACGCCCATGTCGAGCGCGAGCTGCCGTTCGAGTTCCGCCATCTCGGCGACAACGCGATCACCGAGGCGTTCGCCTTCCTGCTCCAGCACCTGGTCGAGAATCCCGAGTGGCTGGAGCGGCGGCTCGGCGTCGCCGACCCCTCCGAGGCCGTCGCCTACGCCCGCGCCCACCGCCTCATCTACCTGCGTCGCTACGCGGCGAAGCTCGCCTATGAGCTCGAGCTGCATGGACCGGATGGTCGCCAGCACAGCCTGGCGACCGTTACGCCACCCTCCTCGGCGAAGCGCTCAAGTGCCCGTGGCCGCGGCAGACGTTCCTGGCCGATGTCGATCCCGGCTTCTACTGCGCCTGCTACCTGCGCGCGTGGGCGCTCGAGACCCACCTCCGGGCCCACCTCCAGGAGCACTTCGGCCCGGCCTGGTTCGAGTCCGCGCGAGGCCGGCGACGCTCTGCGCGCGCTGTGGCGCGAGGGGCAGCGCCTGACCCCGGAGGAGCTGCTCGCGGAGCTGGGCGGCGGCCGCCTCGACTTCCGGGCGATGCTGGACGGACCTCGGCCTGGACAGCGCCTAGGCGAGCGCGCGCTCGATCGCGTCGAGCACCGTCTTGCGGTTGGCGTGGCGGCGCTCGTAGTCGCGCACCTTGCGCAGCTCGGCCGGCTTCAGACCCGTGAGCCGCTGCTCGACCTGAGCCGCGGTGAGCTCGTCGTAGCCGAGGATCGGGAAGGAGGGACCGACGCCCATCGTGCGCCGTGCCCGGTCGGCACCGCGGACCAGCCGGTCGACCGACTCGGTGGTGCGCACGCGCTTGCCGGCCGACTCGATCTGCCCGCGCCGCGCCCGACCATCCGCTCGACCTCCTTGAGCACGTCGTCGGTCTGCTGCCGGCCGCGGCTGACCAGCTCGAGCACGAGCTCGTTGGCGTCGGCGCGGGTCACCCGGCCGCGCTCGGCCGCCTCGTCGAGCGTCTGCTGGATCCGCTCGCGGGTGAGCAGAACCAGGTCCAGCGGTTTGACCAGGCTGTTCACGATCTGCTCCACGACGCCCTGCGCTGCTGGCGGACCGACTCGCGGGACGCGCCGGCGTCGAGGTCCTCCGCTTCGCGGCGGTGCCCTTCTTGCGCGGTGGTTCGCTTCGGGCTCGCGAGCTCCGTCCCGGTGGTGCCCGGTCGCGCTTGGCCCCAGCTGGCGGTGCGCTTGGCCCCGTCGTCGGCGTTTTGCGCCCAGACGGACGAAGATCTCGGTGCGGGCATGTCTCCTCCTCCTGGACGAAATTCTGTCGCCGAGCCTATCGCACGCGACCCGCGCCACCCCTGGCGAGCAGCTCGAGCAGCGCCTTCTGGGCGTGGCGGCGGTTCTCGGCCTGGTCCCAGATCCGCTGGCGGGGGCCGTAGAGCACCTCGGCGGTGATCTCCTCGCCGGGGTGGGCGGGCAGGCAGTGCAGCGCGATCGCGTCGGGGGAGGCCAGCTCGAGCAGCTCGTCGTCGAGCCGGTACGGAGCCAGCGCCCGCCGGCGGCTGCTCGGCCGCGGCGGGATCGTCGCTCATGCTCACCCACACGTCGGTGTAGAGCGCGTCGGCGCCGGCGGCGGCCTCGCGGGGATCCTCGGTCAGCAGCGCCCCGGCGAGCGGCTCGAGCCGGTACCCGGCGGCGAGGCGACCCGTACCTCCACGCCGGCCAGCGCGCCCAGGATCGCCAGCGAGCGAGCCACGTTGTTGCCGTCGCCCATGTAGGCCAGCCTCAGCCCCTCGAGCCCGCCGAACGTCTCCCGCAGCGTCAGCAGGTCGGCGAGCGCCTGGCAGGGGTGGTGCCGCGCGGTCAGCATGTTGATCACCGGCACGGTGGCGTGGTCGGCCAGCTCCTGCAGGAGCTCGTCGGGGCCGGTGCGGATCCCGATCGCTGCGACGTGGCGCGAGAGCACGTAGGCGGTGTCCCTGACCGACTCGCCGCGGGTGAGCTGGAGGTCGTCGGCGCGCAGCACCATCGGGTGGCCGCCGAGCTCGGCGATCCCGGCCTCGAACGAGACCCGGGTGCGCGTCGAGGGCCGCTGGAAGATCAGCGCCACCGTGCGGCCGGCCAGCACCTCGGAGCTGCAGCGGCTCAGCCTTGAGCTCGAGCGCGCGCTCGATCAGCGCGCGCCAGCTCGCTGCGCGCTGAGCTCCGCGCCGGTGAGAAAGTGCCGTGGCAAGCGCGGCAGTGTACGTTAGCCCGTGCGATGCGGTCCTGACCTGGAACCTGTTGCACGGCCGCGCGGTCCCGGCGCCGGCCGCGACCTGTTGGCCGAGTTCGCGGCCGCGCTGGCGGGTGGAATTGGGACGTGGCGCTGCTCCAGGAGGTGCCGCCGTGGTGGCCGGCGACGCTGGCGCAAGGCGACCGCGGCGCCGCGGAGCGCACGTCCTCACCTCGCGCAATCCCTCGCTACCGGTGCGCCGGGCGATCGCGCAGTCCGCTGGCCCGACCTGATCAAGTCGAACGGCGGCGGCGCCAACGCGATCCTGGTGCGCGGCGATATCGATCGCCGAGCATCGCCGGCAGCGGCTGTCGCTGCTGCCCGAGCGGCGCTGGGTCCACGCGGTCGAGTCGGGCGGCACCTGGGTCGCGCAACCTGCACACCGGAGGCGTCGGCCGCGCAGGTGCGACGCGGCGGCGCGCGACCGCTGCGGCCTGGGCGGGCGAGAGAGGGGCTCGATCCTGGGCGGGGACTTCAACCTCCGCACCCCGCCGCTCGATGGCTTCAGCCAGGCCGGCGGCCACGGGGTGGACCAGGTGTTCGTGCGAGGCCCGCGGTCCGGGACCCCGTATCCGAGACGGAGTGCTGGACCGCGGCCCGCTCTCCGATCACGCGCCCGTGCTCGTCGAGCGTGCGCGTCAGCCAGGCGACGAGCCGCGCGCCGCGCGCAGACCGAAGCCGCGCAGCACCAGCAACGCCTTCTCTCCCAGCGTCCCCCGCCCGGGCAGGACGCCCAGCTGCGTGGCGGCGTTGTAGAGGTCGAAGAAGGCGCGCACGCGGAGCAGACGGCCCTTGCGCAGCTCGCAGTAGAAGACGCAGTGGACGACGACGAAGCGGTTGGTGGCCGGCAGCCCTTCGAGCGGCGCCCGGTGGGTGGCCACCAGCTTGGCCGGCGCGGCCACGAAGCGCTGGTTGGCCAGCCGCTCGCCGGTCCGCTCGAGCCGCGCGTCGGGAAACGCCGCCCACAGCCGCTCGGCGTGGCGACCCAGCTCCTCGGCGCCCTGGAGCGGCTCGGCGGTCAGCGGGTCCTCGTAGTGGAAATCAGGCGCGAGCAGCTCCTCGAACGCCGCCGCGTCCTTGCTCCGACCAGGCCGCCTCCCAGCCGTCGATCAGCTCGTCGACGCGGGCCACCGCTCTCCGACGCGGCGGGAGCGTCGAACACTGGCATGCCGTCGTGCGGCGTCGAGGCCTCGGCGTAGCGCCGGCGGGGGATCCGTGCCGGCCCCGCGGGCCAGCACGCCCGGCCTGGACGGCCAGCTTGATCGACTGCGCCATCGCCACGGGATCGTGGGCGCGGGAGATGGCGCTGGCGCACAGCACGGCGTCGCAGCCGAGCTCCATGGCCAGCGCGGCGTCCGAGGCCGTGCCCGACGCCCGCGTCGAGGATCACGGGCACGCCGGCCCGCTCGACGATGATCGAGAGGTTGTACGGGTTGCAGATCCCCATGCCGCTGCCGATCGGCGAGCCCGAGCGGCATCACCGCGGCGCAGCCCACGTCCCTCCAGCCGACGGGCCAGCACGGGGTCGTCGGTGGTGTAGGGGAGCACGACGAAGCCGTCGTCGACCAGCTCCTCGGCTGCGGCCACCAGCTCCACCGCGTCGGGCAGCAGCGTGCGGTCATCGCCGATCACCTCGAGCTTGATCCAGTCGGTCGCGAACGCCTCGCGGGCGAGCTGGGCGGTGAGGATCGCATCGCGGGCGGTGAAGCAGCCGGCGGTGTTCGGCAGCACCTCGACGCCGGCCGCGGTCGAGCACGTCGAGGATCGAGCCGCGGGCCGAGGGATCGAGCCGCCGCAGCGCGACCGTGCACAGCTCGGCGCCCGAGACGTCAGCGCCTGAGCCAGAACCTCGTGGTTGGCGAACCCACCCGTACCGAGGATCAGCCGCGAGTGGAAGCTGCGATCGGCGATCTGAAGCTGCTCGCGCTCATCCGCCCTGCACCGCCGCCACGATCTCGACCCGCGTCACCGTCGTGCAGCTCGGTCGTCTCCCAGGCGCTTCGGGGAACCACCTCGCTCGGCCAGGGCCACGGCCACCCCGCGGCCCTGCGGGGCGGCGCCGCTGAGGCTCGACCACGTCGGCGACGGTGGCGCCCTCAGGGAGCTCGAAGCGCTCGCCGTTGACCGACACGACCACCGTCATACCCCTGTCGGCACCCCGGCGAAGCGGAGCGGGCTGAATGGCGCGGCCAGCTCCGAGGGTTCCTCGCCGCTCAGCGACGAGGCCACGATCTCGGCGGTGATCGGCGTCAGCAGGATCCCGTGACGATAGTGCCCGGTGGCCCAGTGCAAGCCGTTCGAGCGCCCCGGGACCGATCGCCGGAGCGTTGTCGGGCGTACCCGGCCGCAGTCCGACCGACAGCTCGTCGATCACCAGCTCGTCCAGGCCGGGCATCAGTTCGATCGCGTCGCGGAGCAGCTCGAACACGGCTCCCGCGGTGACCGTGGTGTCGAAGCCGCGCTCCTCCACGGTCGCGCCGAGCACGTAGCGGCCGTCGCCGCGAGGAACGACGTAGGAGCGCTCCATCCGCACGACGCGAGTGAGCAGCCCGGGCCCGCCGGGATCGCGCAAGCTCAGGATCTGACCCTTGACCGGCCGGACCGGGACGCGCGCTTCTGGCGGGACCCCGGCCAGCGAGTTCGACCACACGCCGGCAGCGATCACCACCTGCTCGGCTTCGAGCGTGGTCGCCGTCGCCCAGGCGGACCCCGACGACACGCCCGGCGCGGGACTGCAGCTCGCTCACCTCGGCGGCCACGACCGTCCCGCCGGCCCGAGTCAACGCCTCGCCCAGCGCCGCGGTCAGCTTGCGCGGATCGATCGCGTGGTCATCGGCATCTCGAGCGCCATGCCGCAGCACCGGCGCCAGCGCCGGCTCGAGCCGCGCGCGCCTCGCTGGCCCGCAGCCGGGTGACCGGCAGGCCCAGACGGTCTCGCATCGCCAGCTCGCGCTCGAGCGCCTCCGCCTCGTCGCCGTCGCGGGCCGCCAGCAGTGTGCCGCACTCGCAGAAAGCCAGGGTCGCGTCCAGAAGCCTCGGCGAGCTCGTGCACGAACTCCGGATACATGCGCGGCGCTGGCCAGATTGAGGCGCCATCAGCGAGCGCTCCACCGGGTCGGCCTCGGCGACGGGAGCGATCATGCCCGCGGCCACACGCGAGGTCCCTCCGCCCGGCTCGCCCCGCTCGAGCACCGCCACCCGAAGTCCCCGCTGCGCCGCTCGCCACCCCACCGCCAGGCCGATCGCGCCGCCGCCGATCACGGCGACGTCGAATGTTCGGTTGGAGTCGGACAAGCCTCGCTCCCTCCGCCGGCATTACCCGGGTCAGGTTCAGACGGTCGGCGGATCTTGCTTCCGCCCTCTCAGCCCAGCGTCAGGGCTCCCGTTGAAGGCCAATGCTAGCGCGGCACTCCTGCCAGACTTGGATCGTGCCCGAGCGCGCACAACGACTGCAGAACCGCCCACTTATATCTCGTGTGCGACGACCGCCCGGATCAATTCGTGGAGGCCGCGCTGCGCGGTGGGGTCGACGTCGTTCAGCTCCGGATCAAGGACGCCGAGGACGAACGGATCCTCGCTGCCGCCACCCGCTTCGCCGCGCTCTGCCAGGCGCACGACGCCCTGTTCATCCTCAACGATCGCCCCGATCTCGTCACCGCCGTCGGCGCCGACGGGGTCCACGTCGGCCAAGACGATGTGCCCGTCCAGCGTGCCCGGGAGCTGGTCGGCGATGACCGGCTGGTCGGGCTCTCCACCCACACGCCCGAGCAGGTGGAGCGCGCCGGCGATCAGCCCGTCGACTACATCGGCGTCGGGCCCGTGCACGCGACGCCGACCAAGCCGGGCCGGCCAGCCGTGGGGACGGAGCTCGTCCGCTACGCCGCCGCCCACGCCGGGCACCCGTTCTTCGCCATCGGTGGGATCGAGACGGAGAACGTCGAGGCTGTGCTCGAGGCCGGCGCCACGCGGATCGCGGTGGTCCGGGCCTTGACGCTGGCGGACGACCCTGAGGCGACCGCGCGTGAGCTGCGGCGGGCGGTGGCTCGCCACAGCCGGGAAGGGCAGCCGGTTGGGCCAGCGTAGCCGCAAGCGAGGGCGGCGAACCAAGCCGCCCGGAGCGGCTGGCACCGCGACGGCGGCGCCGCCGCGCGCACCGGCGCCCACCGAGCCGCCCGAGCCCTCCCGCTCGACTCAGCGCGACGCGGCGGCGCGCGCCACCCTCAAGCCGCTGGCCCCGGGCGAACGGCCATGGTCGGTGATCATCGGCGCCGTGATCGCCCTGTTCGTGGGTGGCGGCGACCTGATCGATGTGATCCTGGGCGGCCGCTTCAGCTTCGGACACACCCACGCGGGAGTCGGCGGAGTGATCCTGTTCTCGGTCATGATGCTCATCTGCGCCGTCGGGATGTGGCAGATGCGCTACTGGGCCGTGCTCGGGTTCCAGGCCATCCTGGCCATCGTCATCCTGATCTTCTCGCTCCTGCTGATCCGGGCCAGCAACCTGGTCGGGTTCGCCGTGGCGGTGGTGATTGTCGGCGGCGGCGGGCTGCTGTTCTACAAGCTCGTCCGCACGCTGAGCCGGATCCAGATGCCTAAGTACCCGGGCCGCTAGGCTGCTATGGCTCCGCGATGCCAGACACTGCTTACGACTGCGTGGTGATCGGCTCGGGCCCTGGCGGGTACGTGGCCGCGATCCGGGCCGCGCAGCTGGGGATGAAGACGGCGGTGGTCGAGTCAGACCGCGTGGGCGGCCGCTGCCTGAACTACGCCTGCATCCCGGCCAAGGCCGTGCTCCGCGTGGCCGACGTCCTCACCGAGGTGCGCGAGGCGGCCGAGTTCGGGATCAAGGTCGGTCCGCCGGAGGTCGACTACCCCGCGGTCATCGCGCGCCGGGAGAAGGTCGTCTCCACCCTGACCGGCGGGGTCTCGGGACTGTTCAAGAAGAACAAGATCGAGCTGATCGAGGGCGAGGGGAGCCTCGCCGGCCCGGGCACGGTCGCGGTCGGCGACCAGCAGATCGCGGCCAAGACGATCGTGCTGGCGACCGGCTCGGTCAAGCGGCCGATCCCCGGCACCGAGTTCGGCGGGCGGGTGATCGGCACCGAGGAGGCCTGGGCGCTGAGCGAGCTCCCGAAGACGATGGCCGTCGTCGGCGCCGGCGCCTCAGGAGCCGAGATCGCGTCGGGCTACGCCCGGCTTGGCGTCGAGGTGCGCCTGTTCGAAGCACTGGAGCGCGTGCTCCCGACCGAGGACTCCGACATCTCGAAGGTCGCCGAGCGCGGGCTCAAGCGACAGGGCATCTCGGTGCACACGGGAACGCTCGTGCAGAACGTCGAGCCCGGCGAGTCGGGGGTGACGTTCGTCTACGGAGAGGAGCCGGGTGAGGCGGAATGGCTGGTCATCGCCGCCGGCCGCGCCCCCGACCTGGAGCGGCTGGGCCTTGACACTGTCGGCGTGAAACTTGACGAGCAGGGGCTGGTAGAGGTGGACGGCGCGTTGCGCACGAATGTGGACGGTGTCTACGCCATCGGTGACCTCGTGCATGGTCCGGCCCTGGCCCACAAGGCCTCGGACGAAGGCGTGATCGCGGTCGAGGACGCGGCCGGCCTGGACACCCACCCGATCGAGTACATCGACATTCCCCGCGCCACCTTCTGCACTCCGAACGTGGGGAGCTTTGGGCTGACCGAGGCGCAGGCGCGCGAAGCCGGGCACGACGTGACCGTCGGCAAGGTCCAGTACGGCGCGGTGGGCGCCGGGACGGTCTACGGCGACCGCAGCGGCCTCATCAAGATCATCGGCGAGAAGAAGTACGGAGAGCTGCTCGGCGGTCACGTCGTCGGCACGCGTGCCACCGAGCTGATCCAGGAGCTGGTGAACGCTCGGGCCCTGGAGGGCGGTTATCCCGAAGTCGCTCGTACCATCCACGGCCACCCGACCCTCTCGGAGGCGGTCATGGAGGCGGCCCGCGCGGCGGACGGCTGGCTGATCCACGGCTGAGACGTGGACGACGCCGCGGCGTTCCAGCCCGTCTTCTACTACGACCTCGGCAGCCCCGCCTGCTACCTCGTCGCCGAGACGATCATGAGCACCCTTCCGGTAGTGCCGGAGTGGGAGCCCGTGAACGCGGCTACGGCCGGGCTCGAGGCGCTGGCGGTAGATCACCACGCAGTCGAGCGCCAGGCGAGTGAGGACGGGCTGCTACCGCTGCGCTGGCCGGCGCAGTGGCCGCCCGATTCGCGGCTGGCCACGCTCGCCGCCACCTATGCCAAGCAGATCGGCCGCGCGGTGGCGTTCTCGCTCGCCTGCTTCCGGCAGACGTTCGCCGGAGGCCGCAACCTCGGCGACGAGCAGACGGTGCTGATCGCCGCCGCGGCCTGCGAGATGCACCCCACCGCCGTCCTTCGAGGCATGCAGCTGCGCGCCGTGACCAACGGGCTCGAGGCTGCAGCCGAGCGCGCCCGGCAGGCCGCGGTGAGGATGGTCCCGGCCGTCCAGGTCGGCGACCGGGTGTTCGAGGGAGCGCACGTGGTGGCGGAAGCCGCGGAGGCGTTGCGATGAAGGCCAACCGAGCGTTCGAGCTGACCGTGTCGCGCGGCGGGCTCGAGCCGGCCTTCCTCGCCGACCGCGGCCGGCTTGATCGAGTCGAGGTGGTCTCGGTCGACGATGGCGAGGTCATGCTGTTCTGGGAGCTGCCGGCACGCCAGGCGGCGAAGCTCATCAAGCAGCTGCGAAGCGATCTCGTCGCCCGTGACGCGGCCGATTTCATCGAGACCTGGGAAGGCCGCGACGTGGGCGACGGCTAGGCCGGCTCGCGCTCGAGCACGGTGATGTCGTGCGCGAGCGCCTCGGGAGTCAGCTCGTCAGCGGGGAAGCCAACCCGCTCGATTCCGCGTTTGTCGATCAGCAGGACGAAGGTCGAGTGGTCGATCTTGGGCGTGACGGGCTGAATCGAGTAGGCGTGCCAGATCTTGCGCATCGTCGCCAGGGGGCCATTGAGGAAGGCCATCCGACCAGTCATCTCGTGCTTGGCCAGGAACATCTTGCGGTTGGCCACGGTGTCCTGGGAGGGCTCGGCGCTGATCCCGATCGCTGGCACCCCCGCCCCGTTGCCGGGTTGGTCGTTGAGCGCGCCCTTGATCTGCTCCACCATGAAGGGGCAGGTGTCGTGGCACAGGGAGTGAATGAAGGTCAGCACCACGACCTTCCCGCGGTCCTCGCTGAGGCTGACGCGGTGGCCGTTCTGGTCCAGAAGCGAGAAGTTGGCCGCCCTCAGGTTGGGGGGCATCGTCGGGCCGTCGAAAACGGAATGCGAGACTGAGCTCTGCTTGGCCTGCACCTGCCGATGGGTGATCAGCACCACGCCGATCGCCACGAGCAGCGCGACGAGCACGACCATCAGCACCCGCTGAGTGACCGAACTGGCGAGCATCACCCGCGATTGTCCCACGCAGGGATCACTGCGTTGTTCGAAGCACAGTGACTAGGGGCAGAATGGATCCATGACGGGAGCCGAGCTGGCGGAGCGCCTGCGGCCGGCGATCCGGGATGAAGGTGTGCTCGCTGTGATCGCTCACACCCCGCGCGAGCGGTTCGTGCCGCTGCGAGAGCGCCCCCGGGCCTACGAGAACGTCGCCCTACCGATCGCCTGCGACCAGACGATTTCGCAACCGCTGGTGGTCGGGCGGATGCTCGAGATGCTCGAGCTTCGCCCGGAGGACCGCGTGCTTGACGTCGGCACCGGCTCGGGGTACCACGCCGCCCTGCTGGCGCAGCTGGCCGCCCACGTATGGACGATCGAGCGCCATCCCGAGCTCAGCCAGCAGGCAGGCGAGACCATGTCCGAGCTGGGAATCGACAACGTCACCTTCATCGTCGGGGACGGCCATCTCGGGCTTCCGGACGAGGCGCCGTTCGACGCCATCAATGTGGCCGCGGCCACCGGGAAGGCAGTGCCGCGGCGCTCGAGGAACAACTCGCGGACGGCGGCCGGCTGGTGGCGCCGGTCGGCCACTTCGATCAGCACCTGATGCTCATCCGGCGACGCGGCGCCAGATTTATCCACACGCCGCTTGAGGCGGTGCGCTTCGTTCCGCTGGTGCGGGATACGCGGCCGTAGGCTCGAGCCCGAGCCGCGTCCGCATCACCTTCGGTCGCCACCGGGCTGGAGTCGATCAGCACGAACCGCCTGCCGAGGCCGCGACATACTGCGCCGAGCGTGCCCGACCCCGCGAACGGATCGAGACACCAACCCCCGGGGCGCGAGGACGCGGCGACCATCCGCCGGAGCACGCCCTCGGGCTTCTGGGTCGGATATCCGGTCTTCTCGCGGCCGTTGGTCGGGACGATGGTGTGGAACCAGACGTCCGTGGGCCGCTTGCCCCGCGCCGCCTTCTCGGCGCTCACGAGACCCGGTGCCATGTACGGCTCACGCTCCACCGCGTCGGCGTCGAAGTGGTGCGCCCCGGGTGTACGGACGTAGACCAGGATCGTGTCGTGCTTGGCCGGCCACCGGCGCCGGGGCTTGGCCCCGTAGTCGTAGCTCCAGATCAGCTCGTTCAGGAACGCCTCACGTCCGAAGACCTCGTCGAGGAGCAGCTTGCAGTAGTGGGCCTCGCGGTAGTCGATGTGGAAATAGAGCGTTCCGTGCGGTGCCAGCAGGGAGCGGGCCCGGCGCAGGCGTGGCTCTAGAAAGGCCAGGTAGTCGGCGAACGAATCGTCGTAGCTGAGGGTGCGCAGCAACCGCGACGTGTAGCGGCGTCCGCCGAAACCGACCCGCTTCCCCTGCTCGTCGGCGGACACCTGGAGTGACCGGCGCGCCTGAGCCCGCCCGGTGTTGAAGGGCGGATCGATGTAGATGAGGTCGAACAAGCCGTCCGGAAGCCGCCCGAGGACAGCCAGGTTCTCGGCCTCGATTACCATCTCATCGGACATGGCGAGGGGCTCAGCGCCGGGGTGAGCGGCCATGTCATAGACCGTACCCTCCTGTTCGGCTGATACCTCAGCCGCTAGGATTGGCTGCTCGTGCTTTCGAACCTCTATCCAGAGGTGGCGCGGCTCTGCTCGGGGCGCGCGCATCACTCGGTACACGATCGGCTCCGCAGTTGCGTTCGGAACGAGTGCCGTCATCTTCCCGATTTGCTACGTGCTCGGGTTCAGCACGACGGTCTGCTCGATCGTCGCGTTCATCGCCGGCGCCATCCCCAACTGGGTCCTGAATCGCCGCTGGGCGTGGAAGCTGCAAGGCCGGCCCGACTTCGGTCGCGAGATCGTCGCCTACGTCTCGATCTCCGTCTTCCAGGTCGTGCTCACGTCGCTGACCACTGCCTGGACGCAGCAGCAGGTGCAGAGCATTCCCGCCCATCACGGCATCCGCGCCGCGCTCGTCACCGCCTCCTACCTGGCGGTGTTCGTGATCATGTTCGCGGGCAAGTTCGTCGTCTACGAGTACTGGATCTTCTCCGGCCAGAGCCGCATCCGGGCCGGGTTCCGCTCACGCCGCGCCGCGTGGGAGGAGCGCACCGGACGCACCCGCCATGCCGACCGCGCGGCCAGCGAACGGGCCGCCACTGAGCGGGCCGCGGCCGAGCGTGCCGCTTAGCCGCAGCGCTCGAAGATCTTGACCGCCCCAGCGGCAGCGGCCATCCGGTAGCTCGTCCCTCGGGGCAGGGACGGTTCGGGCGTGGGATCGGAGGCCGAGGTCGACTGGATCACCACGTTGCCGCGCTGGCTCTCGGTCCGGCGCATCGGTACGTTCAGCGTCCAGGCGGCTAGTGGCGCCTGGGAGGAGTTGATCTGCACCGACCCGCACCCGAGCAGTCGCTTCGGTCCGCCCGCCCGCTCCACGGCCAGCTGCAGGTCGCTGCGCGACCTCGACTGGGCACGGACGGTGTCGACCGCGGCCGCCAGATGGGGCGGCTGGCCGAACCACAGGGCGCTGAGGACGATGCAGGCGCCGAGCGCGGCGATCGCCACGCGCGGCGTACGCAAAACCTGGGCCCAGCCGACCGCGCCGGCGACGATCAGCAGAGCGACCGGGCGCAGCAGATAGCGGATCGACGCCCGAGAACCCCATCTGGGTCAGCACCGCCTCCTCGACGATCCAGGCCAGCCCGATCCCGACGAGGGCGAGCGCGACCCGTGAGCCAGCGGCCATCCGGCGCCCGCGGGCCAGAACAGGGGCGACGACGCACAGCAGCAACCCGATCTTGATCGGCATCACCACCACCGGCCAGGCGGTCCGAGCCGAGCTCCGAGCAGAACGGACAGCTCGCGCGGGCCGGACTTCCCGGACGGGTGTCCTGCGCCCAGCTCACGCCCCGTAACAACGAGCCCGATCCCCACAGCTCAGGCAGGAACCACAGCGCCGCGACCAGCAGCGCCCCACCGAGTGCAGATAGTGCAGCCCGCCGGTCATGGCGTCCGAGAAGGACGGCGTAGAGGGCAGCGAACGGCCAGACCTCGGGGCGGATCAGACAGGCGAGGAAGGCGAGGGCCAGTGTCTGGCGGCTCTCACCGTCCAGATGGCGCAGGACGGCCAGCAGCAGGAACGCCGCGAGCAGTCCCTCCGACTCCCCCTGCACGACTCCGCCCAGATACTGGTAGAGCAACGCCACCCCGGCGACGGCGATTCCTGCGGCCAGCAGCTGTGCGGCTCGGGTCGCCCCCGCGGTCCGGGCCAACCGCACGGCGCACAGACCGGAGAGGCCGACGGCCATGATCCCGCCCGTCCGCGCCACCAGCAGCCAGAGACCCGGGGCGGCGGAACCGAAGGGCGCGAACAGGGTGGTGAACATCACCGGCAACGGTTTCCACGTAGGACCGCCAGTGGTGATCAGCGCCCCGTGGGCGACCTCCCGCCCCCAGATGACCCATGCCCAGGCGTCGTAGGACGGGGCTGCCTGGAGGCGGAGCGACACCGCGGCGAGCACGAGCGAGGCCACGGCGATCAACCCGGCGGGTCCCGGCCGGGTCAGCGCGAGTGCCCGCGGCGGAGCGATCCGCTCCCGGCGAACTTCGGCGTCTGGCGCCGGGTGGCGGACATTGGCGCTTACCGGCTCAGCGAATGGCGGTGCGCGCCGTGATCGCGCCACCAGGTTCGAATCGCCGCCCGGAAGAACCGCAGGCCGTAGCCGAAATTGCCGCCCTTCTTGGTCTTGGTGGCGTGCACGCCCCGGTCGCGCATCGTCGTCGGCAACCTCGCCCAGGCGGAAGCCGTGCAGCGCCGGCGCTGATCATCAGCTCGGAGGCCTGGTACTGCGGTTGCTCGAGGGTCACCGCTGCCGTCACCTCGGAGCGCATGGCGCGCAGACCGCAGGCCGGATCGGTAATGCGGTGGCGGACGAGCAGGCTGATCAGATCGCGCCGAACACGATCACGCCCGGCATGGCGCACCTTGTCGGTGGTCAGCTCGCTGCCCCAGCCGCCTCGACCCAGAGACGAAGTCAGCCTTGTCGTCGAGGATCGGCTGGACGACCTTGGCCAGTTCCTCGGGGTCGTACTGGCCGTCGGCGTCGATGGTGGCGATCACCTGAGCGCCTCGCGTCCGGGCCAGCCAGTAGCCGAGCCGAAGCGCCGCGCCCTGACCGCGGTTGACGGTTACGTCGCACACCAGCGCGCCGGCCGTGGTTGCCTTGGCCGCGGTCGCGTCCTTGGCGCCGTCGACGACGACGATCACTTCGGTCGCCAGGCCCGCCGCCTGGGCGGGAATCTCGCCGATCACCTCGGCCACGGTCGGCTCCTCGTTGTAGGCGGGGATCACCACCGCCAGCGGGGCGCCGACTCCGGGCGGATGGGCGGCCAGGAACGCGCTCGCAGCGTCGCGCTCCTCGGGCTTCGACTTCGCTCGAGGTTCGACCTCGGATGCGGGGATCGGTGATCGGTCATCCTGCCGCTCCAGGCACGCCGACCGCCCCTTCGATCTTCCCGCCGCCGACCATTCCTGCCAGACGGCGGCGATCCCGTCCGAGAAGCTCCACCGCGGCTCCCATCCTCTGCCGATCGCGCGGCTGGGATCGACGATCACGGCGGGCATCTCGCCGGCCTTGGCCGGGCCGTGGCGGACCGACGAGCTCGGCTCCGGTGACCCGGCGCACCTCCTCGACTACCTCGAGCACCGACAGCGAGCGTGCCGGTCCCGATCACTACCGGCCCCTTCCATTCCTCGCTCGAGCAGCGCCAGCCGCATCGCCTGCGACGATGTCGGCCGACGTTGACGTAGTCGCGCACCTGGCGGCCGTCGCCGTAGATCTCGAACGTCCCGCCGGAGCGGATCGCCCGCATCAGCCGGGCGACGATGCTGTCCTTGGCCTGCATGCCCGAGCCGTAGACGTTGGTCAGGCGCAGGCACGCGCAGCGAACGCCGTAAGAGGCGGTGTAGGCGGACATCAGCATCTCGCCCGCCGCCTTGGTCGCGCCGTAGGGCGTGAGCGGGCGCAGCGTCGCGGCCTCGGTGATCGCCGGCGCGTCCATCGGACCGGTGACCGCGTTGGTCGAGGCGAACGCGAGCGAGCTCGACCCCGGCGCGCGCGCGCGGCCTCGAGCACGCGGTGGGTGCCCTCGACGTTGGTGCGGTAGGTCCGCTCGGGCTGCTCGATCGAGCGCAGCACCGAGGTCACCGCCGCGAGATGGACGACCGAGTCGACCCCGCCGGCGAACGCCTGCTCGAGCACCTCGCGGTCGGCAGATGTCGCCCTGGACGAGGTCGACGGCGGGATCGGGATGGGGCTGCAGATCGACCACGCGGACGCTGGGCGCCGTCGGTCGCGAGAGCTCCGCCACCACCTGCGGCGGCCGATGAAGCCCGAGCCGCCGGTTACCAGGATGCGACGCCCGCTGAGGCCCCCCGGCGCCGGAGCCGCTCACGTCTGCGCGAGCGCGCTCGCGGTCTGGGGCAGCTCGCTCGACGTCTCGCTCCACTTCACGGTGGGCATGATCGCCGCCACGTCGACCCGCTCGCGATGGCGCTCGACGACGTCGAACAGGTGGTCGATCAGCGTCGTCGACAGCAGCGTCGGCTTCAGCCCGAGGCCCTCCAGCGCGGTGTGGACGACCTTGTAGTAGTGGTCGTAGATCTCGACGCGCGGGTTCTCGACGTGGTCGATCGTGACCTCGCCGGGGAACTCGTCCGCCACCGTCTCGGCGATCTGGTTGATCGACAGCGTCTCTGTCATCTGGTTGAAGACGCGGAACTCGCCACGATCGGCCGGCGTCTCCGAGGCCAGCCGGATGCACTCGACGGTGTCGACGATGTTGATCAGGCCGCGGGTCTGCGAGCCGTTGCCGTACACGGTGAGCGGATGCCCGAGGACGGCCTGGATGACCATCCGGTTGAGCACGGTGCCGAACACGCCGTCGTAGTCGAAGCGAGTCCACAGCCGGGGGTCGAGCTTGGTCTGCTCGGTCTCCGCGCCGTACACGACACCCTGGTTGAGGTCGGTCGCGCGCAGGCCCCAGATCCGGCACCCGAACTCGATGTTGGTCGAGTCGTGGACCTTGGTGCAGTGGTAGAACGAACCCGGCCGCTTGGGATAGATCATCCGGTCCTTGCGTCCCTTGTGCTCGACCTCGATCCAGCCCTCTTCGATGTCGATGTTCGGCTGGCCGTACTCGCCCATCGTGCCCAGCTTGACGAGATGGATGTCGCGATCGAGATCGGCAATGGCGTACATCACGTTGAGGTTGCCGACGACGTTGTTCGTGTGCGTGTAGACGGCGTGCGCCTGCGAGATCATCGAGTACGGCGCAGCGCGCTGCTCGCCGAAGTGGACGATCGTCTCGGGATGGAAGTCGCGCACCATCTGGTGCACGAAACCGGCATCGCACAGATCGCCGACGTAGGACTTGATCGTGTTGCCGCTGATCTCCTGCCAGGCGGCGATCCGCTCGTCCAGCGAGGCGATCGGGATCAGGCTCTCGACTCCCATCTCATCGTCGTAGCCTCGGCGCGCAAAGTTGTCGTTTACCGCCACGTCATGACCGAGCGCCGACAAATGCAGCGCCGTCGGCCATCCGAGGTATCCGTCACCGCCCAGAACCAAGATTTGCATACGAATGCTCCAGTACCTTCAACTAGTTTGGACCTTCAGCAGCACTCTCCGCGGGCGCCTTCGCCCAGGAGGTCAGCACGCAATGACAGACTGCCGACCTAGAAGCGCACGAGGATAGCCGACGCGGCCACCGAAAGCTGCCTCTGGCGTCGCTCAGGTTATCCGATTACGACGCCAGGCTTCCGGCCGAGGGCCGTGAGGGCACATTTTGGCTGATACCGTCGGCCTGCGCTGATGAGAGTCTTTGTTGCCGGAGCAACGGGCGTGATCGGCCGGGGCCTGGTGGGACTACTGCTCGCCGCAGGCCACGAGGTCACCGGAATCAGCCGCTCGCCGGAGCGCGCGCAGAGGCTGGCCGACCGGGGAGCGCGCGGCGTCGTGTGCGATGCCCTGAACGCCGACGCGCTTCGGGAGGCCGTGCTGGCCGCCCGACCCGAGGCCGTCGTCCACGCTCTGACCGATATCCCGCCCAGCCTCCAGCCCCGCCGGTTCGAGCGCCAGCTCGCCTCCACCAACCGCCTTCGCCGCGACGCGACGCGCAATCTGGTGGCGGCGGCACGCGAGGCGGGGGCCGAGCGCCTGGTCGCCGAGAGCATCGCCTTCGCCTACGAGCCGAGCGGCGATTGGGTCAAGGACGAGGATGCCCCGCTCGCGCTCGGCGCTCCCCCGCCAATGGATGAGATCGTCGGAGCAGTGGCCGATCTGGAGCGCCAGGTGCTTGACGCCGGCGGGATCGTCCTGCGCTACGGGTTCCTGTATGGGCCGGGAACCCAGCTCGCGCCCGACGGCTATCTCGGGCGCCTCGCCCGCCGTCGCATGTTCCCGGTGGTCGGCTCCGGGGAGGGCCGCTGGTCGTTCATCCACGCGGACGATGCCGCCGCGGCCACGGTGGCCGCACTCGAGCGCGGGCGGCCCGGCGTCTACAACGTCGTCGACGATCACCCCGCGGCGGCTCGCGAATGGGTGCCCGACTACGCCGCCGCGCTGGGGGCGCCGCGGCCCTTGCGGGTGCCCGCGTGGGTGGGCCGGCTCGCCGGCGGGCCGGCCGCAATGTCAGGCATGACCACCCAGCGGGCCGCCAGCAACGCCAAGGCCAAGCGCGAGCTCGCCTGGCAACCCCACTACGCCAGCTGGCGAGATGGTTTCCGCGCCGCGGCGAGCTAACCCCCGGATCTGGCTCGCCCTCGGCCTTGGCGCGGTCGTGGTTGTGGTCGCGGTGGTCGCGCTCTCGCGCGGCGGCGGCCACCCGGGCCTGCCCCTGCCCGGACTGGGACGGCCGGCCCGGTCGGGTGACCCGTTCGGGTACGTGTCTTCTCGCGAGGGCGACTTCGTCTCGCGCGCGGTCGCCGGCAGCGGGAACGTGATCTTCGCCAAGAGCCCGGGGGGCGTGCTCGCCACGGCCGCTCGCGTCGCCGCGTACCGAGGACTGATCAACCGGGCCGTGGCCGGCACCGGGATCGACCCGAACGTGGTCGAAGGGATCGTGTTTCTGGAGAGCGCGGGGAGGCCGGACGTGATCGCCGGCACCGATCTGGCCGACGCCGCCGGCCTGACCCAGATCCTCGCCCAGACCGGGCAGTCGCTGCTGGGGATGCACATCGACCTGGCTGCCTCGCGCCGGATCACCAATCGGATCCAGGCCGCGTTTGACGCAGGCCGGGCGAACGTCGCCGTGCGGCTCCTGCGGCAGCGCGCGCGGGTTGACGACCGCTTCGATCCGTTGAAAGCCCTGGAGGCCACCGTGCGGTACCTGCGGCTGGCCGAGGGGATGCTGGGCCGGCCCGACCTCGCCGTCGAGTCCTACCACATGGGGATCGGCAACCTGAGGCAGGTCCTGGCCGACTACGACGGTGGCCGGCCCGTCCCCTACGCCCAGCTCTACTTCGACACCGAGCCGGATCATCACACCGCCGCCTACAACCTGATCTCGGGCTTCGGGGACGACTCCTCGCTCTACTACTGGCGGGTGCTGGGGGCGATGGACATCATGCGGCTGTACCGCTCGGACCGCGGGCGCGCTGGCCAAGCTGGCCGCGCTCGAACTCGAGTCCGGCTCGAACGCCTATGTCCTTCTGGGCTCGGCCCCGTCATTCGCAAACCCCAACGCCCTCTACGACGCCTACGCCTCGAAGACGCTCCTGCCGCTGCCCTCCGATCCCGCTCGGCTCGGCCTCGCCTACAGCCGCTCGATCGGCGCCGGCGCTCGGAGCGTCGGCGCGCCGGCCGCGCTCTACCGGGGCCTGCGGCCGGCCGCTCTCGACCTGCTGATCGAGCTCGGCGCCCGGGTGCGGTCGCTATCCG
The DNA here is from genome assembly GCA_963834635.1 of uncultured Solirubrobacterales bacterium. Taxonomy (GTDB): domain Bacteria; phylum Actinomycetota; class Thermoleophilia; order Solirubrobacterales; family Solirubrobacteraceae; genus Palsa-465. The sequence goes on along the minus strand of CAWICI010000003.1, from coordinate 225,398 downwards.
GAGTGGCGCCGCTAACGCTGGCCAGCGCCGTGCTGGACCGGCGCTACGAGCAAGGTCTTTCCGAGTCCTATCCGGGCGCCAGCACCGGCTATTCGTTCCAGATCGCCCGGCGCTATGTGCGGCCCGCCCAGGCCTACGCGTTTCAGGCCATGCTGGACCGCCTCCAGGCGCTCAACCTGATCGCCTGGGAGCGCACCCCGACCACCGATCGACATCACGGTCGCGTCGGATGCCGGACGCGTGATTGCCGACGGGCCATAAGATCCACCCGTCGTGACCGACGCAATCCGCACCCCCGACGAGCTGCTCGAAGGGCTTCCGGACTTTCCCTTCGCCTCGCATTACCGCGAGTTCGACGGTCTGCGCCTGGCCCACCTTGACGAGGGCGACGGCAAGCCGGTGATCTTCTGTCACGGCGAGCCGACGTGGTCCTACCTGTGGCGCAAGGTGATCCCACCCGTGCGCGATGCCGGGTACCGGTGCATAGCCCCCGACATGCCCGGGTTCGGGCGCTCCGACAAGCCGGTCGACATCGGTTGGTACACGTATGACCGCCACGTCGAGGCGCTCGCCCCGCTGCTCGAAACGCTTGACCTGCGCGACGCGACGATCGTGGTGCACGACTGGGGAGGCCCGGTCGGGCTAAGGCTCGCGGTCGAACACCCCGACCGGATTGAGCGGATGGTCGTGCTGGACACCGGCCTGTTCACCGGCCATCAGCGCATGAACGACGCCTGGATGACCTTCCGGGCGTTCGTCGAACGGACCGAGGATGTGCCGGTGGGCCTCCTGGTCAGGCGCGCCTGCAAGCACGACCCGGGTGATGAGGTGATCGCCGGCTACGAGCGGCCCTATCCCAACGCGGCGGCGAAGGCCGGGGCTCGCGCCTTCCCGCTGATCCTTCCTCTGTCGCCTGACGCTGAGGGCGCGGCCGCCGGACAGCGCGTGCTCGACGCCCTGCGCTCGGATACCCGCCCCAAGCTCATCCTGTGGGCCGACTCCGACCCGGTCCTCCCGCTCGAGCTCGGGCACCGCTTCGCGGCCGCCCTGGGCACCGGGGTCGACCACGTGATCAGCGACGCCGCACACTTCCTCCAAGAGGACGCAGGGCCCCAGATCGGGTCCCTGATCGCCGACTGGCTGGAAGGGTTTTAGACCTTCTCGGCCGTCCTTTTCCCGGAGGCCGCCGCGGTGTCCTCGGCCGCCTTTGTCGCCTCAGCCACGCTCGACACGCTCGGGCCGTCGGAGGTGGGCGCAGGCGCAGGCGCGGTGGGGGCGGGCTCTTGCGCGGCCGCGGCCGGCTGTGAGGCGGCCTGGTCCGGCGTGCCGGCGATCGTCTCCTCCATCCGGCGCTCGTAGGCGCCCCGCGCGGTGTGATCGGGGTGGGCAAGTACTTGGTCCCCCTTGAGGAGGCGCCCGATCCCCTCCATCGCGGCCCGCGGCATGAGTGCGTTCAGGCGGACCATCCCCTTCATGTTCTTGGGAACGAACACCTCGAACCGGCCGGTCTGAAGAGCCTCGACGATCGCGTTCGCGACATCCTCAGGCTCCACCTTCTTGAACCCGCGCGTGGTCGGGAGGCCCGAGCCGAGCTCGGTGTTGACCACAACGGGCATCACCACGCTGATGTCGATGTCCGTGTCGCGCACCTCTGCCTTGAGGGCCTCGCTCAATCCCACCACCGCGTGCTTGGTGGCGCAGTAGGTCGCGCCGCCGGGGAAGCCGGCCTTGCCGGCCGCCGAGGCGATCTGGACCAGGTGGCCCCGACCCCGCGGTAGGAACCGCTCGAGCGCCAGCTTGGAGCCGAAGATCACCCCGTGGATGTTGATGTCGACCATCCGCAGCGCGGTCGCGTCCGTCTCCTCGACGAACGGCCCGATCGGCATGATGCCCGCGTTGTTGATGAGGACGTCCAGCGGGCCGAGCCGCGACTCGACCTGGTCAAGGAAGGCTGAGAAGCCGGCGCGGTCGGTCACGTCGAGCGGCAGGCCGATCGTGTCCCGCCCGAGCTCCTGGGCCGTCCGCTCGGCCAGGGACGAGTCGATGTCTCCGATCGCGATCCGGGCGCCCTGGGCGATCAGGGCGGCGGCCGTCGCGCGGCCGATCCCCCTGGCACCACCGGTGATGGCTACCACCTTGCCGGTGAGCGAGCGTGGGGTCTTGGCCATTGCAGTCCTCCTGGTTGAAGTCAATGCGCCGCGCTTGTTGCGGCGCGTCCGGAAACGGTAGCGGTCGGCGGGCTGCGTCGGCGACCTGGCTGGTCAGCCAACCGGTCCCACAGCCAACCGGTGCCGCGGATATCCTGCGCGGGGCGATGGGCTCTTTCCGCTACGAGGGACAGCGGCTCGCCTACACGATCTACGGCCGGGGGCCACGGACGACGGTGCTGATGCCCGGCCTGCTGCTCTCGCAGAAGATGCAGGCGCCGCTCGCCCGGGAGCTGGCCTCACGCGGCAACCGGGTGGTGACGTTCGACCCCCTCGGCCACGGCGCCTCGGATCGGCCCCGCGACATGTGGCGCTACTCGATGAGCCTGTTCGCCCGCCAAGCCGTGGCGCTTCTCGACCACCTGCGGATCGAGCAGGCGGTCGTCGGCGGCACCTCGATGGGGGCGAACATCACGCTCGAGCTGGCTGCGTTGGCGCCGGAGCGGCTGCGAGGGATGCTGATCGAGATGCCGGTGCTCGACAACGCCATCCCAGCCTGCGCGATGGCGTTCACGCCGCTGCTGCTGGGCTTGACCTTCGGAGCGCCAGTGACCCGGCGGCTCGCCCGGGCGGCGGCGCGGATCCCCCGCCAGCGGGTGCCGTTCCTGCTCGAGCTCGGACTCGACGCCGTCTCCCAGGATCCCGGGCCCGCCTCCGCAGTCCTCCAGGGGATCATCTTCGGCCGGACCGCTCCGCACAGGGATCAGCGCCATACCTTCGAGGCCCCGGCCCTGGTGATCGGGCACCCGCGCGACCCCATTCACCCGTTCTCCGATGCCGACATGCTCGCCGCCGAGCTGCCCAACGGCCGGCTGATAGATGCCAATTCGATCGTCGAGCTTCGGTTACGCCCAGCACGGCTCACGGCGAAGATCGCCGAGTTTGTGGATGAGTGTTGGGCGCGGGAGCCGGCGGCCGCGGTCGCTTAGTGATTGCGTCGCTGGGGCGCGGCGGCCGCCGCTTAGGCGGGCCGTCGCCGCGCGAGGCTGGCTTCTAGCCGGGCGGCTTCGAAGTCGGGCCGACCGGTCATCCGCTCCCAGGTGAGGCGAAACGTCGGGATCCCGTTCACGAGCCCGTCCGCGTCCTGGTCGCGATCCCCTTCGAAGGTGTCGCGATCCGAATGGAACTCCCAGCTGTCGAGCTCGACGATCAGCCTCTCGACCGGGAAGTAGGCATCCACCTCGCGCCCGCCGACGATCGCGTTGATCTGCGGCTTGGGCAGGCCGTAGCGCTCGCAGAAGTTCACGAATTCGTCTTCGAAGACCGAGCGCGTGGGCCCGTCAGTCGTTTCGGCGAAGGGCGTGAGGCGCGGGTTGGGATGCCGTTGCAGGTGCGCCGCGAGCTGGTCGCGGGTGAGGAAACGGCTCAGCAGGGCGCCGTTGACGGCGCGTTTGAAGGCCCTGTCGTCGAGCCGGGCCGACATGTCGTCGAGCGTCCGGGCCGGCGTGGTCACGCGGATGCCCAGCTGGGTGGTGAGGTCGAGGCGGGTGAGGGTTTGGGAGCGGTGCACCTTGATCCCCTTCGGCCGGCGGTCGAGGGTCGTGCTGACCTCGAAGGGGGTATCCCAGCGCTTCCAGAAGCCCCAGAGCGTCATTGCCGAGGCGTGGCTGAGGGCGGCGTGCGGCCCGCAGGCGAGTACGGCGGCCGAGGCGCGTTCGAGGGGCGTTACGGGTGGGCGGCCAACGGCGTAGGACGCCGCGGTGGACTCGGAAGAGGCGACCAGTGCGGGTGCGGTAGTAGATCGCATCGTTGTCGGCACCGACGGCGACCAACTGGCGACGGGTGAGGTTTCCGTGCTGACGAGCGGCCAAAGCGGCGAGTGCGCGATCGAGCCCTTGGGGGATTTCTCGGTCTATATCCGAGTGAGGCCCCAAGCCCCCCGCCTTCACCCCCTTCGAAGCCCTTTTGTTACGTCAACCGCGGCCCCGGCGGCCCGGGCGGCTCGACGATATCGCGCCCCGTCGGCCGCATCGACGCGTCCAGCTCGAGCTGCCAGAAGTAGCGGGTGAAGGTGACGCCGGCTCGGAAGCGCCCCACATGGGGCTCGATCTCCTCGCCGCGGGCCATGCGGACGATCAGCTCGGGATAGGTGTGGCCGGGCAGCGCCGCGTACATGGGGGCGGGGAAGGCGCCTCCGAAGCGCGTGTTGACGTCGGTGATGCCCAGGCCGATGTCGCGGTCGCGGAAGACCTGGACGGTGCACGGCCCCCGGACTCCCAGCGCCTCGACCACCCGCTGGCCCAACGAGACCAGCTCGCGGTCGTCGATCACCGTTCCCTTGATCGACTCTCCCCCCCGTGACTCGATCATCGTCCGGGGGATCGCGTTCAGACAGCGGCCCCGCAAGTCGGACAGGCAATCCACCGAGAACTCGGGGCCGTCCATGAGGCGCTGGATCATCGTCGGCTCCTTGACGTAGTCGACAAAGAACGCGGCCGCGGCCGCGTCGTCGGCGCGGTGGATCGACCGCGCCCCCGAGCCCTGGCGCGGCTTGACCATCACCGGGTAGCTCGGAACCTTTTCGCCCGGTAGGACGGTGGGCGGCGAGGGCAGGCCGAGCCGGCTCAGGAGCTGGTGCGCTTCGTACTTGTCGAAGGTGTGGCGAGCGATCTCGGGGTCGGGCACGAACGCCGGTAGCGAGCCTGCCTCGCGAGCAACCGCCAGGACCTCCAGGTCTAGGTCGGTCAGCGGGACGACGGCCCCGACGCCGTAGGTCGCGCACAGCGAGGCCAGCGCGGGGATGTAATCCGGGGAGTCGATCCGCGGGACCGCTGTACGCACATGGGCGGCGTACTGGGCGGGCGCGAGTGGGTTGGGATCTGCGGCTATGACCGTCGTGTGTTGGGCGAAAGCGGAGACGATGTCGTAGCGCTTGCCGACGCCGGTCAGGAGGACGGCCGGGCCAGCCTCCGGAGCCGACCCGCCTACGCCGGCGGTTGCCATCCGCCGGTCTCTCCCTTGTACAGCCCGTGACCCCTCAGGACCATGGTCAGCGTCCGCCCGAGGATCCGCAGATCGAGCGCCAGCGAGCGATGCTCGACGTACCAGAGGTCGAGCTCGATCCGCGCCGTCCACGGGAGCGAGGCGCGGCCGTTGATCTGGGCCCACCCCGTGATCCCGGGCTTGACCGCGAGGCGGCCGCGCTGGCGGTCGGTGTACTGCGCGACCTGGACCGGGATCGTGGGCCGGGGCCCGACGATCGACATGTCGCCCCGAAGCACGTTCCACAGGTTGGGCAGCTCGTCGAGTGAGTAGCGCCGCAGCCAGGTCCCGAGCCGGGTGATCCGGTCATCGCCCTCCTGGATCGCCAGGCCGGCGCCGGTGAACTCGGCCCCCCGGATCATCGTCCGGAGCTTGTAGATCTGGAACTCCCGGCCGGCCTTGCCGACGCGGGTCTGGCGGTAGATCGGATGGCCGGGGGACTCGAGCCGGATCAATACCGCGAGCACCGCGACCAGCGGGGCCGTCAGCGCCGCGCCCAAACAACCGAGCAGAAGGTCGAGCAGCCGCTGGCTCACCGCGTTCCCTCCGCCGGCTCCCAACCCGCCTTGGTCCCGCCGACCAGCCAGTCCCACAGCCCGGCGGCCAAGGACACGGTGGTGAGCACGTAGTAGCGGGCGATGAGCAGCGGGCGGACCGGCAGTACCGGTTCGAGCAGGGCGGCCGCCAGCACGGCCAGCTGGACCACCACCGCGACCACGTAGATCCAGCCCGAGCCGAGCAGCGCCAGGCTGGTGGCCAGCGCGACCAGATGCAGGAAGGGAGACAGGTAGCGGAGGATCCGGTGGGAGAAGATCATGAGCGCGTACAGGGGGTCATAGCCACGGGGCGAGAGCATCCCGCCCCGCATGACGATCGGCCAGGTGTGGCTCATCATCCGGCGCTTGCGGGCGAACTCGCCCTCGATCGTCGGGACCATCTTCTCGCTCGCCCGGGCTGCCGGTTCGTATATGGCCAGCCACCCGCGCTTGACCATGTTGAACGGGAAGGACAGATCGTGGCCCATGATCGGGTCGACGTTGATGTAGGTCTCGCGCCGGGTGGCGTAGATGGCCCCGTTTCCGCCCGTGACCGACCGGACCTGCGACTCGAGCCGTCGCATCGCCATCTCGTAGCGCCAGTAGAGGCCCTCCTGGTTGGTTCCCTGCTGGTCGACCAGCCGCACGTCGCCGCACACGTAGCCCACGCGCGGATCGGTGAACGGCTCGACCAGCCGCCGCAGTGCGTCCGGCTCCCAGGTGACGTTCGCGTCCGAGAACGCCACGAGCTCACTCGAGGCCTGCGCCACCCCGGCGTCCTGGGCGCGGATCTTTCCGCCCCGGGGGAGATCGAGCACCACGTCGGCGCCGGCCGCCCGCGCCCGGGGAGCGGTCTCGTCCGGTGAGCCGTCGCAGGCCACGATCACCTTCACCAGGTCGGGCGGATAGTCGAGCGCGCGGAGGTTGGCCACCCGCTCGGCGATCACCTCCTCCTCGGCGTAGGCGGCGACGACCACGGTGACCGTCGGGAGTGGAGCGTCCTCCCCCGGGCGTCGCACCACACGACGGCGCAGCCGAGCGATAGCCGCCAGCAGCAGCCAGTAGCCGACGTGGGTGTAGAGCAGCAGGGCAAACGACGCCCAGAACAGGACTTCAAGGACGATCACGGCGGCGGATTGTGCAGCACGGAAGCGAGGTCTCGGTACAGAGCGGCCGTCGTCGCCGCCGCGGTCTCCCACGAGTAGGGGTCGCGGGCGGCCGCCGAGGCGCCTGCGGCGAGCGACGCGCGCCGGTCCGGGTCGGCCAAGAGCGACGAGATCGCGGCCTGCAGCGCGCCCGGATCGTCCGGGGCCACCAACTCCACCGCTCCCTGCGCGGCCAGCTCACCGAAGCCTCCGATGTCGCTGACGATCGTCGGCTTGCCGAAGGCCAGCGCCGTGGCCAGCACGCCCGAGAAGTCGAAGCGCTCGGTCCGCGAATACGGGAGCACGACCAGGTCGGCGCGGCGGAAGTAAGCCGGGAGCTCGCGGTCGGCCACGAACCGCGTGACGAAGCGAACGCCCGCGGGAGCAACCGAGACCAAGGGCGCGACGGGCATCATCGATCGCCCCACGATCCACAGCTCTGCCCCCGGCGACACGCCCCGCCACGCCTCCAGCAGCGTCTCGACCCCTTTGTACGGCCGGAGCAATCCGAAGAACAGCACCACCGGCCCATCGACGGCGCGCAGCTCGGCTGGGAGTGGCTGCTCGTCGCCCAAGGACGTCAGGTGCGAGAACGCCCCGTGCGGGATCACGTGCACCTTGCCCGCGTCCGCCGCGCCCGACTCGACCAGCCACCGACGGCCGTATTCGGAGTGGACGACGACCGCGTCGACCGCGTCATAGAGCCGCCGCTGCGCCGCCGCCTGGCCGGGCCGCGGCTCGCGCGGCAGCAGGTCATGAGCGGTCAAAACGGTTGGTCGCGGCGGAAGCAGGAAGGAGTCGAGCCACTGCACGTCAAGCCACTGGAAATGGACCACATCGGCCGTCCGCGCGACGCGGCGATACCGGAGCATGTCCGGCACGTGTTCGGCGAGCTTGCTCGCGCGGCGAAGCTGGGATCCGGCGGCACCCACGGCGTGGCGGTAGAACAGGTCCCGCACGGCGTATCCGTCGGGGCGCGGCGCCTCGCCGTAGGCGAACGCGCTGGTGATCAGCTCCACCTCCAGACCGGACCGCGCCAGCGCAGCGCTGAGCGCGTGGTCGTAGGGCCGCGTGAACGACGAAGGGTCGACCACGTGGACGCGCATCAGCGTCGCTCGTCCACGGCACGGCCGGCGAGCACCGCCAGCCGGCGAGCCACCGCCCGCACCTCCTCGCCCCCGAGCGGGTGAACCCGGGCGCCGCTGGCGCGTTCCAAGCGAACCGCCGCGGGGGCCAGCGCGGCGAGCGAGGGTTCGCCTGACCGGTGACTGAAGACGTCACTCAGCGCCCGGATCGGATGGCGCACGACCAGCGCCATCAGCGCGAGCAGCCGGGCGGCGAGGCCTTCGTCTTCGCGATAGCGAATGTCGAGCTCGCGGCTGACCGCCAGCCAGGGCGCGTCGGGGCGCCCGCCGGCCTCGACCCGGGCGCCGCCGAGCGTGCGCGCGAAGTCGACCAGCGGGTCGCCGGGGACGGGGAAGCGGTCCGCCACAAGCACCACGCCAGCGTCGCTCGCCCGGCCCGTCGAGCCCGGCGACCCGGGCCCAGCCACCGCCCTCGGCCGGTTGGAGAGGGCAAACCCCGCCAGCTCGTCGACCGCCAGCAGGGCGTCTAGGGCGAAGTACTGAGCGCGCTGTGGCCGAGGGGCAACGACAGCCCGTCCGGTGGAACGGGTCCGAGAAGCAGCCCGGGGGGACGCCGCCGCCCCGCCCCGCACCCGCGCCCACCCGCGCGCCACGCCCCGCCGCAATGCCGGCTCAGGCTCGAACCCCTCGTAGCGGCGGCGGAGCCATGCCCGCCCCGCGGCGTACCCGCGCCATTGCGCGCGCAGCTCCCCCAGCGACGCTCGATATCGATGTTCAACGACTGCGGAAGGGCGGAGCTCGAGCTGCCATCCGGCGCGTTGCAGGCGCCAGCTGAAGTCGGTGTCCTCGGCCGCGCGCACGCCCTCGAAGAATCCCCCGACCTGCTCGAACGCGGCTCGCCGCACCAGCAGGTTGGCCGCCACCGCCCGGGGCATGTAGGGATGGGCGAGGTGGACCTGCTGGCTGAGGAAGCTGCGCGTGGCTCCGTAGCGCTCGGCCACCGTCTGCCCGTCGAGTGACGGCACGACCTCGCCCGCGAGGGCGCCCACGTCGTCGCTCACCGGCGAGGCGAAGAATGCGTCCAGCAGGTCCGGCGAGACACGGCAGTCGGCGTCGATGAACAGGATCCAGTCGCAGTGGGCCTGCTCGGCGCCGGCGTTGCGCGCGTGGGCAGGCGAGCGCTCCCCCGCCACGGGCACTACATGGACGCCGCCGGACGGAGCCACCAAAGCTGTGTTGTCGGCCAGGATCAGCTCATCCCCGGGCGCGACGTCGAGCAGCAGCAAGGACGCGATCGCGTCGCGCGCAGCCACGGAGTCGCCCGCGAACGGCATCACGACCGAGACCGGCGGGCGGCTCACGGCCGAGCCCTCGCCCGGCCGGCTCACGCCGGACCTCCCGCGGAAGCCCGGCCCGAAGGCGAGGCCACCGCCCGCCGCACGCGCCCGATCAACGCTCGCAGCTGCACCATCTCCTGCGGATGAGCGAAGCCAGTCAAATGCAGGACGACCGGGATCAAGAGGGCGACCACCGCGCGGCTCAAGAGGCCGAGCGCCCCGTGCGTCGGCAGGACCAGGTCACCCACCGCCGCCATGAAGCCCATCACCAGCACGAGCTGGGCCAGCCGCCGCCACTCGAATAGGACGGGGAATGCCCGACGCGTCAGCAGATGCATAACGCCCAGCATGACCACGTAGGCGCCGCACAGGGCAATTCCCGCGCCGGCGATCCCGATCGAGGGCACGAGCAGAACGAGCAGCACGACATTGGCGGCGAGGCCGGCCAGCGACGCCGGAAAGTTGCGCGTGGTGACGCGCGCCCGCCCGGCGATGACCAGGAACACCACCCACAGCCCGTACATCGCCCACCCCAGCGCCACCCACGGCAGGGCCTTGTAGGCGCCGAAAAACGAGGGAGCCGTGAGCAGGCGCAGCACCCAGCGCCCGAGCAGGGCCAGGCCGGCCACCACCCACCCACTCACCGCGACGTAGTAGGTGGTGACCAGGCCGTAAAGGCGCGCCGCCTCGGCGTCGTCGGTGACCGAATAGGCCAGCGGCGGCCAGGCGTATTGGAAGGCGCGAACGATGAACGCAACCGCCCCGGCGAGCTTGACGGCGATGGAGTAGAGGCCGGCCAGCGTTGGGCTGCGCTCGTGGTAGATGTAGTAGCGGTCGACGATGCTGAGCGCGTAGACGGAAATCTCCGCCGGGACGGTCGGGAGGCCGAAGCGCAGCAGCGCCGGGAAGCCGTCTCCCATCCGCAGCGGACCGCGCAGCCGCCGCCGCATCGTCCACCACAGCACGATCAGCACGACGGTCGAGGCGCCGTAGTTGCCGAGCAGCAACCCGCGTGGCCCTTCCCCGAGCACGACCACCAGCACCAGCGAGGCAGCGATCGTCAGCACGACGTTGGCGAGCGTGGCGATCGCGTACATCCGCAGGCGCTCGTCGACCCGCAAGACGGCGTAGGCGAACTCCAGGTTGGTGAACGTCCACAGACCGAGGACGGCGACGTTGAAGATCGGCACGTCGGTGTGACTGAGGACGAGCCGCGACAGCGGCGCGGCGAACACCAGCAGGATGACCGACGCGAGCGTCGTCCCCACCAACAGGAACAGCCCCGAGCGCCGGACCAGGGCGTCCCGCCGCGAGGCATCCTCGTCGGTGAAATAGAAGCGCAGGAACGATTCGATGATTCCGAAGCGGACGAGGATGCTGATGAAGATGACCCCGTTGCCGAGGAGCTCGACCTCGCCGTACCCGGCCGGATTGATGTACCGGGTGTAGACCGGCAGCAGCAGCACGGCCATGAACTTCGAGACCACGTCGGCGACCTGGTAGGCCGCCAGCGAGCTGCCCAGGCGCTTCAGGTAGCTAGTCACGTCGCGACACGGTACGGGTCAGCGACGCAGTTGCCTCCACAGCTGCATCACCAGCTCGCGGGCATCGAGGTTATGTCGCAGGCTCGAGCCGAATCCGGCCAGCCCGACATCGACCACCCATCCGTTGGCCAGCGAGTACCCGACGATCGCCGTCGAGGAGTTGGTGATGCCGGCCGCCGACAGCAGCTTGCCCGGCGCCGCCACGCGAATCGGCTGGAAGGAGCTGTAGCCCGTGAACGCGCCCGAGGTGGTGGAGAAGATGTTCAGGCGGTCCTCGATCACCGTGATCAGGTCGGTGTTGCGGGTGACGAGCGCGCCGGGCTTGCCCCCGAGCGGATCGGTCGCCACCGGGGCGGTCGGATCCGCAGCCGTTCCCCCGGAAACCCGCACTCCTCGCAACATCGAGTCGATCCCCAGTGACAGAAGGTGCCCCCCATCTACGACGAAGCTCCGCAGCGATGCGGCCAGCGATGGTGGGATCCAGCGCTCACTCCCCGCCAGGACCACGCCGGTATGTCCGGCCAGCGAGGGACCACGACCCTGGAGGAGGGCCAGGTCGGTCGTCACGTCATACGGAAGTCCCGCCCGATCGAGATCGGCCAGCAGCCCGGCGATGTCCCCGAACCCGGCCGGCAGCCCGTCCGCGAACGGCCGGTAGAGCCGAATCGGTCCGCCATTGGCGAGCGTGTTCGGGACTCCGTCGCCTTCGTCGTCGACCGGATTGAGGCCCTGCCACGTCAAGGCAGGGAGGATGACGAGGACGTGGGGGGCCGCCTGGCGGCCCGGATACCCGGCCACGAGCGGGACGGCCGTCGTGTGCGCGCCGGCCACCAACACCAGCTCGTACAAGCCCGCCCCTTGGGCGGGGGGAAGCTTGACCCGCAGCGAGTAGCCCCGCCGGGTGCCGCGCGCGTACGCCTTGCGCGCCCCCACTCGCCACAGGGCCCACCGGTAGGGCAGGCCCCGCGAATCCACGTACACGGTGGCAGTCGACCCCGCCGCCACCGGCGCCAGCGGCGGCTCCGCGGCCAGGTAGCGCACGGTCACCCCGGCGTGCGGGGTGGAGCCCGGCACCGGGGGCATCACGTCGGGGAACTTGCCCACGTTGCAGGCCGCGTCGGTCACCCGCAGGCCCACCAGATAGGTTCCCGGCGGGGCGGGGCGCTCGTTGATCTGGCCGTTCCAGCTGGCGTGGCGGACGCCGGCCTGGAACGACTTGACGACCGGGTCGCCGGGAAGGTCGGTGCGGTACAAGACGACGGTCGCGGCCCGTTTCTCGGTGCCGCTGTACTTGATGGTCACCGGCGTGTGACCCATCGGGATCAGCGACGGGGAAACGCTCGTCACCACCGGTCGGGGCGGGATCGTCTTGACCGTGACCGGCTCGGGCCCGGAGTTGTTGGAGATTTCCACCGTGCGCCCTTGGTGAATCAGCGCCACCCGCAGGTAATACGTGCCGTCAGGAGCGATCGTGCCGTTGTCCTCGCGCCCGTCCCAGGTGAACCCGGTCCGGCGCTTGATCGTCAGGTGGCGCCCCGAGGCGATCGTGCGCACGATCGTGCCCTGTGAGTTGACCACGTAGACATCGACCGTGTCGCTGCGGTGCAGCAGATAGAAGGAGATGCGCATCCGGCTGTGATCGATCGGGCCGCCCGGCCCACTGCACGTCACGCCGCCGTAGGGATTGATCGTCCCGGGCACCGGCCGGGGAAAGCCGGCCAGCAGCGGTGTTGACACCTTGAGGTGCTGGGTGACGAAGAACGCTCCCACCGTCGCCACCACCAGCGCCCCGAATGACACCAGGGGCAGGCGCCTCATACCTCGAACACGCCGGTGTTCGGCACCTCGAAGGTGTGAAAGGCATCGAGGCCACGCGGATCGCGCGCGCACAACATCACCCGGATCGAACCGCCGTGGCAGACGACGAGCGCGGGCAGCCGACCGCTCGAGCGCACATCGGCGACGGCCTCCGACACCCGACGAAGCTGGTCCTCAAGCGACTCGCCCCCGGGGAAGCGAAACTCCCCCGGGCGGCCGCGCCAGGCCGCGTACAGCTCGGGCTCCTCGCGCTCGATGTCGACGAACCGCCGGCCCTCCCAGCGGCCGCGGTTGGCCTCGCGCAGGCGGGGATCGAGCCGGGGCTCGAGGCCGATAAAAGACCCGACGATCGACGCCGTCTCAGACGCCCGAGACAGGTCCGAGGACCACAGCGACACGATCCCCGCATCACGAAGCCGTGAGCCCAGCTCAGCCGCCTGCCGGCGACCAGTGTCGTTCAGCGGCGTGTCCGTGAACCCCTGGACCCGGATCGGCTCGACGTTGTCATTCGTCTCCCCGTGGCGCGCCAGCAGGACAGCCGCGCCGGGCGGTTCATTCATACACGCTGGATGCGGTGTCGGACCGCAGGCCGAGACGGATCGTCTCGAGCGAGAGCACGTCCTCGGGGGTGATGTTGCCGAGATTCACGTCGGCTCCGAAGCGGCGCACGAACCAGACCTGCTGGTCCTTCTGGGGAGCCTCGAACAGCATCTTGTCGGGGGCCACGGCGTGGACGATCTCGTCGATCAGCCCCATCCGGGGCTCACCGTCGTGGCGGAAGATGCCCGAGGTCCCGCTCTCACGCGCCTCGGCGATCACCTTCCAGGCGCCGGCGGCGAGCTCGCTCTCGATCTGCTCGACCCACCGGTAGGGCGCCATGATCCGCGTGTCGTCCTTGGAGCCGACCTCGGAGAGGACGGTGAACTCCTTGGCCAACCGTCCGATCAGCTCGAGCTTGTCGTCGTGGCGCAACTCGATCGTCCCGTCCGAGATCTCGATGTACTCGAGGCCGAGTTCGCGCATCCATTCGAGCAGCTGGTCAAGCCGGTTCTGGGCGATCGACAGCTCGGTCAGGGTGCCGCCGAACACAACCGGGATCCCGTGGTGGCGGTAGCGCTCGAGCTTGGGCTTGAGGTTGCCGGTGGCCAGGGCGGTTCCCCAGCCCAGCTTGACCACGTCGATGTAGTCGCCCGCCACCTCGGCCAGACCGTCGACCTCGACCAGCGAGAGCCCGCGGTCGAGGACATGGGTGAGCCCTTGCTGGCGCGGCTTTTCGCTTCGGTCAGGGAGATCGAGTAGTTCCTGCATGGGGTCTAGCGATCAGCGGGCCGGAGGCCTCACGCGCGGCTCACCAAGTCCGCGCCGATGGTGACGACCACGTTCGCGTTGCACGGTGTGGTGCCCGAACACGCCACCTGCTGGCTGCTCGGATCGACCGGCTGCACCGAGGAGGGCGGGACCTTGAGGCTCGTCGCCACCGCCTGGGCGTCGCGGCGGGACCCGGGCAGATAGGCCACGATCGTCGTCGTGTGGGTCTGATCGGGCGCCGTGACCACCGCGGACGCCGGGACCTTGTAGCCGAGCCCCGTCAGCTGGGCCGCGATCCGGTGGGCGAGGTCGTTCGTCGCCGTGCCGTTGAGCACCGCAACCGTGACCGCGGACGGGCTCACGGTCAGGCGGTTGCTGCGCTTGGCCGAGCGTGAGCTGCTGGTGCTGGCCGTGGTCGAGGATGTGGGCTTGCTCGAGCCGCCCGTGAACAACACCACCAGGACGATCACCACGGCAATGGCGCCGACCACGCCGATCGCGGCCAACAGACCGCGCGAGAACGGCGACCGGGAGTCACTGGGCGGGGTTCGGCCGGCCGGGGCGGCCACCGGGCGGCGTGCGGCCGGCGGCGCGCCTGCACCGGAGGCCCGCGTCTGGCTGCGTGGCTGCAGCTGAGAGACCGGCCGGGGCGGCGAGGTGGTGCCGGCGCCATTGGCCGCGCCGGCGGCCGTCGCCGGCCGGGGCCCCTGCAGGGCGGCAGGGCCCGCGGGGGCCGCAGCGCGCCGCAGCGGCAGGGGCGGCAGGGGCGGCTGCCACCGGACTGGGGCCGGCCCCCTGCGCCACGGGGACGGGCGCGGGCTGGTCCGGCACCGCCGTCGGAATCAAGCGGGTGGCGGCGGCGAGTGCGGGCGCGCCGACGCCGGCCGGGGCCGACGGGGCCATCGCCCTGGCTGCCATGGCCGAGCCGCGACCGCGGCGGCGGGCCGCGCGGCGGCTACGGACGCCTGGCCGCCCTGAGCGACCGCAACCGGCTGTCCCTGGGGCTCAGCCTGGGCGGGACGACCCACCTGGGCCAGACGGGCCTCGAGCCGCTGGATCCGCTCCGTGGCCTCGTAGGCGTGCTCGCGCAGGCTGGCGGTCTCGCGCGCCTGGGCGAACCAGAGGAGGATCAGGATCGCCAGGCCGATGATGGCGGCGAATCCAGCGTCCGCTCCGACCGTCGAGATGAAGTGGTGGATCGAGAGAGCGAAGGGAACTGAGGCCATGCTGAGCGCGGGGAAGTTTATGTGGCGATGCGGGCGCCTTGCCCGCCCGGCATTACGGCGCGATCACGTGCCAGTTTCGCCACGTGTTCGGCCAGTACCGGGGCGTCTCCTTCTAGCACGAGAAGGTTTATTTGTTCGAAAGTCCGCTCGACCCACTCGGGATCGAGCGGTTCGTGCTCGGCTCGGAGGATCTTCTGGGCCGGTGTCGGCTGCATCCGCTCGTAGGGGTTGAACAGGTCCTCGTGGAACTTCTCGCCCGGTCGCGCGCCCACGATCTCGATCGCGATGTCCCGTCCCGGCTCCAGGCCGGAGAGGCGGATCATCGTGTCCGCCAGGTCGATGATCCGGACCGGATCGCCCATGTCGAGCACGAACACCGATCCGCTCCCGGCGCCGGCACCGGCCGCAGCCGGGTCGCCAGGCCGCGACAGCGAGCCGGCGCGGATGATCAGCTGCACCGCCTCGGGGATGGTCATGAAGTAGCGGCGCATCCGCTCGTCGGTGACCGTGACCGGACCGCCGGAGGCGATCTGGCGGCGGAAGATGGGGACCACCGAACCGGAGGAGGCGAGCACGTTGCCGAAGCGGACGGTCGAGTAGGTCGTGCCCCGGAAGCGCGACGCGGCGGCTTGCACCGCCCACTCGGCCAGTGCCTTGGAGGCCCCCATCACCGTGGCCGGAGTGACCGCCTTGTCGGTCGAGACGAGCACGAAGGTCGAGACCCCGAGCTGTCCGGCGATCCGCGCGACCGTCCGCGTGGCGAGCGCGTTGTTGCGGATCGCCTCGACGGGATTCAGCTCCATCATCATCACGTGCTTGTAGGCAGCGGCGTGGAAGATCACGGTCGGGCGCTGCTCGGCGAAGACCTCGCGCATCCGCTCCTCCTCGCGGCAGTCGGCGAGGACGGGACGGCCATCCTCACGTGCCGGTCCTCCTCGAGCTCGCGCATGATCTCGAACAGGTTGTCCTCGGCGTGGTCGACGAGCACGAGCCTCCGCGGACCGACCCGGGCGATCTGCCGGCATAGCTCGCTGCCGATCGAACCGCCGGCGCCGGTCACCAGCACCACCTCGCCGGCCAGGTAGGCGCCGACGCGCTCGAGCTCGATCCGCACCGGTTCGCGCCCGAGGATGTCCTCGACCTGGACCTCGCGCAGCTGCCGGGTCACCCGGAGCTGGCCCGAGCCGTCCTTGAGCAGCTCGAACACGGTCGGGGTTGTGCGGACGGGGATTCCCCGCTCGCGACAGGCGGTCACGACTCGCGCGCGGAGCGTGCCCGGGGCGGAGGGAATCGCGATCACGACCTCGTCGGGTTCGGACTCGTCGAGGACGCGCACCAGGTCCTCCTCGGAGGTCGTGCCGAGCACCTTCAGGCCGTACTCATCCTTCATTCCCTGCTTGCGCGGGTCGTCGTCGATGAACCCGACGGGCCGAAGTCGCAGCTGCGGATTGCGCACGAGCTCGCGGACAACCAGCCGGCCACCGTCGCCCCCGCCCACGATCAGGACGTCGCGCGCGCCCTTGCTGACGCGGAAGCTGCGCACCCGGCCCTCGACGACCAGGTGCACGAGGAACCGCGCGCCGATCAGGAACATCAGCGACATCAGCAGGAACAGCGCGATCACGCTGGCCGGCAGGACCACGGCGTTGGACTGGACCACGTGGCCGCGGTGCCGGAAGACCGTCGAGACGGGGTGCAGCAGCGCGATCGCCCCCACGATGACCAGCGTCGCGGCGACGACGCCCTTGACCACCGCCTCGTAGTCGCGCTGGCCCGACGAACGTCCACAGCCGCTGGTAGAGCCCGAACGCCGCCAGAGCGACGAGCACGACGGGAATCACCCACGGGATCGTCGCGTCGAACAGATGGTCGTAGCGGCCTACGACATGGCCATCGAACCTCAGCTGGAAGGCGAGGTAGTAGGCAAGGGCGACCAGGACGCCGTCAACCAGCAGCTGAACGAGCGAGTGCCGGTGGACGGGACGGGCCGCGGATCGATCCGCCGGCGCATGCGGGATGCTATTCTGACGCTACGTTCGTTAGCGTTGTCGCATGGGTCACGAAACGACCGGTCGAGCAACTCCTGGAACGGCCCGCAGCCAGCTCGAGCGGGTCACGCCCGAGGCCGCGGTGACGGCGATCGCCCGCGGCGCCGTGCTGGTCGACATCCGCGCGGACTCACAGCGCGCGCGTGACGGCGTCGTTCCGGGGGCGGCGTTCATCCCCCGCAACGTGCTCGAGTGGCGCTGCGATCCGACCTCGACCTGGCGGGATCCCGATCTCGCCCGGCCCGAGCGCGAGGTGATCGTGATGTGCGACGAGGGCTATCAGTCGAGCCTGGCCGCGGCCACCCTCAAGGAGCTCGGCCTCGAGCACGCCACCGACCTGATCGGGGGCTTCCAGGCCTGGCGCGAGGCCGGGCTGCCGGTTGAGCTGGACCCCGGCGCGGGGGCCTAGGCTGCCGCTCCGAGCGGGACCCCGGCGCGGGGCCCCGCTCAGAGCCGGACTGAGGCTGCTAGTAGAACCCGCCGGGAGGCGGGTGATGCGCCTTCGGCTTGCTCGTGTGGATCACGCCTGAGCGCTTGAGCACGTGGTTCTTGCTGCCGAGCGCGACGACCTTGTAGGCGCCGTAGCTGCTCTTCAGCCGGATCGCTGTCTCGAAGCCATTCCGGGACTTCGTGGCGACGACCGCGAGATGGTGTGCGTCGTGGCCGGCCAGCACGCGCCAGCGGGCCACGCTGGTGGCGCCGTTCCAGCTCGCGTACATCGTCGTCTTGCCGTGCTTCTTCTGCGCCGTGCCGCTCGGCCGGCTGAGCGGCTTGCCCGTCCAGCGCAGATCGAACGCGCGGTAGCTCTCATCCGGGCTGGGCAGCTGGGCCTCGAACAGGAGCGTGCCGGTCTTCGAGAACTCCGCGAAGTACGGCTGCTGTCCGAATCCCAGGAGCGCGTTGCCGTTCGGCAACAGCTGAGTGTTGCCCTGGCTTCCGACGGCCACACCGGACAGTGAATACTGCTCGGCCAGGGTCACCGCCCGAGCGGCCGTGTCGACGTTCAGGACGAGGCCGCGCGTCGGCCCGTTCGGTGGCAGGAAGCCGGTCTTCCCGAACCCGCAACAGCCGTTGTCGAACATGCTGATCTGGCCGTTGGAGTGCAGCTCAACGTCGTGCTGCCACTGGAACGAGGCGTTCGCCGGCACGAAGAACGTGCTCGCCTTGCCGCCCAGCGTCCAGATGATCGCCCCCGTGGCTCTGGTTGACCAGGTAGGCGGCCCACATGTTCCGCATCGAGGCCAGGAACCGATCCCCGGACATCGGCTGGATCGCGTTTAGGTGGTAGGCGTCCCAGCCGATGCTCGACGCGGCCGGGTTCTACGGCGGGGGCGGCTTGGTCTCGGAATTCGCGAGCGGGATGTGCGCCAGCGCGTCCCAGCTGTAGACGAGCTTCCCGGTGTTCAGGTCGTATTCCTGAACCGCCGCGTCGGTCAGCTTGCCGTTGCTGACGCCGCCGTACGGCGTCAGGTCCATCGGCATGT
Source organism: uncultured Solirubrobacterales bacterium (assembly GCA_963834635.1). GTDB lineage: Bacteria > Actinomycetota > Thermoleophilia > Solirubrobacterales > Solirubrobacteraceae > Palsa-465. The sequence goes on along the minus strand of CAWICI010000003.1, from coordinate 206,678 downwards.
CCTTGTACGCGGTCGCCCACGCGATAGTGACCGCCGGTGATCACGAACTCGTGCGGGCTCAAGATCCACCCGTCCTGCCCGCTCAGCTTGGCCACGATCTTGTAGTTCTGGTTGACGACGTAGTCGGTGCCGCTGAGCGTGACGCCGGTCGGCGTGAGGTCACCCTCCCACCAGCTCAGCGCCGGCTTGCCGTTGTAGGTCTGGGAGCGGAAGTTCAGCGAGTAGACGGTGTTGGGCACGCCGTGGACCCACACCGGCCGCATCTTGCTGTCGTAAATCACCGGGCCGCCCTGACCGGTCAGCGGAACCGGCGAGCCGTCCGAATTGGTGATGCCCAGGTTCTTGAAGTTGTCAATCAGGAAGTAGCCGGGCGCGAGCTGTCCGCGCTTGCGCCTTCTTGAGGACGGTGATCTTCGGTGGCGCCAGCTTGGGCTGTGACACGAACCGCCACGAGTTGGTCCTGACGTATGCCCCGATCGGGGTGGCGGCCTGGGCGGCGACTGCGAGCGCGGCGCTCACGCACAGCGCGACGGCGAGCGCAGGCGCCAGCCGCCTTAGGAACGATCTTGACTGTCTCACGTAACTCCTCCGGTCAGTGGTTCGATGGAGACACGTACGCGAGCGTGGAGCGGTCCTCCAGTGCCTCGCGACGTACCTACAGGCCCTCCCCCGACCGGTCGAGCCTAATGGAACGTTAAGGCATAACGCCACGGAGCGCAGCCAGCTACGCCGCGGCGGCAATCGCCGCGACGACCTCCTCGGCCGACTGCGAATCGAGCACCGGGCTCATGGGCACCGCCAGGTTCGTCCGCGCCAGCTCGTCGGTGACCGGCAGCTGCGAGCCGCCGGCCGCGAACGGCGCCATCGGCGGCTGGCGGTGAAGCGGCCGGCGGTAGTACGCCCGGGCCTGCACGCCGGCCTGACCGAGCGCCCCCACCAGCTCATCCGCGCGGGGACTGCAGACCACGTACAGATGCCAGGCCGGCTCGGCGTCGTCGGGCACGCCGGGAAGCGCGACGTGCTCGCCCAGCCCCGCTTCCCGGTACGCCTGCGCCGCCGCCCGCCGCCCGCGCACCAGCCGTCGAGCTCGCGGCAGCAGCACGCGCAGGATCGGCCGCCTGGAGCTCGTCGAGCCGGGAGTTGTAGCCGACGTACTCGAAATCGCGCTTGTCGCGCGAGCCGTGGAAGCGCAGCGCCCGCGCCAGCTCGGCCAGCGTCATCGTCGTCGGTGGCGATCGCACCGCCGTCGCCGAACGCGCCCAGGTTCTTGGACGGATAGAAGGAGAACGTGGCCACGTCGCCGAGCGCGCCCGGCCCGGCGGCCGCCCAGCCTGGCCCCGGCGGCCTGGGCGGCGTCCTCGAGCACCGGCAGCCCCAGCTCCCGCAGCTCCGGCACCGGCGCCGGGCAGCCGAACAGGTCGACGGCGACGATCGCGCGCGTCCGCGGCGTCAGCGCGGCCGCGCACCGTCTCGACGGTCACGTTGCGGGTCTCGTAGTCGACGTCGCAGAACACCGGCCGCGCCCCGGCGGTGACCATCGCCTCGGCGGTGGCGTAGAACGTGAACGAGGGCACGCACGACCTCGTCGCCCGGCTCGACCCCCAGCGCCCGCAGCGCGATCGTGATCGCGTCGGTGCCGTTGCCGACGCCGATCACGTGCCCGACGCCGAGGTAGTCGGCGAACTCGCGCTCGAATGCCGCGCACCTCGGGGCCGAGGATGAAGCGCCCGCGCGTCGACGACCTCACGCCACCCGGCCGAGATCGTCCTCGCGCAGCGGCGCGAGCGGCGTGGCGGTGTCGAACAGCGGGACGGCCATCTGGGCGCGCAAACCCTACCCGCGCTGGGCATCGGCGCCTGCCGCTACGCTTGACCGCCGTGCTCGCTGGACTCGCCTCGGTGACCGACTCGCTGGTCACGCTGGCCACGCACATCGATCCGGGACCTCGGGCTCGGCGGGCGTGCCGCTGCTCACCACGACCACCGGCGTGATCGGGCTGCCCGGCACCGAGCCGACGATGCTGTTCGCCGGCTTCAACGTCTACCAGGCACCACCTGACGCTGCTCGGGATCATCATCTTCGGCGTGATCGGCGACGTGCTCGGCGCCTCGATCGCCTACGCGATCGGCTACTACGGCCGCGCGAGCTGCTCGAGCGCCACGGCAGCCAAGCTGCACATGAGCCACCGGCGGCTGGACCGGCGCGCAGCGCTGGTTCGACCGCTCGGCGCTCGCCGGCGATCTTCTTCTCCCGGATGGTCCCGGTGGTCCGGGCCGCGTTCCCGTACGCCGCCGGCGTGGCGAAGATGCCGTTCGGGCGCTTCTTCACCCTGGCCACGCTCGGCTCGATCCTCTGGATCGTCGGCCTCGGCGCTGCTCGGGCGGCGGTGGGCAGCAGCTGGCAGAGCTGGCGGCACCACCTCGAGTACGTCGACTACGTCGGCGCCGCGATCGTGGTCGCCGTCGATCGCGTACCTGTCCTGCGGCGGGACGCGAGGGCCGGACGCGGAGCACGGCGCCGGATGTCGCCGTCCTGAGCTGGCCGCGAGCGCCTGCCGCTCGGGCAGGCGCTCGCGCTCGGCCTGCTGCACGGCCCGGCCGAGCTGCTCCCGATCTCGTCCTCGGGTCACGTGGCGCTGGTTCCGTGGCTGCTGGGCTGGAGCTACGTCGAGCTCGACGACGAGCTGCGCAAGTCCTTCGAGGTCGCGCTCCACGCCGGCACCGCGGCCGCGCTGCTGATCACGCTGCGCGACGAGGTCGAGCGATGCCGTGCGCGAGCTCAACCGCCGGCGGCTGGCCGCTGATCGCGCTCTCGTTCATCCCGCCCGCGATCGTCGGCTACGCGCTGGAGCGCCCGATCGAGCGCCACCTGGGAACGCCGGCCACGATCGCCGCCGGTCTGCTCGCCGGGTCGGCTGGCTGATGGCGCTCGCCGACCGCGCCCGCAGGAGCGCGGCCACGAGGAGGCGGGCGTCGATCGACGCGCTGGGCTCGGGCTCGGCCCAGGCCTGCGCGCTCGTCCCGGGCGTCTCCCGCAACGGCGCCACCCTGGCCGCGGCCCGGCTGCGCCGATTCACGCGCGAGGACGCCAACCGGCTCTCCCGCCACGTCGCCCTGCCGGTGATCGCCGGCGCCACCGCTGCTCAAGGGCGATCCGCCTGCGCCGCCGCGGGCTGCCGCCGGGCACGGCGGTTCCGTTCGCGGTCGGCGCGGCAGCCTCGTTCGCCTCGACGCTCGGCTCGACCTGGCTGATCCGCCAGGTCGAGCGCGACCGCTCGCTGCCCCCTACGCGCTCTACCGAATCGCGCTGGCGCTGGCTGGTCGCTGGCCAGGCTGCGGTCTGCCCGATCGACCACAATGGGCTCGTGACCGACGCCTACGCAGCCGCCGGGGTCGACACCGCCCAGGCCGACGCGGCGTGGCCGGCCTGGTCGAGGTGCTGCGCGGCGATCGACCCGGGCCGCTCGCCGCTCGCCCTGCCGCTGCCCGGCCATTACGCCAGCGTCCTGCGCGTCGCCCCCGAGCTGGGCATCGCCCTGGCCACCGACAGCGTCGGCTCCAAGGTGATCGTCGCCGAGCAGACCGGTCGCTTCGACACGATCGGGATCGACTGCGTCGCCATGAACGTCAACGACCTGATCTGCGTCGGCGCCGAGCCGCTGGCGCATGCTCGATTACATCGCCGTCGAGCGGGCCGATCCGGGCATGCTGCGCGAGATCGCGGTCGGCCTGCGGGCCGGCGCCGAGGCGGCCGGGGTCGAGATTCCCGGGCGGCGAGGTGTGCCAGGTCCCCGAGGTGCTGCGCGGCCACCCCTCGCCGCACGGGTTCGATCTGGTCGGCTCCGCCTTCGGGACGGTCGCGCTGCGACCGGATCGTCGACGGCGGCGCCTGCCGCCCCGGCGACGCGCTGATCGGCCTGCCCTCCTCGGGCGTGCACTCCAATGGCCTGACGCTGGCCCGCCGCGCGCTGCTCGAGGACGGCGGACTGGGCTCGACGCCCGACCCGACGAGCTCGGCGGCGACTCCGTCGCCGACGTCCTGCTCGAGCCGACCGTGATCTACGTCCGCGCCGTGCTCGACCTGCTCCGCAGCGGGATCGACGTGCACGGACTGGCCCACATCACCGGCGGCGGGTCGCCAACCTGCTGCGGATCGGCCGGGCGTCGGCTACGAGATCAACCGACCCGCTGCCCGTGCCGCCGGTGTTCGCGCTGATCGCCGAGCTCGGCCGGTCCCGGCGGCCGAGATGTGGGAGGTGTTCAACATGGGCTGCGGCTTCTGCGCGATGGTCGCGCAGGCCGACGCCGCCGGCGCGGTCGAGCTGCTCGAGCGCCATCCGGACCGCCGGTGACGGCCGGTCGATCGCGGCGGACGTGGGATCCGCCGAGGCGAGCGGCGAGTCAGCGCTGCGCACAGGACTTAGCGGCTGAGCGTGCGCCGCAAAATAGAGGCAGCAGATGAGCACCCTGCTCGGAACGACGCTCAGCGGGCGCTACCGCCTCGAGGCCAGGATCGGCGCCGGCGGCATGTCGACGGTGTACCGAGCCCTCGACGAGACGCTCGAGCGGCCGGTGGCGATCAAGCTGATGAACCGCGAGGTGGCGAGCGACTCCGACCAGCTCGAGCGATTCCGGCGCGAGGCCCGCGCCGTGGCGCAGCTCTCGCATCCCCACATCGTCGGCGTGATCGACGCCGGCGAGGACGAGAGCCGGCCCTACATCGTGTTCGAGTACGTGGAGGGGGAGACGCTGAAGGAGCGGATCCGGCGCCAGGGCCGCCTGCCCGTCCCCGAGGCGGTGGCCTACGCGATCGAGATCGCCCGGGCGCTCGGCGCCGCCCACGCCCGGCACATCGTCCACCGCGACGTCAAGCCGCAGAACGTCCTGATCGACGAGGAGGGCTCGGCCAAGGTCACCGACTTCGGGATCGCCCGCACGCTGGACGAGGAGGGTCTCACGGCCGACGGCCGGGTGCTCGGCACCACCGACTACGTCTCACCCGAGCAGGCCCTGGGCCACCGCGTGACCGGCCAGTCGGACCTCTACTCGCTGGGGATCGTGCTCTACGAGATGCTCACCGGCGAGGTGCCCGTTCCGGGGCGAGAACCAGGTGGCGGTGGCGATGAAGCACGTGCGCGAGACGCTCCCCGACGTGCAGTCCAACGCCCCGAGGTCTCGGCCGCCCTGGCCGCGGTGGTCGACACGGCGACCGCCAAGCGCCAGGAGGACCGCTACGCCGACGACGCCGAGCTGATCGCCGACCTCGAGGACGTCGCTGGCGATCGAGACCGCGCGGGCCGGCGAGCGCCACCGGCGAGGTCACGAGCGTGCTCCGCACCCTGCCCGCCCAGACCCAGCGGCGAATCCCCTTCCGGGTGCGCCATCGCGTGATCTCGATCGTCGCCGTGGTGCTCGTGCTCGCCGCGCTCGGCGGCGGCGCCGCCTGGCTGGCCACCCGCACCCACCACGGCACCGGTCATCCGGCGCTGGCCGCGCCGCCGGCCGCCCCCAAGGCGATCGACCTGTGCCAGAGCTGCGCCCACGGCTACAACCCGCTCGGCAGCCCGAGCGACGAGCACCCCGACGCCAGCCTGGCCATCGACGGCGACCCCAGCACCTACTGGAGCACGCAGACCTACTACAACGACGCGCTGAACAAGGCGGGCACCGGAATCTACGTCGACGCCAACCCCGGCACCACGGCCCTGAAGGTCCGGGTGCTGACGAGCACGCCGGGCTTCACCGCCACGATCTACGCCCGCAACGGCCCGCCGCCGCTGCACTGGCCCGATCCGGGCTGGGTGAAGGTGTCGGCCCCGACCGTGGTCGGATCAAAGCAGGCCATCACCCTGACCAGCGGGAGCACCAGGTACCGCTACTTCCTGCTCTGGATCACCAGCCTGGGCGGGCACGGGAGCGTTCAGGTCAACGAGCTGACGCTGTACGGGCGCTAGGCAGCTCGCGCCGCACCAGTCCGAGTGAGGCGAATGCGCCCTTCGCCCGGTGGCGGGTCGGCCACCAGCCGTAACGACCCAGCACGCTCGCTGCGGCGGGAAGGAGGACGGGGCGCACGACGAGGATGTTGAGCAGCGTGGCCACGGCGAGGGCGATCCCGAGCTCCCGGAGGTTGAGCAAGCCGCCCGCCGTAAACGGGATCAGGGTGGCGACCATCAGGAGGCCGGCGGCGGTGATGGCCGCCGTGCCGCGCAGCCCCCGGCGCGCCGCCTCGCGGCTCGTCAACCCGGCGACGAACGCCTCGCGCATGCGCCGCAGCACGATGGCCGAGAACATGGCGGTGGTGCCGAAGGCCAGGGTGAATACGCTGATGATCGTGATCGGGTCGAGGTAGCCCGGGCCGCCGAGCGGCGCGCTGTGCCCACCGGCCAGCAGGTCCAGGACCCCGAACGTCAAGCCGGCCACCAGTAGGCCGAGGACCGATGCGACCGCGGGCAGCAGCACCGCTCGCAGCGTCACCGCGAGCACCAGTGCGATGGCCAGCGCGACCGCCGCAACGTCGAGCCAGAGGCGTGATTTGACGACGTTCGTCAGATCCCGGAGATTTCCGGCCGGTCCGCCCACCGCGACCTGCAGGTTGTGGGCCCGGGCGAAGCCCTGCGACAGGCTGTCGAGCTGCCGGCCCAGCGCGAGCGTGCGCGGGTCGTTCAACCGGTACTTCGGGACGACCATGATCTGGCCGGCGGTCCCCCCACGATCCAGGTTCATGGTGAACGTGGCCGCGTTGCGGGTGGCCTGCGTGGCGCCGTCGACCGCCGCCAGGACGAAGTAGCCCGAGCTGAAGATTCCCGGCGACTGCGCTTCGAGCTGCTTGAGCTGGGCGGTCGACGGGATCTGGGCACGGGACTTGGTCACAGCCGCCTTCATCGTCCCGAGCCCGCTCGTGAGCTGACCGGCGGGGCCAACTCCGCCGCTCAGCCCTGTGGCCAGCTGACTGGCGCCGCCCGTGAGCTGACCGATCCCGGTCTGCAGGGCCTGGGCTCCGGTGGTGAGTTGCGTCAGGCCACTGGCGAGCTGGCCGCCACCACCCGAGAGCTGGCGGATCCCACCGGCGAGCTGGTCATTGCCGCCGTGGAGCTGATCGATTCCAGCCTGTAGCTGGGCCGCGCCGGTGTGCAGCTGGTTCAGCCCGGCGATCAGGGCCGGCGCTTGCGCGGACACCGCCGAGGCCAGGCTCTTCGAACTGCCGGCGGCCCCGGAGGCGGCGGTGAGGGCGCTCAGCGCCGTCGCGTAGCGGGGGTCGTGCTTGCCAGTCGTCATCGACTGGAGGTCCGCCAGCGCCGTGTCGACCTGCGTGCTGGCCGCCGCCGTCTGCGTGGCGAGTGAAGCCAGCGCCGGCGCGCTCGGCTTGGCCGCGGCTTGCGCCTGGGCGAGTCCGGCGACAAGTCGACGGCTGCCGCTGAGCGCCTTGGCGGAGCCGCTCTCGAGCGCCACCGCGCCGTTCAGCGCCGAGCCCAGCCCGGCCTGAAGCTTGGCCGATCCGGCCTGCGCCTGGGCGAGTCCAGTGTGCAGTTGACCGGCGCCCGATCCAGCCTGAGTCGAGCCACCGTGAAGCTGCCCCGCTCCCGATGAGGCGGAGGCCAGCCCCGCCTGCAGCTGCGCCGAGCCCGCGCCCGCCTGGCCGAGCCCGTCGATCAGCTTGAGCAGGTTGCGCTTGCTCTGGTCGGAGACCGTGACCGAGTGCCTGAGCTGGGGGCCGAAGCTCTGAAGCTGGGTGGCCGTCGCGTAGACCTGACCGGGGCCGGTGAGCGAGGCAACCGCCTTGTTTCGCATGATCCGCTGCTCGAAGCGGTAGATGGCCGCGAGCAGCGCCGGCTTGGTGATCGGCCCGTGGTTGGAGGCCAGCGTCACCGTGTACGGGGTCGCCCAGCCCGCCCCCATCACCTTCGAGACCTGGTCGAAGGAGGTCCGCGCCTTCGACCCCGCCGGAAGCTGGCTCACATCCTCCGGGCCGGTGCTCAGAGCCGCCGCGGGCACCGCCAGCGTACCGAGCAGCATGGTGGCGATCAGGCCCGCGGACACGGCACGCCGCGTGGTCCACGTACTGCGTCCCGGGACCCTTGCCGGTACCGGAAGCCCGGGAACACGCAACGCGTCGATGCGCGGGCCGAGCAGCGCCAGCGCGGCCGGTAGCAGCACGACCGCCCCGCCGATCGCGAACAGTGCGCACACCAGCAGGCCGGTTCCGACCGAGCTCATCACCTCGGCGGGGCCGATGATTGCGACGAGAAGGAGCGCCACCGGCAGGAGGGCTGCGGCAAACACGACGCGTCGGCCCGTCGTCCTCAGCACGCGCAGCGCACCGTCGGAAGCCGCCAGCTGCCCGTCCTGGAAGGAGCGGAGGATCAGGAGGCCGAACCCGACGGCGAGCGCCAGGCCGATCATCGTCCCCGCCGCGGTTCCCACCGGGTCGAGCGTGAGCACGTGGCCGAGCAGCGCGACCGCGCCGAGGGCGGCGAACGTGCTCAGCGCGGCCACTGCGGTCAGTAGCGCGGCCGCGACCGGTGCGCCCAACCCGGCCAGCAGGAGCGCGAACACGACGGCCAGCCCGATCAGCGCATCGGTTCGAAGATTGGAGAGCGCGGCTTGCTGCTCGGCGCGGTCGATCGACGGCTGGCCGGTGATGAACGAGCGGACCGGGGCCGAGATCTTGCGTGCGACCAGGCTCTCGATCTGCGGCTGGTCGTACCTGACGGCGTCCTTCTCGCTGCGGTCGACGGCGACGAGGATCGTCGCGGCCGTGGGCTTCGGGCGCAGGCCCGCGCTCGCGGTCCCGGCGTCCCAGGGTGAGAGGACTCGCGTATGCGGGCGGCGGGCCAGGGCGCGCGCGAGCGCCGGGCCCTGGTGGTTGAGCAACGCCTTCGGTCCCTCGAGGAGGATCGGCACCAGCTGACTGGGGCCGAATTGGGCCGTGGCGAGCGCCTGCGCGCGCGAGGACTCGGTTCCCCGCACGACCTGGACCGAAGGCGACGTCGTATTCGCGGCTCCAAAGCCGATCAGGGATAGCGCCACGCCGGCGATCAGGAACGCCGTCAGGGCCGATTTGGGCCGTCTGAGCGAAAGCCGTGCCAAAGAGATCATCGCAAGTTCTCCGGTCCCGGCCCGGTCGGGAACCCGACCGGGCCATTTACAACTAGCTGGTTGTACGAACGTAGCATCGGTACGCGCGTACACCTTGTGAGTTGTGTAAGATTTTGGGATGGCCAAGTCTGCGGCCGCTTCCCTTCCCCATCCCCTGCCCGAGCCGCTGATCGAGCTGATCGCGCAGCGCTTTCGGGTGCTGTCCGAGCCGATCCGGCTCCAGCTGCTGGATCACCTCCGTGACGGCCCTGCCACCGTCGGCGAGCTGCAGGAGGCCGTCGGCGCATCGCAGCAGAACGTCTCCAAGCACCTCGGCGTCCTTCACAGCGCCGGCATGGTCGAGCGGACCAAGGTCGGAAACCACGTCCGCTACGAGATCAGCGACCCGAGCATGTTCGAGCTCTTCGCGCTCGTGCGTGGCGGCATGCGCCGTCAGCTCGAGCAGCTCGAAGCCCTCCTCGGGTAGGCCTGGCCGCATGCGGCCAGGCCCCGGACGGCGCATGCGCCGTCCGGCGGGGTGGCGCATGCGCCACCCCGAACATCAGTGTTGGTGGCGCCGCTCCTGCTCGTAGCGCTCCAGCCCCAACGCGACCAGCCGGGAGAGGAGCTCAGGGTAGGAGATGCCGCTGGCGGCGAACAGGGCGGCGAACACGCTGGTCTGGGTGAAGCCGGGCATCGTGTTGAGCTCGTTGACCAGTACCTGCTCGCCGTCGACGAAGAAGTCGACCCGGGCCAGGCCGGAGCAGCCCGACTGGACGAAGGCCCGCACGGCCAGCTCGCGCACGCGCTCGCGCACCTGGGCGGGGATCCGGGCGGGGACGATCAGCTCCATGCCGCCGGGTGAGTACTTGGCCTCGTAGTCGTACCAGCCGCTCTCGCCCGCCCCGAGGAGGATCTCGCCCGGATCAGAGGCGATCGGATCACCGTTACCGAGAACCGAACACTCGACCTCGAGCCCGCTCGCCGCCGCCTCGACGATCGCCAGCGCGTCATGCCCAAACGCCCCCGTAAGCGCCTCGGGCAGGTCCTCCTCGCTCGCCACCCGGACGATCCCCACCGACGATCCCAGCCGCGCCGGCTTGACGAACACCGGCAGGCCCAGCGGGCGCAGCTGCGCCAGCACGGCCTGGCGATCGGCGGCGAACTCCTCCTCGCGCACCGCCTGATAGGCGACCTGGGGCAGCCCGCAGCGCTCCATGAGGCGCTTGAACAGGACCTTGTCCATGCACAGGGCGGAGGCCAGGACGCCCGCCCCGACGTAGGGGACGTCAAGGCATTCGAGCAGTCCCTGGACCGTGCCGTCCTCGCCGAACGGGCCGTGCAGGGCGGGGAAGGCGACATCCACGCCTTCGAGTCCGCGGCCCGGCGTGGCCGCCATCTCCGTGCCCTCGCGCCGCCAAACGCCGTCGCGTCCGATCTCGATCTCGACGGCGGTGAAGCCCGCCTCCTCGAGCCCATTCCGGATCGAGGCGGCGGAGGCGAGCGAGACCTCGTGCTCCGAGGAGCGGCCGCCGCCGAGAACAGCGACTCTCATGGGCCGGGCGTCGTGCTGGTGGTCGGGGTGGTCGTGGACGGGGTGGTGGTCGGCGTCGTCGTCGTCGTCGGCTTGGGGGCGACGTAGTGGCCGACCACGATCGTGACCGTGCTCCCCTTGTTGGCGGTGCTGCCGGCGCCGGGACTCTGGGAGACGACGATCCCGTCGTTGCTGGGATTGGTGACTTTCTTGGTCTGCTTGGTCACCTTGAAGCCGGCGGCGGTGAGCGCGCTCCGGGCCTGGGCCGGGGTGTCGCCCTTGACGCTCGGGACCTGGGCCGTCGTCGGGGCCTTGGCGATCACCAGCGAGACGGTGGTGCCGGTCGCCACCGACGTTCCGGCGCCCGGGCTCTGGCTGATCACGTTGCCTGGCGTGGCGGTGCTCGAGGTCTGGGTGGTGGTGGTCACGCCCAGGCCGAGACCCTGGAGCTTCTGCTTGGCGGCGCCCTGGGACTGCCCGACCACGTTCGGCACGGCGACCTTGGGCTTGCCCGAGGAGACGAACAGGGTCACCCGCGAGCCGACCTGCGGGTTCTGGCCCGCCGTCGGGTCGGAGCTGATGACGTAGCCGGTGGCGACGGTGGTCGAGGTTTGGAAGAACACGTGGCCGACCTTGAGATGGGCGGCGCGGATCTGCCGCTTGGCCTCGTGCAGAGTCAGGCCCTCGACGGAGGGCACGCTCGTGTTGCCGGGGCCCTGAGAGACCGTGAGGGAGATGGGCGAGCTGGCGTTGACCTTGGCGCCGGCGAGCGGATCCTGGCCGATCACCGTGCCGGGCGCCTGGTTCGCCGTCTCGTCGATGACATTGACCCCGAAGCCGTCGTTCTGGAGCTGGGTCCGGGCGGTGGCGACGTTCTCGCCCACCACCTTCGGCACCACCTTCTGGCTCGGGCGGGTCAGCAGGTAGGCGGCGGCCCCTCCGGCCAGCAGGAGCAGGAGCAGCAGAGCGAGCAGCCAGGGCCACCAGCGGCGCTCGCGCTCCTCGGGCGGGAGGTAGCCGTCGCCGTCCTCGTCGGCCAGCCACGGCAGGACGGTCGGGGGCACGTCGCCGGCGAGCGCGGGCGCGGCGGGCGCCGCGACCACCGCCGCACCGGCCGGGAGCGCCACCGCGGCCATGCTTGACGTGCGCTGACCGCGTCCCTCGGCCACGAGCATCTCTCGCACCCGGCTCAGGGCGTTGATCAGCTGGTCGGCGTCGGCCGGGCGGTCGGTCGGATTCTTGTTGAGCGCCCACAGGACCACCTGCTCGAGCTCGGGCGAGACGTTGGGGTTGAGCTGGCGCGGTGGCACCGGCGATTCGGAGACGTGCTTGAGCGCGATCGTCACCGCCGACTCGGCGTCGAACGGGACCCGCGCGGTCAGCATCTCGTAGAGCACGACGCCGACCGAGTACAGGTCCGAGGCCGCGCTCACGGCGTGGCCCTGTGCCTGCTCAGGGGACAGATATTGGGCCGTGCCCATGATCGAGCCGGTCTCGGTCATGTCCGACGCGCCCGCACGCGCGATCCCGAAGTCGGTCACCTTGGCGTGATCGGTGTCGTCGATGATCACGTTGTGGGGCTTGAGGTCGCGGTGGATGACGCCGTGGCGATGGGCGAACCGGGCCGCCTTGAGGATCTGGATCGTGATGTCGATCGCCCGCAGCGGATCGAGCGGTGCCTCCTGGCGGATCAGCTGCTTGAGCGAGCGCCCGGGCAGGTACTCCATGGCGATGTAGTAGGTGCCGTCGAAGGCGCCGCGGTCATAGACGCTGACCACGTTGGGGTGCTGGAGCCCGGCCGCGGCCTGGGCCTCGCGGCGGAAGCGCTCGACGAAGCCGGGATCCTCGGCGAAGCGGCGGTGCAGCAGCTTGAGCGCGACCTTGCGCCCGAGCTGCTGGTCCTCGGCCAGGAACACGTCAGCCATGCCGCCCGCGCCGAGCCGCGAGAGGACCCGGTAGCGGCCGTCGATCAGGGTGCCGTCGGCGAGCTCGGGCATGACGTCACTGGCCCTCGGAGAGGAGCGTCTGGATCACTTGCTTGGCGATCGGCGCCGCCACCGTTCCGCCGAACCCGCCCTGGGTCCGCTCGATCGTCACCGCTACCGCGACCCTGGGGTTGTTGATCGGGGCGAAGCCGATGAACCACGGCTCGGTGATGTTCGAGCCGGTGGGGCCGACCGAGGCCGTCCCCGTCTTGCCCGCCACGCTGAGGCCACCCAGCTGGGCCGGGGCAGCGGTGCCCTCCTCAACCACGTTTTTCATCATCTGGGTGATCTCGGCCGCGGTCGAGGGCTTCATGACCGTGCGGTAGACGCTGGGGGAGATCGTCTGCACGGTGGTGCCGTCGGGGCTCACCACCTTGGTGGCGAAGTGGGGGGTCATGAGCACGCCGTGGTTGGCCACCGCGGCGGCGACCATCGCCATCTGGAGCGGGGTGACGAGGATTCCTCCCTGTCCAATGCCGATCCGGCCGATGTCCTCGTTCGGGCTGCCCGGCGGGTAGGCCCGCCCGGTGGTAAGCGAGTACGGGCGGCTGACGTTGATCTCGGAGGCGGGGTAGTCGAGCGGCGGCTTGGAGTAGAAGCCGAAGCGCTTCATGTAGTTGGTCATCGTCGCCCGGCCGACGTTCTGCGCCACCTGGGCGAAGACGGTGTTGACCGAGTAGGTGAGGGCGGTGGTGAGCGAGATGTCGCCCCAGCTCTTGTTGCCGTCGTTGTTGAGCGGGACGCCGGAGATGAGCTTCGGTGAGTTCCCGTTGATGGTCGAGTTGGGGGTGTACTTGCCGCTGTCCAGCGCGGCCGTGGTGGTGACGATCTTGAAGGTCGAGCCCGGGGTGTAGCTGGACTGGGTGGAGCGATTGAAGGTCGAGATGTTGGGCCCGGTGGCGTTCGGGTGGTTGTTGTCGTAGCTGGGGTTGGCGTACATCACCTTGATGACGCCGGTGCGGGGATCGAGCGCGACCACGGACCCGGCTCGGCCGGCCAGCTGCTGGATCGCCACCGCCTGGGCTTTCGGGTCGAGCCCGGTGTAGACGTCGTCGCCCACGCGGTGGGAGGTGAACGGCCCGAAGATCGAGCTCAGCCCGGTCTGGATACCACGCAGATCCTCGCCCCGGGACAGCTCGAGGCCGGCGACCTGACCGGTGCGCGGAAGCGAGTAGCCGACCACCTGGGCGAACTGGCTGCGGGTGGGATAGACCCGGCTCCAGGTGCCGCCCGCCTGGCGGATCGAGCGGGCCAGGACCTCGCCGTTGTCGGCCAGGATCCGGCCCCGCTTGATCCGCAGCTCCTGGACCAGGGTGCGGTCGTTGAGCGGGTTGTTGCGCAGCGATTTGGCGTCGATCACGGTCCAGCGCGTCGTCCACAGGAGGAGCAGCGCGAACAGGAACACGATCAACCCGAAGAGCTTGGCGATCTGCGAATTCATGCCGGCCTCCGCGCACGGTCTGAGACCAGCAGCAGCAGCGCTATGAGGACGAAGTTGGCGATGATCGAGGAGCCGCCATAGGAGATGAAGGGCAGCGTGACCCCGGTCAACGGAATCACCCGGGTCACTCCGCCCACGATCACGAACACCTGGAGCGCGAACACCGCAGTGAGCCCGGCGGCCAGCAACTTGGAGAAGGAGTCACGGGACAGCACCGCCGCCTTGAACCCGCGGGCGATGAGCAGCAGGTAGGTGAGCAGCACCGCGGCGGCGCCGAACAGCCCGAGCTCGTCCGTGATGACGGCGTAGATCATGTCCGTCTGGGGCGCCGGCAGGAGGTTGAAGTTGGTGCCCGGGATGGTCAGCGTGGCCTGGCCGAATCCCTCGCCGAAGAAGCCGCCGGCGGCCTGGGCGAACTGCGCATTGGCAAGCTGGAAGCTTCCGCCGGTTCGTTTATAGAGCGACGGCTTGAGCGGGTTCAGCCACGCCTCGACGCGATCATGGATGTGGGGGATGTGCGTCCCCAGGTACCACGCGCCGATGCCGAACGCCAGCAGCCCGACGACCACGAACGAGAGCCGGCCGGTGGCCACGTACAGGATGGCCAGCAGCGCCCCGTAGAACATCAGCGAGGAGCCGATGTCGTGGAGCAGGATGAGGACCAGCATGGCGAAGCCCCAGAAGACCAGCACCGGCCCGAAGTGCTTGATCGGGGGGATCGTGACCCCGAGCACGCGCCGCGCCCCCATCACCATCACCTGGCGGGTGTCACGCAGATAGCTGGCCAGGAAGATGACCAGGCCGATCTTCGCGAACTCGGCCGGCTGGAACACGAACAGGCCGGGGATGTGCACGCCCAGGTAGGCGCCGTTGGCCTGGTAGCCGATGCCCGGCAGGCGCGGCATCAGCAGCAACAGCAGCGAGACGACCACGATCACGTAGCGGTAGCGCTCGAGCTTGCGGTAATCGCGCAGCCACACGATCGTCGCCCCGAACAGGATCAAGCCGAGCACGAACCACTGCGCCTGCTGGCGGGCCAGGGTCGAGTCGATCCGGTAGACCATCACGATCCCGAAGCTGGCCAGCAGCGCGACCAGAGGGAAGATGTAGGGGTCGGCGTCGGGCAGCGTCATCCGGATGAAGATGTGCGCGGCCAGGCACAGCGCGAGGAAGATCGCGCCGTAGACCAGCGACACGTTCGAGAGCTGGTTCGAGCGCTGGATGAACACGCCGGCGAAACCTGCCGTGACCAGCAGCGAGGCAGGAATCAGCCCGAGCAGCTCGCGATTGCGCGCGCTCATCGCGCCACCTGCCCGAGCTCCATGGCCTTTACCAGGCCGATTGCGCTCGACTGCGAGCGGAGCTGATTGTTGAAGATCGCGCTGCGCCGGTCGGCGGGCACCAGACTGGCGGGCACGCCGGAGACGTAGACCGTCTCATAGAGCTGGATCCCGGCCGGCAGGTCGTAGGGGAGCCCGCGGTAGATGGTCACGATCCCCTGCGAGTTGGTGCCGACGAAGTACAGCTCCCGGCTGGCCAGGTAGCCCCCGGCTAGCACCAGGGCGAGCACGATCACGGTGGCCAGCAGCGCGGCGAGCGGCTTGCCGAATCGGCGGCGGGTGCGGCGCTCGTCTTGTTGGCCGGGGGCGCGGCGAGCTACGGGCGCCCTGGCCACCGGGGACGGCGTGACGGGTTTCGGGGCCTTGGTGACCGACGAGGCCGCCGTCGGCGGCCTCGACGGCGGCCGGCGCGGCGATGCCCGCCATCGTGGGCGCATCGACGACGTCTCCACCCACATCCTCGAACCGCGTGAGGATGACCGTGATGTTGTCGCGGCCGCCCGCCTCGTTGGCCTCGGCGATCAGCCGATCGGCCGACTCCTCCAGGGAGAGGTCCGCCTCGAGCACGGCGAGGATCTTCTCCTCGGTGATCATCGAGGTAAGACCGTCGCTGCAGAGCAGGAGGATGTCGCCGTCCTTGACCGGATAGGTCCAGGTGTCGACCTCGACCGACGCCTCCGGCCCCAGCGCCCGGGTGATGATCGACCGCTGCGGGTGCTCCTCGGCCTGCTCCTCGGTCAGCTTGCCGCGGCGTACCAGTTCGCCCACCAGCGAGTGGTCCTGGGTCAGGCGCTTGAGCTCGCCATCGCGAAACAGGTAGGCGCGGCTGTCGCCCACGTGGGCGATGGCCAGATGGGCATCGTCGAGGTAGGCCGCGGTCAGCGTCGTCCCCATTCCCGCCCGCTCGCGCTCGGCCTGCGAGACCTCGTGGATGCGGCGGTTGGCCTGCCGCACCGTGTCCGCGAGCCGCTCCTCGGGGCTGCCGGAATCGGGCAGGCCGGCCTCGAATGCCTCCACCGCGAGCCGCGAGGCGACCTCTCCCGCCTGCGCGCCGCCCATTCCGTCCGCGACCACGAACACCGGCGCCCGGGCATAGACCGAGTCCTCGTTGTCCCGGCGCTGCCGACCCGTGTCGGTCAACTGGATCGTTTCTGCAGCCCGGATCATGGTTATTGCTCGAAGGAGAACTCGCTGTCGCCGATTCGGATTCGATCTCCGCGGTGCAGCGGCTGCGGTCCGTTCAGCGGCTCCTCGTTCAGGTAGGTGCCGTTCGTGGAGCCGAGGTCCTCGATCACGACGACATGACCTTGCCGGGAGAGCCGGGCATGACGGGTGGAAGCAAACGGATCGTCGAGCCGAATCTCGACGTCGCCGCGTCCGAGCGTAGCGCCGCCCGAGATGTCATACGCCGTGCCCGGCTCGTGGCCGGGCGCCCGCTCCACCAGCAACCGGGGCTCGAAGTCATCGACCGAGCCGAGCCCGTCGGCGGCGGGATACATCCCGGTGGCGTCGGCGGCCGGCTCGCGATCGGACTCGACCACCCCCCCGCGGCCCCGCCGCAGGTCCTTCAGCGCGCTCCGCGCGACCCACAGCAGGAACAGGTAGAGGACCGCGAGGAACCCGAACTTCAGAGCGACCGACACAGGCTCGAGCATCTTTTTTGGTCTATTCCAGCTCGAACGTGATGGAGGAGGTCCCGACTTCGATCTCGTCGCCGGGCTTGAGCACCTCGGGGCCGGAGAGCTTCCGGCCGTTCAGCGATGAGCCGTTGGTCGAGCCCATGTCGCTGACCACCCAGGAGCCGCCGCGCGGGCGAACCTCGGCGTGCTGGCGCGAGACGTTGGGGTCGCTCACCACGACGTCACATTGGCGGCTGCGCCCGATCGTGGCTCCCGTCGGCCCGACCACGACGCGCCGGCCATCGACCAGCAAGAGCGCGGTTTGCACCCGCGCCCGGGCTCGTTCCTCGAGCGGCTCAGCCACCCGCCCGGCGGCGCTGTAGATCATCGTGCGGCCGGCCTGCTCGTCGGGCTGCTGGTCTTGCTCGGCGCCTCCCTCCTCGGCCTCGGGGTGGATCACCCCGGTCTGGATCCCGAACTCGCCGAGGCCGAGGCGGGCGTCGGTCTCGAACTCGATCACCGGCTTGGACAGCATGGCCAGACGCTCCCGCCGGGCGTGCTCGAGCAGGTAGCCGGCGAGCTCCGTGGCCAGCGCCTCCTCATAGTCGGCGAACCGCTCGCGGTCACGGGGGGAGAGGTAGACCCGGTATTCGTTGGGCACGTAGGTCCGCGAGATCGAGATCGACTTGTGGTCCTCCATCTCGCGCGTGAGCTTGCGCGCGATCTCGACCGGCCGTACCTCAGAGCGGAAGGCACGGCTGAACGTGCCTTCGACCAGGCCGGCGATCTTTTCTTCGAGGCTGCGCAGGACACTCATGGGCTGCCCCGGGGGGCGCTTCCATGCTACGGAAATCGTCCGCGCATACCGCTTGTGCCGGGTCGGCGCATACGGCCTGCTCGGGAGCGAGCGAGGAAGCTCGGGGCCACCGCGATCACTACCCCAACCAGGGCCCCGATAGCCGCGGTCTGCGGCGGCAGATCGGCAGGTTGAGAATGTGTTACGGCCAGTGTGGCTGCCGTCGCAGCCGTGAAGGCGATGACCCAGGCGATCGCCCAGATCGCATCGACTTCCGGTGAGCGCCGTCTGATGAACCAGGGCAGCGTCACCGCGGCGAGCGCCCACACGGGCGCGCCCGCGAGGACGCCTCCGCTCAGGATCGGCCGGAGCACCTCGGTCAGGGTCTGGTGCAGCGTCTCCTGTGTGGTCATTGCCGGCAGGTGGTCGAGGTACAGACCGCGGCTCGTCAGGGAGGAGGCCAGCACCAGCCACACCCACCCGATCGCACCCAGGACGGCGCGGCGCCAGGGGGTGGTCGCCCGACCCGCCAGGGCAGGCCAGGCGCCCGCAACGCCGATCAGCCCGAGCGCGGGTGCCCCCGCGGACAGGCTCCAGCTCGTGCCCTTCAGCGGCATGAGGACGATCGGAAGCATGGCCGCCAGTCCCAGGATGAGCGCCGCCCCCGCGTGTCCCTGGATGGCGCTCCCCAGGACGAGGCCGGTGATCGCCGCCACCCAGCCGAGGCGCGGCAAGGCCACGGTTAGGAGAGCTGCCGCGAGGCGCGGCCAGGGCGGGGTTTATGGCGGGGTGAGTGAGGAGATGGGCGCTGAGCCAGCCGGTGAGGGCGGCGGTGGCCAGCGCCGCCAGGGCGCGGGCGGGCCAGGTTTCGCGGTTGGGTTGGGCGTCGTCGTCTGGGTCGGCGCGCGGGTCGGGCTCCGCGTCGGCGACCCATGTGTCGGGCCTGGGCGGTTCTTGCGGCCAGGGGGGCTCTGGCGCCCCACGCGGCTCTGTCCAGGGGGCGGACGGCTGGGGTGCGATCACCTGCGGCCACGGGGCGGTCACGACCCCTGGCTCGTCGTGCATTGCCGGCAGGGCGCGAACGAGAGCCGCCCGGAGCTCGGCGAGCGTGCCGCGCTCGCGCGGTCGCGGCCGGAGCGCCTGGTCGATCGCGCGCCCGAGCTCCTGGGGGAGGTCCCGGCGCTGGCGGCGCACGGGCGGCAGGTGCGCTCCGAGCCGGCGGGCGCGCTGCGCCGCGCTGTTCGTGCGCACGGGGTTGACCCCGGTCAGGCCCTCGTACATGACGAGGGCGAGCGAGTACACGTCGGCGGTGGCGGCGACCTCGAGCCCCTCGGCCTGCTCGGGTGCCATGTAGGCCGCCGTGCCGACGACGTCGCCCGTCCGGGTGAGCGAGGCGCCCCCGATCACGCGGGCCACGCCGAAGTCGGTCAGCTTGGCCAGCTGCGACGCGCTCGCCGGCTGCTCGGGGACGAGCACGTTCGAGGGCTTGACGTCGCGGTGGATGATCCCCTGTCCGTGGGCGTGAGCGAGCGCATCGCAGAGCACGACCCCGACCTCCACCACGTCGCGATCGGACAGCCGGCCGGCCGAGAGCAGCTGCTCGAGCGTCTCCCCGACGACGAGCTCGGAGACCAGATAGGCGCCATCGTCGTCGACCGTCGCCTCGTACAAGGTCACGATCCCGGGGTGCGAGAGGCGGGCCGCAGCCCGGGCCTCTCGCTCGAAGCGGCCGCTGAGCACGCGCTCCCGCGGCAGGATCTTGATCGCCACATCGCGTTCGAGCCGTTCGTCGCGAGCCATCCACACCGTCCCGAAGCCCCCGGCTCCGAGCCGGCGCTGGAGCTGGTAGCGCTCGAGGAGGAGTTCCGGACCGCCGAACCGGCTGGTCGGGGCCCGCTGCCCGGTGCGGGTCCGTGCCCGATCGTCTCCGGTCCGTGCCTGCTCCCGGGTCTCGCCCGTCGCGGTCAGGCGCGCCGTCGGGAGCTGGCTCGGGGACATCGCTGGCCTTTTCCACGCGGGGGAGCCGGTCCCTGCGCGCCCGCCCGCGTATGGGCCTCAGCGGCCCCCGCGACCCCCTCGGTGCACGGCCGCTTGCGGGGCGCGGTATGCAGCTGGTCAAAAGGTCATACTTCCCCACTTCCAATTTCCTGCAAAGGAGCGAGAAGTTGTCGTTCTTTGACGAGGCGGACGAGCCTCGTACAACGACGCAGACGGTCCCCCGCCGGCGGCGCCCCTCGGGCCCAGGCCGTGGCCGCCGACCGCCGGGCGACCAGCAGCAGATCCAGGTTCGCCGGGCTGTCGCCGCGGTGGTGATCCTGGTGGTCCTGATCCTGATCGTGCTCGGGGTGCACAGTTGTCAGATCAGCGCCCGCAACAGCTCCTTGAAGGACTACACGAACAGCGTCTCGTCGCTCATTCAGCAGTCCAATCAGACGGGGAGCCGCTTCTTCGGACTGTTCTCGAGCGGCGCCGCCAGCAACCCGACCGCCCTTCAGACCTCGATCAACCAGGCGCGGGCCAGTGCCGCCGCTCAGCTCAGCCGGGCTCACGGACTGAGCGTTCCCGACGAGATGAAGGCCGCCCAGACGAATCTGTTGCTCGCCCTCCAGATGCGACGAGACGCGCTCGCCAACATCGCCTCCCAGATCCAGCCGGCGCTCGGAACCTCGGCCAACAAGGACGCGGTGACGGCGATCGCCGCCGAGATGGCCCGCCTCTACGCCTCGGACGTGGTCTACAAGGACTACACGACGCCCGCGATCGCGCGCGCTCTGCACGGAGCCGGGATCGCGGTCGGCGGCGCCAACGGAGAGTCGATCGCCGCGGGCCAGTTCGTGAACGATCTGGGCTGGCTCACCCCGACCTTCGTGGCCACCCAGCTCGGGACAAAGCTGCCCGGCAGCACGAGCAGCGGAAAGGTCACACCCGGCCTGCACGGCCACCAACTCAACACGGTCAGCGTCGGCAACACCGCGCTCCAGCCGGGCGCGACCAACACGGTCGCGGCCAGTCCGCCGCCGACCTTCATCCTCCACTTCGCCAACACCGGCACAAACACCGAGACCAACGTGATCTGCAAGGTGTCGGTGAGCGGCAGCAGCGACACGGGGCAGACCGTCGTCCCCCAGACCACAGCCGGTGAATCGACCACCTGCCAGGTGACGCTGCATTCCTCGCCGGCCGCCGGGACCTACACCGTGAACGCGACGGTCGAGCCCGTGCCGGGGGAGAAGAACACCTCCAACAACACGCTGTCGTTCCCGGTGACCTTCCAGTAGGGGGTTGGTGGGGCAGGCTTGCGGCCCCGCGCACCCGGGGCCGGGCGGCGCGGGCCTCGCGGTCGTCGGGACCGGTCGCCTCAACCTGGGTCGCCCTATTCTTTCGCGGGTGCACAACCTGACCAGCACAGCTGGGATCGTCGCCATGGCCGCTGGCGCGGTCGCGGTGATCTCGCTCCTAACCACCATCGCGCTGGCTATCCGGCTCCGCCGGGTGCGCGCCGATCAACGCGTGGTGCTTGGAGGGGGGCGCCAGGATCTCGTCGCCCACGCCGCGGCGCTCCAGTCGCAGTTCGAAGCCCTTTCGGACTACGTGCAAGACGCCGCTGGAAAGCTCGATGAGCGGGTCGACGTGGCCGAGCAGCGGCTTGACCGCACGATGGCGTACCGGGCGCTCGTCCGCTACGACGCCTACGGGGAGATGTCTGGACGGCAGTCGACTTCGATCGCCCTGCTCGACGCCACGCGCTCGGGCGTAATCCTCTCCTCGATCCACCACCGCGAGCAGGCGCGGCTATACGCCAAGCAGGTGCGCAACGGCCAACCCGAGCTGGAGCTCTCGCCCGAAGAGAACGAAGCGATCCGCCTCGCCCTCGAGGGGGATGGCGCCCGACCCTCTTAGCCGAGCGCGTTGCCCACGATCCGCGCTGGCTTCCTCGGACCCGAGGGAACCTTCACCCATGAGGCCCTGATCGACGCCGCCGGCTCGGCGGCGCTCGAGCTGGTCTCCTACCCCACCATCTACGACACCGTGATGGCGGTTCACGACGGCCACGTCGACCGGGCGCTGGTGCCGATCGAGAACTCGCTCGAGGGGTCGGTCAATGCCACGCTCGACGCGCTGGCCATGGAGACCGACGACGTGGCGATCCTGGGCGAGGTGGTGCACCCGATTCGTCAGTGCCTGATCGCCCGGAGCGAGCTTGAGCTGAGCGAAATCGAGGTGGTGGTGTCCCATCCCCAGGCGAACGCCCAGTGCGGCCGCTTCATCCGGACTCGCCTGGCCCAGGCCCAGGTGCAGTCGGGCAGCTCGACCGCCGACGCGGTGCGCATCGTGGCCGAACATGACGGCCCGTGGGCGGCAATCGGCACGCGGGTCGCGGCCGAGCGCTATGGCTGCCGGCTGCTGCGGGCCGGGATCGAGGATGTCCCCGACAACGAGACCCGGTTCGCGTGGCTGGGGAAGGCGGGTGCGCCACCCGGCGGGCCCGATGGGAGCGCCAGCCCAATCGGGCCGTGGAAGACCGCGATCGTCTTCTGGGGCGTGGGCTCCGAGGCGCCGGGGTGGCTGGTCGGCTGCCTGTCGGAGTTCGCCACCCGGGATGTCAACCTCACCCGAATCGAATCGCGACCGCGCAAGCAGGGACTTGGGCGCTACATGTTCTTCGTCGACCTCGAGGGGCGCGACACCGAGCCTCACATCGCCGAGGCGCTGGAGGGACTGCGCTCGCAGGTCGAGGTGCTCCGCGTCCTGGGGTCATTTCCAGCCGGTTAAAGCGGGTTTGAGCAGGGGCGCCCATCGCTACACTGGCGCCAGCCATGGCCACGTCCACACCAGCGCCAGCCTGGTCCGCGCCGTCCACAGAGCACCAGCGGCGCGGGCGAGAGGTTGGCCGGGTGCTCGTCCTCAACGCCACGTACGAACCGATCAACGTGTGCACAGTTCGCCGGGCCGTGGTGCTGTTGCTGAAGGACAAGGCGGAGATGATCGAACGGGCTGAGTTCGAGCTGCATTCCGCCACGTGCACGCTCGCCCGTCCGATGGTGATCCGGTTGGTGAGCTACGTCCGGATCCCCCGCGACACCCACCGCCGCAAGATCACCCGTCGCGCCGTCTTCGCTCGGGACGATTGGACCTGCCAGTACTGCGGGTCGCGCTCGAACCTGACCGTCGACCACGTGGTCCCGCGCTCGAAGGGCGGGCCGTCAAGCTGGGAGAACATCGTCGCCTCATGCGCTCCCTGCAACCGCCGCAAGGGAAACGCCTTGCCCCATCATGCGGGGATGCAGCTGCTCAAGCAGCCGCGTACGCCAAGCCCGCACGTGTTCATTGCCGTAGCCAGCCCGACGATCCCGGCGGCGTGGCGGCAGTACTTGGCGGCGGCTTAAGCGCTAGGCGCTCAGGCGCTCAGGCGCTCAGGCGGCGAACCGCTGTGCGGCCCGGGCCTTTGCCTTGGCCGCCTCGACCTCGCGGTCCTTGGGCGGGGCGGTCGTCTGAAGCTCGTGCAGCAGCCGCGAGGAGGCGGCGGCCACGGCCTCGATTGCCCGATCGAACGCCTCGGCGTTGGCCTGCGAGGGCTTGCTGAAGCCGCTGATCTTGCGGACGTACTGCTCGGCCGCGGAGCGCACCTCATGCTCGGTGGCGGGCGGCTCGAAGTTGTAGAGAGTTCGGATGTTTCGGCACATGGGATGAAGCCTAGGGGTCGCGTGGCCTCGGCGCACCCCCGATGCCTTTAGGCGCCCCGCCGCCCCGCGCGCTCCCGATGCCTTTAGGCGCCCCGCCGCCCGGCGCGCGCTCCCCCAGACCCGCAGACCCCGAACGCACGAGGGGCGCCGTCGACGTCGGCGCCCCTCGCAGAACTTCTGGCTAACTAGACCCGGTGAATGTGGTTTTGCCGGAGGGACTACTCCCGGCCCATCCACCGCGGCGGTGTCTCGGGGGGACTCCGCTAAGCGGGGTCAGCCTCCGACCTAGCGGCCGGACACCTCCAGGGTCCCGCAAAAACTGTCAGACAAGCTCGGACCACCTCCTTTCTCTGGTAGCCCGCAGAATAGCGAAGCTGGGCGACGCGACCCGCGGCTGGGCGGCGGGGGCTCATCGAGGCGCCAGGCCGGGTTGGGACCGCTTGAACGCGACCGCCGCCAGCGCGGGGTCGCGGGGGCGCTAGCGCGGGTCGCGTCGCCTGAGCGGGGACGCGCTACTCGTCGGCGGAACCGTTTGCGCCCGGGTCGACGTCCGCCGTACCCGAGGCTCCGTCGCCCGTCGCCAGCTCGTCCTCGACCACGCCCGCGGCGGTGGCCGCCTCGGACTCGACCACGAGCGCCACGGCGCTGACCTGGTCGTCGTCGCGGAGGTTCATCACTCGGACGCCCTGAGAGGCGCGGCCGTAGCGGTTGATGCCGCGCACCGATGTCCGCTGCACCATCCCGTTCTGGGAGATGAAGACGAGCTCCTGGTGCTCGCGGACGACCAGAGCGCCGGCGAGCTGGCCCTTGTTCTCGGTCAGGGTGATCGTCTTGACGCCCATCGTGCCGCGGCCCTTGATCGGATAGTCGGGCATCGGGGTGCGCTTGCCGTAGCCGTTCTGGGTGACCACGAGCAACTCCTGGTCGTCGCGGGCCACGTCCATCGCGAGCACCGAGTTGTTCTTCTGCGCGACGTTCATCCCGCGCACCCCGCTGGTGTCCCGGCCCATCGCGCGAACCTGGTTCTCGCTGAAGCGGGCGGCCTGCCCGGATCGGGAGACCATGATGATCGTGTCCTCGCCGCTGGTCCGGCGGACCGCAATCAGCTCATCGTCGTCGCGGATGTTGATGGCGATGATCCCGTCGGCCTTGATCGGCGTGTTGTAGGCGAGGAACTCGGTCTTCTTGACCATGCCCTTGCGGGTGGCGAAGACCAAGTACTTGCCCTCCTTGAAGTCCCGGGTCGACAGGACGGACTGGACGCGCTCGCCTTCCCGCAGCGGTAGCAAGTTGACCAGGGCGCGCCCGCGCGCCGTACGCGAGGCCTCGGGGAGCTCGTACACCTTCAACCGGTAGACCTTGCCGCGGTTGGTGAAGAACAGCAGGTAGTCGTGGGTCGAGGAGACGAAGAGGTGCTCGATGTAGTCGTCCTCCTTCATCTCCATTCCAGTGACGCCGATCCCGCCGCGACGCTGCTGGCGATAGGTGGAGAGCGGTAGCGACTTGATGTAGCCGGAGTGGGTGATCGAGATCACCATCTGCTGGTCGGCGATCAGATCCTCGATGTCGATCTCGCCCTCGGCGTGGGTGATCTCGGTGCGGCGCTCGTCGCCGTACGCCTCGGCGATCTCGCTCAGCTCGTCCTTGATCAGACCGTCGACCTTGTCCTCGTCGCCGAGGATCTCGCGCAGCTCCTTGATCCGCTCGACCAAGTCGCCGTGCTCCTGCTTGATCTTGTCGGCCTCGAGCGCGGTCAGACGGCTAAGGGTGAGCTGGAGGATCGCCTGCGCCTGTACGACGGTGAGTTCGAAGCGCTCGAGCAGGCCGGTGCGCGCAGCCTCGGGATCGCGCGAGCCGCGGATCAGCGCGATCACCTCGTCGAGATTGGCGAGCGCGATCAGCAGTCCCTCGAGTACGTGCGCGCGCTCCTCGGCCCGGCGCAGCTCGTACTTCGTGCGGCGAATGATGACTTCGCGCTGATGGTCGACGTAGTGGCTGATCGCCTCGCGCAGCGAGAGCGTTCGCGGCACGTTGTCGACCAGCGCGACCATGTTGACCCCAAAGGTGGTCTGCATGGGCGTGTGCTTGTAGAGCTTGTTGAGCACGACCTTGGGGATGGCGTCGCGCTTGAGCTCGATCACGATCCGCATTCCGTGGCGGTCTGACTCGTCGCGCAGGTCGGTGATCTCGGGGATCCGCTTCTCGAGCACGAGGTCTCGGATCTTCAGGATCAAGCCGCCGTCACCGCCCTTGCGCACCTGGTAGGGGAGCTCGGTGACGATGATCGCTTCCTTGCCCTGGCCGATCGGCTCGATGTGCGCCTTGGCCTGCACCCGGATCCGTCCGCGACCGGTGGCGTAGGCCTCCCGGATCCCGTCGCGGCCGAGGATCGTGCCGGCGGTCGGGAAGTCCGGGCCCTTGATGTGCTTCATCAGCCCCTCGACGTCGATCGCCGGGTTATCGATGTAGGCGATCGTGGCCCCGATCACCTCGCGCAGGTTGTGGGGCGGAATGTTCGTCGCCATCCCGACGGCGATCCCCGAGCTCCCGTTGACGAGCAGGTTGGGGAAGCGCGCCGGCAACACGAGGGGCTCCTGCCGGGTGCCGTCGTAGGTCGGCGCAAAGTCGACCGTGTCGGCGTCGAGGTCGCGCAGCATCTCGGTGGCGAGACGGTCAAGTCGGGCCTCGGTGTAGCGCATGGCCGCAGCCGAGTAGCCGTCGATATTCCCGAAGTTCCCGTGACCGTCGACGAGCGGGTAGCGCATCGAGAAGTCCTGGGCCAGGCGGACGAGGGTGTCGTAGATCGCGCTGTCGCCGTGGGGGTGGTACTTGCCCATCACCTCGCCGACGATCTGTGCGCACTTCACGTGCTTGCGGTTCGGCTGCAGCCCGAGCTCGTTCATCACGTAGAGCACGCGCCGGTGGACAGGCTTCAGGCCATCCTCGACGCTGGGCAGAGCCCGCCCGACGATGACCGACATGGCGTAGTCGAGATACGCAGAGCGCATCTCCTCCTCGAGCCCGCGCGGCTCGATGTTGCCGCCGCCGATGGTGTCGATTGCAGACATGCTCGGGTCCTAGATATCCAGGTTGGTCACGAGCCGGGCGTTCTCCTCGATGAACGCGCGCCGCGGCTCGACCTGGTCGCCCATCAGCATCGAGAACACCTTGTCCGCGGCGCTGGCATCCTCCATCGTCACCTGTACGAGCGTGCGGCTCGCCGGATCCATCGTCGTCTCCCGCAGCTCCTCGGCGTCCATTTCGCCCAGGCCCTTGAAGCGGTAGTAGTCGATCCCCCTCTGCGAGACAGCGAGGATTGCCTCGCGCAGCTCCTCGAAGGTGGCGGCCTCGTGCCTGGTCTCGCCGAGGCGGACCGTGAACGGAGGTGTGCCGACGAGCTCGGCCAGGTCACGATGCAGATCGGATAGCCGGTGGTACTCATTGGCGTCGAGCGTGGCCCGGCGGACGTGGTGGGTGCTGGCCAGCCCTGTCTTTTGCTCGATCGTCCGGATCACGATCTCCTCGTCGGTTTCGGCCAGCAGCTTGATCGAGTAACTGCCGCCGTTCTGTCCGTCCTTGCCGATGTGGCGCAGGAGCGCCGGCACGTCGCTGATCTGTTCCTCGAGGAGGCGCGCCTGCTCGAGGAACGAGACGACGCCGTGGCCGTGCGAGGCGCGCAGTGCCGAAGCCCATCCCTCGTACTGCTTGAGCAACCGCGAGAAGCGCTTCCACCGTGCATCGGTGAGCTTGAACTGCTTGTTGTAGCGGTCGAAGACCTCGATCTTCTCGAACTTATCGCCGAGCAGGATGTCCTCGAGCTCGGACTCGCGCTCGAGGTAGCGGTGCTTCTGGCCGCGGGTCAGCCGATAAAGCGGCGGCTTGGCGATGTACACGTAGCCGGCTTCGATCAGCGGCTGCATCTCGCGGAACAGCAGGGTGAGCGCGAGCGTGCGGATGTGCGCGCCATCGACGTCTGCGTCGGTGAGCAGGACAACCTTGTGGTAGCGCGCCTTGGTGATGTCGAACTCGTCCCGCACGCCGGTTCCGACTGCCGTGATCAGCGCCTGGACCTCGGTGTTGGCGAGGACCTTGTCGATCCGGCTTTTCTCGACGTTGAGGATCTTGCCTCTCAGCGGCAGGATGGCCTGGGTGCTGCGGTCGCGAGCGCTGACCGCTGAGCCTCCGGCCGAGTCTCCTTCGACCACGAACAGCTCGGCCAGCGACGGGTCCTTGACCGAGCAGTCGGCCAGCTTGCCCGGAAGGGTCGAGTTCTCGAGCGCTGACTTGCGACGGGTGAGGTCACGCGCTTTGCGGGCGGCGGCGCGCGCCTGCGCAGCCTGGACCGCCTTGCGGATCACCGAGCGGGCATCCTGCGGGTTCTCCTCCAGGAACTCGGCCAGGCGCGCGTTCACGATCGAGTGGACGAACCCCTGCATCCCCGGGTTGCCGAGCTTGGTCTTGGTCTGGCCCTCGAACTGCGGGTCGCTCAGCTTGGCCGAGATGACCGCTGTCAGCCCCTCGCGCACGTCCTCGCCGGAGAGGTTCTCGTCCTTCTCCTTGAGCTCGCCCTTGTCGCGCGCGTACTTGTTCAGCGCGCTGGTGAGCGCCGAGCGGAAGCCGCTGAGATGGGACCCGCCCTCGTGCGTGTTGATGTTGTTGGCGAACGAGAACACGGACTCCTGATAGGAGGAGTTCCACTGCATGGCCACCTCAAGCGCGCCCTCGTCGCTCTCGCCCGAGAACGAGATCACCTTCTTGTGGATCGGCTCCTTGTTCTCGTTGAGGTACTCAACGAAGTCGACGATCCCGCCCTCGTAGTGGAATTCGGCGCGATGGCCCTCGCCGCGCTCATCGACGATCGTGATCTTCAGGCCACGGGTGAGGAAGGCCGTCTCCCGCATCCGCTCCTCGAGCGTCGTGAAGTCGAAGTCGAGGGTCTCGAAGATGTCGGCGTCGGGGAGGAAGGTGATGATCGTCCCCGTGTCCTTGGTCGCCTGACCCTTCTTGAGGTCGTGGACGGGCTTGCCCCGCTCAAAGGTCTGAGTCCAGACGAAGCCGTCGCGCCGGACCTCCACGTCGAGGCGCTCCGAGAGCCCGTTGACCACCGAGACGCCGACGCCGTGCAGACCGCCGGAGACCTTGTAGCCGCCCCCGTCGCCGAACTTGCCGCCGGCGTGGAGCACGGTGAGAACGACCTCGACGGCCGGGCGCTTCTCCTTGGCCATCACCGCGACCGGAATCCCGCGACCGTTATCGGCGACCGTCACCGTGTTGTCGGGGTGGATGGTCACCGAGACCGCGTCGCAGTGGCCGGCCAGGGCCTCATCAACAGAGTTATCAACAACCTCGTAGACGAGATGGTGAAGACCCCGCGGCCCGGTCGAGCCGATGTACATGCCCGGTCGCTTGCGGACCGCTTCCAGTCCCTCAAGGACGGTGATGTCCTGGGCGTCGTAAGTCGTTTGTGGTTGGCGCTGGCTGGCGCCGCTGTTATTCGCCAACGATCCTCCGATGACGTTCAGAAGCCCCGGTACCGCGCAACGAACGGCGGGCCGGGGCGTCGCAACTTGGTGAATAAAAGAATAGCACAGCCGACCCCCGAACCGGGGTCAGAAGGTGTGACAAATCACCTGCAAAACAGCAAAAAACCGGCCCGTGTGTCGGGCTCATAACAATGCCGTCTCCGGGCCGTCGCGCGTGGTGATCGTCGAGCCGCCGCGGATGTACGGAGATCACACCGCTACGCACCTCAGGCGCTCGATGCGCGCGCCCTTCAGCTGAGCGTTCAACCGGCCCAGGATCTGGGGGGCCATGAGGTCGAGTTCTTGGGCCCAGACCGAGGCCGAGCAGGTGATCGTGAGGACCCCCCGCCGCTCTGAC
Organism: uncultured Solirubrobacterales bacterium; assembly: GCA_963834635.1. Classification (GTDB taxonomy): domain Bacteria; phylum Actinomycetota; class Thermoleophilia; order Solirubrobacterales; family Solirubrobacteraceae; genus Palsa-465. Next base: position 177,325 of record CAWICI010000003.1, on the reverse strand, counting down.
GTTGGGGTTGCCTCGGCAGCGATCGCAGGGCCGACCACGGTGGGCCAGACCCGTTGCGCCGCCGCCAACAGCGTGTCTGGCGCCAACTCATCCCGGAGCGAGTCGAAAGCGATGGTCATCGCCCGAGGCGTCGAGCGGTAGCGCGTCACACGCTCACCGTCTCGGCGAGCGTGTGCCCGCTGGCGACCTCGATTCGGCTAACGTCGGGATCCTGGGCGCCGGGAACGTGCTCGAGGTCGGTGGTGGTAATGACCGCCTGGCCGCCGCCGCGCAGTAGCTCCACCAATGCCTCGCGCCGGGAGGCGTCGAGTTCGCTGACCACGTCGTCGAGGAGCATCAGCGGAGGCGCATCCCGAGTCGCGGTGATCGCCTCGCGCTCGGCGAGCAGGAGGGCGAGCAGGGCGAGTCGCTGCTGGCCCTGAGAGCCGTAGACGCGGAGCTCACGCCCCTCGCGCCGGGTGACGAGCTCGTCGCGGTGCGGGCCATGACCGGTGAACCCTCGCTCGATGTCGCTCGCCCGGCGCTCGGTCAGCTCGGCCGCCAACGCCTCGGCGTCGGAGGCGCGTGACCGCGGCCGGTACTCGACCGCCACCTCCGTCCCGAGGCCGATCGCGGCGCCCAGGCGGGTGAATGGTTCGGCCAGCCGCTGGACTGCCTCCGTCCGGTCGTTCATTAGGGCGATTCCGTGGCTGGCCAGCTGGCGGTCCCAGCTCGAGAGCGAGTCAGCGGAAGCCGCGTGCGAGCGGATCCGCGCGATCAGCGCATTGCGCTGGGCGAGGGTCTGCGCATAGGCGCGCCGGGCCACTGAGCGAGCCGGCCACAGCGCGGCCACCAGCTGATCGAGATGAGCGCGACGCAGGCTGGGAGCCCCTTTGATCAACTCGAGTCGGTCGGGGAGGAACACGCTCACCAGCGGACGGGCGGCCACGTCGACCAACCGCTCGACCGGCGCCCCGTCCGCCCGCATCCGCTTCGGCTGGCCCGGGACGAATCCGACCGAGAGCTCGTGCGGCCCGTCCTCTCCCTCGGCCTCGATGACGACGCGGGTCGCGCCCGCCCCGAAGCGCACCAGTTCGCGCTCGTTGCTGGTCCGGCAGGAGCGGCCGGTGCAACCGAAGTAGACCGCCTCGAGCAAATTCGTCTTGCCCGCTCCGTTCGGTCCCCAGACCACGGTGACGCCTTCTCCCAGCGCAGCCCGCGCGTCGTGGTAGCCACGAAAGTCACGCACCTTGACGGCGGTGACGCGCACCGCGCTACACGTTCAGCCTGATCGGCATGATCAGGTACTTGAAGCCGCTGTCGTCGGCGGACTCGATCAGACCCGGGCGAAGTGGGCTGATCAACTTCAACAGGACGTCGCCCTCTTCGATCGCTTCGAGGCCGGCCCGGAGAAAGTCGGGGTTGAAGCCGATCTCGAGCGGCTCGCCCTGGAAGGCGACCGGCAGGGACTCCTGGGCCTCGCCGACATCTGGCGTCTGGGCAGACACGCTGAGCTCGCCAGACGAGAACGCCAAGCGGAGCGGAGCGTTTTTCTGGGCCAAGAGGCTGATCCGGCGCACGACATCGGTCAGCTCCGGCCCTCCGACGCGCAGCTCGTGCTCAAAGCTCTCCGGCAGCAACTGCCGATAGTTGGGGAACTGGCCGTCGATGAGGCGCGAGGAGAGGATGACTCGGCCAATCACGAACAGCACCTGGTTCTGGCGCACGGTGACGGTGAGCTCTTCGCTGCCGGCATGAGAAACCACGCGCCCCAACTCCTGGAGGGCGCGGGCGGGCACGTTGACCTCGAACGCGGACGCCAGCGGCTTCTCCAACGTGGTCTCCTTGACGCTGAGTCGATAGGAGTCGGTGGCCACCATGCGGAGCTCGCGCTCAGAAGCGGAGACGAGAATCCCGGTGAGGACAGGCCGCGTTTCGTCCCGCGAGGCCGACCCGGCCACCTTGAGCGCCGTGGAGACGAACGCCTCGGCCGGCAACGAAACGCCGGCGTCGCCGTCAGGCTCGGGGAAGGGAGGGAAGTCCTCGGTGCGCAGCGTGCGGATGTGAAAGGTGGCAGAGCCGGAGACGAGCTCGACGTCCTGTTCGGCCGACCGAACCTCGAGTGACACGTCGGGCGCCGGCAGCGCCCTGACCACGTCCAGCAGCAGCCGCGCCGGCAGAACCACGACGCCCTCCCGCGCGATGCTGGCCTTGAGGGGGACGCGAAGACCAACGTCCATGTCGGTCGCGCGCAGTTCGCAGGCGTCGCCCGAGGCAGTCAATTGAACTCCCGATAGCGCCTGGATCGCGCTTCGCGTCGAAGCGACTCTGCTGACGATTTGGAGCTGTCCGAGCAGAGCGTCTCGTTCGAGGGAGATCTTCACGATGAATACCTCAGAAAGGAGTTAGAAGTCATAGGGGGAATAAACATGTGGAGAAGTGCGTGTTCGCCCGCAACGAGCGAGCAAGTTGTCTGTGCGAGAGGACAGACAAGTCTGTCAACAGTTCCGGTCGCTCACGTGCTCGCCGATAGACGTGTGCAAGCGTCCGACTTCTTCAGCGGCTTCGCTGTCGGTGGCCATGCGCTTCGAGACCCGCTTGCAGGCGTGTAGAACCGTGGCGTGATTGCGGCCGCCGAAGGCAGAGCCGATGGTGGTGGTTGATGAAGCGGTGAGCTCCCGGGCGAGGTGGATGGCGACTTGGCGCGGCCAGGCGACGCGCGCGGTTCGACTTTCGGATAGGAGCTCGGCCACGGTGATGCCGTAGGTGGCGGCGACGGCGGTTTGAATCTCCTCGATCGAGGAGCTCTGGCGGCGCTCGAGCGGGTGGATCTGGTCAAGGACGTAGCCGGCCAGATCGACGTTGATGGGGCGGCCGGTCAGGGAGTGGTAGGCGATGATCCTGATCAGCGCACCCTCTAGGGCTCGCACGTTGTCGGTGACGCGCTCGGCGATCGCCTCGAGGACGGCGGTATCGGTGAGTGCCACGCGGTCTAGCGCGGCCCGCTTGCGCAGGATCGCGACGCGGGTGGCGAAGTCGGGTGGGTGGATGTCCGCCACGAGCCCGGCCTCGAAGCGCTCCCGCAGGCGTTCTTCGACTGCAGACAGCTGCCGGGGGAGGCGATCGCAGGTCAGGACGAGCTGGCGACCGGACTCGTAGAGGGCGTTGAAGGTGTGGAAGAACTCCTCTTCGGTCTTGGCCTTGCTGGCCAGGAACTGCACGTCGTCGATAAGGAGCACATCCGCGTCGCGGTACGCCCGCTTGAAGCGGTCGGTCGATTTCGAGCCCAGGGCGGTGATGAAGTGATTGGTGAAAGCCTCGACCGTCGTGTAGCGCACGCTCGCGCCGCCGCCGAAGGCGAGGACGTAGTTGCCGATCGCATGCAAGAGGTGCGTCTTACCGAGACCGGGCGGCGCGTGGAGGAAGAGCGGGTTGTACGCCTGGCCCGGGAGCTCGGCCACGGCGAGCGCGGCAGCATGGGCCAGCCGATTTCCGTCGCCGATGATGAACTGGTCAAACCTATACCGCGGGTTGAGGGTTTCCAGCGCGGGAGCAGCAGGGCCGGCGGTCTGCGCGGTCTGGGCCGCTTGGGCCCGGGCCCCAGCTGCGGCGCGCCGCGGGGCTCGAGCTGAACTTGAGCGCCCTCGCCGAGAGCGCTCCGGGCTGCGGCCTGGAGGAGGCGGCCGTAGCGCTTGGAGATCCAGCCGTGCGTTGCTGGAGGCACCTCGAGGGTCAGGACCTCGCCATCCCAGGCCTTGACGGAAAGTGCCGCCAGCCAGATGTCGTAGGTGGAGTCGCCGACCACCCGGCGCAACTCGGCGCAGATGTCGCGCCAGCCAGCTTCGCGTTCGAGTTGCGCAGGCAGCTCCAACCGACTCCTCCGAGGGAGCATCGAGGGACTATTGGTGAGGTCCGAACGCGAGGCTCGGCGGGGGCGGAATAGCGTCACAGACGGCCGTCGGGACCTGGTTTCGGTCGCTTGACGCAAAGCGCGGGAAAAAGCCCGCCAGGGTCACGGCCCGGTTCTCGAGAGTGGGCCTGGTGGCTTCGGCAGCTTCTCGAGTCTCGACTACGGGTTGACAGTCGGTAGGCGCGGGAAGACCCTCGGCGCCGCCGATTGAGGCCAAGGAGGGCGTCGATCCCACGTTCGGGGACCTGGAAGAGGCCTGCGTATACTGACCACGAACCCGCCCAGGCATGTGAACTATGAAACGCACCTATCAGCCAAAAAAGCGCAAGCGTGCGCGGACTCATGGCTTCCGTGCCAGGATGCGCACCCGCGCCGGACGGATGACGCTGAAACGTCGTCGGGCCAAAGGTCGCAAGCGGCTCACGGTCTGATGCCACGGTCGGCCGGCGCGCGGCCGAAGCCCGGCCGGGGAAGGTTGTCGCGTAGCGCCGATTTCGACCGGGTCTTCCGGAGCGGGCGCTCGCACGCCGGTCGCGACCTGGTCCTCTACGTGTTTCCCCGCGGCGATGAGGCCACCCCGCGGCTGGGGCTTTCCGTCTCGCGCAAGGTGGGGGGCGCGGTCGAGAGAAACCGGGTCAAACGACTCCTGCGTGAGGCCTTTGCCGACGAGGCTGCCCGGCTGCCCACGGGGACCGACGCCGTTGTCGTGGCGCGTCCGGGCCGGCGTGATCGCCGAACGCGACGGGCTCGCGGGAATGCGAGAGGCCCTGGGCGAGCTGATCGGCCGGGTGGACGGGGCGTCTGGACCGTCTGGCGGTGGCGAGGCGGAGGGGAATGGTGCTGCGGGCGTGGGGAATCTGGCGCCCCGGGCGGCGGTGTCAGCGGCGTTGAACTCGCGGAGGCCGGGGGTGAACTCGCGGAGGTTCGGCGGACCAGGCCGAGGCGCAACCATGAGGGCCCTGAGGTCACTTTTGGTGCTCCCGATAAGGGCCTACCAGCGGCTGTTCTCGCCTCTCTTCGGCGAGCGCTGCAAGTACTACCCCTCTTGCTCCGAATACGCCGCGCAGGCCATCGGTGAATTCGGCATACTCCGCGGGCTGATCTTGGCCGGCTGGCGGCTACTCCGCTGCAATCCCTGGAGCCACGGAGGGGTCGATCCCGTCGAGGACCAACGGCTGTTCAAGCCTCGAACTCCCGCGCCGACCGCCTGACCATGCTGCTTCTGACCGCCAACATCTTCCAGCCGCTGATCGACGTGTTCGAGGCGGTGCTGAAGTTCTTCCATAACAGCGTTGGGGTGCCCTGGGGCTGGTCGATCGTGCTCCTCACAGTGGTGATCCGGGCACTGATGGTGCCCCTCACGGTCAAGCAGTACCACTCGATGCAGAAGCTCCAGCAGCTTCAGCCTCAGCTCAAGGCGATCCAGGCCAAGTACAAGGAGGACAAGCAGCGCCAGCAGCAGGAGATCATGAAGTTTTACAAGGAGAACGAGGTCAGCCCGCTCGGCTCCTGTCTGCCTCTGGTTGCGCAGTTCCCGGTCTTCATCGCGCTCTTCTACATGCTGCGCAAGAGCCTCCGTGTGGATATCTGTCCGCAGATCCAGCACGCCTACCAAGCTGTCCACGGTGCCGGCGCGACCACGCCATGCGGGCCGCACGGGGGTGCGAGCTTCCTGTTTGTGAGCGACCTGACGAACAAGGCGACGGGCGCGGTGTTGATCACCCTGATCGTCCTGTACGTCGGGACTCAGCTCGCCTCGAGCCTGATGATGTCGAGCCCGACGATGGACCGCACTCAGCGCCAGATCATGCTGCTGATGCCGCTGTTCTTCGTGATCTTGATCATCCGCTTCCCGGCCGGCGTGATCGTCTACTGGATCACCACCAACACCTGGACGATCCTTCAGCAGTACGTCGTCAGGAGACGCCTCGGGCCGATGGGAGTACCAGCCCCCGCGATGGCGGTGGCGGACGGTGCCGCTGGGACTGCGAAACCAGAGCGGGCCAAACCGCCGCCAGCCGAGGCCTCAAACGGGGCCGACGGCGCCACCGGCGGAGGTCTCGGGAGCCTCCTTCGTGGCCGGTCAAAGGAGAAGGAAGCGGCTGCTGTCGCCACCAAATCTCGGTCGCGGACGGCTCCGCCCCCGCCACCGAGGAAGAAGAAGAAGCGCTCCGGCCGGAGGCGATAGCTCGTGGAGGGGATGAACGACCCGGTCGCGCGGGTGCGCGAGTTGATGGAGCAGATTGCTTCTGCCTCAGGGGTGGACGCTGAAGTCGAAGTCGAAGAGGATGACGAAGGGGTCTCCGGCCAGTTCGTGGGCGAGGATCTCGGCCTGCTGATTGGCCACCACGGCCAGACGATCGACGCGATCCAGCACCTGGCCTACCGGATCGCCTTTCGGGGCTCGGACTCACGTAAGCGGGTTATGGTCGACGCCGGTGGCTATCGCGAGCGCCGCGCCGTTGCGCTCAGGGCCGCCGCCGATCAGGCGGCAGAGGCCGCGGTGCACGACGGTAGGCCGGTGCCGCTGGAGGCGATGAGCGCGATGGAACGCAAGGTCGTCCACGAGCACCTCAAGGCCCGGCACGACGTCGAGACGTACAGCGAGGGCCAAGAGCCCTCGCGCCGCTTGGTCGTCGCGCCGCTCGTGCACTAGGGCTGAGGGCGGGCGGGCCTCTCGCGTGGTCGGCCCTCGCCCCGCCCGCCGCCATTTTGCGTGCGGGCCGCGGTACCACCCCGGTTCTGGGTTCGCTCTTCCGGGCCGCGAGGCCCGCCCGAGCGTTTCACGTTTTTCCCCCCGGTGAAACAACGCCGCCCGACGCGGTACAACCCCACCGTGGCGCTTTCAGAGTTCGAACGGGGCGTGGTCGTCGGTCTCCTCGTCGGCGAAGGGTCTTTCGGCGGGGACGGAAAGCAGCCGCAGATCACTCTGCGGATGCACGTTCGGCACGAAGCCCTGTTCCACTGGCTGGTGGAACGCTTCCCGGGCACCCGGCTATATGGGCCCTACCACCACGGCGGACGGTCCTACTACCAGTGGATGGCGCGAGGCCGAGTCCTGGTACGAGACGTTCTTCCTCTTCTAGAGGAAGAGCTCCATGACGGACTCGACGCACATGCCGCGGAACGGCTCCAGTCGATGACTGACCGCTATCGAGTCTTTATCGCGCGGGAACGCGCCCGGGTGGTCGCCGATCAGGTTCCGGGGGCATGAACGTGGACTCTGGAATCGACGCGAAGAACCACGGCTCCGCCACGAGCCGCGCCACGAGCCGGGTTTCGTCGGACCTTGTCTCGCTGGCCACCCGCTTCGACCTCCCCCGCGAGGCAGCCCCCCGGCTCCAGGCCCTCGTCGACCTTGTTTGCGCGGACGACCGCGCCCCGACCACCATCCGCGAACCGCGGGCGATCCTCCGGGATCACATCGCGGATTCGCTCGTGGCGCTCGACGTGCCAGCGGTTCGGGCCGCGGCAAGCATCGCCGATCTCGGAGCGGGCGCGGGCTTTCCGGGGCTGCCGCTCGCGATTGCGCTCCCGACCGCATCCGTAGCGCTCGTGGACAGCAGCTCGAGGAAGATCGAGTTCATCAAGCGCGCGATCGAACGCTCGAGGATTAACAACGCCCGCGCGCTCCATGTCCGGGTCGAGAGCTGGACCGAGGGCCGCGAGGAGTTTGATCTCGTGACCGCCAGGGCCGTGGCCCCATTGCCCGTGGTGGCCGAATACGCCGCGCCCCTTCTCCGGATCGGCGGGGCGCTCCTCGTGTGGCGGGGCAGGCCGGATCCCCTCGAAGAAGCAGCTGGAGCCCGGGCCGCTGACGAGCTTGGCCTAATGCCAGCCGAATCGCTGCCGGTGAGCCCGTATCCGGAGGCTCGCGATCGGAATCTACAGCTCATGTTGAAGGTGAGCCCGACGCCCTCGCGCTTTCCCCGACGCCCCGGCGTCGCGGCCAAGAAGCCGCTCGGCCAAGGCTGAGTGCGCCGGGTGAGCGCCGCGCTGCCCAAAGTGTTGTGCGCAAGGCGCACACTGCAACAAACCTGCATCAGGACTGCAACAAATGGCCTGAACCACCCGCCATCTGACCGCAAGCGCCGGTAGCTTGGTGACTGATGGGCACCGTCTACGCGATCGCAAATCAGAAGGGAGGAGTGGGAAAGACCACCACTGCGGTCAACCTCGCCGCCTGCGTGGCGGAGGCGGGTTACGACTCCCTGCTGGTCGACATCGATCCACAATGCAATGCCACCCTGGGGCTGGGCGTCGACAAGGACCGGCCGGCCACCGTCTACGACGTCTTGATCGGGTCGGCCAATCTCGATGAGATCACTGTCCCGACGGCAATCGAACACCTCTCCGTGGCCCCCGCAGGGCCCGATCTGGCCGGAGCAACCGTCGAGCTTCCACGCGAGGCCGGTTCAGAGACTCGCCTGCGGGAAGCGCTTGCGGGCATCCGCGACCGCTACACATTCATCCTGCTCGACTGCCCACCATCGCTCGGTCCGCTCACCATCAACGCCCTCGTCGCCGCCGACCGGGTGATCGTGCCGGTCCAATCTGAGTACTTCGCCCTTGAGGGCCTCGCTGGGCTATTGGACACCCTCTCGCTGGTCCAGCGGGAACTCAATCCGCGCCTGACCGTGGCAGGAATGCTGCTCACGATGCATGACGGCCGCACACGTCTAGCTCAGGACGTCGAACGCGAAGTCCGGGAGCATTTCCCGGAGCTGGTGTTCGACACGGTGATTCCGCGCAACGTCCGGGTTGGCGAAGCACCAAGTTTCGGTAAGGCGGTAATTCATCACGATCCACATTGCGCCGGGGCCGACGCGTACTTCGAGCTTGCAAAGGAGGTAGCCGCTCGTGGCTGACCGACAGAAGGGAATGGGGCGTGGCCTCGCGGCAATCCTGTCCGTTGCCCCCAAGGATGAGGCGGAGGAGCTGCGGCAGCTGCCACCCGAGCTGATCTCGGCGAACCCGAATCAGCCTCGCCACTCGTTTGACGAAGAGACGCTCGTCGCGCTGGCCGAGTCGCTCAAGGCACGAGGCGTCCTCCAACCGGTCCTCGTCCGACCTCTTGTGGGTGGCCGCTACGAGCTGATCGCCGGCGAGCGACGCTGGCGCGCGGCACAGATCGCTGAACTCGAAACGATCCCGGCGATCGTTCGCCGCCACGACGACGCCACCTCGCTCGAGGTGGCCCTGATCGAAAACATGGCGCGCGAGAATCTCAACCCGGTCGAGGAGGCTCGGGCCTGCGCGGCGCTCGTCGAGGAGCTTGGATTGACGCGCGAGGAGGTTGGCCTTCGTGTGGGCAGAAGCCGGGTCGCCGTCTCCAACCTGATCCGACTGCTCGAGCTTCCTGACGAGGCTCTCGAGCTGATCGAGCGAGCGGAGCTGAGCGAGGGCCACGGTCGCGCGCTGTTGCTCGCATCCGACCACGCCGACCGCCGGAAGCTGGCCAGGGATTCAGCGTCGGCGCAGTGGTCGGTGCGTGAGCTCGAGGCGCGGGCTCGACGCAGCAACGGGGCAGATCCGGCCCGCCCCGCTGGGCCGAGGCGCCGCGCGATTCACCCGGACCAGGCGGAGGCCGTCGAGCAGATTGCCGACGCGCTGGGACAGGCGCTCGGCGCCGATGTCGACGTGCTTCCCTCGGGACGCGGGTACCGCGCACAGCTCAGGTTCGAATCGCTTGACGAGGCCCTGGAGTTGGCTCGGCGCCTGCGGATTCGCGCCGCGGCCTGAGAGACGCGGGCGGACAGAGAACAACACCGGGCGGACAGAGACACTCCGGGCCCAACCGGCCGCGACGATTGACAGTGACCAGCCTCCGCCCTCGCCTCAGCCCGCCAGCAACCTGAGCTGCTCATCCACGGCAGCGCTTGTCCGCCGGAGATCCCCGGTAGCAAGGAGGTCGAGCAGCGCGCCCCGGAGCACGGCCAAGACCAGCGTCCGCCGGGCCTTTCCCCGCGCGGTCCGGCGCTCCCGCGCCGGCTGCATCGAGGCGAGCAGGGCTAGCCAATCATCAACTGTCGCCCGCGCGAAGCCGGCCCAGGGACCGTCAGGCTCGGTCAGCGAACGGGCATAGGATTCGGCCCACAAGGTCAGGAGACGGCGATGCTGTGGGGTCGACAGCCACCGCCAAAGCTCCCGGGCTGCCGTTTCGCAGTCGGTGGCGCCGGCCGCCGGCAGGTTCTCGAGAACAACGAGCTCGTCGGCGCGTGCGCGAGACAACAGCGCCCGGATTAGCCCGTCCTTGCTACCGAACAGATAGAGAAGCACTCGGGGACTCGAGCCGACGGCCGCGGCCAGCGGCCGCAGAGAGGTGCGGGAGAGGCCGTGGTCGGCCACGTATCCGTAGGCCAGTTCGAGGAGCTCGTCGCGGCGGAGCGATGGGACTTGTGCGGGTAGCGCCACGGCGGTAGCCTAGCGCGTACTGAAACGATCGTTTCAGTACGCGGAAGCGGAACGATGACAGACGAGAAGCGAGTGGACATCCGCCCTTTGGGACGACCCGGCGATCTGGGGTGGGTCGTGATGGCTCACGGCGAGACCTATGCCCGCGAGTTCGGCTGGGACTCGACCTTCGAAGGGCTCGTCGCCCGCATCGTTGCCGACTACGCGACCGACCACGATCCCGGGCGGGAGAGCGCGTGGATCGCGGAACTGGATGGCCGGCGCGTGGGGTGTGTATTCCTCGTCTCGGCCGAGCACTCGAGCATCCACGACGTGAGCTCCGACGACGACGGGCCAGTTGCTCAGCTCCGGATCCTTCTTGTCACGCCAGCCGCTCGCGGCCGACACCTGGGACAACAGCTCGTCCGCACCGCGGTTCGATTCGCGACGGAATCTGGATACCGCGTGGTCCGCCTGTGGACCAATCACCCGCTGACCGCGGCCGCCCATGTGTACGCGGGCGAGGGGTTCCGGTTGATTCGCGAGCAGCCACACCGCAGCTTTGGCCTCGATCTGATCGGCCAGATCTACGAGCTTGACCTGACCGAGCCCGAGCTTCGAGTGGAATCCGACGGGGTCGTCTCCGGCGACAACGCGTAGCTCCCGGCGGGCGCAAAGAGAGCCCGCCGCACGATGACCGCCCAGCTCAGCCCGGCGCTACCATGCCCATCTCAACGCGACCGAGCCGAGCACGCAGTCGAGCCCGAGCCGGACCGCGAACGAAGGGCGATTAGCTCAGTCGGTTAGAGCGCTTCTCTGATAAGGAAGAGGTCCCAGGTTCGAGTCCTGGATCGCCCATCTGGGGGAGATTTCCTGGGCAAAGCGACGCGGCAAGGACCCAAGGCGCTCGACAGACCCGGGCTAATCTGACCCGATGGCCGAGGTCGTCCTCTTTCATCACGCCCTGGGGCTCACCCCTGGATGTTGCTCGTTCGCCGATCGGCTCCGCGGGTCGGGCCACGTTGTCCACACGCCCGATCTCTACGAGGGCAGTACGTTCTCCGACCTGACCGGAGGCATCGGCTACGCCGAGCAGGTCGGGTTCGAGACGATCATCGAGCGCGGACGCTTGGCCGTAGACACACAGGGCCTCCCCGAGGACTTGGTCTACGCCGGCATCTCACTCGGGGTGCTTCCGGCGCAGATGCTGGCCCAGACGCGCCCACGGGCGAAGGGCGCGCTGCTCGTCTCCGCCGCCGTACCTCCGTCCGAGTTCGGCCACACAGGCTGGCCGCCGGGCGTCCCGGCTCAGATCCACATGATGGAGGGCGACCCGCTCGTCGCGGAGGGTGATCTCGACGCCGCGCGTGGACTCTCCCAAGACGGCGCCCAGCTCTTCCTCTACGAGGGCGCGAAGCATCTCTTCGTCGACGACAGCCTGCCCGACTTCGACCCTGAGGCGACGGAGCTGGTCCTCGAGCGAGCGCTGGACCTGCTTCGCGGCGTCCGCTAGGCAGGGCCAACGCCGGCTAGGCGGGCCGGGCCCGCAGCGAATACATCAGCGGCACGGAAGGCGTCCCCGAACGCACTCGGTACAGACCGTCCTCCCCCTGCTCCAGAAAGGGCCAGTGGGCGTGGACCGTGAAGTCATGCTCGTGCAGCAGCTCGATCCGCAGTCCTGCGTCTGCGAGCGCCGAGACCACGTCACCGAGTCCGTGGCGCCACTCTACCGAGCGATTGTGCTCAGTCTCGGCCGATAGGTCGGCGTAGGTCCCGGGCTCGTCGTAGAGATGCGGCCCGCGGTCGAAGTAGGACTCGGCGAGCGTCAGATCGGCTTCGCTGAAGACCTCGGCGAAGGGGTGAAACTCGACCATGTAAAACCGCCCCCCGGGCGCGAGCAGCGCCGCCATCGTCTCGGCCCACCGTTCGATGTCGGGCAGCCAGAGAATCGCTCCGACGCCGGTGTAGACGATGTCGAACCGCCTCCCGCCCAACGCCGCCGGCGCGTCATAGACCTCGCCCTGCACGAACTCGGCCGACAGTCCCATCCGCCCGGCGATCTCATCCGCCGCGGCAACCGCCGGCGCGGAGAAGTCGAGCCCGGTGACCTGCGCCCCGAGCCGTGCCCACGACAGCGTGTCGAGACCGATGTGGCACTGCGGATGGACGAGAGTGCGGCCCTTCACCTGGCCGAGCTCGCCCGGCTCGAATGGCCGCAGCGAGGACCTGCCTCCGAGGAAGCCCTCGAGGTCGTAGAACTCGCTGCCGAGGTGGATCGGGACCCGCTCGTCCCACAGCGCTCGGTTGGTCGCGGCCCAGTCCTCCACGAGCAAGAGTGTGGACGATCTGAGCGCCTCGGACGCGATCGGCATCCGAGGCGCTCGAACCGAAGCGGCTTAAGCGGCCGCCTGCTGGACGACGTAGTAAGCGGGCCGGATCTCACCGGTCGGGGAGAGCAAGCCCGAATCCCAGCCGGTCGGGCACGTTCGACTCCCACTGGTAGTGGTAGATGTGGGTGATCCGCTTGTTGTGCTTGGGCAGCCCGAAGAGGAACTTCTCGTCGTTGGCCGCGGCCTGGGGGGACTGATTCTTGTACTGCCAGTGCCCGCGGTGCTCGACCCCGCTGATCTCATCCAGCCAGATCGGTCCTGAGGTCAACTTCTCCAGCGTCCGCAGCTGCGAGGTCTTGTGTGTGCGGACGTCGTAGTAGTTGTGCAGCGCCCAGCCGGCGGGCCGATAGCGCAGGCCCTTCTTGTACTTCTTGATCCAGGCACCGAGCTGCTTGGCCGGCAGGTACAGGTCTCCGGCCAGCACCGTGCAGTGCTTGCAGTGGCGGACAAGCGCGTTGAAATACGAGGCGGCCAGCCCGGGCTTGTGGCCCAGGCTGCGATAGACCCAGTCGGGCTCGTTCCAGGGCGTGTACTGCTTGACCTGGGGGAAGCGCTTGATGAAGGCCTCGATCGCCTTGGTGTACTGCTTGACGTTCGGGACGTAGTTGCCATAGCCGCTGAATGACACGAGCGGGGTGACATTGTCCTTGGCGGCGTCACTCAGCCACGCGGCGTCGGCGGCCAGCTCACCCTGGCGAGACTTGGCTTCAGCCACATTCCAGGAGACGGTGAGCCGGGCGGCATGAACATTGAGCGCGAGGAATCGCGGATCGCCGAACATGGTCGGCGACTGGTCGCCAACTCCGACCACGACGTGTGCGTCGGCAACCGCCGCCGACACGCCGGCGCAGGCGAACGCGCAGGACAGGGCCAGAAGTGCATTTCGGGCTCTATGGCTCAAGGGCAAGGCTCCTCTCAGCGGATAGGGTTCGTTGCTGCTTCCCCAGGTGAGCTTGCGTCGCTCCCAATACGCAAACAGTCGAGCCCGGTCAGAGTAGCGGCCTCCGCTCCGGGTGACTGCCCCGTTGCCGCAGAGGTCATGCAGCTATGGATTACACCATCAGGAATCTTCAGGAAATCGAGGACATCGCCCCCAAGTTCGGGTTCTCCGAGGTTCAGGAGGCGCGGTTCCCGCGGGAGCAGGTCGGGGCGGAAACGATCGGCTTCGCCTACCACGTGATTCATCCGAGCAAGCGTGGCGGCGCCCACCGGCACGAGAACGCCGAAGAGGTCTACGTCGTTCTCGCCGGCAGCGGGCGGATCAAACTGGGCGATGAGATCCACGAGCTCTCGCCGCTTGACGCGATCCGCGTGGCCCCGCACGTGGCCAGAGCCTTCGAGGCTGGCCCTGACGGTCTTCAGATTCTCGCCTTCGGGCCCCGCCACGCCGGTGACGGGGAAATGCTGGAAGGCGATCCGTGGGCGGCCGAGGGCTAGGCGCAGACAGCGGGGAGCGGCGGGCACCGTCGTTCGGTAGCCCGCCGCAAAAAGCCAAGTCCGCCGTCGCCTTGCCGAAGCGGGCGCGGCCTTACGCCGCTTCGCGTAGGCCGTCGAGCTCGCGACTGGCCGCGAGCCGCCGCAGGCCGCGCTCCTCGAGCTCACGGGCGCGCTCGGCGCTGATCCCGAGTTCACTGCCGGTCTGCTTGAGCGTCCGCGGCTCATCACCGGCCAAGCCGAACCGCAGCCTGATCACGTTGCGCTCAGGCTCGGGCAACTGGCCAACGATCTCATTGACCCGACGGTCACGATCGCTCACGACCACCTCCTCGCTCGGCTCCGGCCGCTCCGCCGCCAGCAGATCGCCGAGCGCGGTCTCGCCATCTTCCCCGACCGGCTGGTCAAGGCTGGCGAGGCCTCGGCTGAGCTCACGCAGCTCGCTGACCTCGTCCACGTCGAGCTCGGCCACCGCCGCGATTTCCTCGTCGGTGGGCTCGCGCGAGAGCTTGGTGCTCAGCTCGCTCTCGATCTTGCGTACCTTGACCTGCCGCTGGGCGACATGGACCGGCACTCGGATCGTGCGACCGTGATTCTGCAGGCCGCGCTGGATGGCCTGGCGGATCCAGAGCGTTCCGTAGGTCGAGAACTTGAACCCACGTCGCCAGTCGAACTTCTCGACCGCGCGAATCAGGCCCAGCATGCCCTCCTGGACCAGGTCCTCCATCGAGAGACCATGACCCTGGTAGCGACGAGCCTGAGAGACCACGAGACGGAGGTTCGAGTTGATCATCCGCTCCTTGGCCTCGAGGTCGCCCTTCTCGATCCGCTGGGACAGCTCGACCTCCTCCGCCGCGGTGAGCAGCGGATGGTTGCGAGCCTGCCGCAGGAACAGCTCGAGCGAGTCGGGCGAGCGCCCGAAGTCGGTCCGCTCCTCAGCCTGGGCGAGGTGGCTGGCACGGCGGCGGCCCTGACGCTTGTTCGCGGCCGTCGCAGCGCGTCGACCACGCCGAACGTGCTCGTGGTTGCTATTAGTCGTTTCTGTGTGTTCGCCCCGGACGCGAGAGCGGCCGTGGCTTTCAAAACTGTTCAGTTCCATCTCCAATAACTCCGTAATTCGATACACGTCGAATTTTAGCATTTTGTTCGATGCTTATCGAACCAATGCGGCCTAAGAAAAGGGGAAGAATCCCGCCAATTCAGGCCCATTCGACCCGCCGGTCCCATGGAAGAGCGTGAAGAAACCGGACCGATGACTCGCGGCGACCTGGCGCCGATGAAGGCCCAGGTCTATGCCGATCCTCGGCCGGCTAGCCACTTCGATCGCTTCCACCAGCACGCTCGCACCCGCGAGCCTGACTGGGTCTACACGCTCGTCCGCCTTCTCTCTTACCCCTACTGCCGTGTGATCTACCGGTTACACGTGCAAGAAAAAAAGAACGTGCCGCTGCAAGGTCCCGCGATCCTCGCGCCCACGCACTTCTCCGCCATGGACCACTGGTTCGTCGGCATCCTGTTGCGCCGTCCACTCCGGTTCATGGCCAAATCGCAGCTGTTCCGGGGCCGTTTGCTCGAGTTCATCCTTCCTCACGGCGGCGCCTTTCCCGTGCGGCGCGGAGCGCGCGACGAGGAGGCGATCACGACGGCGCTGACCATCTTGCGCCGCGGCGGCCTGCTCGTGATGTATCCGGAAGGCGGTCGGTCCCGCACCGGCCAGCTCGGCAAGCGGGCGAGGCCGGGCGTCGGCCGCCTCGCGCTGGAGAGCGGCGCGCCGGTGATTCCGGTGGCGATCCACGGTTCGGAGCGGGCTCGCAATTGGCGCCGGCTCCAGTTTCCGGCCGTCACCGTCCGCTACGGAACCCCGATGCACTTCGCAGTGGAGGCAAATCCGCCCCGCGAGCGCCAGCAACAGGTGGCCGACGAGGTGTTCGTCGCATTGCAGGCGCTTCAGGAGGCCCTGGCCATGGGCCGCGCGGGAAGCGGAGGCTGAACCTCGGCCGCGCCGCCCGCGGCCCCCTGCGCCCCCGACCGCCCGCCGAACAGCTCCTGCACCATGGCCAGGAACTCGGCCGCGGCCGGCGAGTGGCGGCGATCGGTCCGCCAGGCGAGCGTGATGTCTCGCCGCAGCGACGGCTCGACGAGCGCGACCCGGGCGGTGTGCGCTCCCGGCGCCTCGGCGTCGGAGCGCGGGAGGATGGCGACGCCGAGCCCACGCGCCACCAGCCGGCGGATCCGCTGGCTTTCGTTCAACTCGAGGATCACCCGCGGCGCGAACCCCGCGTGAGTCCCGGCGGCGACGAGCAGCTCGCGCAGCCGGGCTCCCGGCCGATAGCTGATGAATTGCTCCTCGGCCAGGTCGATCATGCGGATTCGCCGCCGGCCGGCCAGTCGGTGCTCGGGCGGGAGGACCGCGACCAGCTCTTCGGAGACGAGCTGGGTCAGCGCGAGTCCGTGGCTCTCGATCCGCTCGGTCACCGAGAGGAAGGCCAGGTCAAGCTGGTCGATCCGGAGCAGCTCGGCCAGCTCCTCACTCGACTCCTCGCGCACGGTGAGCTCGACGCCCGGATGGCGCTCGTGGAAGATGGCCAGCGCGAGCGAGATATCCACCGGCGCCATCGTGTGGATCGCCCCCAGCGTCACGTGACCCGTCTGCACTCCGGCGATCCGCTGGAGCTCGGCGTCGGCGGCCTCGACCTCGGCCAGGATCCGCCGGGCCCGCGCCACCAGGAGCTCTCCGGCCTCGGTCAGGGCGACCCGCCGCGTGGTTCGCTCCACCAGCGGTAGGCCGACGCTCTGCTCGAGCTTTCGGATCTGCTGCGAGAGCGCCGGCTGGGCGACGTGCTCGCGCTGAGCCGCGCGGGTGAAATGGCGCTCGTCGGCGAGCGCGACGAGGTAGCGCAGCTGGCGCAGATCCATAAGCTCAGGTTATAGATTCCAGGCCATACTCGTCTTGGACAACTAAACCTGCCTGCGCCATCATCACCGCAGTAGCAATCCCTCTCCTCCCTCGAGCGCGCCCCTACAGGTCCCGGCCTCATAACCCCGCCGGTACCGGGGCGCGTCTCGCTTAAGGGGACCGGACCGCCCACCGCGGTAGCGTCCGCGCCGTGCCCGGTCTCTTCTCCGGCCTGTTCGCTCGCGGCCCGGCGGCGGCGGAGGTGACCGACCGCGCTGTGCTGGGAGCGATGGTCGACGTCGAGCTCGCGCTCGTCCGGGCGCTGGTCAAGACCGGGCTGGCTCCCCCCGAGGCGGAACGCGAACTCGCCCAGCTCCCCGACGCCGCACAGCTCGATCTCGACGCCGTCGGCCGCTCTACCGCCGACACCGGCTCGCCCGTCCCCGCCCTGCTCACGGCGCTCCGGGACCGCTTGCCCAGCGACGGCCCGGCCGCAGAAGCTCTCCACCGCGGCGCCACCAGCCAGGACATCGTGGACACCGCGATCACGCTCGTCGCGCGCCGGGCCCTGACCGCCACCGTGGCCGAGCTCGACGCGGCGGCCGAGGCCTGCGCGGCCCTCGTCAACGACCACCGCCGGTCCCTGATCGCCGGGCGCACCCTGCTCCAGCAGGCGGTCCCGACCACGTTCGGTCTGAAGGCGGCGGCCTGGCTCACCGCCCTCGACGATCTCCGCCGCAACCTCACCCACCTCATCACCAACGGCCTCGCCCTCCAGTTCGGCGGCGCGGCGGGGACCCTGGCCGCGCTCGGCGACCCACGGCCTCGAGGTCACGAGCCACCTGGCCGCCGAGCTCGATCTGGCCGAGCCCGAGCTCCCCTGGCACACGATTCGCCTCCGCCCCGCCCGCCTCGCCTGCGAGCTCGGCCTCGCGCTTGGGGCGATGGGCAAGATCGGGCGCGATGTCGTGCTGCTCGCCCAGACCGAGGTGGACGAGCTGCGCGAGGGCACGGCCGAGGACCGCGGCGGCTCGTCGACGATGCCGCACAAGCGCAATCCGGTCGGCGCGGTGGCCGTGATCGCCTGCGCCCGCCGCGGTCCCGGGCTGGTGGCCACGATCCTCGGCGCCATGGACCAGGAGCACGAGCGAGCCGCGGGGGGTTGGCAGGCGGAGTGGGAGCCCCTCCTCGACTTGCTGCGGCTGACCGGCTCGGCCGCGGCCTCGCTCCGGGAGCTGATCGAAGGGCTCGAGGTCGACCCGACGCAGATGCGGTACGACCTCGCCCTGACCCATGGCCTGCTGATGAGCGAGAGCGTCGCCGCCGTGCTCGCCGACTCGCTCGGGCGGGCGGGTGCGCGAACCGTCCTGGAAGCCGCGGCCAAGCAAGCGGCGGACCAGCGGCGGGACCTGGGCGAGGTCCTGCTCGAGCTCCCCGAGATCACGGGCGCGGTCGATCGCCAGACCGTCGAACGGGCCCTCGACCCCGAGAGCTATCTCGGCGTCACCGACCAGCTGATAGACCGGGCGCTCGCGGCCCACCAGCGCGAGCACGAGCACTGACGAGGCCGTGTCCGCGCACCTCCACCACGAGGCCACCGGTCCCGAGGAAGCACCCGCGCTGATCCTCTCCCCTTCGCTCGGAACCGAGCTGAGCATGTGGGACGCCCAGACCCCGGCACTCGCCCAGCACTTCCGGTTGATCCGCTACGACCTCCGCGGCCACGGCCAAAGTCCCGGCATCCCCGGTCCGTATGGGATCGAGGACCTCGGAGGCGATCTGGTCACCCTCATGGACCGCCTCCACCTCCGCGCGGCCTCGCTGTGCGGCGTCTCGATCGGCGGCATGGCCTCCATGTGGGCGGCAGCTCACGCCCCCGACCGCGTCGAGCGCCTGGTCGTCTGCTGCAGCTCGGCCTTCATCGACCCGCAGAAGACGTACCTCGAGCGGGCCTGGGCGGTGCGGGCGCAGGGACTTGAGCCGGTCGCCGACTCGATCGTGAGCCGGTGGTTCACGCCGGCCTTCGCCCAGCGCAACCCAGAAGCCATCCGGGCCATGCGCGAGCGCTTGATCCGGACCGACTCGGAGGCTTACGCCGGTTGCTGCGAAGCCCTGGCCGACATGGACCTGCGCGAGCCCCTCAAAGCCATCCTTGCCCCCACGCTGGTCATCTCGGGCGCTGACGATCAGGCCACCCCGCCAGAGCACGGTCGCGCAATCGCCGACCGCGTCTCACACGCCCGGCTCGAGATCGTCGCCCAGGCCGCGCACCTGGCCAACGTCGAGCAACCCGCGGCGGTGACCGAGTTGATCCTGAACCATCTGATGAGGAGGAGTGCATGAGCGATCTCGAGACTGGCACGAGGACCCGCCGCGAGGTCCTGGGGGACGAGCACGTCGACCGCGCCACCGCCACGGCCGGTGAGTTCGGGGCGCCCTTTCAGGAGCTGATCACGCAATACGCCTGGGGTGCGGTGTGGTCGCGCCCGGGGCTTGACCGGCGCACCCGTAGCGCGATCACCCTGACCGCGCTGGTCTGCTTGCGGGCCGAGAACGAGCTCGGAATGCACATTCGAGGCGCTCTGAAAAACGGCCTAGCCGCGGCCGAGATCGCCGAAATTCTCCTGCATAGCGCCATCTATGCCGGCGTTCCGGCCGCCAACGCGGCCTTCTCGATCGCCCACCGGGTGCTGGCGGACGAAGGGGCAATCGAATAACGCCAGGACGCATGCCGACCCCCCCCAAGGCCCCACCCCTCCGTCCCTATACTTGCCAGACCCAGGAGTTAGGAGCAGCGCGTGCAGGAGATGGTGATCTACGGCGTCAGCTTCGACATGGTTGGCAAGCAGCCGATCGTGCTTCTCAAGACCGTCGAAAACAACAAGTTCCTGCCCATCTGGATCGGCCATCCCGAGGCCGCGGCGATCCTGATGAAGCTCCAGGGGGCCTCCACTCCGCGGCCGATGACCCACGACCTTCTGTCCGACGTCCTGGGTGAGCTCGACGTCGAGTGCACCCGCGTGGCGGTGACCGAGCTACGCGAGAACACCTTCTACGCCTCGATCAGCCTCCGCGTCAACGGCCGCGAGATGGAGATCGACTCCCGGCCGAGCGACGCCCTCGCCCTGGCCGTCCGCGCCGGCGCTCCGATCTTCGCCGCTGACGACGTGATCGCCGAGTCGGCGATCGAGTTCGAGCACGAGGTCGAGGACACCGAGGAAGTGGTGGAGAAGTTCAAGGACTTCCTCGACCGGGTTACCCCGGAAGACTTCGCCGGCGAGTAACTACCGACGGCTCCCCCGGGCGCGGGTCCCGCGGTTCCGCGCCCAAAAAGCACCAACCGAACCTGCCGAAAACGTCGGTTGGTGCATTGTGCACCTGGCAGACGCTTTTCGCACCAAGCGAGCTTTTCGCCCGCGACGGTTGGTGCTTTTTGGGGGCTGCTCGTCGGGCCAGACTAGGACCACTTCACCCCCGCGTCTCGCCAGCGAGCCGCCAGTGCCCCCTCTCGGTGGTGCCGAATTGCTACCTCGAGCCGCTAAAGGGGGCTCTAAACCGCGGGCGAGCGGCTGTGGCGCTGTGTATCGCCGCCACCCACCGCCGCCCCCAGAATCCGCCCGATCAGCTCGTCGAACTCGATCCCGGCGGCCTCGGCGGCCTGCGGCAGCAGCGAGGTCTCGGTGAGCCCGGGGACCGTGTTGGCTTCGAGCACGTACAGCTCCTCGGTCGAGGACTCGAGCATCAGGTCGACCCGGGCGAAGCCCGAGCAGCCGAGCAGCCGGTAGACCTCGAGCGCCAGCTCCTCGGCCCGCGCGCGGACCGGTTCCTCGAGCGCGGCCGGGCACACGAAGCGGGTGCGGCCGATCTCGTAGCGGGCCTCGAAGTCGTAGAAGTCCTCCTCCTCGGGAACGGCCTCGACGATCGGCAACGCCCGCCCCACACCCTCCTCGTCGATGATCGACACCGCGAGCTCGCGGCCGTGGACGTAGCGCTCGAGCAGCACCTTGCGGTCATAGGAGAACGCGGCCACGAGCGCGGTCGGCACATCGGACGGGGTGCGGGCGAACTTGATCCCCAGCGCCGATCCCTGGCCGGCCGGCTTGACCACGATCGGGAACTGGAGCCGCCCCTCGATCGCCGGCAGCGCCTGGGCTGCTCCCAGGGCGCCGAAGGCGGTCTCGTTGAAGGCGTAGAAGTCGGGCGTCGGGATGTCGTGGTCGCGCATCGCATGCTTGGCCAGCACCTTGTCGGCGGCGCGGATGCAGGCCGAGACGCCCGACCCGGTGTAGGGGATGGCCAGCACCTCGAGCAGCTCCTGGATCGTCCCGTCCTCGCCGTCGCGGCCGTGCAGGGCGACGAAGGCGAGCTCGGGCGCGGCCGAGCTCAGGCGGTCGACCAGGTCACCGCCGACATCGATCGGGATGACGTCGTGGCCGAGGCGCTTCAGCGCATCCTCCACCCGCGCGCCCGACTTGAGCGAGACCTGTCGCTCAAGCGAGCGGCCGCCCTTGAGCACGGCGACGCGCGACATGGGGCTAACCGACCGGCACCGGGCCTAGCCGGCCTGGGTGCGCTTGCTCCGCAGCTGGAGGACCTTGGCCAGCTCGGGGTCGGCCTGTCCGGCGCCCGGCGCCGCGCCCGGTCCAGCGCCCGCGCCCGCTCCCGCTCGCGCCTCCCCGCCCTGTCGCGGCGCCGGCCGCGCTCCGGTCAGCGTCCCGTACAGCGCGACCTGCTCGGAGACGACCTCGCCAATCCGCCGGACCCCCTCTCGGATCTCGTCCTCGTTTACGCCGGAGAAGTTCAGCCGCATCGACGATCCGCCGCGCCCATCCACGAACGCCGCCCGGCCGGGGACGAAGGCCACGTGCTCCTCGAGCGCCCGGGCCAGCAGGTCGGTGGTGTCGATGTAGTCGGGCAGCGTGGCCCAGATGAACAGGCCGCCCTGGGGGTGGGTCCACTCGGCCTCGCGAGGGAAGTGCTCGGCCAGCGCGTCGAGCATCACGTCGCGCCGGCGGCGGTAGATCTCGATCAGCGAGTGCACGTAGTTCTCCCACGGCCCCGAGTCGAAATACGCCCCGACGAAGTGCTGCGAGATCGAGGACGAGCAGAGGTCGGAGGCCTGCTTGCCGATGTTCATCTTGGCCAGGATCGGCGCCGGGGCCGAGGTCCAGCCGAGCCGCACTCCGGGCGAGAGGATCTTCGAGAACGTGCTCGCGTAGATCACGAACTCGTCGTCGAGCGAGCGCAGCGTGGGCAGCGGCGTGCCCTCGTAGCGGAGCAGCCCGTAGGGGTTGTCCTCGAGGATCAGCAGCTCACGCTCGGCGGCGATCCGCACCAGCTCGCGCCGGCGCTCGAGCGACAAGGTCACCCCGGCCGGGTTGTGAAAGTTCGGAACCGTGTAGATGAACTTGGGGCGCCGCCCAGCGGTCTCCAGCTCGTCCAGCAGGGAAGAGAGCTCGTCCATCCGCATCCCGTCGCGGTCCATCGTCACCTGAACCACGTCGGCCTGGTAGGCGCAGAAGGTGGGGACGGCGCCCGGGTACGTGGGCGCTTCGGCCACGACCACGTCGCCCGGATCGAGCAGCGTCTTGCACACCAGGTCGATCACCTGCTGGCCGCCGGTCGTGACCAGCACCTCGTCGGCGGCGATGTGAAGCCCCTCGGCCTTCATCACTTCGACGATGCAGCCCTTGATCAGCTCGAGCCCTTCTGTCGGGCTGTACTGGAGGGCGCGGGCGCAGGAATCGACGGCCACCGTGCTCATCAGGGCGGCGTAGGAGTCGGGGGGGAAGGTCGAGGTGTCGGGGAGGCCGCCGGCCAGCGAGATCACGTCCTCGCGCTCGGTCAGCGCCATCAGGTCGCGCATGGCGGAGGACTTCATGACTTTGGTCCGCTCGGCGAACAGCGCCGCGTAGCGCTCGATGTCCCGTGCCGTGGAGCGGGGGCGCCGACGAGTTCCGCTGCCGGAATTCATGCCACGCTTGCGCCCCGGGCCCGACCTGCCCTTTTGACTATCGTCACGTCCAGTCACGGTACAACACGGTGCATCTCGTCTTCGACATCTTCCAGGGCATGGGAATCGGCGCGGCCGTCGGGATCCGCCCGTTCCTGCCCACGCTGGCGGTGGGCGGCCTGGCCGCGGCCAATGTCGAGATCAATTTCGACGGCACGAGCTACGGGTTTCTAGAAGGAGCGCTGTTCCTCCTGGTTGTCTTCGTCGCTGCGGTGGCCCTGGCGCTGATCGAGCGCCGCCCGTCTGACGGCCCGCTCAGCCAGCGCTCGCTGGCCCGCGTCGTGGCCGTCTGCTCACTGGTGCTCGGCGCGCTGCTGTTCGCCGGCTCGCTCGCCCGCGGCCACTACGCCGCCTGGCCGGGCTGGATCGCCGGGGCGGCGTGCGCGGCGCTCGGCATCGCCGCTACCCAGCCGCTCCTGGCCCGGTCCGGGCCCGGCTCGACGATTCCGCGGCCGAGTCGCTGCCGTTCTACACCGAGGCCGTCGCCGCTCTGACCGCGGTGCTGTCGGTTATTGCGCCCCCGCTGGGCTTGATCGCCGTGGCGCTGCTGTTGTGGCTGTTGCTGGCCAGCCGCCGGCGGACCGAGCAGAAGTACGCGGGCCTGCGGATTCTTCGGTGAGTGCGGCAAAGGCCCCCGCGCCGCAAGCGCCCAGCCGCAAGAAGCTCGTGCTGGTGGTGATCGACGCGCTGAAACCGGCGATGCTTGACCGCGCGATTGCCACCGGACGCGCTCCGGCGCTGGCCCGGATACGGGAGCAGGGGGTCTACGTCGATGACTGCGTGGCCGCCTTCCCCTCGGTCACCCCGGTGTGCGCGGCCTCGATTACCACCGGGGTCGGCCCGGACAAGCACCTGATCCCGTCGATGAACTGGTACCACCGAGAGGAAGAGCGCTACATCGAATACGGCTCGAGCTTCTCCGCCTCGCGCCAGTTCGGCGTGCTCCGCTCGCTGACCGACACCGTCTACCGGATGAACGCCGAGCACCTCTCGCACGACGTCGACACGGTGTTCGAGGCCCTCGATGACGCCGACGTACGCACCGCCGGCACCACCTATCTCGATCTATCGGGGCCGCCACCACCACCAGGTCTCGAACGAGACCGCGCTGGCCCGGATCGTCACCTCGACCCTGTTCCGGCGGACCATCGACGGGCCCCAGGAGCTGTTCTACGCCGACCTCTACGCCAGCCGCAAGACCGGCTGCCGCGGGCAGCTGGGGATGCCGGGGATCCGCGATCAGCACACCGGCTGCGTTGGCGCCTACCTGGTCGAGCACGACCTGTTCGACTTCATGCTCTTCTCGCTCCCCGACAACGACGCCTGGTCGCACAAGAACGGGCCCCACGCCCAGGTGACCTCGATCGCCGCCGCCGACCGCCAGCTCGAGCGGTTGATGCACGCCGGGGGCGGTCCGGACAAGTTCCTCGAGGAGCACGCCGTGGTCGTGATCTCCGATCATTCCCAGGCGCCCGTCGAGGAGCGGATCCGGCTCGACTACGCCTTCGAAGATTTCGACGTGGCCACGCCGAGCCCCTCACGCTCGGTCGGGGCCGAGGTCGCGCTCAGCCCGGCCCAGCGCTCGGCCATGGTCTACTTCCTTGACGAGGACCATCGCCAGGACCTCCTCACCCGCTCGCTGGAGGTGCTCGAGGACCTGGACGGCGTCGACCTCGTCATGTGGAAGGACGGAGACGAAGGGGTCATCCGGAGCGCTCGGGGCGAGCTTCGCTTCGCTCCCGGCGGCGAGCTCAGCGATCGGCGCGGCGAGCGCTGGAGCGTCGAGGGAAAGCTGGCCACCCTGAGGGCCGAGGTTCAGGACGGCGAATTTCTGTGCACCGAGTACCCCGATGCGCTGGCCCGCTTGTGGTCGGCGCTGTGCTGCCCCACCGCCGGGGACCTGCTCCTGTCGGCGGCGCCTGGCTACGAGTTCGTCGACTGGGGCGGCGCCGACCATGTCGGCGGCGGCTCCCACGGCTCCCTGCATCGCTCCGACTCGCTCGGCGCCCTGTTGTGGTGCGGGACGGGCCCCGATTCCCGCCAGGCGCGCGAGCAGTGGTCGCTGCGCGACGTGACGCCGATGATCCGCGAGCACTTCGGAGTCGGACCCCTGTCAAACTCGGATTAGGAGCCGGTTAGGTCCGGTAACCCTTACGGAAGCCCGACGTACCGTCGATACATTCATGGCCTTGCCCGAGGAAATGACAAGCACCGTCGAGCTCCCGTTTCGAGTGCGGGTGCGGCATGGCGTTCGCCGCACGCACAACTGGCTCCAGCTGATCCGCTTTGCCGCCGTTGGGGCGAGTGGATACGTGGTCAACCTGGCCGTGTTCGCCATCTGCGTGCACGCGCTGGCGATCGACTACCGGATCTCCGCCGTACTGGCCTTCCTCGTTTCCGTTGGCAACAACTTCTGGTGGAACCGGCACTGGACGTTCGCTGCGAAGGACGCCCACCCCCTCGATCAGGGCGCTCGTTTCTTCGCCGTCTCCTTGCTCACATTTGGCTTCACCTACGTCGTGCTGGTCGCGCTCGTCTCGAGCACCGGCATGGAGAAGGTGATCGCCCAGGCGATCGCCATTGCCGCGGGGACGCCGCTGTCGTTCATCGGGCAGAAGCTTTGGAGCTTCCGAGCCTAAGCGAGCGCCGTTTCAAACTTGCGCTGCTGGCGGGCCTGCTCCTGCTCGTGCTCGCCGCTCCGGCGGCTGCCCGCGCCGCTGCATCCACCTCGACCGTCACGGTCACGGAGCCCGGCACTCCAGTCCTCGTCACCCAGCTGAACAAGCCGCCGGCCGGCTACCGGCTGACCGCGGCCGAGGTCGAGCGGATCGCCGCCGCCGTGCCGAAGATCGTGTCCGAGCGCCGCCGGCATCCGACGGCCCGGCCGTACGAGTACACCAAGGGCCCGGGCCAGTGGCAGGTCAGCTGGTTCTCGCCCGGGGCCAAGGGCAAGGAGCTGGCCCAGGTCTACGTCGATGACGCCACCGGCAAGGTGACCCAGGCCTGGACCGGCTTTCAGGTTGCCTGGACGATGGCCCGCGGCTACCCCGGCGCATTCGGTGAGCGGGTCAACGCGGTGTACGTGTGGCTACCGCTGTGCCTGCTGTTCGTGGCCCCGTTCCTGCCCACGCTGCGCCGTCGCCGCCTGTCGTTGCTGCACCTCGACCTGCTCGTGCTGCTCGGCTTCTCGATCTCGCTCGCCTTCTTCAACCACGCTCAGATCGGGCTCTCGGTCCCGCTGGTCTATCCGTTCCTGATCTACCTGCTCGTCCGCATGCTGCTGCTGGCCTTCGGCCGCGGCCGCCCGCGCGAGCCGCTGCGGCTGCTGATCCCGACCACCTGGTTGGCCGTGGCCGTGGTCTTCCTGATCGGCTTCCGGGTCGGGCTCAACGTGACCAACTCGAATGTGATCGACGTCGGCTACGCCGGCGTCATCGGCTCGCATAAGCTGCTCCACGATCAGCCTCTGTACGGCGGCTACCCGCAGGACAACGTCCACGGCGATACCTACGGCCCGGTCAACTACTACGCCTACCTCCCGGCCACGGCGATCTTCGGCTGGGGCGGGACCTGGGACAAGCTCCCGGCCGCCCACGCAGCGGCGATCGCCTTCGACCTGTTGACCCTGGTCGGCCTGTTCTTCCTCGGGCGGCGGATCCGCGGCCCCAGCACCGGGGTGGTCCTGGCCTACATGTGGGCCGCATACCCGTTCACCCTGTACGCGCTCGAGTCCAACAGCAACGACTCACTGGTGGCCATGCTGATCGTGCTCGCGCTGCTCGTCATCACCTCCGCGCCGGGGCGCGGGATCGCCGTGGCTCTGGCCGGCTTCTCCAAGTTCGCGCCCATGATTCTGTGGCCGCTGTTCGCCCGCGGCGTCGGCCCCAACTGGCCGCGGCGGCGCGAGCTCGTCCTCTACACCCTCGCCTTCGCGCTCACCGCCGTGCTCGTGATGTTGCCGGTGCTGATCGACGGCAACCTCGGCACCTTCTGGCATGACTCGCTGAAGTCGCAGATCGACCGCACCTCACCCTTCTCGGTCTGGGGGCTGTGGGGCGGGCTCAGCCTCGAGCAGCACCTGGTCCAGGGCTTCGCGGTGGCGCTGGCCATCGCGGTTGCGTTCGTGCCTCGCCGGAGAACGATGACCGAGGTGTGCGCCCTCGGTGCCGCCGTCGTGATCGCCTTCCAGCTCGGGCTGACCCACTGGTTCTATCTCTACATCCCGTGGTTCTTCCCGCTGGTCAGCGTGGCCGTGATCTGTGCCTTCCCGAGCGAGCTGGTGTGGGCGCTGAAGCGTGAAGAGGAGCGCTACGAGCCGCCGCGGGAGATCGCGCCCGCGGTGGGCTAAACGATTCCGGTGGCCGGCTCGAGCACCTGCTCGATCGAGCTGGCCCGCATGTCGCCGTCGGTCGTGATCAGGACGCCGTTGAGCCACGGATCCTCGCTCGAGGTCTCGAACTTGATCGGCATCTTGGTCACCATCGACTCGAGCGCCAGCTCGCGCTTGACCCCGATCACTCCGCCCCGCGGACCGGTCATGCCCACGTCGGTGATGTAGGCCGTCCCGCCGGGCAGCACCCGGGCGTCCGCCGTCGGCACATGGGTGTGGGTCCCGACCACCGCCGTCACCCGACCATCCAGGTGCCAGCCCATGCCCACCTTTTCGCTCGTCGCCTCGGCGTGCATGTCGACGACCACGTGATCGACCTTGTCCTTCAGCGCGTGGAGCGCCGCGTCGGCCTCGGGGAAGGCCGGACGGCCCGGGTTCATGAACAGGTTCCCGGACAGCGACACCACCCCGAGCCGGACGCCGTCGCGGCTGACCACGCACCATCCGTGGCCGGGTTGGCTGCGCAGGAAGTTGGCCGGCCGGAGGATCCGTTCGTGCTCGTCGAGGTAGGGATAGATCTCGCGGTGGCGGTAGGTGTGGTTGCCGAGGGTGATCACGTCGACCCCGGCGGCGAACAGCTCGTCGGCGATCTTCGGGGTGATCCCGATCCCCCCGGCCACGTTCTCGCCGTTGACGATCACGAACTGCGGCGCGAAGCGCTCGCGCAGGCCGGGGAGGAGCGCCAGGAGTGATCGTTTGCCGATCCCGCCGACGAGATCGCCGACGAACAGGATCGTGTTCTTGGTTTCAGGCAAGACGGCAATCCTGGCAAACCAGCGCGGTTGGCCGCTGGTCGGCGCGCCACAAGCTCTACGCCTGACGCGCACGCGCGGAACCTTTAGCTAGCCTGCCTGCCGTGTCGACCGGCACCGCCACGGCTGGCGCGGCCGCAACGCTGGCGGCTCGTTCGCTGACCAAGCGCTTCGGAACCCGGACCGCGCTGCAGCGAGTCAGCTTCGAGTTGTTCGCCGGCGAGCTGCTGGCCGTGATCGGGCCCAACGGGGCGGGCAAGACGACGCTGCTGTCGATCCTCGCCGGGGTCCTGCCCGCCAGCGAGGGCGAGGTCTCCCAGTCCACCCGCGAGGTCGGCTGGGTGCCCCAGCAGCCGGCGCTCTACTCGAAGCTGTCGGTGGCCGAGAACCTGCGCCTGTTCGCCCGCCTGGAGAAGGTCCCCGACCCCGAGCTCGCCGTGAGCGAGATGCTCGCCCAGACCGGGCTCGAGGAGCGCGCCGATGAGCAGGTGGCGAAGCTCTCTGGCGGCAACCAGCAGCGGGTCAACATCGCCATCGGCCTGCTCTGCCAGCCCCCCGTGCTGTTGCTCGACGAGCCCTCCGCCTCGCTTGACCCGCGCCAGCGCGAGCGACTGTGGGAGTTCATCGGGCGGCTCGCCGGGCGCGGCACCTCGGTCGTCTTCTCGAGCCACAACGTGGCCGAGGCCGAGCGTTACGCCTCGAGGGTCCTGGTGCTGGTCGACGGCGAGCTCCTGTTCACGGGGACCCCACGAGAGCTCGAGCGCACGGTGGGCGGCGATCCCCGGGACTTCGAGGCCGCGTTCGTGCGCTTCCTGCACGCCCGCGGGCACTAGGCGGTCATTGAGCGCCGTGCGCTGGCTGCTCGTCAAGGATCTCCAGATCCTCCGGCGCTCGCCCCTGCTCACCGGACTGCTCGCCGTCTACCCGATCGCCATTGCGCTGATGATCGGCTTTGCCCTCTCGAGCCCGCCGGGCAAGCCGAAGGTGGCCTACTACAGCCAGGTCGCGCCGGGGCAGAGCAAGATCGGCTTCGGCAGCCAGCAGATCGACGTCGCCGGCTACGCCAAGGAGCTGTTCCAGTCGATCCAGCCGATCAAGGTGGACTCGGCCCAGGCGGCGGTGGCCAAGGTGAGCAACGGGGATGCGCTGGCGGCGCTGATCATCCCCGCCGACATCACCCGGCAGATCCAGAGCCTGATCACCACCGGCGCCGGGAGCCCGACGGTCCAAGTCGTACTCAACGACAAGGACCCGCTGGAGCGCCAGTTCGTCGATCAGGCGATCAATTCGCGGCTCAGCCAGGTCGAGTCGGCGGTGTCGAAGCAGGTGCTCCGCGTCGCCGTCAGCGACCTCCAGCAGGTCCTGAACGGCGGCTCGATCCAGTTCCTCGGCCAGCGTTTCCGGCTGCTCGGACTGCGCGATTCCCGGGCCATCGTCGAGGGCACGATCGCCTCGCTCCCCGCGCACTCCCCGCTGCGGATTGCGCTCCGGCAGGTGGTTTCGTTCGCCGACCTGGCCATCACCGGACTCAGCTTCGCCACCCCCGTGCTCGGGTCGATCGGCAACCCGCTAACCGTGAACGTGACCGAGCTCGCGGGCAAGACCACCCCCACCGCCTCCTACGCCGCGGCGATTGCCGTGATCGTCTCGCTGATGTTCGTGACTCTGCTGCTCGCCGCCGGGATGCTCGCCCTCGAGCGCTCGGAGCACACGTTCTCGCGACTCGTCCGCGGTCTAGTCTCGCCGGGCAGGCTGCTGTCGGAGAAGATCGTCCTCTCCGCCGGGTGCGCCGCCGCCGCGGCCCTGATCATGGCTGCCTTCGTGTCCCTGTTCGTCCACCTCGACTGGAGCCGGTTCGAGCTGTGGGTGGCCGCGCTCGCCCTCGGCGGGCTGGCCTTCGGCGCCCTCGGTGTGGCGATCGGCGGGCTGGCTCGGGATGTGAGTGTGGCCTCCCTGATGGCCTTCCTGATCGCCCTGCCAGTGGCCTTCATCGCCCTCGTCCCGGCCAGCGCGGTGTCGGGGGCGTTGAAGACCGTGCTTGACGTCGTCTCGTTCGTGTTCCCGTTCAAGCCCGCGCTCCAGGCGGCCTCCAACGCGTTCAGCGGGGCGTCCCCGGGGATCGGGTGGCCGCTCGTTCACCTGGCCGTGCTCGCCGTCGTCTTCGGCGCACTCGCCCGCGTCGCCATCCGCCGGTATGCCTGAACGGCGCACCTGGCAGAACCTGTGGGTTCGCCTGGCCATCGTGCTGGCCTTCGCCGACGCCTCGATCGTGGTGCTGGCGCTGCCCCAGCTCGTCGATCGGCTGCACACCTCGATCTCCGACGTGGTGTGGGTGATCGTCGGCTACAACCTCGCCCTGATCGCCGGTTCCCTGGCCATCCTCCCCTTCGCCCGGCGCCTGAACTCCACGCGCGTGCTCGTGGCCGGACTGATCCTGTTCGGGCTCTCCTCGCTCGGCTGCGGCGCCGCCAACAGCCTCAGCACGCTGATCCCGCTGCGCTGCGTGCAGGGGGTGGGGGGAGCGCTCATCCTCTCCGCCTCGCTCGGCCTGTTCGCCGGCGCCGCCCGGCCGGGCGATTCACCCGCCTACGGATGGTCGGCAGCCGCGGCGATCGGCGCGGCCGTCGGACCCTCGGCCGGCGGCATCCTCACCGAGCTGTTCAGCTGGCGGGCGATCTTCTTCGCCCAGGCCCCGGTGGCGGCGGTCGCGGCGGTCGCCGTGCTGGCCGCCCGCCCACGCCCGCTTCGCGAGTTCCCTCCCGAGCCCCGCCCTGAGCGCGAGCGGCTCGACCCCTGGACGGCCAATGCCGCGCTGGCGCTGCTCTCGGCCGGGCTGATCGGGGCGCTGTTCCTGGTCGTGATCGAGCTGATCAACGCCTGGCTGGTCAGTCCGATCGGGGCCGCGGCGGTCGTGGCGACGATCCCGATCGCCACCGCGCTGGCCGAGCGCCTGGTGCGCGGCTGGGCACCGATCGTGCTCGGGGCGGCCGGAGCGGTGCTGGTGGCCCTGGGGCTGGTCGTGCTCGCCCTGCTGACCCATCGCCAGCTCGGCCTGGTCATCCTTGCCCTGGCGCTGTGTGGGGCCGGGCTGGGACTGGGGTTCCCGGGGTTGACCACGGCGGCGCTGCGGGGCGGGGGTTCCCCGGCGGCGCGGGCGGCTAAGACGATCGCCGCGCGCGACGCCGGGCTCGTCCTCGGCCTGCTGCTGCTCACGCCGGTGTTCGTCAATCAGCTGGACGCCGTCCCCGCCAAGGCCACGCGCGAGGCGGCCGGGCCGGTGCTCTTCGCCCAGCTGCCAATCGCCACCAAGTTCCAGCTGGCGTCCCGGCTCGAGTCCACGGTGAGCTCCGCGCCCCAGAGCCGGCCGCCCGATCTCACCCCGGCCTTCGCGCCGGTCGCCGCGGGCGCCGGGGCCTCCGAACGCGTGCACCTGGCCCAGCTGCAGAGTCAGCTCGAGGCGATCATCCAGCACGCCGTGACCCGCGCCTTCCGGCGGCCGTTCCTGTACGCCGCCCTGCTCGCGCTGCTGGTCCTGCCGCTGCTGGCGATCCGCGCCTGGGTGGTTCGCGGCCCTACTGCGTCGAAGTCGTCCGGCGGAACATGAAGATGCAGATCGCGGCGACGATGAAGGCGATCACCGGGAGCGTCGCCCCGATCACCCCCACCGCGGCCAGCACCAGGCCGACGACGCCGACCGCGCCGGCCACCGTGCCGGTCATGACCAGCCGGTAGGCGCGCTGCTCGCGCGCCCGGCGCGGGGTGTAGCTGCCGCGTTTCTGGAGATCGGCCATGCCTGGCAAGAGCGTACCGTGTCGAAACCATGGCCCATCACATTCTGTTCTATGACTACGTCGAGGACATCGCCGAGCGGCGCGGCCCATACCGCGACGCCCACCTCGAGCGCATCCGCGCCACGGACGAGATCGTGCTCGCGGGCGCTCTTGGCGACCCACCCCACGGCGCCGCGATCGTCTTCCGCGAGTTCGAGCCCGAGACGATCGAGGCCTTCGCCCGCGACGACCCGTACGTCACCGCCGACCTCGTCACCGACTGGCGAATCGAGCGCTGGAACATCGTTTAGCCAGCGGTGCATGCACCGCTGGCCCGGACGGCGCATGCGCCGTCCGGCGGGGGCGCGCATGCGCGCCCCCGGTATTCTGAAATCCGGATGGCGTTCCCCCAGACCCGCCTGCGCCGACTGCGCGCCACCCGCCCGCTGCGGGGGCTCGTGCGCGAGACGCAGCTCGCCCCCAGCGACTTCGTCTACCCGATGTTCGTGGCCCACGGGATCGACCGGCGCGAGCCGATCGCAGCCATGCCGGGGATCGACCACCTGTCGATCGCCCACGCGGTCAGCGAGGCGGGCGAAGCGGCCGCGCTGGGGATCCCCGCCGTGCTCCTGTTCGGCCTGCCCGCGGCCAAGGACGAGGAGGGAACGGGCGCCTACGACGACGAGGGGATCGTGCAGCTGGCCACCCGGGCGATCAAGGACGCCCACCCCGAGCTGTTGGTGATCACCGACCTGTGCCTGTGCGAGTACACCAGCCACGGCCACTGCGGGGTGGTCCGCTCCAACGGCGCGGTCGACAACGACGCCACGCTCGAGCTGCTGGCGCGGACTGCGGTGTCGCAGGCGCGGGCGGGCGCCGACATCGTCGCCCCGAGCGACATGATGGACGGCCGGGTCGGCTCGATCCGCGCCGCGCTCGACGAGGAAGGCCTCACGGACACGCCGATCCTCGCTTACTCGGCGAAATTCGCCTCCGCCTTCTACGGGCCGTTCCGCCAGGCGGCCGACTCGACGCCGGCGTTCGGCGACCGGCGCGCCTACCAGATGGATCCGGCCAACGGCAACGAGGCGGTGCGCGAGGCGCGGCTCGACGCTGAGGAGGGGGCGGACCTCTTGATGGTCAAGCCGGCGCTCCCCTACCTCGACCTGATCCGCCGGATCAAGGACGACACCGAGATGCCACTCGCGGCCTACAACGTCAGCGGCGAGTACGCGATGGTTAAGGCCGGCGCCGCCGCCGGGTATCTGGATGAGCAGGCGACCGTGCTCGAGATCCTCACCGGGATCCGCCGGGCCGGTGCTGACGTGATCATCACCTACCACGCGAAGGATGCTGCGTCATGGCTTCAGTAACCCGACACGGACCGAAGTTGCGCACCCGCCAGCACGGCGCGGCGATCCCCCTGGACGAGCTGGACAAGCGCCTGCTCAACCTGATGCAGGGGAGCTTCCCGCTCGCCCCGCGGCCCTACGAGCACGTGGCCGGCCAGGCGGGGATCTCCGAGCAGCAGGTGATCGCGCGCGTCCGGGAGCTGCTCGAGGAGCGGATCATCCGCCAGGTCACGCCGATCTTCGACACCCGCGCGCTCGGCTACTCCTCGATGCTGGTGGCGGCCAAGGTCGACCCGGAGAACCCGTGGCGGGCGGCCAACATCATCAACGAGCACCCCGGCGTGTCGCACAACTACCTGCGCAACCACGAGTTCAACATCTGGTTCACGATCGCCACCGCACCCGACTCGCTGCTCGGCCTCGAGCAGACGCTCGAGGTGCTGGCGCGCGCCGCCGGGGCGGAGTCGATCCGCCAGCTGCCGACGCTCAAGCTGTTCAAGATCCGCATGGATCTCGAGATGGAGGGCGGGACCGACCAGCTCTCGCGGGCCGCCGAGGCGGTGGCGCCGGCCGAGACCGAGCCCCAGCCCTACGACGACTTCGACGTGGCGGTGATCCGCGCCCTCCAGGGCGACATGCCGGTGGTCGAGGAGCCCTACGCCCCGGCCGCGGCCGAGCTCGGAATCCCCCAGGAGCGCTTGCTAGAGCACCTGCGCGCGATGCAGGAGCGCCGGCTGCTGCGCCGGGTGGCGGCGATCCTCTTCCACCGCCGGGCCGGGTTCAGCGCCAACGGGATGGGCGTGTGGAAGGTGCCCGACGAGCGGATCATGGAGCTCGGCCCTCGGATGGCCTCGTTCCGCGGCATCTCCCACTGCTATGAGCGCCCCACCTACGCCGACTGGCCCTACTCGATCTTCACCATGGCCCACGGCCGCTCCAAGGAGGAGTGCGACGCGATCCTCGACTCGATCGCGCAGGACACCGGGATCACCGAGCGCTCGACGCTCTACTCCTCGACCGAGTTCAAGAAGATCCGGCTGCTCTACTTCACCGACGATTACCGGGCTTGGGAACGCCGGCACGCCGGGGTTTGAAAGCCGCGCGCCTGAACGCGATCCGCTCGGCCCAGCTCTACGAGCGCGCGCTTGACGTGATGCCGGGGGGCGTCAATTCGCCCGTCCGGGCGATGCGCTCGATCGGCCGCGATCCGATCTTCATCGCCCGCGGTGAGGGCTCGACGATCGTCGACGTAGACGGGAACGAATACATCGACTGGGTCTCCTCCTGGGGGCCGCTGATCCTCGGGCACGCTCACACCGGGGTGGTCGATGCGATCGTCGAGACGGCTCTGAACGGCACCACGTTCGGCGCGCCCACCGCGCGGGAGGTCGACCTGGCCTTCGAGGTGGCGAGCCGGGTGCCGTCGGTGCAGATGCTGCGTATGACCTCGTCGGGCACCGAGGCGACGATGAGCGCGCTCCGCCTGGCCAGGGCGGCCACCGGTCGGGAAAAGGTCCTGAAGTTCGCCGGGGCCTACCACGGCCACGTCGACGGGCTGCTCGCCGAGGCCGGCTCGGGGCTGGCCACCCAGGGGATCCCGGCCAGCCCGGGCGTCCCGGCGGCGGCGGCGCAGGCCACCGTGGTCGTGCCCTGGAACGACCCCGACGCGGTAGTGCAGGCGTGTGAGCGCTTCGAGCTGGCGGCGATCCTGGCCGAGCCGATCCCGGCCAACATGGGCGTGGTCCCGCCCGATCCCGGCTTTCTCGAGCTGCTGCGCGCGCAGGCCGACGCGACCGGCGCGCTGCTCGTCTTCGACGAGGTGATCACTGGCTTCCGGGTGGCGCGCGGGGGCGCCCAGGAGCGCCTCGAGGTGATGCCAGACCTGAGCATCCTGGGCAAGATCATCGGCGGCGGCCTCCCCGCGGCCGCCTACGGGGGCGCGTCGGTGCTGATGGAGCGGATCGCCCCGGCGGGCGACGTCTACCAGGCGGGCACCTTGTCGGGCAATCCGCTCGCCGTGGCGGCGGCGCTGGCCACGCTCGAGCTGCTCGACGCGCGCGCCTACCGGCGGCTCGAGGCGACGACCGAGCTGCTGGCCGAGGGGCTACGGGAGGCCGCCTCGGACGCCGGGGTGCCGCTCGTCGTCCAGACCGCCCCCGGCCTGCTGACCCCGTTCTTCGCTTCCGAGCCCGTGCGCGACTACGTGGGCGCCGCGGCCTGCGACCTCGAGGGCTACGCCGCCTGGTGCCGGGCGCTGCTCGACCGCGGCGTGTACCCCCCGCCCTCGCAGTTCGAGGCCTGGTTCCCCTCGCTGGCTCATTCGAAGGCCGACGTCAAGCGCACGGTGGCGGCGGCGGCCGAGGCGTTCGCAGCGGTGGGGGCGCGGTGAGCGCGCTCGCCTCGGAGTTGCGCTCGCGACGGCGGCGCTCTGGCCTCGGCGGTCGACGACTCAGCGGTGGTGGAGGCCGGCCCGGCGCAGCGGGCGGCTTCCGGGCCCCGGGCGGCCGGTCGGGAGGCGGAGTACGAGCTCCTGCTCGAGATGATCCTCGAGGGCTCGCGGCTTCACTACGGGCCCCAGCGGGTCGTCAGGACCGAGGATCCCGACCTGGCTCTGCTGCTCGGCGATCAGCTCTACGCCCTCGGGCTGGCTCGTCTGGCCGAGCTCGGCGACCTGGAGGCGGTGGCCGAGCTGGCCGATGTGATCTCGCTCGTCGCCCAGGCGCAGGCGGCCGGCGAGAGCGGGGTGGCCGAGGCGGCCTGGGAGGCGGGGGCGGCCGCGATCGGGTGGGGCCCGAGCCCCGAGCAGGCGGCGGCCAAGGGCCTGGCCCGGAGGGGCGATGCCGGGGCCGCGGCGGTGCTGCTGGCGGCGGCTCGGCGGGCCTGGGGATCGTGACGAGAGTCGCGATGTTGACGATAAGCTGCCGGCGGCGTTCAATGGAATTCAGAGGCGCACTTGCCAGATAGACACAAAGAACCGAAGCCCAAGTACACGCAGGATCGCCAGATGCCCGGCGCGTTCGAGGGCGAGACGGTCACGCGCCGGCGCCTGATGGGACTGGTCACGAACGGCGCCGGGGCGATCGCCGCCGCCTCGTTCACGCTGCCGGCGCTCGGCTTCGCCCTCGCCCCTGTGTTCACCCGCCAGTCGTGGAGCTGGCAGGACATCGGGACGGCGGCGGACTTTCCCAGCGACACCTACGTGACCAAGATCATCACCGCCAACGCCCAGATCGGCAACGCCGGCAAGACGATCGCCTACGTCCGCGCCCGCAATCCGGCCATCGATACCGAGCCCGAGGACCAGTACAACCACTGGATCGCGCTCTCCTCGCGCTGCATGCACCTGGGCTGCCCGGTCCGCTTCACCCCGGCCGCGGCGCGCTTCATCTGCCCGTGCCACGGTGGCGTCTATGACTTCCGGGGGATGGTCGTCGGCGGCCCGCCGGTCCGGCCGCTCGATCGCTTCTACACCCGGGTGGAGAACGGGGTGGTCCAGATCGGGCCGCGCTACTCGGTCAATACCGAGCTCCAGCGCTTCTCCCCGCGCGACCCGGGCGAGCCGCTTGACGGGATCGGCCAGTACCTCTACCCCGCCCGCTTCTCGACGCCCAAGCTCTGATGCCCCGCCTGACCCCTCCACTGCCCAAGACCCTGACGCCGAAGCCCCGCCGCCCCGGCGAGGAGGGCGGCACGCTCAACCCCCAAGAAGCCGGGATCACCGTCGTCGACTGGATCGATGAGCGGATGTCGATCTCACCGGGCCTGCGGTGGATGCTCTTCCGCAAGGTCCCGAAGGGGATCAACTGGGCCTACACGCTCGGCTCGGCGACGATGTTCGCCTTCCTCTCGCAGGCCGTGACCGGGGTGTTCCTGGCCATGTACTACGAGCCCGACCCCAACGGCGGGGCCTACGCCTCGATCCGCAACATCAACGACAACGTGTTCCTCGGCCAGTTCGTGCACGGCATGCACAAATGGGGCGCGTCGGTGATGATCATCCTGATCTTCCTGCACATGGCGCGGGTGTTCTTCTTCGGCGCCTACAAGTACCCGCGCGAGCTGACCTGGGTGATCGGCGTCGTGCTGCTGATCCTGACCATGGCCGAGGGCTTCACCGGCTACCTGCTCCCGTTCGACCAGCGCGCCTACTGGGCCACGATCGTCGGCGTCAACATCAACGGCACCGGCCCGTTCATCGGCCCCTTCCTGTCCGACTTCCTGCGCGGCGGGCCCGACTTCGGGGCGACCACGCTGTCGCGCTTCTACTCGATCCACATGCTGATCATCCCCGGCGGGATCGCCGCCCTGATTGGCGCGCACCTGTTCCTGGTCACCAAGCTCGGGATCTCCTCGCCCCCCTGGGTGAAGGCCGAGCCCGAGCCCGAACTCGTCGCGCGGGCGGAAGTCTGAGGACGCGATGAACCAGGCCGAGAAGGAGGCTTATCTCCGCGACTACTCGATCCTGAAGAACCAGGGCAAGCCGTTCTACCCCTACGCGGTGGCCAAGGACGCGATCATGGCCATGATCGTGGTCTTCGTGATCATGTTCCTGTCGCTGATGTTCGGCGCGGAGCTTGGTCCCAAGCCCGATCCAACGACCACCACCTACGTCCCGCGCCCGGACTGGTACTTCTTCTTCCTGTTCGAGGTTCTGCGCGTGATGCGCAACGTGCCCCGGTTCACCCCGATGGCGACGATCGGGGTGCCGACGATCTGCATGATCCTGCTCTTCCTGCTGCCGTTCTACGACCGCAGCCCCGAGCGCCGGATCGAGCGCCGCCCGGTCGCTCTGGCGGCGGGGCTGGCCACGATCGCGGCGATCGCCTTCCTCACCTATTCCGGCGCCGACACCGGGTCGCCGAACGCGGTCTCGCTGAAACCGCCCGCCAACCTCACCTCGCAGCAGGCCGCGGTGTTCAACGCCGGCGAGATCGTGGTCGGAGAGTCGGGGTGCCTGGCCTGCCACGTGATCGGCTCCAATGGCAACAACGGACCCGGGCCGCCGCTCACCAACATCGGCGCGAAGCTGCCGCCGGCCGCCATCGCCTCGACCCTGCGCAACCCGACCGCACCGATGCCGTCGTTCCGGGGCCTGGCCCAGAACTCGCCGCGCGAGTTCCAGAACCTGGTCGGCTTCCTCTCGATGCTGCAATAGGCGCGCCGGGCGGGTGCCGATGACTGGGACCGCAGGCTCGGGGCTCCAGGAGCCGCCGGGCGGGACGCTCCAGGAGCCCCAGGTCCGGGCCATGTTCGACCGGATCGCCGGCGCCTACGACGTGATGAACACGGTGATGACCGCCGGGCTTCACCACAAGTGGCGGCGGCGAGCGGCCGACCTGGCCGCGCTTTCGCCGGGCGACGCGGCTCTGGACGTGGCGACCGGAACCGGGGACCTCGCGTTGGAACTGGCGGCGCGGGTTGGCGGCACCGGCTCGGTCGTCGGGTGCGACTTCTCGGAGCGCATGCTCGAGCTGGCGCGGGCGAAGGCCGCGGGGTTCCCGCAGGTGCGATTCGAGACGGCCAACGCGCTGGCGCTGCCTTATGGCGACGGTGCGTTCGCCGCGGCGACGGTGGGGTTCGGGGCCCGGAACTTCTCCGATCTGCGAGCCGGTCTTTGCGAGATGACGCGCGTCGTGCGTCCCGGCGGCAAGGTGGTGATCCTCGAGATCACCACCCCCCACAAGCCGCCCCTCTCGACCTTCTTCCGGGTGTGGTTCGACGAGGCGGTGCCCCGGCTGGGGCGAATGGTCGGCGACCCCGACGCCTACAGCTACCTGCCGTTGTCGGTGCGGCGGTTCCCGGGCCCGGAGGATCTGGCCGCGGTGATGGTGGACTGCGGCTTGAGCTCGGTCCGCTACGTACTCACCGCGGGCGGGATCATCGCGCTCCATGCCGGGACGGTGGCGGGATGAGCACGGTCGGTATCGTCGGAGGAGTGAGCGCCGTCGAGGAGGTGCTGCTCGCGGGCGGGGAGACCGTCCCGCGACTGATGGAGCGCGTCGAGCGCCGGATGAGCGCGCTCTCGGATGGCCACGGCCCTCTGCTGGCGCGCTATGCCGGTGACACGATCGCCGCCGGAGGCAAGCGCTTGCGCCCACTGCTGGTCTGCCTGGCGGCGGGGGTGCCGCCGCCTGAGAGCGAGGCCGTGGTGAGCGCGGCCGTGGCGGTCGAGCTAGTGCATGCCGCCACGCTGGTTCATGACGACGTTCTCGATGGCTCGGCGTTGCGCCGCGGCCGCCCCACCGTGGTCGCCGCCGGTGGGCGGCGGCTGGCCACCGCGACCGGCGATCTCCTGTTCTCACGCGCGTTCGCGGAGCTGGCTGCGGTCGGGTCTCTGCCGGCCATCCGCATCCTCTCGCGGGCGAGTTCGGAGCTGGCACAGGGCGAGCTGATGCAGCGCGCCGACGCGTGGCGCCTGGATGTGACCGTGGAGCGCTACCTCGAGCGCTGCCGGTTCAAGACCGCGGTGCTGTTCCGGGCCGCGTGCGAGCTCGGGGCGACGGCCGGGAGTGGCTCGCGAGTGCTGTTGGGGTCCTTCGGCGAGCAGATCGGGCTCGCCTTCCAGATCCTCGACGATGTCCTTGACATCACCGGTCCGCCCGAGCGGACCGGGAAGCCTCGAGGCACCGACCTGCTCGACGGCACGGTGACGCTGCCGGTGATCCTGGCCCGGGAGGCAGATCCGTCGATCGATCTCCGTTCGGTGCGGTCGGCAGCGGATGCCGCCGCAGTGTGCGACCGGATCGCCTCCAGCGATGCCTTGGGCTTGGCCCGGGAGCGGGCGCTGGAGCTCGTGCGCGAGGCGAAGGAGTTGTTGCCCGGGCTGCCAGAGCGCCAGCGCGGGGCGCTCGAGCTGGTGGCCGACCGGGTGGTCGAGCGGTATTCGTGAGGCGGGCCCGCGGGCCTTGCCCGCGCGCCTCTTTGCCCCCGCGCGCCGCGGGGCCGCGAGCGGGCCTCTTTGCCCCCGCGCGCCGCGGGGCCCGGCCTAGAAGTCCTCGGGCAGGATCAGGTCGCGCCGGAGCGCGGTGATGAACAGGTCGACGTGCTCGGCCATGTTCGCCTGAGCTAGGCACCGCAGGTCGGCGAGCAGGTCGGTAAGGCCTTCGTCGAGCTTCTCCTCGAGTGCCTGCACCTGCTCGTGCTCGTACAGCCCCTCGGTGTTCCACCAGCAGTTCGGGCACTCCAGCAGGAGCTCCCAGCGATCGTCCTCGGCCTCGGACCAGGCTACCGGTTGAACCAGGTCGGACTCGCACGTCGGGCAGACATGGAGCCCGCCGTGGACCTGCTCTTCGGTGTCCTCGAACTTGACGACTTCGATCGACTTGCCACTGGGCAGGACGATCCGGCGGACTGAGTGACGGCGCTGATGTTCGTTCATGGGCTACTTCGCTCTTCGGCACCTCGCTGGCCGAGCTTGAGCGAGAGCGCCTACCCAACAGCAAAGTGGCTCGCTACCCTTCGGAGGCACCTTTTCCTCCTCTTTCGGACACCAATGTCCGGACTTTCCGGGGGAACCTGGAGGCCCACGCATGTTTCGGAACCCCACCACCGACCTGATC
Source organism: uncultured Solirubrobacterales bacterium (assembly GCA_963834635.1). Classification (GTDB taxonomy): domain Bacteria; phylum Actinomycetota; class Thermoleophilia; order Solirubrobacterales; family Solirubrobacteraceae; genus Palsa-465. The sequence goes on along the minus strand of CAWICI010000003.1, from coordinate 136,487 downwards.
GTTGTTCTGTTGATCGTGCTGCTCATCTTCGGGCCCAAGCGCCTCCCCGGCCTGGGCAAACAGCTCGGTCAGGGGATCAGGGAGTTCAAGGACTCGATCACCGGCGGCTCGTCCGAAGACGAGGACGTCGACCGCCCGGCGATCACCCCCACGAGCGCAACCCCGACCCCGGCGCCCGCGGAGCGGCAGTCGACCGAGGTCGGATCCGAGCGCCCGTCCTAGAGGCCTGAGTCGTGGCGCAGGTCCTTCGGCCGATCGGGCACGAGGATCGGCTGAGCATCGTCGACCACCTCGACGAGCTGCGCTCGCGGCTGATCATCTGCGGGGTCGCGCTGGGGGTCGTCTTCGCGTTCTGCTTCTGGCAGAACCACGCACTCCTCCACGTGCTCAACCGCGCGCTGCCCCATACCTCGACCGCGGCCGGGCAGCACGGGCTGGCCGCGGTGCCCTCGGAGGCGGTGAAGGAGCGCCAGGCCTTCTTGGCTTCGGCGCGGTCGTTCTCGGCCCTGGCAGCTTCGCCTCACGTGGCGGCGTCGGTGCGTCAGCAATACGCCCAGCTCGCCCGGGCCTCGGCCCAGGCCGCCGCCGCCCTGCCCAAGACCGTGCCCGCTCAGGAGAAACCGATCACCATCGGGGTGGGCGAGCCGTTCATGACCACGATCACGGTGTGCGCGTACTTCGCCCTGCTGTTCACGCTCCCGCTCCTGATCTACCAGGGCTACGCGTTCGTGATCCCCGCGCTGAACTCGGAGGAGCGGCGCGTCGCCTTCCCGCTGATGGCGGTTGCGCCCGCGCTGTTCCTGCTCGGGGTGGCCTTCGCCTACTTCATCGTGCTCCCACCGGCGGTCCACTTTCTCCAGGGCTACAACAGCGAGCAGTTCAACATCCTTGTCCAGGCAAAGGCCTACTACACGTTCGAGATGCTGACCATGCTCGGCATCGGTGTCGCCTTCCAGCTCCCGCTTGGCCTCCTCGGGCTGCACCGCATAGGGGTCATCAACGGCACCACCCTGACCAGGCACTGGCGCTACGCTGTGGTTGGCATCGCAGTCATCGCGGCGGCGATGCCGGGGGCAGATCCGGTCACCACCGCGCTGGAAACGCTGCCCCTCGTGATTCTCTTCTTGGCCAGTATCGTGATGTTGAAGATTGCCGACCGCAGAGCCGCCGCGCGCGCCGCCGCCGAGCTCGCCCAGATGGACGACGGTCTCGACCTGACCTGACCACAGCCATGCTGTTCGATTTGCGTAGCCGCGGCCGCCGCCGCACAGTCCAAGCCGTCTACCTCGGCCTCGCCGTCCTGATGGGAGGCGGCCTGATCCTGTTCGGGGTCGGCGCCGGGAACGGCTTCGGCGGCATCCTCAACGCCTTCAACGGCGGCGGGGGCAGCAGCGCCCAGAAGCAGCAGATCAGCCAGGCCCAGAAGACCGCCCTGGCCCAGACCCGCGCCGCCCCCAACAACCCCGCCGGGTGGGCCAACCTCGTGGAGGCGCGCTGGAGCGATGCCGGCCAGGGCAGCGACTACAACGCGTCCGCCGGTACCTTCACCGCGGCGGGAAAGCACGAACTGCTGCTCCTGACCCAAGCCTGGCAGCGGTACCAGGCGCTGACCAAGAATCCCAACTCCGACGTGGCCATCCTCGCCGCCCGCGCCTATGCCCAGCTCGGCCAGTACGCCAACGAGGCCAACGCCTGGGACGTCGAATCGCTGAGCACCCCCAACGAGGCCAAGGGTTTCGAGTGCATGGCCGCCGCCTCGTTCGCGGCCAAGGAGACCCGCAAGGCCCAGCTCGCGCTGGCCAAGGCGCTCGCGCTCTCGCCGAAAGCCGAGCGGAAGACGCTCAAGCAGGAGATCACCGCCGCGCAGACGACCCCGCAGATCGCGCAGCAGTGCTGAGGGCCGTTTGGGGCTTTGGCGCTCCGGGTGGGCGGCGGGGGGGGCCTCCGGGGGGCCTCCGGGGGGTTGGGGGCGCTTGGGGCGTTGGGGGCGCTTGGGCGTTGGGGGCGTTGGGTGTTGGGCGTTGGGGGCGCTTGGGCGTTGCTTGGGCCTTCGGGCCGGAGGCTGGCGAAGAAACCCGCCATATAGTCCCGTTTTCTTCGCCACCCCCTGGGCAATCCGCTCGCCGCGCTCCCGGAGCGGGGCGGCACACGCTCCCGCGGGGCGCCGCGCTCCCACGCGCGCGAGCTAACATCGCCCGCCGGAAAGGGCCGTTAGCTCAACTGGTAGAGCAGGGGACTCTTAATCCCAAGGTTGGAGGTTCGAGTCCTCCACGGCCCATAGAAAAGCCCCGCTTAGGCGGGGTTTTCGTTGGGGAGCAGAGTTCGACATATATCGAACGTGTCCGGCTGGGGGTTGAGACGATCGGGAGTCGGCCACCTCCCGCCAAGACTGGCGCACCTCGGCCCCGGTGGGTTCACGTTCGCCACGGCAGGGTTGGACGGCGTCTGTTCTCGGGCGATGCGCCTATGCGCACAGAGCCCGTCTGCCGCGCCCGTGGCAAAGGATGCGCAGGTGCAGGTCGCTCACACGCGCGGCTCACAGCGCGCGGTTCGGCTCGGGAACGGGGATCGACACGGCGACCGCCTCTGGCAGCGCGGGGGGAACGTCCTCGAGCCCGAAGAGTCTGAACCCAACGGTGGCTCGCAGGCTCGATCCACGGAGCGGCTCACCGCATTCGGGACACGCATCGAGGTATGAGGCGGCGAGGATGAAGCGGAGCCGGCAGCGTGGGCAGCAGAGGCGGGTCATAGGATCACCGCGGGTTCTTTCCAGGCAGGCCGTACCCGCACGCTGAGCAGCCCCGGTCCATGACCGGGTGGTCCGAGCGCTCGTCATCGAGCTCGAAGTACACGCGGTGGCGCCCGAGGCCGGACACGCGCAGGACGTGCCCGCACTCGGCGCAGGTGTAGGTCGGTCTTGGATCTGGCTTCGTTGGGGGTGGGGAGCGCTCGGGCGGCGCGATCAGGGTCCCGCTGGTCATCGGGCCACCGCCTCGCTGGTGAAGCTGCCACCCTCGTCCAACCAGCGCTCGGCGTCCAAGCGATCTCGCGCGTCGTGCATGGCGGCGGGCGGGGAGATCGACCGGCGGCGGGTTGCCGGAGCTCTGTTCGAATGACGCTCGGGAGGCGCCGCGGTGCACGATGCCCGCGGCTTGTTTGGCGTCCTCGTAGGATCTGAAGCTGGCCGGACCGCACGAGCGTCTCGCCGCCGTCGGCGACGATCGTCCAGTGGTAGCCGCCGCCGTTGTCCTCATAGATGAGGAACGTCATCGATGCCGGCTCGGGCGAGGAGCTTGGGGCCGCCCGAGCCTTGCGCATCGCGCTCACGGCTTGCGTGACCTGCGCGGCGCGGGTCATGAGGTGGCACCGTCTCGGCGCGGGGACGCGGGTGCGCCAGTGGAATCGTGCGCTGGTCGCGAGCCCGAGCAGCCAGCCGAGGATCGCGGCGAACAGCACCAGCCAGACGAGCGATACGTGTGAGCTGCCGAACACCCAGTTGACCTTCACGTGCGCGGTGTTCGAGGCCGCGAGCGCGATCAGGAACGCGACCAGGGCGACGGCGACGATCGCGTAGCCGTGCAGTCGGGTGCGGTGGGCCTTGCGGCGAAAGCGCTCGGCACGGGTCTCCCCGCCGGTCGCGGACTGGGTGGTCTGGCTGCGTGGCGGCGAGCGTCCGGCTCGCGGGCGACTAGCGCGCCGTTGCTGACGGGACCCGTGATCGTGTCGGGGATCACTCCCGGCGCGGGCGAGTCGACCGGCGTGCTGCGGGTCTTGGAGAGCATTGTGAGGACCTCCTCAGGGTGGTGCGAGGGGATTCTTCGGTCCTCTCGTGAATACTGATCACTATAGCATGAAAATGAAAGTCTAGAAATGCTAGACTACTGATCGATGGCTGAGAACACCGCGCCCGGCTGGACGTTCTTGACCAACCACGCGCAGGTGCTGGTGTGCATCGCTCGTGACCCCGGGATCCGCTTGCGCGACATCGGCGAGCGGGTCGGGATCACCGAGCGCGCCGCGCACCGCATCGTGGTCGAGCTTGCCGACGCCGGCTACATCACCCGCGAGCGAAACGGCCGGCGCAACCACTACACGATCAACGCGCACTTCCCGCTTCCCGATCCGATCGCCCGCGAGCAGAACGTCGGCGAGCTGCTGGCGATCCTCACCGACCCACCGGCGACCAACCGGCGGGCCGCTCGCAGGGAAACGAGCGGATGATCGCCGGCCTGCTGCTGGCGGTCGGCTGCGCGCTGGCCGGCAGCGTCGGGGTGCTGCTCAAACAGCGCGGCGCCGTCGCGGCACCAACCGTGCTAGCGCGCCATCCCCTGCGCAGCGCGATCAACCTGTTTGGCTCGAAGTGGTGGACGGTGGGCTGGCTGGTTGCGCTGGGTGCGTGGCTGCTGCACGTCGGCGCGCTGTCGCTGGCGCCGCTGTCGACCGTGCAAGCCGTGATCTCCGGCGGGCTGGTGTTCCTGGCGATCCTCGCGGAGCGGTTCTTCGGCTTCCAGCTCGGACGCCGGCAATGGATCGGGCTGCTCGTCACGGCAGTCGGCGCTGGCCGTGCTGGGGCTGACCTGCAGCCCGCCGCACACGATCGCGCCTCGGCAGCTGCGCTGATCGCCGTCGAGTGCACCGTGATCGTGCTCAGCGGCGTGCTGATCGGCGCGTCGATCCGCCTCGAGCGCCTGCGTCTGCGAGAAGGGATCCTCCTGGCCACGGCCGCCGGTGCCCTGTTCGGCACCTCGGACATCGCGATCAAGCACCTCGCCCACCCCGCCCTGACCCATCTGATGCTGCTCATCAACCCGTGGACGCTGTCGGCGCTGATCGCGATGGTCGTCGCCTTCTACGCCTCCGCGCGAAGCCTGCAGCTCGGCCCGGCGATCGCGGTCATCACATTCACCTCGCTGACCGCCAACATCGTCGCGCTGCTCGGCGGAATCCTCGTCTTCCACGACCCCATCGGCCACACCCCACCCCAGATCATCGCGCGGCTCGCCGCCTTCTGCCTTGTCATCGTTGGCGCCGCGCTGCTCCCAGGACGGCACTGCGCCGGCGCACCCTTCCCGACCGCCAGCCGCCCCCCGATCCCCGCGCCCGCGATTGCGCAGCGCACCGCGACCTGAGGCGAGTCGGGGCACCCAAGCCACGATCCTCGCCGCCCGCCAGCCAAAGCGGCACCGATCAATCGCCACCACTGCCCGCGCCGTGTCAGACCGCTCCGCGGGCTCGAGCACGAACACTTCGACTCCGGGTCGGGGTATGTGTGGTGCTCGGACAAAGCCGCCTCGAGCCTGGTGGCGGAGTTAGGGCTGCTAGCCGATCGAGCCCTCCATTTGCAGTTCGATCAGGCGGTTCATTTCGACGGCGTATTCCATCGGGAGCTCCTTGATGATCGGCTCGATGAAGCCGTTGACGATCAACTTCGAGGCCTCGTCCTCGGGGATGCCGTGCGACATCAGGTAGAAGAGCTGCTCCTCGCCGACCTTCGAGACGGTCGCCTCGTGGGCAACGTTGACGTCGTCGTCGCCGATCCGGATGGTCGGATAGGTGTCGGAGCGCGAGTGCTCGTCGAGCAACAATGCGTCGCAGACGACTTTCGAGCTGGAGCCGTGGGCGCCCTTGGCGATGTCGAGCAGGCCGCGGTAAGAGCCGCGACCTCCGTCTTTGGCAATCGACTTGGCGAAGATATTCGAGGTCGTGTTGGGCGCGGCGTGAATGATCTTGGCGCCGGCGTCCTGGTGCTGGCCGGCGCCCGCGAACGCAATCGAGAGGACCTCGCCGTGGGCTCGCTCGCCGAGCAGATAGATGCTGGGGTATTTCATCGTCAGCTTGGACCCGAGATTGCAGTCGACCCACTCGACCGTGGCATCGGCGTACGCGATCGCACGCTTGGTGACCAGGTTGTAGACGTTGGTTGACCAGTTCTGAACGGTCGTGTAGCGGATGCGCGCACCCGGGAGGGCGATCAGCTCGACCACAGCCGAGTGCAGTGAGTCAGAGCTGTAGGTGGGCGCGGTGCAGCCCTCGACGTAATGAACGTACGAGCCGGGCTCGGCGATGATCAGTGACCGGAAATACGTCGTCGCCTTCCTGAGCGGAGGATCGCCTCAGCAGCCTCTGGTCGAGTTCATCGCGGCCGACGATTACGAGCAGACCCACCAGCTTGTCGCGGTGATCCGTGGCAGCGACGGCGGACGACGCATGTATAGCGCCGGTGACACCCTCCCTGCGGTATACACAGAACGCTTTCGAACCCAGACCTACAACGAACGCGTCGACCACCCCGGGGCCTGGAACAAGCTCGCCGTCGTCGCCCGCGAGGACGACGACCAGGCGATCCTCAACCACTCCAAGCCGACGACGCCACCGACGCTAGTCGACACGAACCGGCGAACCACGCCACGATCCGCAGCGGGTGGCGCCTGGCGTAGCTCGGACCTGGCGGGCTGGTCGTCCGTCGCGCGAACACGCGCCGCTGCACCTCAGCCGCGCTGCGGGCGGGCTGCTGGCACCACCTCCAAGGTACCCGTGTCCCGAGCCATGTCCCGAACCCCGCAATTCTCAACCCAACCAAGCCCCCTCAAGCGAAACCCAGAAGCCCCGAAATGATTGGAAAAGCCCTGCAAATAGGACCTTCATAATCCCAAGGTTGGAGGTCCGAGTCCTCCACGGCCCATAGAAAAGCCTTGACAGCCGCACCAAAAAACTGGTCGCGAAAGCTGGTGGGCCGGGGCGCACGTCGGATGATCGCTCGGCCCGCTTCGGGTTAGGCTCTATGGGTGGCTAGTGGCTTAGTTGAGCGCGTTGATGGGTGGGCGGGTCAGGCCATCGAGACGACGATCGGCTGGCGTCATCGTCGCCGACTAGAGCGTGTCGGCCGGATCGATCAGCTGGAACCGCCGCCTGGCCGATCGCTGTGGGCTGCCGCCGATCCCCCGCCGCGAAAGGGGGGAGCGTTTGAGGTGTTGGTGGATGGTGGGGAGGCCCTGCCACGAATCGCTGAGGCGCTGGCTGGCGCTCGCTCGCATGTGCATATCGCCGGGTGGCACGTCACGCCCGAGTTCGGGCTGACACGCGACGATCGGGCGGCTCGGTTGCGCGATCTGCTCGGTGAGTGCTCTAAGCGCGTCGAGGTCAGGGTGCTGTTGTGGGCAGGAGCACCGCTGCGGGGGTTCACGCCGGCGCGCGCGGCGATGCGCCGCGTGCGCGAGGAGTTGACCCGCGGTACCCGGGTGCAGTGCGCGCTTGATTCGCATGAGCGGCCGATGCATTGTCACCACGAGAAGCTGGTGATCGTGGATGGTGAGGTCGCGTTCGTCGGGGGCATCGATCTGACCTCGCTCGGCGGGGACCGTTTCGACACCAGTGATCATCCGATGCGCGGCCGCCTGGGCTGGCACGACGCCTCGAGCTGTTTGCGCGGCCCGGCGGTCGGCGACGTAGCGGCGCACTTCGCCGCCCGTTGGCGCGAAGTGACAGACGAGCAGATCGAGGACACGCCGCCGCCCGCCGCGGCTGGGGACGTGGAGCTCCAGGTGGTGCGGACCGTCCCTGAAAAGCTTTATGACTTCTTGCCTCAGGGTGACTTTCGGATTGTCGAGGCGTACACGCGCGCGCTGCGCTCGGCCCGCAAACTCGTTTATCTCGAGAGCCAGTTTCTGTGGTCGCCCCAGGTAGTCGACATCCTCGCGAGCAAGCTTCGTGCGCCGCCGAGTGACGAGTTTCGCATCGTCGTGTTGCTGCCCGCGAAGCCGAACAACGGCGCCGACACCACGCGCGGCCAGCTAGGGATGCTGGCTGACGCCGACGACAGGAATGGTCGTTTCCTGGCCACGACGATCTCGGCCCGAACTGGCGGACTCGCCGGCTCGCTCTACGTTCACGCCAAGATCGGAATCGTCGACGATGCCTGGCTGACGGTTGGATCGGCAAACCTCAACGAGCATTCGTTCTTCAACGACACGGAGATGAACGTCGTGACGTGCAACCCCGCGGTCGCGCGTGAGACACGATTGCGGCTCTGGGCCGAGCATCTGGAGCACTCGATCGAGGAGGTCTCTGGGGAGCCGGCCCAGGTCGTCGATGCGTTGTGGCGTCCGATCGCCGGCGAGCAGCTCGAGCGCCGACGCCGCGGTGAACCGCTGACCCATCGGCTGCTAGAGCTCCCGGGCGTATCGCGCCGCTCGATGGCGCTCCTCGGACCCGTCGACGGTCTGCTTGTCGACGGCTGACGCCGGCTCGGCCTCCCAACGCGCCCGACCTCGTCTGGCCGACGCCGCGCACACCGCCGGGGGAAGAGTGCTCTCCCGGCAGATCTAGGGTTAGGCGGCCTTGGCCGCCGCGTCGAGCTCCTCGCCGCGCTTGACGAGGAACGCACCGAGCGCGCCCGCCATCGAGCCGATGACCGTGATCGCGTAGATCTCCATCACAACGTCGAGGACTCTCCCCGGGAATGAGATCGGGTTCTGGATGCTGGAGGAGACCGTCAGCATCTGCGTGGTAGTCCAGAACAGCGCGCTGCCGAGACTCTTGATCTGAGTCTGCTTCTGATCATGCTCGAACACGAATGCCAGGACCGCGCAGACCACGTCAAACCCGGCCGTCGCCACAGCGATGCCGACGAGTCGGTCACGAAGACGGGCGTGGGTCGGCGTGCCAGCACGGATGACCTCGCGCACCTCGCCCGCCGTCTCGCGCAGCGCCCGCAGTAGGTACATCGTCAGCTATTCGCTGCCCCGCCCTAACGTCCTGTGCGCCGGCGGCGCAAGTCGAGTGGATCTCGAAACCCAACCGACGGTAGAACCCGCACGTCTAAACCGGGCGTCTCGAGGTAGCACAGAATGCCCTGGAGCGAAGTGCCTCCAGCCTCAATCTCGAGGCGCTGGTCTCCGAAAGCGCGCCGATGCACGCCCGCAAGGCGGTGCAGCACCTCATCCACGCGGTTCTCAAACGAACCGGAGGCCAGCTCAAAGACGACGCGGCCCTGATGTGCCTTGACTGGCACGGCGGCTCTCCCCGCCTACGATCAAGCCACGCGGGCGCCGACCGCTAGGGGCCGCACCCTGCGCCCGCGGCGTGAACCGCAGCCTGACCGTCTCGGCCCTGTGCTCGAGGCGCCGCGCGATCCGATGGGCAGGCCCGCTCAGGCGGTCCTTTTCGTTTGGCGCCTGACCCCGCCTTTGTCCCGAACGGCTGTCCGTTTCTGTGCAAAAACTCCAGCGGGGGCGATCCGGGGCCGAAGGGCATGGCGAAGGCCCCGATCACGGGCGCCATCTCCATACCGGAGGTACAGATGAAGAAGTTCTACGTCTACCGCGCCGCGGCCGCTCTGTCGGCCGTCGCGGCCGTCGTGGTTGCATCCGGCGCTGGAGCCAAGTTCTGGTAGGCCGGTGAAAGCACGCGCCTCGGGATCCCGAGGCGCGTGCCTTCGACCCTACCGCTCTCTTGACCATGCGTCTCCGTTTGAACGTTCGCCAATACTGCGAAGGGGTCTTTGCTGCGGCCATAGCTGTGGTCGCACTGTTCGCGGGGTGGATGCATCTGGACTACGTGCGAAATGAGCCTCTGACCTTTTCGCTGCTGACACTCGGGGTGGTCCTCGCCGAGGCCTTCCCGGTCAAGATCCCCCGCCGGGGAAACGACGAGGAGATCACCTTGTCAGGGTCCTTCGCGATCGCCCTACTGCTCGCCGGTGGCCTCGGGCCGGCGTTGCTCGCGCAGTCGCTCGCCTCGGTCATCCAGGACCGGATGTCAGGCAAGCCCTGGTGGCGCGTGCGGTTCAACGTCGGGCAGTACACGCTTTCGATGATCGCGGCGATGGTGATGTTGCGGCTGCTATCCGCCGACGCCGGGATCGGCTCCGCGCACCCGTTCCAAAGCGCCGACTTACCCGCTGTGCTGCTGAGCGCGACGGCGTTCTTCCTGGTCAACACCGGACTGGTGGGCGTGGCCGTCGCGCTGTATCAGGAGACCCCCGTTCTGCGCTATCTGCGCAAGGACATGCTGTTTGTGATCAATACCGCGGGGGTGCTGCTTCTGCTGGCGCCGATCGTCATCGCGGCTACCGCCTACTCGCCGTTCCTGATCCCGCTATTCGCGGGACCGATCCTGGCGATGCACAACGCGATCTGGAAGGGGGCTCGCAACGAGTACGCCGCACGACACGACTCACTGACGGGACTCCCGAACCGGACCACCTTCCGGGAAGCGGTGGAGAACGCGATCGCCGACGACGACGCGACCGACTCGGTCCTGTTGATGGATCTCGACAGGTTCAAGGAGGTCAACGACACCTTGGGTCATCACTATGGCGATCTGTTGCTGCGACAGGTGGCGGAACGTGTGCGCGGCAACCTCAGCGACGACGATCGGATCGCGCGACTAGGCGGCGACGAGTTCGCCATCCTCACCCGGGACCGGACTCGCGTGCAAGCGAAGGAGCTGGCTCACCGGATCCTGACTGCGCTACGCCCGCCGTTCGAGTTGGAGGGAATCGGGGTCGACGTGCAGGCGAGCATCGGAATCGCCAGCTTTCCCGACGATGGGCTTGACGTCGAATCGCTTCTGCAAAAAGCCGACGTCGCGATGTACTGCGCAAAGGCGGATCGCTCGAACGTGGCCCTCTACGACGAGCAGCACGACCACCACAGCCCGCGCAAACTCGCCTTGACCGCAGACCTACGCCTGGCGCTGCAGGACGACGGAATCGTGGCCTGGTACCAACCAGAGCTCGACCTCGAGGACGGCACCCTCAGCGGGGTGGAGGCTCTGGTCCGCTGGCAGCACCCTCAACTCGGGTTGCTGGCGCCGGCCGCCTTCTTGGAGATCGCCGAGCGCACGAATTTGATCAAGCCGCTGACCCAGCGCGTGATAGAGACCACTCTCTGTCAGCTCGTTCGGTGGCGCGAGATGGACATAGATCTCGTGGCGGCGGTGAACATCTCGGCTGCAGTGCTGATCGACGACAAATTCACCGAGCAGGTGCTGGACACGCTCGCCCAGGCAGGGATCCCGCCGCAACGGCTCAAGCTCGAAGTCACCGAGAGCACACTGATGGCCGACCCCGAGGTCGCCCGCGTGACCCTGCAACGGCTGAGCAGCGCCGGCGTCGAGATTTCGATCGACGACTTCGGCACCGGCTACTCGTCGCTCGCCTATCTCGCCGGCCTGCCAGTCGCCGAGGTCAAGATCGACCGCTCGTTCGTCGGGCGGATGGGTGTCGGGACGAGGGAGTCGATCATCGTCAGCAGCACGATCGACCTCGCCCACCATCTGGGGATGCGCGCGGTCGCGGAAGGCGTGGAGTCAGGGGGATCGCTGACCACCTTGCGCCAGCTCGGCTGTGACGTGGCCCAGGGTTACGCGATCTGCCCACCGCTGAGCGGAGAAGCGATGACCAAATGGCTGACAGGCTCCGGCCGGGCCGCGCTCACCGAGCCGTTGCGGGTCGTCGCGTGATCCTCATCATCCTGACCGCGATTTGTGTGGCCACTGTTCCCCTGAGCGGGGGAAGCCTTGGACGGCTTGCCAGCTTGCCGCTGCGCTGGTTGTGGATCGCCCCCCTCGCATTGGGGCTCCAGGTCGTGATCATCACGATCGCTCCCGGGGGCAGTCCCGCCCTCCATTCGGCTGTCCACATCGCCACATATATGCTGATCGGGGTCTTCCTGGTGGCGAACCTCAGGATTCCGGGGATGGCGCTGATTGCGGCTGGCGCGTCGATGAACGCGCTCGCCATCTTCGTGAACGGCGGCGTGATGCCCGCCTCCGCGCGGGCCATGCGGATCGCGGGGCGGGTACAGGGCGCTGGCTTTCACAACTCCGCGCCGGTGGCCCATCCCCATCTGTTGTGGCTGGGTGATCTGATCCCGATTCCGGGACCGCTTCCCAACGTACTGAGCCTCGGCGACTGCGTTATCTACGTCGGGATGCTGGTTCTCCTGCACCGGGCGTGTCACACGCCCGCCCGTGGCGCACGAGACGTCGGCCTCGCCTCCACGCCGGCGGCTGCGGGCGCCGAGCTGCCGGGCTCCTGATCCGCCGTCGGGTCGGCCAGAAGGCCACCGAGCGATTTCTCGTTCGCCGTGTCCCGCCGGGCGTTGGCTGTTCGTCATCAGGTCAAAGGCCGGCATCCGAGCCGGCCGCGACCGAAAGGATGCAGGAGATGGCGAATTACATGTTCGCGTATAGCGGCGGCAACGGGATGGCCGCAGATGAGGCCGACCGCAACGCCCAGCTGGCCAAGTGGGGTCAGTGGTTCGAAGAGCTCGGTTCGGCCGTCGTCGACGGCGGCGCCCCGACCGGGAACGCGAAGACGGTCGGTCCGGGCGGCTCGATCAGCGATGGCGGCTCGCGTGCCCTGACCGGCTACTCGATCGTGACAGCCGACAGCCTCGATTCGGCCGTCGGGCTCGCGAACGGCTGCCCGGTTCTCGAGACCGGCGGCGCGGTTGACGTCTACGAAGCGATCGCGATGTAGCAGGTGAGCCGGGGCGCCGGGTCAGAGGGACCTGCCGGTCCTGAACCCGACCCGGCGCCTCGGGCCGGCCAGAGCACGCTCCAGGGGGAACGAGCTAGCTGCGGCCGCTGCGGCCGCTGGCCTCAGGGTCCGATGCTTCGATTTCGCCCGCGCTGCGCTCTGGCGATCGTCGCCAGTTAGGCGAGCAGACGCGTGACGAGGTCGGCGAAGCCGCGCTTCAGCGCGTCGAGCGACAGGCCCCGGACCTGCGTCTGGTGGTGGAAGGCCCCAGGGCTGAGCACGGCCAATAGCGCGTCGGAGAGATAGCCGAGCTGCGCCTCGGGGCATGCCTGCTCGAGCAGCGCCCGCACGTGGAGGCGATAGGCGGCATACGGTTGCGAGCCCTGCCACCCCGCGCCGCGCCCGCGTTCGATCTCGAGCAGCATCCCGCCGTCGCGGGCGAGCCGGTCAAGCAGCGCCCAGCCGAAGGCGATGAGCCGTTCGCTCGCTGGGGCCCCTGGTCCCAAGGGTGGCGGTCCATGCAGGAAGGCGTCCTGGAGCTCGCGCTCGGTCTCGTCGAGCAACGCGAACAGCAGTGAGGCGCGGTCGCCGAAGCGGCGGAACAACGTCCCCTTCCCGACCCCGGCGGCGGCGGCGATCGCGTCCATCGACGTCGCCTCCAGGCCCCGCGTCGCGAGCAGCCGCCCCGCCGCCTCGAGGATCTGGCTGCGGTTGCGAGCGGCGTCGGCTCGCTCGGGCTGGAGCGCGGCGGCGAGCGGCAACTCCCCGGGGGCTCGGGGGGCGAACGGCGGCTCGCCGTCAGGGGGCGGGAGCTCGGGTGAGATGACGGGCAGCTCGGACAAAGCGGATTTCCCATGATAGAACCGGACTGCGGTCCGCTTATGCTAAAGTTGAGCACGCAACAGTGTGGACCAACGTCGATCCGCACGACAGCTCCAAAAGGAGAACCACATGTCCACAACCACTTCCATCGAACGTCTCGCCGGCAACTGGACGCTGAACCCGACCCATTCCTCGGCCGAGTTCTCGGTCAAGTACCTGGTGGCGAAGTTCCGCGGCAGCTTCGGCGATCTGAGCGCCACGCTCGACGAAGGCAATCTGCGGGGTGCGGCCGAAGTCGGCTCGGTAAACGTCAAGGACCCGAACCTGATCGGCCATCTGCAGTCCCCGGAGTTCTTCGACGCCGAGCAGTACCCCGAGCTCACGTTCCGTTCGACCAGCATTGACCTTCAGGGCGACCAGGTCGAGCTCGAGGGCGAGATGACGATCAAGGGGAACACCCGCCCGATCCACGCCACGGGGACGATCGCCGGTCCGACCGAGGACTTCATGGGCAACACCAAGATCGGCCTCGCGTTGGAGACGACGATCGACCGTTCCGAGTTCGGACTCAACTGGAACGCCGATCTCCCCAAGGGCGGCAAGGCGCTTTCCAACCAGGTCACGCTGAGCGTCGAACTCGAATTCGTGAAGGCTTAGGCAATCATGCACATCCTGGCCATCTCAGGCTCGGTTCGCCAGGGTTCGTACAACACGGCGCTCCTGCGGGCGGCAGCTGATCTGCTGCCGCCCGGAGTGACCGTCAGCCTGTACGACCACCTGGAGCAGATTCCGGCCTTCAATGAAGACGAGGAATCGCAGAAACCGGAGGCGGTCGAGCGCTTCTGGGATGCGGTCGACGAGGCCGACGGCGTCCTGATCGCGGCGCCCGAGTACAACCATTCGATCTCCGGCGTGTTGAAAAACTCACTCGACTGGCTCTCGCGCCCGCTCATGGACAGCCCCCTGCGCAACAAGCCGGCAGCCGTGATCGGCGCCTCGACGAGCATGTTCGGCGGCGTCTGGTCGCAGGCCGAGACGCGCAAGGTGCTCTCGGCGATCGGCGCGCGCGTGCTTGACCGCGAACTGCCGATTCCCCAGGCCGACGAGCAGTTCGACGAGGATGGCAAGCTGATCGACAAGGACCTCGAGAGGGAGCTGTCCGACCTCGTGCTCGCCCTGGTGCAGTCCGTCGAGGCCCGCGAGGCGGCAGCGGTCAGTCGCTGAGCTATCGTCCAACTGGATGGCTCGCTGCACCCATCTCGACACCATCAAGGTCCTCGAACTCCCGGAAAGCGTCGAGGGTTGCGAAGACTGCCTGCGGGAGGGCGGCGTGTGGCTTCACCTGCGCATCTGCCTTGCTTGCGGGCACGTCGGTTGCTGCGACGACTCGCCCAACCGGCACGCGTCTGCCCACAATCATGCGACGGGCCACCCGCTGATCCGATCGCTCGAGCCCCGCGAAGAGTGGAGCTGGTGCTTCGTGGACGAGATCGGCATGCTCATCCCGGACATCCACGGGCACACCCGCATTCCGCCCTCACCGATGCTCTCCGGCTGATCTGGTGGTGATCGAGGCCGTCGTCTTCGACCTCGACGGAGTGCTGATCGACTCCGAGGCCGCATGGAATTCCGCCCGCAAGGAGGTCGCCGAGACTCACGGGGGGCGGTGGGTGCAGGACGCCCAACGCGAGATGATGGGCATGAGCTCGACCGAGTGGTCGTCCTACATGCACGACCAGCTCGGCGTGGAGCTATCGCCCGAGGAGATCTCGGCGACCGTCGTCTCCCGCCTCGAAGACCTCTACCGGAAACACCTGCCATTGCTCGACGGGGCACGAGAGACGGTGATCGCCCTCGGATGCGTGTGGCCGCTGGGGCTCGCGTCCTCCGCGAACCGCCCCATCATCGAGCTCGTGCTCGACCTGGCGGAGCTCGCGGACGAGTTCGCCACGACCGTGTCCTCGGAAGAGGTGGCCAGCGGAAAGCCCGCGCCCGACGTGTACGTGGAGGCTGCTCGCAGGCTCGATGTCTCCCCGTCCACCTGTGTGGCGGTTGAGGATTCGAGCAACGGCATTCGCAGTGCGGCTGCCGCGGGCATGACCGTGATCGCGATTCCCAACTGCGAGTTCCCGCCCAGCCCAGACGCGCTGGCGTGCGCCCACGCCACCCTCGAGTCGCTTACGCAGCTGACCCCCGAGCGGGTCCGGCGAGCCGCCGGCTGACTACTGCCAGTAGCGCTCGACGGTGTCTGCGTCGCGCGCGTGAGCCTGCTCGGGGTCCGCGCCGGCCTCGCGCAGAGCTCTGCGCTGGCGCAGCAGATCCCAGCAGCGGTCGAGTTCGACCTCGACCTCCCGGAGGCGCTGCTGATCCGTTTCGAGCGCGTCGGTGCTCGCGCTGTCCTGTTCTTCGCGGCCACGAAGCTTGTGCTCCTCGGCGACCAGGGTCTCGATCCGCGCCGCGATGCTCTCGTCATTCATCGATCGAATCGTAGTCAGGGGATAGGATCGGTGTGTGGCCCGGGCGGACGCATTCGTCGACGAGGTCGCCAACGAGCTGGCGACGTGGCCGGGGGTTCACGTCGAGCGCCGCGAAGATGGGACGGCTCTCGTCCGCTACGAGCGCTCCGAGCTGGGCGTCCTTTACCCGGAGCGGGGATTGGCGGAGCTGCCGTTCCTGGGTGGGGAACGTGACGAGCTGGTCGAGCACGGCGACGCCGAGCCGGCAGAGTTCGCGGTCGCCTCACCCGGCGTGAGCCACGATTTGCGCGGGCCAAGCGACGTGACCGGAGTGCTCGAGTTGTTCGATCGCCGCTATCGGGACATCAGGGGTGACGAGGGCCCGTACAGCTCGGAGGACCCCGGCTATCCCCACGGGCGGTTGGACCAGCTCTAACCCGAGCGGGGCGCCAATGACCACGGGCTAGGCTGGTCGTATGCCGCAACCATTCATTCCGGTCGCGCCGCCACCGAGCCCAACCCTGTCGGAATCACAGCTGGTGACACTCCGCGACCTGGGCGAGGAGCGCACAGCTGAGGTGGACGATGTGCTCTACCGCATCGGTGATCGCGACTACCCGTTCATGGCGATCGTCGAGGGCGAAGTCACGATTCTCGACTCGGCTGGTCACGAGATCGTCCGACACGGGCCGTCGGGCTTCCTCGGTGAGCTGAACCTGCTCTCGGGGCAGACCGTCTTCGTCACCGCGGTCGTCACCGAGCCCTTGCGCTACATAGCGGTCGAGCGCGGTGCGCTGCGATCGCTTCTGTACGAGGATGGACCGCTCGGCGACGTCGTGCTCTCGGCCTTCATCGCGAGGCGCGAAGCGCTCGAGCGGGTGCAGGGTCTGGGGGTCGAGATCGTCGGGCCGCATTCGTCCCGCGCGACGATGCGAATGCTCGACTTCGCCCGCAGCAACCGCCTGCCGTTGACCTGGCGCGATACCGAGCGCGGCGACGATGCGGCGGCGGCGCTCGTTGCCGACCTGGACGAGGCGAAGCTGCCGCTGGTCAGGCTGCCAGGCGGTTCAGAACTGCAAGGGCCCTCGCCTGGTGAGGTCTCGCGCGCGCTGGGAATCGGCCGCGAGCTCGCACCCCAGGAGGAGGTCGATTTGCTCGTGATCGGGGCCGGCCCGGCTGGCCTCGGCGCCGCTGTGTACGGAGCTTCGGAGGGGCTCGACACGCTCGTGGTCGAGGGAAGAGGGCTCGGCGGTCAAGCCGGCACCTCGCGCCGGATCGAGAACTATCTCGGATTCCCCGCAGGGATCAGCGGCTCGGAGCTGACCAGCCGCGCCGTGACTCAGGCCCGGAAGTTCAACGCGCGCATGGCCACGCCATATCGCGCGCTAGCGCTGGAGCCGGGAAACGGTCGCCACGTCGTGCGGCTCGAGGACGATCACGAGATCAGCGCCCGGGCCGTCCTGATCGCCACCGGCGCGCAATACCGTCGGCTCCCGGTCGACGACCTCGCCCAGTACGAGGGCATCAGCGTCTTCTACGCCGCCGGCCCACCCGAGGCCCAGGTGTGCGGCGCCGAGCGCGTGGCCGTCGTGGGCGGCGGGAACTCAGCCGGGCAGGCTGCCGTGTGGCTCGCGCGCGGGGGCGCGCTCGTGACCCTGCTTCACCGGCGTGCCGATCTGCGCGAGACGATGTCGGACTACCTCATACGCGAGCTCGAGCACTTCGAAGTGGCGGTGCGCGACAGCAGCGAGATCGCCGCACTCCAGGGCACGCAGGGACAGCTTGAAGCGGTAACGCTCAAGACTGGCGAGTGCCTGCGGTTCTCCTACCTATTCCTGTTCCTTGGCGCGCTGCCGTGCACCGAATGGCTCGGGAACGACATCCAGCGCGACGAGCACGGGTTCGTCTTGACCGGCACAGCGGCTAACGCCGAGAAACTTCTCGAGACCTCCGTGCCCGGCGTCCTCGCGGCAGGTGACGTTCGCTCTGGCTCAACCAAGCGGTGCGCCACCGCCGTCGGTGAAGGGGCATGGGCCGTTCAGCTCGTCCACGCCCACCTCGCCGCAGGGTGATGGCGACGGCCTCGACGAGTCGGACCTTCCCGGGGTCAATCTACGCGCTGGCCCTCGAGCCTCTGCTTGAGCCGCCTCATGTTGTCGGGCATCTCGCTGGCGGCCTGGCGGCGGACGACGAGCGGGACCAGCAGCCGTCCGATTCCGTGCCCGGTGAAGTCCAGCTCGATCGTCACCATTGACCGTGCCCCGTCGGCGACCGGCTCGACGGTGACCCCGACGATGGCCCGGATCGGACCGCTGATGCCTCGGTCGGCCCATCGCCGCGGAGGGTCGTACTCGGTGATCTCGGTGACCACCTCCCGCTCGCGGCCACCGATCTTCCGGACGGTTGTGCACTTAGACCCCACGTGAGTGCTCGGGCCGTCCATCTGCCCGCTGACAACGCCCTCCTGCCACTCGGCCATCGTGCTCGGGTCGATCACGTAGGCGAACGCTTCCTCGGCCGGTCGCTCGACCTCGATGCGAGACGTGATCGGCGCCATCGAGCTTCGAGGATAAACAGCCCGCCACAACCAGTCGTCTGACTGAAGCGAATACGCGGCATCTCCCAACCGGCCACGGGAGCCGAAGGAACACGGGCGTTGCTCTTGCACGAGTCCTCGTAAAGAGTTAAACAAGGCCATGGCGTCTGACCCGATGCCGCAGGACAAGCGCGGTTGGCGCGTGGCGCCGGCGCCCGACGGGCGCGGGATGCCGGAACAGCATCAGCCGCGCCCGCCGCACCGCCTCCGAGGATTCTGGATCTTCTTCGTCGTCCTGCTGGCGCTCAACTGGGTGTCGGTCCTGCTGATACAGCCCGCCGGCCAGCCCCGGGTAAAGGTCCCCTTCAGCCCGTACTTCTTGGATCAGCTCGAGGCGGGGCAGGTCAAGTCGATCTCCTCAAAGGGCGACACCGTCAACGGGACCTTCTACGCCGCGGTCCGCTATCCGGATGACAAAGCGACCTCCACGACGCTCTTCTCCACCCAGGTTCCGTCCTTCTGGAACAACTCAGCGCTGACAAGCCTGCTCCAGAGCAAGCGCGTCCAGGTCAACGCCACCAATCCCAATCCCGGTACTTCCATTCTCGCCGAGGTCCTGCTCGGCTTTGGCCCGACCCTGCTGCTCATCGGGCTGTTCTGGTTCCTCGCCCGGCGAGCGCAATCGGCGGCCGGCGGCCTCGGCGGCCTCGGCAACTTCGGTCGCAGCCAAGCCCGCCGCGTGGACCCCCAGAAGATCCGGATCACCTTTGACGATGTGGCGGGTATCGACGAGGCCAAGAGCGAGCTCACGGAGATCGTCGACTTCCTGAAGTCGCCCGACCGCTACCAGCGCTTGGGCGGGCGGATGCCACATGGGGTCCTGCTCTTCGGGCCGCCCGGAACTGGCAAGACGCTGCTCGCCCGGGCGGTCGCCGGCGAGGCCCAGGCCGCGTTCTTCTCCATCGCCGCCTCGGAATTCATCGAGGCGATCGTCGGCGTCGGCGCAGCGCGGGTCCGCGACCTGTTCGCCAAGGCCAAGGAGGCGGCCCCGGCCATCATCTTCATCGACGAGCTCGACGCCATCGGCCGCTCCCGCCAAGGTTCGGCGGGTATCACGGGCGCCAACGACGAGCGTGAGCAGACGCTCGACCAGATCCTCACCGAGATGGACGGCTTTGAATCAACCGAGGCGGTGGTCGTCCTGGGAGCCACCAACCGGCCCGAGATTCTCGACCCCGCTCTCCTGCGCCCCGGTCGTTTTGACCGCCGCGTCGCCGTGCAGGCGCCCGATCGCAACGGTCGACTGAAGATTCTCCAGGTCCACACCCGCTCGTTGCCGTTGGCCGACGATGTCGATCTCGGGGCGCTGGCCTCGACGACGCCGGGGATGGTGGGGGCGGATCTCGCCAACCTGGCCAACGAGTCGGCGCTGCTCGCCGCCCGCCGCGACCACGACAAGGTGACGATGTCGGACTTCACCGACTCGCTCGAGAAGATCATTCTCGGGGCGCCCCGGGGGATTCTCCTGAACGATGAGGATCGCGAGCGGACCGCCTACCACGAGTCGGGACACGCGCTGGTCGGGATGCTGCTCCCCGACGCTGACCCGGTGCGCAAGGTGTCGATCATTCCGAGGGGGATGGCGCTGGGGGTCACGCTGTCGACGCCCGATTCTGATCGCGTGTCCTACTCGCGCGAGGAGCTCGAGGCCAAGATCAAGGTGGCGCTCGGTGGGCGGGTTGCCGAGGAAATCGTCTACGGCAAGATCACCACCGGGGCGGAATCGGACCTCCAGCAGCTCACCCAGATCGCGCGCCAGATGGTCGGGCGGTGGGGCATGAGCGAGAAGCTGGGACCGCTGACGGTGCTCCCGAGTGACGGGCAGGGTCCGCTCCTCCCCGGGGCCAGCGAGACCTCCCCCCAGACCCAGTGGCTGGTCGACGAGGAGGTGCACCGCATGGTGGAGGACGCCCACACCGAGGTCACCCAGCTGTTGCGCGGCCATCGCAGCGACCTGGACAACCTCGCCCACGCCCTGCTCAAGGCCGAGACACTCGACGCTCCCGACGCTTATGCCGCCGCGGGCGTCCCGCCGCGGCCACCCGAGCCTCGTCCGCTCGAGCTGGCCAACCAAGATCGTGAGGAGGGACCAATGGTTTCGAGCACCCACTCCACCCGCCTCCCTGATTCCGGCCCGCGCTGATGTCGCCGATCAGCCGTGGCTTCATGGGCCGGCGGCGACCGGTCGCCGATCCTTCCCGCGTGCCGCCTGGCCAATACGTGACGAGCGACTTCCCTGTCCTCTCGGCCGGGCCGACCCCGCACACGCCTCTCGACGAGTGGAGCTTCCTCATCGACGGGGACGTGGCCGAGCCCGTGTCCTGGCGCTGGGATGAGTTCCTCGCCCTCCCGTCGGAGACCGTCACCGTCGACATCCACTGTGTGACCAAGTGGTCCAAGCTCGACACGACGTGGAAGGGGGTGCCGGTCGACACCCTCCTAGCCACGGTCGAGACCGAGGCGACGTACCTGACCGCGTGGTCCGACGGCGGCTACACGACCAACCTCGCGCTCGAAGACGTCACCGACGGCAAGGCTTGGGTGACCTACGAGTACGACGGTCAGCCGCTCGAGCCCGAGCACGGCGGTCCGGCTCGCCTGTTCGTCCCCCACCTCTACTTCTGGAAGAGCGCCAAGTGGGTGCGCGGGCTGACCCTCACGATGAACGATGAGCCCGGGTTCTGGGAGGGCTACGGCTACCACAACCACGGAGATCCATGGCTCGAGCAGCGCTACCAAGGCGACTGACCTGGGAGCTGGCGACCGTTCGCGAGCTGGTCCGCGAGACGCCCCGCTGCCAGAGCATCGGCTTTGAAGTGCCCGAACTGGCCGGGCCACCGGGCCGGGCAGCACGTCGACGTTCGACTTACGGCCGATGACGGCTACCAGGCGCAGCGCAGCTACTCGATCGCCTCCGGGCCCGAGGAGAGCCAGCTCGTCCTGACGGTCGAGCGCCTCGAGGATGGCGAGGTATCGCCGTACCTTGTGGGCGAGCTCGGACCGGGGGACCAGATCGAACTAAGAGGTCCAATCGGCGGTTACTTCGTCTGGGAGGAAGCGTTCGGCGGCCCGCTCGTGCTGGTGGCCGGCGGATCGGGGATCGTGCCGCTGCGGGCCATGCTCCGTCACTGGGCTGCAGGCCCACGCGACACGGCCGTGTCGCTGCTCTACTCATCTCGCTCGCTCACCGATGTGATCTACCGCGAGGAGCTATCCCGCCTCGAGGACGGCAACCTCAACGTCCGCCTCGCTCTCACGCGCGAATGGCCACCCGACTGGTCGGGCCATCGGGGGCGAATCGACAAGCAGTTCCTGGCCGAGGTCGTGCCTGAGCCGGCCCAGCAGCCGCTGGTTTATGCGTGCGGACCGACCTCGTTCGTCGAGCATGTTGCGCAAGCCCTCGTCGAGCTCGGACACGACCCGGGGGGCATCAGGACCGAACGCTTCGGACCCACAGGAGCCTGATGGACGCCTTGGACGGAAACGCGATCGCCGGTCAGCTGTTCGAGCACTTCGGGCGCGAGATGACGACAGCGCGGGGAGCGTGCGCTCACTGCGGAGACGCCGGCCAAGTCGCCGAGCTGCGCGTCTACGTGAAAGCGCCCGGCGCCGTCGTACGCTGCCGGGCCTGTGACAGCGTCGTGATCGTGGTCGTAGAAATCGAGGACACGCTGCGAGTCGACGCCACGTGCTTCCGGCTCGAGCCGAGCTCGGGTCGATAGGCGCCCGGTGCCGCACGCCCGGTGCTGCACGCCTGGTGCCGCACGCCCGGTGCCGCGGTCTGCGGCGCGACGCGGTCCGCGTGCAACCGATTGGTTGCGCTAGGGTCTGCCCGTGCCGAAGTCGTTGCTTGTCCTCGGCGGGTCTGAGTTCGTCGGCCGCGCCGTCGTAAACGAAGGTTGCCGCCGGGGGTGGAAGGTGACGACGTTCAATCGGGGGCGTGGGGTCGCCACGCCCAGGGTCTCGCGGGTAGTCGGCAACCGCCTGGATCCCGCGACGATGGACCCGCTGCGCAGCGGGGAATGGGATCTCGTGGTCGACACCTGGTCGGGCGCGCCGCGCGCGGTCCGCGACAGCACAACGCTCCTGGCCGATTGCGCTGGCCACTACGTCTACATCTCGAGCGGTTCTGTCTATGCGCCACCCCCACCGCTGGGCGTCGAGGAATCGGCGTCCACGGTTCAGGCATCCCCGGACGCCGAGGGTGGCGACTATGCCGCGCTCAAGCGGGGCGCGGAGCTCGCCGTCACGCAGGCCTTCGGCGACCGCGCTCTGCTCGCCCGCCCCGGACTGATCCTCGGCCCGCACGAGAACGTCGGGCGGCTGCCGTGGTGGCTCACGCGGATGTCCGCCGGCGGCGAAATCCTTGCGCCCGGACCACCCGAGCTCCGACTGCAGTTCATCGACGCCCGCGATCTGGCCGCCTTCGTCCTCGACGCCGCCCTTCGTGGTCACAGCGGACCGCTCAACACCGTGAGCCGCCAGGGTCACGCGACCATGCGCTCGCTCCTCGAGGCGTGCCGCTCCGTCGCCGGTGCTCGCGATGCCCGGCTCACCTGGATGGATCCGCAGGCTGTACTCGCGGCCGGGATCGAGCCATGGACCGAGCTGCCCGTCTGGCTTCCCCCGGACAGCGAATTCGCCGGGTTGCACGCCGCCAACGTGGAGCGGGCGCACGCGGCGGGCCTCCGCTGCCGGCCGGTCGAGGCTACCGTGCAGGACACCTGGACTTGGCTGTCCGGGCTCGACGGTCGCCCACCCCTGCACGAAGGCCTCGATCCTCCCGGTCTGGACCCCGGACGGGAACGGGCGGCGCTCGACGCGTGGCACGCCCGGACAACCTAGTCTGACCGTGATCGGACGTTCGGGCCAGCGCGGACGGTCTGGTATTCACGGCGTCTGCGCTCCGCCGGCGCGCGGTTGAGTAATCCCCGCCAGCGGGCGTATGGTTGGCCCACCAACCTCGGACCAGTACGGAGGAGGCGAGCGTGTACGACCCACCTGAGCTTCAGCGCTTTCAGCAGGAGGAGCGCGACGCGCAACTAAAGCTTGCCGCTGCCCGTGAGCAGGCACGGATGAACGACGGTGAGGCTCCCGAGGAGCACCACGAGCTCATCCACAAGCTCGAGAAGGAGTGGCAGCATGCGCGCGATCGCCTACACCGGGCTCGGCACGGCACGGACGACTGATCCAATCGGCGCCGAGCGCTAGTACAGCCCGAGACGCTTCCGAACCGAGCTGGTCGCTGCCGCCGTCTGGACGGCGTAGAGCCCATCCTCGCCGCCGCTCTCGGCGACCAGAGCGTTATGTGCTCTACGCAACGCCTCGGTCGCCAACGTAAGCGCTGTCAGCCACATGCTTGCGGCGCGGCCGTCCCCGGACTCGAGTGCTCTGGTGTACTGGTCGCTGTCGTAAGAGGCCTCTGCAGTGAGGTCTGCGACCGTGGCTTCCAACCAAGCTGGGGTGCTCATGACGAACTTGTGTGGACTGCTCTCCTCGGAGCGAGCCGCGCCGAGCCGGCGGCTTCCACTCATGCCTAAGAAAAGGCATACCCAATGTTGGGATTTCAGAAAATAGAAACCCGCCAGACGGCTCGGTGGCGCAGAGATTCGAGATCTCTCACCACGATCCTGCGCCCGACCGCAATGGACAACCGAGCCCATCCGCGAGAGAATCGGGGCCTTGATCCGACCCGGAGCAGCTCGGAGACGTATTGCTCGCACGCTGATGGGCGCGTACGCGGGCGGGCTGTTGAGCGAGGACACCTACGTCCATCGCGTCGGAGCCCTGAAGTCTCCTTTGATCGATCCGTTCCGGCTGCTCGGTGACCTCGGACTGAGGAGTCGCGGCGCCGGCCACACGATCCGCACGTCCAGGACGGCAGCGCAAAAGATCCGCGGTCGGTTTGGCGGCGTCCAGTATCGGCCGGTGCTGCTCTCGCTGGACTGGGATGGAGTCGAGCAGGAGCTATTCGTCGGCCGCCGCGAGGACTGCGATGTGGTCGTGTCCGATCCGAGCGTCTCCCGCCGCCACGCTCGACTGGTGTTCCGCGAGGGGGAATGGATCCTCATGGACCTCGACTCGACCAATGGCAGCATCGTCAACGGTGAACGGGTGGCCCGTTGCGTGCTCAAGCCCGGCGATCATCTCCTGCTCGGTAACGAGCAGCTGAAGGTGGACTGACCCCCCTGGGGAACGAATTGCGGGCTGCCACCCGCGACCCGCCCTACCGCCGGCTCAGGACGACCACCGGGATCTCGCGGTCGGTCTTCTGCTGGTACTCGTCGTAAGCCGGCCAGGCCTCGGTCATGAGCCGCCACAGCCGCTCGCGCTCTTCGCCCTCAGCGGTCGACGCCCGGACCGGGATCTCCTCGTCGCGAACCTCGATCGTCGCCTCCGGATTGGCTTCGAGGTTCTTGTACCAGCCGGGATGATCCGGGGCGCCTCCCTTGGAGGCGACGATCACCCAGCGGCCGTCGTCGGTGCGGTGGATGAGCGGAGTCGTCCGCGTCTCGCCGGACGAGCGGCCGGTCGTGCTGAGCAGCAGGATGGTCGTTCCGCGCCAGTTGTAGCCGCGTTCGCCTCCCGTCTCACGGTAGACGCGGACGTGCTCTTGGCCGAATAGATCGTCATCACCTGGCATACGCCTGAGCTTACTTATCAGAAGGGAGTGCCGTCCAAGGTCAGCGGCCCCTCGGGCAGCGACGCGCCGTCCCGAAGCGGACGCCACATCGTGACCAGCGGCATCTCGACCGGGCCCTCTGGCTGCTCGACCAACAGCTTCGCGCCAACCTCGCGAAAGTCGAGCCGCTCGTACAAGCCAGCCCGGTCGCGGTAGCAGAACAGCATCGCCAGCTCGAGATCCCCCGCTCGCTCGAGCGAAGCCTCGACCACCCGCCTCGCCAATCCCCGCCCCCGGTAAGGCGCCGCGACGATCACTCCCCCGATCCCGAGCACGCCGACGGTCCGGCCATCGTCCCCCCTCACCGCCCCGGCCACCAACCCGGCCGCCGCCACGAGCCGGCCCTCGCCATCGATCAGGCCGACGTGACGGTCCTTCGGCCGCCACGTCGTGAGATCGTTGCGTGCCGAATCCCACGGATCGACCTCGTCGCCCTCGAGCTGCGCCCGCTGCGCGTCGCTCAGCACTCCGAACTCGATCAGCTCCATGATCGAAGAAGCTATCCGGCGAGGGCGAGCCAGCAGGGACGCGCCGCCGATGTCAACTAGCCCCCGCCGCCGTCCCCCGGCTGGTTGCCGTGCCCGGGGGGCCCGCCGCCCTGACCCGGAGGCAGACCTCCGCCGCCGGAACCCGGAGGCCCACCGGGCTTCGGCTCCTTCGGCCCCTTCGGCCCCTTCGGCTTCTTCTTCGCCACCGGCGGCGCGGTCGAGGTTGTCGGCGCGGTCGTGCTCGGGGTCGTGGTGCTCGGGGTCGTGGTGCTCAGAGGCGTCGTCGCCGCGTGCCCCGTTGTCGGCCGCGGCGCCTTCCCACTCGTGCTCGACGCCGGTGTGCCTCCCGAGGAGCCGAGCGCGATCGCGATCGCCGCCAGGACGAGCAGCAGGGCGGCCAGCGCGATCAGCGCGCCGCCGCGAGCGAACGCCCCGCCGCGCGGGCGGGCCATGGCCCGGGTGGCCGCGGTCGGCACCGGCGCCACGAACGGTCGGGTGCGGGCGGTCGGCGCCGCGGCGGCGCCCAGCGCCATTGTGGCCGCGGTGGGGTCGAGCGAGCCTCGGAGCCGATCGCGAACCTCGCGGGCCGATTGCGGTCGGTCAGCGGGAGACTTGGCCAGCATCTGCTCGATCAGGGCGGCCAGCGCCGGGGGCGTCCCCGGGGCCGTCTGGCGAAGCCCGCGCGGCGCGACGTTCACGTGCTGATGCATGACCGCGGCGGCCAGATCACCCGAGAAGGGCGGGGCGCCGGCGAGCAGGGCGTACAGGAGGCAGCCCAGCGAGTAGACGTCCGAGCGAGCGTCGGCCGGTCGGCCCATCGCCTGCTCGGGCGCCATATAGGCCGCCGTGCCGAGCACGGACACCGTCTGGGTGAGCGCGGTCGCCTCGCCGGCCCGGGCGATCCCGAAGTCGAGCACCTTGACCCTCCCGTCGGGCGCCACCATCACGTTGCCGGGCTTGACGTCCCGGTGAACGATGCCGGCGGCGTGAGCAGCGCTCAAGACGTCGGCCACCTGCGCGCCGATGGCGACGACGCGGTCGGGCTCGAGTGGGGCCTCCTCGTGGAGGATCGTGGCCAGGCTCCGGCCCTGCACGCACTCCATGACGATGAACCGGGTGTCGTCCTCGGCGCCCGTGTCGTAGACGGTCGCCACGCCTGGATGGCTGAGCGCCGCCGCGGCCCGCGCCTCTCGGTCGAACCTGGCCGCCCACACCGGATCGCTCTCGGCCAGCGCGGCCGAGAGGACCTTGATCGCCACGGTGCGCCCCAGGAGCTCGTCGTGGGCGCGGTACACGGTGCTCATTCCCCCGCGCCCGATCACCTCGGTCAACTGGTAGCGATGACCGAGCATCGTTCTCGTCATCTGCATCCCCTCATTGTTGCCCGCCAGGTTGTTTTTCTACCGGTCGAGCGCTTGATCACAAAAGATGAGGTTTCGGGGGATTAAACGGGGATGGCCGCAAACACGGAAGGAATCACCTCTCCGGGGAGAGGCTTTTCCAGCCGATACACCTCCTAGTGTTTGGATCGGTCGATCACATGACTTGGCCTTTTGCTCTGCGCGCGTCCAGGCGCCCCCGCCGGTCCTCACCCCACACCGCCTCCGGCCCCCAGCCTGAGCGCGTCGGCCACCGTCATCCCGCGATGAGCGGCCTCGATGTTTCGCCCGTGCACGGTCGGCATTGCATCTGCGACCGCTGCCTGGCGCAGGTGCCGAAGCCCAGCTGACGGCGGCAGGGCGAGGAGGGGGCTCTGCGCCGCGGGCCGAACGCCGGTGGCGCTGTGTATCGCCGGGCGCGCGGCTCCGCTGCGCCGCACCCCAGCGCCAATTTCCCGTTTGGGTCTCGCCCTGATGGTGAGACTGGCGCCCATGACTCAGAACCAGCAGAGGGATCAAACTCAACAGGAGACGACCGGCCGCGACGATCGCCGCGGCACAGTCAACCCCAATGACCGTCCGGTTCCCAGCAGTCCCGAACCAGACGAGCAGGCGCTGAAGAAGGGCGAGGAGACGCTCGAACGCGTCAAGCCGTATTAGTTTCGCGGGCGGCGGCCGCGACCAGCGGACCCGTCCGCGGCGGGACCTGACGTGAGAGAGCGATGTAGCTGGTGCAGCGGCGGATCGCCGGGGTGCGCAGAAGGGCGTTGACGAGTTCCTGAAGGTGCTCCGTGTCGCGCGCGACCACGCGGCAGATGGCGTCTTGCGGGCCGCTGATGGCATCGGCTTCGAGCACTTCGGGAATCTCGCGCATGACCGCGACGGCGTCGGCGAGCCGGCCCTGGGCCAGCTCGATCAGGACGAAGGCGTTGATCGGGTAGCCGAGCGCGGTGGCGTCGACCTCGGGGCCGAAGCCGGTGATCACGCCGCTGGCCTCGAGCCTGGCCAGCCGTGCCTGAGCCGTCCCCCGCGCGACTCCCAGCTGTCGCGCCACTTCGACCAGCCCGACGCGAGGGTTCTCCCGCAGCACCTCGATCAGGCGGGCGTCGAGTGCATCGATGGTCATATTGACCAGCAATGTAGCCGTTCGGGCGTCAATCATGGTCATTCTGACCCGCCTCACTGGTCACGCTTGCGGATCCGGGGCCTTGGTGGTGGAGTACGGTGCCAACCCCGATCAGGAGGCTTAGATGGCCACGCAGGAGCAGCTCGCCCAACCGGCATCCGGCGCTCATGAGGACTTCATGCCGCTCAATGGGATCGACCACGTCGAGCTGTGGGTGGGCAACGCTCTCCACGCGGCCTACTTCCTCACTCATGCCTACGGCTTCCGGGAGGTCGCCTACGAGGGTCTCGAGACCGGGGTGCGCGACCACGTCTCGCGCGTGCTCGAGCAGGGCCGGATCCGCTTCGTGCTCACGGGCACGCTCCATTCGGACAGCGAGATCGCCCGCCACCACGCCAAGCACGGCGACGGCACCAAGGTGATCGCGCTCTCCGTGCCCGACGTCGACCTTGCCTACCGCGAGGCCACCTCGCGCGGGGCCACCGGGCTGGCCGAGCCGCACGACCTCACCGACTCGCACGGCACCGTCCGGATCGCCGACATCGCCGCCTACGGGGAGACCATCCACCGCTTCGTGGATCGCTCGAACTACGACGGCCCATTCCTGCCCGGGTTCCAGCCGGTGGAGGCCGACGGCGACGGAGCCCCGACGGAGGGCGACGACGCCTCGCTACTGACCATCGACCACATCGTCGGCAACGTCGAACTCGGCGCGATGGTCAAGTGGGTCGAGTACTACGAGCGGGTCTTCGGGATGACCGAGATGATCCATTTCACCGACGAGGCGATCTCCACCGAGTACTCGGCGCTGATGTCGAAGGTCGTGACCACGGGCGACGGCCGGGTCAAGTTCCCGATCAACGAGCCGGCCGAGGGCAAGAAGAAGTCGCAGATCGACGAGTACCTGGAGTTCTACGAGGGACCCGGCGCCCAGCACGTCGCCCTGACCACCCGCGACATCGTCCGTGCGGTCGAGCGGCTCCAGTCCCAGGGGGTCGAGTTCCTGCGCACGCCGGAGAGCTACTACGAGGATGTGCCGGAGCGGATCGGGGAGATCAACGAGTCGCTGGCCGATCTGCGCCGGCTGGGCATCCTCGTGGACCGCGACGACGAGGGCTATTTGCTCCAGATCTTCACCAAGCCGATCGGTGACCGCCCGACGATGTTCTTCGAGCTCATCGAGCGCCACGGCGCTCGCGGCTTTGGCGAGGGGAACTTCAAGGCCCTGTTCGAGGCGATCGAGCGCGAGCAGGAGCGCCGGGGGAACCTCTGATGCGCTACACAGCCCTCGGTCAGCTCCCGCCCAAGCGGCACGCCCAGGTCCGCAACAACGGCCGGCTCCTGGTCGAGGAGGTGATGGGCTACGAGGGGTTCTCGGGCAACGAGTCGATCCTCTACCACCTCCAGTCGCCGTGCCGGCTTGACGACGTCGGACCGTTCACCGCCATGTCGCGGGAGGAGTGGGTTCCCGAGGCCCACGTCCACCGCCTGGCCGACATCAACCCGGTGCAGGCTGGCGGCGATCCGGTCGAGGGCCGCCAGCTGCTGATGTTCAACCACGACATCGAGGTCTCGGTGTGTAAGCCGACTGAGTCGCTCGACGGCTTCTATCGCAACGGCGAGGGCGATGAGGTCCTCTACATCCATCGCGGCTCGGGTGTGCTGCGCACCACCTTCGGCCGGGTACCGTTCCGGGAGCGGGACTACGTGGTGATCCCGCGCGGCACCACCCACACCTGGGAGCTCGACGCCGGCGAGCAGGTGTGGCTGTGCTTCCACACCCCGGGCGAGATCGAGACCCCGCAGCGCTACCGCAACCGCTACGGGCAATTGCTCGAGCACGCCCCCTTCTCCCAGCGCGACTTCCGCGGACCGACCGAGCTCGAGACCTACGACGAGCGGGGTCAGTACCAGCTGACCGTTCGTGCCCGCGGCGGCCTCCAGCGGTACCGGCTCGACCGCCATCCCTTCGACGTCGTGGGCTGGGACGGTTACGTCTGGCCCTACACCTTCAACGCCGACGACTTCGAGCCGCGAGCGGGGCGCTTCCACCTGCCGCCCCCTACGCACCAGACCTTCCAGGGGCCGAACTTCGTCATCTGCACCTTCGCCCCTCGCATGCTGGACTGGGACCCGACCGCCGTGCCGCTGCCCTACCACCACTCGAACATCCAGTCCGAGGAGGTCATGTTCTACGCCGACGGCGACTACGGCGCGCGCAAGGGGGTGGAGGTCGGGTGCCTGACCCTGCACCCCTCGGGGTTGCCGCACGGTCCTCAGCCGGGAACCGTCGAGCGGGCGCTCGGCGCCAAGCAGACCAACGAGCTGGCCGTGATGTGGGACACCTTCCGGCCGCTGCAGCTGACCGGTCTGTGGCGCCAGCACGACAAGCCCGAGTACGCCTACTCATGGAATCCCGAGCGTTCGGGCACAGAGGCTTCGGAGGTCGGGGAGGAGGGGCGGGCGGCTGGCGATGGGCACGGGGTCACGGGGGCGGAGACGACCGTGACCGGCCCGTCGGCCTAGCCGCCCGGTCGCGCTCGAAGCCGAGTCCGCCGGCGCATACCGCCACCACCGATGCCCGTCAGCTTGCTGTGCTGGAACGTGGCCGGCAAGGTGCGGCGCGTTCCCGAGCAAGCCGAGGCGGTGGCCGCGTACGGGGCCGACGTCGTCTGTCTCCAGGAGGTGCGGCCTTCGGCCGCGGCGGCGTGGACGCACGTCCTCAAGGAGGCGGGCTGGCCCCACGTGGCGATCGCGTCCGGGCGGGGGCGGGAGCGGCCGCTCGGCGTCCTCATCGCCGCTCGGGCTGGCTTCGAAAGCGCTCCCGTGCCCGGAGTGCCCTGGTCCGAGCGGGCGCTCAGCGCGACCATCGACGGCCTCGAGCTGGTCAACCTCCACTCGCCGATCAGCCCCAGCCCGGACCTGGCCAAGGTGCTCACGCACGAGGCCGTCCACGCTTACCTGGCGAAGCGATCAGGACCGCGCGTGCTGTGCGGCGATCTCAACACGCCACGGCGGGAGCATCCCGACGGCCGGATATGGACCTTCGCCCGTACCCGCTCAGGCAAGCTTCGCCGCGACCGGGGTGAACGCTGGGACCAGGCCGAGCTGGCGCTGATCAAGGGGCTCGAGCCGGCGGGCTTCCGGGACGCCTTTCGCACCCTCCACGGGCTCGAGGTGCGCGAGCTCAGCTGGGAGTGGATGCAGTCGGGCGGCGGTTACCGGCTTGACCACCTGATCGTCTCTTCCGAGGTGACCGTCGAGGAAGTCGGCTATCTGCACGAGTGGCGGCGGGGCGGCCTGTCCGACCACTCGCCGCTGGTCGCCCGGGTGGGGTGGGGCTGAGACCGCCCGGTTGGGCTGGGCTGGGTTGGGCTGGGCTGGAGCTAAGCCTCCTCCGACGGATTCTCAGCCGGGTCCTTCTCGGTCTCCTCGGGGCTCTGGGGCTCCTCGTCGCTCACCCGTTCGGCGTCCACGTGCTTGAGGGGGGCCGGGGTCGGATCTTGCTCCGTCTGTGGCTGCTCTGGTGCTTCGCTCATCTCGAATTCCTCACTGGTTGTTGTCGCTTGCTCGAGGCAGTGCCGTCGCCACGCATCTCGGACAGAGTCCGCTCGAGCGCGTCCATCAGGTCGGGCGCGGCCTCCGGCTGCTCGGGAGTCTCCGGAGCCTTGATCGTCTCGCCCTTGCGCTTGCGATCGACCACGCGCTTGAGCCTCGCCCGGTAGCGGTCCTTGTACTTCTCCGGCTCCCAGTCGCAGGACAGCTCCTCGATCACGGCCACGGCGGCATCGAGCTGCTTGGCAGTCGGTTTGTGCGATTTCTGTCCGGCGTTGTCGATGTCCTTGGTCGGGCGCACCTCGTCGGCGAACAGCATCGTCGTCAGCGTCAGCGCCCGGTCGCGCTCGCGCACGATGGCCAGGTACTCCTTGGTGCGCATCACGAAGCGCCCAAGCGCCGCGCGCTCGGTCTGGGACATCACCTTGGTCAGCAGCCGGTAGGCGCGGGCGGCGCCGTCGTCGCTCGAGGACGGCACCAAGAAGTAGGGGTGATCGAAGTAGATCGGGTCTACGTCGGCCAGGTCGACGAACTGCTCGATCTCGATCGTGCGCGTCTTGCGCGGCTCGATCGCCTCGAGTTCATCGTCCTCGACGATCACCTCGTCCCCATCGTCGAGCTCGTAGCTGTGAGTGATCTCGTCGAACGGGACCTCGACGTCCTCCTTCGAGCACCAGCGCTGGACATCGATCGGGGCGCCGTCCTTCTCGTGGAGTTGGCGGAAGTGGAGGTCAAGGTCGCGGACGGCCGTGAACAGATCGACCGGGACGTTCACCAGTCCGAAGCTCAGCGAACCGCTCCACAGGGCGCGGGCCATGAGTCAGCTCCTGGCCTTTGGTCTTCGAGGCTCGCCTCGAGTGCGGCCATCAGGTCTCCCGACTCCTCGGGCTCGTCGGGCTCGGGGAACTCGAGCTTCTCGCCCTTGGCCTTGCGGGCGATCAGGTCGAGGACCCGCGCCCGGTATGAGTCCTTGAACGCCTTCGGATCGAACCCGTCGTGCAACGACTCGACGAGCGCCCCCGCCATCTCAACCTCGCGCTTGGATGGCGCACGGCTCGGGGAGGGGATGTCGAGCTTCGACGCGGACACGAGCTCGTCGGCGAAGCGCATCGTGTGCAGCGCCAGCACGCCGTCGAGCGATCGGACCGCCACCAGGTACTCGCGGTTGTGGAAGACCCAGCGCCCGATGCCGGCGCGATCGGAGCGCCCGAGGGCGTCGTGCAGCAGCCGGTAAGCGTCGGCGGCGTCCTCGCCGGCGCCCAGGTAGTAGGTCCGGTTATAGAAGACAGGATCGATCTCGGCTTGGCAGACGAACTCCTCGAGCTCGATCACGTGGGCGCCCGGGCCGGAGGCGGCGTCGATCTCGTCCTGGCTGAGCAGGACGTACTCGCCGCCCTTGACCTCGTACCCCTTGGCTACCTGCTTGTAGGGCACCTCCTTGTCCTCCTTGGAGCAGATCCGCTTCTGCTTGATGCGGGCGCCGTCCTTGTCGTGCACCTGATGGAAATGGACGGTGCGATCCTCGGTCGCCGAGTGCACCTTGATCGGGACGGCGATCAGCGCGAACTTGATC
This sequence comes from uncultured Solirubrobacterales bacterium, assembly GCA_963834635.1. Classification (GTDB taxonomy): domain Bacteria; phylum Actinomycetota; class Thermoleophilia; order Solirubrobacterales; family Solirubrobacteraceae; genus Palsa-465. The sequence continues at coordinate 103,326 of CAWICI010000003.1, read as the reverse complement.
GTTCCGTTCCAGATCGAGCGCGCCATGAATCGCTCGCTACCCACAGGCCCGAACGTTTCAACCCGCCTGGTACCGGTGAACGTAGGACGAAACGATCAGGAGAACGCGATGTCCCCGAACAGCCTTGACGAACAGCTGACCAAGTACCTCACCGATGCCCACTCGATCGAGCAGCAGGCGCTGGCCCAGATGAAGTCAGCCCCTGAAATCGCCGGCGACCCCGCGCTGTCATCGATCTTTTCCGACCACCTGACCGAGACCCAGGAGCACGAACGGCTGATTCGCGGCCGCCTGGAGGCCCGGGGTGCCAGTCCGGCGATGCTCAAGGATCTGGCCGGCACGGCCACCGGCAAGGCGTTCGTCCTCTTCGCCCGCTCCCAGCCCGACACTCCCGGCAAGCTGGCCACCCACGGATTCTCCTACGAGCACATGGAGCTGGCCGCCTACGACCTGCTCGCCCTGGTGGCCGAGCAGGCGGGGGACGCCGAGACGGTGCAGGTGGCCAAGCAGATCGGCGAGCAGGAACGAGCGATGGCGAGCCGGCTGGCGGCTTCGTTCGACAAGGCGGTCGATGCGTCGCTGCGCGAGCTCGATCCCGACGACCTCGACGAGCAGGTCAACAAGTACCTGGCCGACGCGCACGCGATCGAGGGCCAGTCGATCCAGCTGCTCGAGAAGGGCCCCGAGCTGGCCGGCGCGAGCGGGCTGGCCTCGGCCTACGAGGACCATCTCGTCGAGACCGAGCGCCATCAGCAACTGGTGGCCGAGCGGCTCAGCGCCCGCGGCGCCTCGCCCTCGAAGCTGAAGGATGCCGGCGCTCCGGCTCGGCGCGCTCAACTGGGGGATGTTCTTCCAGGCCCAGCCGGACACCCCGGCCAAGCTGGCCGCCTTCTCCTACGCCCTCGAGCACCTGGAGATCGGGGCCTACGAGCAGCTGGGGCGCGTGGCCACCCGTGCCGGGGACACCGAGACCGCGCAGCTGGCCGAGCACATCCTCGTCCAGGAGCGCGCGGCGGCCGACCGCGTCCGCTCCGAGTTCGCCGCCGCGCTCGACGCCTCGCTGCGCGAGCAGGGCGTCGGCGCGGTGTGAGCGGGTAACAGCGACCGACCTGGATACGAACTGGAGGAAGCAGATGAAGGCTGTCGCCTTTCACGGCAAGCGTGACATCAGGGTGGACACCGTCCCCGACCCGACTATCGAACAACCGACCGACGCCGTCGTGCGCATCACCTCGACCGGGATCTGCGGTTCTGATCTCCACCTCTACGAAGTGATGGGAGCGTTCATGGACGAGGGCGACATCCTCGGTCATGAGCCGATGGGGATCGTCGAGGAGGTCGGGTCGGAGGTCAGCCACATCAAGCCGGGTGACCGCGTGGTCATCCCGTTCAACATCTCCTGCGGCAACTGCTACATGTGCAACCAGAAGCTCTTCTCGCAGTGCGAGACCACCCAGGTCCGCGAGCAGGAGAAGGGCGCGGCGCTGCTCGGCTATACCAAGCTCTATGGCCAGGTCCCGGGCGGTCAGGCCGAGCTGCTGCGCGTTCCCCAGGCGCACTTCGGCCCGATCAAGGTGCCCGAAGGCCCGCCTGACGATCGCTTCGTCTACCTCTCCGACGTCCTGCCCACGGCGTGGCAGGCGGTGGTCTACGCGGCCATCCCGGACGGCGGCACGGTGGCCGTGTTCGGACTCGGGCCGATCGGCCAGATGTGCTGCCGGATCGCTCTGCATCAGGGCGCGTCTCAGGTGTTCGGCATCGATCTGGTTGACGAGCGCCTCGAGCTCGCTCGCCGCCACGGCGTCACGCCGATCGACGCGCGCCAGCACGACAGCGTCACCGAGCCCCTCCGTGAGCAGACCGACGGCCGCGGCCCCGACTCGGTTATCGACGCGGTCGGCATGGAGGCCCACGGTTCGCCGATGGGCAAGCTCGCTCACCAGCTCGCCGGCATGATGCCCGACTCGGTCACCCAGGCGATCTTCGAGAAGGGCGGGATCGATCGCCTCAGCGTTCTGCACACGGCGATCGACTCCGTCCGCCGCGGCGGCACGATCTCCCTGAGCGGGGTCTACGGCGGCACCGCCGACCCGATGCCGATGATGGACCTGTTCGACAAGCAGATCCAGCTGCGGATGGGTCAGGCCAACGTCAAGCGCTGGATCGACGACATCATGCCGCTGCTGAACGGCGACGGCGACCCCCTCGGGGTCGAGGACCTGGCCACGCACAAGCTGCCGCTGGACCAGGCGCCCTACGCCTACGAGATCTTCCAGAAGAAGGAAGACGGGGCGATCAAGATCCTTCTCCAGCCCTAGCCTTTAGCTCACGCAGTGAGCCCGGCAGGGCGCTGGCTAGGGCCGCGAGCCGACGCCGGTCAGCACCTCGCGCAGCCGCGCCGGGGCCGTGGCCGAGCGGGCGAGCGGCGGCGTGTCGAGGTCGGCGCCGGTCCGCATGCCCGCCAGCAGCTCGGCCAGGGTGTCGGTCCCGGAACGCGTCGGCTCCCAGCCGAGCTCGCTCCGCGCCCGGGAGAAGTCCATCAGCGGCACGGCCAGCCCCATGTCGAGCCACCCGGGCTCGGTCGGCTGGAGGTGAAGCGCGTAGGTGAGCCTGGCCACCGTCCGCAGCGCGCGGGCCGGGATCTTGACCGGCCGGGCGCCCAGGATCCCTCCGAGCTCGGCCGGCCCGATCGGCGGGTCGGCGGCGAGGTTGAATGCCCCCGCGGTGTCGGCGAGCACGGCACGGCGGTAGGCGTCGCCGACATCCAGCGAATGGACAGCCTGGAAGCACAGCCGCGGCGTGTCGGGGACGATCGGGATCAGCTCGGGCCGGACCAGCCAGCCGGGGAGCAACGGCCCGGCGAACAGCCGCCGGATCTCGGTGGCGGCGTCGTGCTTGAAGATCAGGGCGGGGCGCATGCGCACGACGCGCAGCTGGGGCTGCTCGCGCTCGAGCTGATCGAGCAGCCGCTCCACCTCGGCCTTGTGCCGGGAGTAGAACGAGGTCTCGATCCCGTCCGTGGGCCACGACTCGTCGACCGCGCCGATCCTTGGGCCCGGGCGAGTAGGCCCCGACCGAGGAGGCGTAGATCAGCTTCCGGACGCCGGCCTGCACCACCGCTTCGAACACCCGGCGGCTGCCGTCGACGTTGACCGCTCGGGTGATCGACTCATCGCGACCGGGCTGGATCAGCCAGGCGAGGAGGATGACTGCGTCGGCACCGCGGAGGATCGGCACCAGGTCGGAGCTCGTGATGTCCGCCGTAACCGAGCTCGTCCGCGGATAGGACCGACGCGATTCGCGCCGGGCGACGGCAACGATCTCCTGCACCGCTGGGTCTCCGGAGAGCGCCTCGAGGACGCTCGTCCCCACGTTTCCGGTGGCGCCGATCACGACTACCCGCATGACCCTCCTCTACCCCGTCATCGGGCGGGAATCCATCGGCCTGGAGGCGGTTGCGCGGACCTTTAGCCCTTCGGTCAGTTTTCTGACACACGTTTGATTTAGGCGTTTCTACTCGTGGGTAGGAACCAACCAATGGAACAGACTCTTTCCGCCCCGCGGACGTTCAGCCGCCGGGGCGCCGAGGTGGGGACAGGAGTTGAGGCTGCCGAGCTGTTCGAGCGCTGGCAGCGCCATCGCGATCAGCGGGCCCGGGCTGAGCTGGTCGAGCGCTTCCTGCCGCTGGCTCGCAAGCTGGCGCGCCGTTACAGCGGTGCCCGTGAGCCGTTCGACGATCTGTTGCAGGTCGCCAGCCTTGGCCTGGTCAAGGCGATCGATCGCTTCGATCCAACCCGTGGCACGGCGTTCTCCTCCTTCGCCGTGCCCACCATCCTTGGTGAGCTCAAGCGCTACTTCCGTGACCTCGGCTGGGCCGTTCACGTTCCGCGCGGCGCTCAGGAGCAGGCGCTCAAGGTGGAGGAGGCCCAGCAGCAGTTGACGGCCAGAACCGGCCGTCCGCCCTCGGTCCCCGATCTTGCCGCCTACCTCGAGCTGAGCATCGAGGATGTCCTCGACGCGCTCGAGACGTCTGGCGCCCACCACTGCGTCTCGCTCGACACCCCCCGCGAGGACGGCGAGGGCGAGTCGGGCACGCTGGCCGATGCCTTCGGCGAAGCTGATCCGCGCTTTGAATTCGTCGAGGCGAGTGTTTCGATCGCATCGGCGGCGCGCCACCTGTCCACACGCGAGCGGCGTGTGCTCGAGCTCCGCTTCGTCGAGGACCTCACCCAGACGCAGATCGCGGATCTGATCGGCGTCTCGCAAATGCAGGTCTCGCGGATTCTCCGTCGCGCTCTCTCGCAGCTGCGCGAGCTGACGGAAGGCGAGGACGCGGCGTAAGCCTGCGCCGTCCCCGCGCCTCTCGTCCCCGCGCCTCTGACTAAACCGCGAGCGCCACGGGAGCCGGTCCGGGTTTTGGCCCACCGGATTCGGGTAAGAAATCGCTGACCAATGTCCCCAACCGCAATGTGTGGCGCTGGGGTTTAGTTTCACAGGGCGGGACGTGATCGGCGCGAGCCAGCCGAGCGCGGACCTCGAATCCGGCAATGCAACCGTTCATGAGCTCCATGCGCGTCATCGGAAGTGATGTTGCTGTCGATCGTGTCTGCACCGCGAAGATCGTCGGACCTCTTCCCCTCAGATCGACGCCAGTGTTCATCCCGTCGGCTGCATCGCATCCGCGAGTCTTCGTTGGTCCGACGCGTGGCCGACCGCCGGCGGGCGCCGATCCCTCTCTCCATCGGGGGCTCGCCGGCGGTCGTGCCGGAGTGCCGATACTCTTCTGAGCGCAGACAACCGGCGATGGAGCACGGAGGCAGGGGCCGCGTCGGCCAGGTGGCAAACCGCCAACTCGTGGAGACCCTCGGCTTGTGTGCGCTCAAATGACGGACGAGACCTTGGTGGGAAACGATCTCCCTTCGATCGTCACCCTCGAGCTGACGAGCATTCCGGAGAACCTGACGCTGGTCAGGGGCATGCTGGGCGGAGTGGCCGAGCTCCTGGCCATGGACGCCGAGCTGCTCGACGACGTCAAGACGGCGATCAGCGAGGCCGCGAACAACGTCGTCATGCACGCCTACCGCGGCGAGCCGGGTCCGCTGAAGATCCAGCTCTACGTCTCCGGCGACGGGCTTGAAGCCGTCGTCCGTGACCACGGCGTCGGCATGCCCGACGAGACGCCCGTGGAGGATCGTCTTCAAGGGGTGGGTGTCCCGGTGATGCAGGCGCTGGCCCAGCGGGCCGAGTTCCGTCCCGGGGACGGGGGTGGAACCGAGGTGCGGATGCTGTTTCCGGCGGCGCGGGAAGGTAAGCCGCTGTTCGGCTTTCCGGTCATGCCGGCTCCCGAGGACGGCTGGACCCACAAGCTCTCTGGCGACGCCGTGATCTCGCTCTCGCCCGTCACCCTGCTGCCGTCGGTACTCGGGCGGCTCGCCCGCGCGCTCGCCGCCACCGCCCGCTTCTCACTCGACCGCTTCTCCGACGTCTACCTGGTGACGGACTCGATCTCTGCCCACGCCGTCCGGGCCGCCACCAGCAACCGGGTCGGCTTTGCCCTGCAGGCGACGCCCCGGCGGCTCCAGCTCACCGTCGGCCCGTTTGCCATCGGGTCGACCGACGAGCTTCTCGGCGCCGCGTCTGCCCCCAGCTCGCCCCTCGCGCTGCTCAGCGACGAGCTGACCACGAACCCGGATGGGGATGGCTCGGAGCTGATCAACGTGGTCATGGTCGACCACCGTCGCTGACCCGGACCGTCGCGGTCAGGTCCGGGGCCGCAGCGCGAGCACGGCGACGTCATCGCCGCGGGATCCGGTCCGGAACTCGGCCAGCCTCGCATCTAGGCGGGAGAGCATCTCGGACGGGCTCGAGCGGGCACTGCCGGCCACGACCTGCTTGAGGCGCTCGACCCCGAACCGCTGCCCATCGCCCGGCGCCTCGGTCACCCCGTCGGTGTAGAGCAGCACCGTGTCACCGGGGGCCAGCTCTGACTGTCTGGTCGGGCCACTGTGCGTCATCGAACGCGCCCAGCAGCGGGCCGGTTGGCGCCAGCTCCCGGACCCTTCCGTCGGCGCCGATCACCATCGCCGGGGGGTGACCGCCAGAACTGAACTCGAAGTGGTGGTCACCGAGACGCAGGCACGATGCCGTGCACAGCGAGTCCTCGGAGCGGCCGCGCAATGCCTCGTCGAGCTGGCTCAGGATGCTCCCGGGACGTGGGTCATGACGGCTGGCGAACTGCGATCCGTGCCGCAGCAGAGCGGTGAGCGTCGCCGCCGTCACGCCCTTCCCTGTGACGTCCCCAATCAGGGCGAACCACGTGCCCTCGGAGCGGAAGAGCTCGTAGAAGTCACCACCGACATCGACCTGCTGATCACCGCCGGCCGGCTGGTAGAGCGAGGCGAGCTCCCAGCCCTCGATCTCGGGCAGCTCGTCGGGGAGCAGGCTGCGCTGAAGCGTGTCGGCGATCGCTGACAGGGTGGTGTGCAGGCGCGCGTTCTCGACCGCCACCGCCGCTCGCCGCGCGAGCTGCTCGGCCAGCTCCCGGTCGTCCTCGGTCAACCGGCGACGGGACTCGGCCGTCACCAGCGTCATCACGCCGATCGTTCTCGCCGGCACGCGCATTGGCACGACCACCGCAGAGCGCATCTGAAGCGCCTTGAGCAGTTGATGGTGCTCCTCGCTGCGCGCCCCGGCGGCGATCTGCTCGACGCGTGATGTCGTTGTAGAGCTCGGTGATTCCGGTTCGCAGGACCCGGCCGGCCGCCCCTTGAGGGTCGAACTCCTCCGGCTCGAAGCGCCGGGCCGCCTGGGCCAGGGCCACCTTTTCCGGGTCCTGGTGGGCGGTCACGACGTGTTCGCGGCGCAGGTTGCGGTCGACCAGGTCGACCGCGCACCAGTCGGCCAGCGCCGGAACCGCGATATTGGCGACGTTGCGGAGCGTCTCCTGGTAGTCGAGCGAGGAAGCGAGGATCCGGCCCGATTCGGCCAGGACGCCCATCCGCAGCTCGGCCGTCTTCACGTCGGTCACGTCCTCGATCACCGTCACCACGGCGATCAGCTCACCGCGGTCATCGGTGAGCGGGGACGACTTCAGCTGGCGCCAGCGCACTTCACCGCTGTCGCGGTTGACCGTCCTCATCACCAGCCGCTGCGGTTCCTCGCCGCGCATCATCCGGATCGAAGGGATGTCGTCGTGGGTGAGCGGCCGGCCCTGTTCGTCCTCGACCAGGTACTCGGCCATGATCGAGGTCGTGGGGCGAGCCCGCATCTCCTCCAGCGAACTGAAGCCCATGCTGCTCAGCGCCACCCTGTTGGCGTAGGCGATGTTCCCGTCGCGATCGCGGATCGTCACCGCTTCGTCGAGCACGTCGAGCACGTCGGTGAACGCCGGCCAGCCTCCGCTCAGCGGGCCGCCCAGTGAGCTGGCTCCGGGCTGCATCACGCTCCTCTCAAAGCGTCTTCCGGCGTCTCGAGCAGCGACAGCCTGTCGCCGACGCCGGTCAGGGTGAGCAGGCGCTGCACCTGCGGCTGGCCCTTGACGATGCAGAGCCGTCGCTCGTCCTCGTCGGCGGACTGGTTGGCCTTGATCAACACACTCAAGCCCGTCGAGTCCATGAAGTCGAGCTGTCTGAGATCGACGATCACGAGCTTCGAATCCGAGCCGAACACCTCGTCGAGACGCTCCTCGAGCGCGCGGCTGGAAGCGAGGTCGAGTTCTCCACTGAGCGCCACCACCGTTGCCCCATCCCCGTCACGAACATCTACCCGAAGCTGGCTTTGCACGCTGCGCGAGCCTACTGGTCTGAGTGGGTTTGCGTGACACGCCACTGGGTATCGACGCGTCCGATGCCCAGTTCCGACGCCGAACGCGAGCAGCAAGAGCTGGCCGCCGCAGAAGCGGCCCGGATTGGCGGCACCCCCTCCGCCGAGCCGCCGGCGACCGACGAAGGACAAGTCGACGAGGCCCAGCAGCCGCTGGTGGAAGCGGGCCAGGGGGAGGCCGAGGGCTTCGAGCAGGCCGAGCAGGAGCTGATCGAGAACGCCTCCCATGGCGACCAGCACGCAGCCCGGCGGGCAATCGAAGACGCCGGGGACGAGAGCGATGACGCCCGCGCGGCCGCCTCCGGCGAGGCCGACCGGGAGCGCTCGAGCGAGCGCGAGGAGGACGTTGCCGTGACGACCGGCCCCAAGGTGCGTGAGCGCAACCGCCCCGCTGCGTGAAGGCAACCGTTTACGGGTACCGCTTAGCGGCGGGAGGATCTGCCCAGATCGGAAAGGAGACTTGATGGTCGCGCTACTGGTGTTGCTCCTGATTCTCGCTTTGTTCGGAGGGCTCGGGTTCGCCGTCCACTTCCTGTGGATCATTCTGGTCATCGCCCTCATCCTGTGGGTGATCGGCTTCTTCATCCGGGGTGTCGAAGGCGCCGCGGGTGGCCGTCGCCGCTGGTATGGGCGATGGTGAGCCACAGCTGACCTAGCCTGAGGTCTCGGCGGCCGAGCGAGCGCGACTCGCCGGCCGCCTTGTCGTTGTGGCCTGGCTCCGGGCTAGGTCAGGTCGCGCAGGCGCTGGAGCGACTTGCGCAGCAGGCGGGAGACCTGCATCTGCGAGACGCCGATCCGCTCGGCGATCTCGGTCTGGGTCAGATCCTCGCCGAAGCGCAGATACAGGATCTGGCGCTCGCGGCGCGGAAGGTGCCGCGCGGCGGCGAAGATCGTCGCCTGGTCGTCGACCATGTCGAGCCGCTCGTCCTCGCCGCCGATCGTGTCGATGCGCGTGGTGGCACCGTCCTCATCGGTCTGGAAGGGCGCGTCGAGCGAGATCGCGTCGTAGGCCTCGGCGGTCTGGAGGCCGTCGAGAACCTCCTCCTCGGGCATCTCGAGGTATTGGGCCAGCTCGTTGATCGTCGGCGCGCCGCCGGTCCGGGCGCTGAGCTGGCGCTCGGCCTCGGTGATCTTGCGGGCGCGCTCCTGGGCGCTGCGGTCGACGTGCAGAGCCCAGCCGCTGTCACGGAAATAGCGCTTGAGCTCGCCGACGATCGTCGGCACGGCAAACGACGTGAACGCGAATCCCTTCGAGGGGTCGAAGCGCTCGACCGCCTTGACCAGGCCGAGGCTGGCGACCTGGACCAGGTCGTCGTAGGGCTCGCTCGACGAGATGTAACGGCGGGCCAGCTTGCGTGCGAGCGGCAGGAACCGCTCGATCAGCTCGTCGCGCGCGCGACGATCTCGATACCGATGCCACAGTAGAAACAGCTCAGTTGAGCTGGAAGTAGCTGCGTGCGCGCGACCTTCAATTGTCAACGCCATCGCTTCGTCCCTTCGCAGACAACGCGTGTTCTAGCAGATCTGAAGCCCCGTGTCTCGCCCTTCTCCACTGGCCGAAGGCGAAATTGCGGACTGCTCTCGCTATATCGGCCGGACAGCAGGGACTTTGAGTCCGCGGTCCCCGCTCTGGCCTATTTTTCTGCTTTTTGGTGCTCGAGCGCGGGTGAATCGCGGTTGTCGGTCAGCAGGTCGAGCACCGCGGCTTCGATCCGGGCGCGCACTCGGTCATCGGGACTGTCGAGCCGCTCGCCGATGCGGTCAAGCGCGGGCCGGCGATGTTCCAGCCTGATAGGTAGCGGTCGAACACGCGCGGATCGATGTAGGCGCGCCGCGCCACCGCCGGCGTGTTGCCGAGGAGCTGCGCCACGGCGCGCACGGCCCGGTCGCTGGCGCGCTTGCGGGCGGTCTTGTTCGCCGCGTCATAGCCGTCGATGGCCAGCGACACCGCGGCCATCACGGTGGCGTTCCAGGTGCGGAAATCCTTCGCGCTGAAGTCCTCGCCGAGCTGCTCCTTGAGGTAATCGTTGATGTCGTCGGAGCGGACGCCGTACCACCTGCGCCCCTGTCGATAGGCGAGCAGTTGGGGCGGTCCTCCGCGGCGCCGCTTGAGCGCGCTCAGGACCTCGTGCACCTGCGGATCGATGATCGTCTGCATGCGGGGGATTCCCCCCTTGGCCAGGTAGTCGAAGACGACCTGGTCGGGCTCGACCTTGACGTGCTCCTTGCGGATCGTGGCCAGGCCGATGCCGCCTTCCTCGTCGGCGTATTCCTCGCTGCCGATCCGGAACATGCCGACGTCCAGCAGCCGCGCCGCGCAGGCCAGGACCCGCTCGCGGGAAAGCTCTCCTGCCTCGAGCTCGCGGGCCAAACGGCGGCGGAGTTTGGGCAGCGCATCCCCGAAGCGCACCATCTTCTCGAACTTGGCGCGGTCCCGATGCTCGCGCCAGCGCGGGTGATAGAGGTACTGCTTGCGCCCGGCGGCGTCGACCCCGGTGGCCTGGAGATGCCCCAGCGGGTCAGTGCAGATCCACACCTCGCGCCACGCCGGCGGGATCGCCAGCTCGCGGATCCGGGCGAGCGCCTCGGCGTTCTTCAGCGCCTTGCCGTTCTCATCCAGATAGGTGAAGCCGCGTCCTTTGCCCACCCGCCGAAGCCCCGGTCCCGCGCAATCAGAGCGCCGCAGCCTCCCCCGGCGAGCCGCCCCAGACGCGCGAAGGCCCGCGGGAGCGGGCCTTCGGCGAGCTGAGGTTTTGCTCGGCCGTCGGGCAACCGAGCTTGGCACTAGGCGGCGACGCGCTTCACGCGGTCGGCGACATCGGCGGCGTCCGAGCGCCAGCCATTGGTGTGGCGGCGCACGTCCTTGCGCACCGAGCGAGCATCGTGCTCGAACTCGCGCCCGCGGCGACGAACCGCTTGACGGCTTCGTCTGACCGCTTGCTCGCCGCGGCGCTCGAAGCGCTTGAGCTCGCGCGTGGCGAGATCGATGCTCGTGTACGTCTGCGCGGTCTTCGCCACCGCATCCCGCACGGCAATCGCCGCGCCGAGTTGAACGTGCATCACGCGCTGGGCCTGACGCCCGAAGGCGTCGAGCCGCTCGGCCGTGGCGTCAAGCCGGCGTCCGGTAGCGCGTGCTGCCTGCTTGGTCGTGGTCTGACCGGCCTTGGCGGTCCGGCCAGCCGAGCGCGCGGTGCGCCGCGCCGACGACTTGGTCGCCGAGGTGCTTCGATTGGCGGCGTTGCGCTTACGTGTGGCGGCGGCCTTCTTGGCCGCGGCCTGTCTCTGGGTCCTGGTCTGGTTGGCCATCGGTATGTTCTCTCCCGTTTCGTTATCTCGTTCTCAATATGGCCTACCCGCCCCCCATGGAGGGAAACGAGCAACGGTGTGTGCAAGCGTCACGTAATACTCCGTAAACGCAGATGTCGCCAGCCCCCTTTACCTCTCCCCTCGCCCAGGCCGTCTCTAACGACGTGCTGGAGCGGTTTCTGCGCTATGTGCGGATCGACACGCAGTCCTCGCCGCGACCGCACCAGCTCCCCCAGCACGCCCGGCCAGCTCGAGCTCGGCCGGCTGCTCGTGGCGGAGCTGCAAGAGCTCGGCCTCGGCGACGCCGAGCTCGACGACAACGGCTACGTGATGGCCACGCGTCCCGGAGCGGCGGTCGAAGGCCCGAGCGCTCCCGGTCGTCGGCGTGCTCGCCCACGTCGACACCAGCCCGGACGCGCCGGGGGCGGGCGTGGAGCCGATCGTCCACCGTGACTACGACGGCAGGTATCGAACTTCCGCGCCAGCGGCACCCGGCTCGACCCGGCGACGATGCCCGAGCTGCGCGAAAAGTCGGGCACGACATCGTGACCTCGAGCGGCGACACGCTGCTCGGGGCCGACGACAAGGCCGGGGTGGCGACGATCATGGCGGCGGTCGCTCACCTGCCGCGCATCCCGAGCTGCCGCGTCCGACGCTGCGGGTCGCCTTCACCCCCGACGAGGAGATCGGCGAGGGCGCCACCCTGTTCGACATCGAGCGCTTTGGCGCGCTCTGCGCCTACACGGTCGACGGGTCCGAGCTGGGCGAGCTCCAGGACGAGACCTTCAGCGCGCTCGAGGCGATGGTCACGATCCAGGGCGTCGACGTCCATCCCGGGCAGGCCACGGGCAAGCTGGTCAACGCCCTTCGCCTGGCCGCGCGGTCGTGGCCGCGCTGCCCGCCGACCTCTCGCCCGAGACGACCTCCGGTCGCCAGGGTTCATTCATCCCTCTCAGCTCACCGGAACGCGTGCGACGGCGTCGTTTCGCGCCATCATGCGCGACTTCGACGAGGGCCGCCTCGCTGAGCACCTGGCGGTACTGGAGCGCGACCGCCGCGAGGCGTCGTCGGGGCCTGAGCCGCGGGCCAAGGTCGAAGGTCGAGGTCCACCGCCAGTACAGGAACATGCGCGCCCACCTCGACCCAGTGCCCATGTCACCGAGGCCGCCGCCGAGGCGATCCGCGCCGAGGGGATCGAACCGGTCAGCGACCCCGATCCGGGGCGGCACCGACGGCTCGAGGCTGAGCGAGATGGGCCTGCCCACGCCCAACCTCTTCACCGGCGGTCATGAGTACCACTCGGTCCGGGAATGGGCCTCCGTGCAGGACATGGCGGCGTCTGCCGCCACGGTCGTCCGGCTGGCCGGGGTGTGGTGTCAGCCCGAGTACGCCGAGCTCGGCAACGGACAGCGATTCCGCGCCGCCTCCGGCTAGGCTGCCGTCCGTGGCTGCCTCGTTCAGCGGCTCGCTGGCCTCGGTCGATGGCTCGATCATGCTCGCCTCGGGGGCGACGATTCCGGCCACCGACGAGGGGCTGCTGCGCGGCGACGGCGCGTTCGAAGTCATCCGCATCTACGACGGGCAGCCGTTCGCGCTCGAGGACCACCTCGCCGGCTCGAGCGCTCCGCCTCCAACCTCCGGCTCCCCGTCGACCTTGAGGCGGTTCGATCCGACGCCTATCGGCTGCTCGCCCACGCCGGCTCGGGTCCCGATCACGAGCTGCTGCGGATCGTGGTGACGCGCGGGGGTCGCCGGCTGCTGCTGACCGAGCCGCTGCCGAATAGCCCCGAGCGGATCCGTCTGGGATCGATCACCTACTCGCCCACGCGCGTGCTTGACGGCGTCAAGTCGCTTTCCTATGCCGTCGAACATGCTGGCCAGTCGCCTGGCCCGCGAGCACGGCTTCGACGAGGCGCTGCTGGTCACCCCCCACGGCCGGGTGCTGGAAGCGCCGACGAGCTCGATCTTCTGGGTCAAAGACGGTGCGATTCTGACCCCGCCGCTGGAGGATCACATCCTGGCCTCGATCACCCGGGGTCTGGTGATCGAAGTGACCGGCGCCGTCGAAGCGCCCGTGCACCCTGGACGACCTGGCGGGGGCCGAGGAGGCGTTCCTGGCCTCGACCACGCGCGAGGTCCAGCCTGTGGACTCGGTCGATGGCCGGGCCTTCAGCGGCACCGGGGCGGTCACGGACACGCGCGGCGGAGCTCGTCTCGGCGCGCATACGCTCGGAGCTCGCCGCCTGAGAGTCCTCACTGTCATCGGCAACCGCCCGCAGTTCATCAAGGCGGCGGCGGTGTCGCCGAAGCTGCGCCAGGCGCACGAGGAGCTCCTCGTCCACACCGGCCAGCACTTCGACGATGAGCTCTCGGCGATCTTCTTCGAGCGAGCTCGGGCTTCCCGCCCCGACCGCCAGCTCGGGATCGCGCTCGGCTCGAACACCTCGCAGACGGCGCGCATGCTGGGAGCGCTCGAGCCGCTGGTGGCCGAGCTGGCCCCCGACGTCGTTCTCGTCTACGGCGACACGAACTCGACCCTCGCCGGCGCGCTCGCCGGCGCCCAGGCCGGGATCGCCACGGCGCACGTCGAGGCCGGGATGCGCTCCTTCGACCGCTCGATGCCCGAGGAGCTCAACCGCGTGCTCGCCGACCATGCCAGCACGCTGCTGCTCTGCTCTTCGTCGGTCGCCGTCGAGAACCTGCGCCGGGAGGCGGTGGCCGGCGAGGTCGAGCTGGTGGGCGACGTGATGGTCGATGTCGCCCTGGCCGTGCAGGCCCGGGTGCGAGAGCGGACCGATCTGGTCTCGCAATACGGCGTCACCCCGGGTGCAGTACGTGCTGTGCACCGCGCACCGCGCCGGGAACGTCGATGACCGGGCGCGGCTGGGGCAGCTGGTCGAGCTCCTGCTCGCCGTGCCCCGGCCGGTGGTGTTCCCGCTTCATCCCCGCACCCGCGCTCGGCTGGTGGCGAGCGGACTGCTCGAGCGGCTCGAGGGAGCGGAGGCGGATCCTGCTTGCCCCGCCGCTGGGCTACGTCGAGTTCACGGCGCTGCTGTGCAGGGCCCGAGCCGTGCTCACCGACTCGGGCGGGCTTCAGAAGGAGGCCTACCTCGCCGGCGTGCCGTGCGTGACGCTGCGGCCGAGCACGGAGTGGGTGGAGACCGTGCAGGAGGGCTGGAACGTGCTCGTGGATCTCGATGCCGGCGCTGCCGTGGCCGCGCTCGAGCGCGAGCCCCCGGCCGAGCGGCCGCCGCTGTACGGCGACGGCCACGCCGGGGAACGCGTCGTGGCCGCACTTACACTGCGCTACGGATGAGCGGGACCGCGGACAGCCTGCCGGGTCGCCCCGTACGGGTCGGCGTCGCCGGCCTCGGCTACTGGGGGCCGAACCTGGCGCGGAACTTCGCCGCCATTCCGGGAGCCGAGCTGGCGTGGTGCTGCGATCGCCTCGCCGAAGGCACGCGAGCGCGTGGCGGCCAGGTTCCCCGGGGTCCCGGTCACCGGCGAGTTGGATGAGCTACTCGACGATCCCTCGCTCGACGCCGTCGCGGTCGCGACGCCTGTCCCCACCCATGCCGAGATCGCGAGCCGGGTGCTCGAGGCGGGCAAGCACTGCTTCGTCGAGAAGCCGCTGGCGCAGTCGGTGCCCGACGCGGAGCGCGCGGTGGCCGCGGCCGAGGCGGCGGGCCGGGTGCTGATGGTCGGCCACCTGCTCGAGTACCACCCGGGCGTTCAGAAGCTCAAGGAGCTGGTCGACTCCGGCCAGCTGGGCGATCAGATCTACTACATCTACGGGAACCGGCTGAACCTGGGCAAGCTGCGCGCGGACGAGAACGCCCTGTGGAGCCTCGGGCGCCCACGACGTCTCGGTCGTGCTCCATCTGGCGGGCGAGGAGCCGTGGGAGGTGGTCGCCCACGGTGAATCGTACGTGCGCGCTGGGGTCGAGGACGTCGTGTTCTGCTTCCTGCGCTTCCCCTCCGGACTCTCCGCCCATCTCCATCTCTCGTGGCTCGACCCCCACAAGGAGCGCCGCTTCACCGTGGTCGGCTCCAGCCGGATGGCCACCTTCGACGACATGGCGCTCGAGGGCAAGCTGACCATCTACGACAAGGGATTCGACGAGGACGCCCGCGGCTACGGCGAGTACATCACCCGCACCGGCGACATCTTCTGCCCCCGCATCCCCAACGCCGAACCGCTGCGGCTCGAGTGCGAGCACTTCATCGAGTGCGTCGCGCACGGGCCGGCGCCCCCGGTCAGACGGCGAGAGCGGGCTGCGCGTCGTGCGGGTGCTCGAGCAGCTCCAGCGCTCGCTTGACGCCTCGCGCCGGGAGACGGGCGTTGGCGGCTGAGGCCCCGGGCGGCGCGGCCGCTGCCTTCGTCGCCCCTGACGCCGTGCTCGCTGCCGATGTGGAGCTGGCTCCGGGAGCGGTCATCCACGCCGGTGTCTCGATCGGCGCCGGGGCTCAGATCGGCTCGGGGGCGGTCATCCATGCCGGCGTGTCGATCGGCGCAGGCTGCGTGATCGAGGACGGCGCCGTCCTGGGCAAGCGCCCCCGGCTCCGCCCCGGGTCGAGCGCCGCCGGGGGTTCGCTGTCGGCGCTCGAGATCGGCGACGAGGTGACGATCTGTTGCGGCGCGGTCGTTTACGCGGGAGCCCGGCTGGAGCGGGGCGCGATCATCGGCGACCAGGCGCAGGTGCGCGAGCGCTCGGTAGTCGGCGAGCGCTCCGTGGTCGGGAGGGCGTCCTGCGTCGACTTCGACGCTGTCGTCGGCGCGGGGGTGCTGATCCAGACCGGCGTGTACGTGACCGGTGGCTCGCGTGGTCGAAGACGACGTGTTCCTCGGCCCGGGCGTGGTCACCACCAACGACCACTCGATGGGCCGCCATGCTCGCGGAGAGGCGCTGCTCGGCCCCGTGTTCCGGCGCGCCTGCCGGGTCGGCGGCGCCGCGGTGCTGCTCCCGGGGTGGAGATCGGCGAGGAGGCGTTCGTGGCCGCCGGCGCGCTGGTCACCCGTGACGTGGCCGCCCGCCAAGTGGTGATGGGCGTTCCCGCGCGTGTCGTGCGGAAGGTCGGCGAAGAGGATCTGATCGAACACTGGCGGTGAGAGGCTCGCCGCCAGACGCGTGCGGAGCTTCTGAGACAGCCTCGAAGTGAGAGGATTAGGGCCATGGAGACCTGGGACATCTGCTCACTCGAGATCGAGCCCCACCGGCCGCAGATCCTCCGCTCCGACGAGGAGACCCGAGCGATCGCCATCAACCTGCCGGCGGGCGAGGAGCTACAGGAGCACCAGGTGCACGAGCGCGCCTACCTACTGGTGGCCGGAGGGGAGATCGAGGTGACCAACGACGGAGAGACGGTCACCGGCAAGGCCGGCTTCCTCTCCCACTTCGAGCCGGGTGAGCGTCACGCCGTCCGGGCGCTCAGCGACTCCAGGCTCGTGCTCGTGCTCTCGCCCTGGCCGGGCGTCGGGCATCCGTCGCGTCGGTAGGCGTCCGGCGATACACAGCGCCACCCGCGTCGACCCTCGAGGCAGAGCCGCATCCGTCAGTTGGGGTCCCTAGGACCCAAAGTGACGAACGTCCCCGGCCTAGGCGTTCGCCTCGGCCGGCGTTCGTGCCGCCCCGGCCATCGACTCGCTCGCCTGGGTCCAGATCACCTGCTCGCGATCCGGCCCGACTCCGATCAAGGCGATCGGGACGCGTACGAAGTCGGCGATGAACTGGAGGTACTCGCGCGCGGTGCTGGGCAGCTCGTCCTCGCTGCGGCATTCGGACAGGTCCTCGGTCCAGCCCGGCAGCTCGGTGTATTCACCCGTCGAGTGGTGGAGCACGGTCTGGTGATAGGGGAAGTAGTCGAACTCGGCCCCCTCGGCGCCGCGGTATCGGGTACAGACGCAGATCTTCTCCAGGCCGGAGAGGACGTCCAGCTTGGTGACTGCGAGCGCGGTCATCGAGTTGAGCCGGGCGGCGTAGCGGAGGGCCACGAGGTCGACCCAGCCGACCCGGCGGGCGCGGCCGGTGGTCGTGCCGTACTCGCCGCCCCGTTCGCGGATCTCGTCCGCCAGCGCGCCGTCGAGCTCGGTGGGGAACGGACCCGATCCGACGCGAGTGCTGTAGGCCTTGCTCACTCCCCACACCTCGTCGATGTCCTTCGGCCCGACCCCGGCCCCGATGCACGCCGCCCCGGCGACCGGGTTCGATGAGGTGACGAATGGATAGGTGCCGTGGTCAAGGTCGAGCAGCGCTCCCTGCGCGCCCTCGAACAGCACGGACTTGCCGTCGTCGAGCAGCTCGAGCACCAGCCGGCTGGTGTCCGCGATGTACGGCTCGAGGCGGTGCCCGTAGGTCAGGTACTCCTCGGTGATCGCCTGCAGGTCGAGGCGGGGATCCTTGGCGAAGGGACGCAGCGACTGCCGCTTTGGCTCGAGCGCTGCGACGATCTTCTTCTTGAGGATCTTCTCGTCCAGCAGGTCCTGGACCCGGATCCCCAGTCGCGATGCCTTGTCGGCGTAGCACGGGCCGATCCCGCGCCGGGTCGTCCCGATCTGAAGCTTGCCCAGCCGAGTCTCGCCAGCGTCGTCGAGCATCAGGTGGTAGGGCATGATCAGGTGCGCGTTGGCGGAGATCCGCAGCCACTGGGTGTCGACCCGGCTGCGGCGCAGCTCCTCGAGCTCGTGCGTCAGCACCTTCGGATCGATCACCACGCCGTTGCCGATCACCGACAGCTTTCCGGGAGAGAGGATCCCGGACGGCATCAGGTGGAGCTTCCACGTCCGGCCGCCCCGGACGATCGTGTGGCCGGCGTTGTTGCCGCCCTGAAAGCGGACCACAGCCTCGGCCTGCTCGGCGAGCAGGTCGGTGATCTTTCCTTTTCCTTCGTCGCCCCACTGGGCGCCGACGATCACGATTCCCGGCATGACGGGGTCCCAGTGTAGGGCGGCGCGGGGCGGTGACCCGCTACTCGTCCAGCGGCGAGCCCAGGCGGCCCCACTGATCCAGCCGCTCGACCACTGTCCCGGCCGCATCGGCCGCCGAGAGCTCGGTCGTCAGAAGGTGGATCTCGGCTTGCTCGGGGGGCTCGTAGGGGGAGTCGATGCCGGTGAAGTTGACGAGATCACCGCGGCGCGCCTTGGCGTAGAGACCCTTCGGGTCGCGCTCCTCGGCCACCGCCAGCGGCGTGTCCACATACACCTCGAGGAACTCCTGCTCTGCGAACAGCGAGCGGGCCATGGCCCGCTCGGCCCGGAAGGGGGAGATGAAGGAAACGATCACGATCAGACCCGCGTCGACCATCAGCTTCGCCACCTCGCTCACCCGGCGGATGTTCTCCACGCGGTCGGCGTCGGTGAACCCCAGGTCGGCGTTCAGACCGTGCCGGACGTTGTCGCCGTCAAGCATGTAGGTGTGGTGACCGCGTCGATGTAGCTCTCGCTCGACCAGGTTTGCGATCGTCGACTTGCCAGCGCCGGACAGGCCGGTGAACCACAGCGCGGTGGGCCGCTGCTGCAGCGCCCGGGCGCGCTCGAGCTTGTCGATCGTGAGCGCCTGCCAGCGGATGTTGTGCGAACGGCGCAGCGCGAAGTGGATCAATCCGATCCCCACCGGATCGCCTGAGACCGGATCGATCAGAGCGAAGCGGCCGGTCTCGCGGTTCTCCCGGAAGGGCTCGAAGGTGATCGGCGCGCTGCATTCGATGTCGCAGATCCCGACCTCGCCGAGCTCCAGCTTTGTCGCCGCGACGTGCTCGGGCGAGTCGAAGCGAAGCTTGTACTTCAGAGGGGTGATCGTCGTCGTGAGCTCGGCCGACCCGGTGCGCATCCCATAGCTCCGGCCTGGGAGCATCGGGCGCCCGCCCAGCCAGACGATCGTGGCCTCGAACTGGTCGGCGACCGGTCGAGGCGGGCGTCGAGGGCGCCTCGGTGGTAGGGCCGTCGGGCGTCGCCTGGTCCAGAAGCTCGGCCAGAGCCGGCCCCTCGTACCAGGGCATCTGCGCGCCGCGCTCGAGCACGTTCTCGCCCGACTGGGCACAGATCGGTACGTACGTGATCGGCCCCAGACCGAGCTCCTCGGCGAAGTCGGCGTAGTCCTGCGCGGTGGCGTCGAACCGCCCCCGGTCATAGCCCGCCAGGTCAAGCTTGTTGACCGCGACGATCAGGTGGCGAACGCCCAGCACCGACGCGAGCCGGCTGTCCTGGCGGGCCTCGTCAGTCAGACCGCGGTCGTCAAGCACGATCACGGCGGCGTCGGCAGCAGCTGCTCGCATGGACGATCTGACGGAGGTACTCGGCATCGCCCGGCGGGTCGAGCAGATCGTGCGGGCTGGCCGCGAACGGGGCCACGGCGGCCAGCGAGCGTGAGAGGGTGCTCTTGCCCGCCCCCGGACTGCCGCAGATGACCACCCGCGGATGCGCAGGGAGGTCCCGGCGGTCAGCTCCTCCGCTTCCGGTTGCTCAGCTACTTCAGTTCTTGGATCAATGGTCATTGCCTAGCCCCTGCCGAGGGCCCTCGTATATTTTCGGCCTATTCGGGCGAAGATGTGACCATGACTGAAGATCCGGACACCCGAGAGCTGAAGCTCCAGCAGCTGCGCCGGGAGGCCGAGGAGGCGGAGCGCGCCCAGCCAGGCGCCCGACGAGGAGGAGTCCGCGCAGCACGAACGGCGGGCCGAGAAGGCCCGCTACCTGCGGGAGAAGCTCGAGGAGCGCGCGGAGTCGGAGCGTAAGCCGGAGGGCTGAGCGCCCGTCGCGGCCCCGGCGGCGGGACCTTGCGTTCGCTCCCCAGCGGTTGTCAAATGCCCGTGCCTCAACGCTCGTCACTCGCCGC
This sequence comes from uncultured Solirubrobacterales bacterium, assembly GCA_963834635.1. GTDB lineage: Bacteria > Actinomycetota > Thermoleophilia > Solirubrobacterales > Solirubrobacteraceae > Palsa-465. The sequence continues at coordinate 83,368 of CAWICI010000003.1, read as the reverse complement.
CACCCAGAGGCTCACCCTGGGCGACTCGACGGACCGCATCCCGCGTCTTCGCGCGGCCGTGCTCAGCCGCCGCGCCCTCCCGACGCTCGTGGCCGGCGTGCTCGCGCTCGTCTACGTGATCACGTCTCCGCCGAGTCTCGACCTCCCGGCTCACCTGCTGCGGGCGAAGCTTTTCGGGGTTGAGGGCTTCAGCGTCTGGAACAACTGGTGGTACGCGGGCCACAACCTCCCGGGCTACAGCGTCCTGTTCCCACCACTGGCGTGGTTGCTGACCCCACAGCTCGCGGCGGCGATCGCGACCACGCTCACGGCCACCGCGTTCGAGAGGATCGCGTATCGCGCCTTCGGGGAGGACGCGTGGGCTGGGGGAGTGTTCTTCGCCGTCGCCATCGCAACGAACCTCTACACGGGCCGTCTGCCGTTCGCGGTAGGCCTGCTGCCCGCCGTCCTCGCCGTGCTCTCCCTCCAGCGCGGGCGGTCCGTGTCCGCGGCGGTGCTTGCCTTCATCAGCGCGCTCGTCAGCCCGGTGGCCGCTCTGTTCGCCGCCCTGGCCGCCGTCGCGAGCATGGTTCAACCGCTGACACGCCGCACCGTCGCTGCCGGACTCGGCGTCGCGGTCGCCGCGCTGGCTCCCGTCCTCGCGCTCGCGCTCGCGTTCCCGGAGGGGGGCAGCGAGCCGTTCCGATTCTCCGCCTTCTGGGCGATCCCGCTGGTTGGCGCATTCGCCCTGTGGCTGGTGCCGCGAAATCAGCGCGCTCTTCGTGCCGGTGTGGCGCTGTACGTGATCTTGTCCATCGGCGCCTTCGCCATTCCGTCGCCACTCGGGGGGAACGCGGCGCGCCTGCTTCCGCTCCTCGCAGGCCCGCTGGCGCTCATGGTCTTCTGGCCCCGGCGAGGCGTGGTGCTGGCCCTCGTGGCGTTGCCGCTGATTTACCTGCCGGTCGAGGCGCCGATCCGCGATCTCACGAGCGGAACGGGAGATGCCTCGCGGAGCGCCAGCTACTGGCAGCCCCTGACCAGCTTCCTCGCGGCCCAACACGGCCCGCCATTCCGCGTCGAGATCCCGTTCACCGCGACCCACTGGGAGTCCTATTTCGTCGCTCCGCGGTTCCCGCTCGCTCGCGGTTGGGAGCGCCAACTCGATCTCAAGGACAACGACTTGTTCTATGGCGGGGGCCTGACCGCCGCTGCCTACGACACGTGGCTGCACCAGCTCGCGGTGCGGTTCGTCGCGGTCAGCGACAGACCGGTGGACTACTCCGCGGTTCAGGAGCTGGCATTGATCAACCGCGGGCTTCCGTACCTGCATCTGGTGCTGCGCACACAGCACTTCCGTGTCTATGCGGTCGCGCATCCGACGCCGATAGTGGCGGGCGCCGCCAGCCTGACGGCGCTCGGTCCGGATAGCGTCACGATGGTCGCGGAGCACCCGGGCCGCGCGCTCGTGCGCGTCCGCTGGTCGCCTTACTGGCAGCTCTCGGGGGCAGCCGGGTGCGTCGCCCCGGCCGGCGAGTTCACCTCGATCTCTCTTCGCCGCTCGGGCCCGGTGCGACTCGTGATCGGGTTCTCGCTCGGCCGGATCGGCTCGCGAGCGCCGCGCTGCAGCTGAGTGGCGCCCGCCCCCGGCGAGGTCAGCCGTGGGCTTGGACGAGCTCGATTCTGCGGTCGGAACCGTCGAGCGGGAGCTGGTCGCACATCTCGGCCAGGCGCGATGCCGTCCGGGGCGAGATCTGGACACACAGCTCGTCGTAGTCGAGGTTGGTGGTGATCACCATCGACCGCTGGTCCTCGTAGCGAGCGTTGACGATCGAGTACAGCTCCTCGAGCACCCAGTCGGTCGTGCGCTCGGCGCCGACGTCGTCGATGTGCAGGAGGTCGACCGCGGTCAGGCGATCGAGCAGGTCCAGATGCGAGCGCTCTGAGCGGTGGGTGTCGCGGATCTCGTTCAGCAGCCGCGGCAGGGAGTAGATGGCCACCGACCGCCCGGCGCTCAGCGCCGCCCCCGAGACCAGCATCGCCAGGGTCGTCTTGCCGGTTCCCACCGGCCCCATGAACCACAGGCCGCGGCCGGCGTCGAGGTGCTCGTCGATCCGTGACACGAACGAGCGCACCGCACCGACCACCGGGCGGTCGGTCAGCTCGATCTCGGTCACCGGATGGCGGTCGAAGGCGACGTCCCGGTAGCGGCGGGGGATGACTGCGGACAGGCTGCGGGCCTTCGCCTGGATGACGCGCTGGCGCCGGCAGCGGCAGTCGTAGGCGGTGTTGCTGGCGTCGTCGTAGAGGAAGCCCGACCCGTCGCACATGTCGAAAGCGCAGGCACTCACGCCGCGAACCGCTCCCCGGCGTAGTTCATGAACTTCGGGTATTCCTTCTGGAAGGTGAGGACGACGTCGCCCACCGGACCATTTCGGTGCTTGGCGATGATGATGTCCGCCTCGCCCGGCCGCTCGGACTCCTTGTCGTAGTACTCCTCGCGGTAGATGAACATGACGAGGTCGGAGTCCTGCTCGATCTGGCCCGATTCGCGCAGGTCAGAGAGGATCGGCTTCTTCTCGCCCCCCCGCTGTTCGACCGCGCGGCTCAGCTGAGAGAGGGCGATTACGGGGACGCCCAGCTCGCGCGCCAGCCCCTTCAGTCCACGCGAGATCTGCCCCACCTGCTCGACCCGGCTCTCCACCCGGCCCTCGTGGCGCATCAGCTGGAGGTAGTCGACGATGATCAGGCCAAGGCCGTTATCAAGCTGGTGGTGAAGGCGCCGGGCCTTGGCCCGGACCTCGAGCACCCCGGTGTCGCTCGAGTCATCCACGAACAGGGGAGCCTGGGCGAGTCGCTGGCAGGCCTCGAGGATCTTCGGCCAGCGTGCCTCGGCGACCTTGCCGCGCCGCAGGTCCTCGCCCTTGATCCGCGCCTGAGAGGCGACGAAGCGCTGGGCCAACTCGGACTCGGACATCTCGAGCGAGAACAGCGCGACGGCGTGATTTTCGAGCACGGCGTTCTCGGCGATGTTGGCGACCAGGGCCGACTTTCCCATCGAGGGCCGGGCCGCGATCACGACCAGGTTGCCGGGCTGGAACCCTCCGGTGAGCGAGTCAAGATCACGGAACCCGGACGGCGTGCCGGTGAGCGAGGTCTGCGAGATCGAGAGGCGGTGAAGCTTGTCGGTCTCCTCGTGGAGGATGTCCGCGATCGAGCGGATCTTCTTCTGGCGGTCGTCGTGGGCGACCTCGAGCATCATCCGTTCGGCCCGCTCGACCAGCTCGCGAGCCGGCTCCTCGCGGGAGAGGACGCTGGCCTGGATCTCGTAGGACGCGGTCAGCAGCGCCCGTTTTTGCGCGTCGTCGCGGACGATCCGCCCGTACTCGCGGGCGTGGCCCGCGGCCGGCACCCACCCGGCCAGTTCCTCGATCGCCTCCGGCCCGCCGACCTCCTCGAGCTTGCCCAGCTCACGCAGGACTTCGGCGACGGTCAGATGGTCGATCTTGCGGCTCGTGTTGTGCAGCTCGACCATCGCCTCGAACACCGCACCGTGCTGCTCACGGTAGAAGTGCTCGGGCCGCAGATGCTCCTCCACCAACAGGCCGAACAGGTGGCGCTCGTCCAGCAGCACCGCCCCCAGAACCGACTTCTCGGCCTCGAGGTTGTGGGGGGGAACAGCGATGTTCTGAACAGCGCTCATGACCCGCGTCCGAGTCTAGGTTCGGGACAGGCGGCTAGCCGCCCACCATTCCGCACAGAGCAAGAAGTTGTGAACCTGTCGTGATGTTGGCGGTGGTGCCGTGGCCCTCCCCTCCCGCCACCAGCGCTGGGCGGCGGCTGCCGCGCTGTGGGACCGATGGGACGCGACGGGGGCGGTAGCGGGAGCCACGGCACCACACCAGCCAGCTCTGGGGTGGGGGCCCGAGGCGGCGGCGATCGCATAGCTTTCAGCGAGGTCAGAGGCGTGGGGTCGGTGGAGGGCCGGGATCCTGCCTCCGGCACCGTCGCGTTCGAGGCGTTGCGGACTAGTTGGGCGGTGGGGACGCGCTAGGGCCCGGAGGCAGGATCCCGGCCCTCAGGCCGCGACCACCATCGTCTTGACCGAAGCCATCACCTCGTCGGCCACCTCCACCACGACCATGTACGTCCCGACGTTGCGGATGGGGTCCTCGAGATGGATCTTGCGTCGGTCGACCCGGATCCCCCGGGCCTCGCGGATCGCGTCGGCGATGTCCTGCGTGGTCACCGATCCGAACAGCCGGCCGTCCTCTCCCGCCTGCTGCGGGATCGTGAGCACGGTCCGGCCGAGCAGGGCGGCGTTCTCCTGCGCCCGGTCCACGGCCTCCTGCTTGGCGCGCTCGGCCCGCTCTAGGCGCTGCGAGGCTGCCTCGATCGACCCCTTGGTCGCCGGCTCGGCCAGCTTCCGGGGCAGAAGGTAGTTCCGCAGGTAGCCGGGCGAGACGTCAACGACCGTCCCGCGCTCTCCGAGCGACTCCACGTCTGCAAGCAAGATCGCCTGGGCCATCGTGAAGGGCTCCGGTCAGCGATCGCGATCGCGGTCGCGATCGCCGCCGGCCGCCGCGCTCATTCCCGCCCTCTGCCACGTAGGGCAGGAGGGCGAGCTCGCGCGCCCGCTTGACCGCGCGCGCCACCTGACTCTGGTGGCGGCGGCACGCTCCGGTGATGCGCCGCGAGCGGATCTTGCCCCGCTCGGAGATGAACCGGCGCAGCGTGGAGAGATCCTTGTAGTCGACCTGCTCGATCTTGTCGCGACAGTACGGGCAGGGCTTACGGCGACCTGAGGTCGGACCGCCCTTTCTATCGCGCCGGCGAACCGGCCGTCTACGTTGCTTAGCCACGACCTCACCACTGTAGCTGGGATTTCTTTTAGACCTCGGCTCAGAACGGGATGTCGTCGTCCGCGGCGGCGCCTACAGGAGCGGTTTCGAAGTCGCCCGTGTCGATCGGAACGTCGCTCTCGGTCGCCGGGGCGCTGCTCGAGTAGCCGTTCCCGTTCCCGCCGCTAGGGGCCTCGTCGCGTCCGCCGAGGAACTGCACGGAGTCGGCGATGATGTCGATGGACTCGCGGTTCTGACCGCTCTTGTCCTCGTACTGGCTCCACTCGAGGCGGCCGTCGATCGCCACCGCGCGGCCCTTCTTCAGGTATTGGCCGCAGTTCTCGGCCTGGGCGCCGAACACGGTCACGCGGAAGTAGTTGGGCTTCTCCTCCCACGTCCCCGTGGAGCTGTTCTTCTTGCGGGTGTTGCAGGCCACTCCGAGCTTGCAGATGACGAAACCGTTCCCGGTAGAGCGAAGCTCCGGGTCTCGGGTGAGATTTCCTGTAAGCACGACTCTGTTGATGTTCATGCTCGAGGCTCCTTTCCAGACGTTTGAAAGCCTCCGTCGAGTCTAGGTCCGGCGCAGGCGGCAATCCGCGTCCTCTGCGGAAAATGGACGCAAACGTTGCGGAGTTGACGGTGAGCTGTCGCAGGCCGTGACGAAGCCGTGACGGATGCGGGTCGCCCAAGCGGTGTCGATGCGGTCGCCGCGGTGCGATACACAGCGCCATCCGCGTCCATCCCTCGAGGCAGAGCCCCCTCTCAGGGGGAACCCGCCCGCGCGTCTAGCCCTCCGAAGCCTCCGGCTGGCTATCGCGGCCTGCGCCAGCGCTCGCCTCAGCGCCAGCGCCAGCGCCGACCCCGGCGCCCGCGGCCGGAGCGCCACCAGCCCCCGGGCTCGTGCTCGCTCCACTCCCGGCGGGCGCGGTCGCGATCACCGGCGGCGCCGAGGAGGGTGCGGCTGGGGTGCCCGGGATGTTCTTGATGATCCGGAAGCGCAGGACCTGATCGGAGATCCGCAGGCTGTGAGAGAGGGAGTCGAGCAGGGCGGTCGGGCCGGTGAACTGGAGCAGGTGGTACTCGGCCTCGGCCTGATGATTGATCCGGAAGGCCATCGGGCGCCGCCCCCAGTCGTCGCGGCGCTCGATCGATCCGCCGGCGTCCGAGATGGCGGTCTCGACGTCGGTGACGATCTTGGCCCGCACGTCGTCCTCGGCTGAGGTCGAGAGCAGGAGCGTCAGGTCGTATAGCGGGGCGGCTTGGGCCATCGAACGGCGGATGACTATAGCGTGGTGGTCATGGCTCCTGACCCGCAGGACGGGCTCCCAATCGTCCAGCTCCCCGACCAAGAGGCGTGGGAGCGGTGGCTTGACGAACACCACGGCTCGGCGCCCGGCGCGTGGCTGAAGACGGCCAAGAAGGGGACACCTGAGCGGACCGTCTCCCATCCCGAGGCGCTCGAGAGCGCGCTCTGCTTCGGCTGGATCGACGGGCAACGCGTGGGCTACGACGAACGCTTCTTTCTCCAGCGCTTCACCCCGCGGCGGCCGCGCAGCCGGTGGTCGCAGATCAATCGGGACAAGGCCGAGCAGCTGATCAAGCAGAACAGGATGCGCCCGGCCGGACACGCCCAGGTCGAGGCGGCCAAACAGGACGGCCGCTGGGAGGCCGCCTATGAGCCCCAGAGTCGCGCGACGGTACCCGCGGACTTCCAGGCGGCCCTCAAAGCCGATCCTCAAGCGGAAGCGTTCTTCGCCACCCTGAAGGGCCAGAACCGCTATTCGTTCCTCTACCGGATCCAGGACGCCCGCACGCCTCAGACCCGGCAAAGGCGGATCGAGACGTTCGTCGCCATGCTCAGCCGGGGCGAGACCTTCTACCCCTGATGGATCCGCCCGGCCTCCAGCCCCTTCTTGCCGATGTCCGCGAGCTGCTCGTCGATCCAGTTGCCGGGGTCACGCGCGGTGACGATCGACTTGAGGCCCTCGAGCCGGCGCTCACGCTCGTGCACCGGCATGGTCAGGGCGGCGTGGATCGAGTCGGCTAGCTCCTGGATGTCGAAGGGGTTGACCGAGAGCGAGTACTCGCCGAGCTCCTCGTGGGCGCCGGTGTTCTCGGACAAGATCGAGACGCCCGCGCGCTCGTTGACCATCGGGCCTTCCTTGGCGACCAGGTTCATGCCGTCGAACATCGCGTTGACCATCAGCACGTCGTAGTGCTTGTAGGCCGCGACCGCCTCCTCGAGGTCGTCGCGCAGCTTGAGCTGGATCGGCATCCAGTCGGGCGAGCCGTGACGGTGGTTGACCACCGCGACCACGGCCTCGATCCGCTCCAGGTACTCGGCGTATTCGGCCACGTCGGTCCGGGAGGGCATGAGCTGGGCGATGAAGGTCACGCGCTCGCGGAACTCCGGGTGTTGCTCCAAGAACACATCGAAGGCGGAAAACCCGCGGAGCACGTTCTTGGATAGGTCGGCGCGGTCCACGCGCAGGATCAGGTGATCGCGGCGGCGGCGCAGGAGCTCGTCCTCGAACTGCCGGGTGCGGTCGCGCCGGGCCACGGCCTGCACGGCGTGGCAGTCGATCGGGAGCGGGTAGGCGCGGACCCACACCTCCCGGTCCTCGTAGCGGACCACGCCCGCCTCGAGGTCGACGTCGAGATCGAGCAGGTCCCGGCAGCACTGGAGGAAGTTGCGCCGGTAGGAGCGGGTGTGGAAACCGATGATGTCGTTGGAGAGGATGCCGTCGTAGATCTCGCGGCGCATCGTCGAGGGCAGGACGCGCCAGGAGTCCGACTGGCTCCAGGGGATGTGCACGAAGTGGTGAAGGAACGCGTCGGGACGGACGCGCCGCACGAGGCCGGGGAGCGTGTAGAGGTGGTAGTCGTGGACCATCACCACCGGCTGCTCGACATCCTCGATCTCCTCGAGCACGGCGCGCGCCAGGTCCTCGTTGACCGCGTTGTAGCCGAACTCGAAGGCCTCGGTCTCGTTCCGGCGGATGTCCGGGGCGTTGGACAAATCCCACAGGTAGTGCTGAATGAACCACAGCATCGGGTTGGCGATGATGTTGTAGAAGCGGTCGTAGGCCTCGGGCTCGGAGGCGACCAGCTTGACGTTGTATTCGTCGCCCTCCGGAGAGGTCACCGGGAACGGCCGCCCCCCGTGGTGCTCGGCGGCCTCGACGTCCTCGTCGGTCATTGCCGACGCGATCCAGGTCACGTCGCGGTGGGAGGCGAGCCCGATCAGCGCCGTGACGAGTCCCCCCGTGCCCCGGCGGATCGACCCGTCCGGCTGGAAGGTAACCGGACCACGGTTCGAGACCAGGACGAGGGGCGAATCAGCCATCAGCCAACCTGATCACACCTCGAGGGTCTCGAACAGCGCCAGCCAGTCGCGGAGCAGCCGCGGCATCAGGAATCGCTTGCGGACGGACTCCTTGCCGGCCCGGCCAAGGCGCTTGCCCAGCCCGGGATCGCGCAGGATCTCAAGCGATCGCTGGGCGCATTCCTCGACGCTCGAGACGAGAAAGCCGGACTCCCCGTCGGTGATTTGCAGGGGAATTCCGCCGACGTCGCCGCCGATGAACGGTCGTCCTTTCCAGATGGCCTCGGTCACGGTCAGTCCGAATCCTTCCCGTGTGGACTTCTGAATTACCACGTCGCAGTGCGATTGGAAAGCGTTTACCTCGATCGCGCCGACGTTGTTGAGGTTGTTGAGGATGTGAATGTCGGGGTCGCCGTCGGCGTGAGCGATGGTGGCGTTGAAGAAGTCCCAGCCCTCGGGGTCATCGGTGGCCATCGAGCCGACCAGGGCGAGCTGGACGTCGGGCATCTCCTCCTTGACCAGGCGATAGGCGTCGATCACGCCCAGCGGGTCTTTCCAGGGATCGAAGCGCGACACCTGGCAGAGCAGCGGCCGGTCCACGTCGATCCCGAACTGGCCGCAGATGTAGACGGCGTCCTCGGGCGAGAAGGCCATGTTCTTCGGCGCCAGGGGGTCGATGGCCGGGGGGAAGATGTGCGCGCGGCCGTCCATCCCGTCCGGCACGTAGTCGGGCATGTGGAAGACCGCGGCGGGATAGGGATCGAGGTAGGGGGCGAGGCGCTCGAGCGTGAAGTGGTTGGGGGTGGAGAGGTCGATATGGCAGCGCCACACCCAGCGGCGCGCCTTCTCGGGCACGAGACAACACAGCGCCGCCGGCTGCGGGTCGTGGACGATGCACACGTCCCAGTCCTCGGACATCGCGCGGGCGTTGATCTCGTTGTACCGGGTCCAGGTGTCCCACTGTTCGTTGCTCAGATCCTGGGGATTGCCCTGGAGCGCGTTGTGCATGATCTTGGTCGCGTTGAAGAACTCCTCGCGCCCGTAGATCACCTGCCACTCGACCTCGATCCCGATGTCGGCCATCAGCGGGACGAGGGTGTAGAGGATCTCCGCCACCCCGCCGCCGAACGCGGTGGCCGAGACGTGCAGGACCCGCTTGCCCTTCAGCCGCTCGGCTCGCTCCCGGATCTCGTCCACCATCGCCCGGTCCACGATGCTCGCGTAGTCGGAAAGGTGCTTCTGGGCGACGGTGACAGGTTGGAGCATGGCTAGCGCGCTCGCCCCCGGGAAGAGCTGACCCGAAACGAAGGAAGCAGCGGCGGGGGCAAGATAGCGACCCGCGGGCCGCTCGGGCTGGTCGGTGCGAAAACGCTCACGCCTGGAGCCTGCGCAACCGCTCCACGCCCTCGTCCACCGCGCGCACCAGCTGGCGGTGCAGCTCGGGGGTGGCGGCCGAGATCGAGGACATCTGGAAGTTGTGCCCCGAGCCGAGAAGACGGTGACGGTCAAGCGGCTCGCCCCAGCCGTCGCTGACCACGCCGCCGGCCTCACGCAGGCACAGCCAGGGGGCGGCCAGGTCGTAGGGCGAGTTGTTGAGGATCTCTCCCCGGCCGATGCGCTCGAACTCGGCCCGCATCCCCGGGACGTCGTCGATGATCCGCGAACCCACTTCGATCACGGCGTCGAGCTGCCCGGTCACGATTCGGGTCATCGCGTACGCCTGCGAGCCGAGCTCGAACGTCCCGCCGCCGACCGAGGAGGCGTCGATCAGCTCGCCGAGCACCTCGACCACGGCCCGGGACGGGCGGCCGCGAAAGCCGTAGCCCCAGAACATGCGATCCACCTCGGCGCTCGGGCTGAGCGCCACCGGCCGGGTTCCGCGTACCCCCTCGCCCCGCACGGCGAAGAACCAGTCGCCGGTCTTGATCTCGACCACGCAGCCGACCTGGAGGTCGCCCATGGTCGGCTCGGCGTCGTCGAGGGGCGCCAGGGCCACCGCCACGCACGCCGACTCCAGCCCGGCCATCGCCGGGCGGGTGCCGTCGATCGGGTCGACGACCAGCACGTGGCTGGCGTCGGCGGGGGCGACCAGGCCCCGGTCCTCGGAATAGAAGGCCATCCGTGGGGCGCGCTCAGCCACGAACTCGGCCAGATACGACTCCGCCTCGGCGTCCACGGCGAAGGTGACATCGCCCCCGGCGCCGTCCCCGGCGACGGCGCGCCCGGCGTGTGATCCGAGCGACGGGAGCACCCGCTCGCGCAGCCCGCGGGCGAGCTCGAGCACCAGCTCGCGCTCGGTCGTCCCGGTCCTCGACCCCTCAGCCACGGGGTCATTTTGAACATGCGATGATCCGGACGGTGGCCCGGCCCAACATCTACACCGATCAATTCGAGTACGACGAGAGCGATCCGGCGGGCTATCGCGGGGGCATGGCTCGCGTGGGCGACGAGGCCGGCGGCCAGGAGCTGATCGTCAAGCTGTTCGAGCTCCCGGCGGGGGAAGCCCTCTGTCCCTACCACTACGAGTACGTCGAGGAATGGCTGGTCATCTTGGACGGCGAGCTCACCCTGCGAGCCCCCGACGGCGAGCATCAGCTCGAGCGCGGTGAGGTGATCCGCTTTCCCGCGGGCCCCGAGGGCGCTCACCAGACCACCAACAACGGCCAGTCGACGGCCAGGTTCCTGATGTTCTCGAGCGCGCGGACGCCGAGCGTCTCGGTCTATCCGGACAGCGACAAGATCGGCGTGTGGCCAGGCGACGATCGCGACAACCTGATGCTCCGCCGGGGCGACGGCCACGTCGACTACTACGACGGCGAAGTGGGGCGCTAAGAAGCGACCGCCGCCACGAGGGACCGCCGCTAGCTCGGCAGGTCGAGCGTAAATATGGTCTCGCCCGGGGCGGAGCGGACCGAGAGGTGACCGGACATGCGCTCCGCCAGCTCGCTGGCGATCGCCAATCCGAGCCCCGAGCCCTGGGCGTCGTCGGCGGTGAAGAAGGGCTCGAAGATCCGCCGCATGGCCTGGCCGTCGATCCCCTCGCCGTTGTCGCGCACGGCCAGGCGGACGTGGCCGTCGTCGCGCCCGGCCGTGACCACGATCCGGGTCCCCGGCGGCGTGTGCGTCAGGGCGTTGTCGATCAGGATCCGCACGATCTGCGCCACCCGCACGGGATCGCAGCTCGCCTCGATCGTCCGGGCCGCAAAGCGGAGCTCGAGATGGGAGTCGTGCTGAGCCAGCGTCGGCTCGAACTCGCCCGACACCGCCCGGGTCAGCTCGCTCAGATCGACCTCCTCCTCGCGCAGCTCGAGCGAGCCGGATTCGAGCCGGGAGAGGTCGAGGAGGTCGACCGACAGCTTTCGCAGCCGCTCGACCTGGTCTCTGACCTGATCAAGGAAGCGCCGCCGGGTCTCGGGATCGAGCTCTTCGTCCTCCAGCAGCTCGACGAAGCCGCCGAGCGAGAACACGGGCGTGCGCAGCTCGTGCGAAGCGGTGGCGATGAACTTCTTGCGCGCCGACTCGAGCTGGGCGAGCTGGTGCTGCATGGCGTTGAAGGCGTTGGCCAGCTGGCCCAGCTCATCGCCCGAGTCGACCGGGATCGGATGCTCGAAGTCGCCGGCGGCGATCTGCTCGGCCGCTCGCTCGAGGCGCTTGACCCGCCGGCCCAGGGCGCGCGAGAGCAGATAACCGCCGATCACCACCAGCAGCAGCGCGATCCCACCCGCCACCAGGATCTCGTGGCGGACGATGGCCACGTTGTGGACGATGTCGGCCACGGGCGCCGAGTAGACGATCACCCCCGCCACCTTCCCCTGGTAGGAGAGCGGTGCCGCCGCCCGCGCGATCTCGCCCGAGGATGACGTGGCGGTCCCGGTGATGAGCCGGCCGGTGGTGGCGGCGCGGTAGGCGAGTGCGGGGGGCGGCGCGAGCACACTCGAGTCGGCCTCCGGTGTCAGCTGCGGTCCACCCGGGGCGAGGGCCGTGGCCACGGAGAAGAGCGAGACTCGGTCGCCCGAGCGGGCGCCCGCCATGCGCACCAGATTGCGGACGCTGGGGGCCGGTTGGGTTCCGCCCACGGTCTGGGCGACCGACCCCGAGTACCGCTGGGCGGTCGCGCTCAGCTCACCCAGACGCTCGTTGATCAGCCTCGTCTGAAGCCCCGGGACCACGTAGAGGTAGATCACGCCGATGGTCACAAACGTGATGGCAAAGAACACCAGCGCCAGCCGGGTCCGCAGCGAGATCCGAAACCGAGGCACGGCCTTGCTCTTTACGGTTCGGTGTCGCGGAAGCGATAGCCGACGCCGCGAACCGTGAACAGGTACTCCGGGTCCTTGGGATCGCGCTCGATCTTCTCGCGCAGGTGCCTGATGTGGACGTCGATCGTGCGGGGGTCGCGGTACGCGCTGTCGCCCCAGATCCGGGCCAGCAGCATGTCGCGGGTGAACACGCGGCCAGGAGCGCGGGCCAGCACCGAGAGCATCTCGAACTCGACGAACGTCAGCTCTGAGTCGTTCCCGCGCACGCGCACGGTGCGTTTGAGGAAGTCGATCCGCAGGGCTCCGACCTCGAGCGGCGCCTCGTCGGGCGAGGTTTCCACCGGCCGGCTCATCTCGGCCCGGCGGAGCGCGGCCTTGATCCGGCTCGAGAACTCGCGCAGCGAGAACGGCTTGGTGATGTAGTCGTCGGCGCCGAGCTCGAGCCCGACCACCTTGTCGATCTCCTCCGACTTGGCCGTGAGCATGATGATCGGGACCGAGCTCCGGCTGCGCAGCCGGCGGCACACCTCGAGCCCGTCGACCTTGGGAAGCATCAGATCGAGCACGACGAGGTCAAAGCTCTGCTCGTCGAAGCGGTCGAGCGCCTGGCGGCCGTCGGTGGCCTGAACGACGTCGTAGCCGTCCTTGCGCAAGGGGTAGGACAAAAGCGTCTGGATCGATTGCTCGTCGTCGACAAGCAGGATGCGGGCTGAGCGATCGGCCAAGTTCTTTCGCCTCTTTGCTGAAAAGACTAGTGGCGGCCTCCTCTCGGACCCCAAAAACTGCAAGGAACTTCTCAGGCGCCCTGGTTAACCTCTGCCTCGATGCTTGATCCGCGCATCTACCGGACCGGCTTGCTGGCGGTCCTGGTGGCGGTGATCGTCTTCGCCTTTTCGCTGAAGAGTCAGCAGGGCGGGCTCGGCACGACGCTTCCTCCCCAGGCCTTCAACGGTCAGAACGCCTACTCCGACATGGTCGGGCTGGCGCGCAAGTTCCCGGACGTCCGCCCGGGCTCACCGGCCGACGGCGCGCTCGCGGCCAAGGTGGCCACGGCCCTGCACTCGTATGGCCTCAGCGTCTCGACGACGCACGCTTCCGCCCGGACCGCGGACGGCACCCGGACGCTCGAGACGGTCTCCGGCTCGCTCGCCGGGGTATCCGGCGCCAGCAGCACGGTGATCGTGGCCCCCCGGGACCTGAGCGGCCCGAATTCCCAGACGAACCTCTCCGCGACCGCGGTCATGTTGGAGCTGGCTCGGGTCCTGGGTGGGCAGACACAGCATCGGTCGGTGCAGTTCGTCTCCACGAGCGGCTCGGCCGGCGCGGCGGGGGCGACCCAGCTGGCCCGCACGCTGGGCACTTCGGTCAACGCCGTGATCGTGCTCGGGGATCTGGCCTCGACGCAGGTGCGCCAGCCGGTCGTCGTGCCGTGGTCAAACAGCCAGCTGGTGGCGCCGCCCGTCCTGCGGAACACGATCGCCGCCGCGCTGGCCTCGCAGGCCGGGCTCTCCGCCGGGAAGCCCGGTGTGGCCGTCCAGTTCGCCCACCTGGCCTTTCCCCTCTCGCTGACCGGCCAGGGCCCGATCGGCGCCGCCGGCTACCCGACGGTCCTGTTGTCGCTGTCCGGAGAGCGGCTCGCCTCCGACGGCTCGCCCGCGACCGAGGACCGGATCGCCGGCCTCGGCCAGACGGTGCTCGAGACGGTCAACTCGCTCGGGAGCGGTGGCTCGATCCCGGCGCCGAGCGCCTATCTGCTGCTCTCGGGCGAGGTGGTCCCGGGGTGGGCGGTGAAGCTGCTGGTCGCCGCGCTGATCCTCCCGGTCCTGCTGACCATGATCGACGGCCTGGCTCGGGCCAAGCGGCGCGGCAATCCGATCTTCCGCTGGCTGATGTGGGTGCTCGCCGGCGCGGTGCCGTTCTTCCTGGCGGCGCTGATCGTGCTCGGGGCCAAAGTGGTCGGCCTGATCGGAGCGGCGCCCCCCGGACCGCTCGGGGCGGGCGCTGTACCGCTGGGCGGCGCCGGGATCGTGGTCATCGTCCTGGCCTGCGCGGCGATGTGCCTGCTGGCTGTCCGAAGGCCGGTGATGGCGGCCCTGGCGCGGCTCGGAAAGCCGTCCAGCCAGGGCGCCGGTGCGGCGGTGCTGCTGGTCCTGTGCGTGGTCACGATCGTCATCTGGACGCGCAACCCATTCGCGGCGGCGCTGCTCATCCCGGCGCTGCACCTCTGGCTGTGGGTGCTCGATCCCGAGGTACCGATGCCACGCCCGGTACTCGCCCTGCTGGTGCTTCTCGGGGTCACGCCACCGGCGCTGGTGATCATCTACTACATGCAATCGCTCGGCGTCTCGCCGATCGACGCCGTCTGGAATTCCGTCCTTCTTGTGGCGGGGGGGTACATTGGCCTGGGTGCAGCGGTCCTTTGGAGCCTGGTTCTGGGATGTCTAGCGAGCGTGATCTCGATCGCGGTGAACCGGCCGCGAGCGCAGCCGTCCCATCCGGAGCAGACGCCAGTTACGGTGCGGGGACCGGCCACGTACGCCGGGCCAGGGTCCCTGGGCGGCACCGAGTCCGCTCTTCGGCGCTGAGGCGGCTGATCCGAGACATCTCCTCGGTGCTGATGATCTCGGGCCTGCTGCTCGTGATCGACGCCGGGGTGACGGTGCTGTGGCAGGAGCCGGTGACGGCGCTGATCGCGGCGATCAAGCAGAGCGAGATCAACCAGCGGTTCCTCAGCTACAGCACGGCGCCGCTGTCCGGTGTGGACGAGCATGCCCTGGTCAGCCTGAAGCGCCTTGACCAGCGCATCGCCTTCCTGGCCCGCCGCGAGGCGCGTCAGGTCCCCACCGGCGACGCGATCGGCCGGATCGAGATCGGCAGGATCCACGTCAGCTACGACATCATCCAGGGGACCGATACGGCCAGTCTCGAGAAGGGTCCGGGCCACTACCCCGGCACCGCCTTCCCCGGCCTGGGCGAGACGGTCGCCATCGCCGGGCACCGCACGACCTACCTGGCCCCCTTCCGTCACATCGACGCGCTGCGGCCTGGCGACCGGATCGTCCTGAAGATGCCCTACGCCCGGTTCACCTACGTCGTCCAGTACCACAAGATCGTGCTCCCCACGGCGCTGTGGGTGACCAAGAACGTGGGCTATGAGCGGCTGGTGCTCTCGGCCTGCAACCCGCTGTTCAGCGCCGCTCAGCGGATCATCGTCTTCGCCCGGCTGCAGAAGATGACACCGCTCGGAGCGGCGCGCTCGGCGGCTTGAGGCGGAGGCAGTTTAGGGCGCTTTTGGGGCGGTTTTATCCGCTTTCGACGCCACCGGGACACCGGAAGTTGGGGTCTAGACCTGATCGAGCGGGAGGGGCTCGGGACCGATCCTTATCTGGCAATGAAGCGCCAGAGACAGAGCGGAATGGAGGCAGGGTGGTAGTAGTAGCTGACTCACTTCTAGATGCCCCGCTGGAGGCCGGTCAGGAGACCACGATGGATGCACTCAAGGAAGAGATACAGCTGGGTTCTTATCGGGTTGACCCGAAGGCGGTCGCGGACGCGATCATGCTTCGGATGCAAGGGCACATGACGGTGAGCGCCGGTCCGGTTGGCTTGACCGGACTCCCGTTCAGAACGAGTGCTCGTACCCCGAGAGCCCGCAGCTCGTGTCGCTGAAGCGAACCCCCGACGGCCCCTCGAGGACCCGGCCGACCGCCGTGAGCGGCACCCCGTTCACGGCGGCGAAGGCTGCGGGCGCCAGGCACACGCACAGCTCGTAGTCCTCGCCCGCGGTCGCCGCGAACGCGCCCGGCTCTGCACCGACGGCGCGCGCCACCTCGGCCACGCCGTCGGCCAGCGGCAGCGCACCGGCCTGCAGCTCGATGACCACATCGCTGCGGCGGGCCAGATGCGCGGCGTCCGCCGCCAGCCCGTCGGAGAGATCGATCATCGCCCGCGCCCCGGCGGCGGCCAGCGCGCGCCCCTCGGCCAGGCGCGGCTCGGGCCGGGCATACCGGCGAACCAGCGGGTCCCGGACGTCGTCGCCCACCTGCGCCCGGCCCTCGAGAACGGCCAGCCCGGCACCGGCGCCTCCGAGCGTCCCGGTGACGGCGACCACGTCGCCGGGGCGGGCGCCGTCGCGGCCCACCAGCTGCCCGGGGTCATCGCTCCAGCCCACGACGGTGAAGGAGACCGTGAGCGAGGCCGCGGCCGTCACGTCGCCGCCGGCGATCGAGACCCCGAGGCGCGAGGCCAGCTCCTGGGCGCCGCGGGCGATTGCCAGGGCCTGCGCCGCCTCCGCGCCCTCGGGTAGGCCGAGGAACAGATACGCCTCGCCCGGCTCGGCGCCCATCGCGGCCAGGTCGGAGAGCGCCCCGGCCAGCGCGCGATGGCCGATCGCCTCCTCGGGGATCTGACCGGCGCGGAAGTGAACCCCCTGCACCATCGCATCGACCGATACCGCGGCATACCCGCGGGCGCGGATCACGGCGGCGTCATCGCCGATCGCGCGGAGCACCCGGGGCGAGCGGCCCAGGGCGAACAGCGCCTCGAGCTGCTCGATCAGCTCGTGCTCACGCATGGCGCCGGGCCGAGGGCGCTCAGCGGTGCCGGTAGACGATCCGTGCCCGGTCGAGGTCGTAGGGTGAGAGCTCGACCCTGACCCGGTCGCCCGGCAGGATGCGGATCCGGAAGCGCCGCATCTTCCCGGCGACGTGTCCGAGGACCACCCGATCCATGTTGTCGAGCTTCACCCGGAACATCGCGTTGGGCAGGGCCTCGACGACTTCGCCTTCGAGTTCGACCTTTTCTTCCTTGGGCATGCGGCGCGAACGCTAGCACCCCATTCTGGAGCGCCAGCCCAGGCCTTGCTAGTGCTTGCTGACCCCGCCGCCGCCGGAGCCGCCGCCGGAACTGTGGTTGTGCCCCTTCCCGAAGCCGCTCGGCGGCCCGTTGTTGGGTGGGGCCGGAGCGGTCGGGGGCGGGGCGGTCTGCGGCGGCTGGGAGAAGAGGGTGGGGTTGTTGTAGGGATTGGACCCGCTGGTGCCGGTCCCGGCGCCGCCCGTCACGCCTCCGTGACCCTTGGCCGGGTTGCCGGTGCTCGAGTAATGGCCGACGAACGGAATCCCGTGCCAGGGAACCGTGGGTGGGGTGAAGTCGCTGCAATAGCCGTCGTCGGCGCGCTCCATGTAGTCGCGCCAGATCGGCGCGGCCAGCGTCCCGCCGAAGCCCGGGCCGAGGCCGTTGACGTCCGTCATCGACTCGGTCGAGTTCGGATAGCCGACCCACACCGAGGTCGTCAGCTGCGGCGTGAACCCGACGAACCAGGCGTCGGTGTAGTTGCTCGTCGTGCCGGTCTTGCCGGCGGCCGGGCATCCGTAGTTGGCCGAGGTGCCCGTGCCGCTCTGGATCACGGTCTTCAGCACCTGCGTGGCGGCGTAGGCCTGGCCGTCGGTGAACACTCGCTTGTGCGTCGGAGCGCCGAGGTTGACCACACTTCCGTCCGGGAACACGACCTTGCTGATCACGGTGGCGGGGATATGCACGCCACCGTTGGCGAGGGTCGAATAGGCATCGGCCATCTCGAGCGGCGAGACGCCGATCCGCAGGCCGCCGATGCCCTCGGAGGGGAGGCCGTCGAGGTGCGAGGTGATCCCCATCGAGTACGCCGTGCTGCGGACCTTGTCCGGGGTAACGTCGGCGTCCAGCTGCGCGAACACCGTGTTGTCGGACAGCGTCGTCGCCTTGGTCACGCTGATGTTGCCCTGGTAGCTGTGCTCGGCCGTCTGCACGTGGTAGGTCGGGTAGCCCGGTAGCCAGCCCGGCAGCAGCTCGTGGGAGTTGTAGTAGGTCGTGTTCGGGTCGCCGTCGAAGTCGTGAATCAGGGTCATCAGGACGAACACCTTGAACGCTGAACCGGTCTGCCGGTGTGACTGGGTCGCGTAGTCGAACTTGGTCTGGTCATAGCTCGAGGAGGTGGCCATGGCCAGGATGTGCCCGGTGGCGGGGTCGATGCTGACCAGGGCAGCTGCCGGATCGCCCGGCTGCCCTTCGTTGGCCAGGATCGCCTGGCGCGCCTCGGCCTGGCGCTTGAGATCGATCGTCGTATAGACCTTCAGCCCGCCCCGGTCGACCACGGCGGCCCCGAACTTCTTGAGCAGGGTCTGCTTGACGTAGTCGAAGACGTACGGCTGGATGACGTTCCCAAAGGTCGAGTTCGGCTTGACCTGAAGCGTGGAGTTGTTCGCGCGATCGGCCTGCTGCTGGGTGATGTAGTGCGAATTGGCCATCGCCTGCAGCACCTCTTGGCGCCGGGCGCGGGCGAACTTCGAATCCTGGAACGGGTTGTAGGCCGAGGGTGCCTGGGGCAGCCCGGCCAGCAGCGCGGCCTGGGCCAGGTCGAGCTTCCACACGGGCTTGTTGAAGAACAGCTGTGACGCCGCGCCGACGCCGATCGCGGTTTGCCCCCCGACGGTTCCGTAGTCGACGTCATTGAGGTACTGGTTGAGGATCCACTCCTTGCTCCGCTTGCTCTCGAGTTCGTCGGCGAGCTTGGCCTCGATGATCTTCCGCTTGAGCGAGCGCGTGTCGGCGAGGTGGTCAGGCAGGTAGATGTTGCGGACGAGCTGCATGGTCAGGGTGGAGCCACCCTGAAGCGAGCCGCCGCCGCCGAGCGCGTCCTTGAACGCCGCGCGGATGATGCCTTCAGGATCGATGCCGCCGTGGCTCCAGAACCGCCGGTCCTCGATCGCCACGGTCGCACGCTTGAGGATCAGCGGGATCTGCCTGCCGGTGACCAGCGAGCGCAGGATGTCCGAGTGGATGTAGCCGAGCAGCGTCCCGTCGGCGGCGTACACCTCGGACACCTGGCCCGGGATTGCGTGGCTTGAGCTGATTGAGGTTGGGGGCGGAGTCGGCCACGTCGACGACCCAGCCGACCAGCCCGGCGACGCCGATCGCCAGCCCCGACACGAGGACCATGAAGGTGACCATCAGCGCTCGCCGGACAGGCGATCCGCGCCGCTGGTGGCGCCGTCGTTGTCGTTCGCGTCGGCTCATCGAGGGTTGTTCGGCGGGGACGAGGCGGAGGTCTTGGGTCCGTACTCCGCCTGAAAGAGGTCAACCGGAGTGTACCCAGCAGCGGATTTCGGCCCCCCGGTTCGCGGTCCTGCAAGGAGGGATGAGAGGGTGGGGGTATGCGCGCCATCCTGCTCGATGCGCTGGGGACGCTGGTGAGGCTGGAGCCACCGGCGCCGCGGCTGCGGGCCGAGCTCACCCGGCGGTTCGAACTCGACGTGACCGAGGAGCAGGCCGCCCACGCCATCGGGGTCGAAATCGCCTACTACCGCGCCCATCTCGGCGACGGTCGTGACGCCGGGTCGCTGGCCGCGCTGCGCCGCCGGTGCGCGGAGGCGCTGCGGGGCGGCCTGCCCGCGGCGTTCGCCAACGTCCGCAACGGGGACCTGACCGAGGCCCTGCTGGCCTCGCTGCACTTCAGCGCCTTCGCCGACGCCGCCCCGGCGCTGGCCGGGTGGCGCTCCGAGGGGACCCGGATCGTCGTCGTCAGCAACTGGGACGTGTCGCTGCACGACGTCCTGGCCCGGGTCTCGCTGGCTGCGCTGACCGACGCGATCCTCACCTCGGCCGAGGCGGGAGCGCGCAAGCCCGCGCCGGCGATCTTCGAGCAAGCGCTGGCCCTGGCGGGGGTGCCGGCCCGGGACGCCGTCCACGTCGGCGACAGCCTCGAGGAGGACGTGGCGGGCGCGCGGGCGGCGGGCGTCGAGCCGGTGCTGATCGCGCGAGGTGGCACGGGCGCAGCCGCCGGTCCGGGCGTGCGGACGATCTCGACGCTCGCGGACTTGTAGCCCACTCCCAGGGGTATAGACGCCGGGGGGACCTCTGAGGAGAGCCCCGGGGCATTGGTCCCTAACCTGAACCGAGCCGATGCCGAGCGTACCGCCGCCGAACCCCGCCACCGAGCCGCCCGCGCCCTTGGTCGAGCCGGAGAGCCAGGCCGTCGATCTGCCGCCCTGGCAACCGTGGACGGCTCCTGCCGCCGTCGCGGTCGGCTTTGCCGTGGGCCTGGTCGCGACGCTCATCCTGGAGATCGTGGTCGCCGTCACCGGCGGGAGCGTGACCCATCCCACCCCGGCCGTCAGCCTGCTCCAGGATCTCGTGTTCGATCTGTCGTTCGTCGCCGCGGCGATTTACTTCGCCGCGCTCGGCCGCCATCAGGTGCGCCCGGCGGATTTCGGCTTTCGCCTAATCGCGCTGGGCGTGGGCGTCGGCGCCTTCTTCGCCGCCGGCCTCAGCTACTACGTCATCACCGACATCTACGCCTCGCTCGTCCACCTCCACGGCACGGACAAGCTGCCGAGTGAGCTGGGGGTGAGCAGCAGCACGGCGGCGCTGATCGGGGCGGCGGTGTTCGTGTGCGTGATCGCCCCGATCGCCGAAGAGTTCTTCTTCCGCGGGTTCATCTTCGGCGGGCTGCGCCGGATGCACATCCGGGTGGCCGGCCGCGATCTCGGGACGCTCGTCGCGGCCATCCTCACCGGCATCCTGTTCGGTCTCGCCCACACCGGCTCGGCCTCCTCGCAGTACCTGGTCCCCCTCGGGTTCCTCGGCTTCGTTCTCTGCCTGGTGCGCTGGAAGACCGGTTCGCTTTACCCGTGTATGGCGCTGCACTCGGTCAACAACTCGCTCGCGCTGGGCGTCAACCAGCTGCACTGGAACGGGCTGGAGATCGTGGGCCTGATCGCGGGGGCGCTGCTGGTCGTCGGGGCGATAACGCTCCCGCTGGCCACCCGGCCGGAGTTCGCGACGGCCATCGGGCGTCCGTTCTTCAATTCGTGACCGAGCCGCGCGCGCAGCCGCCGAAAAGCCCCGCAAACAGCCGCGCCTCGCCGCCTGGTTTACTTCCGCCTTAATGCAAGGGAAGTTCACGGGGGCTCTGGTGGGGCTCTTGCTCGCGATGGTGGCACCCGCGGCGGCAAGCGCGGCCGCGCCGGCGACGAGCGCGACGCCCACGCCGTCCCCACCGGCCAAAGCGTCCCCCGGCAGCCTTCACCTCTATCTCCCCGACATCTTCGTCGTGGCCCACCAGGCCGTGACCGTGCCCGGGCGGCGGGTCCACGTCGACGGCGTGGTCCGCCCCTACGTCGCCGGCCAATGGGTCACGGTCAAGGCGACGGAGGGCCACCGGGTCATCCGCCGCGATCGGCTGCGGGTCAAGCCCGCCCCGAGCGGGCGCTACGGCCGCTTCACCGAGGTGCTCGTCGCGCCGCGGGCCGGCACCGTCTCGGTCACCGCGACCCACAGCGCCACCGCGCAGCAGCTCGCGTTCAAGTCCAGCCGCAGCTACGCCGCGCTCGACGAGCACGTAGGGCCCGGGTCGCGGGGCCGGTTCGTCCAGCTCGTCCAGGAGCGGTTGGCGGCGCTGCACATGTACATCCCGCGGAGCGGGGTCTACGACAACGGCACCGAGCTCGCCGTCGACGCCTATCACCGGTTGCTCGGATGGGGCACCTACAAGACGCTCGACGGGCGCACGATCAGTGAGCTCCTGAACGGGCGCGGCCAGTTCAAGGTCCGCTTCCCGAGCCACGGCCGCCACGCCGAGGGCAACCTCAGCAAGCAGCTGCTCGCCCTGACCGACGGCTCGAAGGTCGAGCTGATCTTCCCGATCAGCTCAGGCAAGCCCTCGACGCCGACCATCCTCGGCGACTTTCACGTGTATCGGCGGACGCCCGGCTACCTGCCCGACGGCATGTACTACTCGGACTTCTTCATCGGCGGCTACGCGATCCACGGCTACAACCCCGCGCCCGACTATCCCGCCAGCCACGGCTGCATGCGGCTCCCGATCCCCGACGCCATCACCGCCTACAACTGGCTGGCCTACGGGGACTGGGTGGACGTCTACTACTAGGGGGCTCTGCGTCGCGGGCGGCGGCCGTGGCGCTGTGTATCGCCGGGGCGCGGGTCGCTTCCGCCCCGCGCGAGCGCGGCCGATCGCCGGGGCCGCTTACGCCAACCCGCGCGAGTACCGGGCCACGAATCCCAATCCGACCCCGTAGACGAGCAGGGCCAGGACCGTCGGGACGATGTGGTTCACCCAGTCGCTGGTTGAGGAGACGACCGAGGTGAAGGGCGACTCGAGGTGGCCGGCGGCCTGCTCGATGAACTTGCCCGGCTGGTGCTTGGCCTCGACCGCCGGGATCGATTCGCCCGTGACCTGGTTGCCGGCGACGAGCTCGGCCTGCTGGTGCTTCGACGCCCCCGCCACCTGGGCGCGGGCAAACAGCGCGAACGAGGCCAGGACGAGGCCGCAGAAAATGATCGACATCGTGAGAAGGAGGCGATGGAGCACCTAGGCCGTATCGGCCGCAATTGTCATTAGCATGACATCCGATCGATGTCTGTCGGCGTCAATTCCAGCGCCCGTGAACGGCTGCTTGCGGAGCTTCAAGCCCACGCCCTGGTCAAGGGCTCCGTGGTGCTCACGAGCGGCCAGACCGCGGAGTACCTGGTCGATGCCAAACGGGCGATCCTGCTCCCGGCCGGCTTCACCGCCTTGGCCACGCTCATCGCCGCCCAGGCCCAGGAGTGGGAGGCCACCGCGGTTGGCGGTATGACCATGGGCGCGGACCCGATCGCCTGCGCCGCGCTGGCCGGCGGCGCCGACGTGAAGGCCTTCTTCATCCGCAAGGACGTCAAGACCCACGGCCTCTCACGCCGGATCGAGGGGCCGCTGCTCGATGCCGGGGGATCGGTGCATGGTGGTCGAGGACGTGGTCACCACCGGCGGCTCGACCGTCCGGGCGGTCGAGGCGGTCCGGGCCGAAGGCCACGAGGTCTGCGGCGTGCTGGCCATCTGCGACCGGCTGGCCGGCGGCGGCGAGGCGATCGAGGCCGCGGCGGGCGCGCCCTACCTCGCGCTGACGACGATCGACGAGGTCTATCCGGAGCGACCGGACCGGTAGGCCTGTCGGCCCGGGCGGCCTTTGGGCCTGAGCCTCCATATAGGAGGCTGAGATCCAAAGCCCGCCCTGACCGGACCGGGCAAACCGACCGGACCCGGCGACCGGCCTACCGCGGCAGCCCCGCGCACCCCGGCGCGCGCTGATGCATGGCCTGGACCAGCCAGCCGCCGTTCGGCTTGGGGGTGAAGAGCACGATCGGGTTGCCGCGGGCGATCGCCTGGCCGTACTTGAACCCGACAGAGGCCACGTTGACGCCAAGCTCGTAGGCCAGGGTCGTCTGGTATTCGAGCCGGGTCAGCGGCTCGCCGCAGGCCCGCAGACGGGAGGCGCCGCCCAGGCGCCGGATTGTCCCCGCCAGCTGATTGATCTCGGTCGTCCGGGCGCGCTGGACCTTGAGGTCCTTGTGCTCGGCCCGGGCGTCGGAGAGCGCGGGCGGGATGAGGCCCGCCACCGCGACCACGACGATCGCGATCCCGGCCCACGCCGCGACCCGGCGAGTACCGGGCCGGATCGCTCAGCAGCCGCCCGACGCCGACCGCGGCGATCACCACCATCACCCCGGCGGCCTCGAACATGTAGCGGCCGAGCCCCGGCCACCCGTGCAGGGCGAAAGCGATCTCGACGATCACCCACGCGACCACGCCAAGCGCCAGGGCCAGCGTCACCCGGTCCCGGCGCCAGACCGCGATCGCCACCGAGATCAGGGCCAGCACCTCGAGCACGGTGGCGTGCAGGCCGAAGAAGCGGCCGATCGTGCCGAACACCTTGTCGTTGTGGAGCGCCCGGCCCGAGCCGAGCGCGTTCGAGGCGGCCACGAACGGGGTCCGGGAGGTGATGGCCGGGATCCCGAACCACAGCGCCAGCACGAGCACGATGCCCGTGGCCACCAGCCAGCGCATCGAGGGCACCCGCCGCCAGGCCCAGACCGAGTACAGCGGCGAGGAATGGCCACACCTCCGGGCGGCCGAGCGAGGCCAGCGCGGCGAGCACGAACGCCCAGCGACGGCGGCCCGACAGGTGGCAGTCGATCGCGCCCAGACAGAGCGCGACGATCATCGGATCCGACTGGCCGCTGAGGATGTAGTGCCAGTAGTCGGCGATGCCGAGCAGCGCCGCCCCGGCGAACACGCCGGCGACGATCGCCGGCCAGCGCGGCCGGTCGGGGGCCGCCACGAGCCGGTAGGCGATCCGCCCGGCAAAGATCACGCCGCTCAGCGAGACGGCGACCGAGGTGATGAGCCACAGCCACATCTCGTAGTGGCCGAACAGGGCGTAGGGCACGGTGAACAGGTAGGGCAGGGGCTTCCAGGAGGGGGCGGCGTTCGTGTTCAGCGCCCAGATCACCGTCTGGTGGCCCCACACCAGCCACCCGTAGGGGTCGAACCCGGGACGGGTGCGCGCCCACAGGACGAGCGCGGTTGAGACGGCCAACAGCCCGGCCGCGGTCAGGAGGACCGGATAGGCCCGCCTGATCTCCCAGCGCGGAGCGCGCTCACCGGCTCCGGCACCGGCCGCACCCTGTCCGGCGGGGGAGGGGCGCTGGAGGGTCGACTGTTCCACGGGCCCCGACCCCTAGCCGCGGGGGACCAGCTCGCCGCCCGGGTGGCTGGGGGTGTAGATCCAGGCGGATTTGAAGTTGGCGCAGGCGGCCTGCTTGGAGGGCGAGGTGTGCCACGGAAGCGCCCCCCACCCGTTGGGCAGGTGGGTGAAGAGGACGATCGGATGCTTGAGCTTCAGTTCGAACGCGGGCCGGTGGCCGACGTCGCCGTCGTTGAGCCCGGCGTAGTAGGCGAGGATGCTGACGAACTCGACGTCGGTGACGGGCTCGCCGCAATACTTCAGGTGGGTGGCCCCACCCATGTGCTGGATGGCGTCGTGGAGCTCGGCGATCGCGCTGGTGCGCGCTCGCTCGTGCTTGATGTCCGCGTGCTCCGCGCGCATGCGCGCGACCGCGCCGGGGACCAGGAAGGCGACGATCACGAGCACGATCGGCACCCCGACCCATCGGGGCAGGTTGGGCCGCAGGGTCGGAAGGTCGCGCAGGATCCACCCCACCGCGACCCCGGCGAGCACGCCGAGCATCCCCGCAGGCTCGAACATGTAGCGGGGGACGCCCGGCCAGCCGTGGAGGACGAAGGCGACCTCGACCACGAGCCAGACCACGCAGCCGGCGGCGAGGGCGATGACCACCCGGTTGCGGCGCCAGATGGCGATCGCGGTGGCCAGGATGGCCAGCAGCTGGATCGGGAGATAGGTGAGTCCCGTGAAGCGGTGGAACGTCCCCAGGATCTTGCTCTCGTGGAGCATGCGGGGCGACTGCTCGGCCAGGTCGCCGGCGAGCAGGGGCCGGCCGTTGGTGATGGTGGGGATCCCGAACCAGGCGAACAGGGTCACCACCGCGCCAGCGACGACCATCAAGCGCATCTCCGGGCGGCGGATCCACATCCAGAGCCCGTAGGCGCCCAGCAGCGGCCAGATCTCGGGCCGCCCGAGGCCCCCCAGCACGCCCAGCCAGAATGCCCAGCGCGGATGACCCGAGAGATAGGCATCGACCGCGGCCAGACAGATCGAGACGATCATCGGGTCGGACTGCACACTCAGGATCAGGTGGAAGTACTGATCGATCCCCAGCACGGCGGCCCCGGCGAACACGGCCGCTGAGATCGCCGGCCAGCGGGGACCGTCCTCGGTCGCCACCAGCCGGTAGGCGATGCGAGCGCCGAAGATCGAGCCGCTGAGCGCGATCGCCACCGAGGTCACCGACCACAACCACAACTCGAGGTGAGCTCCGGCCAGCGCGTAGGGCACGGTGAACAGATAGGTCAGCGGCTTCCACGAGGGGGCGCCGCCCAGGTCGAGGCTCAAATGCCAGGTCTGGGTGCCCCAGTTCAGCCAGCCGTAGGGGTCGTAGCCGGGACGAGTCCCGGCCCACCGCAGCAGCGCGAACGAGAACAGGAGCAGCGCGACCGTGACGATCACCCAGGGGTGTTCGCGCAGGATCGCGGTCAGGGGCCGACGCGGCGGCGGAGTGGCTTCCCTGGCAGTGCGATCGGGGCCGGCGGGTGCTTCGATCGTCTGTTCGGTCACGGGGAGGACATCGAAGGTATCAACAGTGCCCCCGGCAGGAATCGAACCTGCATCCCGCGCTTAGGAGGCGCGTGCTCTATCCATTGAGCTACGAGGGCGTTGCAGCCTGTGCAGTGCAAACGCTAGATGAGTCTTCGGTTAAGGTCGCGCTTAGGTTGGCCAGGGAGGAAACGTCGTCGAACCCACGAATCCCCTGCCAGTCAAGGGATTTTGGCGCACTTGGGATCTGGTCGCGTGTCGCGAAGGAGCGTCGAGCAGGCTTGACAGAAGAGCATGAGCGAGAGGTAGACTCCCGCCCGGGGAGGAGAGCAATGAGAACTGAACGAGGAGGGTATGAGGTCGCGTGAGCGCGCCATGGGCGTGGCCATCGTCGTTGGTGACGGTCGCCACCCAGCAACCTTCTCGCTCACTGGGGACGACCGGTGCGGGGATGAACACCGACGTCAGTAGAACCGCGCGGGTGCCGGTCGGCACCGCGAAGATCGTGCGTGAGCGCTGATGCGCTCGCGGCTTCATCACGGGGGTTGTTGCTCGACAGCCAGCTGCGCCGGCGGAAGATGGTCGCGGCGGACCAATTGGACGAATGACTCCAGACACTGAAGGACGGAGGAGGCACATGCCGAGAAGCATCAGGTACAACGTCGTAGCGGTGGTGGCAGCCGTCAGTGTTGCCTTATTCGCCGCTGCTTGCGGTTCGTCGAGCAACAACAGCTCGGGTTCCTCGTCGTCGTCGTCGTCGGGGATCAAGCTCGTGACCCCGACGAGTGGCGTCGGCTACACGACGCCGACGACCGGGAGCGGGAGCAAGGTCGCGGGCGGAACGGTGTACTTCACCGAGGGCTCGGACGCGACCCCTAACTACATCTTCCCGATGTACACGTTCGCGGTCTGTAGCACGACCAATGCGGACCAGCTCATGAACATGCTGTATTACCCGCTCTACACGTACGGCGAGAACTACCGGCCGACCGTCGACTACAACCACTCGATCGGCCAGGCGCCGACGACGTCCAACGGCGGCAAGACGTTCACGATCAAGCTGAATCCGTACAAGTGGTCTGACGGCGAGACGGTCACCGCGCGTGATCTCGTCTTCTGGATGAACGTGCTGAAGGCCAGTCCGGCGACGGAGTGGTGCGGCTACGCGCCCGGGTACTTCCCGGACAACGTGGTCAGCTACTCGGCCCCGAATCCGTCCACGTTCACGATCACCTTCAACAAGGCCTACGACCCCGAGTGGGTCCTCTACTCAGAGCTCTCGCAGCTCTACCCGATGCCGCTGAATTGGGACCGGACGTCGCTGTCCCAGCCGGCTCCGAAGACCGATAACGGGCATCTGCCTGACACCACCAAGTCCGGCTCGGCCGCCATCTACAAGTTCCTCGACACTCAGTCGAAGAAGCTAGGTAGCTGGGCCTCGTCGC
Organism: uncultured Solirubrobacterales bacterium; assembly: GCA_963834635.1. Lineage (GTDB taxonomy): Bacteria > Actinomycetota > Thermoleophilia > Solirubrobacterales > Solirubrobacteraceae > Palsa-465. The sequence goes on along the minus strand of CAWICI010000003.1, from coordinate 55,480 downwards.
CGCTCTGGAGCGTCGTGGACGGACCGATGAAGGTCTCGAACTTCACGACGGCCGGTCAGGCGACGTTCGTCCCGAACCCGTCATGGTCGGGATCGCCGAAGCCCTCGATCTCGAAGCTGGTCGAGCTGCCGTACACGAGTGAGGCCGCGATCTACAACACGGTCCGCTCGGGTGGCCCGAACTCGGTCACGATCGCCAACATCCCGTCGCAGTACGCCCCGCAGCTGAACTCGCTCGCGGGGGAGGGATACAACGTCAACAAGGCGGCGAGTTATTCGTTCAACTACTTCCCGTTGAACCTCAACTCGAGCGCCTCGACCTCGCCTGGAGGCGAGCCGGTCAGGTACATCTTCCAGCAGACGTACTTCCGGAACGCGCTCCAGCACCTGATCGACCAGAACGGTTGGATTCACGCCTTCCTGTACAACACGGCAAACCCGACCTGCGGCCCGATTCCGTTCGCGCCGCCAAGTCCGCTCGTCAGCACGTCGAGCATCCCGTTCACGCCCTGCACGTTCTCGCCCTCGGAGGCGAAGTCGCTGCTGACCAGCCATGGCTGGAAGGTGGTGCCGGGTGGGTCGACGACGTGCACGAACCCGAGCCTGTGCGGCCCGGGGATCAAGAAGGGTGAGGGGATCTCGTTCAACATCGACTACCTGTCGGGCGTCGTCTCGACTCAGGACGAAATGAACGACCTGGCTTCGCAGGCGAAGAAGCTGGGGATCACCATCAACCTGACCACGCACCCGTTCAGCACCGTGGTCGCGACCGGCACGCCGTGTACGCCTAAGCAGGCGACCTGCAAGTGGACCGCCCAGAACTGGGGGGCCGGCTGGATCTACGGGCCGTCCTACCTACCGACGGGCGAGCCGCTGTACAACCCGGGCTCGGCAGCGAATGCGGGGAGCTACGCCAATACGCATATGACGTCGCTCATCTCGGAGACGATCACCGGGCCGCTGTCAACCGAGAACAAGGCGCTCAGCTCGTACGCCCAGTACGTCTCCCAGCAGGATCCCGTGATCTTCGGTCCGACCTCGGTCGGGACGTTCGGAGGCTATGCGGCGACGCTGACCGACAAGCACCTGGCCGGCTACTCGGCCAATGCTCTGGGATTCCTCGAGCCGCAGTTCTGGTATTTCACGAAGTAGGTGACTAGCCCCGGGTTGACCCGAGGTGGGATGATGTACCCGGCATGACCGGGTACATCATCCGTCGCCTTGGCCAAGCGGTCGTCGTGATCATCGGGGTCACGCTGATCACCTTCGCCATGCTGCACATGCTGCCGGGGAGCCTGGCCCGTGACATCCTCGGGAACCGGGCTCCGCCGTCAGGCGATCGCCGCCGTTCAATCACCAGAACGGCCTCGACAAGCCGGTCTACGTCCAGTACTGGGACTTCCTGAAGCAGCTGCTCCACGGCAACCTCGGGTTCTCCTACCAGTACGACCGCTCGACCGACTCGCTCCTGGCCGCCGACCTGCCCCGAGACCTCGTGCTCGGCGGCCTGTCGCTGATCTTCTCGCTCATGATCGCGATCCCGGTCGGGATCGCCCAGGCGGTCAAGCGCAACGGCGTGGGCGACTACGTCGGCACCGGGGTGAGCTTCCTGCTCTACTCGATGCCCCAGTACGCGATCGCGCTGCTGCTGATCCAGTTCCTCTCGATCAGCTTCCACGTCTTTCCCGCCGAGGCCCCGCAGTCGAGCTCGGCGCTCGGGATGCTCTCGCATCCCGCCGGGCTGGTGCTACCCGTCGCCTCGCTCACGCTGGTGACCTACGCCGCCTTCAGCCGGTACATGCGATCCTCCGCGATCGACACGCTGGCTCAGGACTACATCCGAACGGCGCGCGCCAAGGGGCTGTCGGAGCGCCTGGTGCTCTCGCGCCATCTCCTGCGCAACTCGCTGATCTCGGTGGTCACGCTGGTGGGTCTCTCGATCCCCCTGATCCTGACCGGCACGCTGATCATCGAGCAGGTCTTCAATTACCCCGGCGCGGGACTGGAGTACTTCCAGGCCGCGCTTCGCAACGACTACGAGGTTATGCTCGGGATCACCGTGCTGGTAGGTGTGGTCACGGTGGTCGGAAACCTAATGGCCGATATCGGTTATGCGATCCTCGATCCGCGGATCAGGTACTGACGACCAAGGCCGACGAGGCCAAGGCAGCCGAGCCCGAGGCTCCGGCCCAGGCCGACGGGACCGCGTCCGCACGTCAGAGGTCGACATCCTGCCCGAGGGCGGGGAGGTCGTCTCCACCGGCAGTCCGTGGGTCCTGGTCGCTCGCACCTTCGCCCAGAACCGGCTGGCCCTGCTGGGCGTGGGCGTGATCGTGGTCATCGTCCTGTTCAGCTTCATCGGGCCGCTGATCTACAGCACCGATCAGATCAACCCGAACCTGCTCGCGGTCAACCTCGCCCCCGGCGGCGGCTACCCGCTGGGCACCGATTCGAGCGGGTTCGACATCCTCGGCCGGCTGATGGAGGGCGGCCAGAGCTCGATCGAGGTCGGGATCGCGGTAGGGATCGTCTCCACCATCGCTCGGGCTGATCTACGGCGCGATCTCGGGCTACTTCGGCGGCGCGCTCGACGGCGTGATGATGCGCATCGTCGACATCGGCTACGCCATCCCGATCGTCTTCCTGTTCATCTTCATGGCCCAGGTCTACAAGCCCAGCCTGACCCTCCTGATCGTCCTGCTGGTCGTCGTCTCGTGGCTGATCCCGGCACGCCTGGTCCGCGGGGAGACGCTCAGCCTGCGCACGCGCGAGTACGTGCAGGCGGTCAAGGTGATGGGCGGCGGCTCGTGGCGGATCATCCTCCGCCACATCATCCCCAACACGATCGGCACGATCATGGTCACCGTCACCTTCCAGATCGCCAACGCGATCCTGACTCTGGCCGTGCTCCAGTACCTCGGCTTCGGGCTCCCGCCGACCACCCCCACCTGGGGCTCGATGCTCTCCGACGGCACGACCTACCTCCAGGACGGCTACTGGTGGCAGGTCTATCCCGGCGCTGGTCGCTGATCGTCATCACCGTCGTCGCCTTCAACTTCATCGGCGACGCCCTGCAGGACTCCTTCGACGTCCGCCTCCAGGAACGCTGACCACGTGCCGCAGCTCCTCGAGGTAGAGGACCTCAAGACCCAGATCAAGCTGCGCCGGGGCACGGTGCACGCCGTCGACGGCCTGAGCTTCGAGGTCGAGACAGGGCGAGACGGTGGGGATCGTCGGCGAGTCGGGCTGCGGCAAGACGATGGCCGCGATGTCGATCATGCGCCTTCTGCCCCGCGGCGGGTACATCGCCGGCGGAGAGATCCGCCTCGACGGGCGGGACCTGGTCACGCTCGCCGACGCCGAGATCCGCAAGGTGCGGGGCAACGACGTGGGGATCGTCTTCCAGGATCCGATGACCTCGCTGAACCCGACGATGACGATCGGCAGGCAGATCGCCGAGGGGGTGCACCACCCATCGCGACGTCTCGCAAGGAGGACGCGATGAAGCGGGCGACCGAGGTGCTGGACCTGGTCGGTCTCCCTCGGCCGAAGGAGCGGCTCCGCGACTACCCCCACCAGCTGTCCGGCGGTCTCCGCCAGCGGGTGATGATCGCCATGGCGCTGGCCTGCGATCCCAAGCTGCTGATCGCCGATGAGCCCACCACGGCCCTCGACGTGACGATCCAGGCCCAGATCCTCAGCCTGCTCGACCGGATCAAGCGCGAGCTCGGGATGGGGATCATCCTCATCACCCACGACATGGGGGTGATCGCGGGGCGGGCCGACCGGGTGGTCGTGATGTACGCCGGGGCGGAAGGTCGAGACGGCGGAGACGGTGGATCTGTTCACGAACGTCCGCCACCCCTACACCGAGGCGCTGCTGGCCTCGATCCCGCAGCTCGATCAGGACAAGACGCAGGAGCTGTACTCGATCCCCGGGCTGCCGCCCGATCTGCGCAAGCCGCCGCTGGCCTGCCGCTTCGCCCCCCGCTGCGCGTTCGCCACCGAACGAGTGCCGGACCAAGGACCCGCCGCTGGGCGGCCCGGATCCCAACCATCCCTACGCCTGCTTCCACCCCCGCGACTCGTCGGCCGCGCGAGATGGGCGAGCTGGGCGCGGCGCTGATCGCCGAGGCGGAGAAGAACAAGGCGCTGGTGGCGTCGTTCGGCAAGGAGCTCGAGATCCTGTCCACGGCGCGCTGAGCCGAAGGTGGAGATCAAGCAGGACGAGGACGGCCTCCCCGAGCACATCCTCGAGTTCAAGCGACGTCTCCAAGGAGTTCCCGGTCACCGCGGGCGCGGTCCTGCGCCGCAAGATCGGCTCGCTGCATGCCGTCACCGACCTGGACCTGGGCATCAGGCGCGGAGAGACCTTCGGGCTGGTGGGCGAATCCGGCTGCGGTAAGACCACGCTCGGCCGCATGGGCGTCGGACTGGAGGACCCGACCGGGGGACAGGTGCTGTTCAACGGCACCGACCTGGGGAGCCTGAAGGGCAGGAACTTCCGCACCATCCGCCGTGACCTCCAGTTCATGTTCCAGGACCCCTATGCCTCGCTCGACCCCCGCATGCGGGTCAGGGAGATCATCTCCGAGCCGCTCGACATCGCCCAGCGGGGCTCGCAGGACGAACGCGACCGAGACGGTCCGCCGGCTGCTCGACGAGGTCGGCCTGGCCCGCGACGCCGATGGAGCGCTACCCCCACGAGTTCTCCGGCGGTCAGCGCCAGCGCCTCGGCCTCGCCCGCGCGCTGGCCATCAACCCGAAGCTGATCGTGGCCGACGAGCCGGTATCCGCGCTCGACGTCTCGATCCGCTCGCAGATCCTCAACCTGATGAAGCGACTGCAGACGAGCTACGGGTTGACCTACATCGTGATCTCGCACGACTTGTCCGTCGTCCGCTACCTGGCCGACCGGATCGGCGTCATGTACCTCGGCAGGCTGGTCGAGATCGGCACCGGCGAGGACATCTATGAGCGTCCGGCGCATCCGTACACGGCTGGGCTGCTCGAGGCGATCCCGGTTCCCAATCCCGAGATGGCAAGGGCGAACGAGCGCAAGGTGGCGGTGCGGGGCGAGCTTCCCTCGCCGCTGTTCCCGCCCTCGGGCTGCCGCTTCCGCACCCGCTGCCCCCGGGCCCAGCAGAAGTGCGCCGAGATAATTCCGCCCCTGCGCCGGTTCGGGGACGAGCATCGGGCCGCCTGTCACTTCCCGATGCAGGAGCCGTTGGAGAACCCGGAGGGCGAGCGGGATCCGGCCGCGCCGCCGGGCGGCTGAGGCCGCTGCCCAGACGACGCGCGCCGGGCCGAGACCGAGGCGCAGACCTCTCAATCCTCGACGTAGAGCGATTCGGCGGCGAGCTCCTCGCCGCGGCGGCTCCAGAGCTTGACCTCGAGATAGTCGCCGCGGTAGTTGTCGGGCGCGATCATCGTGAAGCGCTCCTCCACAAGCTCGCACTGATCGACGGCCAGGTTGGCCAGCTCGGCCGTGACGATCGCGCCGCCCGGCACCAGCGGTACGCCCCAGACCAGCGTCATGTCCGCCGCCTTGCCCTCCTCGCCCCGCCACGCCCCGATCACGTCGTCGTTGAGGTCGAGCTTCCAATCCGGGTTGGACTCGGCCACCTCGGAGGTGAAGTCGGCCCGCGACTCGAAGTTGCCCGGGCCGCCCGAGCCCTCGGTGAAGGACACGAACCCGAACAGCTCATAGCCCTCGCTCGTCCGGGCCACGGCGGGAATGTAGGTCCGGCCGGCGTAGGAGCGGTCCGGGAACCAGGCGAGCTCGCCCGGGTCGCCGATCTCCTCACCCTCGGTGTCGATCTCCCGGCAGGCGGTCAGGAAATGCTCGCGCAAGCTGTCGGCCCAGCGCCCGTAAGGGATCCCCTCCTGAGGAGGCTCGGCGGCAAAGCTGATGACAAAGCGATCGGTCGGAGGCATGCGAAGGCGGGAGCCTACTTGGGCGACACCCGCGGGCGCGCGCAGCGCGCCTCTAAAAGGCTCCCCGCCGGCTGAGCACGGCGGGGATCGTCTTCAGCAGGATCGTCAGGTCGAGCAGCATCGACCAGCGCTCCAGGTAGAGGAAGTCGAGCCGTACGAGCTCGTCGAAGTCCAGATCCGAGCGTCCCGAGACCTGCCACAGCCCGGTGATCCCGGGGAGGACCAGGTAGCGCTTCTTGTGCCATTCCTCGAGGCGCTCGAAGTCGCGCATGGGCAGCGGGCGCGGGCCCACCAGGGACATGTCGCCCTTGACCACGTTGACCAGCTGGGGCAGCTCGTCGAGCGAGAACCGGCGCAGGAACCGGCCCACCTTGGTCAGCCGGGGGTCGCGGCGGATCTTGAACAGCGCGCCGCTCGATTCGTTCAGCGGCTCGAGGTCGTCCTGGATCTGATCGGCGCGGTCGCGCATGGTGCGGAACTTGAAGCAATGAAACGGCTTGCTGGCCATTCCCGGCCGGACCGAGCGGTAGATCACCGGCCCGCGTGAGCTGATGCGGACGGCGATGGCGATCGCCAGCAGCACCGGCGAGAGCACGATCAGGGCGATCAGGGAGAGCACGAGGTCGAAGGTTCGCTTGAGCGCGTAGTCGATGCCCTCGAACACGGGCGGGCGGAGCGTGAACAGCGGCACGGTCTGCCCGGGGACGAACTCGGCCCGGTCGATCAGGATCTCCATCGTCGAGGGGGCGACGTGAACGGTGACGCCGCGCTGGTGGCAGATGTCCACGAGCTCGACCGCCTCCTCCTGGGGGAAGTCGGGGTCGGCGATGATCACCTCCTGCACGCGCTTGGTCGCCAGTACCTGGGGGACGTCACGCAGCTCGCCCAGCGACAGCAGGCCGTTCTTGGGTCGCGGCTCGAGCGAGATGTACCCGACGATCAGGACCCGGGTCCGTGCCCGGTTGGCCAGCGCCTGCGCCACCGCCTCGATGTGCTTGCCCGAACCCACGAGCAGCGCCCGGCGCTGATAGCCCGCCTGCTCGAGCAGCCAGCCGGTGAAGCGCAGGTGGAGCTCCCGCAGGCCGGCGATGTAGAGCGTGCCGAAGAAGAGCGAGCTGTAGAAGATGTAGTAGCTCGAGAAGTGCTCGCCGTTGGCCAGGGCGAACACCAGGGCGATGATCGTGGCCTGGAACAGGGCGGTGCCGATCTGGGCAAAGCCGGGGCGGCGCGGGCGGTCGGCATAGAGATCAGCCCGGGCGAACATCAGGACCGTGATCAGATAGGCAAAGGCGATCCAGTGGCGGGTCTGGTGGTAGACGGACGAAAACGCGATGTGGTCGCCGCGCACGAGCAGCTTGACCAGCAGGGCGGTGATGAGCGCCCCGGCCACGCCGACGAAGTCGAGGATCAGCAGCGAGAGGACGCGGGCGACCCGCCGCAGCGTCTCCAGCCGCAGCACGAAGGACAGCGCGGGCGGGCGCTTGCGGCGGACATCGCGCTCGGGCAGCGGGCTTTCGATGGGACCCGCTGAGGTCCCATTAGTTTCGCTGCGCGTGGCCTCTTGCTGCTCGATCGTCACGTCTTGTGGAGGGCAGCCATGTCTTGCCCCTACCTCCGTAACGGTATGTTGACACCGAAGTTACGAAGTTTCGGGCCGCGCAACCGTCGACCCGACCCGGCTACTGACCGGTACCGATCAACGCCTCGATGCCGGCTTGCTCGATCGTGCGCTCGAGGCCTTCCCGGAGGGTCACCTGCGGCTCCCACCCGAGGAGCTCGCGCGCCAGGGTGATGTCCGGCTGGCGCACCTGTGGGTCGTCGGTGGGGAGGGCCTCGTAGACGATCTCCGAGCGTGAGCCGGTCACTTCGATCACGGTCCGGGCCAGCTCGAGCAACGTGAACTCGTCGGGATTGCCGATGTTGACCGGGTTGTGGTAGCCGGACTCGGCGAGCATGATCAGGCCCCGGATCTCGTCCTCTACGTAACAGAACGAGCGGGTCTGAGAGCCGTCGCCGAACACGGTGATCGGCCGGTCCTGGAGCGCCTGGCGCAGGAAGGTGGGGATTGCCCGGCCGTCGTGGGGGCGCATCCGCGGTCCGTAGGTGTTGAAGATGCGGACGATCGCGGTGTCCACCCCCTGCTGGCGGTGGTAGGCCATGGTCAGCGCCTCGGCGTAGCGCTTGGCCTCGTCGTAGACGCCGCGCGGGCCAATCGGGTTGACGTGGCCCCAGTAGGTCTCGCGCTGGGGGTGCTCCTCGGGGTCGCCGTAGACCTCGCTTGTCGAGGCGATCAGGAAGCGGGCGCGGTGGAGCTTGGCCAGCCCCAGCGTGTGATGGGTTCCGTAGGAGCCGACCTTGAGCGTGTGCAGCGGGAGGCGCAGGTAGTCGATCGGCGAGGCGGGCGAGGCCAGGTGATAGACGAAGTCGATCGACTCATCGACGAAGTAGGGATTGATGATGTCGACGTTCAGGTGGACGAAGTTCTCGCTCCTGATGTGCTCGATGTTGGCCAGCGAGCCCGTCTCGAGGTTGTCTACGCAGATGACGCGATGGTCGCGCCGCAAGAGCTCGTCGCACAGGTGCGAGCCGACAAAGCCCGCACCGCCGGTCACCAGACAAGTAGCCACGGACGGGAATCTAGCGGGTCCGACGGCTTTCACATTCTTCGCAACCTTCCGCCCCGCCGCGCGTTTCAGCATTTAGATCAACAGTCCGGAGAAGGAGTTCCAGGTGAAGAAGGTCGCCCTCAGTGTCATCGTCGTCGCGTTCGCGATTCCCTCAGCGGCGCTCGCCTCGAGCGTGATCGGTACGACGCCCTCGACGGTCAAGCCTGGTCATCTCGAGCGGCTCCACGGCTCTGTCGTCTGCCACAACGGCGACCAGGTCGATCTGTTCTCGCACGCCTTCAAGGGCTCGCCCCACAACTTCGGCGGCGTCCCCGCGGTGTACACCACGGTCCACAACGACCACTACTCGGTGGTCATCCGCATCTACAAGAACGTCAAGAAGGGCACGTACTCGATCAGCGGTCGCTGCGGCGGCGGCCTCTTCGGCTCGGGCACGCTGAAGGTCAGCTGAGGCTGCGGCTGCGCACGTAGTGCGCCTCGCCGCGGCGGATCGTCACCTTCTCTGAGTCGAGGTGCTCGAGCAGCGCCTGCGCGAACTTGCGCGAGGTGTTCAGCTCGTCGCGGAGCTGCGCGAGGGTGATGGAGCCCATGGCGATGACGCGCTCGCGCACGTCCGCCAGTACGTCAGGGTGGTAGTGGAGGGTCTTGGAGACGCGGATCGCCTTGCCGTGGGCGCGGAGGGCGGCTAGGTCCTCGGCGTCCAGCTCTGAGTCGAGCGGCGGCTCGAAGCGGGCGTCCAGTAGGCGTTGCTCGAGCGCGAAGGCGCTGGGGGTGAGGGGCGGCTGTGGCGGGGGCGGCGGCCCCGCCGGTGCGGGCCCAACTCGACGGGCCCGCACCGGGGGACCACCACCCTCGTCCTCATCGCCCCGGGCAAGCGCTTCGAGTCGCACCAGCAGCTCTCTTGAGGGGCCGTGCTTCTTGGGGTGCGGATCGAGTACGACGCCGCCGCCGAGCGTGTCGGGAGGGGCGATCTGGCGGATGACCAACCGGTCGCCGCGATCAGCGATCAGCTGGTGCTCGAGGCGGATCTGCCAGAACGGCCCGCCCAGCCAGGCCAGGCGGCCCGGCGACTCGCGCGTGCCGTGGTGGACCTGGACGCGGTCGCCGTGCTCGGGGTCGAAGTCGAGTTGGGCGTCGATCAGGTAGGTCGGTCCGATCCCGCCGCCGGCCGCGAGCACGTCGCCGCGGCCCAGGTCGGAAACCGCGACGCCGGTGAGGTTGACGGCGACGCGCTGGCCGGCCTGGGCGCGGTTCGCGGGCCGATCGTGGACCTGCACGCCCCTGACCCGCGCGCGCAGACCGTGGGGAAGCACGACCAGCTCGTCGCCCTGGCCGATCGACCCTGACCACAGCGTTCCCGTGACCACCGTGCCGGCGCCGCGGATCGAGAAGGCGCGATCGATGTGGAGTCGCGGCGGACCCGCGGTGTCGGCGCGGCTCTGCAGCCCGCCCGCCACGCGGTCGAGCGCGGCGCGCAGGTCGTCGAGGCCCTCACCCGTCCGGGCGGAGATCGCCACCACCTCGGCCTCGGGGAGCAGCTCAGAGGCCTCGAGCATCGCCACCTCGGGATCGGCCAGGTCGGACTTGGTCACCGCCACGACGCCGTGGCCGACGTTCAGGGCGCGGAGCACGGCGGCGTGCTCGCGCGTCTGCGGCATCACCCCGTCGTCGGCGGCGATCGTCATCAGGTACAGGTCGATCCCGGTGGCGCCGGCGACCATCGTGCGCACGAACCGCTCGTGGCCCGGCACGTCGATCACCGACAGCTCGCGACCGCTGGGCAGCGCGAGCTGGGCGTAGCCGAGTGCGATCGAGATTCCCCGCGCGCGCTCCTCGGGCAGGCGGTCGGTGTCGACGCCGGTCAGCGCCTTGATCAAAGCCGTCTTGCCGTGATCGATGTGCCCGGCCGTGCCGAGCGTGAGCGGCGCGTCGCTCACCGGGCGGCGTCGATCGCGGCCCGCACCGCCGCGGCGGCCGGCTCGATCTCGTCCTCGGCCAGCGTCCGCGGATCGAGCAGCAGGCGCCCGTCGCTGATCCGTCCGATAACCGGCGGGTGGCCGGCCCGGAGCGCTGCGGCCAGCGCCGCCGGATCGCCATGGACGGCGACGGCGGGTCCCTCGAGCTCGAGCAGCGGCAACGCACCACCCCCCACCTTGGCCACCGACTCGACGATCTCGGCCGCATCCCCGATCGCCCCGCGCAGCCGCTCGGCGCGGCCGGTGAGCGCAGCCGCCGAGGCGTCGAGCATCGCCAGCACGGGAACCTCCCGGCGCGCTTGTTCCGGATCGCGGTAGAGCATCAGCGTCGCCTCGAGCGCGGCCAGCGACAGCTTGTCGATCCGGAGCGCCCGGGCCAGCGGATGCCGGCGGGCGGCGGCCACGGCAGGCGCGGTGCCGACGAGCAGTCCGGCCTGCGGCCCGCCCAGGAGCTTGTCCCCCGAGCAGCACACGAGCGCCGCGCCGGCCGCCACCGAGCGGCGGAGCGAGGGCTCCTCGGACAGCGATGGGAGCCCGGCGGCATCCGCGAGCACGCCCGAGCCGACGTCGTCGATGACCGGCACCCCGAGCGCGCACAGCTCCTCGATCCCGACCTCCTCGACGAACCCGAGCGAGCGGAAATTCGAGGGGTGGACGCGGAGGATGGCGCCCACGCTCGGGCCGCCCGCCGCCTCGCCGCCCACCGCGTCGCCGGACAGCGCCTTCTCGTAGTCGGCCAGCCGGGTCCGGTTGGTCGTCCCCACCTCGCGCAGCGCCGCCCCCGACTGCCTGATCACCTCGGGGATGCGGAACCCGCCCCCGATCTCGACCAGCTGCCCTCGCGAGACGACGACCGCCGTGTCGCGGCCGGCCAGCGCCGCCACGGCCAGCAGCACCGCCGCGGCCCCGTTGTTGACCACGAGGGCGTCCTCGGCGCCGGTCAGCTCGCGCAGCAGCGCGGCCACGTGGCTCTGGCGGCTCCCGCGGCGGCCGCCTTCGAGCTCGAGCTCGAGATTCGAGTACCCCTCGGCGATGCGAGCGACGGCGGCGCGCGCGCCGGCGGGCAGTGGGGCACGGCCGAGGTTGGTGTGGACGATCACGCCCGTCGCGTTCACGACGCGCCGGAGCGATGGCGAGCTCAGCTCGGCGACGAGCACGCGCGCCCGCTCCACCACCGAGCCCTCGACGGCCTGGCCGGCCAGCAGGGCCTGCCGGTGCTCCTCGATCGCCTGCCGGGCGGCCGTCACCGCCAGGGCGTGCGGCGCCTCGAGCGCGTCCGTCAGCTCGTGGACCGCCGGCAGGTCTCTCAGCTCTCCGGGCGTGGTGCCGTCCCGGACACCCATTCGCCCTCCTCCCTCTTCCAAATCGGAGCCTGGGCCTTGATCTCGTCGATGATCTCCCGGGCCCCGGCGAAAGCGCTGCCGCGGTGCGGGGCGGAGACGGCGACGATCACCGAGGGCTCGGACAGCGCCACCACGCCGATCCGGTGCTCGGCTGCGGCCGCGCACAGGCCGTGGCGCTCGATCGCCGCGGCGACGATCTCGGCCATCTTGCCCTCGGCCATCGGCACATAGGCCTCGTAGTCGAGCTCGGAGACCTCGCGGGTCACCCCCTCGAAGGTGACCACCGCGCCGGCCCGCGGGTCGCGGACCAGAGCGACGAGCGGCTCGAGCGCCAGTGGCTGGTCGGTCACCCGCGCGTGCAGCGACCCCACCGCGCCACCGGACACCGGTGGGATCAGCGCGAGCTCGTCGCCGGGGCGCAGTGGCGCCGAGCGGTCGGCGTACTCCTGGTTGACCGCCATCACGACCGGCAGGCCCTCGGTCAGTCCACGCACGCGCTCGAGGACATCGCCGACCACCGCTCCTTCCGGCAGCTCGAGTTCGATCTCGCCCGCACCCGCTCGCTCCCGCAGGCCAGCGAAGAGCCGAACTCGTACGTTCATGGGGAGAAGGCTAAGCCACGCCCGGGTAATCTCCAGATAAATGGCTACCACCCCCGAGCACCGCACGATCGCACCGATCGTCGGCCCCGATGATCCGAGGCGGTTCACGGACTCGGGAATCGAGATCAAGTCGCTCTACACCGAGGACGATCTCCCCTCCGATCTGCCGCAGCGGCTGGGGGAGCCGGGCGAGTACCCCTTCACGCGCGGGATCCACCGCGACATGTACCGCAAGCAGCTGTGGACTCACCGCCAGTACGCCGGCTACGCCACCGCCCAGGAGTCAAACGAGCGCTACCGCTACCTGCTCGAGCACGGCTCGACGGGCCTCAGCATGGCCTTCGACCTGCCCACGCAGCTCGGGCTCGACTCGGATGATCCGCGCTGCCTGGGCGAGGTCGGCCGCACCGGGGTGGCGATCGACACGATCGACGACATGCGCACGGCGTTTGACCAGATCCCGCTCGACCAGGTCTCGACCTCGATGACGATCAACGCTCCCGCCAGCGTGCTCCTGCTCCTGTACGAGCTGGTGGGCGAGGAGCAGGGCGTGCCGGCCGAGCAGCTGCGGGGCACGACCCAGAACGACATCCTCAAGGAGTACATCGCGCGCGGGAACTTCATCTATCCCCCCGAGGGCGCGATCCGCCTGACCACCGACCTGTTCGCCTACTGCAACGAGCGGGTGCCGAAGTGGAACACGATCTCGATCAGCGGCTACCACTTCCGCGAGAAGGGGTGCTCTGCCGTTCAGGAGGTGGCGTTCACCCTGGCCAACGGGATCGCCTACGTGCAGGCGGCCCTCGACGCCGGCCTCGAGATCGACACCTTCGGCCCCCGGCTGGCCTTCTTCTTCAACGGCCACAACAACGTCTTCCAGGAGGTGGCCAAGTTCCGCGCCGCTCGGCGGATGTGGGCCGAGATCATGCGCGAGCGGTTCGGCGCCACCGACGAGCGGTCCTGGCGGCTGCGCTTCCACACCCAGACCGGCGGCGTGACCCTGACCGCCCAGCAGCCCGAGAACAACATCGTCCGCGTCGCCCTCCAGGGGTTCGCCGCCGTGTGCGGCGGCACCCAGTCGCTGCACACCAACGGCTTCGACGAGGCGCTTGCGCTGCCCACCGAGCGCGCGGCCAAGATCGCCCTGCGCACCCAGCAGATCCTCGGCTACGAATCGGGCGCTTCGGACACCGTCGATCCGTTCGCCGGGTCCTACTTCGTCGAGGCTTTGACCGACGAGATCGAGGCCAGCGCCCAGGGGCTGATCGCCAAGATCGACGAGCTCGGCGGCTCGATCCAAGCCATCGAGTTCATGAAGAACGAGATCGAGGAGTCAGCCTTCGGCTACCACGAGCGCTACCGCCAGGAGCAGGACATCGTGGTGGGCGTCAATCGGTTCGTCGAGGACACGCCGGAGGTGCCGGACATCCTGCGCGTCGACCCCGAGACTGAGCACCAGCAGGTCGAGCGGCTAGAGCGCTTCAAGGCGGACCGCGACCCCGAGCTGATCGAGCGTCGTCTCGAGGAGATCCGCGCCGCGTCGCGGGGCACGGACAACCTGCTCCCGGTTCTCCGCGCGGCCTTGAAGGACCGCTGCTCGATCGGCGAGGTGTGCGGCGCGATGCGCGACGTCTTCGGCGAGTACCAGCCCACCTTTTGATGCTCGCCCCGGCCGCCGCGTTCTGGCAGGTGATCCTGGCCGTCCACATCGTGGCCGTGATCGTCGCTTTCGGCGTGCTCTTCATCTACCCGCTGCTGGGGGCGATCGGGGTCCGGCTCGATCCCCAGGTGATGCCGTGGTGGCACCGTCTCCAGTCGGCCATCCACCTGCGCGTGCAGTCCCCGGCACTGGTCGTCGTCGTGCTGGCCGGGATCTACCTGGCCAGCGACCTGGGCGACTGGGGCGACTTCTTCGTCGGCTGGGGCCTCGCCGCCTCGATCGTGATCGGCGGGATCGGGGGCGGCTACATCTCGCCGCGGGAGAAGCGGCTCGCCTCGCTGGCCGAGACCGAGCTGGCCACGGCCCCGTCAAGCCACGGCGCCTTCCCCTGGAGCGAGGAGTACCGGACCGCCTCCCGGGAGGCGTCCTTGGCCCGGCTGGTGCAGCTGGCGATCGCCGTCGTGACGATCCTGTTCATGTCGTTGCAGCTCGGCTGAAGGCGGCGCGCGGGGGCTCAGCGCTCGCTGTCGAGCTGGGCCATCTGGGGCTCGGGGTAGCGCTGGCCGGCCGCCGCGTCGGCCGGGACCGCCTGCTCGATCCGGGTGAGCTCCTCGTCGGTGAGATCGATTTGCAGCGCTCCGAGGGCCTCGGTCAGCCGCTCGCGCGTCCGGGCACCGATCAGCGGCACGATGTCCTCGCCCTTGGCCAGCACCCAGGCGATGGCGATCTGTGCCGTGGTCGCCTCCTTGTCCCGGGCGATCGTCCCCAGCTGCTCCGCCAGGGCGAGGTTCCGCTCCAGGTTCTCGCCCTGGAACCGGGGCGCGCGGCTGCGGAAGTCGGTGGCGTCGAGCTGGCGCCCGGCATTGAAGTGGCCGCTGATCAGTCCCCGCGAGAGCACGCCGTAGGCGGTGATCGCGATCCCGAGCTCGCGGCAGGTAGGGAGGATCGTGGGCTCGATCGCCCGGGAGATGAGCGAGTACTCGATCTGGAGGTCGGTCACCGGTCGCGTCGCGGCCGCCTTGCGGATCGTCTCCGTCCCCACCTCCGAGAGCCCCACGTGACGGACGTAGCCGGCGTCGATTAGCTCCCCGATCGCGCCCACGGTCTCCTCGATCGGGACGTTCTGGTCAAGCCGGGCCGGGCGGTAGACGTCGATGTAGTCGGTCCGCAGGCGCTTGAGTGAGTATGCGCACGCCGTCTTCACCGCCTGCGGGCGGGCGTCGTAGCCGAGCCAGCCGCCGTCAGGGCCCCGCTGGGCGCCGAACTTGACGCTCAGGAGCACGTTTTCGCGCTCGCGGCCCTCGAGCGCCCGGCCGATCAGCATCTCGTTGTGCCCCATCCCGTAGAAATCGCCGGTATCGAGCAGGTTGATCCCGGCCTCGAGCGCGGCGTGGATCGTGGCGATGCTCTCGCTCTCGTCCGCCGGGCCATACATGCCCGACATGCCCATGCAGCCCAGCCCGATCCGCGAAACCTCGGGTCCAGCGCTTCCGAGCGGCGTCGTCATCTCACTGATTGTTGCAACGCGGCGACCGCGGCAGGAGTCGCGCGGCCACGAGCGAACCCTCAAGGCATGACAGAACACGAGGCAAGCCGAACTCTGGTCAAATCGCCCCCCGAGCTGTGGGCGGAATGCAGCGACGCTGCCTCGCTGACCCGGCATCTCGACCAGTTCGGCGAGATCCGGATCACCCGACTCGAGCCGGAGACCGCCGTTGCCTGGGAGGGCGAAGACGTAAGCGGCACGGTGCGGCTCGAGCCCTCGGGATGGGGCACGCGAGTGATCATGACCGCGAGCTGGGAACCCCGGATCGTCGAGCCGATCGGCCCCGGGCCGGCCACGCCCCAGCCGCGCCCCGACGAGCCCCCGCCCGATCCGGACCCCGAGCCCGAGCCGCTGCCCCCGGCGGCGTTCGAGCCTGAGCCGGCGCCCGATGAGCCGGCGGCGGAGTTTCCCGAGCCGATCGTCTCGGAGTCCGGCGATACACAGCGCACCCCGCTCCCAGCCCTTGAGGCAGAGCCCCCAATCTTGCCCCCAACCGCAGCCGCGCCCCAGCAGCCCGCTCGCCCCCGTGGGCTGCTGGCGCGGCTGCTCGAGCGCTGGCAGGTCGAGTCGGTCGACCCGCCCGCGCCCCCGGCCCCGCCCGGCCCGGCCGAGCCGCCCGACGCGCCTCCCGGACCGCCCGGGCCGCCCGCCCCGCCGGGGCCGGTCGAGCCGCCCGAGGTTCCTCCGGCGCCGCCCCAGCCGCCCGACGTGCCCAACCCCGCGGCGGCGCTCACGGCCGCGCTGGAGAGTCTCGGTCAGGCTCACCACCGCCCCTTTTCCCGGGCGTAGCAACTAAATCCCACGGGGCCGCGCGCACCGGTTAGGGTGCCCTCAGACCCAGGGGCATGCCGTCGTCGTGTTGGCGGCAGGTCGGCGCCTCTGACGAAGAGACACTCCGGGAGGAGGGAGGGACGATGAGTCAGGTGGTGCTAACGCGGCGGCTGTCGGGGCTTGCCGCAGTAATCGGTACGGCGATCGCCGTACTCATGACGGCCGGTCCGGCAGCAGCAGCCGGCCCGACGGTCTCGGTCGATCAGGTGCCGATCAAGTTCGTAGGGACGGTCAATCTGGCGCCGTACATCTACTCGGGGTCGCCCACGCACAGCAGCCTTCGCGCCTTCAAGCAGGGCGCGTCGCTGGCCGGTGCGAGCGCGACCGGCTCGTATCGGATCGCCGATCCGGCCATCGCACGGCGCCGGCAAGCCTCCAAGGCGGGGGTCACGGCCGCGACCACGCCGATCACCTTGAACCAGGTCCCCGGCGAGTCCGGATTCAGCGCCCTGACTGGTTATGACCAGGCGGTGGTCAACGGCAACGTCGACCTCGAGCCCCCGGACCAGGGCCTGTGCGCCGGCAACGGTGACGTGGCGGATTTCATCAACAACGCGTTCGCGGTCTATGACACCAACGGCGTCCAGCTGCTGAACACAGTCCCCTCGTACGCGCTGTTCAAGCAGCCGTCGACGGCCTTCCTGTCCGATCCGCGCTGCTACTACGACGCCTCGACGCAGCGCTGGTTCCTGACCGAATTCATCTTCGGGAACGCGCGGGCACCATGCCGAGCATCCAGTTCATTGCCGTCAGCAACACCTCGGACGTGATGGGCAGCTACTCGGTCTGGGCGATCAACACGACCGACGCCAGCACGCCCGGGTGCCCCTGCTTCGGGGACTTCGACCAGCTCGGTGCTGACAACAACGGCATCTACATCGCCACCAACGAGTTCAGCGACTCGCCCACTGGGCCGTACAACGGGGCGATCATCTACGCCATGTCGAAGCAGACGCTGGAGCAGGTGGCCAACACCGGCATTCCTCCAACGGTGTTCCGCTACCGAGTCACGGAGGATTACTTCGGGCAGCCGTACCACATCTCGCCGGCGTCCTCGCCCCCCGGCGCGACGTTCGCACCGGGAACCGAGTACTTCGTCGAGTCCAACGGCAACGCCTTTGCCGACAACCATCTCGCGGTCTACGCGATGACGAACACGTCGTTGCTGGCCCAGCCGGCGCCGCCGCCGCTGGTGGCCACCGAGACCCCGAGTCTGCCCTACGCGTTCCCGCCCGACGCCACGCAGAAGCCGGGACCGATTCCGCTCGGGGACGCCAACCAGGATCCCGAAGGGCAGCTCCAGGCGGACTTCGACGCGGTTCAGGAGGTCACCTATACCGGCGGCAACCTGTACGCCGAGCTGTCCACCGCCACGGCGGCGGGGACGGACGGGGTGGCCTGGTTCAAGATCACGCCGACCACGACCAGCACGGGCGTGACCGCCGTCGTGACCAAGCAGGGCTACGTGACGGTGAGTCCGCAGAACCTGATCTATCCGGTGATCGCGGTGAACAGCGCGGGTGACGGATATCTGGCCTTCGCCCTGAGCGGGCCGAATGCCTACCCAAGCGCCGCGTATCAGACGTTCACGCCCGACGGTCCGAGCGGCCCCGTGCGCGTGGCGGCCGTCGGAGCCGATCCGGAGGACGGGTTCACCTGTTACTCGGCGTTCGTCGGGCCCAACTACGGCGGCTGTCGCTGGGGTGACTACTCGATGGGAGTCGCCATGGGTTCGCAGGTGTGGATGGCCACCGAGTACATCCCGCCGACCAGCCGGGACTACCTGACGAACTGGGGTACGTTCCTCTGGCAAGCGCCCGCGACGCCGACCACCGGCGTCCGACCGTAGACGAAGAATCCGAGGGTCACGGCCACCATGGCCGTGACCCTCGACCCCTTCCCCGCGAACTCCCGCAAACGGCACCCGGGATAGACTCGGCGCCGCCCATGCGCGTCAAGGCCCCCGAGACCTACGAGGAGAAGCTCGAGCAGCTCCAGGAGATTCGCGACGAGGCGATCCACGCCGGCAGCAAGAAGGCGGTCGAGAAGCAGCACGAGCGGGGCAAGTACACGGCGCGCGAGCGGGTCGAGAAGCTGCTTGACCCCGGCTCCTTCCAGGAGCTCGACACCTTCGTGCGCCACCGCACGACCGACTTCGAGATGGACAAGAACCGCCCCTACGGGGACGCGGTGGTGACCGGCCACGGCACGATCGACGGCCGGCGGGTGTGCGTGTTCAGCCAGGACTTCACCGTGTTCGGCGGCTCGCTAGGCGAGGTGATGGGCGAGAAGATGTGCAAGGTGATGGACCTGGCGGCCCGGATCGGCTGCCCGGTGATCGGCATCAACGACTCCGGTGGTGCCCGCATCCAGGAGGGCGTGGTCAGCCTTGGTGCCTACGGCGACGTGTTCGTGCGCAACGTCAAGTGCAGCGGCGTGATCCCGCAGATCAGCCTGATCATGGGCCCGTGCGCGGGCGGGGCCGTCTACAGCCCGGCGATCACCGACTTCATCTTCATGGTCAAGGAGACCTCGCACATGTTCATCACCGGCCCCGACGTGATCAAGACGGTCACTGGTGAGGAGGTCGACTTCGAGTCGCTGGGCGGCGCGATGTCGCACAACAGCAAGTCGGGCGTCGCCCACTTCGCCTGCGACGACGAGGACGCCTGCCTCGAGGACACCCGCTATCTGCTCAGCTTCCTGCCCCAGAACAACCTCGAGATCCCGCCCCGGGTTCAGCCCACCGACGATCCCCTGCGCCAGGAGCCCGACCTCGATCACGTCGTTCCCGACAGCCCGAACAAGCCCTACGACATGCGTGACGCGGTCCGCCTGATCGTCGACGACGGCGAGTTCTTCGAGGTCCACGAGCACTACGCGCGCAACATCATCTGCGGCTTCGCGCGGCTGAACGGCTACAGCGTCGGCGTGGTCGGCAACCAGCCCAACCAGCTCGCCGGCGTGCTCGACATCGACTCGTCGACCAAGGGCGCCCGCTTCGTGCGCACCTGCGATGCCTTCAACATCCCCCTGATCACCTTCACCGACGTTCCCGGCTTCCTCCCGGGTACGGCCCAGGAGTGGGGCGGGATCATCCGCCACGGGGCGAAGCTGCTGTTCGCCTACACCGAGGCCACGGTGCCCAAGATCACCATCATCACCCGCAAGGCGTACGGCGGGGCCTACGACGTCATGGCCTCAAAGCACATGCTGGCCGACTTCAATTTCGCCTGGCCGACGGCCGAGGTGGCGGTGATGGGGCCCGAGGGCGCGGTCAACATCATCTACCGGCGCGACATCCAGAGCTCGCCCACCCCCGACACGCGCCGCCAGAAGCTGATCACCGACTACAAGGCGCACTTCGCCAACCCCTACGCGGCGGCCGAGCGCGGCTACATCGACGACGTGATCATCCCCCACGAGACCCGGCCCAAGATCATCACCGCGCTGGAGACGCTCCAGACCAAGCGCGTGGCCGGGCCGAAGCGCAAGCACGGGAACATCCCGCTGTAGGGATTAAGGGCGCGCTGCGCGCGCCTGTGGGTGTCGCCCTGGCGGTGCGGGTCGCTACAGCGAGACGGTCTGCGCGGGGACTCTGCCCTCGCGCCAGGCCTCGAGCGCCGCCGCCGCCACGGCCAGGTCCTGGATGGCCAGGCCGGTCGAGTCGAACAGGGTCACCGCCTCGGGTCCCGGCCGCCCGGGCGCGTCGCCGGCGAGCACCGCGCCGAGCTCGGTGACGTCTCCGCGGGTGACCAGGCCGGCCTGGATCGCGCCGGTCAGCTCACCGCCGTGGGAGGCCTGCTCCCATTCGTCGCAGAACAGCGCGCAGGACGCGACGGCGCCGATCGACGCCTCCGCCTTCCCCGGCCCGTCCGCGCCCAACATGTTCAGATGAAGGCCCGGGCGCAGGTCGCCGGCGTCGACGACGATCTCCGCCCCCGGCGTCACGCAGCACACGACCTGGCAGCGCAGCGCCGACTCGCGCGGCCCGGCGTCCCAGTCGAGCTCGCCGGCGAGCGTGTGGGCGGCCGTCCGCCGCGGGTCGAAGCACACACCCGGCCCGTAGCCGGCGGCGACCAAGCAGCGCGCTGCCCACGCCCCGTGCAGCCCGCAGCCGATGATGCCCGACGGTCTTCGACTCGGGCCGCGCGAGCGCCTGCGCGGCGACGACGGCCACCGCGCCGGTGCGCAGGGCTGTGACCGAGCGAGCGTCGAGCAGCATCAGGGGCTGCCCGGTCTCGGCGTCCGAGAGGCAGATCACGCCGGTCACCGTGGGAAGGCCGTGCTCCGGGTTGCCGGGGAACGAGGTGACCCACTTCAGGGCGGCCAGACCATCCCCGAGCGCGGGCATGGCACGGAAGTCGCCGAACGGCGGGCTGTCGAGGTAGACCTTGGGCGGCATCGTCCATTCGCGGGCGTGAAAGCGGATCAGCGCCTCGCGCACCCGCTCGATCGCCGTTGCCGGCGGGACCGCCTCGAGCACGGCGTTGTGATCAAGGACGGGAATCTCAGGCACGGCTTGGGCACGATACCCTCGGGCGGGCGATGAACCGGCGGCCGAAGCTGACGATCGTGGCCCCCAGCGCTTCCCCGGAGGAGGCCGCGGCCGTCGTGGCCGCCGTCGAGCGGTTCATGCGCGAGACCGCTCCGCCGGCCGTGGCCCCCGCGCCCCGCCCGGATCGCTGGCAGCTGGCTGGCTTGCACGAAGGCGTCGAGCGCCAGCCCGCCGAACCGCTTCCCTGGGTGTAGGCGCCGTTTCCGAGAGCCCCTGGCCCGGTTCCCGGGGCGCGAGTTGCCCGCATACGGGCGAATTCCCTATATCCCGATCCCCTTTTGGTAAATTGAAGCGTCCTGATTCCGAAGCCGGAAGGACCACCGATGGAGCCATGCCTCGCTTGAAACCACCAGGACAGGCCCTAGGACCGGGTCGCTCGAGAACCCCGAGGTGCTCGAGAACGTCCCGGGCCACGTGATCCCGATCCTCGAGCGCGAGTTCGACGACTTCGACACCGAGTCGACCCGGTACCTGAAGGGCGACCTCGAGGACGACGAGTTCATCAAGTTCCGCCTCAAGCAGGGCGTCTACGGCCAGCGCCAGGCCGACGTGCAGATGGTCCGCGTCAAGCTGCCGTTGGGCGGCGTCACGCCCGACCAGCTCGACGCCTTCGCCGACGGCATCGAGCAAGTACGTGCCGCTGCGCAAGGGTCACATCACCACCCGGCAGAACATCCAGATGCACCACGTGCCGCTGCCCGACGCGGCCAAGCTGATCCGCGAGCTGGGCGACGCCGGCCTCTCGAGCCGCGAGGGGTGCGGCAACACGATGCGCAACGTCACCGGCGATCCCCGTGCCGGCGTGCTCGCCGGGCGAGGTGTTCGACATCACGCCGTACGCCGGCGCCTACGTGCGCTACTTCGTCCGCCATCCCACCACGCAGGCGATGCCGCGCAAGGTCAAGACGGCCTTCACCGCCACCGACGAGGACAACGCGATCACCCGATCCACGACATGGCCTTCGTGCCCAAGGTGCGCGACGGCGTGCGCGGGGTCGAGGTCCGGGTCGGCGGCGGCACCTCGATCATGCCCCGGCTCGCGCCGACGCTGTACGAGTTCGTCGAGCTCGACAACGGCGACTACCTGAAGGTCACCGAGGCGTGCATGCGGATCTTCGACCGCCAGGAGTGGCTGCGGGTCAACCGGGCCCGCGCCCGGATCAAGGTGCTGATCGACAAGATCGGCATCGACGCCTTCCGCGAGCATGGTCGAGGAGGAGCTCGAGGGCGACTGGGTGGCCGAGCGCGACTTCTCGCTCGACGCCGATCCTGTTCGACCACGACGAGGAGGCGAACGCGCCCGCGCCCCGCCGCGAGCCTACGCCAGCGCCAACGGCGACCTGCGCGAGTTCGACCGCTTCCTGGCCACCAACGTCCAGCGCCAGCGCCAGGCCGGTTTCTCGACCGTCGAGGTCAAGGTCCGGCGCGGCGACCTCACCCCCGACCAGCTGCGCGGACTGGCGCAGATCATGCGCGAGTACAGCGGCGGCTACGCCCGCACCACCGTCCACCAGAACCTGGTCCTGCGCTGGGTTCGCGAACGAGTCGGTCTACGAGGTGTGGCGCGCGCTGTCCGAGCTGGACCTCGGGGAGGCCGGCGCGGACGAGATCACCGACGTCGTCAGCTGCCCCGGCACCGATTCGTGCAAGCTCGGGATCACCAGCTCGATGGGGCTCAACCAGGCGATCCAGGATCGGCTCGTGGCCAGATGCAGATCGACGATGAGCTGACGCGCCGGATCCACATCAAGATGAGCGGCTGCCCGAACGGCTGCGGCCAGCACCACATCGCCGACATCGGCTTCTACGGCGCCTCGATCAAGGTCGGCGAGCACACGATCCCCGCCTACATCCCCCACATCGGCGGCGCCTACGAGGGCGGCGATGTCCGCTACGGCCAGCGGCTGAAGGCCCGCCTCCCGGCCAAGCGGGTGCCCGAGGCGGTCGAGCGCTGGGTCCGCTTCTACGAGTCAGAGCGCCAGGACGGCGAGGACTTGAACGCCTTCGTCGACCGCGTCGGTCCCCAGGAATTCGAGGCCCGGGTGAAGGATCTGACGATGCCGATCGAATTCAACCTGGAGAACATGAGCTACTTCGTCGACTGGACCAAGAACGCCCCGTTCGAGGTGATCCGCGGCGAAGGGGAGTGCGCCGTCTAGGCTTATGGGTTCCTGATGGCGACGATCTCCCGACCTGCTCGAGCAGGCCACCGCCGAAGAGGTCCTGGC
Source organism: uncultured Solirubrobacterales bacterium (assembly GCA_963834635.1). Classification (GTDB taxonomy): domain Bacteria; phylum Actinomycetota; class Thermoleophilia; order Solirubrobacterales; family Solirubrobacteraceae; genus Palsa-465. Next base: position 32,173 of record CAWICI010000003.1, on the reverse strand, counting down.
CTACGCGGTGGAGCACTTCCATCCGCGGCTGACGATGGCCTGCTCCTTCCAGAAGGAGGAGTCGGTGCTCGTCCACATGCTGACGAGCATCGAGCCCGACGGCCGCGTGTTCACGATCGACACCGGCGTGCTGTTCCCGGAGACGCTGGCGACCTGGAAGCGGTTCGAGGACCGCTTCGGGCGTCAAGGTCGAGGTGTTCGACGCCCGCAGCCCGGACGAGCCGTGGACGGCGCGAGCACTGCTGCAGCGCAGGCCAAGGTCGACGCGCTCGGAGCGCGCGCTGAGCGACGTCGATGCCTGGATCACCGGCATCCGCCGCGAGCAGGCCGCCACCCGCGCCGCGGCGCCGAAGCTCGAGCGCGACGAGCGCCGGGGGATCTGGAAGGTCAACCCGCTCGCCGACTGGAGCGAGAAGGACGTCTGGACGCTACATCTTCAAGCACGATCTGCCCTACCATCCGCTGCACGATCAGGGCTACGCCTCGATCGGCTGCGCGCCCTGCACGCGGCCCGGAGAGGGTCGCGAGGGCCGATGGGCCGGCCAGGACAAGACCGAGTGCGGGATCCACGACCTAGTGGCCGTCCCGCGCCAGCACGGACATGAATCCGTTCCAGCTACGAGCTCTCGCATCTCGAGACGCTCGAGGCCGAGTCGATCCACATCTTCCGCGAGGTGGCGGCCGAGTTCGAGCGGCCGGTGCTGCTGTTCAGCGGCGGCAAGGACTCGATCGTGCTGCTGCGCCTGGCCGAGAAGGCCTTCCGGCCCGGGCAGCTTCCCGTTCCCGATCATGCACGTCGACACCGGCCACAACTTCCCCGAGGTGATCGAGTTCCGCGACCGCCTGATCGACGCGCTCGGCGAGCGGCTGATCGTGGCCAGCGTCCAGGACTCGATCGACGACGGCCGGGTGGTCGAGGAGACCGGGCCGCGCGCCTCGCGCAACCGGCTTCAGACCACCACGCTGCTCGACGCGATCGCCGAGCACGGCTTCGACGCCGCCTTCGGCGGCGCGCGCCGCGACGAGGAGCGCGCCCGGGCCAAGGAGCGCGTGTTCTCGTTCCGCGACGACTTCGGCCAGTGGGATCCGAAGCGCCAGCGGCCCGAGCTGTGGTCGCTGTACAACGGGCGGATCCGCAAGGGCGAGCACGTCCGCGTGTTCCCGATCTCCAACTGGACCGAGCTCGACGTCTGGCAGTACATCGCCCAGGAGGGCCTCGAGGTTCCGCTCGATCTACTACTCGCACACCCGCGAGGTGTTCGCGCGCGACGGGATGCTCTACGCCGTCAGCCCGTTCGTCGAGCTGATCGACGGCGAGGAGCCGTTCGAGGCCTCGGTCCGCTACCGCACCGTCGGCGACATGACCTGCACCGGCGCGGTGCGCTCGACGCGCGACCACGCTCGAGGCAGGTCGTGGCCGAGATCGCCGCCACCCGGATCACCGAGCGCGGCGAGACCCGCGCCGATGACCGCGTGACCGAGGCGGCGATGGAGGATCGCAAGCGCGAGGGCTACTTCTAGATGGCCGCCCGGCGCCGCCACCAACGGGCACCTCGGCCGCGCACGCCGGACCAGCGAGCTGCTGCGGATCGCCACCGCCGGCTCGGTCGACGACGGCAAGTCGACCCTGATCGGCCGGCTGCTGCACGACTCCAAGGCGATCTTCGAGGACCAGCTCGAGCACGTCCAGCAGACCTCCGAGCGCCGCGGCGACGGCTACCTGAACCTGGCCCTGCTCACCGACGGCCTGCGGGCCGAGCGCGAGCAGGGGATCACCATCGACGTCGCCTACCGCTACTTCGCCGACCCCGCGGCGCAAGTTCATCATCGCCGACACCCCGGGCCACGAGCAGTACACGCGCAACATGGTCACCGGCGCCTCGACCGCCGACCTGTCGATCGTCCTCGTCGACGCGCGCAAGGGCGTCAGCGAGCAGACCCGCCGCCACGCCTACATCGCCTCGCTGCTGCGGATCCCGCACCTGGTCGTGTGCGTCAACAAGATGGACCTGGTCGACTACGACGAGGACGTCTTCTACGACGATCCTCGACGAGCTGACCGACTGGGCCGCCCGGCTCGAGATCCCCGACATCACCTTCATCCCGATCTCGGCGCTGCACGGCGACAACGTCGTCGAGCGCTCGGACAACATGCACTGGTACGGCGGCGCGCCGCTGCTCTACCACCTCGAGCACGTGGTGATCGCCCCCGACCGCAACCTCTCCGACGTCCGCTTCCCCGTGCAGTGGGTGATCCGCCCGATGAGCGACGAGCACCACGACTACCGCGGCTACGCCGGCCAGGTGGCCGGCGGCGTGCTGCGGCCCGGGCGACGAGGTCATGGTCCTCCCGGGCGGCCAGCGGACCACGATCGCGGCGATCGACACCTTCGACGGCGAGCTCGACGTCGCCTTCCCGACCATGTCGGTGACGCTGCGGCTTCGCCGACCAGATCGACGTCTCCCGCGGGGACATGATCGTCGAGGCCGAGCGACCAGCCGGTGACCGCCCGCGAGCTCGAGGCGATGCATCTGCTGGATGAGCGAGCGCCCGCTGACGCCCGGCGGCCGCTACGCGATCAAGCACACCACCCGCAGCGCCCGGGCGGTCGTCGACGAGCTCGAGTACCGGGTCGACGTCAACACGCTGGAGCACGAGCCGGCAGCGAGCTGGCGCTGAACGAGATCGGCCGCGTGCAGCCTGCGCTGCAGCGCGCCGCTGATGGTCGACCCCTACCGCGCAACCGCACCACCGGCAGCTTCATCCTGATCGACGAGGCGACCAACGACACCGTCGGCGCCGGCATGGTCGTCGCGCGCGGCAGCAGTGAGCGTCGGCCGCTGCGCCGTGACGCACGACGCTCGTGACGGCGCGGCAGCGCATCCTGACATCGTCGCGGCCGGCTCGGCCGGTGTCGTCGTGGCCTGCTCGGCTGTGCCGGCGTCTACCAGCGCGACCTGCTGGCGATCTGGCTGCTGGTGGGGCTGCTCTGCTTCTCGCTCGCCGACCTGCGGGGCTGGGCGCGCGGCGTGGTCGCTCGAGTGGCTGCCGTTCATCGGCCTGCTGATCGCCTACGACTCGCTGCGCGGCACCGCCGGGCACCTGTTCGGCGTCCACTACCTGCCGCAGCTCCAGGCCGACCGCGCGCTGTTCGGCGGCAGCGCGCCCGACGGTGACGCTTCAGCACGCTGTGGCACGGGCAGGTGGTGTGGTACGACGTGATCGTCTGGGGCGTCTACCTGACCCACTTCTTCGCCACGCCGCTCGCTGGCCGCGGTGCTGTGGAAGGTCGACCGCCTGCGCTTTCGCAGGTTCGTCGTGCTGGTGGCGGCGCTGTCGTTCGCCGGCCTGGCCACCTATGCGCTGTATCCCGCCGCGCCGCCGTGGATGGCCGCCCAGCGCCGGCCTGATGAGCCCGGTGACGCGGATCATCCCGCTCGTCTGGCACTGACCTCGGGCTGCACTCCGCCGGCTCGATCGTCGAGGGCGGCTATGCGTACGCCAACAACGTCGCCGCCGTCCCCTCGCTGCACGCGGCCTTCTCGCTGCTGATCGCGATCACCCTGTGGCCGCGCAAGCGCAAGTGGCTGCGCCCGCTGGTGGCCGCTCTATCCGCTGGCGATGGCCTTCGCGCTCGTCTACGGTGCCGAGCACTACGTCTCCGACATCCTGCTCGGCTGGCTCTACACGGTCGTCACCGTGCTCGCGGCGAGCGCTGTCGCGCGCTGGTGGGCGGAGCGCGTCGCGGGGTGCTGGCTGCGCGGCTCAGCCTCGGGCGCGCCGGCGGCGGGCCGAGCCCGGGCGGCCGGGGCGGGCCGAGCCGGCGTCTGTTACGCGGCCCAGCTCGGCCTGCAGGCACGCTGAGCGTCGCGTACGAGCTGAGCGGGCTGCGCGCGCGGGTCGCTGGCGCCGGCCCGGGCTCTCCGCTCGCGGCCTCCTTTTCGCACCACACGGCACCGCCGGACACGCAGGTGCGATCGACGTGTCGACCTGCCAGCTGCATGCGAACCAGCGCCCCTCGCGTGCACTCGCGTAGCCCGAAATGCAGGATCGGAGATCGACTACGGATGGCCGGCCGAAGCGGCCACCCGCCGGTTTTCGCCACGCGAGGCCGGCGAAATCGGGCGTAGGCGAAAACGCAGGCGACCTACGCCAGCAGAACGCCGAACGTCATCCAGAACGTCGGCACGATTGGCGCAGCAATGCCGGCGCGTAGCCGGACTGCGGCGGATCAGGCCGCTCGCGCCCCGTCCCCATCGCCGACAACGGGCAGCACCCGGTAAAGTCCCCGCCGCGCATGTTCTCCAAGGTCCTGATCGCCAACCGCGGCGAGATCGCGGTCCGCATCATCCGCGCCTGCGAGGAGCTGGGGGTCGCCACGGTGGCCGTCTACTCCGAGCTCGACCGCGACGCCCCCCACGTCAAGCGCGCCGACGAGGCCTTCCTGCTCGGTCCCGGGCCGGCCGCGGAGAGCTACCTCATCGATCGACAAGCTCCTCGAGGCCGTCGAGCGCTCCGGGCGCCGAGGCGGTCCATCCCGGCTACGGCTTCCTGGCCGAGAACGCCGCCTTCGCCGCGGCGCTCGAGGAGCACGGGATCACCTTCATCGGGCCGCCGGCCTCGGCGATCGAGGCGATGGGCTCGAAGACCCGCGCCCGCGAGCTGATGGCCGAAGGCCGGCGTGCCGATCGTCCCCGGCACCACCGAGCCGGTGGAGACGCTCGAGGACGCGCGGCAAGGTGATCGAGGAGACGATCGGCTACCCGGTGGCGGTCAAGGCGGCCGGCGGCGGCGGCGGCAAGGGCTTCCGCGTCGCGCTGAGCGAGGACAAGCTGCAGGACGCCTTCGAGGGCGCCGCGCGCGAGGGCGAGAAGTTCTTCTCCGACCCGACCGTCTACCTCGAGCGCTACCTGCCCGACCCGCGCCACGTCGAGGTCCAGGTGCTGGCCGACACGCACGGCAACGTGATCCACCTCGGCGAGCGCGACTGCTCGCTCCAGCGCCGCCACCAGAAGCTGATCGAGGAGGCGCCGGCGCCGGCGGTCGACGAGGAGCTGCGGGCCCGGATCGGCAAGATCGCCACCGAGGCCGCCGCGGCGGTCAACTACACCGGCGCGGGGACGATCGAGGGCCTGCTCCAGGACGGCGAGTACTTCTTCCTCGAGATGAACACCCGGGTCCAGGTCGAGCACTGCGTGACCGAGATGGTCACCGGCATCGACATCGTCAAGGAGGGGATCCGGGTCGCCGCCGGCGAGCCGCTGTCGATCGCCCAGGACGATCTCGAGCTCCGCGGCCACGCGATCGAGTGCCGGATCAACGCCGAGGACGCCGCGCAAGAACTTCGCTCCCGCGCCCGGGCGGATCGGCGCCTACCGCGAGCCCGCCGGGCCCGGCGTGCGGGTCGACTCGGGCGTCGAGGCCGGCTCGGAGATCTCGCCGATGTACGACCCGATGGTGGCCAAGCTGATCGTCTGGGACGTCGACCGCGAGCAGGCCACGGCGCGGATGGTGCGGGCGCTCGCGCGAGTACGAGATCGGCGGGCTGAAGACGCTGCTGCCGTTCCACGAGCGCGATCCTCCAGACCGAGCAGTGGGCCAACGCCGAGACCTGCCGCGACCTGATCGAGGACCGCGCAGTGGCTGAAGACGCTGGCCGTTCCGCGCCCGCCGGCGGCGCCGCGCCGATGCCGACGAGGAGGAGGGCGAGAAGGTCGAGCAGAGCCTACACGGTCGAGGTCTCGGGCAAGCGCTTCGACGTCAAGGTGATCGGGCCGCCGTTCGCCGGCGCCGGCGGTCGAACGGCGGCCGCGGCCGCCGGCGCGCGGCGCCGGCCGCCGCAAGCCCGCCGCGGCGCGAGCGCGCCGGCGCCGGGCGGCGGCGGTGGCGGCGGCGACACGCTGGCCTCGCCGCTCCAGGGCACCGTGCTCAAGGTCGCGGTCGAGCAGGGCGCGGCGGTCGAGGAGGGCGCGCTGATCTGCGTGATCGAGGCGATGAAGATGGAGAACGAGATCACCGCCCACAAGGCCGGGCACCGTGGCCGAGCTGCCGATCGCCGTCGGGGCCTCGGTGGCCAGCGGCGACACGCTGGCCGTGATCAGCGCCAGACGGCGCGGCCTAGCCGCGCGCCGACGCTGCGCCGGCGCCGCGAGCTCGCGTTCTCCGCGTGGATGCGCTCGCTGGACGGGCGTCTCCGGCGCGGCCGGCAGCGGCCGCTCCGGCGCCGTCGCTCGGCCAGTGCCGTCGAGGTACGCGAGGTCCTCCTCGAGGATCGCGGCGCGGCCTCGCCGGCGGTCGATCGGCGCGCCGTGGCCGGGGACCACGGTCGTCGCGCCGCCGTCGACGAGCGCCGCGAGCCGCCCCAGCGTCTCGAGGTACGCGGTCGCCGAGCCGCCGGCGGAGATCATCGGGATCTCGACCGGCGAGAGGTAGTCGCCGCACACGAGCACCTCGGCCCACGGGCAGCCACGAGCGCCATCCCGTCGGCCGTGTGGCCCGTCGGCGGGGTGGAGCTCGAGCTCGGCGCTCGGAGCCGAGCGACAGCCGCCCGGGAACCGGCAGCGCCTGCACGCCCGCCAGCGCGAGCGGCCGCGGCCGCTCGATGTAGTGCTCCTCGTCGAACGTCGCGCAGCGCTCGCTGGGCCGCCCCGGGCTCGGCGTCGCAGGCGCTCGGCGCTCGTCTCGGCGCAGCCGAGCGGCGCCTCGGGAAGGCCAGGCGGCCGAGCAGGTGGTCCCAGTCCGCGTGCGTGGCCAGCAGCCCGGAGACCGGGAAGCCGGCCTGCTCGAGCACGCCCGGCAGCGCCTCGAGCTCGTCGGGAAGCACCGGCGAGTCGATCACGAACCCCTCCTCGCCGCTCGCACCGCCGTGCACGTCGTCTGCCAGACGCGGCTGATGAAGACGATCACGTCGGCGTGGAGCGCGACCGCACGCGCTCGCACGCTGCGCAGCCCGTCAGCTCACGCCGATGAGCTTCGCCGCCTCGCGGAGGTTCTTGACCTCGGCGTCGGGCTTCTTCTGCCCGGACTCGAGCGCCTGCTTGGTGCGGTTGACCCACATCACCGGGATCTTCTTCTTCAGGCAGGGCTCGACGTCGTGGTAGTAGCTCGCGGCGACGTGGACCCAGCCCTTCTTGCCGCCGATCCGCCGCTCGCACTCGGTGAAGTGGGCGGGGTCGGGCTTGTAGGAGCGGACCTGCTGCGCGGTCACCACGAGGTCGAAGTCGAGCGGGATGTGGCGGCGGGTCTGGCCGAGCAGCTTGTCGTCGATGTTCGAGATCAGCCCGATCTTGTACTTCTTGGCGATCTTGGCAGCACCGGGTTGGTCTCCTTGAACGGCGGCCAGCGCTGCACCGAGTCGGGCAGGAAGCCCGAGCGCGAGGGCTCGAGCGGCCAGCCCAGCTTCTTGGAGATCTCGACCGCGGTGCGGCGCAGCACCTCGGCGTAGAGCTCATAGGAGCCGGCCTGGATCTGCTGCTGGACCTCGTGGAACAGCGGGATCAGCTCGTCGCGCTCGATCGTGAACCCGTCGCGGTCGGCCTCCTTGCGTGAACGCGTCGTAGGCGCCCGCTCTCCCAGTCGATCAGGGTGCCGTACACGTCGAAGGTGACGAACGACCAAAACCCTCGCCGAGTTCGATCTCGCCGCCTCGTCCATCCCCCGGCCACCTTCGACTACCTCGCCACCCTGGATGGATCAGGCGGCGAGAACGCCTGCCTGATCGGCCCGACCGGCACCGGCAAGACCCACGTGCTGGTCGCGCTCGGCGTCGCCGCCGTCGAAGCCGGGCACAAGGTCCGCTACTTCACCGCCGCCGAGCTCGTCGAGACCCTCTACCGGGCCCTAGCCGACAACTCCGTCGGGAAGGTCATCGAGACCCTGCTCCGCAACGACCTGATCATCTGCGACGAGCTCGGCTTCGCCCCGCTCGATGACACCGGTGCCCAGCTGCTGTTCCGGTTTGTCGCCGCCGCCTACGAACGCCGCTCGCTCGGCATCGGATCGCACTGGCCGTTCGAGTCCTGGGGCCGGTTCCTGCCCGAGCACACCACCGCCGTCAGCATGCTCGACCGGCTCCTGCACCACTGCCACGTCGTCTTCATGAAGGGAACGCAAACGGTCTTTGGCTGACACGAGCGTCGTGGTGTCGATCGGAGTGTGCCGGGCTGGGTGGTGTTTCGGGGTCGTGTGGTTGAGCGCCTTGCGGGGGGTCGTCGAGCGGGATGCGCAGCCGGATCTGGACGTGCCAGCCGGTGACCTGGACGTCTTCGATGAGCAGCCGCAGTAGTTTTTGCTGCTGGGCGGGGTCGAGCTGGTCGATGACGGCGGCTATGCGGGCGGCGAAGCCCTCGACGGCCTGGCGGAGCCGGTTTCCGCGGGCGAGGCCGGCGCGCTCGGCGGCGAGGCTGGCGCGCTTGTCCTTGAGTTCGCGCTGCCGGGTGGTGATCGCGGCGGCGCGGCGCTGCAGTTCGGGCATGTCGACCAGGTCGGCCTGGTAGAGGTCGATGAGCCGGCGGTGCTCGCCGCGGGCGGTCTCGAGTTTGCGGTCCAGGCGGGCTAGTTCGGCGGCGAGCAGCTGATCGTCGGGGGCGGGGGCATGGACGGCGATGGCCTGCTCGCCGGCCAGCAGCCGGGCGGGGTCGAGCAGGGCGGCGCGGATCTGGCCGAAGACGAACTCATCCAGGGCGTCGGCGCGGATGTTGCGCTCGGGGCAGCGCCGGTCCTGGCCGCCGGCGCGCAGCGGGTCGTGGTTGTGGCAGTAGTAGTAGCGGTGCCAGGTGCCGTTGCGGCCGCGCATCTTGTGGCAGCTGGTGCCCACGCCGCAGGGCCCGCATCTGACCAGCCCGCGGAGCAGCCAGGCGCCCGGTTCGGCGCGGCGCGGGCTCCATTTGGCGTTGTCGGTGCTGGCTTTGCCGGCGGCCTGGAACGTCTCGTCGGCGATGACGGCCGGGCAGGGGATCGCGATCCAGTCGGCGCGGGGGCGGGGCACCTGGCGGGAGTGGTGGCCGGGCCGGCGGTCCGGGACGGTCTCGGTGCGGTTGAAGTAGGTGCGGCCGATGTAGGCCTCGTTGCGCAGCAACCGGTCCAGGGTGGAGGTGCCCCGCACGGCGCGGCTGCCGGCGGGGGTGGGCACGGCGTCGGCGTTGAGCTGGCGGCAGATCTGGCGGATGGTGGTCCCGGCGGCCCGGTCGGCGAAGATCCGCCGCGCCACCGCGGCCTCGGCTTCGAAGATCTCCAGGTGCGCGGGGCCGTCGGGGCCGCGTGGGACGCGCCGGTAGCCGTAGGGTGCCTTCCAGGAAATCACCTCGCCGGCGCGGGCGCGGAACAGCTTGCCCCGCCGGTACCGTTCGCCGATCTTGGCCCGCTCGTACTCGGCGATCACGCCCTGGACCTGGGTGAGCAGCTTGGCCTGCGGGTCGTCCTGGTCCAGGCCGGGGGCGTCGGTGAAGGCCACCCTCACGCCGAGGCGGGCCAGTTCGTCCAGGATGAGCACCTGGTAGGCGTAGGAGCGGGCGAGCCGGTCCGGGGACAGGCACCGGACCACCCCGGACAGCCCGGCCTCGGCGGCGTCGCGCAGCGCGTCCAGCCCGGGGCGGTCCAGCCGGGCTCCGGAGCATCCGTCGTCGCAGTACTCCCCGGCCGGCTCGTCCCCGGCTGCGGCCAGGTGCGCGCGCAGCGCCTCCACCTGGGAGCCGATCGTGCCCCGCTCGGCCTGGCGCTCGGTGGAGACCCGGGCGTAGATCGCGGCTTTCATGAGGATCCCTTCATTGCCGCAGGGCCGGCCGCGGCCAGCGTTTCCGCCGCGTCGAGCAGGAACTGGCAGGTCGCCGCCAGCGCCTGCTCGCGCGGGTCGGCGTGCGGGGTCCACGGCGGGCGGGCCGCGCCGAGGAGATCAGCGCGGAAGTCCGGCTCGGCGGCGGGCCAGGCGATCAGCCCGGCCAGCCCGCGGCGGGTGAACCGGGCAGCGGCCAGCCCGCCGGGCAGGACGCCGGCCTGGAGCAGGTGCGCCCGCAGCATCTCGTAGTCGGCTTGGGCCGCCTCGCCCGGCGGCCAGAACAGCCGGGTGCTCACCGGGCGCGTGCCCGCTCGATGGTGCGGCGGTGCAGCACCACCCCGAACCGGGCTTCCACCTGCCCGGCCAGGACCGCTCCGGATGCGGGCGGCGCCGAGCGGATGAACTCGGCGATCTCCGGGCCTAGCTTCACCGGGCCGCGGCGGCCGCGGCGCTCGTCCAGCAGCCCGGCCATCCCCGTCTCGGCGAAGGCGGCCGCGACCAGGTAGAACGCGGCTCGCGAGTACCCGTGAGCCGCCGCGGCCGCGGTCACCGGGACATGCCCGGCCAGGTGCGCCCGCAGCATCTCGTACTTGACCTGCACCTTGTCCGCGGGCAGGAAGAACCCGCCGGAACTGAACAGCGCAGCGGTCACCGCGTCCGCCCTCGGGTGCACCAGCCCGGCCTGCTCCAGTGCGGCCAGCCGGCTCGCCTCGCTCACCGCGACCACCTCCGTCACCTGACGGTAGGGCAGCCAGGCAGTGGAGTCCAGTATTTACCGCCGCGTGTTGCGTGAAACGAGGTGGACTTCCATCAGGTAGTCCATATTTTCCTGGCGTCCAGTCCTGGCTGCGGCTTTCATGCCTTGACAGTGCGGTATCCATTACTAGACATCCAGAGTGCTTCGTACTGGCGCCCGGTGCAGCCGGCGACGGTGGTCAGGATGCATATACAGCCCCGGAACTTCCTCCTCAGGCACCAGCACCGCAGTCAACTGCAGCTTTGCGTTCCGCAGGTGATCACCAACGGCGACAGCTACCGCATGAAACAAGCCCGGGCACGAGGAGGTGCCGCCCTCAAAACCAGCTGATCAAACCCGAGGAACGGGGACTTTTAACTGGCCACCAGCGGTGACCACAACTTGGCCGTTGACACATGATCTCCTGGAGCATCTTGGGCGGGTAGCTTGCCTGGAAACTGGTAGAGAGCAGTGTTCCAACCATGCTGAATGGGCTGGGGTTTCCCTGATCGTCGGGTGGTATTCGTCAGGGTTGGTGATCGCGGGATCGGGCGATGTCGGCCGCGTAGCGGTTCCAGTCGGCTCCTGCCTGGTGCATCCAGCGGACGGCGGTGCCCGGGCTGAGGTTCAGGGAATCGGCGAGGATCGCGGCGGGCAGCTGGGCGGCGAGGTCGATGAGGGCGGCCCGGCGGCCGGGCATGGCCCGGACGCCGAGGGCGCGCAGGCGCTCGCCGAGCCGGGACGGGGTGATGGGCTGGCCGGGCATGCCGCCGGGGAATAGCCACGGGCTGATGACCGGTGAGCCGGTGCCGGTATGGGAGCGGCCGGCCGCGATCAGGCCGGTGAGGATCCGGGCGAGGCTGTCGGGGACTGGGACTTCGTGCTGGCCGAACCGGACGAGCACCAGGTTGTCCCGGGTGATGATCTGGTCGGTGGTCATGGCGGCGATCCGTGATAGGTGCTGGCCGAACAGGAGCAGCAGGCAGCCGGCAGCCCGGTCGGTGAGGTCAAGGGTCGCGTCGTGCAGAAGGCGGTGAACGAGGTCCCATCGCTGGCCGGGGCTGGTCGCGGTGCCTGCTTTGCGTTGCGGCCCGGGGATGTGCAGGGCCGTGCAGTGCTTGCGGGCGGCGGCCCAGGTCAGGAAGTCCCGGACGTCGTAGGCGGCCGGGCCGGTGGCCAGCCAGGTCTCCACGTCGCCTTGACCGCAGGAGGCCGGGGTGAGGCCGTTCCGGCGGAGCCACGCCAGGAAGGCGACCACGGCGAGGACCCGGTGCCGGGCGCCGCCGGTGACGATGCGGGGGCGGGCGCCGGTCTCGGACCGGCGCCGCAGGCGCCGCGCGGTTGAAGTCGATATCGCAAACACGAAGGGCGGTGGCCTCACCCCACCGCAGGCCGGTATAGGCCAGCAGCAGGATCAGCAGACGCCAGCGACCCGCCTCGGAAGCGAGCGCCAAGACCTGGCCGTGAGTGAGGTAGACGTAATCGCGGCGCTTCGGACGGGGCAGGCCCAGCCCTCGGCCGGATTGGATCCGATACGGCCGCTTCGCACGGCGTGATCAAGGGCGCACCTTCGGCGCGCCGGGCCTGACGGCCCAGGCCGTGAACAGCGAGGACGGGCGCGAGCAGCCGAGAGGGAAAGAGCGGCCAGGGTGACCCGCCGTAGGCGGCCGGGGTTCACCCGGGGGTCTCGCCGTTGCGGGGCGGCAGCTGTCGCTGTGTCCTTCGGACGCAAGCCCTACGGCCGCCGGGCCCGTCGCACGATCAACGCCGTGCTGGTGCCGGCCTGGACCGGGTTCGACGGCGCCGCCCAGGTCGCGCAGGCCCGCCGCACGGTCACGAGGAAAGGCAAGATGACCGCCCGGGTCGTGTACCTCATTACCAGCGACCGCGACGCCGACCCGCCACCCTGGCGGCCCTGGGCCCGCGGCCACTGGGAGATAGAAAACCGGCTTCACTGGGTCCGCGACGTGACCTATCAGGAGGACAAATCGCTGGTCAGGACAGGAAACGCGCCCCGCGTGATGGCAACGCTGCGCAGCCTGGCCATCAGCCTGCTCCGCCTGGACGGCCACGCCAGCATCGCCGCCGCCAACCGCCGCCGCGCCCGCGACCCGCAGCGGACACTAAACCTGCTTCAAGCTGCATGAGCGGCCTTGCCGTGTCCCTGACGGCTGGCCTGCCGCTGTGAGAAGCCCGCTCAGGGGGCCTGCCGCGCTGAAGACCGGGACGCCGGCTCAGCCGCGGTCGTGGAGGGTCACCTGGTAGCCGTCGGGGTCGGCGAACGTGAAAGTGCGGCCGAACGGCCCGTCGACGGGCGCTGAGACGATCGTCGTGCCGGCGGCGGCGAGGGCGTCGTGGATGTCCTGCGCGTCGGGGGCGTGCAGCCACAGCGCCATTCCCTGGCCCGGCTGCGCGATCGCGTCCAGGTCGGTGCCCGCGGCGACGTCGCGGACGGCGAACGCGATCGGCTTGGTGCCGAACACGACGGCGTGCGGCGGTCCCGCGTCGGAGCGCTTCAGTCCCAGGTATCGCTCGTAGAAAGCGGCGGAACGCTCCAGGTCGCGCACCTGCAGTGAAACGAAGTCGGGTCCGGTGACGGCCATGATCCTTGCCTCCTCATTGGATGTCAGTCTTCTGACACACCCCAATGTATGTCAGACTTCTGACATGAGTCAAGGGGAGCCCGGAATCGTGCTGAACACATCGCTGGGGTACATGCTGAAGGCGGCCGCGAGCGCCCTGCACTCCGCGATGGAGGCCGTGCTGCGGCCGCTCGGCATGACGATCACCCACTACGCCTGCCTGGAGCTGCTCGCCCAGCGGCCGGGCCTGTCGAACTCCGAGCTCGCCCGCGGCGCCTTCGTCACCCGGCAGTCGATGAACGTGCTCCTGCAGGCCCTCGAACGGCAGGGACTCGTCGTCCGCCCGGCACAGGCACCCGTCGGCAGGGCCCTGCCGACCGAGCTGACCGCCCGCGGGCGCCGCCAGCTCACGGTGGCCAGCGCCGCGGTCCGCCGCGTCGAGCAAGACATGCTCGCCAATCTAAATGCCAGCGAGCAAGACCAGATGCGGCGCCTGCTCACCGCGTGCATCGCCTCACTGACCGAACCGCCCGCATCGGCGACGTAACTGCTCCGGAATTTACGGCTTTGCCGTGTCCCTGAGGCCAGAGGCTAGGCCCGAAACGCGCGCGGCGAACCTCCGCAAGGAAAACCGGCACCTAACTGAACCTTGTCAGTAACTTCCTCCGCCGCCGGAGTCAGTCCACCCCGCGCTACGAGCGTCAGCATTCGCCTGGGCCCTTCGTGATGCCGACCCGATGTCATGACTGGTAAGGACGGCGCGGCGCCGACGCCGCTTCAGGTCAAATACTATGGCCCAGACGAACAGAGCGATGAGCGGGGCGAGAACGACCAGAAAGATGGTCATCATAATCTCCTTCCGGAGGTGTTCTCAGCGTACGGCCCCGATGAAAACAACCATGCATCAGATGAGCCACCAGAACTGCGTCATGTGACGCATCAATGGAGCAGCGAACCTGCGTGGCCGTCATGTTGACCTAGCAACTCCAGACGAACTTTGTTCGCGGACACGCCTATCCGCGTCGATCACTCCGCGCTTCTGCTCTTGCAAATCCAGAAGAAGGGCAGGCACGTCGATGCCCGACACCTGACCACTTTGTTCGGTTGACCGTCCTATGCCTATGTGGATTCCGGCGCTTTGGAGTTCACGCACTGCCGCCTCCCAATCTTCATGAGCTGCTCAACCCGGGGAGACCAATACGCTGTCTGGCGATACCGCGTGAGGCGTGGGCCGTCTTCCTCGGCCTATCAGTGTCCCGGTCACGGCCGCCGCGTGAAAGGCGCCTACGGTGTCGCACGCGATCGCCTCGCGACCCTTGACCCGACGACCGCTCCCCAGGATCCGGCGCCTATCGAGGAAGACGGACCAGAATGCAGCATCAGCCGACGGGGCCACCCCCGCCGCCGGCGCCGAGGCCAACCCCGGCGCCGAGGCCAACCCCGCCGCCGATGTCGGCGCGGGCGCCGGCGATGCTGGCACGGGCGTCCGCGTCCGCACGAGCCATCCGCGCCGCCGAGCTGATGTCGTGACTCCTGGGGGCGCCGCGGTGCCGGCGCTGCTTTAGGTCGAACACGATCGCATAGATAACCAGAGCGCCGAGCGGGATGAGAATGATCAGCAGTACGGGCATCATGATGATCTCCTTCCGGAGGTTTTCCCAGCGTAAACGCGTAGTTCTCAGCGTACGGCCCCGATGAAAATAACCATGTATCAGATGAGCGACGAGAGCTGCGTCATGTGACGCATCAATGTCGCGGGCACATAGTCGCATTTGCGCGGCAAGCAGCGCGTTGGGAAACTGAGCGAATGGCGGCCGAGGGACTCGCGGGCAGATGGCGACTGCTCTCCTGGTCGGCCCGAACGGCGACTGGCGACGTCACCTGCCCGTTCGGCGAGCGCGCTCAGGGCAGTGTCGTTTACACACCGGGTGGGTGGATGAGCGGCACTCTCGCTTACGCGGTTCGCGCGGACCTGGCCGCCGGCGATGTCGTAGGCGGCAGCGAAGAGCAGCGCGCCGCCGCGTTCTCGACCTACCTCTCGTATTGCGGCACGTACGAAGTCGAAGGTGACGTCGTGGTCCACCACATCGAGATGAGCCTGTTCCCCAACTGGGTCGGAGGTGAGCAGAGGCGCCAGTTCGAACTCTCTGACGACAAGCTCGTCCTCCGGACTCCGCCGTTGGAGATCGGCGGCGACGTGATCGTGAACGAACTCCGGTGGATCCGCGAGGAGTAGCCAGAACCGCCGAGTATGGAACGATGCGACTGCCCGCACCGGCTACCGGCGCGCACAGCGCCACCCACCTGAGCAACAACCGCCTTCGACAGCGACATACGTCTGTGGACGTCAGTGGAGTACCCGTAGCAGTTCAGAGCCGGGATGCGAAAGCAGGAGCGGGCAGATAACATTCCCTGATGCGGAACCGGTCGTTGGCACCACTGCCAGCCCGGCGGGCTTGACGGCGAGGGCCAGGCCGAAGGCCAGGCCCGGTAGGCGCGCGGCGGACGTCCACGGCAGGCCGCAGCACCTTTCAGGGGACGGACGGATCCGGACGCTGGTTCTTACCGCCGCCATGTCTCACTTGAGACCGGCGGAATGTCTCGCCTGAGACTGCGCAGCAGACCGCACGCAGGATATTAAGGACTATCCGGTACCCGGCTGGATCTAGCGGCCTCCGGCGAGGCACACGTTAAGAACATTCCCCGGAGGCTCACCATGATCTATCTGCCGCCAAACCCTGAAAACGACCGTGCCCGCCGCGTGAACGCGGAGATCACCCGGGCTCAGCTCGGTATTAAAATGGCCAGGTTGCGCGAGAGCACACGGCACTGGTGCCGGCGGGTTACCGGGCGGGCGCCGGCGGAGCGCTAGTGTCGTGAATCATTGATCCGGCCGGGGCAGGCCGGGTGCGGAAGGCTGAGGTTCGCTGGCGGCCTGGTCTCTGCCGGCGGTGCGGCTGCGGGCGATCGTGGCGCCCTGGGCGGGGACGGGGTCCGGTACGGCTGAGTCGCCGGAAAGGGGTGCCGTCATGGCCGGCGTGAGTAAGCAGCTGACCTGCCCGCGATGCGAGCAGGTGATGGCGGCAGTCCAGGGCGCCTCCGGCGTCACCGCGTGATCGGCTGCGCCGACCCTGGACAGAACCCGCCATGCAGCGCTGCTTAGCGGTGGTGATGATGCACCACGATGGTCAGCGGGGTGATCTTGATTATGATCACGGCGAACGCACCGCGCGGGTTGGTCGGGTTGCCATTGATATTGCAGGTGCCGTTCTTGTTCTTAGGCAGGAACGCGCCGAAGATCTGCGTTACCGAGCCGTTCCCCGAGGCGTCCTTGAACAGGCCGGTGCCGGTGGCGCCGTCCACCACCAGGGTCGCTTTCGTCTGGCCGATCGAGTAACAGGTGCGCTTGTTCATGTACAGCAGCTTGAATGCGAAATTGCTGGTCAAGGTGAGCTCTAGGCCGCCTTTGCGGGACGGCAGCGTGGCCGAACTGCCCTTGCCCCCGTTGCCGCCGGGCACCGTGAACTGCGAGCGCTGCCGGATCAGGCTCCGCCATCTCAGGGAGAAGGTGGGGGTATTCGCCAGCGCGGCCTTGCCGAACACGGCCCCGGCGATGTACTCATTACCGCTGATCTTGTGGGTGTGGCTTGTCGTGACGCTCGCCTGGGCTGGCCCAGACAGGAGCAGTGCGGTGGCGGCCGCCATCGCGAAGATGGCGAGCCTGGTGAAAATGGTCCGGTGCTTCATGGTCCCTCCCTTGCCGGTAAACCAGACCGGATTACCGTGAACAGGCGGAGCCCATGCGCGTTCAACCTGTATGAAAGTGTGGATTCCCCCCACACGTAAGCGACCAGGCCCGCCATGTTCAGGTTGAACTAGACAAATCCCAGCGTAGGTCCAACCATCCGTGATGAACACCCCTGCGGGACAGCGAATTCGGCATCCCGGAGACATCCACGGACCGCGCAGAGCTAGACCGCTGGAGTAAAAGCTATGGCAATCACATCGCGCGCCGGGCCTCGAGCGAAGAGACCTAACCGACCGGGCTGACCTGACTTCCGAGGTCCGCGGGTGCGGATGACCATGTAAGCGCTCCGCGCCCGCCCGGTAAAGTCAGACAGTAACCGGATGCTCGGCCCTCGGTGCCGCGCGTTCGGGAACCGGCGGACCCTGCCTCACCATCCAGATCCCGGCTACCAGCACCCACAGCAGCGTCGCCAGCAGGCCGAAGAACCCGATGGGACCGGCCAGCGTGGCCAGGCCGAACGCGAACATGACCCATCCCATCCATGCCGGCAGGATCCGGCCCACCACGACGGCCAGGCCGGTCAGGATGGCGAACAGGGCGAACCCGACCAGGATGGGCAGGAAGAAATCGTTCTCGAGCAGATTCAGCGTCTGGGCCGACGCGGCCGTCAGATGGTTGTGGTCCTGCGCGAGAACCGAATCGAAACCGATGGAAGTCAGGAAGCCCACGCCGCCGAAGACAGCCCCGGCGAGCGCCCCGTGTGCCAGCCAGCGGTCACCGGTCCGTACCTGCCGGGCCAGTGCCACCGCGAACAGCACGAGGAACAGCACGGCCAGGCCCCCGATGAGGTCGAACACGAAGTCCGACCCGTGGTGGCTCCCGTACCAGGCGATGACCTGCGCGCCGGTCGCGTCACTGCCCGGCTTGTCCGGCGGTGCCGCGAACAACGCGATCGCGACGAGCACCCCTGCCAGTACCCCGGATGCGGGCGCCCACTTGCTAAGCCATGCTGACATGTAACTCACCCTCCCCCGAGCCTGCGTGAAACCAGGCCCGTACCGGACCGGCGGCCCCGCCCCCTCGGCAGGCCAGCCGGAATGAGCCAAACCTACGGGCGCAGCGTCCCGGGATCGTTACGGCTCCCCTCCATCACAAGACGCAGGGAGCAATTGTCAAGACCTGCGGATAAAAATCTTTAGGCCGTCCTGGGCCGACTCGATGAGCTCGGACGTCGTGGCCAGCTCAGCGGCTAGCGAGCCGGCCAAGCTCTTGAAAAGCGTTCTGCGGACAGCAGCTGCCCACGATCGGCTCGCGAGCGACCGAGTGACGAAGTGAGTGACAATCGCTACGGACAGCGGTGGACGCCAGCGGACACGCACGGACGGTGTGCCGCAGGCCATGCGTGCTGTGGCGCTGGTTGCCCGCGTTGGTACTTGGATTCGGGGCGAAGAGGCCCTTGCGCTATGGGATCTTGTCTTTACTTATCGAGCTGCCGTACATCACGATGATCGCTAGCCGGCCGCGATCGCTGGGGCGGCTTGGGTGGTCTGCCTGTTATGGCGTGTCGGAGTGTGGGGTAGACCGCAAGCAGCGGGTGGATGTCGGCGAGTCGGTGATGTGGTGCAGCGCGTCGGCCGGACGGATGGCGAATCGGACCTGGCTGCCTCGTACAGCGGCTTGGCGGTGGGCCTTGAGGTGGCGGACGGCCGTGGGACGAACGTAATCCTCCTCGTAATGCGTAGGTCGCTGAGTGCTGATGAGGACCAGGGCGCCGAGGTGTCACGGCCCGCATCGTCAGAACAACAGCGTCCCGCTCTCCGCGAACTTGTCCACCTCGTGGAGCGGCAGTTGCGCGGTCGAGCAGGTGCCGTCGGGGTTGCGGGCCAAAAGCGCCCGGCCGCTGACCGTCCCGGTGAAGCTGCCCGTCGCGCCGGCGAACTTCCCCGTGCCGCCGGTTACCTGATAGGTGAGCTGCGACGTCCCGGTGAACAGGCAGCTGTGCGGGTTGATAACAAAAGGTGAGAGGGGCTTTCCGAGTGTGCTGACCACGTGCAGGGTACCGCCGGGGAAGACCAGATCGTCCTGGCTGACGGGATCGCCGAACACGACTTCGACGACCCGGCCGACGCCCTTGAACACCCCCCTGGCGCGCACCACGCTGCCGATGACCGTCCGGGTGGTCGGACCCGTGGCCGCGAACACGATGGTGCCGCTGAGCGTCTCACTGCCGCTCGTCGCGGCGGCGGCGGGTATGGCGGGCGCAGCGGAGATAGCCAGCGCGGTCCCAGTGGCCAGCAGCGCCCATGACATCGCTCGCTTCATGAATCTCTCCCGTGGCCGGCCGCCGCCTAGTGGCGGGGATCATCTGGTGCAGGCTCGTGCGCAGTGCCGGTGAGGGCATGGAGCACGGGACACCGCTGCCGGGACCAACGGTCTGGCGAAGCGACGTGCGACCTCCGATGCCGACCTGGACCGCCGCGTACTCACCGTCGAGAAGACCGCGCGACGGGCACTTAGTCGAGACAGAACTCGTTGCCCTCGATGTCCTGCATCACGAGGCATGACTCGTTGTCGTCATCGGCAAGCAGTAGTCGCACGCGTACCGCGCCGAGCGCGACCAGTCGTGCGCATTCGGCCTCAAGTGTGGCCAGGCGCTCTTCACCCACGAGCCCGGTGCCGACCCGCACGTCAAGATGCAGCCGATTCTTGACGACCTTGCCTTCGGGAACGCGCTGGAAGAACAGTCGCGGGCCCACACCTGAGGGATCAATGCATGCGAACGCTGAACCCTGATGCTCAGGCGGCAGCGCGCGATTGAAATCGTCCCAAGTGGCGAACCCTTCCGGTGGCGGCGGTACGACGTACCCCAGCACCTCGCACCAGAAACGAGCGACGCGCTCAGGTTCTGCGCAGTCGAAGGTGACTTGGAACTGCTTAACCGACGCCATCAGTCCACCATAGAGGCGCGTGCTGACGGGAGCCAGGCGGGGAGCCACGCGGATGAACAACCTTGCGATGCTCCGGACCTGCGCGGACAACCGGCAGGGACAAGCCCGAGGTCGCGAACTGCTCTGAACGAGGCCGGATGCCCACACAGAAATCTACGGATCTGAAGGTCGGGGTTCGAGTCCTTCCGAGCGCGCCTGCCCAGGGGCCACCTGCGACTGTTTCCCGAGGGCTCGATGTTCTGAGACAGTATCCAGATGCCAGACAGCGATGATCGGGCCGCGGAGCGGGTCTGGCATGCCCTGCCTGCTGGTACCCGGCAGGCACTCGAACGCGCCCTGCCGCCCACCGACCTACAGACGCTGCTGATCGCCGTGGCCAGGACACGGGCGGGCCAGGTCACAGCCGCCGATGTGATGCGCCGCTGGCAAGGTGACCGGTTCGTCCAGCCCGCAGCCTGCGACCCGCGCCGCGTCGTGGCCGTCGAGGCCCGGCTGTGGCAGTTGCTACCGGCAGAGTTCGCCGGGATCGACCTATCACCGGTGACGCCGCTGGGCACCTGCAGCGCGATCGGCCCGGTGAGCCAGAACCGGGTCGTCGTCACTGTCCGCAACACCGAGGTAGTCAGCGACTCCACCAACGTCCTCGCCGTCGAGGCAGCGGCACGGCGACGCCGCCAAGCAAGAAATGACCGGATCGACCTGGCGGCCTGTCACCGCCAGCTGCGCGCCCAGGTCTTCGGGCCCGGGGCAGCTGCCCACTTCCGGCTGTTCGCCCTGGTCTCCAGCGCCCGCGACCGCGGGTCGGGCCGCACCGAAGCCAGCATGCTGACCCGGCACCTGGCCTACTGGCTGGACGTGCTAGAAGCCCTGCTCCCGGACCAGCAGCCGCAAATCGAGCTGTCCGTCTTCGACAGCCGGGTGATCGCCGAGCGGCTCGCCGACACCATCCGCCCGGCCCTTGCCGGCCAGGCAGACCTGCTGATTGACAAGCCAGACCGCACGCACGGGCGCGGCTACTACACCGGCTTCGCCCTGCGGATCACGGCCGACCACGGCGAAGCCGAACTCGGCGATGGCGGCCTCACCACCTGGACCGCCCAGCTGATGCACGACGCCAAGGAAAGGTGCCTCGTATCCTGCATCGCCACCGAACGCCTCGCCGCCCTAGCCGGGCAGGCAACCTGACCACATCATCCTGCTATCCGGCAGCGCTGCGGCCTCCGGTGCAAGCGCCCTTCGGCTTGGCTCAGGCCAGGGGATGGCTGCGCGTCGAACTGGAACGGGATAGGGCAACGGAGAAGATCGACGCTGACGGCTACCAGCGGGTGGTGCTCTACGACGGCAAGCGGCATCTACGCACGCACTACGCTGCACCGTTTGACCACGAGCAGGGTCGCGCCAGTAGTTCGCATCCAGGCGGTTAAGGCCTGGCTTCGAAATGCAGAGGCGGCCGGGCTGTCAACATCGCCTTGACGGCGGGCCGGCGGCCGAGCTGGCGTGGTCTCCTGGCTAGGCTCGCCGCTTTTGGCCGCACAAGGACGCTCTGCCATAGAGCCGCCCGGCGCACGCCGGGCCACGCCCCAGTAGGCGAGCTGATCCATCGACTCACAGCACGCAGCTCGCAGTCGGTCGTCTTCCCGATTGCTCGCGGTCCGCTGCGTAGGGAAGCTCAGAGCCTGAACTCGCGGGCCAGTTTGAATTTCCGGCGTTTCCATCGGTAGTTTCGCGTGCCGCCGATGACGAGCAATACTACGGCGCCCGCCGCCGGCCCGAGAATCAACAAGGCAGCCATCACCCGATCAAAAACGTTATCGAGCATTGCCTGGCTGGGATCACCTGGGTCGAGATAAACACTTATAGCCTTCGACGACCCGAAACCCGGGGCGTCAAGTGAATACGATTGACCATCCCACCGGTAAGTGACGATTCCACCCTGCTCGGTGCCGACTACCTGCTGGCCGGTCCACAGTACGTGGTCCGGTGACTGCAACCCCACCAGCAGCGCCACGAGGGCAACGGCGAAAAGCACTACCGCCCCGCCAACGAACCAGCCAGCTCCGTCAAACGATTTGCGCATCCAGGCGAGCACGAAACCCAGTATGCGCCGCCCGCCTGGTGGGGGCCAGCCGCCATCCAGGCGGAAGAGCGGGTGGCCTCCGCGGACCCGCCGCAGGAGTATTCACGGCAGCCGGAACCTGTCCAGTCGGCCCTACTCATCCCCACACGTGGTTATCGATCTTCCACTTCTAGCTGGTCATCCGGCGGACGTCGGGTATGAATTCCGCACAGCGCCATGTTCTTAAGCAGCAACGACACCGACACCGGTGAGGAGCGCGGCATGAACGAGATCACGGCTACCGGCGAGCCCGCCACCGAGCTCGAACGGCTGATCGCGGAACTGTCGGAATCTGGACTGCTCGTCTTCGTCTTCGGCGTCGGCTGGTGGACGGCGCACCTCACCGGAGCGATCAGGCCGCTGTTCCGCGGACCAGCCGACCGGCGGTGGTGGCACGTGGAACTCGGTGACGACGCGGCGAACTGGATAATGGACGTGCGGGTCGATGAGATCACCGGGGTCCGGTTCCTGCGTGAGCCTTACCCGTTCCCGTCATTCCCCGGGCGGGAGTGCCTGACGGTGCAATTCGCGGGGCCAGGCGGGGACACCGTGCTCAACTGCTACGTGCACGAGCTGTATGACGGGCAGCGGATGCGCCCGGAGAAGCTGGCGGCCTGGCGGGCACTGCGCGAGCGTTACGGCAACCGCGACGAGTCCAGGGTGGATCGAGGTACCCTCCTGACCCCCGCGGCCTGAGCCATGGCGGCCGGGCTGAGCCGGCAGCTTCTGGAGCACCTCGCGCCCACCCTGGCCGTACACGGCCTTACGGCGGCGGGTACCCGTCCACCACGCGGCTGCGGTTCTTGGTGTGCCCACGGCTGGACCAGGCGAACACCTCTCCTATGGCGGGTCGCCAGCAGGGAGCCCGCCGACTCAGCTACCACGCCGCGAGGGCAGTGCGAGCAGCGCAGGCTCAGGCTTGGGCAGGTGCAGAGCGAGCGATAGTGATGTACCAGCAGCCACCCGCGAGATTCAGCGCCCCAAGAACCAGGAAGAAGGCTGACCATTCGTAGACGCCGTACGAGAGGCACACGACGCCCGCGGCGGCCGCGACACTGCCACCGGCAATACGCGTGACCCCAGAGCCGCGGAGGTGGCGGTACTCCCATGGGTTGATCAGGCGGTGCATGCCGGGTCGCGGGGGAGATGCCCACCACCCGCGCAGGCCCTTCGGAGCGGTGTTGTCGTTGGATGCGTTCATCAGGATGCCTCCTATGGGCTGCGGTGCGCCATCTCAGCGTCTATCAAAATGATATCACTTTGATAGACGCTGAGTCAAGATGCGACCCCCGCAAGGGCCCGACTGGGCAGGTACAGTCGTGCCCGATCGGTTGGTAAACCTGGGGCACTCGTGGTCGCTCACGGGACCAACGCCAAAGGGATGACCTGCATCAAGCAAGCAGTCGAGATGAGGAGAGGTCTCGTGGAGCCGGAATCTCGACAGGGCTGGCTTCGGCCACGACCGCGAGGTCGTCCCGCGCCGCACCGTCCATCACCCCGTCCCGGCGCATACCCCGGGACCGTGAACGACAGGAGTTCGACATGAGCGACACGCTCGACTGGAATGCGAAGACCATCGCGGAGTTCCGAGCGAACGAGGGCAGGGTTGGCGGGAACTTCGAGGGCGCTCCGCTGGTCCTGGTGCATCACCGCGGCCGCAAGAGCGGACGGGAGTACGTCAACCCGATGATGTACCTTCCGCACGACACCGAGCCGGACATCATCTACGTCTTCGCCAGCAAGGCAGGAGCACCCGACAACCCCGACTGGTACCGCAACCTGACCGCCGCCGGCGGCGGCAGTGTCGAACGCGGAACCGAGACATACATGGTGACCGTCCGCGAAGTGACCGGTGCTGAACGCGACCGCATCTACGCCGAGCAGGCGCGCCGCTACCCAGGCTTTGCCGAGTACGCACGCCAAACCGCTGGAGTCCGCACCATTCCTGTGCTCGAACTTACGCGGGCGTAGCCCACGTAAGCAACGGGCAGTCACGGTCACTCCAGGCAAGCCAGATTGCCTGATCAACGACGTTGGCGAGCACAATCGGTCTAATTCCCAAGCTGACAGTTCGAGTTCAGAACTGGCTCTCTCCCCGCACGGCCGCCCGCTGCCGTTCCATCTTGTCCGCTTCGCGGGCCGTAATCACGTGCGCTCCGAGCTCTACGGCGCGATCACGCTCGCCTTCGGTCAGCAGGTAGTGCCGGGTAACCAGTTCCTGCTGCGGCCCCACCGGGGTACCAGGGTCCCGGCGAATGCCGAGGCTCGCAGCGAAGGCATGCAGCTCATCCTGAGTGTCAGCCGTCAGGCCAAACAAAGGAGGAGGCGGGGCCGTCCTGCCGAAGAGGAGCCGGCCCCGATCGCGCAGTTTATTCACGTACACAGCCATGGCATCCTCCGCTCAGTGCGTGGGCGCCTATGCAGCGTCGCCCGGCTCGATGCCGTGCTCGCGCAAGGTCGCCCGCAGCCTTTCCAGTTCGGTATTCAGCCGGTCCAGTTCCTTGGCCACCGTCCTGCGGCCAGCGGCGGACCCCGCCCACTCCTTCTCCCGGTCAGCCCGGTCGGCGAGCAACTGCTTCTCCTTATCGCGCAGCGCCGTGGCGGCCTGGGAATCCTGCCGGGCGGCAGCGGCCTCCATTTCCCGGCGTACCCGCGCGATCTGCTGGTCCAGGCCTTCCAGGTCAGGCTGCATGCTCACCCAGCGTTCAATCGCCGTCAGGCGCTGGTCCAGCGCGTCGAACCACGCGAGAGCGTCATCGGGCAGCACCGCACGTGCCCGCGCACGCAGGGGAGAACCCGCACTCCCCGCGTCCTGGCCCTGATACCCGTGCAACAGCAGGATCACCTGCCCAAGCACCCGGTTCAGGTCCGCGCCCAGCGTCACCAGCACCTGCGCGGCCACGCCGTCACCCTCGCGGAGCAGCCCGAGCAGGATGTGCTCGGTACCGATGTAGCCATGGCCGAGTTGCAGCGCCTCACGCAGCGACAGCTCAAGCACCTTCTTGGCCCGTGGCGTGAACGGGATGTGCCCCGACGGCGCCTGCTGGCCCTGGCCGATGATCTCCTCGACCTGCTGCCGCACAGCGTCCAGGCTGATCCCCAGCGACTCCAGCGACCTGGCCGCCACGCCGTCGCCCTCGTGGATGAGGCCGAGCAGGATGTGCTCGGTGCCGATGTAGTTGTGATTGAGCATCCTGGCTTCTTCTTGCGCCAGGACAACAACCCGCCGCGCTCTGTCGGAAAACCGCTCGAGCATGCTTCGCGCAGCCCTTCTCACCGTCATCTCGGGCTATGCCCGCTACCAACACGATAAGTCGCGTTCGGGGTGCTACCGCTTGCGGGCTCGCCGACCTCGGAGCCAGTACGGCGCTGCGGACCTGAGTTGCCTCACAAGAGCGCCCAGGCGCGGAGGTGTCACCACGCCCAGGTGCAGCATCGAGGACAAGTCGTCCCGGGTGGCCCAGTGCTCAGCCAGTTTTCCGTCCTCGATGCGGAACCAGTGGCTTTGCTCACTGGTGAACCGCTTGCCGCTCGGAGGCAAGAACCCGTTGAGCTTGCCGGAGTTGGTGCCTGTCGACCTGACTCGTACCGCAACCAGGTCTTCGTCCGCAACGATGGACTCGATCCTCATGCTCAGGTCAGGAAACTGGCCCAGTAGCCACTCGGCGGTCCCGCGCATGGCGGTTGGCCCGTGCACCTTCCCGGCGCTGTCGTGGCAAACGGCGCGGCCGCGTGCTCGGAAAAGTCGTCAGCCATGAGCTCGTCGCACGCAGCCATCTTCCGTTGATTCCAGATCTCTTCGAAGTGGCGTCGAACGAGGTTCTTGTTGGTATCTGACATCGGAGCCCCCAGCTGTCCGCGCAAAGCGCGTAGTCATAGTGATATTACCCGTACCCGAGCCGCTGGATTTCCCCGAGACAACTCGCGGACATGCCGCTGAATGAGGCATCGCACGGTGTCCATTCACGGGTGTGGTGACTACAGAACCTGAATGGCTAGGTCTGTAGTCGAGGGGTCAGTCGAACCGGATATGTCGAATGGCGGTCGCATGCCGGCGTAGTGAGGCGCGCAGCGGGCCGTCGGTGGACGGCGTGATTGCCAGGCCTGCCGTGCTGGCGATGGCGTCTGCTACCTGCGCTGTGGTCTGGTGGTCGGTGTGGATGTGCTGGGCGAACTCGGGTGCGCGAAGCCGCTGGAGGTGCTCGCTGAGGTGATTGACCGCCCAGCTCCCTTGCTTGCGCTCGAGTCCGAGGCTGCGCCTGCCCAGCCGACGCCGCACGGTCGCCGGCTCGGCGAGCAGGGTGAAGTGGTGCACCGCGAGGCCGTCGTCTCGCAGGCTGCCGATGATCTCCTGGAAGTAGCCTGGGTTGACCAGCGTCATCGGGACGATGACCGGACCGTCCCAGCCGGCCATCGTCAGGCGGAGCAGCTCTACGACGCTGTGCCTCCATGCCGGCAGGTCCTGGAAGTTTCCCCGCAGCGCGTCTGGCAGCATGCGGCGCATGCCGAAGCCGACATGCTCGGGGTCGCACACGACACTGCCCGGTAGCCGCCTGTTCAGCTCATGGGCCGTCGCGGTCTTGCCGCCTCCGAAGGGGCCGTTGATCCACAGCAGCATGTTCCGGACGGTAGCGGCGGGCTCGGCCCCGGGCAAGCGCGGGCCCGGTCCAGCGGGTGGCCCTTGCCGGGGTCTAGGCGAAGGGTCAGCACCGTGATCGCCGGGTGCGGAGCTGCGGGGCCTGGAAGGCCAGAGCCGGATATCTGCCTCACGTACGGTGCAAGCCCGCCAGCGGCCGGGATCACGCAGCCGCGCCGTACGTGATCAGGCAGGCACAGGCCCGGGCCTTCAATTTCTGCAGGTAAGCTCCGGCGTTCTCTCTCGCCCGGGTTGCGGGTTCGGCGTGCGCCTATTTGCTGAGCGGCGCTGGCCGTGAGAGCCTGCGGCGCGTGCCCGGTGAGCCGTTGCCTGATGATGCCGCCGGGCTGCGTGCTGCGAACGCGCGGCTGCGGGGCCTGCTGGCGGACCGGGCCGGGGAGATCGCGGTGCTGCGGGCTGGGCTGGACGCCGAGCGCGAGCTGAGGCGGGGGCTTGAGCTGCGGGTGGCGGAGCTGAAGCGCCGGCTCGGGATGGACAGCACAGACTCAGGGACGCCGAGCTCGAAGGAGCGGATCGGGGCCAAAGAGGCACGGCGGGCACGGCGGCAGGAATCGGAGCGGGATCGGCGGAAGGACCGCAAGCGGGGCGGTCAGCCCGGCCATCCCGGGAAGGGCCTGGCCAGGGACCCGGACCCGGACGGCCGGGAGGAAGCGCCCCCGCCGGCGGAGTGCCGCCGCTGCAAAGCCGGCCTGGACGGCGCCGCGGCCGTGGCGGGCGGTGGGCGCAGGTCATCGACACAGAGATCATCCGGAAGGTGACCGAGCGGGCGCTGCCCGGGCTGGAGTGCCCGTGCTGCGGGACGGTCACCTTCGCGGCCCCGCCGCCCGGCGCGCACGCGGGCTCGGTGTCCTACGGGCCGGTGCTGAACGCCGCTGCCGTGCTGCTGACGTCTTTCGGGAACGTGCCGCCCGAGCGCGCGGCGCGGCTGATCGGCATGCTCTTCGCGGCGGAGGTCTCGGCGGGGTTCGTGGACAAGGCCAGCTCCCGGCTGTCCGCGCTGCTGGGGAAATCCGGGCTCGACGCCGCGATGCTCGCGGCGCTGGCCAGCGAGGAAGTGCTGGCCGCCGACGAGACCCCGGTCAGCGTGCTGGGCAAGGACGCCGTCCCGCAGCCCCCGGCACGCGGGGAGGAAGGGGAGCGGGACCCGGAGGAGGACAAGATAGCGGCAGGCTCGCCGCACGTGCTCATCGTCCGCACTCCCGACGGGCGGCTGACCTGGCTGCAGGCCATCGGATCACGGCGGAAGGCCGACGTCGCCTCCGGGATCCCGGCCGCGTTCACCGGGTCGCTGATCACCGACGGCTACACCGGCTACCAGCACCTGCTGGAGCGGCTGGCCGGCATCCAGCAGTGTTGCGCGCACGTCATCCGCCGTTGCCGCGCCGTCGCGAAGCTCGGCCCCGGCAGCCTGCAGTCCTGGGCCGACGACATCATCGCCACCCTCCGCGAGGCGCACCAGGCCGTGGAGGAGGCCCGCGCCCGCGGCGGCACCAGCCTGGACCCGCAGCTGCTGGAGGGCCTGCGGGAACGCTACGACCAGGCGGCCAGCACCGGGATCATCCACAACCGGCTGCGGGACTGGCACGACGGGAACCACCCCGGCTACGCGCTCGGCGCCTGGCTGCGCGACTACAGGGAGCAGGTCTTCCCGTTCACCCGGGACCTCGCCGTGGACTGGACGAACGATATGGCTTCACACTGCACCTCCTGGGGGCGTTGCGCAGTATCGGGGTTGGCGTGGTGGTCACGGTGTCTTGGTGCTCGTATTGTCGCGTGTGCCTCTGACATTTCTGGGGCGGCCGGAGGTCCGGTGGGGGTTGCGGCGGCCTGATCGGTGGTGGTCGCCGAGTCGTTGGCCGGTTTCTTTGACCTGGCCGCGGGTGGGGCGGGCCTGGCCCGGGTGGTAGAGGAAGATGCCGCGGTCGTCGGCTTGCTGGCCGGTGATGAGGCCGAGCTTGTGCCAGCGTTTGATGCTCTGGGTGTGGGCGGTGAGCTGCTGGGCGATCTCGTCGAGGGTGAGCAGGCCGGTGTCGCGGAGCCGCTGGTAGTGGCTGCGGAGGCCGCGTTCGTGGCAGTACCTGGCGACGTGGTCGCCGGTCCAGGGCGATGTGATGCCGCCGTGGGGTGCCTGGCGCGTGTTGAGGATGTCAGCGATGGGGGCGAAGGTATGGTCGTCCAGCAGCTGGTCGATCAGCTCGATGACGTGGTCGGGGGTTTTGCGTAGCTGCCAGGCGTTGCGCGGGACGGGCAGGTGCAGGACGTGGTGCTGGCCGCCGGGGAAGCGGATGGCGGCGGTGATGGCGTGCTGGCCGCGGGTGAGGGTGACGTCGGTGAGCAGCAGGCGGATGAGGCGCTTGCGTTCGCGCGCCGGGGTGGCCGGGTTGTTCCAGAGGGCGGGGAAGTCGGCCGCCAGGGCGTGGATGCGGGCGCGCTGGGAGGCATCGAGCGTGACGGCCGCGGTCTTGGCGGCGGTGTAGTCCTCGTGAGCGGCGGCCAGCTCGCGCAGCGCGGCGTTCCAGTCGGCTTCGAGGGTGTCGGCGACGAGCCGGTTGCCGGGGTCGACGGCCAGGTAGCGGCGGCGGGCCTGGTCGGCGGCATGCTGGGCGCGCTGGACGTGCGCGGCGCGCAGGGAGTCGGCGTGTTCGGCGTTGCGGATGAGCTCGTCGCTGACGGTGAGGGCGGCCTCGAGCGCGAGCGGGGTGAGAGTATCCAGCAGCAGGCCGGCGACCGCGGCGTCGATGGGAGCGCCGGACAGGTGCTGGCAGATCGGCTGGGCATCGCGGATGCCCTCGTTCTGGCACACGTAGCCGGGCACGATCGTGCCGTCATTCCGGGAGTGGTACCGCACGGTCATGCGGCGGCCGCAGATGCCGCAGATGATGAGGCCTTGCAGCAGGGCGGGGCCTTCGCGCGGCGGGCCGGCTTTGCGGTTCTCGCCGCGGGCGGCGGCGTTGGCGGCCAGCGCTTGCTGGTTGGCCTGGTATTGCGGCCAGGTGATGTAGCCGGGGTGGTGATCTGTGATCAGCACGGTCCAGTCGTCGACCGGCTTGGACAGCGTGTGGTGGTGCCCGTCCAGGTCGGTGGTGTGGCGGGACCGGCCATAACTGTAAGCGCCGGCGTAGGCCGGGTTGTGCAGGATCTTGAGGACCTGGTCGTGGGACAGGCTGCTCCAGTACAGCTCGCCGGCGCGGTCCGCTGCGGTGCCGGCCGGGGAAGGTGAGCTGGGTTTGCCGGAAGGCCCTGACGACGGCGAACGCCGAGCCGGTGGAAGCGAAGGTGCTGAACAGATGGCTGAGCGCGCCGCGGATACCGGTGTCTGGGTCGAGGGTCACCAGACCGCGGGAATCGTAGACCAGGCCGATCGGCAGCTGGAGTCTCAGCTCCCCGCGGCGGGCCTTGGCGAGGATCCCGCCGCGCAGCCGGGACCGCAGGAAATGCAGTTCTGCCTCGCTGAGCTGGCCTTTCATTCCCAGGAGGAGTCGGTCGTTGAAGCTGGTCGGGTCATACAGCCCGTCCTCGTCCAAGATGAGGCAGTCGTTGTGGGCGCAGATCTGCAGCAGCTGGTGCCAGTCGGCGTTGTTACGCGCCAGCCGGGAGCATTCCAGGCCGAGCACGATCCCGGCCTTGCCCATTGACACCTCGGCGACCAGATGCTGGAAGCCTTCCCGGTCGGCGGCGGAAGCACCGGAGTGGCCCTGGTCGATGTCGATCACGTGGATCCGGTCGGCGGGCCAGCCGAGCGCGATGGCCCGGCCGCGCAGGTCGTACTGGCGGGTGGTCGACTCGGTGTTGTTCGCGACCTGGTAGAGGGTTGACTGGCGGATGTAGAGGTAGGCGTCACGGCGGAGCCGGGATGCGGTGACCTTGCCAGCGCTGTCGGCGGGGTTCACGGGGGGCGGGCCTCCTGCCTGGAAGATGGGGTGGTGCGGGCGTGGGCGAGCGTTATCTGTGCCAGCACCGCGACGATCCGGGGAACGACGGCGGCGGGCAGCAGCGACGTGCAGGCCGGCGAGCTGGCACCTCCTTCCTGGTCCGGTGCGGGCAACGACGGGTTGAGGGCGGACAGGGACGGGCCGGCCTGCGGTGTCGCCGCTGTGGGAGGGCCGCCGTGCTCGGGCGCGGCCGCCGGCAGGGCGGCGCACGCGGCCATCCAGCAGGCCATGCCCTTGGCCACCAGCACGCCCAGGCCATGACGCCAGCCGCCGGCGTGGCCGCCGGCCGCGATGTGGCGCAGCTGCTCATAGCGCGCGACCAGGTCCGCTGGCCGCGCCGGTGCCGGGGGCCGCGGGGTGGGGTCAGCTTTTGGGGGCCTGCTGGCCGTCCTGCCCGGCGGCGCTCCGGGCTTTCCGGCGCCGCTGCAGCGCCCGTTCCACCGAACGCGGATGCACCGTGATGCCGAAACGCTGCCCGGCCGCGGCGGCCAGCTCCGCCGGCCGTAGCCGCGGATCGGCTGCCAGCAGCTCCTCGAGGTGGCTGACGACTTCCCCGGTGAGCTTGTGTCCGCTTTTGGGACCCGGTTTGCCGGGGATCAGGCCGGCCAGCCCTTCCTCGTGCAGCGCCGCCTTGGCTGTGTAGAGCGACTGGCGGGAGAACCCGAAAGCGGCCGCGGCCTGGCCGGCCGGCAGTTGCCCGGTTTCGGCCGCGCGCACCATCTCGTACTTGACCTGCACCAGGTCGGCCGGGTCGAAGAACCCGCCGGGGCCGAACGCCGGATCGGTGACCTTCTCCGGGTGCGGATTCAGCGTCCGCGACGCCGCCAGTGCCCGCGTCTTGCCGTCGTCCCGCGCGGCCATCTCGCCTCCAGGAAGTCAGCCATGTCCATATGACTATGCCGCGATTGCTTACCGGAATCATGGCAACACGCCGCCAGTTGCGGAGAAAACCCATCAGGCAAGGGAACTTGACTGCTGCCGCACGGGAAAGCCGGGAAGCCGCGGGAGCCAGATTCGGCGGAATCATCTGGACACTCACGGCGTAATCCGCTTGACGTCCTCAGATCCGGAGTTCGCGTTCCTGAGCAGCCCAGCGATCAGCTCAGCGAGCTCCAGCAGATCCGCCGTCCGAAACGCGGACCGCCCCGCCGAGACCACCACGAACGGATCCCCGGCCGCCACGTCGGTCCACTCGGCCGGCAGGCACGCCAGCTCACCAGCATCATCGAAGAAGTACACCCGATCGGACTGCCACGTCCTGCCACGTTTCACGAACTCAAATGACCGCCCGAACAACGGATGAAACCGATGCGTCACCCGCACCCGGCCCGAATGCTTCTCGGCACCCGCATCACGAGCAGTCCACGACTCGGTCGAACAACGTCTCCGAGCACGGCGCCAAAGCCGCCAAGCGCCACCAGGCCGTCTCCGGCTACTGGCACTCCCTGCGCCCCTCGCCCGCTGGTGCCGCATCCGCAGCTACCTCGAAACGACCGCCGCGCACGGCATCACCGCCATTGACGCCATCCGCGACGCCCTCGCCGGAAAGCCCTGGCTACCGCCACCCCCCGCATCGCCTGACACCCGATCACGGACCCCCGTGAATGGACACATCGCACGGAGCCGGACAAGACGAGGGTTGGTCACAGTGAATAGCCGCGGGGTTCATCAGGCTCAGTCC
>CAWICI010000002.1:0-387431 GCA_963834635.1 uncultured Solirubrobacterales bacterium | reverse complement strand
CTAGTCGCCTACGCCATGAAGTACGAATATCTCTCTTGGGATGCCGTTGTCCGGTCGGCGGTACAGCTAGAACAGGATCTCGAAGCCTGATGCCCGAGACCAAGATCATCGTCGAACTGACGCGCTCAAAGCCCATCTCTGGCTCGGGCTCTGCACTACCTGACGCGGCTCACGATGCCTACTACCTCGCCAAGGAAATTCCCGGCATTGAATACAAGGGCAAGCCGATGGCAGAGAAGTGGACGGTGACGGCCATTCGCTGCGAGCAGCCCATCGAAGCGGATCCTGATGGTTGAGTGCGGCCGTGTCTCTTCGGATCGCCTAGCTCGCGTGTGGCGTCAGGAAGCGCCCTGTTGCGGACGCTCGCTTCCATGATCTAGACGCCGCGGACTGCGCGATCGGAATGGCACTCCCAAATGGCATCGAGTAGTGCGACGACTCCGGTCGGCAAAAGTCGCTTGTCGCGCGCGGAGCGGAGGCCTCGGGTCCGTGCTCGGCTGGACGGCGCACGCGTTCACCGCTTAGTACTCCAACGGCTTCGATCGGCGAAACGACCGAGTCACACGTGCACGGACAACGGCGCCTAGATCTCGCATCCGTGCTCGATGCTGGTTGCTCGCGCACGGATGACGACGAGCCCCCGCACGCTCCGGTGCTGGCCGTTGCGAGTGCGGTACCGGCGTCGCCGAGCTACACCGACGCCGTACCGAGCGCCGCGAGAACGAGCCGTCCCTCAGTCCCCCAAAGAGCGGAACACTTTACGCACAGCGGTGCTGGCGCCGAAGCGTCCCTAAGCGTCCCGAGTCGCAAGACGCAGTAGTGGTCCAAAAAAGCGCTTGATTCGCGGCAGTGCAGCGAAGGCTGGCGCCCAGTTCGGGGGACGGTCTGAGCCGCGGACGACTGGCGCTTCGGGTACTCCATCCATCAGCCAGCCATCGAGCTGCGGAACGGGCTCCCCAACGATCCTTCTTGGTTCGCACTCCCGGCATGGAACTCGCTCGGGACGCTCAGGGACGCTTCGGGACGCTTTAAACTCAGCCGCCCTCGACGCAACTCAGCGACCCTCCCGAGCTGCTCGCTGACAAGCGCCCCGAGCTTCGCCGCCGCCTCGGGCTGCGGCGCATAGTGGATGTACTTCCGCGTCGTCGCGATGTCCGCATGCCCCATCCAGGTCTGGACGTCCGTAATCGGGAACTGGCGGACGGCCATGGTGCCGAAGCTGTGGCGGAGGTCGTGGAAGCGGAGCGGGCGGAGGCCGGCGCGCTGCTGAGCCGCCCGGTAGCGTCGGGCGAGCTGGTCGTAGTTGAGCTCACGGCCGATCGGGCTGGGGAAGACGAGCTCGTCGTCGGCGGTGAAGAACTCGCGCTCGCGGAGCCTCGAGAGCGCGAGGGCGACCTGGGGCATCATCGGCACGGACCGGACGCGGTAGCTCTTCGGAAGGTCCTCGCCGCCCTCGTCGGTGAAGCCGCGCTCGACGTGGACGAGCGAGCCGGCGAAGTCGATCGAGCGCCAGCGCAGCGCGCGGAGCTCGCTGGCACGGAGGCCGGTGAAGGCCGCGGTGAGAAACAGCGCGGCGTCCTGCTCGTTCTCCCCGGCGTCGACGAGCCGCATCACTTCATCGGGCGGGTAGAAGCTGATCCGGTCTGAGGTCGCCCGGCGGGTCTTGGCCCGCTTGAACGCCACCGACACGTCGTGCTCGAGCCCGAAGCGCTCGACGGCCAGCACGAAGATGCCGTGCACGATCGCGCGGGTCTGGTTGATCGTGCGTCGCGGCCAGCCCACGGTCGAGGACCGCCGCGTGGAAGTCGGCGACTTCGGCGGCCGAGATCGTGGCGATCGGCCGCACGCCCCAGCGCGGCCGCAAGTCCCGCGCGATGATGTTCCGGTACGTGCGTCAGCGTGGACGCCCGGAAGCTCCCGGTACGGATTCGCGCCTCTAGCCACCGCAGGTACGCGTCGGCGACCTCTCCGAACGTCGGGCCGCTGGCTGCCTTCAGCGCGCCGACCTCGGTCACCAGCAGCGCTCGCAGCGCCTCCTCGGCCTGGCTGCGCGTGAGATAGCCCTCGGGAGCACGACTACGACGAGTCCAAGCCTTCCCGAGCACCTTGGCCGAATCCTTGCCTCTGATCCGGTAGCGCCCGACCCAAACGGGCTCCTTCCGCTTGGGGCCCTTGTGCTCCCTGGAGAGCCTGATCGATGCGCTCTCGGTGCTCATCCGGCTCGGCTCCCGGCCGGCAATTCTGGGGAGCCCTAACACGCTTTCCGAGACCAGGCAACAACCCCAAAACCGCCAACTACCAGGCCTTTCCCCATGGCCCGGGCAGGACTCGAACCTGCGCGCGACGGATTATGAGTCCGCTGCTCTGACCACTGAGCTACCGGGCCGTGCGGGTGCGAAGCTAGCACCGGACCCGGGGCACTCGGGAGGCACCGAGACCGGGCGCGAGCCGCGCCGGCGCGGCATCGGGACCAGCCGCTCAGGTACGCTCCCGAGCGATGGCGATCGCTTCAATTGCCCTGGGCCAGACCCTCGCGTTGCTGGCCACGTTCATCGGGATCGGGATCCTGGTCAACCTGGTCGTCGTCTACATCGTGGGACTGGTGCTGGCGGAGCGCAAGCAGAATCAGGAGCGCTTCCGGGGCCGCGCCGACTAGAGACGGGCGCCCCGACGCATCGAGCCGGTTAGATAGCTCGACCCACCTCCTGAAGGATCCCCGGCTAGCCGTGTCGAATGAGACGGCTGCCGATGAAGCAAACCTCGCTGCCGACCGTCACGCCCGAAGCGCCGCACGGACATCAGGCCCTGTCCTCGTACATCCGGGCGCGGTTCGACGACTTCTCGCGCTCGCAGAAGGACGTTGCGCAGTACATCGTCGACCATCTCGACGAGGCCGCCTTCCAGACCGCCGAGGAACTGGCGCGGCGCGCGAACACCTCTTCGAGCACGGTTGTCCGGTTCTCGCAGGCGCTCGGATTCGAGGGATTCCCGGAGCTCCAGCAGGCAGCCCGGGACGAGTACCGGCGCCGGCCGGCGGGCTCGGAGAACGGGATCGGGGCGGCGACGCCGCTGTTCTCGCTTGACCACACCGAGTTCGAGGCGGCGCTGGCGGCGGACCATGTGAACGTCGAGGACACCGCGCACAAGCTCTCCCGCTCGGATGTCGAGGCGGCGATCGACATGATCGTCTCGGCCGAGAAGGTGCTGATCGCGGGCACCGATCAGATGGCGTTCTTCGCCAGCTATCTCCGGCATCTCCTGATGTTGCTCGACCTCCGGGCCGAGATCGTGGCCAGCCCGAGCCAGGAGGCACTTGGCCGCCTCAGCCGGATCGACGAGAAGACGCTGGTCATCGGCCTCTCAGCCGGCCGCCCGCACCCGCTCATCACCCGGACGATGAAGCTGGCGCGCCACCGCAAGGCCCCGACGATGGCCATCACCGACGCCACCCTGTCCGAGGTCGCCCGGCTGGCTCGCACCCGGCTCTACTACTCCTCGAACACGCCCGCCTTCGTCCGCTCGCACACTGCGCTCCTGTCGCTGATCCAGGCGCTGGCCTACGGGGTCTACGCCCGCGACGCGCAGCAGTACGACGTGCGGATCAAGGCGTTCCGCCTCAAATAGCCCGCGGAACCAATGCCGCTCGTTCACCACGAGCTGTGCTTCGGATGTGGCCAGACCAACCTGTTCGGCCTTCTCCTCGAGATCGAACGAACCGACGGCGCAACCGTGAAGGGCCGGTGCTTCATCAAGCAAGATCACCAGGGCCCGGATCGCAAACACGCCCACGAGGGGATCGTCGCAACGGCGCTCGGCGAAGCCATGGCGCTAGTAACCGGACCGAACGCCACCGCCCAGGCCCTGACCGTCGGCTTCATCGGAAAAGCGCCAATAGGAGCCTTCCTGGAGATCGAGGCGAAGGTCGAGGGACTCGACGAAGCGATCGCCACCGTCACCGCCTCGGTCAGCGGCGAGACCGGCGAGGTCGCCCGGGCGCGCGGCACCTACTCACGCGGGTAGTCTGCGCTCGTGGCCGAGAACCTGACCCGGCAGATCCTCAAGGAGCACCTGACCGACGGTGAGCTCAAGCCGGGCAAGCCGATCTCGCTCAAGATGGATCAGGCGCTCCTCCAGGACGCCACGGGGACGATGGCGCTGATGCAGTTCGAGGAGCTCGGCGTCCCGCGGGTGAAGCTTGACCGGGCCGTTCAATACGTCGACCACAACGTCGTCCAGCTCGACTTCAAGAACCCCGACGACCACCGCATGCTCCAGGCGTTGGCGCGCAAGTACGGGCTGCACTTCTCCCGCCCGGGCAACGGCATCAGCCACTACATCCACATGGAGCGCTTCGGCAAGCCGGGGCAGACGATGCTCGGCGCCGACTCCCACACCACCCAGGCCGGGTGCATGGGGATGGTGGCGATCGGGGCCGGCGGGCTTGACGTGGCCGTCGTCCTCGGTGGCTACTCGTACGAGATCGCGTGCCCGGAGGTGGTCGAGGTTCGCCTCGAGGGCGAGCTGAACCGCCCCTGGGTGCAGGCCAAGGACATCATCCTCGAGCTCCTGCGCCAGCTCACCGCCAGCGGGGGCAAGAACAAGGTGCTCGAGTTCACCGGCCCCGGCACGCACGACCTGAGCATCCCCGAGCGGGCGACGATCGCCAACATGATCGCGGATCTCGGCGGCACGGCCGGCGTGTTTCCCCCGGACGACAAAACCAAGGAGTGGCTGAAGCGCCAGGGCCGTGAGGAGGACTTCGTCGACGTGACCCCGGACGAGGGCGCCGAATACGACGAGCGGGTCGAGATCGACCTGAACGAGCTCGGACCGCTGGTGGCCAAGCCCCACAACCCGGACAACGTCGTTCCGGTCGAGGAGGTGGCCGGGACGGAGATCGCCCAGGTCTGCATCGGCTCTTCGGTCAACTCCGGGTACAACGACCTGGCTCTGCCGGGCGCGATCCTGGCCGACAAGGACGGCCAAATCGTGCACCCGAGCATCAGCGCCACCGCCACCCCCGGCTCGCGGCAGATCCTGGCCGCGATCGCCGAGTCGGGCGTCTACCGACAGCTCTCCGACGGCGGCGTGCGCATGCTCGAGCCCGTGTGCGGACCGTGCGTGGGTATGGGCCAGGCGCCGCCCTCGGATTCCAACTCACTGCGCACGTTCAACCGCAACTTCCCCGGTCGCTCCGGCACGCCCGAGGATTCGGTCTTCCTGTGCTCGCCCGCGGTGGCCGCGGTCTCGCTCCTGAGCGGCAAGATCGAGGACCCCCGCGAGTACGGCGACGCCCCCGAGCTGCTGCCGATGCCGGAGCTGCGGCCGTACGTCGACGACGTCCACATCTTCGCGCCCGCCGACGAGCAGGAGGCGGAGAAGATCGAGATCCCGCGCGGCCCGAACATCAAGCGCCCGCCCGAGCACAAGCCACTGCCGGACTCGCTGGAGGCGAAGGTGGCCACGGTGCAGCCCGACGACATCTCGACTGGCGACCTCGCGCCCGACGGGGTCGAGGTCATGGCCTACCGCTCGAACGTGCCGGCGATCGCCGAGTTCACCTTCCGCCACCGCGACCCCGAGTTCCGCAAACGGCTGAAGGAGTGGGGGAGTGGGTTCATCGTCGCCGGCGACAACTACGGCCAGGGATCCTCGCGTGAGCACGCGGCGCTGGCGCCGCTCCACCTCGGGGTCAAGGCGGTGATCGCCAAGTCGTTTGCGCGCATCCACCGGCGCAACCTGATTGCCCAGGGGATCGTCGCGTTGACCTTCGCCAACGAGAGCGACTACGACAAGGCGGAGGTCGAGCAGACCTGGAAGCTGCCCAAGATCAAGCGGGAGCTCGAGGAGGGGTCGGACACGATCACGGCCGAGATCGAGGGCGAGGGCGAGCTCGAGCTGACCCACGACTTCTCCGAGCACGAGCGGGAGATCCTGATCGCCGGCGGGTTGCTCTCCTACCTCCGGGAACAGGACAGCGACTAGCGCCTCAGCGCGGCGCCACGAGCAGCGACTGCGTCGCCCGGCCGACGCGCCCGCGCTCGTCGTACAAGACGCTCTCCGCCGTGCCCACCCCGTCCGGAGCCAGCAGGGTCTGGGAATCCAGGCAGATCCACTCGCCCACCGGCGTCCGGTCGATGTACAGGGTCAGATCGGGATTGATGAACAGGTAGTCGTCCCAGGACAAGGGCGAGCTGATCCCGTTGCCGAAGTCGCCGGCCGCGGCCAACCGCTGCAAGGGAGAGGGCTCCTCGCCGGCGACCAGCGGCACGTGGAGCCGAAACCAGGCGGCGGCCGGCCCGCCGTCGTGGAACTCGCCGGCGACGAACCGGAGCTCGATCGCGTCGGGCGCGAACATCGGGCGGTAAGGCGGCCGGAACTCGTTCGGACGGCCCGACGCGGGAGATCCGGGCGGGGGCGCCAGCGAGGAACGCGGCACCGAATCATCGGCTCGCTGGACCTGGAGCGCTCGGGCACGGACCAGCTCGGTCCCGTCCAGACCGCGAATAACCCCCTCGAGCAGCTGGACCCGCCGCCCCGGCCGTACCACGGAGGCGTAAGCCCACAGCTCGCCGATCGGCACCGGTCGCAGGAACTCGTAGGTGACGCGGGTGATCAGCAGCCCATCGACCGCGGGCAGCGCCTCGAAGGCCCGCATCAGCAGCGCAGCGGGCGCGCCGCCGTGCTGGGCGCCGGGATCCCAGGGACCGCGGGCGAGCTCGGTGGCGAGGAAACGTCCATTCTGGGCGACGAAAACAGACCCCTCAGGCACAGCGATACACGCTATCGCCCGGCTACACTCAGGCTCGATGAGCGAGGACAACGGCAACACGCGCAGCGAGGCCACGTTCACGGTCAAGGCCGGGCTCGCCGAGATGCTCAAGGGCGGCGTGATCATGGACGTCGTCACCCCCGAGCAGGCGAAGATCGCCGAGGATGCCGGTGCGGCGGCCGTCATGGCGCTCGAGCGCGTGCCCGCGGACATCCGCCGCGATGGCGGGGTCGCCCGCATGAGCGACCCGGAGATGATCAAGGGCATCCAGGAGGCCGTGAGCATCCCGGTGATGGCCAAGGCGCGGATTGGACACTTCGCCGAGGCCCAGGTGCTCGAGGCGCTCGAGGTCGACTACATCGACGAATCCGAGGTGCTGACGCCGGCCGACGAGGCCAACCACATCGACAAGTGGGCGTTCAAGGTCCCGTTCGTGTGCGGCGCCACCAACCTCGGCGAGGCGCTGCGGCGGATCGGGGAGGGAGCGGCGATGATCCGCTCCAAGGGCGAGGCGGGGACGGGTGACATCGTCGAGGCCGTTCGTCACCTGCGGCTGATCCGCGGCGAGCTTCGCCGGCTGACCATGCTTGATGAGAACGAGCTCGCCACCGCGGCCAAGGAGCTCGGCGCCCCACTTCACCTGGTCCGGACGGTGGCGAAAGATGGACGGCTGCCGGTCGTCCTGTTCTGCGCTGGCGGGATCGCCACCCCGGCCGATACGTCGCTGGTCATGCAGCTGGGCGCCGAGGGCGTGTTCGTCGGGTCGGGCATCTTCAAGTCCGAGGATCCCGAGCGCCGCGCGCGGGCGATCGTCGAGGCGACCACCCACTACGCCGACCCTGCTCGGGTCGCGGCCGCTTCCACCGGGCTCGGCCAGCCGATGACCAGTCTCGAGACGTCAAAGCTCGAGACCGAGCAGCTGCTGGCCCCCCGCGGCTGGTAGAGCCCCTCAGAGGTGGACCGTAAGCGGGTCGGGATCCTCGCCCTCCAGGGCGACTTCGAGGCCCACGCCAAGATTGTCCGCGCGCTGGACGCGGAACCGCGCGAGGTCCGAACACCGCAAGACCTCGACGGGCTCGACGCGCTGATCATCCCCGGCGGGGAATCGACGGTGATGACGCTCGGGATCGAGCGCGAGGGGCTCGCGGAGCCGCTCAAAGAGCTGATCGGGACCGGCAAGCCGGTGTTCGGCACCTGCGCCGGGATGATCATGCTTGACCGGGACCACCTCGACGTCCTGGACATCACCGCCGAGCGCAACGCCTTCGGGCGTCAGCTGCGCTCCTTCGAGGCCGACCTGGATCTCGCGGGACTCGATCAACCCCCGGTCCACGCTGTGTTCATCCGCGCCCCCTGGGTGGCCGAGCACGGCGACGAGGTGGAGGTGCTGGCCGAGGTCGAGGGCCATCCCGTCGCGGTCAGGCAGGGCAACGTGGTCGCCGTCGCCTTTCACCCCGAGCTGGCGGGTGACACGCGACTGCACGCGCTGGCGCTGGGGCTAAACGGGAGAGCGTGAGCGCTCGGCGTAGCTCCGGAAGCTGCGCTCGAACGCCGCCCAGTCGAAGCCGGGCACGCCGTCGGGCTCGGGTGGCGGCTCCTCGTCGGCGGGCTCCTCGCCCCCGGGTGGTCCTTCGGAGTCGCTTCCCCGCGAGAGCCACGCGGCCAGGGCGCAGACCGTGATCCCCGCGGCGTAGACGAGCGCGGCCAGCATTCCGTGGTGGGTGAGTGAAGCCACTCCGCCCACGGCGTAGAGGCCCAGCGCCGCCAGCACCATCCGCCGCAGATCGGCCCCCGGGATGGCATGGCTGGGGGCCCGCGCGTACAGGCTGATGAAGATCGCCGCCGCCAGGGCGACCGCCAAGACCAGCTTCCAAGCCTCCGAGGGTTCCAACGCCATCGCCTACCTCGATGATCGACCGATCGGCCAGATAAATCAAGGCTTCCGGACCCGATTCGGTCCCGGAAGTGAGGACCTACACGACCAGCCCGTGGCGCATCGTGTTCTCGGTCAGCGCGCGGGGCTCGACGAAGTGCAGCAGATAGTCCGGACCTCCGGCCTTGGTGCCGTTGCCGGACAGGCGATTGCCACCGAAGGGCTGGCGCCCGACCATCGCCCCGGTGATCCCCCGATTGACATACAGATTGCCGACCGGGCTCCGCTTCTGGACATAGCGGACGGTGGCGGGGTCGCGGGCGAACAGGCCGCCGGTGAGCGCGAAGGGCAGCCCCTCGACGATCTCACACCCGTGCTCGACGTCCCGGATCCGCTCCACGGCCAGCAACGGCCCGAAGATCTCCTCGTTCAACACAGGCGAATCTGGGTCGAGATCGGCGGCGACGGTCGGCGGGCAGAACCACCCGCCGTCGGGTACGTCCGAGACCTGGGCCACGATCCGCCCGGAGCGCTCGGCCAGCGAGGCGTAGCGAGCCACTCGCTCCTGGGCGTCGCGCTCGATCACCGGCGGCACCTCGGTCCCGAGGTCGCTCGCCTGGCCCACGACCAGGACGCTGGTGGCGCCGGCGAGGCGGTCAAGCAGTTGGTCGGCGATCGCCTCGTGGACCAGCACCCGCGCCGCCGCCGAGCACTTCTGACCGGCGTAGATGAAGGCGGAGGAGACGATCCCCGGGACCGCCTCGTCGAGATCGGCGTCGGCGTCGACGATCACGCAGTTCTTGCCGCCGAGTTCGGCCACGACGCGCTTGATGTGCTTCTGCCCCGGCTGCGTGTCGGCGGCGGCGCGGATGATCTCGAGCCCCACCGGTTGCGAGCCGGTGAAGGCGATCGTGCTCACCTCGGGGCGCTTGACGAGCGCCGCGCCGACATCGCCCTCGCCGGGCAGGAGCGAGATCGCGGCGTCGGGCACACCGCCGGCCCGCAGCGCCTGCACGATCCGCAGCGCGCAGCCGGGCGATTGCTCGGCCGGCTTCAGGATGGCGGCGTTCCCGGCGGCCAGCGCGGCCGCGGTCATCCCGCAGGGGATGGCGATCGGGAAGTTCCAGGGGGAGATCACCACCGCCACCCCTCGAGGCGCGTAGTGATACTCGTTGTGCTCGCCGGGGACCTGGAGCACCGGCCGCCCCTTCTCGAGCTCGATCGCCCCGCGGGCGTAGTACTCGAGAAAGTCGATCGCCTCGCACACGTCGGCGTCGGCCTCGGGCCACGGCTTGGCGCACTCTCGCACCTCGAGCGCGGCCAGCTCGAGCCGTCGCTCGCGCATCCACGCGGCGGCAGCGATCAGGGCCTGCGCGCGCTCGGCCGCGGGCCGCGCGCTCCAGTCCCGAAAGCCGGCGACGGCCGAGGCGATCGCAGCGTCGACATCCGAGGAACCGGCAAGCGTCGCCCGGGCGACGAGGCGATCCGGATCGCCCGGATCGGTGGAGTCAAAGCCGCCCCCGGACGGTCCGCGCACATCCCGTCCGACCATGACCGGCACTTCGAGGGGGAGCGTCCGGTCGAGCCCGGCCAGGGCATCGCTGAGCTGCGCCCGTACCGCGGCCCGGCGGAGCTCCAGAATCGGTTCGTTGGCGAAGGGCGGGAGACTCACGGCGCCGCCAGCAGCTCCTCGAGCGGCACGCCGCTCGCCTGCTCGTGCAGGAAGCTCTCGTTGCTCGTGTTCTCGAGCAGCCGCCGGACCAAGTAGGCCATCCCGGCGACCAGGTCGCCCACCGGGCAGTAGGTGCGGACGCGATGGCCCCGGGAGGCGAGCGCCGCCTGGAGCTCGTCGCCCAGCCCGCGGAGCACCTGGAGCTCGAGGTCTCGATCGGAAGCACCGGACAACCGGTTCAACGCGATCGCGTGCGCGACCGAGCGCAGGTTGTGAGAGGCGATGGCGACGCGCACGGACGGCCGGGCTTCGAGCAGCCGGCGGGTCAGGAGCTCGAAGTTGCGATCGCACTCGGCCTTGACCTCGAACACCGGCACCGACCATCCGTGCTGGCGGGCCTCGACCAGCTCGTGGTCCCAGTAGGCGCCCTTGACCAGGCGGATCGTGAGGGGTGGCTTGCGCGTCGAGGACGCCGCCCAGGAGAGGATCCGGTCAAGCTGCTCGGGCGAGTCGCGCAGGTAGGCCTGGAGCACCATGCCGGCCGACGGACCATCGGCGAACTCGGGCTCGGAGAGGACCTCGAGGACCAGATCGAGCACCGCCTCGCGCGAGTCGAGCGACTCCATGTCGATGTGGATGTGGGCGCCCAGATCGCGGGCGGCGGCGACCAGCGGCCGCAGGCGTTCCGCGGCGTCGCGGCGGCCGTGTTCCGGGGATTCCGGGCGCAGGAGCGGCGTCAGCGCCGACACCTTGACCGACACGTTGGCCCGCGGCAGCGGCCCCAGGCTGTCGCTTT
Organism: uncultured Solirubrobacterales bacterium; assembly: GCA_963834635.1. Taxonomy (GTDB): domain Bacteria; phylum Actinomycetota; class Thermoleophilia; order Solirubrobacterales; family Solirubrobacteraceae; genus Palsa-465. The sequence continues at coordinate 376,318 of CAWICI010000002.1, read as the reverse complement.
CGAGCACCTCCCGCGAGGGCCAGCGGCGGGCGGCCACCGCCAGCTCTTCGAGCGCCCCGCCACAGCGCTGCGCATAGCGGTCGGCCTCGGCTGCGGTCACCGTGGCCTCGCCCAGCAGGTCGACCGAGCTGGCCACCCCGTGCTCCCACAGTCCGCGCAGGACCGACAGCGCCGCGTGCGGGTCCTCGCCGACGATGAACCGGTGGGCCATGTGGCGGACCCCGCCAGCCGCGGCCACGCCCAGTGCCGTCCGCCCGGGCCGGGTGTGGGCGATCCGCATCGCGGCGCCGATCGAGGGCGGGACCTCGGGCACCTGAGACAGGAAGGAGGTCAGGTGGCGGGCGAGATCGTCAAGCGAGCGGCAGGCCGGGACGACGTCTACGAACCGGAACAGCGCCGCGCGCAGCTCCGCGTCGCCGGAGGCGAGCTCCATCGCCCGGGCGTCGAGCGCGCGGATGGGGTTGCGGCTAGCGGTGGGAAAGGCGGCGGCGAGGTCGGCGCCGATCTCGCGGATCTCAGACTCGACGGTGTCATCGGTCACCGTCATGCAGCGCCGTGGGCCGCCATCGCCTCGGCGGGCGGCGTCGCTCGTTCGATCGCCTCCCAGTTCATCTCCTGGGCGCGGAGCTCCTCGTCGACGCGTCCGCCTCCCCGCAGCCCGAACAACCGCTTCGCGAACAGCAGGTAGACGACGATCGCCAGGTTGATGATCAACCCGATGATCTTCAGGGCGGTGGCCCGATTGGTGAGCTCGTAGACCTCGGGGATCAGCAGGATGGTCGTGGCGATGAAGGTCAAGTACTCGGCCCACCGCTTGGTCAGCCACAGCCCGATCGCCTCGGCTCCCTCGAGGACCCCGTAGGCGAGCAGGACGATCCCCGCCGTTCGGAGGGTCGAGGCTCTGAGCGTGAACAGCTTGTCGAACTCGTGGAGGATCCCGACGTGGCCGGTGCTCTGGACCGGTCCGCCTGCCACTCCGCCCTGGAGCGCGGTGAGCACGCGGTAGTAGGCGTCTCGGAGGCTGTGCTCGTTGCCCGCGAAGGCGATCGCGGCGACGCCCAGCAGGACCAGGATCACGAAGTGAAACACGCGGTCCAGCGCGATCAGCCGCAGGACCACCCGGTCACGCAGGGCCTTCCCGCGCAGCGGGATCTCGATCTCTTCGCGCTCGGGCGGATGCGGCCGGGTTGGGTTGGGCGGGAGCGGCAGGGTGACCCAGGAGTCGCAGCGCAGGCAACGCTGCCAGCGCAGCCCGCCGTATTCGCGCACCACGAGGTGGTCCTCGGCTCGCACCTCGGCGGCGTCGAGGCCGATCAGCGCGTGACCGCGGAAGCCGCACGAGATCAGCTCCCAGTCGATCCGGCGACGCGGGCGGGGCTGGTGGGTGCCCGGCGGGCGTCGAGGAGCCTCCATCGCAGGAACCGTACCGCCCGCGGGCCCCCGGTCGGACGCGAAACAGCCGCCCCGGTGCGAGAACCGGTGCGGATCCCTACCGGAGGATGTTCACCGCCCGCGCCACCACCAGGCCGATGGTCACCAGCGAGACCAGCGACTGCAATCCCATGATGCACTTGGCCAGGCGCGAGAGCGGCATCGTGTCGGTCGGGCTGAAGGCGATGGCGTTGGTGAGTGAGACGTAAAGGTAATCGAGGAACTGCGGGCGCCAGTCGACGGGCTGGATCCGGTCATCGTTCATCTGCGGGAAGAGGAAGTCAGGAGGGCCGTCGTGACCGGCCGCCCGCCGGCCCGCTCCGCCACGGTCGGTTTCCCAGTACCACAGCCCGAAGATGACCACATTGGTCAGCCAGATGAGCGCTCCGGCCGCGATCAGCTCCCGGCCGTTGGAGACCCCGCGGTGCAGCAACTCGTGGCTGAGCAGGGCGAGCGAGGCGATGTTCGCGGCGCTGACCAGGGCGGTCAAGCCGATGCTCATGCCGCGCCGCACGCGATGCTCGCGCTCGAGCTCGCGGGGGGAGGCGAACAACAGCCCCAGCAGGAGCACGACCTCCAGCGCCGGCAACAGCCACCGCGTGCCCACGGTCAGGCGGTTGGGCAGCAGGAGCTGAAGCGCGATCACGAACACGATCGCGGCCAGCGCTGGCCACAAGGGCTCCTTCTGGGCCGGCGGCGGATACGGGCGACCGAGAAGCGAGAGATCGGGCTGTTGGAGCGGCGTCTGCGTCGACATCGTTCGGGATACTGGCACCCACCTCGGCCGACCGCGCCCCCGAACCGGGGGCAGGAGCCAGGCGCTAACGCCCCGAAGAAGAAACCATGCGAATCGCTGCCGCCATCCTGATGACCGTGCTCGCGCTGAGCCTCGCCGCCTGTGGCGGCGGGAGCAAGTCGACCGCCGACACAACCCCGAGTACGCCGAGCACCCCGAGCACTACCTCGACCACCATTCCGACCACCACCACCGTCGTCACGAGCACGGTGTCAAAGACGGTCTCGGCCGGACCGTCGGCGTGTACGGCCGCCGATTTCGCCGTCGCTTTCCTCGGCCAGCAGGGCGCCACCGGCCACGGCGTGCTCGGGTTCGCGCTGCGCAACGTCACCGACCACAGCTGCCACACCTATGGGTATCCCGGCATCCTGTTCCTGAGCAAGACGGGGTCGCCGCTTCCCACCGCCCCCTCGCATACCACTCGCGACTTCTTCGGTACCGCACCGGAAACGCCGCTGACGGTGGCGCCAGGGGCGACGGTCTCCTTCCGGCTCGGGGTCACCCACGGCGTGGTTCCGGGCGAGCCTTGCACGACCGCTTTCGGGCTCCAGGTGATCCCGCCCGACGACACCCACACGCTGGTGGCGAAGATCTCGGACGGCGCCTACGAGTGCCGCACGGCGACGGTTACGCCGCTGCGCCCGGGCACGTCCGCGTACCCGCCCTCATAGGCCGGGCCGCCGCCCAAGCCGCGCCGCGGCCGCCGACGCTCAGACCCGGGCCGCGGAGGCCGCCACCCACGGTGGCCCCTCCTCGAGGATCCGCGTGATGTCATCCGAGGGGATGGCGCGGGAGAAGTGGAAGCCCTGGGCGAACTCGCACCCGAGCCTCACCAGCTCTCTGGCCTGGAGCGGTGTCTCCACACCCTCGGCGACGACCTCGAGGTCGAGCGCCCGCGACATCACCACGATCGCCTCGCTGATGGCGGTGTCCTGGTCCTCGAGCCCGAGCCCATCGACGAAGGAGCGGTCGAGCTTGAGCACGTCGAGCGGCAGGCGCGTCAGGTAGGAGAGCGAGCAGTAGCCGGTCCCGAAGTCGTCGAGCACCAGCCGCACGCCCAGAGCCTTGAGCTCGCGCAGGACCTCGGTCACCCCGTCGGTATCCCGGAGCACCACGCTCTCGGTGATCTCGAGACTGAGCGTGGCGGGGTCGATTCCGGTCGTCCTGAGCACTCCGGCCACGACGTCGGTCAGCGTGCGGGTGGCGAACTGAACGCTCGAGAGGTTGACCGAGATCCCGATCGGAGCGGCGTCGGGCCGGGATCGCTGCCACATCACCGCCTGCGCGGCACGCCTGCTCCAGCACCCACCGACCGATCGGCTCGATCACGCCCGTCTCCTCGGCCACCGGGATGAACTCACCCGGTGCGATCAGGCCGCGCTCGGGATGCTGCCAGCGGATCAGCGCCTCGACGGAGACGAGCGAATGGTCGCGCAGCGAGACCACGGGCTGGTACTCGAGCCTGAGCTCGTCCCGATCGAGCGCGCGGCGCAGGTCGTTCTCCACGCGCAGGCGGACGATGGCTCGCTCGCGCATCGCCTCGTCGAACAGCTCATAGCGGGCGCTGCCACGCTCCTTGGCCCGGTACATCGCCGCGTCGGCGTCGCGGATCAGCTCCCCCGGCAGCTCGCCCCCGCGGGCGATGGCGATCCCGATGCTGGTGGTGACGAAGTGCTCGCTGCCGGCGAGGACGAACGGCCGGGTGAACACCGCGGCGATCCGTTCCGCCAGCTCGATCGCCTCGCGCTCGCTGGTCAGCTCCTCGAGCAGGATCCCGAACTCGTCCCCGCCGAACCGGGCCACGGTGTCGCTGGTGCGGACCGCCTGCTTGAGCCGCGGCGCGGCCGCGGCCAGGAGCTCGTCCCCGACCTGATGGCCGAGGCTGTCGTTGACGAGCTTGAACCGGTCGAGGTCGAGGAACAGGACAGCGTTCAGGCCCCCGCGTCGCTCGAGCCGGGACAGCGCATGCTGAAGGCGGTCGAGGAAGAGGACCCGGTTGGGAAGGCCGGTGAGCGGATCGTGCAGGGCACGGTGGCGGACCTGGTCGTCGATCGCCTGGCGCTCGAGCGCGTCTCCGAGGACGTTGGCCAGCGCCTGGAGGAAGTCCATGTCCCCGGCGCTGTACTGGCGCCTTTCCGTGCAATGCACCACGAGCACCCCGAACGGGCCGCCGGGGGTCTCGATCGTCACCGAAGCGCCGCTGCGGGCTCCGAGCTTCTGGAGCATGCGCGCCTGCGCGAACCTGGTCTCCTTGTCCCAGTCGGCGACCGTCACCGGCGCCCGGGTGCGAACCGTGTAGCCGGCCAGCGAGTCGCTGCCGACTGGCGAGCGCAGAGTGCCGATCCCGGGGGAGGGCCATCCCACCTCAGCGCGGAGGATGAAGCAGTTCTGGTCGCGCAACAGCTCGAGCACCGCTGCCACCTGCACCTCGAGTAACTCGGCGGCCACTGTGACCGCTTCCTGCATCAGCTCCGACGGGCCGGCGCCCTCCAGGGCATGCTCGCCGAGCCGGGCCACTGCCGCCTGCTGGGCGGCACGCCGTGCCAGCTCTGCCTCGGCCTTTTTCTGGTGGCTGATGTCCGACAGGACACCGTGCCAGCGCATGACGCCGTCGTTGTCGCAGACCAGGACCGCGTCGTCGCGGATCCACACCGTCCGGCCCTGACGATCGACCATCCGATACTCCACCGGGCCGGGATCCGGCATGCCGGCCGCGTGCTCTATCTCGTTCGTGGTCACCCGCGTACGGTCATCCGGGTGGAGCGACTTGGCCCACAGTTGCGGGTCGGCGCACCACTCCTCGGGCGAATAGCCAAGGATCGTCTGAATCTGGGGGCTGGCGTAATACCAGCGACCGGTATCGCCCGAATCGGCGACGTAGATGATCGCCGGCAGCCGCTCGAGCAGCTCCGAGTAGTTGGGCGTCAGGTGGCCCAGCCGCTCGGCTCCCGGGAAGGGCGCACGAACGATCCGGGCACGATCCGACGGACCGGCCATGCAGGTGTTATCGGCATTTAGGAGCTTTGACGCGAGTCGCGCCCGCAGACCTCACGCACGGGGCCTCTAAACGGCGTGGAAGCTGACCACGCCGCCGTCCTCGGACTCCTCGACTCGGCCTGCCTCAGCCAACACGTCGAGGTGCCCGAGCACCTCCGAGAGCGTCAGGTAGGCCTGGGTGACGGCCACGTTGCCCCACATCCCTACCGCGATGTCGTATGCGGTCTGAGGGCCGCCCGAGAGCGCCTCCAGAACCTTGCTCGCCCGGCGCTCGTGCATCCGCAGGCGATCATCGATCAGCGCGGCGTGCTTCGCGATCGCGTCGCCGTGGCCTGGCAGCACCAGCTCGACCGGCATCGCCCGGGTGGCCCGCAGCGAGTCGATGTAGTCGAGCAGCGCCCTCGGGCGCCCGCTCCCCGAGTCGGTCAGCGGGCGCGAGACCAGCGGGTTGGACGAGATTCTGGCCAGCAGGTGGTCGCCGCCCAGCAGCATTCGGCGCTCGGGATCGAAGAACACGGTGTCCGAGGGGCTGTGGCCGGGGCGGTGCAGGACCTCGAAGCGGCGATCTCGCAGCGCGAGCGTCTCCCCGTCTCGCAGCGGCCTGGTCACCTGCCCGCTCGAGCCGAAGGCCCGGAAGGCCGCGCTCATGGCCCCGAGCGCGGTCGCCAGGTCGGCGGGCACTCCGTGCCGGCGCATCACCCCCTGCGAGAACTCGTCGTCGGCGGCGACGCTGGCGCTGAAGTTGGCCAGATAGGGCGCGAGGGGCGCGAAGGCCGCCACCTCCGCCCCTGAGCGGCGCGCCAGGATCTCGAGCAGGCCCAGGTGATCCATGTGCTGGTGGGTGATCACGATCAGCTTGAGGTCCTCGATCCGGCGTCCGTGCTCGGCCAGGGCGCGCTCGAGCACGTCGAGTGACTTGCCCGAGTTGGGACCGGTGTCGACCAGCGTCAGCGGGTCGTCTTCGATCAGGTAACAGTTGACGCGGCCGACCAGGAATGGCGTCGGCACCGAGAGCCGGTGAATCCCCGCCCCGGCGGCGAGCGCGTACGGGTCGTCCGGTGCTTCGACCGTCACCCGCGGATCACGCCCAGCACCTCGTCGCGCTTGCGCTCCATGTCCTCGGGGGAGCGAAGCGACTCGAGGCACAGGCGCAGCAGCGGCTCGGTGTTCGACGGGCGGACGTTGAAGTGCCAGTCCTCGTAGTCGACCGAGAGGCCGTCCAGGCGTTGCTGGCGGCCGTCCTCGTAGCGGGAGGCCAGCTCCTCGACCTTGGCGTCCTGATCCTCGACCTCGGAGTTGATCTCGCCCGAGATGAAGTAACGCGAGTGATAGGGCTCGAGCAGCTCGGACAGGCGCGCCCCGCGCGTGGAGAGGAGCTCGAGGATGAGCAGCGCCGGGATCGTTCCCGAGTCGGCGCAGTAGAAGTCGCGGAAGTAGTAGTGGCCGCTGACCTCGCCCCCGAAGGCCGCGCCCTCCTCCCGCATCCGCGTCTTGAAGAAGGCATGCCCGACGCGGTTCATGAGCGCCGTTCCCCCGGCCCCTCCACCGTGTCGGCCACCGCCCGGCTGGCCCGGACGTCGTAGAGGATGGTGGCGCCGGGCTGCTTGGCCAGCATCGACTCGGCCAGCAGCGCGGTGAGGAAGTCGCCGTCGACGAAGCTGCCCTGGTCGTCGATGAAGAAGCAGCGATCGGCGTCGCCGTCCCAGGCGATCCCCAGGTCGGCGCCGCGCTCCACCACCTCGCGCATGATGAACTCGCGGTTCTCCTCGCAGCAGGGGATTGGGCTCGTGGTCGGGGAAATTGCCGTCGGGCTTCCAGTAGGTCTCGATCAGCTCGAGCCCGAGCTGCTCGAGCAGCGGCCCGACCATCGGCCCGGCCATCCCGTTGCCCCCGTCGACCACCACCTTCAGCGGCTTGATCGCCGAGGTGTCGATGAACTCGAGGGCGGCGCGCTGGAATTCTTCGGCAACCGTCGACCTCCTCGACCGCGCCGCCGCCCGGAGGCTCACCGAGCCCGTTCTCGATCCGCTGACGGACATCGCCGATTCCGGCGTCCCCCGATAGGGCGATCGCGCCGCGCTTGACCAGCTTCGCTCCCGTGTACGCCTTCGGGTTGTGCGAGGCCGTGCACATCAGCCCGCCGTCGAGATCCCGGGAGCCGACGAGGTAATAGAGCATCTCGGTTGCCACCAGGCCGGCATCGAGCACGGTCGCGCCCTCGCTGCACATGCCCTTGCAGTAACGCTCGGCGAGCTCGGGGGCGCTCAAACGCATGTCGTGGCCCAGGCCCAGCCGCAGTTCCGAGGTCGGCTTGCCCTCGAGCTCGGCGATCACCTGTGCGAACGCGCGTCCGATCGCCTCGGCCCCCTCGGCATCGATCTCCTCCGGATACAGGCCCCGGATGTCGTAGGCCTTGAAGATCGCGGGATTCTCGAGCACGTCAATGCAGGCTATCTAGACTTGAGCCTGATGTCCGGTCACTCCAAATGGCATTCGATCAAGCACAAGAAGGCGGTCGTGGACGCGCGCCGGGGTCAGCAGTTCACCAAGCTGGCCCGCGCCGTCACCGTGGCCGCGCGTGAGGGCGGGGGCGACCCCGACGGCAATCCCGCCCTGGCCCTGGCGATCCAGAAGGCGCGGGACGCGTCGATGCCGAAGGACAACATCGAGCGGGCGATCGCCAAGGGCACGGGGGAGGGCGTCGACGCCGACCAGATCGAGACCGTCCTCTACGAGGCCTATGGCCCGGGCGGGGTGGCGCTGCTGATCGAGGCGGTTACCGACAACCGCAACCGGACCGGCGCCGATGTCCGCCACATCCTGTCCAAGCATGGCGGGAGCCTGGGCGAGCCCGGATCGGTGTCCTACCTGTTCGAGAAGCGAGGCGTGATCGTCGTCGACGCCAGCCGCTACGACGAGGATGACCTGATGCCGGCGATCGACGAGGGCGCCGAGGACATCTCCCTCGACGACGACGTGTTCGAGGTGATCACCGCTCCGGCCGATCTGGCCCGCGTCCGCGAGACGCTGGCCCGAGCCGGGGTGGAGATCGAAAGCGCCGACCTGGCCCAGCTCCCCAAGGCACGCGTTCCGGTGCAGGACGATGACGCGGCCAAGCTGATGAAACTGATCGACGCCTCGAGGAATCCGACGACGTGAGCGCCGTCGCACGCCAACTTCGATGTCGACGCCGCGGTGCTCGAGCGGATCGCCGGCTGAACACGCTCTTCACGCGGTCCCGCTACCCTCACCGACTTCGATGACCAAGTGGATTCTTGCCATCTGCAGCGGAGCGCTGCTCGCCATCGGCCTGGCCGCGTGCGGAAGCTCCACGTGCGCCGGGCGTTGCTCCGGCCCCGAGCGCCGGGTCGACCGGCGCCACGGTGGCCTCGGTGCCAGCACCACGACCACGCCGAGCACCACGACCGCGGTGACCACGCCCAAGCCGCCGTCGCCCCTGTCCAAGGAGCCGGTGGTAAGCCCCGAGCGGCGCGCCGCCGAAGCACGCTGGTGGTCAAGGATCTGATCAAGGGCACCGGCAAGACCGCCACCCCGGGCAGCACGATCACCGTCAACTACGTCGGCGTTCTCTACAAGGGCGGCAAGATCTTCGATGCCTCCTGGAACCGGAAGACCAGACGTTCAGCACGGCCCTCTCCAGCGGCAACGTGATCCCCGGGTGGGTCCAGGGGATCGCCGGGATGAAGGTCGGGGGCCGGCGGGAGCTGATCATCCCGCCGAGCCTGGCCTACGGTAAGACCGGCAGCCCGCCGACGATCCCGGCGAACGCGACGCTCATTTTCGTCGTCGACCTGCTTTCCGTTTCTTAGCGTCGTCCTTGTCCTCCGCCTCGGTGCTGCCGAGTCTGCGGGCGCGGAACAGGGGGAGCGACTCGCCGACGCCCTTGAGCCGGTGCTTGCCGGCAAATGACCACTCGAACTCGTCGGGGGCGGCATCGCGGACCGCCTCGGAGCAGAGGACGCTCCCCGGCCGGGCGACCCCGGTCACGCGGCTGGCCACGTTGACCGAGTTGCCGAAGTAGTCCCCGGCGCGGATCACCGCCGGCCCGACGGCGATGCCCGCACGCAGGGCGGGGAGACCCTCCGCTTCGAAGGCCTCGACCAGCGAGAGCGCGGCGTCGACCAGGTCGGGAAGGTCCGCCGACACGAACATCGCGGCGTCGCCGATCGTCTTCACCAGCCGGACCGGATCGACCGCCTTCTCGTGCGCGAGCTGGACGAGCCGGCCGACGATCTTTCCCAGGTCGCCGACCTCGATCTCGGTTCCCAGCCGCGTGAAGCCGACCACATCGGCGAAGCAGACGCCCAGCTCCTGGGCTTCCGCGACCGCTCCCGACTCGAGCTCCGCCCGGCCGAGCACCCCGCGGCTGACCTCGTCGCGCAGGTGAGCCTTGAAGGACGACACGAGCACCGGCGCCAGGGCCGGGGTCATCTGCTCGGCCAGCTCGGCAAACCGCTGGGCGACCTCTTCCTCGGTGTCTCCCGGCTCGAGGAAGGCCTCCGCGAACTGCCCGGTCACCGTGGCCGCGACCCTCGACATCGCTTCGCCCATCACCCGGGCGATCTGCGTCGACCCCGGCCTCGTCGAAGCCCTGGTCCAGAAACAGCTTGAGCGACTCGGCCGCCTCCACGTCCTCCTGGCCGAAGACGCGATCGTCGGGTCCCGCCTGGGTCAGGCCGGCGAGCCGCCGGATCCGCAACACCAGCTCCGCCGGAAGCTCGGTCCGCTCCTCGATCTCCCGGGCCGTCAACTCGCCGCCCAGGACCCGCTCGACGGGCAGCAGCGCCAGCCGGTTTTCCGCCACCGCGGCCTTGAGCTCGCCGAGCTCGACCCCGTCCTCGGCCAGCCGCTCGAGCAGCCGTTCGCGGGCGGCGCGATCCTCGCCCTCCAGGCCGTCCAGCAGTCCTGCGCCTTCGAAGTCCATCCCGGCATCCTCTCTCATGGCAGCGGCGTCCGCTAGCATCGCCCAACCTCGCGGTTGTCCCACGATCCGGCGCCGCCACAGCCGACTACGACTGACGTTCCGATGCTCTCGATCCTGATGCCCGTCTATAACGAGCGCGAGCGCGTTGAGCGCGCGATCGCTGAGGTCCTGGCCACCGAGCTGCCCTCGGACTTCGAGCTGATCGTCGTTGACGACGGCTCCACCGACGGCACCCGGGAGATTCTCCGCGACGGCGACTGGGACGGCCGGGTGCGGCTGTTCGAGCATCCCGCAGAACCGCGGGAAAGGGGCAGCGATACAGACGGCGCTGGTCCAGGCCCAGGGTGACTACGCCGCCATCTTCGACGCCGACCTCGAGTACGACCCGGCCGACCTCGGGCTGCTGATGCCGCCGCTGATCGACGGCCGCGCCAACGCCTGCTTCGGCGTCCGGGCCTTCGACGGATACACGAGCCACTCGTTCCTGTTCGTGCTCGGCAATAAGGGCGTGACGCTGGCCTGCAACATCCTCTTCAACGTCTACCTGCACGACATCATGACCTGCCACAAGATGATCCGGACCGACATCTTCCGCAGCCTGCCCTTGACTTCGGCGGGATTCGCGATCGAGCCCGAGATCACCGCGCGGCTGGTTCAGCACGGCGAGCGGATATTCGAGGTGCCGGTCCACTACCGGGCTCGGTCAAACGAGGAGGGCAAGAAACTGACCGCGGTCGACGGTTTCCGGGTGCTGGGCACGCTCCTGCGCTGTCGTTTCTCGGCCGCCAACTCGCGGCCGGGGTCGCGCTAGAGCCGATGGCGGTCGCCGGAGAGGTCCGAGCCCGCCGCCGGCTGGGAGTGGCTGCACCCCGCGCCGAGGCCCTGCGCTCGCCGTTCCTGATCGCGTGCCTGGCCTCGGTCCTGCTGGCCGTGATCTCGGCCCTGACGCTGCCCACTGTGCCCAGCTACGACCCATGGTCGTGGATCGTGTGGGGGAGAGAGGTATTCGATCCCCACCTCAGCTTCTTCGTCGGGGGCGGGCCGTCATGGAAGCCGCTGCCGGTCATCTTCACCGCCTTCTACGGCCCCATCGGCCATGCCTCCCCGACCTTGTGGGTGATCACCGCCCGGGCCGGCGGCTTCCTGGCGCTGATCGGGGCGTATCGGCTGGGTGCGCTGCTGGCGCGGGGCGGCGGGCGGTCGGGGGCGGCCCCGGCCGCGGCCGGGTCGGCCGGCGCCCGCGAACCGGTCGCGGTCTGGGAGCCGATCGCCGCCGGGGTGATCGCCGTGGTGGGGATCCTCCTCACCCAGGACTTCTTCTATTACATGTTCCGGGGCACCTCCGAGCCGATGCTGATCGGCCTCTCGCTGTGGGCGATCGAGCGTCATGTGGCCGGGCGCCACGTCCTGGCCTTCGTGCTCATGGTGGCCGCATCGCTGATCCGGCCTGAGTGGTGGCCGTTCGTCGGGCTCTACGGGATCTGGCTGTGGCGGCGCCAGCCCAGCGTGCCGATGGCGATCCTGATCCTCGCCGGCTGGTTCTGCCTCCCCTTCTTCTGGTTCGTGCCCCCGTGGATCAGCACCGGTCAGCCGTTCCTCGCCGCCACCCACGCCCAGGATACAACGGCCACCTCGGCTCCGATCCGTTCTTGACCGTCATTGCCCGGGGGGTCAACCTCCAGTCCCTGCCGTGGCTCGTGTTCGCCGCCGTGGCCGTGGTCATCACGTGGTTGCGCGAGCGTGATCGGCTGATTCTCGGGCTGGCCGCCGCAGCCGCCGCCTGGTGGGTGCTGGTGATCGGAATGACCCTCGACGGCTATCCGGGCCTCGAGCGCTTCTTCCTCCCGGCCGCGGGCGTGATCTGCGTGCTCGGCGGCGTGGGCGTCGTGCGCGCAGCCCGGCTGCTCGGGGCGTGGGTCGCTGCCCGGCGCGGCGCCGCCCTCGGCACGCGCCTCGCCTGGGTCGCCGCCGCGGTGCTGATCGCCATCTCGATCCCGTTCACGATCAGCCGGGCGAACACCGCCCGGGCGGCCGAGCCGACCGCGGCAAAGGCGGTCACCCGCCTGAACCAGCTGAGCGCCGCCGTGGCCAAGGTCGGCGGCCACAACGGCGTGTTTCCCTGCCATTCGAGCTTCGCCGCGATCAATCACTCTCTCCAGAGCGCGCTGGCCTACAAGCTCCACGCGACGCTCGAGCGGGTTGGGACCTCGATGCACGACCAGGGCGTGATGTTCCTCGGGCCCCACGACTCGATCGATGGGGGAGCGCCGGCCATGGATCCCCGCCTGAACCGCCGCCAGCTGGTGGCCACGGTCGACTCATGGCGCATCTACCGCGTGTGGACGGCCGGGCTCTCGACGGCCTGCGTCGGCGGCTAGGGGCCTAGACCGGCGCCGGCGCCCCGCGTGGCACCGTGCCCGTGTCCCGGCCCCCGGGGAGGCGTCCGGGCGCGCACGCAGAATCCAAGCCGAGATGATCGTCCTCGGAATCGATCCCGGCACCGCCAGCACGGGCTATGGCGTGGTGCGCGAGCGAAGGCTCCCGGCTCCAGCCGCTCGCCGACCGGCGTGATCGCCACCGCGCCGGGCGTCCCGCTCGAGCGCCGGCTGGCCGATATCCACGCCCGCGTCGGAGAGCTGCTTGACCATCACGGAGCCGACGCGCTGGCGATCGAGGAGCTGTATTTCGGGGCCAACGTGCGAACCGCCTTCGCGGTGGGCCAGGCGCGCGGAGTGGTGCTGCTCGCCGCAGGGCAGCGCGGGCTGCCGTCTCGCTCCTACACGCCCCAGCAGGTGAAGGGCGCGGTGTGCGGGCACGGGCGTGCGGGCAAGGACCAGGTCGGGCGGATGGTGGCGCGGCTGCTCGGCCTTTCCGCCCCGCCGACCCCCGACCATGCCGCCGATGCGCTCGCGGTGGCGATCTGCGATCTCAACCGCGCGCCGCTCGCGCGGGCGGTGGCGCGGGCGTGATCGCCCTCGTCTCCGGCAAGGTGGCGGTGCGCCGGACCGATCACGTGGTGATCGACTGCGGCGGCGTCGGCTACCGCCTGGCCGTCTCGGCCCAGACGCTCCGCCAGGTGCCGGCAGTCGGCAATCAGGTGCTGCTTCACAGCCACCTGGTCGTCCGCGAGGACGCGATCCAGCTCTACGGGTTCGCCACCGAGGAGGAACGCGAGCTGTTCCTGATGCTGCTCGGGGTGCAATCCGTCGGCCCGAAGGTGGCCCTCGCGGTGCTGTCGGGCGGAACCCCGCGGGAGCTGCTCGGCGCTCTCGCCGCCGGGGATTCCGCCCGCTTTCAGGCCGTCCCCGGGATCGGCAAGCGCACCGCCGAGCGGATCATCGTCGAGCTGCGCGAGAAGGTCGGGGCCACCCTGCCCGAGCAGGCGATCTCGATCACCCGCGCCGATGACCCCCGCTCCATGGCCCGCGAGGGGCTGCTCGGCCTCGGCTACAGCGTCCAGGAGGCCGACGAGCTGCTTGACGGCGCCGAGGGTGAGCGGCCCGAGGACCTGATCGCCCACGCGCTGAGGACGGCCCGCCGGTGAACGCCGCCCGGATGCAGGCGCCCGAGGCGCTTCCCGAGGACGACTTCGACCGCTCGCTCCGACCACGCCGGCTCGAGGACTTCATCGGGCAGGCGGCGGTCAAGGACCAGCTCGCGGTCTCGATCGCGGCCGCCGTGGCCCGCGGCGAGGCGCTCGACCACGTCCTGCTCGCCGGACCGCCCGGGCTGGGCAAGACCTCGCTGGCCCAGATCCTCGCCGCCGAGCTCGAGGTCCCGTTCGTGCAGACGGCGGGGCCGGCGCTCGAGCGAAAGGGGGACGTGGCCGCCTTCCTGACCGCGCTCGAGCCCCGCTCGGTGTTCTTCGTCGACGAGATCCACCGCCTGCCCCGGGCGCTCGAGGAGACCTTCTATCCGGCCATGGAGGACCGCTGCCTGCCGATCACGGTGGGGCAGGGAGCGGGAGCCCGGGTCGTGACGCTCGAGCTACCGGCGTTCACGCTGATCGGTGCGACCACCCGGACCGGGCTGCTGACCACACCGCTGCGCGACCGGTTCGGCATCCAGCACCGGCTCGAGCACTACGGCCCGGAAGAGCTCGCCCAGATCGTCCGCCGCTCGGCCCGCCTGCTTGACGTGGCGATCGACGACGGCGGCGCGATCGCCATCGCCGGCCGCAGCCGCGGCACGCCCCGCGTGGCCAACCGCCTACTCAAACGGGTGCGCGACTACGCCGAGGTCCGCGACTCGGGCGTGGTTACAGCGCGCGTGGCCGGCGAGGCCCTCGACCTGCTCGAGGTCGACCACGAAGGCCTCGACAGGCTCGATCGCGACATCCTCCGCGCCATCTGCGAGAAGTTCGGCGGCGGCCCCGTCGGCCTCTCCACGCTTGCCGTGGCGGTGGGCGAAGAGTCCGACACGATCGAGGACGTTTACGAGCCCTACCTACTCCAGAAAGGCCTCATCGAACGCACCCCCCGCGGCCGCGCCGCAACTAAGCGCGCCTTCGAGCATTTAGGCCTAAGACCCCCCGGGCCGATGACTCTTCTCTAGTCTTAAAACGGTGAACAACCCTCTAGCTGTAATGCGAGGGAAGACAGCAATCGTTGGTGGCTGGTTCCGAAGCGGGCCGCCTGGACGCGATGACGACCGTCGCGCGAAGCGCCCGGGAGTCATCGCGCCCAGGCGACCCGCCTCCCGGATAACGAAGACCCAACAACGACCCTGGCTATCCTGAGGCCACCGTGGCGCACGAGCACTACTTCATCTGTCCCCACTGTGGAAATCGCTCCATGGCGACCTCTCGCACGGACGGCTTCCGTAGCGATGTTCGGGGCTGCGAGAAGTGCGGCTTTGCCTACCTGATCGAGCTGCTCGACGACTATTACCCCGCCCCCAACGCCGCTTTCTTCGCCTGTGACAACTCGGGACGGATCGTCGACTGTGGCCGCGGATCGTTCGAGCTGACCGGGCTCAAGACCGAGCAGGCGATGGGCCAGCCGGTGAACGACATCCTCGGGCTCGAGTTCGAGGACGGCACCGATCACGTGGGTACCGCGCTCGAGTGGGAAGTCCGCGTCCAGGGCAAGCCGGTTGAGGTGCGGGCCGCCGAGCACGACCAGCCGGCGCGGGCGGTGGCGGACATCTTCCCCGCCTATGACGACGAGGAAGGGGGCGTGCTCCTTGTGCTCACGCCCACCAACCACCACTCGTCGTAGCATCCATAGACGCCGATGACCGACCGCCAGCGCTACGGCCTCGTTCTCGTCCTCGTCATCGGGCTGATCGCCGCATCGGCCTTCGTCCTGGGCACTCAGAAGACCCGCCTGGGGCTCGACCTGCGTGGCGGGGTGGAGCTGGTCTATCAGGGGACGCCGTCGCCCCAGACGCCGCACGTGACCCAGGACGCGCTCAACCGCGCGGTCGACATCATGCGCCAGCGGGTCGACCAGCTCGGTGTGGCCGAGCCGGAGATCCAGACCACCGGCGGCGATATCACGGTCGGCCTCCCCGACGTTCAGGACACCGGACGCGCGGTCAGGCTGGTCGGTTCGACTGCCCAGCTGTACTTCTATGACTGGGAGGCGAACGTCCTCACGCCCAACGGGAAGCCGGTAGCCGGTCAGCTGCTGAGCCAAGACCCGACGGCGGTGACCCTCAGCCAGGGTGCAGGACAGGGCCCGGGCTACCCCGGTGGCGGGAGCGTCCCGCTCTACAACGCTGTGCTGCTCGCGTCAAAGCAGCCGCCGTTCCAAACGTCGTCGAGCTCGCACCTCGGCCCCCAGTACTACATGTTCGGCGCTCCCGGGAGTTCCGCTTGCGCCATCGCGGCCAAGGCCTACAACACGACCGTAATCGCCGGGCAGCACTGCTACCTCTCCGGACCCGACTCCAATCTCGGCGACCTCTACTCGGGGCTTCCCACCGGCGTCAATCGCACCGAAGGCAAGGTGCTGGCCGTTCCGCCGGGCACGGTGGTCGTTCAGGCGGCGGACGTGAGCACCGCGCACCCGACCCCGCTGACCAGCTCCTCCGCCCAGTTCTTCGTCCTCAAGGACAACGTCGCCCTGACCGGTACGGAGATCACCAATCCGGTGCAGAGCACGGACACCGCGGGCAGCCCGGACGTCAGCTTCGGCTTCACCTCCAAGGGTGGTACGGCCTTCCAGCGGGTCACGGCGCAGATCGCCCACCGGGGTGAGGTCGACAGCTCGTTCAACAGCTCGACCAACCAGCACTTCGCCGTCGCCCTCGACAACAAGCTGGTCACCGTTCCGCAGATCGACCACAGCCAGTATCCGGACGGCATCACCGGCGGCCAGGGCGCGGAGATCACCGGCGGGTTCACCACCCAAACCGCCCAGGACCTGGCCACGCAGCTGCGGCTGGGCGCGCTGCCGATCAACCTGAAGCTGATCTCGGAGTCGCAGGTTTCGGCCACGCTCGGCAAGCAGGCGCTTCACCAGGGGCTGATCGCCGGCGCCGTCGGCCTGCTCGTGGTGGCCCTCTTCCTCCTCGTCTTCTACCGCATCCTCGGCGTGATCGCCGTGGCCGGGCTGGCCGTCTACGCCCTCTATTTCTACGCCCTGATCAAGCTGATCCCGATCACCCTGACCCTGCCCGGAATCGCCGGTCTGATCCTGACCATCGGCGTGGCCGCCGATGCGAACATCGTGATCTTCGAACGGGTGAAGGAAGAGATACGTGCCGGGCGGTCAATCCGTCAGGGCATCGCCACCGGCTATCGCAAGGGTCTGACCGCGATCATCGACGCCAACGTGGTCACGATCATGACCGCGTTCATCCTCTTCGTGCTCGCCACCTCAGAGGTCCAGGGCTTCGCCTTCACCCTGGGTATCGGGACCTTCGTCTCGCTCTTCACCGCCGTGATGGCCACCCAGGCGATCCTGATGACGATGGGCGGCTCGCGCATGATCTCCCGCCCGTCCGCGCTCGGGGCTGGTGGCGCGAAGCGCGTCTGGCGCTTCGACTTCATGGGCGCCTCGCGCTACTTCTTCTCGATGTCGGGCGTGATTCTGCTGATCGGAGCGCTGGCGATCGGCGGCAAGGGGCTGAACCTGGGCATCGACTTCACCTCCGGCACCCGGATCACCGCCAGCCTCAACCAGCCCGCCACCCAGTCGCAGATCACGAACGTGGTGACCTCGGTCGGCTCGACCAACCCGACGATCCAGAAGATCTCCAACAAGAGCCTCGGCGCCGACTCCTTCCAGATCTCCTCCAAGCAACTTCAGCCCACCAAGCTCGACACGCTCAAGACCGACCTCGAGAACAAGTTCGGAGTCAGAACCTGGGACGTGACCTCGGTCGGCCCCACGTTCGGGAAGACGGTGGCCAACAGCGCGGTGGTGGCGATCATCGCCTCGCTCCTCTTGATCTCGGTCTACGTGGCGCTGCGGTTCGAATGGAAGTTCGCCATACCGGTGCTGATCGCCCTGATGCACGACCTCCTGATCACCAGCGGCGTCTACGCGCTGACGGGAAGGCGGTGACGACCGCGACCGTCGCGGCCTTGTTAACCATCTTGGGTTACTCCCTCTACGACACGATCATCGTGTTCGACCGCGTGCGCGAGAACGTGCCCCGAATGCCCCGGGCTGCCTTCTCGCAGATCGTCAACCGCTCCATGTCCGAGGTGCTGACGCGGTCGATCGCCACCACCTCGTGCACGCTCATGCCGATCCTGGCTCTGCTCCTGTTCGGCGGCGGAGAGCTCAAGGACTTCGCCTTCGCGCTGCTGATCGGCGTGGCCTCCGGCGCCTACTCCTCGATCTTCATCGCCTCCCCGGTGCTCACCCACTGGAAAGAGCGCGAGGCTCAGTACCGCACCCGCCGTCTCCGGATCATCGAGGACCAGGGCATCGTGCCGGCGTACGCGGGTACGAGCGCCGACGTCGAGCCGACCCGCAGGGCGGCGCGGCGCACCGGCCGGATCACCAGCCCAGAGCCCGACGGCGTCTCGGCGGCCGAGTTCGAGCAGATGAAGCGCGACATCCAGGAGGAGGAGCGCGAGCGCCCCGGCCGCACCTCCACCCTCACCAAGCGCCTGGCCCACAGTCCCGAATCCGAGACCAAGCCGGCCCGGTCGGGCCGGTCGACTCCTGCCCGCCCAGCGCCGACTCCGGCCCGTCCGGCGCCGACTCCGGCCCGTCCGGCTCCGGCTTCGCGTGCGCCCCGGCCCGATGGCGATGGTGCTCCGAAGCCCGACGGCGACGGCGCCCCGCCCGCGCCGGCGCCCGATGTTGCAGAGAACGAGGGCATGGCACCCGTGTCGAAGCCCAAGCGCCCGGCCAAGTCCAGGTCTCGTAACCGCCGTCACGGGAGGCGCCGCTAACCATGGGCATGCTCGCCTGGGTGATGATGGGCCTCGCCATCTGGCACTTCACGATCTGGCTGCCCGACCGCTTCTGGGGCGGGATCGTCGGCGCCTTCATCGGCGCGCTGGTCGGCGCCGCCCTGTTCGGCCTGATCGTCAACGGCTTCCACATCCCAGGCCGCCACGACACCCACCTGTACACCGCGCTTGAGGCCATCCCGGGCGCGCTGATCGGGATCGCCCTCGTCTACTTCGACGGCATCCGCCGCGAGCGGGCGTCCGGGCAGGCGCAGGGCATCGGCCTGACGTAGGGCCCCCGCCGCCGCCGCGGCCGACCGGCCGCCGCGGCCGACCGGCGCCCCCGCCGCGCCGGCCGACCGCCGCGGCCGGCCGGGCCCAAGGCTGGCGAAGAAACCCGCCATATAGGCGGCTTTCGTAGCCACCCCCCGCCCGAAGGCGCCAACTCGTCACATCTCTGTGCCAATCCGCCCCTGAGGGGCCGGATCCGTCGGGGGCCGACCGTACGCTGCGGCCATGTCCGAGCCCGCCCTGGCAGCAGACCTCACGCGGCAGCACGCACCCGCGCTCCAGCTGGTCGAGCCAGCCGCCGAGCCAGACCGGCCCTCACGCCCGCCGCGGCCTCAGCGCCGGCTCGAGATCCCGCGCTACGACCTGGCGAAGGCGCTGAACCTCGAACGGACCCTCGGCATCAGCCATGTCCTCGCCCAGCTGCTGGTCCGGCGCGGCCTCGACGACCCCGAGCAGGCCCGCGCCTTCCTCGACGCGGATGAGCGTCACGACCCTTCCGCGTTCACCGGCATCGACCGCGCCACCAGCCTGATCGAGCGCCACATCGCCGCGGGCAGCCGGATCACCGTCCACGGCGACTATGACGTCGACGGCATCTGCGCCACGGCGATCATGGTCCGGGCGCTGAAGGCGCTCGGCGCCGACGTCAACTGGTTCCTCCCCGACCGACTCGACGATGGCTACGGCCTCTCCACAGCCACCATCGCCCGCCTCTCCGCCCGCGAGACCGGATTGCTGGTGACCGTCGACTGTGGGATCACCGCCGTGGACGAGGTCAGAGCCGCGCACGAAAGCGGGATCGACGTCGTGGTGAGCGATCACCACGCGCCCCGCGCCGACGGCAAATTGCCGGACTGCCCAATCGTCCACCCGGCGGTGTGCGGTTACCCCTGCCCAGAGCTGTGCGGAACCGGAGTGGCGTTCAAGCTGGCGCAGGCGCTGGGCGCGCCGACCGCGGCCGAGGACATAGAGCTCGTCGCGCTGGCCACGGTGGCCGACCTGATGCCCCTCCAGGGCGAGAACCGCGCTCTCGTGCGGGCGGGGCTGGCGGCCATCGCCGGGACCGCCGCGGCCCGGCCTGCGGGCGCTGATGGCCGTGGCCCGCGTCGACCCGAGCGAAGTCGGTGCGCATTCGCTTGGCTTCCGGCTGGCCCCGCGGATCAACGCCGCGGGGGGATCCGGCGAGCCGACGCCGGCCTCGAGCTGCTGCTGACCGAGGATTCGGAGCGAGCCCGCGAGATCGCGTCAGAGCTCGACTCGGTCAACGTCGAGCGCCGGGCGATCGAGGAGCGGATCGTCTGGGAGGCCGAGGCCCAGGTTGCCGAGCTCGGGGAGCGCTCCGCCTACGTGCTCTGGGCCGAGGGCTGGCATCCCGGGGTGATTGGCATCGTCGCCTCGCGGGTGGTCGAGCGCTACCACCGCCCGGCGATCCTGATCGCCCTCGACGAGGCGGGGACGGCCACGGATCGGGCCGGAGCATCCCGGGCTTCGACCTGCTGGGCGCGTTGCACGCCGCGGCCGAGCACCTGGGGCGCTACGGCGGTCACCGGGCCGCGGCCGGGCTGAGCATCGCCGGCGAGCAGCTCGAAGCCTTTCGGGCCGCGATCGAACAGCACGCCGCCGAGGTGCTCACGCCCGAGCTGCTCCAGCCGCTCGAGCGCGTCGACGCCGTCGTCTCCGGGAGCGAGCTCGGCCTCGAGCTGGCCGAGGAGCTCGAAGGCCTCGAGCCCTGCGGGGCGGGCAACCGGGGCCCCCGGCTGCTCGTGCCCGGCGCCCGCTTCGGAAACCTGCGGGCGATGGGGGAGGGGCGACACGCCAGCTTCTCCGTGAGCTCCGGCGGTGCGCTGGCCCGGGGGGTTGCCTTCGGCTGTGACGGGCGCCTCGACGTCAAGGTGGGGGAACCGGCCGATGCCACCTTCCGGCTCGAGCGCAACGTGTGGAACGGGGCGGTCGAGCCCAGGCTCGTCCTGTGCCACGCCCAGCCCTGCCAGCCGGCGCCGATCGAGGTCATCGGCGAACGCGAGGATTACCTGGACGCCGTGTGGTCCGAGCTCGACCGAGCGCTCCCGACCCCGCCGAGCCCGGACACCACAGCGACCCGCACCATCCTTGACCGTCGCGGCCTCAGCCCGCTCGCCACCCTGGCCGACGCAATCGCCACCGGGGATCCCGTGCTGGCCGTGTGCGCGGACGTCCCGCGCCGGCTTGACGGGCTGCGAGCTCGGGTCGGCGGATTCGCGCTCACCTCCCACCATGCCCTGGAGTGCGATCCGGTCCTGGCCGATACATACGTTCACCTGGTTGTGCTCGACCCACCTGCCCGCCCCGACGGAGACGCCCTGATCAAATCCGGTAACGGCTATGCCCATTGGTGCTGGAGCGACGCTGAGCTACGCTTTACCCAGCAGATGCACGAGCTGGAGTACGGTCTTCGCGCTTCGCTCGCGGCTCTCTACCGAGGCCTTCGGGAGCGGTCGAGAGTGACCGGTCGAGGAGCTCGAGCACCTGCTTCGCGGTGACGGCGCCCATGGCCGTCCGGCGCGCCTCGCCGGCCGGCTGGTCAGAGTCCTCGCGGAGCTTGAGCTCGTCAGCCTCGACCGGGATCTGCCGGCCCTCGCGGTCGCGGGCGAAGAGCGCACGGCGCTCGATCGCTCGCCGGCCTACAGGGTGTTCGCAGCACGACATGAGGACGGACGGCAATTCCTGAGCAGCGGAAAACTCCCACCAAGAAGCGGCTGAGTCGCGGTGGCTCGGGGCGCAACGGCAGCGCTGCCCGCCAGGACGGGAGCGACGGGCAGCGGGCCTCCACGCTGATCGCCTCCCGGCCGGCGGTCGACAGCGTCGACGGCAAGGTCAAGGCGACAACGGCCGGTCCGGCCGACGCTGACCGCAGCCGAGCGCCGGCTGCTCGGTGATCTGTTCGCGATCGTCGAGGAACACGCCGAGCACTCCGCCGTCGCCATCGAGCGCGACCGCGTCGAGGAGGCGTTCGTCTACGCCTGCGCCCACCACGCCGACCAGCGGCGCAAGACGGGCGAGGACTTCATCATCCATCCGGTCGGTGTGGCCAAGATCTGCGCCGGCATGCGCCTCGACACCGAGACGCTGTGCGCCGCCCTGCTGCACGACACGGTCGAGGACACGAGCGCCTCGCTCGAGGAGATGCGAGAGGCGTTCGGCGAGGAGATCGCCGGCCTGGTCGACGGGGTGACCAAGCTGACCGGCCTGACCTTCCAGTCGCGCGACGAGGCCCAGGCCGAGAACTACCGCAAGATGATGGTGGCGATGGCCACGGACATCCGGGTCATCCTGATCAAGCTGGCCGACCGCCTGCACAACATGCGCACGATCGCGGCCATGCCCAAGCAGAAGCAGAACGAGAAGGCGCGCGAGACGCTCGACATCTACGCGCCGATCGCCCACCGCCTCGGCATCCACGCCATCAAGTGGGAGCTCGAGGACCTCGCCTTCCAGACCTGCACCCACGCAAGTACAACGAGATCAAGGGTCTGGTGGCCCAGCAGCGGGCCGAGCGCGAGCGCTATGTCAACCAGGCCGGCGAGTACCTGAACAAAGAACTCGACGAGCTCGGTATCGAAGCCGAGATCTCCGGTCGCGCCAAGCACTTCTACTCCATCTACTCGAAGATGACCAAGAAGGGGCGCGAGTTCAACGAGATCTACGACCTCACCGCGATGCGGGTGATCGTCGGCTCGGTCAAGGACTGCTACGGCGCCGTCGGCGTGATCCATTCGCTCTGGAAGCCGCTGCCGGGGCGGTTCAAGGACTTCATCGCGATGCCCAAGTTCAACATGTACCAGTCGCTGCACACGACGGTGATCGGGCCCGAGGGCAGGCCGCTCGAGATCCAGATCCGCACCCGCGAGATGCACGACATGGCCGAGTTCGGTGATCGCCGCCCACTGGATGTACAAGGAGGACCCGACGCAAGTCTCGACCGCCGCGCGCGAGTCCGACGGCAAGCTCAAATGGCTTCGCTCGCTGCTCGACTGGCAGAAGGACCTCTCCGATCCCGGGCGAGTTCATGGAGACGCTCAAGGTCGACCTGTTCGAGGACGACGTGTTCGTGTTCACGCCCAAGGGCGAGGTCAAGTCGCTTGGCCGCCGGCGCGACGCCGCTCGACTTCGCCTACGAGATTCACACCGACGTCGGCCACCGCTGCGTGGGCGCGAAGGTCAACGGCAAGATCGTGCCGCTGTCCTACCAGCTGCGCTCGGGCGACATCGTCGAGGTCCTGACCTCCAAGCGCGAACGCGGTCCCTCCCGGGACTGGCTGGCCCTGGTCAAGACGACCCGCGCCCGGAACAAGATCAAGGCCTGGTTCAAGGCCGAGTCGCGGCGAGATACCGAGCACACCGGACGGGAGCTCCTCCAGGAGCACCTCAAGAAGCAGGGCCTGCCCGCCCAGAAGCTCGTCGGCTCATCGCTCCTCGCCGACGTCATCCGCGAGATGGGCTTCCGCAAGGGCGAGGACTTCTACATCGCCCTGGGCGGGGCCAAGATCTCGCCCAAGGTCGTCGTCAACAAGGTCATGCAGCGGCTCAAGCAGGGCGAGGCGGCCGAGTCCGAGCCGACGGCCACCGACGACCTGTTGATGACCCGCCGCCGCCGTTCGCGGCCGACGACCTCCTCTTCGCGCTACGGGATCTCGGTCGAAGGGATCGACGAGGTCATGTTGCGGATGGCCAAGTGCTGCCGGCCGGTGCCCGGCGATCCGATCGTCGGGTACATCTCGCTCGGCCGCGGGATCACCATCCACCGCGAGGACTGCCCCAACGTGGCCGTGCTGAAGAAGGACCCCGAGCGCTTCACGCCCGTCTCCTGGGACGGTGACGCCGAGACCTCGTTCCGGGTCGAGATCGAGGTCGACGGCTGGGACCGCCACCGCCTGCTCGAGGACATGTCGCGCACCTTCGCCGAAGCCGGGATCAACATCCTCGAGGCGCGCTGCTCGGTCAGCCATCCGATGGTCAAGAACCGGTTCGTGGTCGAGGTCGGCGACACCCGATCGCTCGATCAGGCGATCAATCGCCTGCGCAACATCGACGCTGTGTTCGACGCCTTCCGGGTCACCCCGGGCGCGGGCTGATGGGCGCGGGCTGATGGGCGCGGGCTGATGGGCGCGGGCTGATGGGCGCCGTCCACCGTCGCAACGGCTCCGGCTGGGACGGGGTCGCGGCCAAGCCGTACGACCAGCCCGGGCTCGAGGGCGTGATCAAGCACGAGCTGGTCTCGAGCCAAGACGGCGCCCCGAACTACACCATCCGCTACTTCGAAGTCGCGGCCGGCGGCCACACCGCGCGCGAGCAGCACCCCCACGACCACGGCGTGATGATCATGCGCGGCCGCGCCCGCGTCACGCTCGGCGAGGACGTCCACGAGCTGAGCGAGGGCGATGTCGTGTACGTGGCCGGCGATGAGCTCCACTGCTTCGAAGCCCTCGACGATCAGCCGCTTGCCTTCCTCTGCGTGATCCCGCCGCTGCCGGCGTCAACCTAGCTCGGGCCCGCGGTCCGGCCGCCGCGTTGGCGCCGCGCCCCGCTCCACCCGCCGCGGCGGCGAGACATGGATCGAGTGCACCGCCGCCTCGGGCTGCTTGACGATCACGATCGCCTCCCCCTGGCGGAGCGACTTGATCTCGTTCGGATCGACCACGAACCGCTCGACCTGGCGGCGCGTCCCTCGCCCGGCCGGATAGCTGCCGAACAGCCCGCCTCCGATCTGGCGCGTCTCCTCCCAGCGCTTCTCCGTCCCCGCCATCTGGGCGATCGTCTGCGCCGAGGCGGGGACGTCCTGGCGGTGGGCGATCTTGACCGCCGTGTTGCCCAGCACCTGGTCACGCAGCCCGGGAGCAGCGCGGTCAAGGTCGGCCAGTTCCTGGGTGGCCAGCAGCACGCTGGCTCCGGCCTCACGTCCGCGGGCCAGGAGTGAGATCACGTTCTCCGCGCCCAGGGCAGAGAACTCGTCGATCCCGACGATCGCCGCCGGGCCCAGCTCATCCGCGGTCAGCTTGTGCCCGACCGCGGTCACCAGGTCCTGGACGGCGAGCGTCCCAAGCTGCGCCGCCATCCTGCCGTACGTGCTCGAGTTGAGGCTGAACAGCACCACCTCGTCCCCGGCCAGCGCCCGGCGCAAATCGATCTCCGACTCGCCTCCCGAGAGGTAGCGCCCGCTCTCCGACTCGCTCAGCAGGGCCAGCCGCGTGCCGAGCCCACGGACCGCGCTGACCTGATCCGGGGTCAGACCGGCCAGGTAGTCCTGCACGCGTTCGGTCCGGGCTGGCGGCAGGCCCCTCAGCATGGTCGCCAGCTTGCGGGGGTCCATCGCCTCGACCACCTCGTCCAGGGTCGGGGCGCGACCCGGATGGTCTTCGCTCAGGACCTGCAGGGCGCTCTGCACGTAGCGCTCGGCCGCCCGCTGGTAGTGGGGCTCGGTAAAGCGTTCGGTGGCGATCAGCTTGTCCTTGAGCTGGGTGGGGTTGCCGTAGGCGAGCGGATTCCACCGGCCCGGTCCCTCGGGGGTCCACAGACGAAATGGTCGCCCGGCGTCCGCGGCGGCCGCCGCCAGCTGGCGGGCGAAGGCGGGCGATCCCTTCATGTCGATCGCCACCACGGGCCGGCCGCGGGCAATGTGGTCGGCGAGGATCGCCAGGAGGGTGGTCGATTTGCCGGCTCCAGTTGCGCCGAGGATCAGGCCGTGGGCCGAGAGCTGGTGGTCGTCGAGAAGCACCGTCCCGCCGGAGCGGTCGGCGCCGAGCACGGTGGCGTTGGCGGCGCGCCCGGCCTCCTCGCGCCGCCGCCGACGGCCTTCGGCCAGCCGCACCGACGTGATCCCGCCCACCGCCGCCGCGAACACGGCCAGCCAGACGGGGAGGAGGCCCGCGGGGGTCAGCATCACGGCAACCAACACGGCCAGCCAGAAGTACGACCGCCGCCGCCGCTCCGGAAACGAGCTCACCGCGCCAATCCGTGCTCTCGCTCGCGCACCCGCGCAGGCGCGGGCGCGCGCCCCGACGCCTTGCCCCAGCGAAACGGCTGGACGTGGACGAGGTCGGCGATCCCCGCCTGCCGGGCCGAGGCCTCCACGGCGCGCGCGATCGAGGGCCGCTCGACTAGGTAGAGGACGGCGTCGATCCGGCTATCGACCGCGTAGCCCGAGAGGATCTTCTCCCGGCGGGCGCGGCCCTTGGCGCTCAGCTCGAGCTCGACCGCGACTCGCTGGCCACCGGGCAGCACCAGCAGCAGGTCGGGGTAGTGGAGCCGTGGTCGTCCGCCCGGCCCGTAGCCGCCCAGCCTGACCCCGGACGGCTCGCGGAGCGGATCGCTCTCGCCGCGAGCCAGGGCGACGTCGCCGGCCCGCAGTTCCCTCTCCGAGATCACCTCGCGCAGGGGACCGAACCGTCCTGTGCGGGCGGCCAGCCAGACCCAGGCCAGGCCAACGTCGTGGTCATAGGTCGCGAGGTCGATGCCGGGCCGTCGGGGAGCGCGACCGAGGACCGCGAAGCCCTTGCGGGCGAGCTGCCAGTAGGCCGGAAACAGCGGTCGCCGGGTGAGGTAGCCCGCGGCCGTGAGGCGGCGCAGCCGCGCGGCCGCCGCCGAGGGCGAGACGTCGAGCAACACCTGTACGTGGGCGGCCAGGATCAGCCGGTGCTCAGCAGCGAAGCGGAGGAGCTCGAGGTCGCGGGCGGTGGGATCCGCCATGCCTCACAGAGGCCCTAGACCCCGCGGATTCGCCCCCCTACGAGCGCGAACCCCCTACAACCCCGGGTGCGGCAGCGACGACGTGTCGACTACCTCGAAGTCCCGCCCGGTCAACTGATCCAGCAGATGCAGCGCATCGTTGTTCCAGTGGCGGTTGGGCGCGCCCGAGATGTACCAGGGCGATCCGTTGTCGGCCAAGATCATCCCGTAGCGCTTGAGCGCCTCGGCCACGATCCGGGCCTGGCGCGGCAGCCCGGAGATGTTGACGCTCGCTTTGAGGCGCACCCGCAGGCCCATTGGCGGCAGGTTCGGGCCCGAGCAGGTCGAGGCCTGGTGGCGGGCCGGGTAGACGTAGGCGGCGGCGGTGCAGGGAGCGGTGAAGCGCAGGGCGTGGTCGATCGATCCCCGGGACACCTCGTCGTAGCGCGCGAGGCCGGGCAGGATCGGCAGCCCGGCCGCGTCGGCCGAGGTCCAGCCGGCCGGCCGCAGGTGGTTCGAGCGCAGGCTGAAGATCGCTCCCGACCCGGCGTGCCATCGCCGGCCGCCGTCACGCGGATAGGCGGCGAAGAGCTCGTAGTCCTTGCAGTTGGCGCGATCGACGACGATCACGTGCCGGTCGCCGCTCGACTGGCGACCGCCCTCGATCGGCACGCCCCGGGGGATCGGATACGGCCCCCTGTTCGACTCCGAGGCGTACTCGAAGCTGACCGGGACCTTCCGCGTGCGCCCCGACACGACGACGTACGGGATCCCGATCGGCCCGCCGTCCCACAGCCCCGATCCGAAGTCGGGATGGACCGGGTCGCTCAGGCCGATGCTGGCGATCAGCTTGGCCGAGTCACTCGCCACCGGCAGGCTGTCGACTCGCTGGTTCCACGGGTTGTTCGCCGGGAACACGGGACAGCGCCGGGCGCCCGGCAAGGAATGGGCGCCACCCAGCGCCGGCAGCACGGCAAACGACAGACAAGCGAGCACGAAGGCGAGCCGGCGCATCGGGCGGCGATCATAGGCCGCATCCCGGCGCCCGGGACAACCCTGGACTAAGAGACGATCTCAAAACGACTGGCACGCGTCTGGCGGCGGCGGATCGGTGCGGATGCTCGTCCTCGGACCTCGCTGTAGCGCCGCTACAGCTTCGCCCCTGCGTCCTCGCCCCGCTTGATCCGGCGCTCGCCAGCCACGCCCCTCGTTTCGAGACCGCCTCTAAGAGACGACCGCGATCCCGCCCGGTTTGACGGCGAACACCACCTCGGTGGCCTCGCCGATGTAGTCGCCATCGACCTGCACCGGAAGTGGCCGATCGTCGAGTGAGCGGACCGAGAGCTCGCGCAGTCCGCTGAACCCGTGCACGCGCCGGTGGCGGGCGAGGCGAAAGCGCCGGGACAGCGCGCGCCAGATGATTGTCGGGATGTCGACCGGCGAGGCGCGGCGCAGGATAACCCCGGCCAGGTCGCCGCTGGTCAGGGTCGCGCCCTCGCCCATGTGCACCGGCCGGTTGCCGAAGTAGGTGTAGGGCGCGGCGTTCTGGACGATCGCGGTGACGCCTCGGACGCGCTCCTCGCCCAGGGAGGCCTCGAGCCGAGGCGGCCGGAGCAGATAGCGACGGTTGAACGTCCCGATCCCGGTCCACGTGTAGTACCACTCGCCCAGCCGGGCCTTCATGCGGGGGTGGGCGTCGACCCGCTCGACCACGCTGGCGTCGAGCCCGACGCCGGCCGAGAACAGGAAGTGGCGATCGTTGACCAGCCCGATGTCGACCCGCCGCGGGCGCCAGTCATCGGCGAGCTGGAGCAGGTGCTCGGTGGCATCGACCACGTCGGTCGGGATCCCCAGCATCCGGCAGTACACGTTGGTGCGCCCGCCCGGCAGGCAGCTCAGCGGCGTGTCCGATCCGGCCAGCCCGTTGGCGGCCTCGTTGACCGTCCCGTCGCCCCCGAACGCCACCACCACGTCGTAGCCGCTGCGGGCCGCCTCGCGGCACAGCTCGGTCGCGTGGTCGCGGCTCTCGGTATCGATCGCGTCGACCAGGTAGCTGCCCCGCAGGGCATAGACGACGAGGTTCTTGAGCCGGTCCGAGACCGTCGTCGCGTACGGGTTGACGATGATCAGCATCCGCTTCGTCGGCGCGCGCCGTTCGAGCGCGAGCGTGGCCTCGAGCCGGGCAAGCGGGTCGGTTGTGGCCCCCATAGGTAGGTGGTGAACACCGCGAGTGCGCGGACGTTACGCCTGGCCTCCGCCCGGGAGCGGGAATGCGATCGGCTCAGTCGGGGTCGGGTCCCGAAACCCGCCATCGGGACCTCCACGAGAACTCGATTGGCGGAAAACCTGTCCCGGGGACCTCAAATTCGCCAATCGACCCGTGGCCGGGTCTCGCATGGCGAAAAATGGGGGCTCACGGGCGGGGACTCGGAAGGAGCGGGGCGTCGCGGGCGGGACCCCGACCCGCCCAACCCGCGTTACGGCCGCCCGCGCCGCGGTTATACTCCTGTGCACATAGCAGTACGCATCAAGAGGGGTGGAGGGAATGGCCCTGTGAAACCCCGGCAACCTCCCGCAAGGGAACGGTGCCAAATCCATCAGGCTCCAATCAACAAGCCTGGGAGATGTGGATAAGGCGGTACTCAGGACCTCCGACCACTGACCCCGGCGGAGGTTTTTTCAATATGCCGCCAGAGTCTCTTCGCTGCAAGGAATGCAAGACCCCTTACCCGCTCGACGCGCGGTACGTGTGCGAGCGCTGTTTCGGTCCGCTCGAGGTCACCTACGCCTCGCGCGCGGACGCCGACCCGGACGAGCTCCGGCGCCGGATCCAGACCGGTCCCCACTCGCTGTGGCGCTACGGCGACTTCCTGCCCGTCCACAAGCCGCCCAAGAACGCACTCCCGGCGGGCTTCACGCCGCTGCTCAAGGCCGACCGCCTGGCCGAGCAACTAGGCGTGCGCGAGGTCTGGATCAAGAACGACGCCGCCAACCCGACCCACTCGTTCAAGGACCGGGTGGTCTCGATCGCCCTGGCCCGCGCGCGGGAGCTCGGCTTCACGACCGTCGCCTGCGCCTCGACCGGCAACCTCGCCAACGCCGTGGCCGCCCACGCAGTCCGCGGCCGGCCTCGAGTCCTACGTGTTCATCCCGGCCGATCTCGAGGAGCAGAAGATCCTCGCCACCGGGATCTACGGCACCAACCTGGTCGCCGTGCGCGGCAACTACGACGACGTCAACCGGCTCTGCACCGAGGTCTCGGGCGAGCACGAGTGGGCGTTCGTGAACATCAACATGCGGCCCTACTACGCCGAGGGGTCAAAGACGCTGGCGTTCGAGACCGTCGAGCAGCTCGGGTGGCAGCTGCCCGACCGGGTGGTCGGGCCGATCGCCTCGGGCTCGCTGTTCACCAAGATCGCCCGCGGGTTCGAGGAGTGGCTCGAGCTCGGGCTGGTGCAGGGTGAGCTGCCGACCTTCAACGGCGCTCAGGCCGACGGCTGCTCGCCCGTGGCCAGCGCGTTCGCGGCCGGGAACGACGTCTGCCGGCCGGTCAAGCCCGACACGATCGCCAAGTCGCTGGCCATCGGCAACCCGGCCGACGGCGTGTACGCCCTCGAGCTGGCCCGGCGCTCCGGTGGCTCGATCGACTCGGTTTCTGACGAGGAGATCGTCGAGGGGATCAAGCTGCTCGCCCGGACGACCGGGATCTTCACCGAGACGGCCGGCGGGGTGACCACGGCGGTGCTGCGCAAGCTGGTGGCGCGGGGCGACATCGATCCCGGCGAGCGGGTGGTCGCGTACATCACGGGCGACGGATTGAAGACGCTCGACTGTGCCCGTGGCACCTTCGAGGCCCTCGAGATCGAACCGACGATCGAGTCGTTCGAGCAGGCCGCCGACCGAATCCGCACCCCGGCCTGATATGACTTCCGACACGATGGCAGTCAACGTCAAGATTCCCACGCAGCTGCGAGCCGCGACCGACGGTGAGGCGACCGCCGAGGTCGAGGGCGCGACCGTTGGCGAGGTGCTCGACGCGCTGTACGAGCGCTACGACGAGCTCCGGAGCCGGATCGCCGAGGACGGTGGCCTGCGCCGGTTCGTCAACGTCTACGTGGGAGGCGAGGACATCCGCTTCATGGACGGCCTCGAGACCCCGGTGAGCGACGGCGACGAGGTCACGATCCTGCCGGCGGTCGCCGGAGGTTAAGTGCTGCTGTTCCGGGGCCGCATGCGGCCCCGGCCGGCCGGTGCATGCACCGGCCGGGGGAACGGCGCATGCGCCGTTCCCTACCCCTGTACGGCGCCGATCCCGACCGGGCAGCTCACGCCCGTGCCGCCGATCCCGCAGTATCCCCACGGGTTCTTGTGCAGGTACTGCTGGTGGTAGTCCTCGGCGTAGTAGAACGGGCCGGCCTGGGCGATCTCGGTGGTGATCTCGGGATAGCCGGCGGCGCGGAGCTTCTCGGCGTAGGTGGCCGCTGAGGCCTCGGCCGCCGCGCGCTGCTCCTCGCTGAACCAGTAGATGGCCGAGCGGTACTGGGTGCCGAGGTCGTTGCCCTGGCGCATCCCCTGGGTGGGGTCGTGGTTCTCCCAGAACAGCCGCAGCATCTCGCTGTAGGAGGTCTTGGCCGGGTCGAACACGACGAGCACCGCCTCGGTGTGGCCGGTCCGCCCGCTGCACACCTCCTCGTAGGTGGGGTTGGGTGTGAACCCGCCGGCGTAGCCGACGGCCGTGGTGTAGACGCCGGGCGCCTCCCAGAACACGCGCTCCGCTCCCCAGAAGCAGCCCATGGCGACGATCGCCTGTTGGTAGCCCTCGGGGAAGGGCGGCTTCATCGAGGTGCCGAGCACGGCGTGGGTCGGATCGAGCGGCAGCTCCTGGTCGCGGCCGGGGAGCGCTTCGGCGGGATCGATCAACTTGGTCTTGTCACGAAATCCGAGCATGACTACAAGGGTATCTTTGTCAGCCCGATGAACAGACGTTTTTTCCCGTTGGCCGCTGTCCTGCTGGTGCTGGCGCCGATCGTCGCCGGAGTGATCATGACCTCCGGCACGGTGCAGGCCAGCCAGAGCAGCGGGCTCGCCTTTCAGCCCGCGGCCCGCAGCCCCGCTCCCACGGCGCCGGCCAGCGGCATGCCGCCCGGTTCCGGCACGCTGGTCGCGCTGGTCAAGCGCGCCACGACGATGCGCTCGGCGCCCGGCGGCCACGCCCTGGGCAGGCTCACCACCCACACCGCGTTCGGCTCGCCCTCGGCACTCTGGGTGGTTGCCCGGCGCGGGTCGTGGCTGGGCGTGGTGAGCACGCTGGCCGGGAACAACCACCTCGGCTGGATCCGGCAATCGGCCACGACGCTCACGCGGGTGGACTGGGAGCTCAAGGTGTCGCTGGCTGCACGCAAGCTGACCGTGCTCGAGGGCGGGCACGTGCTCAAGCGCTACACGGTGGCCATCGGGGCGCCATACGCGCCGACCCCGACCGGCCACTTCGCGGTGACCGACCGCCTGTTGACCGGAGATCCGGGCGGCCCATACGGCTGCTGCATCCTCGCGCTCACGGCCAAGTCCCCGCACGCGATCCAGGGCTGGAGCGGAGGCAACCGGATCGCGATCCACTCGACGCCCGAGACCTCGAGCATCGGCTTTGCGGCCAGCCACGGCTGCGTGCGGGTCACCCTCGCGGAAGGGCAGTGGCTGCTGGGTCACGTCCCGCTCGGCACGCCGGCGGTGATCAGCTCGGCGTAGCGCCCCGTTTCCGGGCCGATGCCCCGGGTAGCCCAAAAGCAGGGCCGGAACCCGGAAGCGAAGGAGCTGATGCGAATGGCTAACGAACTAGAGGGCAAGAAGGTTGCCTTTCTCTTCACCGAAGGCGTGGAGCAGGTCGAGCTGACCGAGCCGCTCGAGGCGGTCAAGAAGGCCGGGGCGGACGTCGATCTGATCTCGCTCGACGAGGGCGAGGTGCAGATGTTCAACCACCTCGACAAGGGCGACACGATCACGGCCGACCATGCCGTATCCGGCGCGCAGGCGTCCGAGTACGACGGGCTCGTCGTGCCCGGTGGCGTGGCCAACCCGGACGCGCTGCGGATGGATGAGGACGCCGTCCGGTTCGTCCGTGAGTTCTTCGAGCAGGACAAGCCGACGGCAATCATCTGCCACGGTCCGTGGGTGCTGGCCGAGGCCGACGTGGTCAAGGGGCGGACGCTCACCTCATGGCCGAGCCTGCAGACCGACCTGCGTAACGCGGGCGCGAAGTGGGTCGACGAGGAAGTCGTGGTCGACAACGGGATGGTCACCAGCCGCAACCCCGACGACCTCCCGGCCTTCTGCGCCAAGCTGGTAGAGGAGTTCGCCGAGGGCAAGCACGAGCAGCACGTCGGCGAGACCGCCGGCGCCAAGGCGTAGCGCTCGGCCCGGGCGTCCGGGTCGCGCACCCGGGCGCCCGCGGCTCAGGCGTCCAGCTGCGCTAGCGCCTTCGTGTACCCCTCGCAGTAGGTCGGGAACTGGGGCACGGTGTCGCGCAGGACGGCCAGCGGGATCTGGGCCTTGATCGCCAGCTCGGCGTAGTGGATCCACTCGCCCGCCATCGGCGCCACCGCCCAGGCGCCGATCAGGACCTTGCGCTGGCGGTCGG
This sequence comes from uncultured Solirubrobacterales bacterium, assembly GCA_963834635.1. Classification (GTDB taxonomy): domain Bacteria; phylum Actinomycetota; class Thermoleophilia; order Solirubrobacterales; family Solirubrobacteraceae; genus Palsa-465. The sequence goes on along the minus strand of CAWICI010000002.1, from coordinate 343,167 downwards.
CGACGAGCGCCAGCTCGCCGCGGGGATCTTTCTCATAGGTCCAGGGGCGGGCGATCTCCTGCTCGAGCTGGATGTGGACCGAGGCGGTGGCGATCCCGGCTTCGCGGGCCTGCTCCTCGGTCATCCCGACCGCCGCCACCTCGGGGTCTGAGAAGACCACGCGGGGAATCGCCGTGTAGTCGGCGCGGACGCTCTCGCCGGCGATGTCGCCGACGGCGATCTGGGCCTGGTACTTGGCCACGTGGGTGAACGGCATTACGCCGGTCACGTCGCCCACGGCCCAGATTCCCTCGCCCGCGCGGCATCGCTCGTCGATCTCGATGCCGCGCTCCGAAGGTTCGAGACCGACACGGTCGAGCCCTAGGTCGCGGACCCTCGGGGCGCGCCCGGTGGCCACGATCAGCACCTGGCCGTCGAACGCCTCCTTCTCGAGGTAGGCGAGCTTGCGCCCGTCGCGCTCGCCCGTCCAGACGAGGTGGGCCCCGAGCCGGACATCGATGCCGTCGGCGCGCAGCGCCCGGGCCAGGGCCCGGCTGACGCGCGGATCCTCGCGCTCGATGAGCCGGTCGCTCCCCTCGAGCAGGTGCACCCGGGCGCCGAACCGGCGCAGCATCTGGGCGAGCTCGACCCCGACGGGCCCTCCGCCCAGCACGATCGCGCTCCGCGGCACCTCCTTGAACGTGGTCGCCTCCCGGTTGGTCCAGTACCCGGCCTCTCCGATGCCCGGAATCGACGGGATCTTCGGCTCGCTGCCGGTGGCGATCACGATCCGCTCGCTGCGCAGGACGTCGCCCGCGACCTCGACCTCGCCCGGCCCGCGCAGCGTGGCCTGGCCCTTGAACACGCGCGTGCCCTGCTTCTCGTAGCTCTCGATCTCGTTCTTGTCGTCGAGGTTGCGAATCATGTAGTCGCGGTAGTCGGCGATGTCGCTCCAGCGCTGCTCGGGAGCGGAGGTGCCGGCGGTGCGCTCCGCCTCGTGGCTGACCTCGCCCGGGCGCAGCAGCGTCTTGGAGGGAATGCACGCCCAGTACGCGCATTCGCCGCCGACCAGCTCCTGCTCGACCAGGGCGACGTGGGCTCCTCGCTCGCCCAGCCGCGAGGCCACGACCTCGCCGGCCGGGCCCGCGCCGATCACGATCGCGTCAAATGTTGCGCCCTCCATTCGACCTTCAGTACCCATCGCCCGCTCGCGGTGAAACGGCCGGGATTGGGTAGCCAGTGCAGTGGACATGGCTACCGCCACCCAGGACCGCCGCGACGAGACCGAACTCGAGCGGCTCGACCGCAACACGAGCGAGCTGGTCCAGGAGATGCGCGTCGCCTCGGTCGGCATCCAGGTGCTGCTGGCCTTCCTGCTCGTGGTCCCGTTCCAGACCGGGTGGAAGCACGTGACCCGATTCGACCGCGACGTGTACTTCGTCACGCTGCTCTGCATCGCCATGGCCACGGTGGTGCTGATCGCCCCCTCGATCCATCATCGGCTGCTGTTCCGCCGCGGGGAGAAGGAATACATCGTCGAGATGGGCAACCGGCTCACGATCTTGGCGGCGGTGTTTCTCACGGTCGGCTTCACCGGCATTCTCGTCCTTCTCTCCCATGTGGTCTTCGGCGGCGTGATGGCCGCCATCGTCGGCGCGGTGGCGGCGCTGGGGATCAGCGGGCTGTGGTTCGGACTACCGCTCACACGACGTACACACGACAACGGGAGGTGAACGATGCCGCCACGTGGCGTCAAGAAAGGGACTAAGCGCGCTCGGCAGTACGAGCACATCAAGGAGAGCCAGCGGGACCAGGGCAGGAGCGAGTCCCGGGCCGAAGAGATCGCCGCGCGGACGGTCAACAAGGAGAAGGCCCGGGCGGGCGAGTCGCGCACGGCGTCGCGGACCTCCACTCAGGACAAGTCCTCCGGGCAGCGGGGCGGGGAGCGCTCGGGCACCGACCGCCCCAAGGGCCGAACCCGTGACCAGCTCTACAACGAGGCCAAGAAGCTGGGGATCGAAGGCCGCTCGAGCATGAACAAGGCCCAGCTCGAGCGGGCGGTCGATCGGCGCAAGTAGGTCCCGGGCGAGGGCCGTCCTAACCGAACAGCGGGAGCCGCCGCCGGCGCGCCAGCGTGTCCATTCCGCCTTGGATCGAGCCGCGGATCTCCTCGTACATCCGCCCCACGTACTCGTCGTCCTCGGCCCGCTCGGGGTCGGTGTCAAGCTCGACCGCCGGCTGGAAGGCCGTGCGGATCTTGGTCGGCAACGGGATCTCGGGCAGGAGAGCGGGGGAGATCCCCCACGGCACCTGGAGCGCGATCGGGAACATCTTCAGCCGGGCGATCCGGTCAAGCTGGAGCACCTTGGCCAGCCGCCGCCCGGTAGCCAGAACCGGCATCGAGTCGGGGCCCCCGACGGTGGCGATCGGGACGATCGGCACCGCACTGCGGATCGCCAGCTTGATGAACCCGGTCCGACCGCCCAGCACGGCCTCGTCGCGCTTGCCCCACGGCCTCAGGGAGTCGATCTCCCCGCCGGGCCACAGGGCCACGTCCTGGCCCGCCGCGAGCGCGGCGGTGATGCTGTCGGGCGCTGCGGGGAGGACGCCCATCTTGCGGAAGTAGAAGCCGAACCCCGGCGTGGCCATCAGGGCGTCGTGCGCGGTGCCGTGCAGCGGGCGGCCGCGGCCGAAATGGCGCCACCACTGCACGCCCACGGTCCAGGCGTCCCACACGAAGGGGGCTCCCGAATGGATGCCGATCAGCAGCGCGGGCGCGGGGGGAATGTGCTCCCAGCCCTCGACTTCCATCCGGAACCAGTAGTCCATGAGCGGGTTCCAGAAGTACTTCTGGAGCTCCATGAGACCAAAGTCGGGTCCGTCCAGGTTCCACTGAGAGGCGCGGTCTGAGACCACGCCGGCCAGGCCACTCTGCTTGGCCCGTCTTTCCTGCACCTTCTCTCGTGCGGCGCGCGCATGCTGCTCGGCCTGCGAGGCCTCGCCTCCGCGCCCGTTGCGCTTGCGTTCGAGCTCCTCCACGTTGTCCACGGTTTCCTCTCCTCGAGCTGAAATCCAGTGTCATTAGACGGCTACCCAGCTGGTTGGGACCGAATCGCCCCGGCAATACACGCGGTTGATCCCCAGGGCGCGCGGCGGGGGCAGGAATTCCCCGGCGCCCTTAGAACCCCTCGCCAATGTCGAACCCGCCGCGTCTGAGCGTGTTCCTGCGGCGCGCCGCAGCCTGGTCGCTCGGTTGGGTGTGCGCGGGCGCGCTCTACCTGCTGCTGATCGACACGATCTCGCTCCCCGAGCTGATCGTCGGGATTGGCGCGGCAGCGCTGGCGGCGAGCGCCTTTGAGCTGGCGCGCGAGCAGCGCGTGGTCGGCGCCACCTTCCGCCTGAGGTGGCTGTCTCGCACCTGGAAGGCGGTGGCCAAGGTTCCCACCGACATCGCCTCAGTCTCGCTGGTGGCGCTGGGCCAACTCGTACGGCCCGGGTCGGTGCGCGGGCAATTCCGCACCGTGGCCTTCCGCTGCGGCGATGATGAGCAGCTCGAGACCGGGCGCCATGCGCTGGCCGAGTCCGTCGGGTCATTCGCGCCGAACACGATCATCATCGGGGTTGACCGCGACCGCGAGCTGATCCTCGGCCACCAGCTCCATCGCACGGGCGGGCGCGAGGCGATCGACGTGCTGGAGCTCGGATGAACGAGTGGGAGATCGCGGCCACGGTGCTCGGGTTCGCGCTGATCCCGTGCTTGGCGGTGTGCGTGTTCGCCGCCGCGCCGTCCGCCCTCGTCGCCTTCGAGGTGTCGGCTGTGCTCCTGACCACGATCTTAATGCTGCTGGCCGAGGGCTTTCACCGTCAGCCGTTCATGGACCTCGCGGTGGTGTTCGCGCCCATGTCCGTGGTCGGTTCGCTGACTTTTGCCCGGCTGATGGAGCGCTACCTATGAACTGGCGGAGCGTGGTCGCGGTGATCCTGCTCATCTCGGGCGGGCTGCTCGAGGTGCTCGCCGTCCTCGGGCTGTGCGTGATGCGTGACGTCTACGACCGGCTGCACTATCTCGGGCTGGTCGGATTCGGAGGGCTGCTGATCGGCGGCTCGGTCGTGGTCCGCGAGTCGTTCTCCCTGATCGGCGACAAGGCCCTGCTGGTCGGCGTGATCTTGATCGTCAGCGGGCCGGTGGTCGCCCAGACCACCGCCCGGAGCCTGCTCATTCGCGAGCTCGGGGACTGGCGGAACCGGCTGGCGCGCAAGGGGGAGGACGAACCGTGACCCTGCTCCAGATCGCCGCGCTGAGCGCGGTAGCCCTCGGCGGCGGCGCGGTGGTGATCACCAGCGACCCCCTGCGCCAGACGATCGTGCTCGGGATGTTCGGACTGAGCCTGACCATGCTGTTCTTCGTCTTCCAGGCTCCCGACGTGGCGCTGTCGGAGATCGTCGTCTCGAGCGTCGGGCTCCCGGTGATGATCCTGCTGGCCATCCGCAAGGTCCGCGAGCAGGAGCGCGAGCGCGAGCGGGAGGAGAAGGAGGGGTGAGCCGCACCGCTCGGCTGCTGCTGTTCGCCGTCGCCGCCGCCGGGCTCGGCACCGTGCTCATCATCGGGTTCGCCGGCCTGCCCGCCTTCGGCGACTACCACGGCGTCTACGGCCAGGTGCTGAACGGGATCGGGGTGACCGAGCGCCATGCCACCGATCTGGTGACAGCACTGAACTTCGACTTTCGTGGCTTCGACACCCTGGGCGAGGAGTTCATCCTGTTCGCCTCGGTGGCCGGGATCGCGCTGATCCTCCGGCAGGTGCGAGGCGACGAGAAGCCCGTCGACACCGGCCAGACCGACGAGCACACCTTCGGCGGGGCGAGCGAGGCGCTGCGGGCGTTCTCCCTCGTCCTGATCCCGACGCTGGTCGCCCTCGGCGTCTACATCGTCGTCCACGGTCAGATCACGCCGGGCGGCGGCTTTCAGGGCGGCGTGATCCTGGCCGCCGGTCCGCTCGCGGTGTTCCTGGCCGGGCGCTACGTGCGGATGAGGGTGATCGCTCCCCATACCGTGGTCGAGCTCGGTGACGCGCTCGGCGCGGCCGGGTACGGGCTCGTCGGGCTCGGCGGCCTCGTGTTTGTCGGGGTGTTCTTCAAGAACTTCCTCCCCTTGGGGATCCCCGGCCACATCCTCTCGGCCGGTCACATGGACATCGCCAGCACGGCGGTGGGTCTCGAGGTGAGCGGGGCGTTCCTGGTCGCCTGGAGCGAGTTCCTCGATCAGGCGGTCGCGGTTCGTGGCGGGAGCGACTCGTGAGCTTTCTGCCCTTTGCCGTGGCGGCGTGGCTGTTCCTGGTCGGGCTCTACGGCGTCGTCTCGAGCCGCAACCTGGTGCGGACGATCCTCTCGCTGACCGTCGTGCAGTCGGCGACCTACGTGGTCCTGCTGGGGATCGGCTACCGCACCGGCGCGACGGCGCCGATCTTCGCCGACATCCCGGCGGTGACCAACACGGTTGACCCGGTCGTGCAGGTGCTGGTCCTCACCGACGTCGTGATCGAGGCCACCGTCACGGGGCTGCTCCTTGCCCTCGCGGTTCAGGCGCACAAACGCTTCGGCAGCCTCGACCCGCAGGACATGCGGGCGCTCCAGCGGTAAGGGCGCATGCACATCACCGCCCTACCGGTTGTCGTGCCGATGATCTCGGCCGCGGCGCTGATCGCGGTACGCCACTGGTCGCCGCGGCTGGTGAACGACGCGGTGGCGATCGCGGTGGCGATCGCCGTGGTCGTCATGTGCGCGATCATGCTCGTCCACACCGTTCACCAGCCGTTCGCCTACTGGATGGGCGGGTGGCGGCCCAAGCACATGGTCACGATCGGGATCGCCTTCTCGGTCGACACGATGGGCGCCGGGATGGCCACGTTCGCGGCGGTGCTGATCACCGCGTCGCTGCTCTACTCCGTGCGCTACTTCGACGCCGCGGACGGTCTCTTCCACGCTCTGATGCTGGTCTTCCTGGCCGCGATGGCCGGGTTCTGCCTGACCGGCGACCTGTTCAACCTGGTCGTGTTCTTCGAGCTCATGGGGGCGGTGGCGTACGCGCTCACCGCGTATAAGGTCGAGGAGCGGGGTCCGATCATGGGCGGGATCAACTTCGCCATCTCGAACAGCATCGGGGCGTACGCGATCTTCACCGGCGTCGCGCTGCTCTACGCCCGGACGGGTGCGCTGAACATGGCCCAGATCGGAGCCACGCTTGACGGGCACCACGCCGATGCGCTGGTGATCGTGGCCATGACCCTGCTCTTCATCGGCTTCTTCACCAAGGCGGCGATGGTCCCGGTTCACTTCTGGCTGGCCGACGCGCACGCGGTGGCGCCAACCCCGGTGTGTGTTCTGTTCTCGGGGGTGATGGTCGAGCTCGGGATTTACGCCATCGCGCGTATCTACTGGACGATCTTCGCCGGAACGCTCGGGCCCCACGCCGAGGAGCTGCGCGCGATCCTGATCGCTTTCGGCACCGTGACCGCGCTGTGGGGCGCGATCATGTGCTTCTCGCAGCGCCATCTCAAGCGGTTGCTCGCCTTCTCCACCATCAGCCATGTCGGCGTATTCATCTGCGGGCTCGGTCTGCTCAGCGCGAAGGGGATCGCGGGGGTCGCCACCTACGTGATCGGTCATGGCTTCACCAAGGCGGCGCTGTTCATGCTGGTCGGTGTCCTCATGCACCGGTTCGCCACCGTCGACGAGTTCGACCTCCACGGCAAAGGGCGGGCGATCCCCGTCGCGGGCGTCCTGTTCACGATCGGCGGATTGTTCCTGGCCGCGATGCCCGGGATCACGACGTTCTTCGGCAAGTCGCTGCTTGACGGCGCCGCCCTCGACGGCCACTACCCCTGGCTCCCGGCCGTGTTCGTGATTTCCTCGATCGCCACCGGGGGGGCGGTGTTGCGAGTGGCCGGGCGGGTGTTCATGGGGTGGGGGCCGGCCGAGCATCCCGAGGAAGGGCAGGCCGCGCAGGCGCGCGAGGAGGGCCGGGAACCCGAGGAGGAAACCGGCCGCGACTGGACCCCCCCGCCGATGGTGATCGTCCCCGCCGTGCTGCTGGCCGCCGTGGCGGTGATCGGGCTGATTCCGGGTGCGGTCCCGGGGATCGAGACCGCGGCCGGGCACTTCGTCGACCATCGCGCCTACATCAGCTGGGTCCTGCGCGGCACGGCGCACTTCGCCCCGGTCTCGACGAGCCACGTCGAGACCTACGACTACCTGTATGCGGCCGGAGCGGTCGTGGGGGCGATCGGCCTGGCTGCGCTCGCCCTGTTCGGCGCCCCGCTTCGCCGCCGCGTCCCCGAACTTCTGACCCGCCCGGTGCTGGCCGGCGTGGGCGCCCTGCGCGCGCTCCACAGCGGCCACATTGGCGACTACATCGCCTGGTGGACGGCCGGCGCGGCGACGCTCGGCGGGGCGTCGCTGCTCCTCCTGCGATGAACTGGAGAGCCACCGTCCTAGCTGTGCTCGGCGCGGGCGCGCTGGCCGGCTGCGGTCCGCCGCCACCTCAAGCGCCTCTGGCCTATGCGAAGAGGCTTGACGAGTCGACCGGCGGGATCTCCACCGCCTGCGGGCTCGCCTATCAGGTGACCGCCTTCCCCGGGCAGCACCAGCCCGACCTGGCCGTGCTCGAGGCGACCGCGATCTCCGACGCGCGCAAGCTGGCGACGGTGTACAAGCGCAACCCGGAGTGGATCTACCAAGGGGACAAGGTCCACACGCTGGTGGTGGACAGCCTGACCCTGCTGCGCCAGTGCGGTCTGCACCAGGCGGCGGCGGCGCTGTCCCGAGCCACCGGAGTCGATTAGCTTTCGCGGTCCCCACTCGAAGCAGGAGGCACCGATGAGCGGATGGATCGACCGGATCACCGGCAGGGCCAAGAAGGCGGCGGGCGATCTCGCCGATGACCCCGAGCTGCGTCAGCAGGGCGTTCGGGAAGAGCGCAAGGCCGACGCCAAGGACGAGCTAACCGAGGCCCAGCGCAAGGCCGACGCCAAGGCCGAGGAGGTGGCCCGGCTCGAGCGGGAGACCAACCGCTAGCCGACCGGCCGTCGATAGCCGCTCGTCAGTGCCGCCCCCCGGCGGCGCCACGCCGGCTCGACGTCGAACGTGCGCCGGATCCGCCGCTCACGCAGGTACTTGAGCACCGGGCCGTAGCTGAACCGGGCGGTGCTCGAGTACAGACGGCTCGGGCCGCTGGCGTCCATGAACGGCAGGTACTTGTCGGGGAAGCCGGGCATCGTGCAGGCCATGCAGATTCCGCCCACGTTCGGGCAGCCGCCGACGCCGTTGATCCACCCGCGCAGCGGCACGTTGCATTTCACCACCGGCCCCTTGCAGCCCAGCTTGACCAGGCAGCGGCCGTCGCCGTGGCGGTCTGAGAACTGGCCGTGCTCGGCCAGGCCGGCCCGGTTGCAGCTCTCGTGGGCGGTGCGGCCGAAGATCCGCTGCGGCCGGCCCTGCTCGTCGAGCTCGAGCGGCGGTCCGGCTCCGGCCAGGTGCAAGACCAGGCAGAGCAGCGTCTCGGTGATGTTGTCGGGCTGGGCGGGGCACCCGGGGAGGTTCACCATCGGCAGCTCGGCCCGGGAGGTCCAACCCGCGCCCAGGTAGTCACGCAGGCCCATGGCCCCGGTCGGGTTGTTGCGCATCCCGGGGATCCCCCCGAAGGCGGCGCACGTCCCGAGCGCCAGAACCGCGTCGGCGCGGGGAGCGAGCGCGTCGAGCCAGGCGCAGGTCGAGATCGGCTCGCCCGTCTCGGGGTCGATCCCGAACGCCGCCCAGTAGCCGTCACCGTTGATCTCCTCGTTGGGGACCGAGCCCTCGAGCACAAGGATGAACGGGTCCAGCTTCCCCTCGGCGGCCTCGAACCAGGGGGCCAGGAAATCCTCCCCGTTTTCGTAGGCCAGCACGGGGTTGTAGATGAGGATCGGGGGCAGGCCCGGGAACGCGCCTCGCAGCAGATCCTCCAGGCTGGGGCTGGTCGCGGCGGTCATCGCGAAGGAGTCGCCGTCACACCCCAGGCCGCTGGTCAGCCACAGCACGTTGATTGGTCGCTTGGCCGGCGAGCCCACCGTGGCGGGAGCGGGCTCGTCCACCGGTCTAGGCGAACTGTCGCGATGGCGGGGCGGGGCCCGAGCGCCTTCGCTCGGCCAGCGAGCTCGGTCGGTGGCTGAGGGCGTCCAGGTGGTCCTCGAGGCTGCCGTGCAGGTGCAGATCGCCGGCGCTGCCGGTGACCAGTCCGCCGTGGGAAAGCCGGGCGAGAGCATGCGAAACCGAGGGACGCTCCGCGGCGACGAGCTGTCCGAGCAGCCGGTGGGTCAGGGGCAGCGTCAGCCGGATCCCGGTTGGCTCGACCCGCCCCCAGCGGGCGGCCAGATGCCACAGCAGCAGCGCGAGTCGGACCTCCAGACGTGGCTGGCAGGCGATCGCGCGCAGGGCGTCGGCGTCGGCGATCCGCTTGCCCGCGCGGCGCAACAGCGCCTCGCCGATCTGCGGCCACGGCCGCACCCGCTCGGCGAACTCGGCGTCGAGCAGGCCGAACCGGGTGGGCCGGAGCGCCCGCCAGGCGTCGTGCTGCTCGACCAGCTCCTCGACCTGCGGCGCCGGTCGCTGGAGCAGGTCACCGGCCCCGTCAGCTCACACGCGGTGCGGTCCCCGACCCGGTCTCGAACGCCACCAGGCCGTCGAGGATCAGCAGCCCGGGGCCGTGTCCCGCCGCGTCGAACCAGGGATCGAGGTTGCAGATTCCCACCTCCGCCGCGAGCACCCGGACCGTGGCGGCCTGCCGCGCCGCGACGCGCATCCGCAGGTCGAACTCCTGGGCCAGCTCGACGTCGACGTCAAGCAGGTAGCTGTAGAGCGAGGCCGACTCGGGGACCCGCGTGTTCGAGGGCTCCGGTGCAGAGCCCGCTCTCGACCGGCCCGAGGCCGGCGGCCAGCGGATTGGACCGGAATGTGGCTTGTGACCTTCGATCGGCATCGGCACCCTCTCTGCGGTTCACCGGCCGCGGGCTCCTGGATCAGCCCGACCCCGAGTCTATGCCTTCTGAGGCCGGTAATTGCGGTTACTTGAGCGGGGCGTAACCCGCATTACCTGCCTCCCGAAATGGCTTCTGAAGGGTGGTAGAACCGACGCCGTGTGCTTGGCGATTCCCGGTCAGGTCATCGAGATCGTCGACGCGGCCAACCGGCTGGCCAAGGTCGACGTGGCCGGCGTTCGGCGCAACGTCAACATCGGGCTGCTCGACGGAGGATGGCGGGTCCCGGGGGACTGGGTCCTGATCCACGTCGGGTTCGCGATCTCCCAGGTCGACGAGGAGGAGGCGCGCGCCACGCGCGACCTGCTGGTGCGGATGGGAGCCGACTACGAGCAGGAGCTCGAGGAGCTGAAGGCGAGCGTGATCGAGTGACCGCGCCGGCCCTGGAGCGAGGTTCACAGCACTCAGCCCTGGAGTGCGGTTCACAGCACTGCATCACCTGCGGTGACGACGGCGAGCCGATGACCGTGGTGCGCGTCGACGAGGACCGCGGGCTCGCCCTGTGCGACGACGGGCGTGGGGGCAAGCGCGACGGTCGAGATCGCGCTGGTCGTCGCCGGTGGGCGCGGGGGACAGCCTGCTCGTCCACGCCGGCACGGCGATCGCGCAGGCTCGAGGCTCCGATGAAGTTCGTCGACGAGTTCCGCGACGCCGAGCTCGGGCGCGCCCTGGCGGGCGAGATCCTGTCGCTGGTCGAGCCCGGCCGCCACTACAAGTTCATGGAGGTGTGCGGCGGCCACACCCACTCGATCTACAAGTACGGCGTCGACGACCTGCTGCCCGCCAACGTCGAGCTCGTGCACGGGCCCGGCTGCCCGGTGTGCGTGATCCCGATGGGCCGGGTCGACGACGGGATCGCGCTCGCCCACCAGGAGGGCGTGATCTTCACCTGCTTCGGCGACATGATGCGCGTCCCGGGCTCGGACGGCAGCCTGCTCGACGCCAAGGCCGCCGGGCGCCGACATCCGGATGGTCTACTCGCCGCTCGACGCGCTGCGGATCGCCAAGCAGAACCCCGAGCGCGAGGTCGTGTTCTTCGCCATCGGCTTCGAGACGACGGCGCCGTCGACGGCGCTGACGCTCAAGCGCGCGCGGGCCGAGGGCGTGACGAACTTCTCCTGCATGTGCAGCCACGTGACGATCGTGCCGCCGCTGCGGGCGCTGCTGGAGTCGCCCGACCTGCGGCTCGACGGCTTCATCGGCCCCGGCCACGTCTCCACCGTCGTCGGCGCGCGGCCGTTCGAGTTCATCCCCGCCGACTACGGCAAGCCGGTGGTGATCGCCGGGCTTCGAGCCGCTGGACATCCTGCAGGCGATCGCGATGATCCTGCGCCAGCTGCGCGACGGGCCGCTGCGAGGTCGAGAACCAGTACAAGCGGGTCGTCCCCTACGAGGGCAACCTCCGCGCGCTCGAGGTGATGGCCGAGGTGTTCGAGCTGCGCCCCCACTTCGAGTGGCGCGGGCTCGGGTTCATCTCCCACAGCGGCCTGAAGCTCTCCGAGGCCTACGCCGAGCTCGACGCCGAGCGGCGCTTCAGCGTGCCCGGCGTGCGCGTCGCCGATCCCAAGGCCTGCCAGTGCGGCGAGGTGCTCAAGGGCGTGATCAAGCCGTGGGAGTGCAAGGTGTTCGGCACGGCCTGCACGCCCGAGCGGCCGATCGGCACGTGCATGGTCTCCTCGGAGGGGGCCTGCGCCGCCTACTACAACTTCGGCCGCTTCGCCCGCGAGCGGGAGGTCGTGTGATGAGCGGGCACGGTCGTCTCCGAGCGCGAGCAGAGGATCCTCGGGATCATCGAGACCGCCCGCGGCAAGCGGGCCAAGTTCCGCGACGCGCACATCACCATGGCCCACGGCGCCGGCGGCAAGGCGACCCAGACACTGATCGAGGGCCTGTTCGTGCCGGCGTTCGGCGGCCACGCGCTCGAGCAGATGGCCGACGCGGGCGCCGTGAGCGTCGGCGAGCGGCGACGCTGGCCCTGACCACCGACTCCTACGTGGTCAAGCCGCTGCGCTTCCCCGGCGGCTCGATCGGCGAGCTGGCGGTCAACGGGACGGTCAACGACCTCGCCGTGTCCGGCGCCCGGCCGCTGGCGCTGACCCTGTCGCTGATCCTCGAGGAGGGGCTGGCGGCCGACGACCTGCGCGCCGAGGTGGAGGCGATCGCGCGCCGCGGCCCGCGAGGCCGGCGTCGAGATCGTCGCCGGCGACACCAAGGTCGTCGAGCGCGGCCACGCCGACGGGATGTACATCTGCACCACCGGGATCGGGCGGCGCGACCCGCGCGCGAGCCTCTCGCCGGCCGCGCTGCGGCCGCGGCGACCGGATCCTGCTCTCCGGCAGCGATCGGCGAGCACGGCACGGCGATCATGCTCGCCCGCGGCGAGTTCGAGCTCGACGCCGCGATCGAGTCGGACACGCGCTCGCTGTGGCCCGCGGTCGACGCGCTGCTCGACGCGGCCGGCCCGGAGCCTGCGCTGCCTGCGCGACGCCACCCGGGGCGGCGTGGCCTCGGTGCTCAACGAGCTGGCGCGCGCCTCGTCGGTGGCGATGATCGTGCGCGAGGGCGAGATCCCGGTGCGACCCGGCGGTGGCCGGCGCGGCGGAGATCCTCGGCATCGACCCGATGTACGTGGCCAACGAGGGCAAGCTGGTCGCGTTCGTGGCCCCGGAGGCGGCGGAGGCGGCGCTGGCGGCGCTGCGCAGCGTCCCGGGGTGCGAGCAGGCGGCCGAGATCGGCGAGGTGCGGACGGAGCCGCCCGGGATGGTGCTGGTGCAGACGAGCTTTGGCGGCCGGCGGGTGATGGACCAGCTGGTCGGCGACCCGCTGCCGCGGATCTGTTGAGCGAGAGGAGAACGCGATGGCGACGATGGCGAGCCCCTATGCAGCAGCAGAAGAAGACCGAGGCGGTCACCGCCCACGTCCTGTGGATGACCACCGGCCTCGAGCTGCGAGGGCGACTCGGTGGCCATGACCTCGGCCACCAACCCGAGCCTCGAGGACATCATCCTGCAGGCGATCCCGGGCATGCCGAAGGTGGTCGTCCACAACCAGGTCGTCGACTACGCCGTCGGCCAGGAGTACGCCCAGGCGTGGTTCGACGCCGAGCAGGGCAAGCTCGACCCGTTCGTGCTGGTCATCGAGGGCTCGCTCGGCAACGAGGAGATCAACGGCGAGGGCCACTGGACCGGCGTTCGCGGTCAACCCCGACAACGGCCAGCCGATCACGATGAACGAGTGGCTCGACCGGCTGGCGCCCAAGGCCGCCGCGGTCGTCGCCGTCGGGACCTGCGCCACCTACGGCGGCATCCCGGCGATGAAGAACAACCCGACCGGCGCGATGGGCGTGCCCGACTACCTCGGCTGGAGCTGGAAGTCGAAGGCCGGCCTGCCGGTCGTCTGCATCCCGGGCTGCCCGGCGCAGCCGGACAACATGACCGAGACGCTGCTCTACCTGGCGCTGCACCTCGCCGGGCTGGCGCCGGCGCCGGAGCTCGACGAGGCGCTGCGGCCGAAGTGGCTGTTCGGGCGGACGGTGCGCGAGGGCTGCAACCGCGCCGGCTTCGCCGAGCAGGGCGAGTTCGCCACCGAGTACGGCTCCGACCACCGCTGCCTGGTCAAGCTCGGGCTGCAAGGGCCCGGTGGTCAAGTGCAACGTGCCGGTCCGCGGCTGGGTCAACGGCGATCGGCGGCTGCCCGAACGTCGGCGGCATCTGCATGGCCTGCACGATGCCCGGCTTCCCCGACAAGTACATGCCGTTCATGGACGAGGACCGATGGGGCGGCGCGGCCGGGACCGTCATGAAGTTCAGCTACGGCCCGATCGTCCGCTACTTCCGCCACCGCCACATCGCCAACAAGTACGACAAGGAGCCGGAGTGGCGGCGGCGCGGGCAAGCACGCTGACCACCGGCTACAGCCAAGCGCTGGTGAGCGACGCGCCGACGCCATCTCGCGCCAGCCGACGGCAACTGAGGAGAGACACAGATGGCGACTGAAACCGCCTCCGCAGCAGAAGGTCATGGTCAAGGAGATGTCGTGGGATCCGATCACCCGGATCGTCGGCAGCCTCGGGCATCCACACGGAGATCGACTTCACCAACCAGCAGGTGCTCAAGTGCTACAGCACGTCGATGGTCTTCCGCGGCTTCGACATCTTCATGAAGGGGATCGACCCGCGCGACGCCCACTTCATCACCAGCCGGATCTGCGGCATCTGCGGTGACAACCACTGCACCTGCTCGTGCCTGAACCAGAACATGGCCTACGGCGTCAAGCCGCCGCCGCTCGGCGACCTGGCCTTCAACCTGGCCGAGACCGCCGACTACATCTTCGACCACGCGATCTTCAACGACTGCATGGCGAACGTCGACTTCTGCGAGCAGATGGTCAAGGAGACCAACCCGTCGCTGCTGGCCAAGGCCGAGAACACGGCCGCGCCCGGGCAGGACATCCACGGCTACAAGACGATCGCCGACATCATGCGGGCGCTGAACCCGTTCACCGGCGAGTTCTACCTCGAGACGCTGCACGTCGCCCGCTACACGCGCGAGATGTACTGCCTGTTCGGCGGGCGCCACACCCACCCCTCGACGATCATGCCGGGCGGCTGCAGCGCCGACATCACCCACCAGACGTGCACCGACTACTACGTGCGGCTGATGCGCTACTTCGACTACGTCAAGCGCAGCGTGCCGATGCACGACGACCTGTACGACTTCTTCCTCCAGGAGCTGCCGGGCTACGACATGGTCGGCTACCGCGAGACCAACCTCGTCAACTGGGGCTCGTTCGACGACCCCGACTACGTCGACTACGACTACCGCAACATGACCGAGTGGGGGCGCAAGCGCTACATCACGCCCGGGCGTGGCGATCGGCGGCGAGCTGATCTCGACCGATCTCGTCGAGATCAACCTGATGATCCGGATCCTGCTCGGCTCCTCGTACTTCGACGGCTGGGAGAACGAGCCGACGTTCGTCACCCAGGACCCGCTCGGCAACCCGGTGGACAAGAACCATCCCGTGGAACAAGGTCACGCTGCCGCGCCCGCAGAAGCGCGACTTCACCGACAAGTACACCTGGGTCGTCTCGCCGCGGATCTACGACAAGCGCACCGACACGCACGTCTGCTGCGACACCGGCGGCGGCCCGTTCGCCCGCCAGTGGTGCACGGCGAAGGCGGGGCTGGTCGACTTCGGCTACGCCAAGGCGACCGGCCACTCGATCCAGATGGTCGCTGCCGCGCTCGCCCAACCTGCCCGAGATGGAGCTCGAGTGGAACGTGCCCGGAGAAGTCCAACGCGATCGAGCGCGACCGCGCCCGCACCTACCACCAGGCCTACAGCGCGCTGATCGCGCTGCACTGCCTGGAGCGGGCGATGAAGGAGGTGCAGGCCGGCCGGACCAAGAGCTGGAACAGCTTCAAGGTTCCCGACGAGCGCGGTCAGCTGCGGCTTCCACGAGGCGGCGCGCGGCGTGCTCTCGCACCACATGGTGATCCGCGAGGGCAAGATCGCCAACTACCAGCCCTACCCGCCGACGCCGTGGAACGCCAGCCCGCGCGACGTCTACGGGACGCCCGGGCCCCTACGAGGACGCGGTGCAGAACACGCCGATCTTCGAGGAGAACGGGCCCGGAGAACTTCAAGGGCGTCGACATCATGCGGGCGGTGCGCTCGTTCGACCCGTGCCTGCCGTGCGGCGTGCACATGTACACCGGCGGCGGCAAGGTGCGCAAGGTGATGCACACGCCGACGGCGATGGCCTAGCGCATGGACGCGGCGGCCGCCGCGGTCGACGAGCGCCCGGAGCAGCTCGCTCGAGCGCGTCCAGGAGCTCCAGGAGCGGCTCGACGCCGCGGGCGACGCCGGCTCGCGCGAGCTCGCCGAGGAGCTCGTCGTCCGCGGTCGTGCAGATGTACGGCGCCGGGCTCGAGCGGATCGTGGCCGCGCCTGCTCGGCGGCCGGGGAGGCGGGCGAGCGGATCGCGGCCGGGCTGGCCGAGGACCCGCTCGTGGCCACGCTGCTGCTGATCCACGACCTGCACCCGGTCGCCGCTCGAGGAGCGGGTGCAGGCCGCGCTCGACTCCGTGCGCCCGTACATGGAGTCCCACGGCGGCAACGTCGAGCTGCTCTCGCTCGAGGACGGCGTGGCCCGGATCCACCTGCGCGGGCAGCTGCTCGGACTGCTCGGCCTCGTCGGTGACGCTCGAGCTGGCGATCAAGCAGGCGCTCGAGGAGGCGGCGCCCGACCTCGAGGGGCTCGAGGTCGAGGGCGTGGCGCCGCAGACGATGACCGGGGACGGCGCTGCCGATGGTCACCGGCTCGGCGCCGGCACGGCCGGGATCGGAGCTGCCGATGGTCGATCTCGGCCGCCGCCGCCGACGCGCGCCGGCCTGGTTCGAGCGTCGAGTCGCTGGCGGAGCTCGGCGACGGGGGCGACTGGCGGCCGCGACGGTCGCCGGGCAGCGCGCTGGTGATCGCCAACGTCGAGGGCACGCTGCTCGCCTACCGCGACGCTGCGCGGCCTGCGGCGGCGCCGCTGCACGACGGCGAGCTCTCCGACGGCGGCGCTCTCGCTGCCCGCGACTGCGGGCGCTCGTTCTTCCTGCCCCGGGCGGGCCGCTCGATGGACGACGAGCGCATCCAGCTCGAGCCGGTGCCGCTGCTGCGCGAGCAGGGGCGGCGTCAAGGTGGCGCTGGCGGCATGAGCGCGACGGCGACGGCGCGGACCGGCGCCGGCTGGCCGCGGACGCGGTGGCCGCCCGGCGAGCGGGCGCAGCTGGTCGCGCGGGCTGCGCGGGACTGGCTCGGGCGCCGGCGCGCCGGGCGCCCGAGCGCACCGGCCGACGCCGCGCGCCGCCGAGCGGCCGGCGACGGCCGAGCGAGGTCTGCGACCTCTGCGGGATCGGCGATCCCCGACGACCACCGCCACCTGCTGCACCTGGTCGAGCGGCGGATCGTCTGCGCCTGCGAGGCGTGCTGGGGCGATGCGCGCCGGCGAGGGCGACTACCGCCCGACCGGGCAGCGCACGCTGTGGCTGCCCGGACCTCGACGTCCCCGACGATCTGTGGGCGAGCTTCCAGATCCCGATCGGGCTGGCGTTCTTCATGCACTCGACGGTCACCGAGTGCGTGGTGGCGATGTACCCGAGCCCGGCCGGCGCGACCGAGTCCGAGCTCCACTTCGAGTCCTGGAACCGGATGCTGCGAGCTCAACCCGGTGCTCGGCGGCATCGAGCCCGACATCGAGGGCCTGATCGTCAACCGCCTGGCCGACCCGCCGGTCTACGCGATCGCGCCGATCGACCGCTGCTACGCGCTGACCGGCGCGATCAAGGCGC
Organism: uncultured Solirubrobacterales bacterium; assembly: GCA_963834635.1. Lineage (GTDB taxonomy): Bacteria > Actinomycetota > Thermoleophilia > Solirubrobacterales > Solirubrobacteraceae > Palsa-465. The sequence goes on along the minus strand of CAWICI010000002.1, from coordinate 325,774 downwards.
AGCTGGGAGGGGATCTCCGGGCGGCGCGGGCGGTCGAGACGGCGGTGGCGCGGCTTCTTCGACGCGCTGCGGGCGCGAGGCGGTGCCGGCGTGAGCGTCGCAGTCGCCAGCGACCGGCGCGCCGCCGCCGAGGCGTCCGCGTGCCCGAGCCCGAGTTCGCGGTGCTCGGCGCCCGCGCCGGTGCGCCACGCCGCCACCCCGATGCTCGCCCTCGACCTGCAGGTCAGCGAGCCGCAGCGGCCGCCAGATCTACATGATCGCGCTGACGCATCCAGCTGATGATCGAGCCGGCCCGCCGCCGCTACGACGACGCCACCCGCGAGCGGCTGCTCGAGCTGTTCGGCGCGCCCGAGCGCTGGGCGGTGACGACCCGCAGCCTGGTCTGGTCCCAGCTCGACGTCGTCGTGCCCGCGTTCACCGGCTCGACCACGGTCGCGGTCCCGATCGCGTGCAACTACGACCTGGAGCTGGCGGCGGCCAAGTACCTGCACTCGCTGCCCGACGGCGAGGCGCCGCTGGCGCTGCACTTCAACGGCACTGATCTACTACCCCGGCGACGACGGCGGGCTGCAGATGGTGCTCGTCCCGTGGACCAAGTCGATCGACTTCCGGATGCCGGTCTCGGTGTGGCAGGAGACGATCGAGCACTACTACCCGAACACCGGCTGGGTGGCGCTGCGCTCCGCAGACGCTCGAGGCGCTCCAGCGGGCGAAGCTCGACCGCGGCCTGGCGACGCTCGACGCCTGCGTGGCGCGCGCTGCTGCGACGAGGCGGGCGATGGCTGACGCGCTCGAGCAGCTCGTCGACTCGCTGCTCTACGAGGGCTACGCGCTCTATCCCGTACACGCCGAGCGCGATCAAGAACGCCACCCCGACGCCGTTCGGGATCGTCTATCCGCCGGCCTACGCGGCGACGCTGCCGAGCACGTTCGACCACCTCGAGCTGCGCTGCGCGCTCGAAGCGGCCCCGCCGACGCGGTGCTGCGCGCCGAGGTGCGCTTCCTGGTCGCCGGCGGCGAGCGCCACCAGGCCGAGGCGCAGCGGGTCGAGCTGTCGGGGGCGATGGTCGGCGCGCTGGCCGACGCGGCCGGCGGAGAAGGAGGTCAGGGTGCGCCGGCGCCGCCGGGCGCGCCGCTGGTCGGTGGCGCTGGCGCTCTCGGTCGCCCGGCGGCTCGGGCGGGCGCGTACGAGGTCGTCGCTGCGGGTCGAGAACCGGACCGTCGTCGCGCAGCGGGCTCGACCGCGCCGGGCGCGCTGGCCCGCTCGCTGCTCTCGACCCACCCGATCCTGCGCGTGCGCGGCGGGCGGTTCATCTCGCCGCTCGAGCGCCGCCTGCGCGAGCGTCAACACCTTCCCGGTGCTGGCCGACCCCGCCGACGACGTCGTCGCTCGGCGCCGCGATCGTGCTCCCCGACCATCCCCAGATCGCGCCCGAGAGCCGCGGCGGGCTGTTCGACTCGACCGAGATCGAGGAGGCGCTGCTGCTCCACGTCCAGGCGCTGAGCGACGGCGAGCGGGCCGAGATCGAGCGCGCAGGACCCCGCCGTGCGGGAGATGATCGACGCGGGCCGCGGCCGCCACGCCCGGAGGAGATCATCGCGCTGCACGGCCGCGTCACGCTCCGCGACCCGCAGACCGACCGAGCCGCCGACGCGAGCCGCCCGGCCTGCGCGATCCGCGGGCCGGCGAGGAGCAGGCGCGACGTCGGCGGCGCGACCTTCCGCCGCGGCGGCAAGGTCGTGATCAGGCCCGCGCCCGACGCCGACCTGCACGCGCGGATGCTCGACGGCCGGACCGCCACGATCGAGCGGATCTTCACCGACTACGACGGCAAGACCCATCTGGGCGTGACGATCGACGACGATCCGGGCCAGGAGCTGATGCGGGACACCGGCCGCTACCTGTACTTCTTCGCCCACGAGGTGGAGGTGATCGACACATGAGTTCAGAGTCATTGCGCAGCATCCTCGTGGCCGGCGTCGGCAACGCCTGGCTGCGCGACGACGGCTTCGGCGGCGAGGTCGCCCGCCGGCTGACCGAGCGCGAGCTGCCGGCCGGCGTGGCGGTGATGGACGCCGGCACCGGCGGCCTGGATCTCGCCTACGAGGTGATGCGCGGCTACGACGCGCTGGTGATCCTCGACGTCAGCCAGCAGGGCGGCGAGCCGGGAACGCTGTACGTGATGGAGCCCGACGAGGAGTAGGTGCAGGGCGCGATCGAGGACGGCGAGGTGATCAACCCCCACGGCATGGACCCGCAGACCGTGCTGCGGTTCGTCAAGTCGATCGGCGCCTGGCCGGGGCAGGTCATCGTGATCGCCTGCGAGCCGGCGGAGGTGGAGGAGATGGGCTGGGGGCTCTCCGACCAGGTCAGTGAGGCGGTCGAGCGGGCGGTCGAGCTGGTGGTCGAGACGATGGCCGAGCTCGGCGGCCAGCCGCTGGCCGAGCTCCGTGGCCGGCCGGGGGCGGCTAGGGGCGTGCACGAGCTCTCGCTGAGCAGCGCCGTCGTCAACACCGCCGCCAAGCACGCCGGCGGGCGCCGGGTGTCGGTCGTCAGCCTGCGGGTCGGGCGGCTGCGCCAGGTGGTCCCCGACACGCTCGAGTTCTACTTCGAGTTCGTCGCCCGCGACACGGTGTGCGAGGGCGCCCGGCTCGAGCAGGAGGTGATCGACGGCGCGCCTGCGCTGCCGGCCGTGCGGGCGCGAGTGGGCGATCGAGATCCCCGCCTTTCGCTGCCCGACGTGCGGCGGCAGCGAGGTCGAGATCGCCAGCGGCAACGAGTTCGAAGTCGAGTCGATCGAAGTCGAGGAGGCCGAATGCATCGCACCAAGGTGACGGTCGTCGAGGAGGCGCTCGACGCCAACAACACGATCGCCACCGCCAACCGCGCCGACTTCGACCGGGCGGAGGTCAAGGTGATCAACTTCATGAGCGCCCCCGGCGCGGGCAAGACGACGCTGCTCGAGCGCGTCGTCACCACCTCCCCGGGGTCCGGGTGGGCGTGCTCGAAGGCGACGTGCAGGGCTCGATGGACGCCGACCGGCTGGCCAGCCTGCACGTGCCGGTCACCCAGCTGAACACCGACCCGAGCTTCGGCGGCGAGTGCCACCTCGACGCCAACATGGTCCGCTGCGCCCTACCGTCGTTGCCCCTGGCGGAGATCGATCTGCTGATCATCGAGAACGTCGGCAACCTGGTCTGCCCGGCGGAGTTCAAGGTCGGCGAGGACGCCCGGGTCATGGTCTGCTCGGTCACCGAGGGCGAGGACAAGCCGCTCAAGTACCCGCTCATGTTCCGGACCTGCGAGCTGGTGCTGGTCAACAAGATCGACCTGCTGCCCCACCTCGAGTTCGACCTCGACCAGCTGCTCTACAACATCGATCAGGTCCATCCCGACGTCGAGAAGCTGCTCGTGAGCGCGCGCACGGGGGAGGGGGTCGAGCGCTGGCGCGAGTGGCTTGAGCGGATCGCGGCCCGCGAGGAGGTTCCGGCGTGAGCGAGGCGGCCCTCGCCGCCGATCCCGGTCGCCGCGTCGACGCGGCGATCGAGCGTCGGAGCGCCGCCAACGAGGCGTTCTTCGCCGCCGAGGCCGAGCGCCTGGCTCGTCTCTGTCACCAGATGGCCGAGCGCTTCGCGCGGGGCGGGCGGCTGCTCGCCTTGGGCAGTGGGGCGGCGGCGCGCTCGGACGCCCGACACGTGGCCGTCGAGTTCGTCCATCCGGTGATCGTCGGCAAGCGCGCGCTGCCGGCCCTGGCGTTGGTCGGCGGTCCCGCTGAGCTCGCCGGGTCGCTCGGGCAGCTCGCCCGCGAGGACGACATCGTCATCGCCTTCGGGGATGGGCTCTCAGACAGCGTGGCCGCCGCCCGCGCCCGCGGATGCCTGAGCATCGCCTTCGCGCCCGCGATTCCGGCCGAGCATCGCTTCGCGCCGCCGACCGACGAGCCGTTCGTGGCCCAGGAGCTGGTGGAGACCCTCTACCACGTCCTGTGGGAGCTCGTCCACGTGTTCTTCGAGCACCGCGGCCTGCTCACCGGGCGCGATCAGCGCCGCGTCCACGACGCCGGCGCGTCGAGCTTCCTCTACCCGTTCCTGGGCGAGCAGGAGCGCCAGCTCGAGCCGGTGATCGACGACGTCCGCGCCTCGGTGTTGATGAAGGCACAGGAGATCGGCGCGCTGCGCGAGCAGACGCTGAGCGAGAACCAGGGCGCGCTGCTCGAAGCCGCGCGCGCGCTCCGCGAGCGCTTCGAGTGCGGCGGCAAGCTGCTGGCGTTCGGAAACGGCGGCTCCGCCACCGACGCGATGGACGTCGTCGCGGACTTCCGCAACCCGGCGGGTCCGGCCGGGGCCGCCCGGCCAGCAGTCGACCTCAGCGACGATGCGGCGATCCTCACCGCGATCGCCAACGACATCGGCACCGACGCGCTGTTCTCGCGCCAGGTGATCGCCTATGGCCTCGCCGGGGACGCGGCACTCGCGTTCTCGACCTCCGGCAACTCGGCCAATGTGATCGAGGCTCTGCGTGAGGCGCGCCGCCGCGGCCTGTACACGGTGGCGATGGTCGGCTATGACGGCGGCCAGGTGGCGGCCCAGGGGCTCGCCGACCAAGTCGTCGTGACCCGCTCCGAGCACATTCCCCGGATCCAGGAGGCCCAGGCGAGCGCGTACCACGTGCTCCGCGAGCTGGTGGGATGAACGCGCTCTCGGCAGTGACCTCGCGTCGAGTCCGGGTCAGAGTCACGGGCACGGTCCAGGGGGTCGGGTTTCGCCCCTACGTCTACCGCCTGGCCGGCGAGCTGGGACTGTCCGGGTTCGTGCTCAACGACGCCCACGGGGTGCTGCTCGAGGTGCAAGGCGGCGGGCCGGCCATCGAGCGCTTCCTCGAGCGACTGGAACGGGAGGCGCCGCCCCTGGCCGTGCTCGAGCAGACGCAGGCCGCGGAGCGTCAGCCCGTCGGCGCCTCCGGCGGCTTCGAGATCCTTGCCAGTCCTCGTGGCCAGACCGCGGACGCCGCCGTCACGCCCGACACAGCGACCTGCGATCAATGCCTCCAGGAGCTGTTCGACCCAGCAGACCGGCGCTACCGCTACCCCTTCATCAACTGTACGAACTGCGGTCCCCGGTTCACGATCGTCCGGGGAGTTCCCTACGACCGCCCGCTGACGACGATGGCGGCGTTCCGGATGTGCCCGGAGTGCCGGCGCGAATACGAGGACCCCGCCGACCGCCGCTTCCACGCCCAACCCAACGCCTGCCCGGCCTGCGGCCCGTCGGCTTCCCTGCTGCATGCGGACGGGACGGGGGTCCGCGGCGACCCGCTCCAGGAGGCGGCGCTGGCCCTGCGCGACGGCGCGATCGTCGCGATCAAGGGTCTGGGTGGCTATCACCTGGCGTGTCGCGCGGACGACGAGCGGGCCGTGGCCGCCCTCCGTGCCCGTAAGCACCGCGAGGACAAGCCGTTCGCGCTGATGGCGGCGGACGCGGTCCAGGCGCGCGGGTTGGTCGCGCTCGACGAGGCGGCGGAGGCGCTGCTGAGCTCGCCTGCCCGCCCGATCGTGCTCGCCCCCCGGCTCACGGATGCCCCGGTCGCTGCGGCGGTCGCCCCGGGCGCCTCCGAATTCGGTGTGATGCTGCCCTATTCACCCCTTCATCACCTCCTGCTCGGGGACGTCGGGCAGACGCTGGTGATGACCAGCGGCAACGTCTCGGATGAGCCGATCGCCTATCTCGATGAGGATGCGCTCTCGAGGCTGGCCGGCCTCGCCGATTTGCTCCTGATCCACGACCGCCCGATCGAGACGCGCACGGACGATTCGGTGCTCCGGACCGTCGCGGTGGGCGGTCGGGACCGCCCGGCTCTGCTGCGCCGTTCCCGCGGCTACGTCCCGGCCAGCATCGCGTTGCCCGGCGGAACACCGGTGCCGATTCTGGCCTGCGGCGCCGAGCTGAAGAACACCTTCTGCCTGGCCAAGGGCAACCGAGCCTGGATCAGCCACCACATCGGCGACCTCGAGAACTACGAGACGCTGCGCTCGTTCACGGAGGGAATCGAACACCTGGGGCGGCTGTTCGCGGTCGACCCGGAGGTGGTGGTTCACGACCTGCACCCGGACTATCTCTCGACCAAGCACGCGCTCGAGCGCAGCGAGACCGAGCTCGTCGGCGTCCAGCACCACCACGCCCACCTGGCCGCGTGCCTGGCCGAGCATGGGGTGGTGGACCCGGCGATCGGCGCGATCTTCGACGGCACGGGCTACGGGCCGGACGGAACCGTGTGGGGAGGGGAGCTGCTGGTCGGCGACCTGCTCGACTTCGAGCGCGTCGGCAAGCTGCTGCCCGTCCCGCTACCGGGCGGCGAGCGCGCGATCCGCCAGCCGTGGCGGATGGCGTGCTCGTGGATAACCGCCGCGCTGGGTGAAACACCGCCGTTGCCGCCGCGCTCGCTGGTCACGAGCGTGCCCGCGCGCGACTGGGAACGCGTCGGCTCCCTCGTCGGCAGCGGGCTTCGCTCGCCGCTCACGAGCAGCATGGGGCGCCTGTTCGACGCGGTCGCCGCGCTGTGCGGGATTCGCCCGACGGTCAACTACGAGGGCCAGGCGGCGATCGAGCTCGAGCGGGCCTGCGAGGACAGCGCCGGCGATGCCTATCCGTTCCCCGTCGCCGGCGGCGTTCTCGATCCCCGGGAGACGATCCTGGCGGTTCTGGCCGACCTCGATCGCGGGACGTCGCCTGGGGTGATCGCCGCCCGGTTCCATCACGCGGTATCAAACGCGACGGTCACGGCCGTGGCCGACACCGCGCGGCAGCGGCGGATGGATCTCGTCGTCATCTCCGGTGGCGTGTTCCAGAACCGGCGGCTGCTCACGCTGGTCGCCGCGGGCCTCGAGGCCGAGGGGCTGCGGGTACTGATCCCCGAACAGCTGCCGGTGAACGACGGCGGTATCTCATATGGCCAGGCAGCCATCGCGGCGGCGAGGCTGCGCGCGCGATGACCGAGCTCCGCGACGTCCTCGCCCAGACCGTCTTCACCAGCGGCGAGAACGTCCCCTTCGGCGAGCTGACGCTCGAGGCGGTGCGAGCCCGCGCGACCGAGCTGCGGTCCACGGTCGGCTGGGGCCCGACGGCCCGCGTGGCCAGCGTGGCCCTCGCCTGGCGGGAGCTGTCGCTGGCGATGGAGCGCGAGGGGGTCGAGAAGGTGGGCGAGCTCGACGACCAGGCCCTGCTCCAGCTCGCGCCGCGCCTGTGGGTGGTGCCCCCGGGGGGCAGTCTGCTCTAGGGCGCGTGCGGTCGTCGCGGGTCAGGCACCGCGCGCCCGGTTTAGCCGCCCGGGGCGCCGAAGCTCGAGCGCAGCGTCCGGGCCAGCCGTCGCGCCCGGTCGGTTCCGCGACGCCCTGCCCACGGATGGGGTCCCTTGGCCCAAGGATGCCATCCGAGATTGCCGTAGTGCTCGCGCAGCAGCGCCTTCAGCTCGCCGCGATGCCGCCCGCACGCATACCGGTGCGGCCCGTAGACGCCGCGGCCGTGCCAGGTCAGCCAGTTGCCGGGCTCAGCGTCCACATATTCGCCGTGGCGGAGGTCAAGCAGCTGGCGCTCGAGCGCCGCCTGGGTGCCGGCGTCCGGCCGGGCGCCGCAGATCTCGCACCTGAACACGATCTTGACCGGCATGCCCCTCATATTGTCGCGCGATCTGCCGGCGGCGAAAACCACCACGGCACCCTCCGGTCTTGAGCACGCTCGTGCCTCCAGGCGCCATCGCGGCTGCACATAGTGCTGAGCGGTCGCGGGCTGCCCTCGCTCGGGCTCGGCGCGGTGCGGGGTCGCGGCGAGCTGATGGAGCTGAACGCTCCCGACCTCGCGTTCACCTCTGAGGAGACGGAATCGTTGCTGGTCGAGCGGCTGGGCCCGGGCGGCCGTCGTCTCGCCGAGGCGTGCTGGTCCCTCACCGCCGGCTGGGCGGCGGCGCTGCAGCTGATCGTCGATCGACTCGAACGGCTTGACCCCGTCCGCTGGGATCAGACCCTGGAGCAGCTGCAGCTTCGCCGCGGCTCGGCGTGGCGAGAGTTCGCCGCCGAGCTGATCGAACGCGAGCAGCCCTCCGCCCAGCAGCTGCTCGCCGTGGCCGGCGTCGTCCCGGTCGTCGACCCCGAACTGCTCGCCGGGCTCGGTGTTGACGGAGCCGACGCCGAGCTGGAGAGCCTTCAGCTGCGGGGACTGTTGGTGGCATCGGGAGACGGCGTCACCCGGACCCTCTCTCCGGTGTTGGACGAGGCGGTGAACGCACGGCTCCCGCTCGTCGAGGCCGAGGAGCTTCGCCGCCGAGCCGGTGCCTGGCTCGAGCGGGCCGACCGCCTCGAGGAGGCGCTCAAGTGCGCGATGGGCGGTCCGCCGGCCGAGGTTCGCGCTCTGCTCACCCGGCGCGGCGAGCGAGCTTGTCGCCCAGGGTTATGGGGCCCGGGTGATAGAGGCTCTACGCGGTGCGCGGCGGGGGAAGGGACCCCGAGCTTGACCCGATCCTCGCCCAGGCGCTGGTCGCGGGCGGGGACTGGGACGGCGCGATGGAGGTCTTCGGGGCCATCCAGCGCAGAGCGGCGGCGCAGCCGCTGAGCGCGGCGATCGCTTGGCGCTTGGGGGCGCTGCTCTACCTGCGCTCCGACTTCGATGGCGCGCAGGCGGTTCTGGCGGCCGCCTACACCGAAGGCCAGGGAACCAGCGACGATGCGCTCGTGGCCGCCTGGCTCAGCGCCACGCTGTGGGGACGCGGGCAGGGGGACGAGGCGGATCGGGTGGCGGACGTTTCTCTCTGCGCCAAGCAGAGGCCAGCGGCGATTCCGCCGCGCGCGCCGCCGCGCACGTCGCCGCCGCTCTGGCCGCAGCCAGCCGGGGGGATCGCGAGCAGAACGAGCGCCACTACCGCCTCGCTCTTGAGCGCGGCCACGAGCGCCGGAGACTCCGTGCACCTGGCGCGCATCCACGCGAATCTGAGCTCGTCGCGCGGTCGAGGAGGGCGACTATGCCGGTCGCGATCAGCGAGGCCGATCTGGCGATGAGCGCCGCCGCCGGACACAACCTGTTCGGCGCCCTGGCGATGTCCAACAAGGCCGAGGCGCTGATGCACAGCGGCGAGCTCGAGGAAGCGCGGGCGCTCCTCGCAGCAGGCCATCGAGATGTTCACCGACCTGGGCTCGCTGCTCGTGTGCGCGCCATACACCCAGCTGGGCGCGCTCGACGCCGAGCGCGGCGACCTGGCCCGAGCGCGCGCTTCGCTTGAGCGTGCTCTGGCGTCTGTCCGAGGAAGCCGACGACGTGCACGCGCTGGTGTTCGCCCTCGCGGGGCTGGCTCTCACTGCTCGCCGAGGATGATCCGGAAACCGCCCGCAGCCACGCTCATGGAGGCGGTTCGTCTCGGGCCACGAGCCTCGAGCGTGCTCCACGCCCTGTGCGTCCTGTCGTGGGTGGAGTTGATCTCCGGCGACCGCGATCAGGCGTCAGCGACTCTCGGCCGACGCCCAAGCCGAGGCTCGGCGCACCGGCGACAGCCCGGCCCTGGCCAAGGCCCTCGAGCTGAGCGCGGCGGCCAGCCAGCCTGTCGGACGAGTCCCAGCTCGAGGCGGCGGCCACGCTTCTGGCACGAGATCGGTGACCCGATCGCGAGCCTAGCGCGCCGAGCTGATGCTCGCCGCCTGCCGGCGTCGATCTCAGCCGGGCCGAGGCGCTCCGAGGCGAGCTCTCGCGCCGGGGTGTGCAGCCCGAGCTCGGGCTGGCCGGGCTTCTTCTCATCGCCCGGGACCGGCGCGCGGAGGTGTCGGTGACCACGCTCGGCCAGTTCGCCGTCTCGCGCGCCGGCCAGGCCATCCCGCTGGTCGTCCTGGCAATCGCGCAAGGCCCGCGACCTGTTGAAGATGCTGGCCGCCCGCCGTGGCCGTCCCCTGACCCGCGACGCCGCCGCCGAGGCGCTCTGGCCGGGCGATTACTCCGCGCTCCGCTTCCCGAACCGCCTGTCGGTGGCCCTGAGCACGTTGCGCAAGGTCCTCGATCCCGAACGCGCCCATCCTCCCGACCATTTCATCTCCGCGGACAGCCAATCGCTGGCCCTGCGCTTCGAGCATCTGCGTCCTCGACGTGATCCTCGTTCCTGTACGCGGCCTGCGCCGGCGTGAGGTTGACCTCGCAGAGCGACTGTACGGCCGCCGATGGCAAGCTGCGGGAGGCCGATATCCTCTACACGCGCGAGTTCCTGGAGGAGTACCTGTACGAGCACTGCGCCGTGTACTGCCGCGAGGCGTTTCGGTCCGCCGCGCAGGAGGTCTCTCCGCTGCTCGCGCGCGCCGCCTCTGCAACGCGTGACGAGGAAGATGCGGCCCGGTATCTGCGCCGCTGCTCGATCGCGACCCCTACGACGCCGACGCCTGTACCGCTCTTGCTGTGAACGCAGCTGCGCTTACGTCGCTATGGCGAGGCGCTGCGCCAACACGCCGCTCTACGCCCTGCGCATGTCCGATCTCTGCGTCCCCCCGGTGCCTCTGGCGCGTACCGTCTACGCGCAGCCTTAAGGCGACGCTAAGCCACTGGAAGGGGCTCGGCGCAAAGTGCGTGTCGATGTAAACGTTCGTCGTACTGGTGTACCGATCTGGCCAGGAACTTCAGGCCTGAAGACGGTCCCTCTGCGCGGTGTCGTGGAAGAGGTCGCGACTGTATCGCAGGTCACCTTTCACGACGCTAGCGTGCCTGTTGTCGGTGCTGGATCTCCTGCCACTCGAGAGGCCCAGGACGGACGGGACCCATCAGTCCAAAGACATCCCTCGCCCGTCGCGAGCTCCCCTCCCGGGCGTTCGCGGCGGGGCGTTGGCGCAACCGGGGCAGACTCCGACGATCGCGAAGTGCGTGAACCGGGCCTGGTAGCCGAACAGCTCGTCGATCCGCTTGCGTACCGGATCCAGCCGCTCTGGCTCCAGCGCCTGGACCTCGCCGCACCGCTCGCAGAACAGGTACTCCCGCTCTCCCCGGCCGACGAGCACGTACAGGCCGGGACCGTGCCCGAAGTGCACGTGGCGGACGAGGCCGTTGCGTTCGAGCGTCTCCAGGTTCCGGTAGGTCGAGGCCAAATCGAGCCCCGAGGTCCCAGCGACCCGCTCGGCCGACACGGGACCGTCGGCGGCGAACAGCGCCTCGAGGACCAGCCGGCGGGCGCTCGAGAGCCGCAGGCCGCGCTCGCGCAGCGCCCCCACCGCCTGCTCGAGGTCGGCGAACTCCAGCGGCGGGCCATCGGCGGCGCGGGTCATCGTTTACCTCAGGCCGTCTCGCGCCCGGCCGCGTGGGCGCTCCACCGCTCCTCGATCCTCCCCAACCGCCAAACCGCCAGCGCCACGGCCCAGGTGAGGACGAACATCCCGGCGATGATGAAGCCGAGGGTGTTGATGTTGATGTTCTCCCACCACGCCCAGAACGAGCCCTGGGCGCCGGTCTTCTGAGCGACCAGCCCGACGAGCTCGATCGTGCCAATGACCAGCGCGATGGCCACCGAGAGCCCGGTGATCGTGAGGTTGTAGAACACCTTGCGGACCGGGGTCGAGAACGCCCAGCCGTAGGCGAAGTTCATGAACGAGCCGTCGATCGTGTCGAGCAGCGACATCCCGGCCGCGAACAGGATCGGCAGGCAGAGGATGGCGTAGAAGGGCAGGCCCGCGCCCGCCGCGCCGGCGGCCAGGAACAACAGCGCGACCTCGGTCGCCGTGTCGAACCCGAGCCCGAACAGGACCCCCACCGGATACATCTGCCAGGGCGCGCTGACGGCCCGCGAGAAGCGCCCGAGGACCCGGTTCATCAGCCCGCGCGAATTCAGATGGTGCTCGAGCTGCTGCTCGTCGTACTCGCCCGTGCGCATCTGCAGGAACACCCGGACGATGCCCAGGAGGATCACCACGTTGAGCGCTGCGATCAGGTAGAGGAACGTCCCGGAGACGCCGGTCCCGACCCAGCTGGTCACGTTGTGCAGCGCTGAGCCGGTATTCGTGACCTGGCCGCCGAGCGCCCTGATCCCGCCGGCGAAGAGCGCGGCGAGGAGGAAAACGATCGTCGAGTGGCCCAGCGAGAAGAAGAAGCCGACGCTCATCGGCCGGCGGCCCTCGGCCATCAGCTTGCGCGTGGTGTTGTCGATCGCGCTGATGTGATCGGCATCGAAGGCGTGCCGGAGCCCCAGCGTGTACGCGGTGATGCCGGTGCCGACGGCGAATGCCCCCGAGGCGCCCAGCTGGTAGTGGTGGGGGGCTATAACCGCGATCAGGAGGAAGAATCCGACCGCGTGCAGCCCCAGCACGACGGCCGCCATCAACGCCACCGTCCGCCATTGCCCGGGATCCAGGGCACCTTTCAGCCGTTGCAGGCGCCCGGTATGTCCGGCTTGACCGGCCACGGCGCCACGCTATGAGCACCCGGCCGTTATTGCAAGGTAATCGCGATTACGAGGTGCTTGCGATTACCGGGGGTCCGGACCGCCGCCGCGGCCGGGGGGCGGGGGTTTGGATCTCGGTGGCGTATACCGCGACTGAACCCCAAAGGCGATCACCGCAGGTCGGTCTCGTCCAGGTCCTCGAGCAGTTCCCGGACCGACTCATACAGCGCCGCCGCTCCGGCCTCGCGCAGCTCGTCGGCGCCGAAGCCGCCGGTCCGGACGGCGATCGTGGGCACCTTGGCCTTGCGGGCCGCCTCGATGTCCCACGGCGTGTCCCCGATCATCACCGCGTCCTTGGTGTCGCTCTGCGCCCGCGAGAGCGCGGCCTGGACCAGGTCGGGGGCGGGCTTGGTCGTCTCGACGTCGGCCGAGCTGGTCCAGTCGTCGGCCAGCTGGCGGGCGTCGAGCAAGTTCAGGTAGTGATCGACCTCGTCGTCCTTGGCCGAACTGGCCAGGACCACCGTGTGGCCTCGGCGCTTGAGCTCCTCGATCAGCTCACGTGACCCGTCCATGGGCTGCACCTCGTCGATCAGCTCCATGTACAGCACCTTCTCGGCGGCGCGGACCTCGTCGCCCTTCTCCTCCTCGAAGCGCTCGCTGGTCAGCGCCCCGACGAGCTGGTCGCCGCCCATCCCGATGTGGCGGTGGATGCGCCACAGCGGGAGCACGATGCCCTGCTGGTGGAAGGCGCGGAACCAGGCCACGGCGTGGTGGTAGTTGGTGTCGACGAGCGTCCCGTCGATGTCGAGGATCGCGATGGCCACGGCGATTCCTCCTACCCGGCGGCAGGAGCGTTCACGCTGCGGCCTGCCCGGGTAGGCGAGGGCGTATGAGCGAGCAAGATCCCGAGAAGCTGGCCGACCACCTGGAAGAGCAGGCCGACGGCATGGAGAAGCAGAGCGGTGATCTCCAGGAGGAGGTCAAGAACGTGCGCCAGGACTGGCAGCAGAAGCGCACCGACCCGTCAATCCCCGGGGCCAACCCGCCCTCGTCCGAGGAGTCGGATGACCTGCAGGAGGAGGATTCGGACGAGGACGCGGACCGCGAGGGCGGCTCGGATCGTGAAGGCGATTCGGATCGTGAGGGCGATTCGGATCGTGAGGGCGGCTCGGACTAGCTCTGCGGCTCGTGGCCGGTCGCGGTGACCGCGGCCAGCGCCCGCTCGATCTCCACGTCGTTGCCATGTACGAGTGCTTACCCACCGGGTGCCGCGGGTGACTCGGCGGGTTTGTAGGCAAACTTGGCATGGGTAGCATGCGCGCTGCCAATGCCCACACGTCGTCGCCTCCTCGCGCCCGTACTGCGTCAGCTCGGCGGCGACCCTCTGGGACTGGGACGGGCAGCCCAATCGGCCCGCTCGGCCAACCTCACCCCACGGACTAAGACCGCCGACAAGGTGGTCCAGTCGATCTGCCCGTTCTGCGCTGTGGGGTGCGGACAGAAGGTGTACGTCAAGGACGAGAAGGTCATCCAGATCGAGGGCGATCCCGACTCGCCGATCTCACGCGGGCGTCTCTGTCCGAAGGGCGCCGCGTCCGAGAAGCTCGTCAACTCGCCCATGCGCGAGGACCGGGTGAAGTACCGCCGCCCCGGGGGGACGGAATGGGAGTACCTGAGCCTCGAGCAGGCGAACGACATGATCGCCGACCGGGTGCTCCGTGCCCGGGAGGAGACCTGGGAGGAGGAGACCGACAACGGCGAGCCGCTGAAGCGGACGCTCGGTATCCATTTCCTGGGTGGTGCGACGCTCGACAGCGAGGAGAACTATCTGATCAAGAAGTTCTTCACCGCGGCCGGCGCGGTGTCGATCGAGAACCAGGCCCGTATATGACATAGCTCCACGGTTCCCGGTCTGGGAACCTCGTTTGGGCGCGGTGGCGCCACCACCTTCCAGCAGGACCTGCAGAACTCCGACTGCATCCTGATCATGGGCTCGAACATGGCCGAGCAGCACCCGGTCGGGTTCCAATGGGTGGTCGAGGCCAAGGAGCGCGGGGCGAAGGTGATCCATGTCGACCCGCGCTACACGCGGACCAGCGCGGTCGCCGATCTCCACGTGCCGATCCGGAGCGGGTCCGACATCGCCTTCCTGGGCGGGATCGTCAACTACATCTTCGAGCACGACGCCTTCTTCGAGGAGTACGTCCGCCACTTCACCAACGGCCCGGTGATCATCAAGCCCGAGTTTCAGGACGCCGAGGACGCGAGCGGCTTCTTCTCCGGCTGGAATCCCGAGGACAGCGCCTACAGCATCGACAGCTGGGGATATGACGAGACCAGCGGCGAGGCCACGGCCGGCAAGTCCGAGCAGCAGGCCGACGTGTCCGGCGAGCAGGCCCACGGTGCCCACGGAATGCGGCTGGAGGGCGGAGACCCTCCGAACATCGACAACTCGATGCAGGACGAGCGCTGCGTGCTCCAGCTGGTCCGGCGCCACTTCGCGCGCTACACGCCGGACCTTGTGGCCGACGTCTGCGGGTGCTCACAGGAGGACTTCCTCAAGGTCGCCCGCGCCCTGTGCGAGAACTCGGGTCGCGAGCGGACCTCGGCGATCGCCTATGCCGTGGGCTGGACCCAGCACACCGTAGGCGTGCAGAACATCCGCGCGGCCTCGATCGTGCAGATGCTGCTCGGCAACATGGGCCGCCCGGGCGGCGGGATCCTGGCCCTACGCGGCCACGCCAACATCCAGGGCTCGACGGACATCCCGACGCTCTACAACATCCTCCCGGGGTACATCCCGATGCCCCATCCCCAGTCGCACCCGACGCTGGACACGTTCGTCGAGCTGAACGGCCCGAACACGGGCGCCTGGGGGAACCTCAGGCCGTACATGGTCTCGCTGCTGAAGGCGTGGTGGGGCGATGCGGCGACCGAGGAGAACGAGTTCTGCTTCCAATACCTGCCGCGGATCAACGGCGACCACTCGCACTACGCGATGATGCTGAAGATGCTCGACGGTGGCGTGAAGGGCATGTTCTGCGTCGGACAGAACCCCGCCGTCGGCTCGGCCAACTCGAAGCTGATGCGCCTCGCCCTGGCGCAGGCTGGACTGGCTCGTGGTGCGCGACTTCCAGCCGATCGAGTCGGCGACGTTCTGGCAGGACTCGCCCGAGCACGAGTCAGGCGAGATCCGGGCGCAGGACATCCAGACCGAGGTGTTCTTCCTGCCCGCCGCCGCCCACACCGAGAAGGACGGCAACTTCACCAACACCCAGCGGCTGCTCCAGTGGCACCACAAGGCGTGCGAGCCCCCGGGCGACTGCCGCTCCGAGCTGCACTGGATCTACCACCTGGGCAAGGCGATCCGGGAGAAGCTCGCGGGATCGACGGATCCGAAGAACCGGCCGATCCTCGATCTGACCTGGGACTACCCGCTCCAGGGCCAGCACGACGAGCCCGACGCCGAGGCGGTCCTCCAGGAGATCTCCGGCCGCAAGCCGGACGGCTCGTTCCTCTCCAGCTACGACGAGCTCGAGGACGACGGATCGACCACGTGCGGGTCCTGGATCCACTGCGGCATCTACAAGGACGGGGTGAACCAGTCGGCGCGCAAGAAGCCCGGCACCGAGCAGAACTGGATCGCGCACGAGTGGGGATGGGCCTGGCCCAAGGACACGCGGATCATCTACAACCGCGCCTCCGCCGACGCCGAGGGCAAGCCATGGTCCGAGCGCAAGCGGTATGTGTGGTGGGACGAGGAGGAGGAGAAGTGGACGAGCCTCGGCGACTCCCCGGACTTCCCGCCCACCAAGGCGCCCGACTACAAGCCGGACGACGACGCCAAGGCGATGGAGGGAATCGCCGGCGACAAACCGTTCATCCTGCACCCGGACGGGCGCGGCTGGCTGTACGTCCCCACCGGGCTGGTCGACGGCCCGCTGCCGCTCCACTACGAGCCGCAGGAGTCGCCATTCAAGAACCGTCTCTACGCCCAGCAGCAGAACCCCACCCGGCAGGTCTTCCAGCGACCGGAGAACCCCTATCACCCGACCGGCGGTGAAAGTGGCTCGGAAATCTTCCCGTTCGTGCTCACCACCTACCGGCTGACCGAGCACCACACCGCGGGTGGAATGTCACGCACCGTGCCCTACCTGGCCGAGCTCCAGCCGGAGTTCTTCTGCGAGGTCTCGCCGCAGCTCGCGGCTGAGCGGAATCTCGAGCACGGGGGCTGGGCGACGATCGTCACCGCGCGCCAGGCGGTGGAGGCGCGCGTGATGGTGACCGAGCGGATCAAGCCGCTCGAGATCCAGGGCCGCACGATCCACCTCGTGGGCGCGCCCTACCACTGGGGCGAGCCTGGGGATCGTCACCGGCGACTCGGCCAATGAGCTGCTGCCGGTGGTGCTCGACAACAACGTGCACATCACCGAGTACAAGACGGCCACGTGCGACATCCAGCCGGGTCGCCGGCCGCGGGGCAAGGCGCGGCTCGAGCTGGTCGAGGACTACCGCCGCCGGGCGGGGGTGAAGGCGTGAAGCTCGAGACGCACGCGTGGCCTGCGAGCTACGGCGACGAGGCCAAGCCGCGGATGGGCTTCTTCACCGACACCTCGGTGTGCATCGGCTGCAAGGCGTGCGAGGTCGCCTGCAAGGAATGGAACCAGGTCCCGATGTCGATGCACGGGTTCACCGGACACTCCTACGACAACACGATCGACCTGGGCGCGAACACCTGGCGCCACGTCGCCTTCGTCGAGCAATCGGTCCCGGCGGACGCGCGCGAGAACGGCAACCTGGTCCAGATCGCCGAGGCGCAATCGGCGATCGAGGCGGGCGTTCAGACCTACCAGGAGGGTGACGGGATCCGCTGGCTGATGGCCTCCGACGTGTGCAAGCACTGCACCGACGCCGCCTGCCTCGAGGTCTGCCCGACGGGCGCCCTGTTCCGGACCGAGTTCGGCACCGTCGTGGTCCAGGAGGACGTCTGCAACGGCTGCGGTTATTGCGTGCCCGCATGCCCGTTCGGCGTGCTTGACCAGCGCGAAGACGATGGACGGGTGTGGAAGTGCACGCTCTGCTACGACCGGCTCAAGGACGACATGGAACCGGCCTGTGCCCAGGCCTGCCCGACCAACTCGATCCAGTTCGGAGAGCTTTCCGACCTGCGCGAGCGCGCCGAGCACCGGCTGGCCAACCTCCAGGGCGCGGGCCAGGAGAAGGCGCAGCTGTACCTGGCCGACGAGGAGGACGGGGTGGGCGGCGCGGGCGCGTTCTTCCTACTCCTCGACGACCCCGAGGTGTACGGCCTGCCTCCCGATCCGCTCGACACGGTCCGGGACATCGGTTCGGTCTGGATGGGCGCCGGCGCTGCGGCGGTGGCGCTCGGCGTGGGTCTCGTCGCGGCGGTCTTCGGGGGCAGGCGATGAGCGACGGAAAGGACGCCTGGGCCGACGCCCGCTCCTACCACGGGCAGCCGGTGATCAAGGAACCGGTGTGGTCCTGGGAGATCCCGATCTACTTCTTCACCGGCGGCCTGGCTGGCGGCTCGGCCGGGCTCGCCTACCTCGCCGGATTGCGCGGGGACGATGTCCTGGCCCGGCGCGCCTGGGCGACCTCACTGGCCGCGATCTCGCTCAGCCCGCCGCTCTTGATCTCTGATCTGGGTAAGCCCACGCGCTTTCTGAACATGCTGCGCATGTTCAAGATCACCTCGCCGATGAGCGTCGGGTCCTGGATCCTGACCGGCAGCGGAGGCGCGATCACGATCGCCGCGGCCAACGCCTGGACGGGACTCTTTCCGCGTACGGCCAAGATCGCCAGGCCCTCGGCCGCGCTGCTCGGACTACCGCTCTGCACCTACACCGCGGCGCTCGTCACCAACACAGCGGTCCCCGCGTGGCATGGATCTCGGCGGCTGCTGCCGTTCGTCTTCGGTGCCGGTGCCGCGCTCAGCGCTGGCGGCGCGGCGGTGGCGGTGACTCCGCCTTCGCGGGCCGGGGCGGCCCGACGGCTAGCGCTCGGGGCGGCGCTGCTGGAAGGGCCCCTGATGGAGCTGACGGCGATTCGCCTTGGTGGCCAAGGCAAGGTGTTCCGGGAAGGCGCGCCCGGCAAGCTGGCCTGGGTCCGTCGCGCCTGCAACCTCGCGGGCAGCTCCCTGCTCTGGCGGCGAGGGGACACCTCGCGGCCGGCCGCGATGGCCGCCGGGGCGTTGCTCTGCGGCGGTGCGCTCGCCACCCGCTGGGGCGTGTTCAAGGCCGGATTCATCTCTGCCCGCGACCCCAAGTACGTCGTCGGCCCGCAGCGCGAGAGGATTACCGAGGGCAAGGCTCAGGGCGCCTCCCGTACCGAGTCAAAGGTCTCTGACCCCGATCCGCGCCGCGGCTCGCCCGCCACCCTGGTCTGAGTGCGAACGTCGCGCTCGGCTGCCGCTTGAGCGCATCCTGCGTGGGTAGGTACCGGCTCGACCTTTCGGCCACGTCTCGGTAGGTAACGCTGCTCGCTCTCGCACTGGTCAACACCCGCCACGAGTACGACCATCTATTCGGGATCTACGTGCCGATCGCCGCCGGGGTGTTCGTGGTCATCGTGCTCGCCGTGGCGTTCGCGATCCTCCGCTACCGCCGCGCGCCCGGAGAGGCGGCCCGCTGGCATGAGCACAACTCGCTCGAAGGCGGCTACGCCGTGGTGCTGACGCTGACCGCGGCGTTCCTGCTCTATCTGACCTTCACCGCCGAGCATCGGGTCGACACCGTGGCCAACCAGCAGCGCCCCGCGGTCACGATCGACGTCACCGCGGCCAAGTGGGAGTGGGAGTTCGCCTACCCGGCCTATGGCTTCAGCGTCCGCAGCGGCACGGTCGGCGACCAGCCGCTCGTCGTGCCCACCGGTGAGGCGATCCGCTTCAACCTCCGCTCGGCCGACGTGATTCACGCCTTCTGGGTTCCCGAGCTCCGCTACAAGCACGACCTGATTCCCGGCTCGACCCAGGTGGCGACGCTGTCCTTCGATCAAGCGGGCGATTTCCAGGGCCAGTGCGCCGAGTTCTGCGGGCTCCGCCATTCGGAGATGGTGTTCACCGTGCACGCGGTCAGCCCGGCGCGGTTCTTCGCCTGGGCGCGGAGCGGCGGCAGAGGGGCGACCCCGTGAGCACGGCAACCTCGCCGATCGCCCCCCCGACTCGAATCCCCGGCTGGCTCGGAGGCGCGCTCAGCACCGACCACAAACGGATCGGGCTGAACCTCGGTGTGGCCGCGCTCGCCTTCTTCCTCGTCGGCGGCGTGTTCGCGCTGATGATGCGCGCCCAGATCGCTCAGCCGAACAACCACGTCGTCTCCGACGACACCTACGCCGCCCTGTTCACGATGCACGGCTCGACGATGATCTACCTGTTCGTCACGCCGATGGCGATCGCGTTGGCGCTGTACCTGGTGCCGCTGCAGATCGGCGCCCTTGGCGTGTCAGGACCGCGAATCGCCCTGGGCGGTTTCTGGACCTGGCTGCTCGGCGGGCTGGTCATGCAGAGCGGCTGGTTCACCGACACGGGTCCGGGGCGCGCTGGCTGGTTTTCCTACGTGCCGCTGTCGAACAGCACCAACACGCCCGGCGTGGGGCAGGACATGTGGGTGGTGGGGGTGATCCTGGCCGCGGTCGGGATGACGTTGATGGCCGGGTGCGTGGTGGCAACCGTGGCCCGCCGCCGGGCACCAGGGATGTCGCTCATGCGGATGCCGGTGTTCAGCTGGACCGGCCTGGTCAGCATGTTGATGGTCGTCGGCTCGTTCCCTGTGCTGATCCTGGCCATGGTGCTGCTCTACCTCGACCGCCACGGCGCCCACATCTACCAGGGCTACACCGGCGCGATCGACTACCAGGACCTGTTCTGGTTCTTCGGCCACCCGGTCGTGTACGTGATGTTCTTCCCCTACCTGGGAGCGGCGGCCGAGGCCATCGCCGTGTCCGCGCACAAGAAGTGGTTCGGCTACACGGCCTTCGTCGGCTCGATCATGGCCTTCGGCGCCCTCTCGATGGCCGTCTGGAGCCACCACATGTTCACCACGGGTGGGGTGACCAACCAATACTTCGCCTTCACCTCGACCCTGCTCTTGGTGCCGGCGGGAATCGAGTACTTCGACATGATCGGGACGATGGTGGGGGGAGCGCTCGTGATGCGCGCCTCGATGCTGTTCGCCCTGACCTTCTTCATTCAGTTCCTGATCGGCGGGCTGAGCGGGATCTTCATCGCCTCGCCGGTGCTCGACTACCACGCCAATGACTCGTACATGATCATCGGCCACTTCCACTACACGCTGTTCGCCGGCAGCGTGTTCGGGTTCTTCGCCGGGGTCTACCACTGGTTTCCCAAGATCACCGGGGCCTTGCTGCGCGAGCGCCTCGGAAAGCTCCAGCTGGTGGTGATGATCATCGGCACCAACATGACCTTCTTCCCGATGTTCATCCTCGGGCAGGAGGGGATGCCCCGCCGCGTCTCGCGCTATCCCACCCATCCGGGATGGGGAACGCTGAACCTGATCGAGTCGATCGGCGCGGGGATCATCGCCCTGGGGGTTCTGATCTTCCTGATCAACGTGTTCGTTTCGCTGCGCCGGCGGGTGCCCTCGGGGCCCGACCCGTGGCTGGGTCATACGCTCGAGTGGGCCACGAGCTCGCCTCCGCCAGCGCAGAACTTCATCGCTCCGCTGCCGCCGATCACCTCTTATTCGCCCCTGCTTGACCTTCGCCACCAGGCGGAGGAGCGCGAGCGCGAGCGGAGCGGGGCGCCGGCATGAGAGGTGGGTCGATCCCGCTCATCGCCTTCGGGACGCTGCTGACCGTGCTGGCCATCGGCAACTGGGTGTGGGACGACAAGGCGGTCAATGGGGCGGCGGCCTCGTTCGCTCCGTTGATGATTTTCCTGGGGGCCGCCCTGATCGCCTGGCGCTCGGGACGGCGGGCGGTCCGCCGCGGGCCTCCGGAGGCTGATACCGAGATCCACACCCTCCCCGGGGCGAGTGCCGGTCCGGTGATCGCCGCGGTGGGGTTGGCCTCGTTCGCTGTTCGGCTTCGCCTTCGGGAACTTCCTGGTCTATTTCGGCATCGCGCTGATGGTGGTCGGCCTGGCCCGGGGCGCGGGCGAAGCGCGCGCCGAGCGGCTGACGCGCCAGCGGATGCGCGAGGAGCGACCGCGATGAGCACGGGCGGAATGCTCCAGCTGTTCGTGACCCACTGGCATGTGGCCCTCGCCCCCGACCTCGAAGCGCTGCTCATCGCCGCGCTCTACCTGTTCGGCGTCGTGCGCGCGGGCCGCTGGCCGCTGCGCCGCACGGTCTCGTTCCTGGCCGGGTTGGGGACGGTGCTGGTCGCGCTCCAGTCGGGCATCGGGAGCTACGACGAGCGGCTGCTCTCGGTCCACATGGTGCAGCACATGCTGCTGCTGCTGGTGGCCCCGGCGCTGCTGCTGGGCGGCCGTCCCACGCTGCTCGCCTTGCGCGCGCTGCGGGGAGGGCAGCGCCAGGCGTTCGCGAGCGCCCTGCGGCGTGTGGCGCGGTTCACCGGCCCGGTCCCGTGCGTGGCCATCTTCAGCGGCGTCGTCATGGCCACTCATCTGCCCGGCTTCTACGACGCCACCCTGCGCCACCCGCTCCTACACGACGCCGAGCACGCTGCCTACCTGGCCGCGGGGCTGCTGATGTGGTGGCCGCTCCTGGGAGGCGATCCCGTGCCCGCTCACCGGCTGGGCGGCCTCGGAAAGCTGATCTACGTGCTGGCCACGATGCCGTCGATGGCGCTCGTCGGGGCCTACCTGAACCGGGTGCCGCATCTGGTCTATACGCCCTACGGTCCGCCCGCCCACGCGCTCGGCGTCAACCCCCTGATCGACCAGGCGCAGGCCGGGGCGATCATGTGGGTCGCCGGCACGGTGCTGGTGAGCGCCGTGGGGCTGTGGGCGGTGCTGGCGGCGCTCGTGGCCGAGGAGCGTCGCCAGCAGGCGCGCGAGGCCCGGACGGCGATCGGCCCGCTAGGCGGCGACGCGTGGGGAGGGATGTGAGGCCAGTGTTCCGGCGATGGCTGACGCGACCCTCGCGCATTCCGCCTGTACTGCGAGCGACCGCAGCGCTCGTCCTCGGCGCGTTCGCGCTGATCGGCTTTGCCGCCCCGAGCTCGGCCGGCCAGACGGGGCCGCTCACTAGCGCGGGCGGTCCGCCGACGACGCTGTCGGCAGCTCCGGACAAGCGCCCCGAGCCGCCGGGAGCGGGCAATCCGACGAGATCGTTTCCCACCTCGCCGACGCTGGTCACGCAGGGCTACAACCTCTACCAGAACACCTGCTCCTCCTGCCACGGCTTTCAATTCCAGGGCCGGAAGGGCGTGGCGCCGTCGCTGATCGGTGTGGGGGCCGGCCCGCTCGACTTCTACCTGTCGACCGGTCGCATGCCGCTGGGGGATCCGCGGGATGAGCCCGAGCGCTCCAACCCCGAGTTCAACCGCACCCAGATCGACGCGCTGATCGCCTATGTGACCAAGTACGCCGGTGGCCCGCCGGCGCCCACCGCCGACCCCGCGGCCGGCAATCTCGCCTTCGGCTTTCACGAGTTCACGCTCAACTGCGCGGGCTGTCACCAGATCGTGGCCCGCGGGGGAATCACAATCGGCGCGGTGATTCCCGACCTCCAAGAGGCCACCGCCCAGGAGATCGCTGAAGCCGTGCGGATGGGGCCGTACCTGATGCCCCACTTCGATTCCAACCAGATCGACCAGCACGGGCTGAACTCGATCGCCCGCTACGTCCTCTGGACCCGGCATCCGCAGAACTCCGGTGGGTGGGGGCTCTACAACCTCGGGCCGATCCCCGAGGGGATCGTGGCCTGGTTCCTGGCGCTGGCGGCGATGGTGCTCGTCGCCCGTCTGATCGGGGAACGCCTGGCATGAAGGAGCGTTCGGTATGAACGAAGAAGAGCCCAAGCCCGTACGGCGGTTCGGCAAGGCCCTCGGCGTGCTGGTCGCCCTTCGTGCGACCTGGCGGGCGGCCGCCTCAAGCCGGACGCCGCCGCCCCCGGCGCCGGAGTCAGAGGAGGATCCGGCCGAGCGGATCGTGCCGAACAACCGCCGCGCGGAGACCCTGGTCGCCGCACTGCTGCTGGCCGGGGCGATCTGCGCCTTCGCCTTCACCGCCATCTACATCGTGCTCAGCGGCAACACTCAGCTGCTGGGATTGTCGCTCGGGCTGGCTCTGGCCCTGTTTGCCGCCGCCACGATCGTCGCCGGGAGGTTCGTCGTCCCGCAGGAGATCGCGGTCGAGGAGCGGGGCCTGCTGCTGGAAGAGGAGCAGACCGAAGAGGTCGTCGAGCTGATCGAGGGCGGCGGGGAGGGGATCTCGCGCCGGTTGCTCCTCACGGGAGCGGGCGGCATCGCCGGGGCGGCGCTGGTCACCGCGGCGGCCACGCCGATCGCCTCGCTCGGGCCCAAACTGACCGGGATCCACGAGACGCCGTGGCGCACCGGGGTCCGCCTGGTCGACGACGAGGGCAATCCGTATCTCGCCTCCGACATCCAGATCGGCTCGATGTACACGGCGCTGCCCGAGGGCGCGAACGCCGAGGAGATCGGCGCGCCGCTGATCGTGGTCCGCCTCCAGCCCGCTCAGATGAACCTTCCGGCGGCGCGCCGGGGCTGGGCGCCGGACGACATCCTCGCGTACTCGAAGATCTGCCCCCACGCCGCCTGCGCGATCTCGCTCTACCGCTACCCGACGTTCGGCTCCACCAGCACCGGCCCGGCCTTCACCTGCCCCTGCCACTACTCGACCTTCTCCCCCGGTGAGGGCGGCAAGCTCCTGTTCGGGCCGGCCGGGCGCTCGCTGCCCCAGCTGCCGCTGGCGATCGACGCGCGGGGCTATCTCCGCGCCGCCGGGCCGTTCCACGAGGACATCGGCCCGTCCTGGTGGAACACCCACCGCTCCGAGTCGTGAAGCTGATCGACCGCATCCTGCACCGCCGCTTCCTGCGCATCATGCGTGCCAGCGAGCAGCGGCTGGGGGCGGCCAACGGGCTGAAGGCGGCGCTCCGCTACGTGTTTCCCGACCACTGGTCGTTCATGCTCGGCGAGATCGCCCTGTACTCGTTCGTGATCCTGGTCGGGACGGGGATCTTCCTCACCCTGTACTACGTCCCCAGCGACTCGCAGGTCATCTACCACGGGTCCTATCCGCTGCTCCAGGGCGAGCAGATGTCGGACGCCTACCGCTCGGTGCTGAACCTCAGCTTCAACGTACCGGCGGGGCTGCTCATGCGGCAGGTCCACCACTGGGCGGCCGACGTGTTCGTGGCCTCGATCGTGCTGCACCTGATGCGGATCTTCTTCACCGGTGCCTACCGCAAGCCCCGCGACTTCAACTACTACCTCGGGCTGACCATGCTGATGCTGGCGATCCTGGAGGGATTCGCCGGCTACTCGCTCGGTGATGACCTGCTCTCGGGCATGGGGCTGGCGATCGCCTACGGCGTGGCCATGTCGATCCCCTTTATCGGCGCGCAGCTCGCCTATCTGGTCTTCGATGGTCCGTTTCCCGGCTCGAGCAGCTTCCTGCCCCGGCTGGAGATCATCCACGTGCTGCTGATTCCCGGGGCGCTGGCGATCCTGATCACCGTCCACCTGGCGATGATCATGCGCCAGCACCACTCGCAGTTCCCGGGGCCGGGGCGGCGCGAGCGCAACGTCGTGGGCACGCCGATGTGGCCGGCCTACGCGCTGCGCTCGGTCGGGCTGTTCCTGGCCGTGACCTCGGTCCTGTTCCTGATCGGAGGCCTGGTTCAGATCAACCCGGTCTGGCAATGGGGCCCGTACCACACCTACCTGTCCGAGAACGGCGCCCAGCCCGACTGGTACATCGGCTGGCTGATCGGGGCGCTTCGCCTGATGCCCAACTGGGAGCTGGCGATCGGCAGCCACACGATCATCCCCAACCCGTTCTGGGGCGGGGTGTTCTTCCCCCTGGTCGTGTTCGGGGTGATGTTCGCCTGGCCGGCCATCGAGCGACGATTCACCGGCGACCACCTGCGCCACGACCTGCTCGACCGCCCCCGCGACCGGCCGCTCCGGACCGCGATTGGCGCGGCCTTCCTCAGCTGGGTGGTGATCATCTTCGCCATCGGCTCGACCGACCGGCTGTTCTTCCGGCTGGACATCTCCTACAAGGCCCAGATCAACTTCTGGCGCTTCGGGGTGTGGATCATCCCGATCCTCATCTTCTTCATCACCCGCAGCGCCTGCCGCTCGCTTCAGCGCAGCGAGATCCACCCGCTGCGGGCCTGGCAGGGGACCGTGGTCTCGCGCCGGGCCGACGGGGGGGTTCAGCTCTTGGGGGAGAGCCCCGACCGGACCGAGTCGGTGCCGACCGAGCCGCCGGTCGGCACGGTGCCGGGCCAGGAATACCCGGAGTGAGGCACGGCGCGGGCCGCGCATCGTCGGCCTCGACGGTGATGGGGCAACCATGAGTGCAGTGGCCGCGGACCGGGTACCTCAGCGGTTCCCCCAAATCCACAGGAGACATCCAAGTGACAGATCAACCATCGACCGAGCGCACCACCGGCGGGATCGTCGGCAAGGTGCTCGGCAAGACCAAGGAGGCGGTCGGATCGGCCGTCGGCAACGAAGATCTCGCCCGTGAGGGGCGCCTCCAGGAGGCGCAGTCCGACGCGCAGCGTGACGCGCAGCAAACCGCCGCCGAGGCCCGCGAGCGCGAGACGCAGGCGCAGCTGCGCGAGCAGCGGACCGAGACCGAACTCGAGCGCCGTCGCCTCGAGAACGAGGTGGCTGCTCAGGAGCGCGAGCAACAGATCGAGCGGGACCGCCAGCAGGCCGAACAGGCCGCGCGCGGCCAGT
Organism: uncultured Solirubrobacterales bacterium; assembly: GCA_963834635.1. GTDB lineage: Bacteria > Actinomycetota > Thermoleophilia > Solirubrobacterales > Solirubrobacteraceae > Palsa-465. The sequence goes on along the minus strand of CAWICI010000002.1, from coordinate 299,508 downwards.
CGGCCCAGGAGCAGGCGGACGCCGAGCGCGTGCGCCAAGCCGAGCGTTCCTCGGCCGAAAGCGTGGAGGAGCAGGCTGACCAGGCTCGCCTCAGGGCCGCGGAGGATGCCGTCCGCCTCGAGCGGGAGGCACGCGAAGCCGAGGAGCGAGCAGAACGAATCGACCCGGAGGCAGGACGATGAACGCACGAGTGATCCCCAGAACCGCGATCAACAGCTACCTGAGAGTCGTCCGGATTCCGGCCGACCTCGCCACGCGGCTGCTGCCGGGGGAGCGGAGTGGACTCGGTCCGGCCGCACGGCTGGCCGTCGATCGGGCCGATGCGAGAACCCGCGCGGTGCTCGCTGGTCTGCTTCGCGACCCGGCCCTGCGGGAGGACGCTCGCCGGCGGCGTGCCGCGGCTGATGAGCGCGAGAAGGCGGTCCGGCTCAGAGGCGAAGCACAGCGAACCAACGAGCAGGCCGAAGAGCAGGTCGAGCAGCGCCACGAGACGGCGCGGCGCCGGCGCACCCAGGCCGATGCCAAGGCCCGGGAGCGGCGCGAGCGAGCCGCTCATCAGCGCCGCCAGCGCACCGAACAGGCCGCCCGCGCCGAGGCAGAGCGCAAGAAAGCGGTCCAGGCCGACGAGGCCAGGACGGCCGAAGCGATCGACAAGGCGGAGCCCGAGGCCCGTCTCGAGGCGATTCAGGATCGCGCCGCGGCTGAGCGCGAGCAGGAGGTCGCTCTGACCGAGGCCGAAGAGGCTCGGCGGCTGGCCGACGCCGCCGAGGCCGCCAAGGCGGAACGCAAGTCGGACTAAGCGGCACAAAAAATCCGGCGCGCCCCAATCGCGGGGCGCGCCGGATTTGTACGGTTTCGAATCAGAGCTAGCTGATCAGGTCTTGCGCTCGAGGTTCGCGACCTCGTCGGCCTTCTCGTCGGCCTTCTCCTGAGTCTGTGCGAGCTCGTCCTTGGCCTCGCCCTTGCGCTCTTCCTTGCGTCCCTCGCGACGCAGCGAGGCGTCATCAGTGATATCGCCGGCTGCCTTCTTGACGCGGCCGGTGACCTTGTCGGTGATGCCCACAGGGTCTCCTCTCGGTCGGTTTCACCCACAGCGCTACCCGCCAGTAGGTAGTCGGAAAACGCCCCCGGTCAGTGGGCGGACCGACTACCGCTCAGCCGGCGGACCGGCTACTGCTCGGCGCGCCGAGCGTCGGCCAGGCCCTCGGGTGAGGTCGGGGCCCGACCGGTGTCCCGCGGCAGATGCGTGGGCAGAGGCCGGTCGGAGACGTTGCTCGCCTGGCTCGAGCCGCCCGCGCTCTTCTGCGCCTTGCGGCCCCCGGCGCCGGTGAAGAACGCCGCGGCCAGGACGATCAGTCCCAGCGGGATCAGCACGATGGTGAAGATGCCCGCCGCCGGCCAAGCCGACGATGAGCCCGATGAAGATCAGGGCAACGGCAATCAAATAAGCCCACATCGCCTGATTTCTACCCCTGGCGGGGGGGCGGTGAATCCTGCCGACCCGGCCTGCAAGCAATCCCTCTCCCGCGAACACCACCGCATGGCGGATGGACGGTTCCGGGTAGGGACCACCTCGATGACCGCCGACACCTATCCCCCGATCAGCGAGTACGGGCTGATCGGCGACTGCCACAGCGCCGCCCTCGTCTCCCGGCACGGGTCGATCGACTGGTGCTGCCTGCCTCGGTTCGATTCGGGCAGCGCCTTTGGGCGGATCCTCGACTGGGAGGGCGGCGGACACTGCTCGATCACTCCCTCCGCGCCGGGGGATTGGCGGCACGACCGGGTCTACCTGGACGACACGCTGGTGCTCCAGACGACCGTGGAAGGGCCGGCAGGGCGGGCGCGGCTGATCGACTGCTTTCTGCTCAGCCCGAACGACTCCAACCCCCACCGCCAGATCCTGCGCGTGATCGAGGGTAATCGCGGGGCGGTCGAGTTCGAGCTGCGGATCGCGCCCAGGTTCGACTACGGCCAGGTCCGCCCGTGGTTCAGGCGCCACGGCACCCAGCTGCACAGCGCAATCGGCGGCAACGACGCACTGATCGTGTGGTGCGACGAGGAGCTGACGGAGGACCCCCAGCACGAGCTGGTGGGACGGATCAAGGTCGAGGTGGGGGACCGGATCCGCCTGCTCATGCGGTATTGCCCGCCCGAGCTCGTCGACGCTGGCGGCGGCCCAGAGGAATCGGACCCTGACGAGCTTGACCGAGGCCTCGAGGAGACGATCCAGTGGTGGCGCGAGTGGGCCCAGACGGTCCAGCTGGGCGGACGCGATGAGCCGGCCGCCCGCCGCTCGGCGCTGACCCTGAAGGCGCTCACCCACGCCCCGACCGGAGCTGTGGTTGCCGCCCCCACGACCTCGCTGCCCGAGGCGATCGGCGGGCCGCGCAACTGGGATTACCGCTTCGCCTGGGTCAGGGACTCGAGCTTCAGCTCCCGGGCCTTCGCCGAGCTCGGCTGTGAGCACGAGGCCGACTCGTTCCGCGCCTTCATCATGCGCTCGGCGGCCGGGCACGCGGGCGATCTCCAGGTCCTCTACGGAGTCGGGGGAGAGCGCCGGCTCGGGGCGCAGGAGCTGGAGAATTTGGAGGGGTACCGAAAGTCGACGCCCGTACAGGTCGGAAACGCGGCCACCGATCAGCTCCAACTCGACGCCTACGGAGAGCTGGTCAATCTCACCTGGCGCTGGCATCGCCGCGGCCACTCGCCTGACGACGACGACTGGCGCTTCCTGCTCTCGCTGATCGATCACGCCGCCGACCAGTGGAAGCGACCCGACTGCGGGATCTGGGAGTGGCCGGGAAAGCCCGACCACTTCGTTCACTCCAAGGTGCTGTGCTGGTCGGCGCTTGACCGCGGCCTCCGTCTGGCCGACGAATGCATGCGCCGCGCCCCGATGACGCGCTGGAAGCGGGCACGGGACGAGATCCGCAAGACGGTCGAGGAGCGTGGCTATGACAAGAAGCGCGGGGTGTTCGTGCAGGCCTTCGGGCGCAAGCAGATGGACGCCGCATTGCTGCTGCTGCCCACGGTTGAGTTCCTCGACTGGCGGGACGAGCGGATGATCCGGACGACCGCCTCGGTGCGCGAGGAACTCGAAGCCGACGAGGGATTGCTGTACCGCTACCGCCGCTCCGACGGCCTGCCCGGGCAGGAGGGCGCATTCCTCTGCTGCTCGTTCTGGCTCGCCGAGTGTCTGGCCAAGCAGGGCGAGCTTGACGAGGCCCGCACCGTGTTCGACAAGGCGATCGCCATCGGCAACGACCTGGGGCTGTTCTCGGAGGAGATCGACCCCGCCAGCGGCGAGCTGCTGGGCAACTTCCCCCAGGCCCTCACCCATCTCGCGCATATCGATGCGGCGGTCGCGTTGGCCGCCGAGGAGCGGGCGTTGTAGCCGCCTTGGCCGGAGCAGCGAGCTTTGTTGCCGCGCTGACGGCGGCGAGATTAGGCCGATCCAACGCGGGTAGCTCGATTTCGGGCCAGAACGAAAGGAACTGAGAGCCAATGAGCCAGACCGTCGGTGACTACCTGCTGGAGCGCCTCGCCACCTGGGGCGTCAAGCGGATCTACGGATACCCCGGCGACGGGATCAACGGCATCCTGGGCGCGTTCAGCCGCTCGAGCAACGGTCAGCGGCCTGAGTTCATCCAGGTCCGCCACGAGGAGATGGCGGCGTTCATGGCCTGCGCTCACGCCAAGTTCACCGGCGAGGCGGGCGTCTGCATGGCCACTTCAGGCCCCGGAGCGGTCCATCTCCTCAACGGGCTCTACGACGCCAAGCTTGACCATCAGCCGGTGGTCGCGATCGTCGGTCAGCAGGCCCGCGCCGGCATCGGCGGCAACTACCAGCAGGAGATCGATCTGACCGGGCTGTTCAAGGACGTGGCCCACGAGTACGTGCAGATCGCCATGGACGCCACCCAGGTCCGCCACCTGATCGATCGGGCGTTCCGGATCGCGCTGGCCGAGCGCACGGTCACGGCGATCATCATCCCCAATGATGTGCAGGATTCGCCCGCGGTCGAGGAACCGCCCCACAAGCACGGTACCGTGCACTCGGGGCCCGGCTACTCGAAGCCGCGGATCGTGCCCGCCGACCAGGATCTGGATCGCGCGGCCGAGGCGCTGAACGCCGGCCAGAAGGTGGCGATGCTGGTCGGCCAGGGAGCGCTCCATGCCTCCGATGAGGTGATCGAGGTGGCCGACACGCTCGGCGCCGGCGTGGCCAAGGCACTGCTCGGCAAGGCGGTGCTCCCCGACGACCTTCCGTTCGTCACCGGCTCGATCGGGCTGCTCGGGACCAAGCCGAGCTGGGACATGATGCAGGAGTGCGACACGCTCCTGATGGTCGGCTCGAGCTTCCCCTATTCGGAATTCCTCCCCGAGGAGGGCGAGGCCCGAGGGGTCCAGATCGACATCGACGGAAAGATGCTCGGCATCCGCTATCCGATGGAGGTCAACCTCGTCGGCGACAGCGCCGAGACGCTGAGGGCGCTGTTGCCCCGGCTCGAGCGCAAGCAGGATCGCTCATGGCGGGAGAAGCTCGAGAACGAGATCAAGGAGTGGTGGGACCTGATCGATCACCGTGCCCAGCTCGAGGCCGACCCGATCAATCCCCAGCTCGTCTTCCACGAGCTCTCAAAGCGCCTGCCTGACGGCGCGATTCTCAGCTCGGACTCCGGCTCGTCGGCCAACTGGTACGCCCGGGACGTGAAGCTCCGCAAGGGCATGATGGCCTCCCTCTCGGGCACCCTGGCCACGATGGGCCCCGGCGTCCCGTACGCGATCGCGGCCAAGTTCGCCTATCCCGAGCGCCCCGTGTTCGCGATGGTCGGCGACGGCGCGATGCAGATGAACGGCATCAACGAGCTGATCACGATCGCCAAGTACCGCTCGCAGTGGCCCGATCAGCGGCTGATCATCATGGTCCTGAACAACCGTGACCTCAACCAGGTCACCTGGGAGCAGCGGGCGATGGAGGGCGATGCCAAGTTCGAGGGCTCCCAGGACCTGCCCGACTTCCCCTATGCCGGCTACGCCGAGATGCTGGGGCTCAAAGGGATCCGGGTCGACCGGCCCGACCAGGTCGGGCCGGCTTGGGATGAGGCGCTCGCGGCCGACCGGCCGGTCGTCTACGAGGCGATCACCGATCCCGAGGTGCCGCCGCTGCCGCCCCACATCACGATCGAACAGGCCAAGGCCCTGACCTCGGCCCTGCTCGCGGGCGATCCGCACTCCGGCCGCATCGTCCGCCAGTCGTTCAAGCAGAAGATGGAGGAGTTCCTCCCCGGGCGATGAGCGGCACGGGCGCCACAAGCTTCGGCCTGGCCTCGCCGGGCAGAGCGGGGGAGGGCCATCGGCCCGCGCGGGCCGATGCGCCGATCGAGCAGCTCGAGGTGGCTGCTTACACGGTCCCCACCGACGCCCCCGAGGCTGACGGCACCCTGTCCTGGGACTCGACGACGATCGTCGTCGTCCACGCCAGCGGCGGCGGCCAGACCGGCCTCGGGTGGACCTACGCCGACGTCTCGACGGCGAAGCTGATCGAGTCGAAGCTGGCTGGAGTGGTCAAGGGACGCGAGCTCATGTCACCCCAGGCGGCATGGGCGGCGATGGTCGGAGCGATTCGCAACCTGGGTCGGCCGGGGATCTCATCGATGGCGATCGCGGCCGTCGATCTGGCCCTCTGGGATCTGAAGGCGCGCGTGCTCGAGCTGCCGCTGTGCACGCTGCTCGGAATGGCTCACGATCGCGTGCCGGTCTACGGCTCGGGCGGATTCACCGCCTATGACAACAACCGCCTCCAGGAGCAGCTCGCCGGCTGGGCGGAACGCGGCATCCCGCGGGTGAAGATGAAGGTGGGTTCCTCGCCGGAGGCCGATCCCGAGCGGGTGAGGTGCGCCCGGCAGGCGATCGGGCCGAACACCGAGCTGTTCGTTGACGCCAACGGCGCCTACACCCGCAAGCAGGCACTGGCCCTGGCCGAGCGCTTCCGCGCCGATTGCCAGGTCAGCTGGTTTGAGGAGCCGGTCACTTCGGACGATCTCGAAGGGCTGCGGCTGCTCCGCGACCGCGCGCCGGCCGGGATGGAGATCGCCGCCGGCGAGTACGGCTACGACGCGATCTACTTTCAGCGCATGCTCGACGCGGGCTCGGTCGACGTGCTGCAGGCCGACGTCACCCGCTGCGCCGGGATCACCGAGCTCCTGCGGGTGGACGGCCTGTGCCACGCGCGCTCGCTCCCGCTCTCGCTGCACTGCGGTCCCTCGATCCACCTGCACCCGGCGCTGGCGCTCGAGCAGCTGGTCCACCTCGAGTACTTCCACGATCACGTGCGGATCGAGCACCTGCTGTTCGAGGGCGTCATCAACCCGAAGGAGGGTGCGCTCCACCCCGACCTGAGCCGTCCGGGGAATGGGCTCGAGTTCAAGCGCGCCGATGCGGAGCGCTATGCGGCTTAGCGCTCGACTCCCGGTTCGCCGCACCACGCCGCCGGAGCGGGGGCTGACCCGCTGGTGGGGCAACGTCAGCCGCGGGCGGGCGCAGAAGACGCTCGCCGCCGCGACCGCGTTCAGCGCCCTGCCGCTGGGCCTCGAGATCTACTTCGAGCACTTCAAGGGCTCATTCGGCGACAAGTGGATGTGGACCCCGATCGCCCTCTCGCCCGCGCTGACCGCCGCCGGGATGGCCGGCGTGCGTTCCGAACGTGCGGCCAAGACCTGGCTGCCGGCCCTCTCCGCCCTCTACTGCCTTGACGGAATGATCGGCGTCATCACCCACGTCCGCGGGGTGGCGCGCAAGCCCGGCGGCTTCAACGAGCCGCTGTTCAACCTCGTGATGGGACCGCCGCTGCTGGCGCCGGGATCGCTGGCGCTGGTCGGGGGGATGGGCCTGGCGGCCGCGGCGCTCGGCCGCGAGGACTGATGCCGGCGCGCGACTTTCGCGAGGCGGGTCACCTGCCCAACCTTCGCGACGACCGCCAGCCCGCCTCACCCGAAGAGCTGCCACGCCAGCGCAACGGCGTCACGCCGCAGATGCACGGTCGCTATCCGGACTACAACGTCCTTGACGAAGCCGATCGCTGGGACGAGGTCACCCGGCGCACCGTGCTCGAGCGCGTCGAGCAGACGCCGCCGATTCGCTTCTTCACCGCCGAGGAGGCGCGCACGCTCGGGGTCTTCTGCGATGTCGTCATGGCTCAGGACCGCGAGCCCAAGATCCCGGTCCTGAACATGGTCGACGCCAAGCTATTCGCCGGCCAGCTCGACGGATTCACCTTCGAAAACCTGCCCGACGATCGCGAGACCTGGCGGCGGGTCGCCAAAGGGCTTGACACGGCGGCTCGTCAGCACGGAGCGCGGGACTTCGCCACGGCTGCCCACGAGGTGCAGAAGAACGTGATTGACGCCTTCTCCCAGGGCGAGCTGCACGGCGAGGTGTGGGACGAGCTGCCCCCCTCGCGGGCCTGGAGCGTGGTCATGCGGTCCGTGCTCAGCTCGTTCTATTCCCACCCCTGGGCATGGAACGAGATCGGCTTCGGCGGACCCGCCTACCCGCGCGGCTACGCGCGCCTCGGTGCCGGCCAGCGCGAGTCCTGGGAGGGAGCGCCGGCGTTCGAGCGCGACCCGGTCAAGGACACCCACGAGCGCGGGGTGGAGGGGACATGAGCCGCGGCCACGAGTTGCGCACGCTCCTGCGCGGGGCTCTTCGCCCACCCGAGAACGACTCCGCCTTCCTCCTCGACGTCCATCGTCGCGCGGTCCCGCGCGAGCGGATGGCCCGCTACGACGACAGCTATCCGGTGGACCTGGTGATCGTCGGCGCCGGGGCCGGTGGTGGGACGCTCGCCCAGCGGCTGGCTCGCCGCGGCTGGAAGGTCGTAGTGCTCGAGGCGGGGCCGTTCTGGGATCCCGACGAGGACTGGGTCTCCGACGAGGCCGGCTCGCACAAGCTCTACTGGACCGACAAGCGGGTCATCGGCGGCAAGGACCCGGTCGAGCTGGGAAAGAACAACTCGGGCCACGGCGTGGGCGGCTCGATGGTCCACTACGCCGGCTACTGCCCGCGCTTTCACCCCTCCGACTTCGAGGTCCACAGCCGCGACGGCGTGGGGGAGGACTGGCCGATCTCCTACCACGACCTGAAGGCCCACTACGAACGGCTCGAGCTCGAGCTCCCGGTGGCCGGTGACTACTGGCCGTGGGGAGATCCGCACCGCTACCCGCACACCGCCCACCCGATCGCCGGCGGGGCCGAGGCGGCGTGGGCGGGGGCGCGCAAGCTCGGGATCGAGGTCCGGGTAGGCCCGGTGGGGATCACCAACGGCGCTTTCGGCAACCGGCCCCACTGCATCTACCGCGGCTTCTGCCTGCAGGGGTGCAAGGTCAACGCCAAGGCCTCGCCGCTGGTCACCCACATCCCCGACGCGATCGAGCACGGCGCCGAGATCCGCGATCACTGCATGGTCACCCAGGTCGAGCTTGACGACGCCAGCGGCAAGGTCACCGGCGTCCGCTACATCCATCAGGGCGAGGAGCGCTTCCAGCAGGCCGAGGCGGTGGCGGTGGCCGGCTACTCGATCGAGACCCCGCGCCTGCTGCTCAACTCGACCAGCCGCCGCTTCCCCCACGGCCTGGCCAACGGCAACGATCAGGTGGGGCGCTGCGTGATGGTTCAGGGCGCGACGCAGGTTGCGGGGCGTTTCCCCGACGAGATGCGGATGTACAAGGCACCACCGCCCGAGATCTCCTCCGAGCAGTTCTATGAGACCGACCCGACGCGAGGGTTCGCCCGGGGATTCTCGATCCAGACCGTCGGGCCGCTTCCGATCGAGTGGGCCCAGCACGTGCTGGCCGACGGCCACTGGGGGCACGCCCTGCGCGAGTACATGCGGGACTACAACCACTGGTACACGCTCGGCGTCCTGTGCGAGCTGCTCCCCCTGCCCGAGAACCGGGTCACCGTAGCGGGCGACGTGACCGATCAGAACGGCGTGCCGGTCGCCCGGATGGACTACAACCAGTGCGAGAACGACCGCAAGAACATCGCCTTCGCCAAGCAGACCCTGCACGATCTCTTCGAGGCCGCCGAAGCGCAGGACGTGCTGGTCATCGACCGCTACGCCCACCTGGTGGGTGGCTGCCGGATGGGGTCCGATCCCGAGCGCAGCGTGGTCGACTCAGATCACCGGGCGTGGGAGATCCCGAACCTGTTCATCGCCGACGGCAGCGTGATGCCCACCCAGGGATCGGCCAACCCCGCCCTGACGATCATGGCCCTGGCCTCGCGCCTGGCCGAGCTGCTCGACCTCAAGCGCGTAGGCGCGCGAGGGTCGCAGCAGCGGCGCTCAGCGCCGCCGCCGCGCCCAACCCTGAGCCGATCCGGTGGCGGCTGAGCCACGCCTGGGGGCTGCGTCCGTGCGCCTCGTCGTCGAAGATGCCGTGGGCACCTTCGTCATGCTCTGAGTCGAGCGGCTCGTACAGGTTGATCGGGCGGTCACGCGGCACCGGCTGGTCGGTCTGCTGGCCCTTGACCGCGGTCCGGGCCAGGTAGCGCTCGGCCAGCCACGGCGCCAGCTTGTTGCCGATGATCGTGTAGACGGTGGGAAAGCCGACGTACAGCTCGCGCCGGCGGTGGTGGGCGGCCCAGTAGATCGAACGGGCCGCCACCTCGGGCTCGAAGATCGGCGGCACCGGCATCGGGTGGCGCGGCATCTTGCTCAGGCAGTGGTCGAACTGCGGGGTGTTCAGCCCGGGCAGCTGCACCATCGTCAGGTGGACCTTGCTGCCCCGATTGCGCAGCTCGCAGCGCAGCGACTCGAACATGCCCTTGATCGCGTGCTTGGCACCGCAGTAGGGGGCCTGAGCGGGATCCCCCGATAGGCCAGGGCCGAGCCCGACCTGCACGATCGTCCCGCGGTCGCGCGCCAGCATCCGCTCAAGCGCGACCTTGGTTCCCCACACCGTGCCGAGATAGGTGACGCGGGTGGCCCGCTCGTACTCCTCGGCCGAGACATCGTCGAAGAACGAGAACACGGTGGTCATCGCGTTGTTGACCCAGATGTCGATCGGCCCGAGCCGCTCCTCGATCACCGCCGCCGCATTGCGAACCTGGTCGAACTCGGCCACGTCGGTGGGGACCGGACAGGCGGTGCCGCCCAGCTCGTTCACCTCCTCGGCCGTGGCTTCGAGCCCGGCGCGGCCCCGGGCCAGCAGCCCGACGGCGGCGCCGTGCTTGGCGAACTCGCGGGCCACCGCGCGGCCGATCCCGCCCGTGGCGCCGGTGACGACGACTACCTCGCGCTCAGCCATTCGAGACTCGGTCAGGTCGGTGATCAGGGCGCCCATCGCCTCGTACTGCTTGGAGAGCGAGCTCATCGGGCAGTCAAGCTCTACCCCTGCCATGAAACCGATACGCATTGGCTGTTCGGGCTGGATGTACGACGACTGGCGAGGCCGCCTCTACCGCGAGCGGGAGCCCAAGCGCCGGTGGCTTGAGCTCTACGCCGAGCGGTTCGACACCGTCGAGGTCAACTCGACCTTCTACCGGCTGGCCCGCCGCGAGGCCGTGGCCGGCTGGGTGGACCAGACCCCGCCGGAGTTCCTGTTCGCGGTCAAGGCGAGCCGCTACCTGACCCACATCCGGCGGTTGGTGAACATCGCCGAGGGGATCAAGCGCTTCTACGAGCCGCTCGAGCCGCTGGTGGAGGCGGGCCGATTGGGACCCGTGCTGTGGCAGCTGCCCGAGAACTTCCACCGGGACGACGAGCGCCTGAACGGATGGCTCGCGCTGCTCCCGGAGGGGCGGCACACGATCGAGTTCCGCCACGAGAGCTGGTTCGCCCGACCGGTTATGGCCGCCCTGCGAGCCCGCGGCGTCGCCTTGACCATCGGCGATCACCCAACCCGCCCGTTTCAGTCCCACGAGGCGACGGCGTCCTGGCGCTTCGTGCGCTTTCACTACGGCTCGCGGGGGCGCGGCGGTAACTACTCGGCCACCGAGCTGTCCGAGTGGGCGAACCGGATCCGCCAGTGGCGCCGGCGCACGGATGTCTACGCCTACTTCAACAACGACTGGAAGGGCTACGCGCCCGACAACGCACTGCGCCTGCGGCGGCTCTCAGGCTGAGATCTGCGCCCGGTCGACCGGGATCCCAAACCGCTCGCGCAGCTCCGCCTCGTCCACGTCCTCCCGGTACTGCTGGGCGTCGCCGGAGCGCGTGAAGAGGACGATGCGGTCGGCGGAGAAGCTCTGAAGCGCGTCCTGAACTGCCTGCACCGGGTCGCTCTCGCCCGTGTCGCCGGTGGCGCCGACTCCCTCCGCCCCGAGCCGCTCGACGGTCTCCTGGCGGACCTCCTCGGCCCGGGCGATCGCGTCGTCAGCGTCCGAGAACCAGAACTTGAGCGGGTTCTCCTGGTACGCGGGAGCGACCACCATCACCTCGGTCTGCTCGGGGTCGAAGTCTCCGGAGACAGCGTCGCGTAACTGCTGGGCGGAGACCGGCTCGCTGGTCACGACGAGCAGCTTCATCTGCGCCCCGCCTACCCGGCGCCTGGGGTTGGTACACGCGCGGGGCGGGTAGCCGACGAGAGTGGTAAACCCGCCCCCGCCACCCAATCCGGGCCCCGGCCCTGGTCCGGGCAGCCCCGATCCGGTCCCCCGGCCCCCCGATCCCGCAGCCGCCCACGACCACGCCCGAGCCGGGCCCCGGCTGCCGCCGGACCCGAACCCCGGCCGATCTAGCGGCACGGCTTAAGGGCTACTTCGAGTACATCCCCTCAAACAACTCCTCGTAGTTCTCGTTGACCACGTTGCGCTTGACCTTGAGCGTCGGCGTCAGCTCGCCCGAGTCGATCGAGAGGTCGTGGTCGAGGATGGTGAACTTCTTCACCTGCTCGACCTGGGCGTAGTTGGCGTTGGCGCGGTCTAGCTCCTTCTGGACCAGCGCCCGCACCTCGTCGCGCTTGGCCAGCTCGGCGATGTCCTCGGGCAGGTCGTTCTCCTTTGCCCAGGGCACGATCTCTTCCTCGTCGAGCGTGATCAGCGCGACCGGGAACGGCTTGCGGTCGCCGTACATCACCGCCTGGGAGATGAAGCGCGACTGCTTGAGGTCGTTCTCGATGTTCGAGGGGGTGAGGTTCTTGCCGCCGGCAGTGATGATGATGTCCTTCTTGCGACCGGTGATCTTGAGGTAGCCCTCGTCGTCGATCTCGCCCAGGTCGCCGGTGCGTACCCAGCCGTCCTGGAGCGTCTCGCCGGTGGCCTCCTCGTTGCTCCAGTACTCGCGGAAGACATTCGGGCCGCGCATCAGGATCTCGCCTTCGTCGTCGGTGCGGAGCTCGACCCCGGGCATGGCGCGCCCGACCGTGCCGAACTTGAAGTTCTCGAGCGTGCCCACGGCGCCGACCGCGGTCGTCTCGGTCATTCCCCAGCCCTCCATTACCGGGACGCCGGCGGCGTAGAAGAACTCGAGGATCTCCGGGGCGATCGGCGCTGCCCCGCTGACCGCCTGGCGCAGCTCGCCCCCGAACAGCTGACGAACCCGCTCGAACACCTCCTTGTCGGCCTGCTCGAACGGCCCCTGCATCTCCTCGGGCACATCGTCGCCGCGCTGCTGGCGGCGGCGAACCTCGACCCCGAGCTTGATCGCCTTCTCCAGCTTCTCTTTGTCCTCGTCGCTGGCCTGCTCCTTCATCCCCATTGCCGCGGCGTAGAGCTTCTCGAAGATTCGCGGCACCGAGGGCAGGTACGTCGGCTTGGTCTCGATGATCTCCTGGAGGATCTCCTTCGTGTTACCGCCGAAGTAGATGATCGAGGTTCCCTGGTCGAAGGAGGCGAGCATCGAGGTGAGCGCGAACACGTGGGCCAGCGGCAGGAAGAGGTAGGTCTTCTCGCCCGGCTGCACGAACTCGAGCTCCTCGACCATCTGGCATACCGACATGGCGTTGGCGTGGGTGAGCACGACGCCCTTGGGCGGTCCAGTGGTTCCGGACGTGTAGACGATCGTGTAGAGATCGTCGGAGCTGACCTGCTCCTGCCGTGCGCTCAGCTCCTGCGCGTCGCGACCGCGGCCACGCTCGCGAAGCTCTTCGATCGTCACATCACCGCCGCCTGACTCAATCCCGATCACGTGCTCGAGCGCGTCGAGTTCGTCGCGGACCTGGTCGATCTTCTCGCGTTGGCCCTCGTTCTCGCAGATCACCGCGCGGGCGCCCGAGTTGCCCGCGACCCACTTGCACTCGCTCGGCGCGTTGGTGGGGTAGACCGGGACGACCACGCCGCCCGCGGCGGAGATGGCGTAGCTCGAGAGCGTCCACTCCCAGCGCGTGTCCGCCAGCAGGCACACCCGATCGCCGGCCTCGATCCCGAGATCGATCAGGCCCAGGGCCAGCTCCTGGATCGCCTTTCCCGTCTCGGCGTAGGTGATCTTCTGCCACTCGCCGTCCTTCTTGTAGCGAGCGGCGACCTGGTCGCCGAACCGCTCCGCGGCCGAGCTCGGCAGCTCCGCGACCGTTGCCGCGATCTGCCTGGTGCTTGACGAACTGTTGGCCATGCCCTTTCTCCTCCTTCGGTGCTGCCGATGATCCTTCCCGGGTTGTCCCTCCAGTAACGGCGGTCGCCTTCGGCATTCCGCCGCAAAAGCTGCAATCGTGATGCTATGCGCTGGCAGCGAGTGGGCCACGGGGGTGCGAGCGCGATCGCGCCGGCCAACACTTGGCCTCGTTCGACGCGGCGGTGGACATCGGGATCGACGTGGTCGAGTTCGACGTGCGGGCGTGGCGCGGAGAGCTGGTCCTCGCCCACACCATCCTTGACGCTCGCCGCGGCGCCAACCCGACCCTCCAGGAGGCGCTTCGCCACCTCGCGGGCCCGCGGTTTCGCGACGTCGAGTTGAACGTCGATCTGAAGCATCTCGGCTGCGAGGCGGCGGTGCTCGAGGCGCTCGACCACGCTGGGCTGGCGGACCGGACGGTGATCTCGTGCCAGGTGGCGGGCGTGCTCGATCGGGTGCGCGCACTCGATCGCCACGCGCGGCTGGGATCTCGGTCGGGGGCCGGGTCGCGCGGCTCAGCCGTCGCTGGCGGGATTGGCGCGCCCAGGTGCTGGCCGGGCTGATCACCAAGCGCTGGCAGCTCGTGATGGCACAGCATCGGCTTGTCGACGCCGAGTTGCTCGAGCAGGTTGCCGACCGCGACGGGCGGCTGTACGCCTGGACGGTCAATCAGCGCCCGGCGATCGAGCGGCTGGGAGCGCTCGGAGTCGACGGGATCGTCACGGCCGACCCCCGTCTGTTCTCGTGAGTCCTTCCACATTCAGCGTTCTCAACCGTCTGGTTGATAGATTGCCGTATGCGTCCACCACTCGGAGCTCAGGGTTGGCGGGCGCATTTTGTGCAGAGCCGGGACAAGCGTGACTCCTAGCCGCTACTTGGACCGTTCACCCAGCGCATCACACGGAGCGATTCCTTGATTCTCTCTTTGCAGTGGTCGGTCGGCGTCCTCTCGAACCTGGACGATCGTGGCTGAGTCAGGCCTTCCCGATACTCCGATCCCAGGTCAGCTAGAGGTCCAGAGCATCGCCGACGGCGATCGGGTGACCCTCGCCCTTCGCGGTGAGCTCGATCTGACCTCGGCGCCCATCTTCGAACGCGAGCTCCAAGCGGCCGAGTCGGCCGACCCGCAACAGTTGGTGATCGATCTCGGCGCCCTCGAGTTCATGGACAGCACAGGCCTGCGCGCACTCCTGCTGGCTCGCGAACACGCCCAGCAGCAAGGCTTCGCCCTGTCGTTGCGGCGCGGTCCGCGGCAGGTCCAGCGCGTGCTGGAGCTGACCAAGACGGCGGACGCGTTCGAGTTCGAAGACTGACCGCGGCTTTAGCCAAAATTTACAAACGGCTCCCGGGTCGCTGCGTAGTGATCCGTTAGGATGCCGCGAATCGCTGAGCTGCTGCGAAGCAATTCGAGCGTGGGGCGTCGCTCGGCAGCTACCAGAGGACTCTGCCTCATGGTGCTGCTCGCGACCACGCTTGGACTCGCCGGGGTCGCCGTCGCCGCGACCCGGACGGTCCGCTTTCGCGGCTACGCGCTGCGCGTTCCCGCCAGTTGGCCGGTGCTCCATCTCAGCCGCCAATCCCGCGTGTGTGTCCGCTTCAACCGCCACGCCGTCTATCTGGGGCTGCCCAGCGCCGCCGCGCGCTGCCCTGCTCACTCCATCGGGCATAGCGAGGCGATCCTGGTCGAGCCGATGAGCGCAAGCACGGCGGCGACGAAGAAGCGTCTCGGCCCCGCCCTCCCGCCGGCGACCCGCACCGCAGCCGCAGGCAACACCGCCCAGTTCGCCGTCCCCGCCCACGGAGTGACGGTCACGGCCACGTGGGCCAGGCAGCCGCAGCTCATCGAGCGCGCGCTGGGCGTACGGACGGTGAGCGCGTTGCGCAAGCGCTCCGCCGCCGCGGCGAGCGCTGGCCGCCGCAGCGAGTCGCCCGCGCGCGCTGGCCTCCGAGGCCGTCTACACCGGCCTCGGCGTAGACGTCTGCTCGACGCCCAGCTCGAGCGCGATGTCGGCCTGGGGAGCCTCTCCCTACCGGGCGATCGGGGTCTACGTCGGCGGCGCCAATATGGCCTGCTCGCAGGCGAACTTGACCGCCCAGTGGGCCTACCAGGAGACCACCGCCGGCTGGCACCTGATCCTGATCTATGTCGGTCTGCAAGCTCCGAACAACTCCTGCGGCTGCGCCGCGATCAGCCCCGCCAGCGCGATATCGGAGGGCGAGGCCGCGGCCGAGGATGCGGTCAGCCACGCGCAGGCGGTGGGGGTGGGGCCCGGCAACCCCATCTACGACGACATGGAGTCCTACTCGCACACCTCCTCGAACACCTCTGCCGTGCTGAACTTCCTCACCGGCTGGACGGACCAGCTCCACGCCGAGGGCTACCAGTCCGGCGTCTACAGCAGCACCGGCTCAGGGATCGCCGATCTGGTGGCGAAATACGGCACCGGCTATCCGGAGCCCGACGATCTCTGGATCGCTCACTGGAACGGTCAGGAAACGACCGCCGACTCGAGCGTGCCCAGCACCGACTGGGCCTCCCACCAGCGGATCCACCAGTACGACGGCGGCAGCAACGAGACCTGGGGCGGCTACACGCTCAACGTCGACCACGACTACGTCGATGCCGCCACGGCCGGCGCCAGCTGCGTTGACCAGTTCCCCGACGGGACGTTCGTCCAGGTGCCCGGGTCCGACGCCATCTACCGCATGGCCGGTGGAGCGCCACTGTTCGTCAGCGACTGGAGCACCGTGGGGGGCGAGCAGGCGGTGACCGCGGTCACCGCCGCCCAGTTCGCCTCCCTGTGTCCGGTCCCCCAGAACGGAACGTTCCTGACCAGCTCGACCGGAACCGCGTACCGGGTCGCCGGCGGCGCGGCGCTGATGATCAAGAACTGGAGCGTGTTCGGAGGCGTCCAGCCCTATGTTCAGATCGACCAGTGGGACATCACCAACGCCGGCAACCCCGCCGCGCACCTGAATGCCGTCCCCGTCAACAACACCGTCGTCGAAGGCCTGCCCTCACAGAGGTACTGGACGTTCAAGAACGGTCAGCGGTGGTGGGGCGGGTCTCCCTCGCACGCGGTCGCGGTCGACGATGCGGGTCTGGCCGGTTTCCCCACCGTTCCGTGCGTGGCCCCCCACCTCCATCACCTCACGTTCCCGAACGTGAAGAAGGCGATCTCCAAGGCAGACTGTCGCCTCGGCAAGGTCCATCGCCCCAGGCACTGGCCCCGCAATCACAAGCTGAGGGCGGTGTGGCAGATCCCCGCCCCCGGCAAGAGACACGGGGCGGGGTGGAAGGTCGGAGTTCGGCTGAAGTAGGCGCCGCGGCCGTCTCGCGGTTCGGCGCACCGGTGCCCGTGTCGGGGCCTGTGGCACGCGGCTCCGAACTACAGCGCGCCCGGCAGGATTTGAACCTGCGACCTTTCGCTCCGGAGGCGAACGCTCTATCCCCTGAGCTACGGGCGCGGGGGATCGGAGCTTAGACCACGCCGCCCGCGCTTGGGCGCGACCGGAAACCGGGACCGCTTGGGATATTTCTCGGTCTATATCCGAGAAAGACCCCAACCCCATGCAGGTCGCCATCATCGCCGACACCCACATGCCGAAGGGCGCCCGGGCGCTCCCGGACGCGTGCAGAGAACGCCTGAGGCAAGCCGACCTCATCCTTCACGCCGGCGACCTCATAACAACCGCGATCCTGGACCAGCTCGGGTCCTACGGCCCCGTCCTAGCCGTGCACGGCAACGTCGACGACGCCGAGCTCCGCGCCCGTCTTCCGGCCACCCAGACAATCGTCCACCAAGGCATCCAAATCGCCCTGATCCACGACGCCGGGCCAAGACAAGGCCGCCTCAACCGCCTCAAGAACCTGTTTCCCGACACGCAAGCCGTCGTCTTTGGCCATTCGCACCTACCCCTGCACGAGCGCGCCGAGGACGGCTTTCAGATCTTCAACCCCGGCAGCCCGACCGAGCGCCGCCGCGCCCCGCACCGCACGATGGGCATCGCCCGCATCGCCAACCACCAGATCGATTTCGAGCTGATAACCCTCGACTGACAGACTCCTCGACCGATGGACCTGTCGATCTTCTTCGCCGGCACCGCCGGATCGATTCCCACCGCTCGGCGCGGCCTGCCGGCCGTCCTGGTCCGGCGGGGCGGCGACCGAATCCTGTTCGACTGCGGCGAGGGCACGCAACGCCAGCTCGTCGGCTCGGTCGGGCTGGCCGACCTGACCGAGATCTTCCTCACCCATTTCCACGCCGACCACTGGCTCGGGCTGCCCGGAATGCTGAAGACGTTCGACCTGCGAGGGCGTGACCGGCCACTCGCCATCCACGGACCACCCGGGCTCAAAGAGGTACTCGTCTTCGCGCTGCGCGCCTTCGGTCGCGTCCGGTTCGAGCTCGAACTCGACGAACTGACCCCAGATGGCGTGCTCGAGCGCGACGGCTACCGGATCGCCCCCGTACCGGTCGCCCACCGCGGCCGGGCCTACGGCTACGCGATCTTCGAGGACGAGCGGCCGGGGGAGTTCGATCCGGTGCTGGCCACCCAGCTCGGACTCACGCCGGGGCCCGAGTTCGGCCGTCTCCAGCGCGGCGAGACGGTGAACGGAGTCGCGCCCGACCAGGTGCTCGGACCGGCGAGGCCCGGGCGAAAGATCGTCATCTCGGGGGACACCCTGCCCTGCGACGCGATCCGTATCGCCGCCTACCAGGCCGACGTGCTCCTTCACGAGGCGACGTTCGCCGAAGAGGAGCGCGAGCGCGCCGGCGAGACCGGCCACTCGACCGCCGCCCAGGCAGCCACCATCGCCAAGGAGGCTGAGGTCAGGATGCTCGCGCTCACCCACTTCTCGACCCGCTACCCGGTCGGGGTGCTGCGCGCTGAGGCCCGGGCGGTCTTCGAGCCGACCGTCCTGCCGCGCGACTTCGACACGATCGAAATCCCGTTTCCCGAGCGCGACCTGCCGCGCCTGGTCAGATGGAGCGAGAACCCTGAGCCAGCCGAGGCCCAGCCGACCGCGACGTGAGCGCACCCGGGTTCGAGCACGTCCAGACCGCGCGTATGCGGTTCGAGCCGCTCGACGCGGGCCACGCCGACGAGCTGGCCGCGCTCCTCTGTGATCCGCTCGTCGCCCGGACGACCTGGATCGGAACCGAGCCACCAACCACAGACCAGGTCGTGCAGCAGCTGGGCGCCCACCTGCTCCACTGGCAATTCCACGGTTTCGGCCTGTGGCTCCTTCGCGACCTGGAGAGCGGGGCGATGGTCGGCCGGGGTGGCCTTCAGCACACCGAGGTCGAGGGGACGGACGAGGTCGAGATCGCCTGGGCGATCGTGCCCGAGCGCTGGAACCAGGGCCTGGCCACCGAGCTCGCGCTCAAGTCCGTCGAGCTCGGGTTCGACACCCTCGATCTTGAACGACTAGTCGTGCTCACGCTGCCCCATAACTCCGCCTCGCGACGCGTCGCGGAGAAGGTCGGCTTCGCCCACGAGGGAGAAACCGAGCACGCCGGGGTGCCGCACGCGCTCTACCGACGCCGCCGCGGAAACTCCTCCGACCCCACTGCTACGCTCCCACGCGTCGGTTCCTTTAACCCGGTCCAGTGAGGCCAGGAAGGAGCACGTTGGTAGCCGCTACGGTCGTCCTCGACCGCGATGATATGCGCCGCACGCTCGTGCGGATCGCCCATGAGATCGTCGAGAAGAACCCAGACGGGAATCTCGCTCTTGTCGGCATTCAGCGGCGCGGAGCGCACCTCGCCCAGCGGCTTCACGCGCTGACCGGCGAGCTGGTGGCACCGCCGGTGCCACTTGGGTTCGTCGACATCTCCTTCTATCGCGACGACCTGGCGATCCGGCCGAGCGCGCCGATCGTCCATGCCACCCATCTCGACTTCTCCGTCGACGATCGGACGATCGTGATCGTCGACGACGTGCTCTACACCGGACGGACCGTGCGAGCGGCGATCGACGAGATCTTCGATTACGGTCGCCCCGCCCGCGTACAGCTGGCCACCCTCGTCGACCGCGGCCACCGCGAGCTGCCGATCCGCCCCGATTACGTGGGCAAGAACATCCCCACCTCCGTGGACCAGCGCGTCAACGTCAGGGTGCAAGAGCTCGACGGCGAGGACGAGGTCACGATCGGCCCGGCGCGCAAGCCGCCCGAAGAGGTGAAGGCGGCATGAGGAGCCGGATTGGCCGTCACCTGATCTCGATCGAGGACCTCGACCGGGCCGGAATCGAGCGGATCCTCGACCGCGCGGAGTCGTTCGCCGAGGTCTCAGGGCGGGAGATCAAGAAGGTCCCGGCCCTGCGCGGCCGCACCGTGGTGAACCTGTTCTACGAGGCCTCGACCCGGACCAGCTCGAGCTTCGAGCTCGCGGCCAAGCGCCTCAGCGCCGACCTCGTCAGCGTGCGAAGCGTCGGCTCGAGCGTCGACAAGGGAGAGTCGCTCAAGGACACGGTTCAGACCCTGTCGGCCTACGACCCGGCGGCGATCGTGATCCGCTCACCCCACGCCGGGGCGGCCCAGCTCGTCTCGGGATGGACGCCCGCCAGCGTGATCAACGCCGGCGATGGCAAGCGCGAGCACCCTACCCAGGCGCTGCTCGATGTCTTCACCCTGCGCCGCCGGCTGGGCCCGCTCGACGAGGCCAACATCTGGATCGTCGGTGACGTCACGCACTCGCGGGTGGCGCGCTCGAACATCCTCGCCTTCGGGCGGATGGGGGCAAAGGTCACCGTGGCCGGACCGCCCACCCTGATCCCCCGAGACATCGAGGCGCTCGGATGCCAAGCCAGCCTCACCATCGACGGGCTCCATGAGGCCGATGTGGTCTACGTCCTGCGCATGCAGCACGAGCGGATGCGCGAATCGTTCGTGCCGTCGCTGCGCGAGTACGCCTCCCGCTATCAGATCACCCCCGAGCGCCTGGCTCCCCACCAGCTGCTGATGCATCCCGGCCCGGTCAATCGCGGGGTCGAGCTGTCGGCCGAGGCGATCGACTCGCCGCAGGCCTTGATCGGTGAGCAGGTCAAGGCTGGGGTGGCGGTGCGGATGGCGGTCCTCTACGAGCTCCTGGTCGGCTCGCCGATCCTGGCCGCGGTGGCATGAGCGACCAACGGCTGTTCGCCCAGGAGCGCCCGCCGGCCGAGATCTTGATCCGCGGCGCGCACACGCTGGACCCGCGTACCGGCCTCGACGAGCCATCCGACATCCTCATCCGGGCCGGCAGGATCGCCGAGCTCGGCGCGCCCGGCACGCTCACGCAGCCCCCGGACGGCGAACTGATCGAGGCGGCGGGCAAGCACGCCTTCCCCGGCTTCGTCGATCCCCACGTCCACCTGCGGACCCCCGGCCACGAGTACAAGGAGGATCTGGCCAGCGGCACGGCTGCCGCCGCGGCCGGCGGCTTCTGCGCCGTGATCGCGATGCCCAACACCCAGCCGGTGATCGACGACGCGTCGGTGCTCGGCTCGCTGATCGAAAAGGCAAGGCATGAGGCCTGGGTGCCGGTCGGCTTCCTGGCCGCCATCACGCGGCTCGAGCTGGGGGACGAGCTGACCGAGATGGCCGAGCTCACCGACGCCGGCGCGCTCGGGTTCACCGACGACGGCAAGCCGGTGGTGTCCGCCGGGATGCTCCGTAAGGCCCTGAGATACCAGGGCCTGAGCGGCGGAGTGATCGCCCTGCACGAGGAGGACCCGGCCCTGTCAGGCGACGGCGTTATGCACGAGGGCGCGGTCTCCGCCCGGCTCGGAATGGCGGGCATCCCGAGCGTCTCGGAGTCGACGATGGTCGCCCGCGACGCGGCCCTGGCGAAGTACGAAGACGCCCGGGTGCATTTCCAGCACCTATCCGCGAAGGAGTCCGTCGAGGCCTTCGAAGCCGCCAAGGCGGCGGGGGCGCGGGTCAGCGCCGAGGCGACGCCCCACCACCTGACGCTCACCGATGACCTCGTCCGCACGCTCGACAGCCGCTTCAAGATGAACCCGCCCCTGCGCACCGAGGCCGACCGGCGGGCGCTCGTGCAGGCGATCCGCAGCGGACTGATCGAGTGCATCGCCACCGATCACGCTCCCCACGCCGCGCACGAGAAGGAGGTGCCGTTCGAGCAGGCGCCGATGGGGACGACTGGACTCGAGACCGCCTTCGCCGCCGTCTACACCGAGCTGGTGATCTCGGGCGAGCTCGAGCTGGCCACGGTGGTGGAGCGGCTGACCGCAGGGGGCGCCCTGTACGGGCTGCCCACCCCCCGGATCGCCACCGGCGAGCCGGCCAACCTCTGCCTGGTCGATCTCGAGGCGAAGTGGGAGGTGGGGGCGAACGGCTACGTCAGCCGCTCGGCCAACTGCTGCTTCCACGGCCGCACGCTCCATGGACGGGTGGCGCTCACCGTCGCCGACGGAGCCATCGCCTTCCGCCAGCCGCTGCTCGCGCAAGTGGACGCGTTGAGCGCGCGATGACGTCCGCCACCGCCTACGTCCTGCTCGAGGACGGGACGCGCTTCGACGGGCTGGCCTGCGGCGCCGACACCCACGCCACCGGCGAGATCGTGTTCACGACCTCGATGTCCGGCTATCAGGAGGCGATGAGCGACCCGAGCTACGCCGGGCAGCTGATCGCCTTCACCTATCCCCAGGTCGGCAACTACGGTGTCTCGGCCGAGGCGATGGAGTCAGACGGGGTCCACGCCCGGGCCGCGATCATGCGCGCCGCGGTCGATCGCGCTGACGCTCCCGGTGCGGAGCAGGGGTGGCTGTCATGGCTGCGCGAGCACGGGATCCCGGCCGTGACCGAGCTTGACACTCGCGCGCTGGTCCGCCACATCCGCGACCGCGGGGCGATGAAGGGCGGCCTCTTTCCGGTCAGCCTTCCCGTGCCGCAGGCGCGCGAGCTGATCGAGGCCGAGCCGTCGATGACCGGCCGCGACCTGGCCAAGGACGTGACCCCGCGCGAGTCCACAGTGATAACCGGTGGCGGCGGGCCGCGAATCGCCATGATCGACACTGGCGTCAAGCGTTCGATCGTCGAGAACCTGGCCCAGCGCGGCGTGACGGTCGAACTTCATCCGTGTACGGCGACGCCGGAGCAGCTGCTCGAGAACGGGCCGGACGCGATCTTCCTGGCCAACGGCCCCGGCGACCCAGGCGCGCTCGACTACATCGTCGCCACCGTCCGGGAGCTGGTCGGCAAGCGGCCCGTGTACGGGATCTGCCTGGGCCACCAGCTCCTCTGCCGAGCGGTCGGGCTGGAGACCTACAAGCTGCCTTTCGGCCATCACGGGGCCAACCACCCGGTCAAGGACCTGGTCAGCGGGCGCACCGAGATCACCAGCCAGAACCACGGGTTCGCGGTGCTCGGGCCGGACGGCGGCAAGACGATCGACGACGATCAGCCGGTCAGGTGGGAGACCGACTTTGGCGCCGCCGAGCTCAGCCACATCAATCTCTACGACCGAACGGTCGAGGGGCTGACCCTGCGCGACGTGCCCGGCGCGACGGTCCAGTACCACCCCGAGGCCGGCCCCGGTCCGCACGACGCCCTCTATCTGTTCGATCGCTTCGTCGGCGAGATCGCGAAGGCCGCGTGACCCGCTTCGCCTCTGAGATCGCGAAAGCCGCCTGATGCCCAAGCGCGAGGACATCCACAAGATCCTCCTGATCGGCTCGGGCCCGATCGTGATCGGGCAGGCGGCCGAGTTCGACTACTCGGGCACCCAGGCGTGCAAGGTCCTGATGGAGGAGGGCTACGAGGTCGTGCTGGTCAACTCCAACCCGGCGACGATCATGACCGACCCCGAGGTGGCGAGCCGGACCTACATCGAGCCGCTGCTGCCCGGCCCGCTGGCTCAGGTCATCGCGCGCGAGAAGCCCGACGCCGTGCTGCCCACGCTGGGCGGCCAGACCGCGCTCAACCTGGCCAAGGCGCTCTACGAGGACGGGACGCTCGAGGCGCACGGGGTCGAGCTGATCGGGGCCAACTACGACGCGATCGATCGCGCGGAGGACCGCGAGCGCTTCCGCGAGACGATGACCGAGGCCGGTCTGCGCGTCCCCCGGAGCGCCATCGCCCACACCGTGGCCGAGGCCGAGGCGGCCGTCGAAGAGATCGGACTGCCCCTGATCGTGCGCCCGGCGTTCACCCTCGGCGGCACCGGCGGCGGGATCCTGCGCACGCGCGAGGAGCTGGCCAAGCTCGTGGGGCGCGGTCTCTCCGCCTCGCCGATCGGCCAGGTGCTGCTCGAGGAGTCGGTCCTCGGGTGGGGAGAGTTCGAGCTCGAGGTGATGCGCGACCACTCGGACAACGTGGTCATCGTGTGCTCGATCGAGAACCTCGATCCGATGGGCGTGCACACCGGCGACAGCGTGTGCGTGGCGCCCCAGCAGACGCTGACCGACAAGCAGTACCAGAAGCTGCGCGACCAGGCGATCAAAGTGATCCGCGCCGTGGGGGTGGAGACGGGCGGTTCCAACGTGCAGTTCGCGGTCAACCCGCGGACCGACGAGATCGTGGTCATCGAGATGAACCCGCGCGTCTCACGCTCGAGCGCGCTGGCCAGCAAGGCGACCGGCTTTCCGATCGCCAAGATCGCCGCCCGGCTGGCGATCGGCTACACGCTCCAGGAGATCCCCAACGACATCACCCGCGCGACGCCGGCCGCCTTCGAGCCCGCGATCGATTACTGCGTGGTCAAGTGGCCGCGGTTCGCGTTCGAGAAGTTCCCCGGGGCCGAGCCCGGGCTCTCCACTCACATGAAGTCGGTGGGCGAGGTGATGGCGATCGGGCGGACGTTCAAGCAGGCCTTCGCCAAGGCGATGCGCTCCCGCGAGCTTGACGTCAGCCCCCGCTTCCCAGACTCGGATGAGGACCTGCTGCAACTGCTCGAGATCCCTGGAGCCGAGCGCTTCGATCAAGTCCTTGACGCGCTCCGCCGGGGGGTGAGCGCCGAGGAGCTGCACCGCCGCACGAGCATCCACCCGTGGTTCCTAGCCGAGCTGGGCGAGCTCGTGGCCGATCCGCAGGCCCCGTTCGCGGGGGAGCGGACGTTCAAGTCAGTCGATACCTGCGCGGCCGAGTTTCCGGCTCAGACCCCCTACTACTACTCGGGCTGGGAGCGGCCCGGCCCGAATGGGCCCGAGCACGAGGTGCAGAGGGGCGAGCGGCCGAGCGTCGTCATCCTCGGATCCGGGCCCAACCGGATCGGACAGGGGATCGAGTTCGACTACTGCTGCGTCCACGCGGCCCACACGGTCAGGGAGTCCGGGCGAGACGCGGTGATGGTCAACTGCAACCCCGAGACCGTCTCGACCGACTACGACACCTCCGACCGGCTGTACTTCGAGCCGCTGACCCTCGAGGACGTGCTCGGCGTGTGCGAGATCGAGCAGCCCGAGGGCGTTGTCGTGCAGTTCGGGGGCCAGACGCCGCTCAAGCTGGCCGAGGGGCTGCACGCCGCCGGGGTCAACATCCTCGGCACGAGCATCGAATCGATCGACCTGGCCGAAGATCGCTCCCGCTTCGCTGCGCTGCTCAAGCGGCTGGGGTACAGAGCACCCGCCTTCGCCACCGCGCAATCGGCCGAGGAGGCGCTCGACTGCGCCCCGCGCGTCGGCTTCCCCCTGCTCGTCCGTCCCAGCTACGTGCTCGGCGGCCGGGCAATGGAGATCGTCTACAGCGTGGCCGGGCTGCGGGAGTACCTGGACCGGGTAGGTGCCGAACCCGGACGAGCCATCTACCTTGACCGCTTCCTCGAGGACTCGATCGAGGTGGACGTAGACGCCCTCGCCGACGGCACCGACGTCTGGATCGCCGGGATCATGCAGCACGTCGAGGAGGCAGGGATCCACTCCGGTGACTCGGCCTGCGTGCTGCCGCCGCACACGCTGGGCGACGACATGCTCGAGCAGATCAAGGAGCAGACTGAAGGGATCGCCCGAGCGCTCGGCGTGGTCGGGCTGCTCAACGTCCAATTCGCCATCCACGGCGACGAGGGCCTGCACGTGATCGAGGCCAACCCCCGGGCATCGCGGACCGTGCCCTTCGTCTCCAAGGCGATCGGGCGCCCGCTGGCCAAGCTGGCCTGCCGGATCATGCTCGGCGAGCGACTCAGCGACTTCGACCTGCCGGAGGTGAATGAGCCCGGATGGAACGGCGCAGGAGGCCACGTGTGCGTCAAGGAGGCCGTCCTCCCGTTCGATCGTTTCGCCGGAGCCGACTCGCTGCTCGGCCCCGAGATGCGCTCGACCGGTGAGGTCATGGGGATCGCCCACGACTTCCCCACCGCGTTCGCCAAGGCGCAGGCCGCCGCCGGAGCGCGGCTGCCCAACACCGGGACCGTCTTCATCACGGTCGCCGACGGCGACAAGCCGGCCGCCACCGGCGTGGCCACGATGCTCCACGACCTCGGGTTCCGGATCATCGCCACCCACGGCACCGCCCAGGCGATCCGCAAGATGGGGATCCCGGCCGAGGCGATCAACAAGATCGGCGAGGGCTCGCCCCACGTGGTCGACTGGATCGAGCAGAACGAGGTCGACCTGGTCATCAACACGCCCGTCGGCACCGGCGCCCGCACCGATGGCTACGAGATCCGCTCGGCCGCGGTCGCCCGCGGCATTCCCTGCATCACCACGATGGCCGGCGGGATGGCCGCCGCCCGGGCGATCTCCGCGCCCGCCGCGGCACGGGCCAGGAGGTGATCTCCCTCCAAGAGGTCCACGACCAGCGGCTGAGCGAGGCGTTGTGAGCCGCACCCGTGCGAGGCGGTCGTGAGCGCGACCGGACCGCTGCCGGCACCCAAAATGGCCGACCGGGTCACCGCTCCCTTCGGCCGCCGCGCCGCCCCCGTCACGGCCCGTGAGGATCACGGCGCCTACGTCGTCCTCCGCTGCGCCGACCGGCAGGGCCCCGCACCCCAGGCCGGGCAGTTCTACATGCTCTCGGCGGCGAGTAGATGGGGGGGAGGGGCGAGCGAGCGCCCGTTCCTGCCCAGGGCCTTCAGCGTGCTGCGGGCGACCGAAGGCCCGAGCCCGAAGGCCTCGAGCTCCACTTCCTGCTCGAGGACGTCGGCCCCGGCACCCGCCGGCTGGGCGAGCTCCAGCCCGGCGACGAGCTGGTGCTCGTCGGGCCGCTCGGCCAGGGCTTCAAGGCACCCCGCGACCACCGAACACCCCCTCCTCGTCGGCGGCGGGGTCGGGATCGCGCCCCTGGCCATCCTCCAGGACCAGCTCGAGGCCGCCGCACCCGCGCTGCTCGGGTTCCGCGACGCCCCACGGGCCCAGGGCGCGGCGCTTCTACAGACGCCGCCATCGCCACCGATGACGGAAGCATCGGCCACGAAGGACTGGTCACCGAGCTGCTGATAAACGCGCTCGACGAAGCCCCAGGGTCGAAATCTACGCCTGCGGGCCGCCGCCCATGCTCGAGTCGATCCGGGCGATCTGCGCCGAGCGGGCAACCCCCGCCCAGCTGGCGCTCGAGTCGGGGATGGCGTGCGGCTTCGGCGCCTGCTTTGGATGCGTGGTCCCCACCCGCAACGGCTACATCCGCCTGTGCGTGGACGGCCCGGTGTTGGACGCCGAGCTGCTCGAGCACGCGGTCGTGGCGGGGGCGGGGCATTGACCGTCTCCTTCTGCGGGATCGAGCTCGCCCACCCGGTGATCAACGCCTCGGGCACGTTCGACGCCATCGCCGCGCGGCGGGTGTTCGGCGATCAGCTGCTCGAGCGCTTTCCCTTCAGCGCCTTCGTGTCGAAAACGGTCACGCTCGAGCCCCGGCAGGGCAACCCGCCGCCCCGGCTGTGGGAGACCGCCGGCGGGATGATCAACTCGATCGGGCTGCCCAACAAAGGCCTCGACGGTTACCTCCCGCGAAGACCTCCCCAAGCTCGCCGAACTGCCCGTCCCGCTCATCGTCAACGTGATGGGGTTCACGCGCGAGGAGGTGGCCGAGCTCGTCGAGGCGTTCTCCGAACGCGAGGAGGTGGCGGCGCTCGAGCTCAACGTCTCCTGCCCCAACGTGGAGACCGGAATGATCATGGGGGCCGACCCCGGGGAGCTGACGATGCTGCTCGAGCGCGTCAGGCCGATCACCCAGAAGCCGTTGATCGTCAAGCTGACCCCGAACGCCTCCGACGTCGCGGCCGTCGCCCGCGCCGCCGAGCGAGCGGGGGCGAGCGCCGTGTCGCTGATCAACACCGTGCGGGCGATGGCGCTTGACCCGCGCACCGGCGACCCGTGGCTAGGGGGGGTCACGGGGGGCCAGTCGGGGCCGGCAATAAGAGCACATCGCCCTGGCCCAGGTTCGCGACGTGACGAGGGCGGTTGAGATCCCGGTGATCGGGATGGGCGGAGTGCAGAGCGGCCATCACGCCTACGAGCTCCTCCGCGCTGGAGCGACCCTGGTGGCGGTCGGCACCGAGAGCTTCCGCGACCCGGCCGCGGGAGCGCGAATCGCCGCCGAGTTGGAGGAGTTGCACGGCCGCCGCACCGATTCCGACGCAGTTGCGCGCGACGAAGCCCAGATTTCCGGCCTGTCGCAGCGCTGATCGTCAGGCGGGCACAGAAAGGCCCTGCAAACTGGTCCTATTCCCGCAACCATCCTCGACAATGCTCGACCTCAGCCTGAGGTCGAGTCGAATTGGGCAAGTTTGTCTTGATCGCATGTCTCCAAGATGTATAGTCGCCGCCCATGCCGCCGGTCAGCGAATCGCCCATGAAACTCGTCGCTGCGCCGGAACGCTCCCTCCTGCAACGCATGGAAGCGCTCCAGCGCGCCAACGACATCCGCAGCCGCCGAGCCCAGCTGAAGCGCGATCTGAAGGCGGGCCGGCAGCCGATCCACGAGCTCTTGCTCGAGCCCCCCGATTACCTCGAGACCGCCAAGGTCTTCGACCTCCTGCTCGCCGTGCCGAAGTACGGCCGGGTCAAGGTCAACAAGATCCTCTCGCAGTGCCGCATCAGCCCCTCGAAGACGATCGGGGGCCTCTCCGAGCGGCAGCGGGGAGAGCTGGTGGCGCTCATGCGGCGGCGCTGAGCACAGCTTCGCGCCGCGCGTGGCGAGCAGCTCCAAGGTCTTCGTGATCACCGGGCCCTCGGGGGTCGGCAAGGGCACCCTGATCCGCGGCCTGCGGGACCTGGTTCCCGCCCTCGAGCTCTCGGTCTCGGCCACGACCCGCCCGCCCCGGCCGGGTGAGCCCCGGGGACCGACTACCACTTCATGACGCCCGAGGAATTCGAGCGTCGCGTGCAAGCCGGGGAGTTCGTCGAGCACGCCACCTATTCGGGCAACCGCTACGGGACGCTGCGCTCCGAGCTCGAGCGCTGCATGCGGGCGGGGGTGCCGGTGGTGCTCGAGATCGAGGTCCAGGGCGCTCGCCAGGTGCGCCAAGCGATGCCCGAAGCCGTCGCGGTGTTCATCGCCCCGCCGTCGGTCGAGGCGCTGCGCGCGCGCCTCGTCGGCCGGGGCACGGACAGCGCCGAGCAGGTCGACGCGCGGTTGCGGACGGCCGAGGCCGAGCTCGCCGCCCGGCCCGAATTCGGCCACGTGGTCGTGAACGACCGCCTCGAGCAGGCCACCGAGGAGCTGGCCGAGATCGTGCAATCCGCGCTATCGGCCGGAAAGGAGCAACGGGCCGCTAACCTTCGAACCCCGACGAAAACGGAACCCCAAACATGATCTCACCCAGAATCGACAAGCTGCTTGACCACGTTGACTCCGACTATGCGAGCGTCATCGTGGCCGCCAAGCGCGCCCGCCAGATCAACTCCTACTACCACAACCTGGGCGAGGGGACCTTCGATGAGTTCCCGCCGCCGATGGTCGAGACGCGCTCCAAGAACTACTTGACGATCGCGCTCGAGGAAGTCGCTCAGGGCAAGCTGAAGTACCACTACCGCTAGGAGCCCCGCGAGCGAAGCGGGCGAAAGCGAGCGATGGCCCGGCTGCTCCTCGGTGTGACTGGTGGTATCGCCGCCTATAAGGCGTTGGAGACGGCGCGGCTGGCCATCAAGGCCGGCCACTCCGTGCGGGTCATCCAGACTCCCACCAGCGAGCGGTTCGTCGGGCGGGCCTCGTTTGAGGCCATCACCGGAGCGCCCGTCCTCACCGACGAGTTCGAGCCCGACCCCGCGCGTGGCGCCTATCCCGGAGAGCCCTTGCCCGACCGGGCGCCGATCAGCCATTTGGCGCTCGTCGAGCGGGCGCACGCCTATCTGATCGCCCCGGCCAGCGCGAACACGATCGCCAAGCTGGCCCACGGACAGGCCGACAACCTGCTGAGCACGGCGGCGCTTGCCGCCGCCTGCCCGCTGGCCATCGCGCCGGCGATGAACAACCGGATGTTCCTGCACCCGGCGACCCAGGCCAACCTCGAGCTGCTGGCCAAGCGCGGCGCGACGATCGTGGCCCCGGGCGAGGGCGAGCTCGCCTCCCACGGCGAGCACGGGATCGGTCGCCTGGCCGAGCCCGCGCAGTTGCTCGAGGTGCTCGAGACGCTGCTCGAGCCTCCGACCTGGAAGGGACTCCGGGTGCTGGTGAGCGCGGGCGGCACGCGCGAGCCGATCGACTCGGTGCGCTTCATCGGCAACCGCTCCTCGGGCCGCATGGGATACGCGCTGGCGGCGCAGGCGGCCCGGCGGGGGGCGGAGGTGACGGTGGTGGCGGCGAACGTCACGCTCCCGGCGCCCCACGGCGTCGAGGTCGTGACCGTCGCAGACCGCGGGCGAGCTCGCCGCCGCCTGCGAGCAGCAGCTTCGAGCGCTGCGACGTGCTGCTGATGGCCGCGGCGGTGGCCGACTTCCGCCCCGCCGCCCCGGCGCAGCGAAAGCTCAAGAAGGACGAGGGCGTGCCCGCGCTCGAGCTCGAGCCCACGGCCGATGTGCTGAAGGCGCTCGCCGCTCGCCGGCATCCCGGGCAGGTGATCGTCGGATTCGCGGCCGAGCACGGTGAGGATGCGGTGGCCTACGGGCGCGGGAAGCTCGAGCGCAAAGACCTTGACCTGATCGTGATCAACGACGTCTCGCGCGCCGGCGTGGGCTTCGACGCGGCGGAGAACGAGGTGACGATCCTGTCCCGTGACGGCGGCGAGCGCTCCGTGGCACGGACCGGGAAGGACCAGGTGGCCCGTATCGTCCTTGACGAGGTAGAGCGCGTGCGTAGGGTGAGAGTGGAGGAAGGTGGAACCGTCCAAGCAAGTACCAGCAGCGCAGCAGGAATCTGAGGCGCTGACCGCCGCGGTCCGTCGGATCGCGGACAACGTTGCCCGCGCGGTGCAGGTCCGCAGCGAGACGCTTGACCATCTCCTGATCGCGCTCCTGGCCGAGGGGCACGTGCTGGTCGAGGACTATCCGGGCGTGGGCAAGACCGCGCTGGCCCGGGCGCTGGCCCGCTCGGTCGACTGCCAATACGCCCGCGTGCAGTGCACCTCGGACCTGCTCCCGGCCGACGTCGTCGGCACCAATGTCTACGACCAGCGCGAGCAGCGCTTCGAGTTCAGGCCCGGTCCGGTGTTCGCCAACATCGTGCTCGTCGACGAGATCAACCGGGCTTCGCCAAAGACGCAGTCGGGTCTGCTCGAGTGCATGCAGGAGCGCCGAGTCACGGTCGATGTCCACACCCACGAGCTGGCGCGGCCGTTCATCGTGTTGGCCACCCAGAACCCGATCGAGTACGAAGGGACGTATCCGCTCCCCGAGGCCCAGGTCGATCGCTTCATGGTCCGGATCTCGCTCGGCTATCCCGACCGCGCCGCCGAGGCGGGCATGCTGGCCGACCACGAGACCGGCGATCGCGTGCTCACGCTGACACCGGTGGCCACCGCGGCCGAAGTGCTCGCGGCGCAGGACGCGGCGAGCCGGATTCGCGCCTCCGACGCGCTGCGCGACTACGTGGTCCGGCTGCTGTGGCGCACCCGCGAGGACCCGCGGGTCGAGCTCGGGGCCAGCCCGCGCGCCGGCCTGATGCTGCTCCGGGCGGCCAAGGCGCACGCCATGATGCGGGGCCGCGACCACGCCCTCCCCGACGACGTACAGGCGCTGGCCGTCCCGGTGCTCGCCCACCGGCTGCTGCTGGCGCCGGAGCACCCCAGGGACGCGGCGGGCGACGTGATCGTCGACGCGATCTCCTACGTTCGCGCGTTGTGAGCGCCCGGCGAGCGATCGCCGTGGCCCTGACGGGCGTGGTGCTCGAGCTCGTCGCCCTGACCTTCGATGCCTCGCCGCTGTTCGTGCTCGGCACGGGGTTTGTGCTCCTGGGCGTCGGCGCGCCGGCGTGGGTGTGGCTGAGCGCGCAGCCCGTCGCGCTCTCTCGCCGGCTGGGCGCCAGCCAGGTGGTGGAGGGGGAGCCGCTCGAGGCGATGGTGAGCGTGCGGCGCGGTGTGCTTGGGTTGCCCGGCGCCGAGCTCCACGACCCGCTCGCCACCCGGCCGGTCGTGCTCGAGGGTCCGCTCTCGCTGCTGCGGGGAAGCCACTCCGCCGATGTCCGGATCATCACCCGCTTCGCCCGGCGGGGCCTGCGCCGGATCGAGCCGCCGACGCTGGTCATCCGGGATCCCCTGGAGCTGGCCAGCATTTCCCAGCGCGGCCGCGGGAAGGCGCAGGAACTGCTCGTGCTCCCCTACACCGAGCGCCCGCGCTGGGTTCTCGCCCGCGTCGGGCGCCAGGCGCGGCGAGCCACCGGCCGCTCGTTCGCCGAGCCGATCTCGGCCGTCGACGTGGACGGCCTGCGCCCCTACCGGCCGGGGACGCCCGCCTCGCGGATCCACTGGCCCGCGCTGGCCCGCGGCGCCGGCCTGCTTGAACGTCGCCTGCGCGCTGACCGGGACACGCGCCCGATGGTCGTGCTTGACCCGCGCGGCAGCGACGAGCTCGGGCTTGACGCCGCCGTCCGCGCCGCGGCGTCACTGACCCTGGAGCTGGCCCGCCGTGGGGGTTGCCGGCTGCTCCTGCCGGGGGAGCGCCGGCCGCTGGCGGTCGAGGCCGACCTCGGGAGCTGGCCCGCAGCCCACATCCGGCTCGCCCTGGTGCAGGGAGGCCCCGAGGCCAGGCCGCCGATGCTCGGCCCGGCGTCGCGCCTGGGGCCGGTGTACTACGTGGCCGCCCAGCCGCTCGACCGCCTGCCCGTGGCGATTTCGAGCGTCGCCGCGGGGGCGATGGTGATCGTGCTGCCCAAGTCCGCGGTGAGCAGCCCTCCGGGCCGGCTGAGCTTCGAGGTGACGGGCTGTCAGGGCTTCGTCGTGGAGTCGCGGAGCCGGACCGGGGAGGACGTCGCGGCATGAGCGCCCAGGCCGAGATCGCCGTCCTCGCCCCGAGTGGCGCCGGGCGCCACGATGCCTCCGCACGGCCGGTCACCGAGGATCGCCCGCTGCTGCGCCTCGGGACATTCGCGGCCCTCGCGCTCTACGGCACGCTGCGCTGGGGGACCTTGATGTCGCCCGCCCCGACCTGGCGGCTCTTGGGGCTGTTCGGGCTCGCGGTGATGCTGGCCGGCGCCGGCATGCTGCTCGGCCAGCGCAGCCGGCTGGCCGTCGGGGTGCTGGCCGTCCTGTGCATCCTGCTCGCCTTCGCCCTGGCGGGAGTGCCCCTGTCGTGGGTCCGCCATTTCCGCATCGCCGTCACCGCCAACGGGATCAGCCAGGGGCTGTCGGGCCTTCCCCGGGTGCTGCTGCCGTACGTCGGTGCCAACGAGTGGATCCGGACGGTGATCATGCTGGGCGCGGCGGTGCTGCTGCTCGACTCGGCGCTGATCGTTGGGCTGGGATCGCGCCACGGCGGCGAGGGACGCCGCGCGGCGGCGGCGATCGGATTGGTCGCTCTCGCGGTCGTCCCGTCGACCCTGATGCGCCCTTCGCTTCCCTACATTCAGGGGCTGCTGCTGTTCGCCCTGCTGGCTGCGTTCATGTGGGCCGATCGCATCCGCCGCGACGACCGCCACGCCGCCATCGTGGTGGCCGGGCTGGCCGCGGTGGCGGCGATGCTCACCGCGCCGGCGCTCGACACCCACACGCCGTGGCTCAACTACCAGCAGCTGGCCTCGAACCTGGCCCCCAAGCATCCCGAGGCGTTCAACTGGGCCCAGCAGTACGGGCCCCTGACCTGGCCGCGCACCGGCCGCCGGGTGCTCGAGGTTCAGGCCCGCCAGGCCCAGTACTGGAAGACCGAGGACCTGGACGGCTTCGTCGGCGGCGGCTGGGTCGGGCTGACCAACAGCACGCCCGACCCCGTGAACACGATCGCCCCGAGCGCGCTGCACGAGTGGACCGAAAACGTGCACGTGACGCTTCAGGCGATGAGCACCGATGACGTGATCACGGCCGGGACCGCCGCCCAGCCCGCCGATCTGCCCGGGGTGGCGTCCGGGCTCAGCGACGGAACCTGGGTGGACCCGGGCGGCCTCGGGCCCGGGGACAGCTATGAGCTCCGCGCCTACGATCCCACGCCGAGCCCGGCGCAGCTGGCGGCCGCCGGCAGCAACTATCCCGCCGCCCTGTGGCCCGGGTATCTGACCATCACCGTCCCCCTCCAGCTCTCGGGGGTGGGGTCCGCGCCCGGAGGGCTGAACCGACCGCTCAGCTTTGCCGCCTTCGGATCTCAGCCCCCGGTCAACTACGGCCCTGCGCTGGCCGACTCGCCCTACGGGGGCGCCTACGCGCTCTCCCAACAGCTGCTCCGGGGCGCGCCGACTCCGTACGCCTACGTCGAGGCCGTCAAGCGCTACCTGGATTCGGGCCGCTACGTCTACAGCCTGAACCCGCCCCGCAGCGGCTACCCGATCGTGACCTTCCTGTTCGACCATCGCGCCGGTTATTGCCAGCAGTTCGCCGGGGCGATGGCCCTGCTGCTCCGGATGGGGGGCGTCCCCGCCCGGGTCGCGGTCGGCTTCACCCCGGGCACCTACGACGGCAACACCCACAGCTGGGCGGTGACCGACCTCGACGCTCACGCCTGGGTCGAAGCGTGGTTCCCCAGCTACGGCTGGGTCCGCTTCGATCCCACCCCGGTGGCGCCGGCCGGGCAGCCTCTGCTGCCCACCCCGAAGGGCGCCGGCGCCGGTGCTTCCAGCGGCAGCTCGGGGCATGCCGGGAGCGCGGCCAGCGCACCCTCGAGCACCGCCGGCGGCAAGCCCAGCGGCGCCGTCAGCCCGCTTCCCATCGTGGCCGCGGTCGCGGCGGTCCTGCTGGTCCTGCTCCTTGCGCGGGCGATCCGCTTCCGGGCGCCGACCGGCGAGCAGCTGCTGGCCGAGCTCGAGCGCGCCTTTGCCCGCAGTGGCCGGCGGCTCGCGGCGGGGACGACGCTGGCCACGCTGGAGGATCGTCTCGACGGCTCTCCGCGCGCCCAGGGATACGTCCGCGCGCTCCGCCTCTCACGCTTCGCCGGACAGTCCGTGCAGCCGTCGAGAGCCGAGCGGCGGGCCCTGCGCCGCCAGCTGCGGACCGGTCCCCGAATCGTCGGCGTACCCCGCGCGCTCTGGGCCCTGCCCCCGCGCTGGCACGTCCACCTGCCTGCGTCAGGCCACTCAGCACGGGGCATACACTCCACCTGATGGACGACGATCTCTACGACCTGTTTCGCCGGGGCACGGAACTGCTCGAGGCCGGACACAACCACCAGGCGACGATCCCGCTCTCACGCGCGCGTGATCTGGCTCCCGACAAGACCTCGATTCGCGAGGCGCTCGGCCGCGCCCTGTTTCACGCCCAGCGCTACGAGCTGGCGGCTCAAGAGTTCGAGGCCGTGATCGAGCGCGCGCCCACCAACGACTTCGCCCAGTTCTGCCTGGGGCGCTCCCTGCAGATGCTCGGCCGCCACGCCGAGGCCCGCAAGCCGCTGGCCCTCGCTGCCTGCCTGCAGCCCGGCCGCCGCGACTATCGCCTCTACCGCGACCGCGCTCGGGCAGCCGCCGCCGGGTCATAAGGAACCCGGCGGCGCATGCGCCGCCGGGCGGTCTGGCGCATGCGCCAGACCGGGGGTTGGCGCATGCGCCAACCCCTACATCTGGTGCTAGTCTCAGCCATACAGCTTTCGCGCCGGGGCTCCCCGGTGGCAGTACGGGAAGTGGGCGCTCGCCCGCTTTTTTTATGACGTAGGAGGAGACCGTGACAGCACTTCATAGCGATATCGAGGGGCGGCTCGCTCGGGCCGAACCCGAGGTCGAGGTGTTGCTGGTCGAGGTTGTTTCCGGCTCCACGCTGCGCTTGTTCATCGATCATCACGACGGCGTCACGCTCGCTCTGTGCGAGCGCGTCACCGGGCTGCTCAGCGACTACCGCGAGCGGTACGCGCTCGAGGTTTCCTCGCCCGGACAGGACCGCCCGCTGACCAAGCCGCAGCACTACAGCCGCTTCCTCGGGCGCCGCGCCCAGGTGCGGCTGCGCGAGGCCAAGGACGGACACAAGAGCGTCACCGGCGAGCTGGTGGGCGCATCGGATCGCGAGGTGACGATCGCCGCCGGCGATGGGATCGTCACGATCCCCTACGAACAGATCGCACGCTCGAACCTAGTCCCGGGAGACTGAGCTATGTCAAGAGAGATCGTCGAGGCCGTTCGCGGCCTGGCCGCAGAGAAGAACATCTCCCACGAGAAGTTGATGGAGGCGCTCGAGGACGCGCTGCTCTCCGCCTACAAGAAGACTCCTGGCTCGGCCCCGTACGCGAAGGTCGAGATGGACCGCGACAGCGGCGACTTCAAGGTGTGGGAGCTGAAGATCCCCGAGGAGCTAGAGGCGCAGCTGTTGGTGCAGGCCAGTGCCGATCAGGAGCCCACCGTCGACCCGGAGACGGGCGAGATGCGTGAGCCGCCCGAGCCGGAGATCGATCTGGAGAAGCTCAAGGAGTACGAGGACGAGATCGAGACCGAGGACGTCACCCCGGACGACTTTGGCCGCATCGCCGCGCAGACCGCCAAGCAGGTGATCCTCCAGCGGATCCGCGAGGCCGAGCGCGACATGATGTTCGAGGAGTACCGCGATCGCGTGGGCGAGCTGATCACCGGCATCGTGCAGCAGTCCGACTCCCGCTACACGCTCGTCCAGCTGCGCGAGCGCGTCGAGGCGCTGCTCCCCAAGTCTGAGCAGGTCGACGGCGAGCGCTACGACCACTCGCAGCGGATCAAGGCTGTGATCAAGGACGTCTCGAACTCGACCAAGGGGCCGAGCATCATCGTCTCGCGCCGCGACCCTGAGCTGATCAAGTCGCTGTTCGAGCTCGAGGTGCCCGAGATCGCCGACGGTCTGGTCGAGATCACCGGAGTCGCCCGCGAGCCCGGTTACCGCTCGAAGATCGCCGTCGTCTCCCACGTCGACGGTGTCGACCCGGTCGGCGCGTGCGTGGGGCCGCGAGGGTCGCGCGTCCGCATGGTCGTGTCCGAGCTGCGGGGCGAGAAGATCGACATCATCCCCTACAACGACGAGCCCGCCCGGTTCGTGGCCAAGGCGCTCTCGCCCGCGCGTGTGCGCGAGGTGCTGGTCGACGACGCCGGCAAGCAGGCCACGGTGATCGTCCCCGACGACCAGCTCTCACTAGCCATCGGGCGCGAGGGGCAGAACGCCCGGCTGGCGGCGCGACTCACCGGCTGGAGGATCGATATCCGCTCCGAGACCGAGTTCGCGGCCGAGGAGGCCGAGCACGGGTACGAGGAGGAGGACGCGGGCGGTCGCTGCGCGGCCATCCTGTCGAACGGCCGCCGTTGCCCGAATGCGGCGCTGCCCGGCTCGCGCTACTGCGGGATCGAGGCCCATCAGGCGCTCGCGAACCAGGACACCGATCAGGTCGAAGCGGCGGGTCCGGAACTCACCACCCCACCGCAGTCGGGACCCGACGCGGAAGCTGCGGAACCCGACGCGGCGTCCTAGACTGGGAGGCCGATGAACAAGCGCGTCCATGAGATCGCGAAGGAGCGCGGGGTCCCGACCAAGGAGATCCTGGCCCAGCTGAAGGCCGCCGGGATCGAGGTCAAGGCGGCCAACTCGAGCGTCGACGAGCAGGTCGCCCTGCGCGCGCTCGGCAACGGCGGCCAGGCCAGCGGCTCCGACGGCGCGGCCGCGAAGGCGCCGACGCCCCAGCCAGCAGCGGCAAAGCCAAAGGCCGCTCCGGCGGCCGAGCAGCGCAAGCCGGCCGCCCCGGCGCCCGCTGCCAGCCCACCCGCGCCGGCCCCCAGCGGTCAGGCGCAGCCGGGACCCGCGCCGTCCCAGTCGCGGCTCGAGCATAAGCGCCCCACCCGTGACTCGCTCCAGGGCGAGCGTGCCCCCGGCATCGCCGGCGGCCGGCGCCGCGTGGTCATCGACTCCCAGGCTTCCCGTCGCGCCGCCGGCGGCGGACCCCCTCAGTCAAACCAGCCGCCCCGGCGCCAGCGCCGTGGCCGCCGCCGTCGCGGCGTCTACGACGAAGAGGCCGAGTCGCGTCCCGCCGCCTCGCGCACAGCGTTGGCCGAGCCCGACGCGATCCAGATCAACTCGGGCTCGACGGTCAAGGACGTGGCCGAGTACCTCGACGTGGCCGTGCCCGAGGTGATGAAGAAGCTGATGGCGCTGGGCGAGCTGAAGACCCTGACCCAGACGCTCTCCGACGAGGCGATCCAGGTGCTGGCCTCCGAGCTCGGCAAGGACGTCCAGATCGTCCATTCAGAGGACGAGACGATCGTCGAGCCGGTCTACGACGACGCCGAGGAGGAGCTCACCGAGCGGCCGCCCGTGGTCACGATCATGGGCCACGTCGACCACGGCAAGACCTCGCTCCTGGACGCGATCCGCGAGACCGAGGTGGCGGCCGGCGAGGCGGGTGGCATCACCCAGCACATCGGCGCCTACCAGGTCCACCACGACGACAAGACGATCACCTTCCTCGACACGCCGGGCCACGAGGCGTTCACCGCCATGCGCGCCCGCGGCGCCAAGGTCACTGACATCGCGGTGATCGTGGTCGCGGCCGACGACGGGGTCAAGCCCCAGACCCAGGAGGCGGTCGACCACGCCAAGGAGGCGGGGGTTCCGATCCTGACCGCGGTCAACAAGATCGACAAGGAGGGCGCGCAGCCCGACCGGGTACGAACCGAGATGACGCAGCTCGGGCTCCAGCCGGTGGAGTGGGGAGGGGACACCGAGTTCGTCGATGTCTCGGCCAAGACCAGGCAAGGCCTCGACAACCTGCTGGACACGATTTTGGTCATGGCCGAGGTCGAGGAGCTGCGGTCGAATGCCAACGCGCCGGCCTCAGGGACGGTGATCGAGTCGAAGCTCGACCCGGGCCGCGGCCCGGTCGTGACGATCCTGATCGGCCGCGGCACGCTCGAGGTCGGCGACGCGGTCGTCGCCGGCGCCAACTGGGGCCGCGTGCGCGCGATGAACGACTTCCTCGGCAACCGCGTGTCCCAGGTCCTGCCCGGTGAGCCGGTCGAGATCCTCGGCTTCGACGGCGTGCCGCAGGCCGGCGAGCGGGTGCGCGTGGTCGAGCACGAGCGCCGCGCCCGCCAGCTCGCCGGTGAGCGCGCCACCCGGCTGAAGACTGAGTCGCTGGCCCGCCGCAGCGGCAAGCGAATCTCGCTCGAGGAAATCTTCAAGGCCGGCCTCCAGGAGCTCAACCTCGTCCTCAAGGCTGATGTCGCCGGGTCGCTCGAGGCGATCGAGGACGAGATCGCCAAGCTGCCTCAGGACGAGGTCTCGGTCGGGGTGATCCGTAGCGCGGTCGGCGGCGTGACCGAGTCCGACGTGATGCTGGCCGCCGCCTCCGACGCCGTGATCCTGGCCTTCAACGTCCGCCCGGTCGGCGACGCCCGCGCCGCGGCCGACCGCGAGGGCGTGGAGATCCGCCACTACGCGGTGATCTACCGCGCGATCGAGGATCTGCGCGGAGCCATGCAGGGCCTGCTCGCCCCCGAGGAGGTCGAGGAGACGCTCGGCTCGGCCGAGGTCCGTCAGCTGTTCCGCGCCTCCCGGGTGGGGACGATCGCCGGCTGTCACGTCACCGAGGGCACGATCACTCGCGGTTCGAAGATCCGGCTGGTCCGCGATGGCACCGTCGTCTACGACGGCGAAGTGGCCAGCCTGCGGCGCTTCAACGACGACGTGCGCGAAGTGGCGTCCGGATACGACTGCGGCATCGTGCTCAGGGACTTCGCCGACATCAAGGAGGGTGACGTGCTCGAGGCCTACGCCACCCGTCAGGTCGAGCGCGAGTTGGCGTAGTTGCGTCGTGTCTGCCGGGAGCGGCTTTGTCGCCGTGCTCGTAATCGATCTTCACTTTCCCGAGGCCGGATCCTTGAAGAGCAAGCGCAAGGAGCTCTCTTCGATCAAGGCACAGCTCCATGGCCGGCTGGGCGCGGCCGTCGCCGAGGTCGATCACCAGGACCTGTGGCAGCGGGCCACGCTGGCCGCGTCGCTGACCGGCGGCTCGCTCTCGACGCTGTCGGCCGCGGTCGACAAGGTCGAGCGCTGGCTGGACTGGCGCTGTCCCGAGGGCGTGCGCGTCGACCGGCTCCTGGCCTCGGTCGAGGACCTGCGCAGACGGATTAACCAGCGTTCAGCCGGAGGGATAGGATGCCCAGCGGCCGGATGCGCCGTGTCGACGAGGCATTGCGGATAGTGCTGAGCGACGCGATTTCCAAGGATCTGCAGGACCCACGCGTGGGATTCGTGACCGTCACGGGAGTCAAGACAAGCCCAGATCTACGCCATGCCCGCGTGTACGTGAGCGTCCTGGGCGATGAGCAGGCGCGAGCGGCCAGCCTCGAGGGGCTGCGTTCGGCCCACGGATTCTTGCAATCAGCGATCGCGACCCAGATGACGCTCAAGCACACGCCCACGCTCACCTTCGAGTACGACGAGTCGATCGACCGCGGGATGCGGATCACCCAGCTGCTCGACCAGGTCGATCCCGGGGTGGCCCGCGACGAGGTCGATCCCGCCGTGAGGCCGAGCGAACCCTCCGGGACCGGGGAAGATGGCTGAGAACGGCCACCGGTCCACCCGCGACGAGGTGCTCGAGGAGCTGCGCGGCGCGCAGCGGCTGATCGTCGTCACCCACGAGAACGTGGACGGCGACGCGCTCGGCTCGCTGATCGCCATGCAGGGCATCCTCACCGCGCTGGGCAAGGAATGCGCCATGTTCATCGACCCGAGCGAGTTCCCGCTGCCCCACGAGTACCAGTTCTTTCCCCTGGAGGGGCTGGTCACGGCGCCGCCGGACGATCTGTCCGAGCGGACGATCGTGTTCCTCGACTGCGGGAGCCTCGAGCGCAATCCCGCCGAAGCGCTCAAGCAGCCCGGCAGCCACATCCTCAACATCGACCACCACCACGACAACACCCGCTTCGGGACGGTCAACCTGGTCGTGCCCGAGGCCTCCTGCACGGCCGAGATCGTCTGGGACCTGATGCACGGGCTCGGCGTGACCCCGACGGTCACGATCGCGGAGGCGCTCTACGTCGGGCTGATCACCGACACCGGCCGCTTCATGTATGAGAACACCGGAGTCCGGGCGCACGCGATGGCGGCCGAGCTGATGGAGGCCGGGGTCGACGTGAACCGCCTCTACCGCTCGGTCTACGAGGACGTCCCCTACGGCAAGCTCGCGCTGCTCGCCCGCGGCCTGGCCAACATCAAGCGCTACGACGGCGGCCAGCTGACGGTGACCTCGCTCACCACCCACGACTTCACCGAGTCCGGGGCGGAGGAGAGCTACTCCGAGGGCGTGATCGACCATCTGCGCGCCGTCCAGGGCACCGCGGTCGCCGCCCTGGTCCGCGACCGCATGGGCGAGACCAATAACGGTCGCCTGCGCAAGGTCTCGCTGCGGGCCAGCGACGAGCGGGTCGACGTCTCCCGCATCGCCCGCGAGCAGGGGGGAGGCGGCCACCGCCAGGCGGCCGGCTTCAGCACCGCCATGGGGTGGGACGAGCTGGTCGCGTTCCTGCGCAAGGAAGTGGCGGCGCAGCTGGCCCCGGTGTAACCGGTGACGTGGCCGAACATCGGAGGGTCAGTGACCGCTCGGCTTCGCCTCGCTTCCGGCCTCACATCTCCGCTCTTCGAGACCGGTAACCGCTCCGATGTTCGGCCACGTCGCCAGAGATGACCCCTGTGGGGTCATCTGCTACGACAAGCCCGCAGGCATCACCTCGCACGATGTGGTCTCGACCGTCCGGAGGCGGCTCGGGCGTGGGGTCAAGGTGGGTCACGCCGGGACGCTCGACCCGTTCGCGACCGGGTTGCTGCTGGTGCTGGTCGGCCGGGCCACGCGGGTGCAGCGGTTCCTGATGGCCCTTCCCAAGACGTACGTCGTCACGGCCCGGTTCGGGGCGGTCTCGACCACCGGCGATCCCGAGGGGGAAATCGCAGAGACGGGCGTCGTTCCGGACGGCGAGCTGGAGCTGCCCGTGGGCCGGATCCGGCAGCGACCGCCGGCCTACTCGGCGGTCAAGGTGGGGGGTCGGCGGGCATACGCCCTAGCGCGGGCGGGCGTGGCGGTTGAGCCTGCGGAG
Organism: uncultured Solirubrobacterales bacterium; assembly: GCA_963834635.1. Taxonomy (GTDB): domain Bacteria; phylum Actinomycetota; class Thermoleophilia; order Solirubrobacterales; family Solirubrobacteraceae; genus Palsa-465. The sequence continues at coordinate 257,470 of CAWICI010000002.1, read as the reverse complement.
CGGGAGATCGAGGTCTTTCGCTTCGAGGAGCTCGAGCGTTCCGGGGAGCGGCGGCGGTTTCTCATCGAGTGCTCGTCGGGAACCTACGTCCGTTCGCTGATCGCCGATCTCGGGGACGCCTACTGCGAGGAGCTGCGGCGAGTGCGGATCGGGCGCTTCGACGTGGCGGACGCCGACCCGGAACGGATGACGGAGCTGAACGACGCCCTGGCTTTCATCCCCGAGGTCCGGCTGGGGTCCGATGAGGCGTGGCGGGCCAGCCATGGCGCCGCGATCCCTGGTAGCGCCGCGGGCGTGGTTCGGCTGACCGATGACCATGGGCTGATCGCGGTGGCCGAGCCGGCGGAGGGGGGACACCTCCGTGTGCTGGTCGGGCTGCGGGCCACGGACTGAGGCAGAGCGGCAATCCCTTTAGGCTTCGGCGCCGATGCGGGTCACCCAGCTAACCGAGGCTGAGCGGCGCCCCCGCCGGGTGGCGGTGGGCGAGTTCGACGGCGTCCACCTCGGCCACCGCCAGGTGATCGAGGGCAACGACACGGTCCTCACCTTCGAGCCCCACCCGCTGCGGGTGATCCGGCCCGAGGCGGCGCCCAAGCTGCTGACCAACCTCGAGGTCAAAGCCGACCTGATCGGGGAGCTGGGGGTGCAGGAGCTCGATCGTGATCCCCTTCGACGAGCGATTCGCGCAACAGAGCCCGCAGGAGTTCATCGACGAGGTCCTGGTGCAGCAGATCGGCGCCACCCACGTCTCGGTGGGCGAGAACTTCCGCTTCGGTCACCGCGCGGCCGGTGACTCCGGACTGCTCGAGGGCGACTCCCGCTTCGAGACCCGGATCGTGCCCCTGGTCGAGGTCGATGGGGAGATCGTTTCCTCGAGCCACATCCGTGGTCTGGTCCTGGCCGGCGAGGTCGAGCCGGCCGCCCGGTTCCTGGGGGCGCCGTTCCAGATGCGGGGCGAGGTCATCGCGGGCGAGCAGCGGGGGCGCGAGCTCGGCTTCCCGACCGCGAATCTCGTCCCGGACGAGGCGCTGGTCTACCCGGGTCACGGCGTGTACGTGGCCAGGGCGGGTGGCGCCTGCGCCGCGGTCAGTGTCGGGGTGCGGCCGACGTTCGGCACCGGGCGGGCGGTGCTGATCGAGGCCTACCTGCTCGATTGCGATGTCGACCTCTACGGCCAGACGCTGCGGATCGAGTTTCTGCGCCGGCTGCGCGGCGAGCGGCGGTTTGACACCGTCGACGCCCTGGTGGAGCAGATGCACCAGCGACGTCGAGCGGACGCGCGAGTTCTGCGAAGGGACCTCGTAACCGCTCTGCTAGCCTCAGCCGCCGCATGGCGCTGACCAAGGAACGCAAGCAGGAGCTGGTCGAGAAGTTCGGCGAGGGCGATGCTGACACCGGCAAGGCCGAGGTCCAGATCGCTCTGCTCACCGAGCGGATCAATCAGTTGACCCAGCACCTGCGCACCCACCGCAAGGACCACCATTCCCGCCGTGGCCTGCTGATGCTCGTGGGCCGCCGTCGCCGCTTCCTGAAGTACCTGCAGCGGACCGATCTCGAGCGCTACCGGGCGCTGATCCGCGAGCTCGGCCTGCGGCGGTGAGCACCGGCCCGCAGCCGGACACCATTCTCCAGCCCGGGACGCCCGTCCCCGAGTTCACGCTCCGGCGCGAGGACGGGACCAAGTTCACCCCGTCCGACCTCGAGGGCACGACCACGGTGCTGGTCTTCTATCCCTTCGCCTTCAGCGAGGTGTGCACCGATCAGCTGAACCTCTACGAGGAGGTGCTCGGGGAGATCGAGGCGAGTGGGGCAACGCTGTACGGCGTATCGTGCGATGCCACCTACTCGCAGCGCGCTTTCCGAGAGCAACTCGGCGTGCGCATCGAGCAGCTGTCGGACTTCGAGCCCAAGGGAGCGACCTGCCGGGCGTTCGGGGTCTACCACCCGGGCGGCTTCCCCCAGCGAGCGCTGGTGATCGTCGGTCCCGACGCCGTCGTCAAGTGGAGCTATCAGGCCGCCTCGCCCGGCGAGCTTCCCGGAGCCAACCTGATCTTCGACGGCCTGGAGGCCTGACGCCGCCGCCCGGGCCCGACCCGGCGACGGGCGGACCGCGGGGACCGGCCGGCGATCTGCGCTCGGCCCCCGTCCCGCCGGTGGGCGCCGACGATCACATCCGCGGTCCCGAGGACGCCCAGGTGGTGATCGAGTACGCCGATTTCGAGTGTCCGTACTGCGCAGCGCTGAGCGCCCGCCTCGACGGGGGCCGACTGCGCCGGGTGTTCAGGCACTTCCCGGTCAGCTCGAGCCACCCACGCGCCTGGGCCGCGGCGTGCGCCGCTGAGGCCGCAGGGCTCCAGGGCCGCTTTTGGGAGATGCACGACTCCCTGTTCGCCGATCAGAGCCGCCTCGATGATCCCCATCTGTGGGAGCGGGCCCGCACGCTCGGTCTCGATCTTGAGCGCTTCGACGCCGACCGGCGAAGCGAGCAGGTCCTGGCCCGGGTCAAGCGCGACTTCGCATCCGGGGTGCGGGCGGGCGTGGTGACGACGCCGGCGCTGTTCGTAGGCGGCAAGCTTCAGGCCGGAGGGATCGACATCGAGGCGCTCGAGGGTTCAGGGGCGGCGTAAGCGGCCCGAGTCGGCCGCGGCAGCGCCTCCTCCGGGGTGAAGCAGGGCAGATGGAGCGCGAAGGTCGACCCGTGTGGGGTGCTCGTCACCGTGCAACGGCCGCCGTGACCCTTGGCGATGGCGTCGACGATCGCCAGCCCGAGGCCGACCCCGCCGGCGGTGCGGGTGCGGGCAGCATCCGCTCGGGCGAAACGGTCGAAGATCCGGCCGAGCGCTTCGTCGGGGACGCCGCAGCCCTCATCCTCGACCTCGATCGACAGCCGCCGTACGCCGTCGTAGCTGGCCCGCAGTTCGATCGCCGCGTGCTCCCAGGTGTACTTGACGGCGTTCTCGAGCAGCGCGTCGAGCGCGGTGCGCAGGCGCTCGGGGTCGACGCGCAGGCGGCCGGCAACCAGGGGGCCCAATCGCCAGGCACGTGGAGCGACGTCCGACCAGCGCATGAAGACGTCCTCCAAGAACGGCTCGATGCTGATCTCTTCGACCTGGAGGAAGTTCGCCTGATCGGCGGTTGCGAGCACGAGCAGCCGACCGATGATCGCGTCGATCCGTCCCAGCTCGTCGAGGGCAACCTCGATTTCCGCGCCGTCGCCGCCCCGCGCGGAGACAAGCTCAAGGTGGCCACGCGCGATCGTGACCGGGGTCCGCAACTCGTGGGAAGCGTCGTGGATGAAGCGCTCCTGGCGCTCGAGCAGCGATTGGCGCTGCTCAGAGCGTTGCTCGGCGATGTGCAGTGCGTCGACGCGCCGGCGCGCGTGCCAGACCATGGCCAGAAACATCGCGGCCATCAGCGGAACCGCGAATAGCTCATCCCAGTGCTGGATGCCGCGAATGGCGTCAAAGCCGATTGACACCGCCGTCAACGTGATCACAACCGCGAGCACGATCGAGGTGGCACGAAGGGGCCAAACGCGAAAACCGTAGAGCAGGGTGAGGCTGATCCAGACGAAGTAGAACGGGATCGTCTCCCAGCTCGGCCACGCGATCATCGCCGCGTAGCTGCACGCCGCGAACGCGACCCAGAGCAGCTCTACGCGGTATCGCCGTGCCAGGGCCCGAAGCCCAGCCGGCGGTCGGGGAACAGCCCGAAGCTCAGGCGGCCGCGCGGTAGCCCGCATTGCGCACTGTCTCGATGGGCGCATCAGGCCCGAGCCGCCGCCGCAGCCGCCGGACGCACACGTCGACGACATTCGATTTCGGATCGAAGTCGTACCCCCAGACTTCCGCGAGCAGCCGCTCCCGGCTGACTACCTGTCCGACATGCTGCATCAGGAAGTGCAGCAGGCGGAATTCACGGTCGGACAGGTCGGCGAGCTTGTCGCCGACGCGGGCCTGACGGCGAGCCAGATCGAGCACCAGGGTGCCGACGCGAATCATCGTTCCGACATCGGCCACGCCCGAGCGGCGGAGCTGGACCCGGGCGCGGGCCAATAGCTCGTCGAGCGAGAACGGCTTGGCGAGGTAATCGACGGCACCCAGTTCGAAGCTCTGCAGCTTGATCGGAAGATCGCTGCGCGCCGACAGGATCAGCACCGGGAGATCCGACTTTTGGCGGTGGAGCTCCCGCAGGGCTTCGAGGCCACTGCGGCCCGGGAGCATCAGGTCGAGGATCACCAGGTCGTATTGGCCCGCCAGGGCACGCGCAAGCCCCAGCTCGCCGTCGCCGACCACGTCCACGCCGAATCCCTCAGCTTCGAAAGCGCGGGCGAGAAACGCCCGAATCCGCGCCTCATCCTCGACGATCAGTATGCGCATGCGCTCTTTCGAGCCCCCACGTTCGCGCGGACACTAATACAAAAGCCGACCCGTATCGAATGACATCGCTGTCATCTCTCTCCTGCCCCCGCTGGGAAACCTACAACACGACCCCACGTGTGCGCCATCGCGCTCAGGATCGCCCTAACGTTCCGCCAATCCATGGGCTTCTTGACCAGCCGGGGACCCATGGGCTATAAGTCCGAGCCCTGGAAACCCAGGCACTCGGGGCCATCGCGTTGGCAGGCAAGGCGGCGTTCGGCGCCGGCAACATTCAGAGGAACGTGTTCTCAGCGTGAGCACCAGCCCTTGGGCGACACCTACCGGTTCGAATGGCGCGCCACTGGACCGTGCGGGGCCTGATCGCTTCTCACAAGACGGCTTCACTGGTGATCGCGGCCCTGTGCGCCATCACGGTGGCGACGTTTGTGCTGGTCGCGGTCGGCCCGAAGGGCGGGCAGGTGACGGATCGCACCACCTGCGCGCAGTGGGGCTCGACGAACGTGAACCGGCAGGACGCCTACGCGGCGCTCTACGTCAAGGAACATGGGCCGGTTTCGCCACGCTGGGGTCCGGCACCGGGGGGTGTGATCAACGCCATCAATGCTGGCTGCTACCAGGCGTTCGGTGAGGACGTCTCCGACACGGCGACCGTCGTGCAGGCGATCTCCCGCAGCTTCTGAGTTCCCTCCGGATATGACCTGTACATGACAGGTTGATGACATCGCCGTCATCTGCGGCGCAGCCGCCGCTGCGCGATGTATAACACCCCGCCGAGAGGACGGAGAGCGCATGGCTGGAGCTGGAAAGCGGATTGTCGGCATCACGATCGCGGCAGCAATCGTTTGCGTCGTGATCGGGCTTTACATCGGCCTGTACCTCATGAACGTTCCCGGCTCGGTGGCGGCCACGCAGACGGCCACGGGGCCTCAGCTGTACCTTGCGACCGTTCCAGCCGCGGCGCTGAACGATTCCCACCCGACCTGGGTTTCGTATTACGCGGTCAACGCCCAGTCCGCCGATTGGCAGCACAAGACGACCTACGTGCTGCCGGCGAACACGCTCGTCCACGTGACGATCTTCAACTACGACAGCGCCTCGGCCCTGCGCAACAACTGGTTCGGTCAGCCCACCGGAACGGTGGGCCGCGTGATCACGCTCAACGGCAAGACGGTGCCGGCCATCGACCCCGATAGCGCCTCGCACGTCTTTTCGATCCCGCAGATCGGTCTGGCGGTACCGCTCCAGGGCATAGCCGACAACGCGAAGAACCCGTGCAGCAACGCGCCCTGCAGCTTGTCCAACGACCACACCGTCACGACGTTCACGTTCCGCACGCCCGCCAAGGGTCTGTATCGCTGGCAGTGCTTCGTGCCCTGCGCCGCGGGGTACATCGCCGGCTTCGGCGGCCCGATGCAGACCGTCGGCTATATGGACGGGTTCATCAAGGTCGTATGAGCGAGCCGGCTGGACCGCTGAGCGTGGACGAGACGAATCACCTTCGCCGAGTGCTGCTGCTGTGGCTGCTCGCCAACGTGATCATGCTCCCGATCGTGATCTTCGTGCTCGGCCCGGGTCTTCCGCCCGGCAACGGGAGCGTCGAGTCGTCCGGGCAGGTCGCCGACAACATCGTGCTGCTGGCCCTGGCTACGCCGGTCGCGCTTGGGGTGCTGGTCTACCTGGGCTACGCGCTGTGGGCGTTTCGCGAGCGCAACCCAGACGTGGTGCTCGATGGGCCGCCAATTCGCGGCAACTCGAGCTTGCAGTTCTGGTGGCTGATCGTGACGACGACGCTCGTGCTGTTCCTGGCCGGCTACGGCTCGGTCAGGCTGCTGGCCGACGGAGCCGGAGGGGGTCAGGGTCCGAACCCGCTCGCGACTCCTGCGACGCCCGCGGGCGGCCACCGGCTCGTGGTGCAGGTGGTCGCGCAGCAGTGGCAGTTCAACTATCGCTTCCCGGGCTATGGCGGGGTCGAGACCAATCAGCTCGAGCTGCCCGAGAACACGCTGGTGCAGTTCAACGTGACCTCGCTCGACGTGATCCACTCGTTCTGGGCGTATGAGCTGGGCGTGAAGGCCGACGCGAACCCGGGCGTCAACAACGTCGCCTACGTGACGACGAAAGGACCGCTCGTCGTCCACGTGCGCTGCGCCGAACTATGCGGCGTGTGGCACGGCTACATGTTCAACACCGGCTACGTCGTTCCCAGAGCCCAGTTCGCCGCGTGGATCGCCCAGCAGCGGGTGAAGTTCGCGCCGGCGACCAAGACCCTGCCGCCGTACTCGAAGACCTACTTCCCACAAGCCCTCAGGAGGGCCGGATGAGCGCGATTGCAGTGCCGGCGACGGCCCGGCCCACCGGCTGGCGAAAGCTGATCAGCTTCAACATTCTGACCGGGATCCTGCTCGGGATCGTCGGGTGGCTCGTCGGGCGCTGGATCGGCGATCGCTTCACCGGCGCGAACCTCGCCTACTTCTCGGCGCAGGCGGGCGAGAACGACATCTCGATCATGCTCGGTTACTTCCTCGGCGTGGTCGGCTTCGTCATCGGGATGGGCTTTGCCAACTATCCGCTGAAGCGCATGCTCGGGCATCCTCCGTCGCTGGCCGAGCGCGAGTCCGAGGAGGAGGGGCTCTTCCGGTACTTCACGCTGTCGACCGACCACAAGGTCGTGGCCAAGCAGTACATGGTCGGGATCGGGCTGTTCTTCTTCGTCGCCGGACTGAACGCGATGCTGATCAGGACCGAGCTGCTCCAGCCCAACGTCCACGTGTTCGGTGCCAACCAGTACCTGACGCTGGTCGGCATGCACGGGTCGATGATGATGGGGACGATGACCTCGGGGCTGCTGGGGCCGTTCGCCACATTCCTGGTGCCGTTGATGATCGGCTCGCGACGGATGGCCTTCTCGCGAGTCTCGGCGTTCACGTTCTGGTTGCTGATGGCCGGCGAGGTGATCCTGCTGACGACGATCTTCTTCGGCGGCTTCCAGACCGGCTGGACGGGGTACCAGCCGCTGGGGGCACAGGGGACCGCCGGCTACGACGCCTACATCTGCTTCTTCGCGCTGGTGGGCCTGTCGATGACGCTGTTCGGATTCAACCTGGTCGTGACGATCACCACGATGCGCGCGACGGGGATGAGATGGTCGCGGCTGCCAATCTTCGTGTGGGGGGCGTACACGACGGCGTGGCTGATGGTGCTGGCGGCGCCGATGCTGATCGCCGCCCTGCTGATGGGGGCGATGGACCGGACCGTGCAGACCGCCTTCTACATCCCCGGGCAGGGCGGCAGCGCCTACCTGTTCCAGAACCTGTTCTGGGTGTTCGGCCACCCGGAGGTGTACATCCTGGCGCTGCCCGGGATGGGGATCGTGCTCGAGTTGATCCCGGTGTTCTCTCGCAAGCCGCTGTGGGGATACCGGCTGGCGGTGGCGGGGATGCTCGGCATCGCGTTCCTGAGCTGGTTCGTGTGGCAGCACCACCTGTTCGTGTCGGGCATCAACGCCGATCTGCGACCGTTCTACATGCTCTCCACCGAGCTCATCTCGCTACCGACAGGGTTCATCTTCCTGTGCGCGATGGGGACCTTGTGGCGCGGGCGAATACGGCTGACGGTGCCGATGCTGTTCTGCTTAGGGTGGATCTTCAACTTCCTGTGGGGCGGGATCTCGGGCGTGTTCAACTCCGATGTCCCCAGCGACGTCACCACGCACGGCAGCTTCTTCGTGATGGCCCACTTCCACTACACGATCATGGGCGGCCTGATCTTCGCGTTCTTCGCCGGAATCTATTACTGGGTGCCGAAGATGTACGGGGTGAACCTCAGCGAACGCCTGGGCAAGATCCACTTCTGGACGCTGTTCATCGCCTTCAACTCGACCTTCGCCCCGCTGTTCGCGCTCGGCTTCATGGGCATGCCACGCCGGGTGGTGACCTACGACCCGGCCTGGCAAGGACTGAACGATTGGGTATCGATCTCGGCCTACGTGATCGGACTCTCGATGCTCGTGTTCCTATTCAACGTCGTGAGGTCGCTGGCGATCAGGCGCGAGCCTGCCGCGGTCAACCCGTGGCACGCCAAGAGCATCGAGTGGGAGTTGCCCACGCCGGTGCCCCTGCAGGACTTCGATCAGATCCCCGTGTTCGAGGCGGACCCGTACCCGTACGGGGAGCCGGCCCCGGCGAGAGCGCATGTGATCGCCCCCGCAGGGGGGAGTGCATAGGCCATGGAAGCCTCGGTTCCCAGCGCTGGGCACATCGAAGCTGAGCCCCCGGAGTGGCAGCCCCGCGCGATCTGGTTCGGCGGGCGCCTTTTGTGCGGTGCGATCTCGTTCTTCTTCGTCGCGTTCGTGTTCGCCTTCTTCTACCTGCAGGCGCTCGACCTGAACCACAACTGGAAGATCGGCCACGTCGTCCCCAACGGGGGCATCGGCCTAGCAATCGCAGCCCTTTTCCTGCTCAGCGCCGTCATCTACCGGCTGGCGGCGAGGCGTCCGGCCAGCGACACGATGGCGGCGGGGATAATCGCCCTCGTCATGGGGCTGGCGGCGATCGTGCTCCAGTTCATCGAATACATCGGCCTCGACTTCGGCGCCTCCCAGGGCGGTTATGCCGCGGTGTTCTTCGGATGGACGGCGACCTACGCGATCGCGGCGCTGATGGGCCTGTACTGGATCGAGATACAGGTGGCGACCCTGTGGCGCGTGCGGCGGCAAGGCGCGATGCGCGAAACCGAAGTGCCAACGACTGAGACCGCGCTGCTCCTGACCGGGATCGAGGCCTCCTCGTTCTACTGGGCGTACTTCGTCGCGATCGGCGTCCTCGCCTACATCCTCCTGTACCTCGTCGACTGACCATGTCCTGGACCGCCTGGTCGCTCGACCCGTCGCTGGTATACGTGGCGCTGGCCGCGGCGCTGTACGTGGTCGGTGGTCGCGGGCGTCGGCCGCAGCCCCTGCAGACGCTGGCGTTCTTCGCGAGCCTGCTGACCATCGTGATCGCCCTCGACTCGCCGATCGACCGCTACGCCGATCAACTCTTCTGGGTGCACATGACGCAGCACATCCTGCTGCTCACCGTCGCCCCCCCGCTGATGCTGCTCGGAAAGCCCTGGCCGCGAATGTGGCGCGCGCTGCCGCTCGAGCCGCGGACGAAGATTGCCCGGACGATCGCCCGTTCGGGTTGGGTGGCGCCGGTCCGGGCGCTCGCGCGGCCGCTCCCGGCGTGGATCCTGTTCAACGTCACCTTCCTTGGCTGGCATATCCCCGCCGCCTATGACGCCACCTTGACATCCGGGGTGGTCCACGCCATAGAGCACGCGATGTTCTTCTTCTTCGGCCTTCTGTTCTGGGCCCGCGTGATCGATCCCGGCCCGCTGCGCCCGCGCCTGGTCTGGCCGGTACGGATCGCCTATGTGAGCGGCGCGATGATCGTCGGCTGGATGTTGGCGATTGCGCTGGTTATCGTGCCGCACCCGATCTACCACTACTACGCGATGCTCCCGACCCGGCCCGGGGGATCAGCGCTCTAACCGATCAGCAGATCGCCGCCGGCGTGATGTGGGTCCCTGGGTCGATTGCCTACACGATCACGTTCGTCATCGGCTTCTATCGCTGGCTGGAGCCGGACCGTTCGCCTGGCCCGGCCCCAGCGGCTTTCACGACCTGAGGAGGAAACCGACTTGCCGTTACTTCCATTCGCAGACTTCCTCGCCGGCGCGCTGCTCACGCTGCTGCTGCCGGTTGCGCTCCTGATCTCGCTCGTGTTGTGGTACTGGTGGTACTCGGTCCGCGTCCCCGCAGCCGATCGGTCCAAACCCGCCCCGGCACCGGCGACAGCGAATCCGGGGCCTACCGTCTCCGAGACTCTTCCGCCAGAGCCCGGGGCGGAATGAAGGCGGGCGCAGGCGCTCTGTGGCCTTCGCGGCCCGCTCTGATCGCGGGCCTTCTGCTTCTCGCCGTCATCGTGGGACTGGGCGTGGGAATCGAGGTGCACCGGCTCAGGCACGGTGCCGCGTCCGCGTCCGTGACCCAGTCCACACGCTTCGGCATGCACGGCGAAGCAGCCTGGGCCGAAGGGGCGCATGCGGCACCGGCGATCGACACGCTGCGCGACCAGACGGGCCGGCTGTTCTCGCTGGCCTCGCTCCGCGGCCGATCCGTGGCGATCGTCTTCTTCGACTCGCACTGCCACCAGGAGTGCCCGCTCGAGGGGCGGGCGCTGGCGGCGGCGGAGCGGTCGCTCCCGCGCGCCGAGCGTCCCGTGCTGGTGGCTGTCAGCGTCAACCCGGCCGACACGCCGGGAAGTGCGGCCAAGGCCGCGAAGGCATGGGGACTGGCCTCGGTGGCCCGGTGGCACTGGCTGATGGGCACGCGCAAGCAGCTGGCGCCCGTGTGGGCGGCGTACCGCATCTACGTCTCGCCCCACCCCGTGGACGGGGACATCGCCCACACCGAGGCGGTCTATCTGGTCGACCGGCGCGGTTACATGCGGTCGGGCTACCTCTATCCGTTCATCTCCCGGTATGTGAGCAGCGACCTCCGCGTGCTCGCCGGGACCCGGCGAGCCTGAGGGATGGCCGTCGGCCACCTGGTTCAGCCTCTGCCGGCGCCCGCGGTGCCGTTCGGCGCCGTTGCGACCGATGCGGTGGTGCGCTGAATCCGGCGGCGATCGAGATGACGGCCGCAGGGGCCGCGCCAATCAGCGCGGCCATTCCCGGATGGCAGCGCAAGGGGTCGCGTAGCAGATGGGGCTCGGCGGTGAGCGTGTCCTGGTGGCCGCGAACAACCAGCGCGTCCGGCGAACCGTCGCCGCGTACCTGCGAGAGGACGGATTCCAGGTCCTAGAGGCGAGCAGCGGACTCGAGGCTCTGCTCTTGCTACGCCGCGGGACGGTCGATATCGCGCTGGTCGACCCGACGCTTCCCGAGATCGACGGCCTGGATCTGGTGCGCCGCGTACGGCGCGAGTCAACCGTGCCGATCATCATGCTGAGCGCCAGCCGGGACGAGGCGGCACGGATTGCGGAGCTCGACGCGGGCGCCGACGACTACGTCGTCAAGCCGCTCTCGATGCCCGAGGTGACCGCTCGTATGCGCGCGCAGCTGCGCCGCGCCCGGAGCTTTGAGACTGAGCAGACGGTGCTCCGCACCGGGGAGCTCGAGCTCGACCTCGACGCCCGGCGGTGCTCCGCCGGCGCACGTGAGGTGGAGCTGACCCGCCGCGAGTTCGACCTCCTTGGCGCGCTGCTGCGCTATCCGGGACGGATCCACACCCGCGAGCAGTTGCTGGAGCTCGTGTGGGGCACGGATGGCATAAGCGCCAAGACGGTGGATGTCCACGTGGCGGCGCTGCGGCGCAAGCTCGGTCCCGCGATCACCATCGCCACCCTGCGCGGCCTGGGCTATCGGCTCGATCCGGCCGCGCCGCTGGCCGGGGCGCAGCATCGCGCGGGCGACGGCGTCGGCGACGGCGCCTAACGCCGGCGCCGGAGCGGCGCGCCTGAGATCCGTCGGTGGCCAGCCCCCTGGCGGGCGATCCGGCATGCATACGTTCGTCTTAGTTCGATCCGACGCTCCTCTTCGCGCCAGGTTCGAAGCTTTCAACTCCCCAGAAAAGGAGCCGAAATGATCATCCTCAACGTTTTCCTGTGCGCCGCCGTCGTTGCCGCTGTCGTAGCCCCGCTGCTTTGGGCGATCATGACCCAGCACCGTGACGAGCCCCAGACCGTCCGCGCTACCCGCACGACGGCACCCGCGACTCGTCGAGTTCCGGCACGCGCCACGCGTCGCGGCCGCTGGCAGCTGCCCGACCCCATCGCCTAGCCGGCCTGGCGCACAATTCCAGCAGCGTAGGTCGCGGCCGCGGGCGGATGTCCGCGGCCGCTGTCGTGCTCAGGGCGGACTCTAGCCCTGCCCGGTAGCGCGCTCGGCGGCGTCGGCCGGACGGAATGCCTGCCGGAGATCGCCGAGCGTCGGCGTGCGGCCTCGGAGTGGGCGGCCGCCGGTGCCCAGGGCTGCCCGGACGAGGTCAAGCTGGCGGTCGGCGACGCCGGAATCGCTATGAGAGAAGGCGCTCGCCGCCTCGCACACTCCCTTGATCATCATCAGGACGTCGAGCGCGCCGACGTCGTCGCGGACCGCGCCTGCCTGCTGGGCTCGGGCTGAGGAGCGCGTCGAGCGTTTCCACGAGTTCGGCGTGGGCGGCGCGGATGTCCGGGTTCGACAGGAAGGTGTCACCCACCGCCTCGAACAGCGCCCGATCGACCTGCTGGCGCCCGACGATCTCCTCGAGGAACTCGAACAGCGCCGCGCCCGGATCCTCGGCGCTCAACAGCTCGCGCCCGCGTGCCACCGCGTCGTCCATCCGCTCGACCACGATCGCGCTGATCAGGTGCTCCTTGGAGGGGAAGTTGCGAAACAGCGTGCCGCGGCCCACGCCGGCCCGATCGGCGATCTCGCCCACCCCGACGTCAAGGCCTCGCTCACAGAAGAGCTCGGCGGCGGCGTCCAGCAGACGCCGCCGGTTTCGCTCCGCGTCAGCCCGCAGCCGTCGGTCTTGCGCTGTCATCGCTCTCCATTGTCCTACGCCGACACCGGGACGGGCGTCAGGTCGAGTTCCACCGCCCGCAGATGCCGCTGGCGCAGCATGGTGGCCATGATCACCGCACCGGCGAGCAGCATGAGCGACGCCGCCCCGAAGGCCACCTGATAGCCGGACACCCGCGCGGCGAGCGGCGCCGTGTGACTGTGCAGGGCATTGGTGGTGGCGGTGGCCGAGATCGTCGACAGGATCGCCAGCCCGAGCGAGCCGCCCACCTGCTGAGCGGTGTTGAACAGCCCAGAGGCCAGGCCGGCGTCGGCCTTCTCCACGCCTCCTGTCCCGAGCAGCGTGATCGGCACGAAGGTCAGCCCCATGCCGATGCTCATCGGGAACAGCCCCGCGAGCAGGTCGGGCAGATAGGAGCCGTGGACGGGCAACCGGGTCAGCCAGGCGAGCCCCGCGGCGGCGAGCGTGATCCCGATCACCGACACGTTGCGCACGCCCAGCCGCCGGATCAGTCCCTGCGCCAGCCCGGCGCCGATGACGATCCCCGCGGTCACGGGGAGGAAGGCCAGGCCAGCCCGGAGCGGGCTGTAGCCGAGGATCTCCTGGACGTAGAGAGAGGCGAAGAAGAACATCCCGAACATCCCGGACGCGACCAGCAGCAGCACGCCGTCGGCCACGGCCAGGGTTCGCACGCGGAAGATCGAGAGCCGGACCAGCGGCGCGACGCTGCGCCGCTCGATGACCACGAACAGCGCCAGCAGGACCACGCTCAGCGCGAGCGTGCCGAGCGTCTGGGCCGAGCCCCAGCCCCAGGCCTGGGCCTTGACGATCCCGTAGACGAGGATGACCAGGCCGGCGGTGACGGAGACCGCGCCGCCCAGATCGAAGGCGCGGTGCAGGCCCTCTTGCCTTGACTCGGGGACGAAGCGGAAGGCCAGCGCGAGCGTGATCACGCCGACCGGGACGTTGACGATGAAGATCCACGGCCATGACGCGAGGTCGGTGAGGATGCCGCCCATCAGGAGCCCGACCGCGCCGCCGCCGGCGGCAATCGCGCTCCACACGCCCAGGGCGCGGGTCCGCTCCCGGTTTTCAGTGAAGGTGGTGGTGATGATCGAGAGCGCCGCGGGGGAGACGAGCGCCGCGCCGAGGCCCTGGAGGCCCCGCCCGGCGATCAGCATGCCCGAGGTCTGGGCCAGGCCGTTGATCAGCGAGGCGACCGAGAACAGCGCGATGCCGGCCACGAACAGCCGCTTGCGCCCGAGCAGGTCAGCCGCCCGGCCGCCGAGGAGGAGGAAGCCGCCGAAGACCAGGGTGTACGCGTTGACCACCCACTGAAGGCTGGAGGGGCTGAAGTTCAGACCGCGCTGGATCGAGGGCAGAGCAACGTTCACGACCGTCGCGTCGAGCACGACCATGAACTGCGCCAGGCAGGCGATCACGAGGACCAGCCAGCGATTGGTGGGGGGTGATTTTGTGGTCATCCGCGACTCCTTTCCCCGGGGGGCGTGTAAACTGGACTGAGCGGTCCGCTTACGGTATCACATAAGCGGACCGGGCGGTCCGTTTATGTGATGAGTCGCACGGACGGGGGCTTGGGGGCCGCGGGGCCGTGGGACGCGTTTCGGGGGCGGGGCCGTGGGACGCGTTTCGGTCGCATTTCCGTGGGTTTCGGGGCGCGTTTCGGGCCGCGGCCGTGGGGCCGGGGAGTTCCAGGCGGTGGTAGCACGGGGGGCGGGGTGGGCGGCTGGGGCCGGGCAAACGTGACGCGCTCGAATGCGCCTGCCGCCGACGGCACGTTTGCCCCCGTCAGCCGGGCAAACGTGACGCGCGCGAGCGGGCGGGCAGTGCGAGGCACGTTGCCCGCCCAGCCCGGACGGCCTCCGGACGCGCTGCCGCTCGGACCGCCACCCAACAGCCGAAACGTCACAGGAAACGCCCCGGCCCCCGACCGTGTGACGTTACGGCGCTCGGGTCGCCGGAACGTCACAGGAACCGAGCAGCCCGCGATCGCGTGACGTTACGGCGCCCGCACGCCCCGCCCGCAGGGCCGGCCGGCCCAGCCCGCCCGCCCGCACGCCCCGCCACACCCACGGCCCCCGCACCGCGCCCCGAGAGCGTCCCAAACCCCTCAAAAAGCCCCCAAAACCCCGGCCAATTCCGACTCGCCCGCTACCATCACCCCTGTTCGGAACTAAAACAGAGAAACGAAGATCTCCGGCGACCGAAGGCCGGGGCAAGAAGGGAACTGAATATGTCTGACGACGCCGTCACGCGGGTCTCCGTCGAGATCGAGGGCAACGAGATCTCATTCGAGACCGGCAAGTTGGCCAAGCAGGCCTCCGGCGCCATCGTCGTCCGCAGCGGCGACACCATGGTCCTTTGTACCGCCACGGCGGGGAATCTCCGCGACGTGGATTTTCTTCCGCTCACCGTCGATGTCGAAGAGCGGATGTACGCGGCCGGGAAGATCCCCGGCTCTTTCTTTAAGCGCGAGGGGCGCGCGGGGGAGAAGGCCACCCTCACCGCCCGTCTTATCGACCGGCCGATCCGGCCGCTGTTTCCCAAGGGCTGGCGCCATGAGACTCAGCTCGTCGCGCTGCCGATGTCGGTTGACCACGTCAACCCCTACGACATTCTGGCCTTGAACGGCGCCTCGGCCGCATTGATGGTCTCGAACATCCCGTTCCCGGCGCCTGTTGGCGCCGTGCGGATCGGGAAGATCGACGGCAACTTCGTGGTCAACCCGCCCGAGGAGGACCTGCTCGAGAACACCGACCTCGATCTGATCGTGGCCGGTACCGAGGAGGCCATCCTGATGGTCGAGGCCGGCGCCAACGAGATCCCCGAGGCGGAGATTCTCGACGCACTGGACATCGCCCACGGCGAGATCAAGAAGCTGTGCGCCGTCCAGCGCGAGCTGGCCGAGAAGGCCGGCAAGCCCAAGACCGAGGTGGAAGTCCCGCAGGCCGACCCCGAGCTCTATGAGCAGATCAAGGGTTCGCACGGCGAGGCGCTCAGCCAGGCCACCCAGGTCGAGGACAAGCTCGAGCGCCAGGACGCGACCAAGGCGGTCGAGGAGCAGATTCTCGCCCAGTACGCCGGGGAGCCCGAGTCAGAGGGCTACGCCGAGCGGCGGGCCGCCGCCCAGCTGTCCTTCGACAAGCTCGAGAAGACGCTCATCCGTGAGCGGATCGCCGTCGACAAGAAGCGTCCCGACGGCCGCAGCTCTGAGGAGATCCGGCCGATCAGCATCGAGGTCAGCGTCGCGCCGCGCACGCACGGTTCGGCCCTGTTCACCCGGGGCCAGACGCAGGCCTTCAGCGTGGTCGCGCTCGGCACGACGCGCGAGGAGATGCGGCTGGACACGCTCGGGCTGGAGACGGCCAAGCGCTACTTCCACCACTACAACTTCCCGCCCTTCTCGGTCGGGGAGGCCGGGTTCATGCGCGGTCCCAAGCGCCGCGACATCGGCCACGGCGCGCTCGCCGAGCGGGCGCTGGTACCGATGATCCCGACCCAGGAGGAGTTCCCGTACACGATCCGCGTGGTCTCGGACATCCTCGAGTCCAATGGCTCGTCCTCGATGGCGAGTGTGTGCGGCTCGACGCTGTCCCTGATGGATGCCGGTGTGCCGATCAAGAGCCCCGTCGCGGGTATCGCGATGGGCCTGATCAAGGAGGGTGACGACTACATCATCCTCACCGACATCGCCGGCGTCGAGGACCACCTGGGAGACATGGACTTCAAGGTGGCCGGCACCGAGCGGGGGATCACCGCCCTGCAGATGGACATCAAGATCACCGGGGTCACGTTCGAGATCATGCGCGACGCGCTGACCCAGGCCCAGACTGCGAGGACGTTCATCCTCGGCGAGATGGCCAAGGTGATCGACCAGCCGCGGACGGAGCTGTCCAAGCACGCCCCGCGCATCTCCACCGTGCAGATCGACCCCGAGAAGATCGGGCTGCTGATCGGCAAGGGCGGCGAGACGATCCGGGCCCTCCAGGAGGAGTTCGAGTCCCAGATCGACGTCAACGACGAGGGCCAGGTGCTGGTCTACGCCGCCGACGGCGAGCGGGGCGACGCACTGGTCGATCGGATCCGGTCCATGACCAAGGAGGTCGAGGTCGGCGACGAGTTCACCGGCAAGGTGGTGAAGACCACCGCGTTCGGAGCGTTCATCGAGCTCTCCAAGGGCACCGATGGACTGCTGCACATCTCCAACGTCGCCCCCGGTCGGAGGATCGGGACGGTCGAGGAAGTGCTGGGCAAGGGCGATGAGCTCGAGGTGCGCGTGGTCGAGGTCGACCGCGAGCGCGGGCGCATCGGGCTCCGGCTGGCCGACGATCCCGAAGTCGCGGGCAAGACGGTCGAGGAGCTGGCCCAGGTCGGCACCGGCGACAGCGGTCCCCGGCGGGAGCGCAGCGATCGTGGCCGCAACGGCCGCGATCGTGGCCGCGACCGCGGCCCGCGCGACCGGGATCGCGACCGTGGGCCGCGCGACCGGGATCGCGACCGCGGCCCGGACGACCGGGTCCGGGACCGCGATCCCGACCGCTCCTAGCCGGCGCTCGGGGAGTGCGCAGCGACCACAAGCTGACCACGCTCGATTCGGGCGTGAGGATCGTGACGGAGGCCATGCCCTCCGTCCGATCCGTGTCGCTGGGGTTCTGGATCGGCACCGGGAGCCGGGCCGAGCGCGATGCGGAGGCCGGCCTCTCGCACCTGCTCGAGCACCTGCTGTTCAAGGGCTCCTCTAAATACGGCTCGCTCGAGATCGATCAGATCTTCGATGCCATGGGTGCCGAGCTCAACGCCGGCACGGGCAAGGAGACGACCTCGGTCTACGCGCGCGTGATCGATCAGCACCTGACCGAGGCTTTCGATGTGATGGCCGACATGGTCTTCCGCCCGACGCTCAAGGACACCGACTCCGAGCGCGCGGTGATCCTCGAGGAGATCGCCATGTACGAGGACGATCCCCAAGAGAAGGTGTTCGATGTCTTCGGCCGGGCGGTGTTCGGGGACCATCCGCTGGGCCGGGCGATCATCGGTCGCGCTGAGGTGATCGCCAACACTCCGGTGCAGCAGATCGCCGCCTTTCATGCCGGTCGCTACCGGCCGGAGAACATCGTCATCGCCGCGGCCGGCGCAGTCGAGCACGAGCAGGTCATCGAGCTGGCCAGCTCCCGGGTGCCGAACGGCACGAACGGCTCCGAGGCAAGCGGCCACGACACCCCCTCGGCGAGCACGGCGCGGCGGCTGTTCGAGCGCAAGGACACCGAGCAATACCACGTGTGCCTGGGCGGGCCCGGCCTGTCGCGCCACGACGAGCGGCGCTTCGCCTGGCGGGTGCTGGACACGATCTTCGGCGGGACCTCGTCCTCGCGCCTGTTCCAGGAGATCAGGGAGCGCCGCGGACTTGCCTACTCGGTCTACTCGTTCACCAGCGCCTACCAGGACACCGGACAGGTCGGGCTCTACCTGGGCACGCGGCCGGACAACCTGGCCGAGGCGCTGAGCGTGGTGGGCACCGAGCTGGGCCGCCTGCACGAGGAGCCGGCCACCCGCGACGAGCTGGTCCGGGCCAAAGAGAACCTCAAGGGCCGGGTCGTGCTCTCGCTCGAGTCGACGGGCGCGCGGATGAACCGGCTCGGCTCCGAAGTCCTGGCTGAGGCGCCGTTGCTCTCGCTCGACGAGGTGGTGGAGCGAATCGACGCCGTCACCATGGACGATCTGGCCGCGCTGGTGCACGAGCTGTGGGCGCCAGAGCGCCTCTCGAGCGCCGGGATCGGCCCAGACGAGTCGCTGTTCGACGAGGCGATGGGCGCGGTCACCGCGGCCGGCGTGGTGTGATTCGAGTCGCCGTTGCGGGCGCCGCGGGGCGGATGGGTCAAACCGTGTGCGAGGCGGTCGAGGGGGCGCCGGACATGGAACTCGTGGCTCGGGCCGACCCGATCCTGGGCACGTCCGTGACCGAGGCGCTCAACCAAAGGCCAGACGTCCTCGTCGACTTCACGGTGCCGGAAACCGCCGTCGCCAACGCGAAAGAGGCTCTCGGCGCGGGCGTCCACGTTGTGATCGGGACGACCGGCTTCAACCCGGCCGAGCTCGAAGGCTCGACCGGGTCCGCCAACGCCTTCATCGCCCCCAACTTCGCCATCGGCGCCGTGCTGATGATGCAGTTCGCCGCGCAGGCGGCCCGGCACATGGCGCGAGCGGAGATCATCGAGCTCCACCACGACGGCAAGCTCGACAAACCGAGTGGGACCGCGGCCCGGACCGCCGCGCTCATGGCGAGGGCTGCGGGGACCGACACCGAAGTCCCGATCCACTCCGTGCGGCTGCCCGGACTGGTCGCCCACCAGGAGGTGATCCTGGGGGATGTGGGGCAGACGCTCACGATCCGCCACGACTCGACCGACCGCCGCTCGTTCATGCCGGGCGTCCTGCTGGCCGTCCGGCGCGTGGGGGAGCTCCCCCAGCCGCTGACCATCGGGCTCGAGCACGTCCTCGGCTGAGACCCGAGACCGAGGCCGAGAGCCCGCCGGCTACGAGCTGACGCCGGTGCGGATGGCCATCCCCACCGAAGCCTGAACGACGCCGACGTACCAGTCGGCGACTTCCTCGCGCGGGACGTCGATGTGCTCCAGCCACCAGTTGGCCAGCGATTCTCCCGCTCCCACGATCGCGTGGGCGATCGCGTCCGAGGCGTGTGGCGGGAGCTCCACTCGAGGCGCGACGGCGTCCTCGACCATGCGCTGCACGGCGGTGGCGATCCGCTTGCGCAGCGAGGCCACCTCCTCGGCCAAGGGCTGGGACGAGCTCACCGCCCGGAACAGAACCGTCCATCCGTCGCCGTGCTCCTCGACAAAGGCCAGAAACTCGACGATCCGCTTGCGTAGCGAGACGAGCGGCGATCCGTCGTCGTCGGCCGCCCGCACCAGCCGATCGACCAGGTCGCGGCCGGTACGGTCGATGTAGGCCACGTACAGGCCCTCCTTGGAACCAAAGTACGTGTAGAGCATCGGCTTGGACACATCGGCCAGAGTGGCGATCTCGTCCATAGACGCCGAGTGGTAGTCCCCGCGGGCAAAAACTTGCCCGGCGACGTCGAGAATCAGCCGTTCGCGTGTCTCACGAGGCATTCCGCGGGTACCTGGTTTCCGCGTGGCTCGCCCTCGGCCGTTCGTGTCTCTCCGCGCATTCGGAGGCACAACCACGTTAGTGAATGTACCCAGCTGGATATTACTCAGCAGTAAGAATGTTGCAAAATAGGTCCTGATGCCAGAAAAAGGCGCTCCACCCAACGTTCATCCGATCCAGAAGCGGGTCCTGAAGGCTCTTGGAGCCCTCAGCAGCCCGCTGCTCCCGGACGACTATCTCGAGATGATCAACCCGCTGTGGTCGACGCGGGAGCTGCGCGGCCGGATCGAAGAGGTCCGGCACGAAACCGAGCAGGCGGCGACGATCATGATCAAGCCGGGTTACCGCTGGCCGGGACACAAGCCCGGTCAGTTCGTGCGCATCGGCATCGACATCGACGGGGTGCGCCACTGGCGCGCGTATTCGCTGACCTCGGACCCGTACCGCAAGGACGGCCTGATCAGCATCACCCCGAAGAAGGTCGATGAGGGCAAGGTCTCGCCCTATCTGGTCAGCGAGGCCGGTCCGGGCACGATCGTCTCGCTGAGCAAGATCGAGGGCAGCTTCGTCCTCTCCGACCCGGCGCCCGAGAAGCTGCTGTTCATCAGCGCCGGCAGCGGGATCACCCCGATCATGAGCATGCTGCGCCATCTTGATCACTACGACGAGCTGAACGACGTCGTGCTGCTGCACTCGGCCCGTCACACCGACGAGGTGATCTTCGGCGACGAGCTGCGAGACCTGGCCAAGCGCCGTGAGGGCTTCACGCTGCACGAGCAGCTGACCAAGGACAACGGGCGGATGGGTCCGGAGGATCTCGACAAACTGTGCCCGGACTGGCGCGAGCGTGAGGCCTACATCTCCGGCCCGAACGAGATGCTCGACGCGTTCAGCGAGCACTTCGACCAGCACGCAGATTGTGACTGCCTGCACATGGAGCGCTTCCAGCCCAAGCTCGGGCTCGGCCAGTCGGGCGAGGGCGAGGGCGGAGCGATCAAGTTCGTCAAATCCGAATGCGAGACCGAGTCCGACGGGTCCCAGCCGATCCTCGTCGCGGGCGAGGAAGCGGGCTTGGATCTGCCCTTCGGATGCCGGGAGGGCATCTGTCATACCTGCGTGGGCGAGCTTCGCTCAGGCAGGGTCCGTGACCTCCGCAATGGGGAGGTCTACGGGCAGGAGGGTGAGATGATCCGGACGTGCATCAGCGCGCCGGAAGGCCCAGTCGAGATCGAGCTGTAGACCCACTTACGAGCTAGGAGACCAAGCATGGCGACCGCCACCCAGAACGGTCACACCAATGGCCGCGTCGAGTTCGATGAGCCGGAGAGCCCGCTTCATCAGTTGAGTGACGAGCAGATCGAGGAGCTCGGCAAGCTGTTCGACGAGTTGCACGAGCAGGTGAAGGCGGACCTCGGCGATCGTGACGCGCGCTACATCCGCTCGATGATCTCGCTCCAGCGCCGCCTGGCGCTGATGGGCCGCCTCGAGCTGATCGCCTCGCGCTGGCGCGGCCCGTGGCTGCTCGGCGCGGTCACCCTCGGCGTGGCCAAGATCCTCGAGAACATGGAGATCGGCCACAACGTCCTGCACGGCCAGTGGGACTGGATGAACGACCCGGTGATCAACTCCCGGGCCTGGGACTGGGACACCGCGTCGACCTCCGAGGCGTGGCGGCATTCACACAACTACATCCACCACACCTACACCAACATCCTCGGCAAGGACAAGGATCTCGGCTACGAGATCATGCGGGTCGACCCCCACCAGAAGTGGCATCCGGCCTACCTGTTCCAGCCGATCTACAACATCCTGCTCATGTTGCTGTTCGAATGGGGCGTGGCGGTTCACGACCTCGACCTCGAGGCCATCCGCTCGGGCGAGAAGGACCAGAAGCAGGTCCTCAAGGACCTGAAGGGCATCGCCGGCAAGGCGCGGACCCAGATCCAGAAGGACTACATCGCCTGGCCGCTGCTCAGCGGGCTGATCGCGACCGGCATCGAGGCGGCCATCTTCGCCGCTCGGGCGCGCGTCAACGGCGAAAGCAAGAAGCCCTCGGTCCAGGCGCGGCGACTCGGGCGCAAGATCCGCCGCAAGCAGGCCAAGCGGGGGGAGATCCTGCGCCTGCTGGTTGAGCGCCGGTCTTTCCGCGAGCCATTCCAGCGCACCCTGACCGCCAACTTCACCGCGAACATCATCCGCAACATCTGGTCCTACGCGATCATCTTCTGCGGTCACTTCCCCGACCAGACGTACACCTTCACCCAGGACGACGTCGAGGATGAGAGCCGGGGGGGTTGGTACGTGCGCCAGCTCACCGGTGCGGCCAACATCGACGGCGGCCCGATGTTCCACGTGATGAGCGGCAACCTCGGCTATCAGGTGGAGCATCACCTGTACCCGGACATGCCGAGCACGCGCTACGGGGAGATCGCGCCCCGGGTGCGCGAGATCTGCATCGAGTACGGGCTGCCGTACAACAGCGGACCGTTCCTCAAGCAGCTCTATACCGTGCAGCGGACGATCGCACGGCTGGCGTTCCCGGGCGGCAAGCCGCGCGCCAAGCCCGGTCCGTACGACGGGCCCTTGATCCGCGGCAAGGGCGAGCGCGACGCCCAGAAGATCGCCGCCGCCACGGGCTCCGCCGCCACGGGCTCTTCCTCATAGCTGCAGGTTGTCTAGCGATTAGTCCGCCCGCCCGGCGCCGAGAGGGTGTTTTCGGCGCCGTGGCGCGCGGTATGTTCTGCTCTCAAACGCCTTTACCGATCGGGAGGATCGACGATGCCGTGGAAGCGGAACGTTCTCGTCGTGGCTAACGTGACAGCGACGTCACCGGAGCTGATGGAGCAGCTGACCACACGAGCCGCGCGGGAGGCGACCGTCTATCAGCTGATCGTCCCGGCCACCCCGCTAGGCGGAGGGCGGGAACAGGCCACCAAGACGCTCGCGGCCGCGCTCGAGCAGCTCCGCCAGACGGGCCTCGAGGCTGACGGCGCCGTCGGCGCGCCCGACCCGGTGGTCGCCGTGACCGACGCCTGGGACCCCAAGCGCTATGACGAGATCATCGTCTCGACGCTGCCCATGCGCTTCTCCAAATGGCTGCACGCCGGCCTGCCTGAGCGCATAAGCAAGCTCACCGACGCGCCGGTCACCCACGTCGTGTCCGAGCCCCCGAAGCCGATCGCCGCCACCGGGCCGCCGCCCGAGCACGACCACAACGGCATGGGGCCGCTGTCGGTGCTCGGCTGGGGCGCCCACAAGGAGCACTAGCGCATCGCCCTGCGACGGCCGCGGCTGCGGCTGCCAGTGCGATAATCCGCCCCATGTCGGTCAACCTGGGCACGATCCTCACCGCGATGGTCACTCCGCTCGATCCTCGCGGCGGGATCGACGAGGAGGCAGCCGTCCGCCTCATGCACCACCTGATCGACCACGGCTCCGACGGGCTCGTGGTCTGCGGGACGACGGGCGAGGCCACCACGCTCAGCGACGACGAGCAGTTCGCGCTGATCCGCTTGGCGGTGGAGGAGATGAGCGGCCGCGTCACGATCGTCGCCGGGGTCGGCTCCAACGACACCCGCCATGCCGTGCACCTGACCGAGCGGGCGACCGAACTCGGCCCCGATGCGCTGCTCTCGGTCAACCCGTACTACAACCGGCCCAGTCGGCGCGGAATCGTGCGCCACTACGAGGAAGTCTGCCGCGCTACCGACCGGCCGATCGTCCTCTACAACATCCCCCAGCGCACGGGGTCCGACCTGCCGAACGACCTGTTGGCCGAGCTCGCCCAGCTCGAGAACATCGAGGCCGTCAAGCAGGCCAACCCGGCCAACCTGGCCAGGGTGGACGGTCTCTCGATCTACGCCGGCAACGACGACATGTTCGCCGACGTGCTCGACCTGGGGGAGCCGGGCGGCGTGCTCACCGCCAGCCACATCTTCGGTGACGAGTTCCGCCGGATGGCCGAGGAGCCCGAGCAGCGGCGCGAGATCGAGGCCGGCTTGCGCGACGTCTTTCGCGACCTGACCATCGCTCCGCTGGCCTGCACGCTCAAGGCGGCCCTCAACCTGCTCGGCTTCGAGGTCGGCGCCCCGCGGCTTCCCTACGTCGAGCTCGACGAGGATGAGCTCGCCACCGTGCGTGAGATGCTCGAGCGTCACGGCATGCTCGACCGCGGCCGCGTGAGCGGCGCCCTTCGGGTCCTGCCGCTTGGCGGCCTGGGCGAGATCGGCAAGAACATGACGGTCTTCGAGTACGAGGGCCGGATCGTGGTCGTCGACACGGGACTGCGCTTCCCCACCGCCGACATGCTGGGCATCGACCTCGTGCTTCCCGACTTCACCTACCTGCGCGAACGGGCGAAGGACATCGAGGCGATCGTGATCACCCACGGCCACGAGGACCACCTCGGCGCGCTCCCCTGGGTCCTGAGGGAGCTCGGCGCCGATGCTCCGATCGTCTACGGGGGGCGGCTCACCGTGGCCATGGCGCGCTCCAAGCTTGACGAGCACAATCTCCGCGACGCCGAGCTCGAGGACGTCTCCCCGGGGGTCGAGATCGGCGCCGGGCCGTTCACGATCGAGTTCATCCACATGACTCACTCGATCCCCGACTCGTGCGCGGTCGCGCTCGGGACCGAGCTCGGCACGGTGCTCGTCACCGGCGACTACAAGTTCGACCAGACTCCGGTCGACGGGCCGCCCGCCGACGTCTCCCGGCTGGCCGAGCTGGGACGCGAGGGCCTGCTGCTCCTGTGCGGCGACTCGACCAACGCCGATCGGCCCGGCTTCTCACCCTCCGAGCGCGAAGTCGGCCCCCATCTCGAAGAGGTGTTCGCTCGGGCCGAAGGGCGGATCATCGTCACCAGCTTCGCCTCCAACATCCACCGCGTCCAGCAGGTGATCGACGCCGCCGCATCGCTCGGCCGCAAGGTCTCGCTGGTCGGGCGCTCGATGCGCAAGAACGTCAACATCGGGCGTTCGCTCGGCCACATCGAGGTTCCCGAGGGGATCATGATCCAGCCCCAGGAGGTCGAGGACTGGCCCGACCACAAGGTCGTGGTCATCTCCACCGGCTCGCAGGGGGAGCCGCTGTCCGCGCTGCGGCGCATGGCCTACAACGACCACCGGGCGGTCAAGCTGCGCAGCGGCGACACGGTCGTGTTCTCGGCCACCCCGATCCCGGGCAACGAACGGGCGGTGAACGAGACCGTCGACCGTCTCTACCACATCGGCTGCGACGTGATCACGCCCCGGGATGCGCCTATCCACGCCTCGGGCCACGGCTACGTGGAGGAGCTGAAGCTGATGCTGAACCTGGTCAAGCCCCGCTACGTGCTGCCGGTCCACGGGGACTACAAGCGCATCC
This sequence comes from uncultured Solirubrobacterales bacterium, assembly GCA_963834635.1. Taxonomy (GTDB): domain Bacteria; phylum Actinomycetota; class Thermoleophilia; order Solirubrobacterales; family Solirubrobacteraceae; genus Palsa-465. The sequence goes on along the minus strand of CAWICI010000002.1, from coordinate 232,030 downwards.
AGCTCCACTCGCAGCTGGCCGACGCCGTCGGCATCGACCCCGACGAGGTGTTCGCCGGCGAGAACGGGCTGCCGCTCGAGATCGACGAACGGGGGGCGCGGTTCGCCGAGCCGGTGCAGGCGGGGATGATCTTCGTCGACGGCGTCGACATCGGCGATCCGGCCGACGTGGCGCTGCGCGACCGCCGGATGCTCTCGGCCGACGGGATCTTCATCGTCGTGGCCACGGTGTCCGAGCAGAACGGTGATTCGGTCGCACCACCCGAGGTGATCTTCCGCGGCGTGCCGTTCATCGAGCAGGCGGACGGGCTGGTCGAGGAGATTCGGGCCGAGGTTGAGCGTTCGCTGGCCAACGCGGCCCGGGATGGGATCCGCGAGATCGACCTCTTGCAGGAGGCCCTCCACGACGATCTGGCCGAGTTCGTCTACGACCGGCTGCGCCGGCGCCCGATGGTGCTGCCGGTGGTTGTCGAGGTCTGAGGCGAGGGCGCATGCGCGACGTCCGATCCATTCGACTCGCCCGCAGCCCGAGCGGCCGGTAGCAGGATCGTGAACCGGGTCCCCTGACCATCGGGGGGATGGTCCAGCGACACGCTGCCGCCGTGAAGCTCGACCACCGCCCTCACGATCGCCAGACCCAGCCCCGATCCGCGCCCGCCGTCGCCGCCGCCGCGCACGAAGCGTTCGAACACGCGCCGCTCGATCTCGCGCGGAATGCCCGGACCATCGTCCTCGACGATCAGCTCCGCATGTCCGTTCTCGGTCCCGGTCTGGGCGCTGATATGGGTGCCGGGGGGCGTGTGGCGGAGCGCGTTCTCGATCAGGTTCAGGGCCAGGCGGTGAAGGTCGTCGCCCGCACCCTCGACCGGAGCCGGATTCGCCTGGATGGAAAGCTCGTGGTGGACCGACATCGGACCGAGCTCGGCCGCCACCTCGGTCAGCGTGTCAGCCAAGTCGATCCGTCGCCGCGGCTGCTCTCGGCGAGCGTCAGCCCGGGCGAGCAGCAGGAGGTCGCCCACCAGCCTGCGCATCCGCCGGGTGGAGCGCAGCGCCGCCTGAGCCGACTCGGCCTGCTCGCCCGCGAGCTCCTCGGCCAGCAGCTCGAGGTTGGCCAGCACGCTGGTCAGCGGCGTCCGCAGCTCGTGTGAGGCGTCGGCCACGAACTCTCGCTGGCGCTCGAGCATCGTTTCGGTCTCGCCGCGGGCGGCGTCAAGCGCCTCGAGCATTCCGTCCAGGGTGCGCGCCAGCTTGGCCACCTCGTCGTTGGCCCGCACCCGGGGGAGGTGGCGGCTGGGGTCGCGGGTGCGCTCGATTTCTCGCGCCGCTTCGGTCAGCCCGGCGATCGGCCCCATCGCCCGCTGGGCGGTCCACAGCCCGGCCAGCAGGGCGAACACGGTGCCCCCGAGGACGCCGAGGAGCAGGAAGATCCGCACCCGGGCCAGGGTCTGGTCGACGTCGGAGAGCGGCTGCGCGTAGAGCAGCGTGAGCTCGCCCCCCGGCACTGCGCTGAGCTGGCGGACCGCCACCCGGTAGCCGTCCTCGTTCATCGTCCCGCGGACCTGCAACGGCATCGTGCGCAGCGTGGCGGTGGAGACGGGGGACTTCGCGCCCTTGATCTTCACGTGCGTCTGCGTGCAGAGCAGATCGCCGGTGTTCTGGTCGAAGATCCGAATCTGGGCCTGCTCGGCCGTGGCGTAGTCGCTCAGGTGAACCTTGTGGTTGCAGTTGACCACGCCGTCGGCGAAGTCAAGCTTGCGGTTGAGCTCCTGCTGGAGCTGGTCGGCAGCCGAGCTCAGGGTGTTGTTGAACTCGCCCACGACCTGCCGCGTGGTCAGCACCCCGAGCACGGCGGCGAACGCGGCCAGGATCACGAACGTCAGCACCGCCGAACCGCCAGCGAGCCGCCAGCGGATCGGGACGCGCCTATACGCGGAGAACGTAGCCCGCGCCGCGGATCGTGTGTAAGAGCCTAGGCTCGGCATCCGCTTCAAGCTTCCTCCGCAGGTTTGACACGAACACCTCGATCGTGTTCGTCATGGAGAAGGGGTCATAGCCCCACACTTCATCGAGCAGCCGCTGACGGGAGATGACGATCCTCTCGTTGCGCATCAGGTACTCGAGCAACTCGAACTCCCGTTGGGTGAGATCCATCGATCGCTCGCCCCGCCACACCTCGTGCGTGTCCGGATTGAGCTTCAGATCGCCGACCGTCAGCGTCGCCTGGCCACGGGGCGGCCGCCGCCGAAGCAGCGCCCGCAGACGCGCCAGCAGCTCCTGACGCTCGAACGGCTTGACCAGGTAGTCGTCGGCCCCCGAGTCGAGCCCTTCGACCCGCGCTTCCACCGCGTCACGCGCAGTGAGGACGAGGATCGGCACGTCGTCTGACTGGCGCAGAGTCTTTGCCACCTCGATCCCGTCAAGCCGGGGCAGTCCGAGATCGAGGATCACCAGATCGGGCAGGAAGCCGTGGGCGAGGTCAAGCGCGCTCACTCCGTCGCCGGCGATCTTGACGTCGTAGCCCTCCATTCGCAGCGAGCGCTGGAGGACTTGGGCGATGGCGTCATCGTCCTCTACGACCAGGACCCGTGGTTGTCTTTCGTAGTCGGTCACTTCCACCCGGGGATGGTACGACCCACCTCGCGCCGAGAGCCCTTTATTTAGTGCGGCTTGATACGCGGCAGGAGCCGGGCAGTCGCCGTCGAAGCCAGTTGGTCGGACGCCATGGCCGCCACTGCCCGCTCGAAGAAGGCCCGCCGCAAGCCGCCACCGCGGCGGGCGAAGCGCTCGCTGCTCGCGAGCCGTCCGCAGCTGCCGCGACCCGACCTGCAGCCCCATCACATCGACATCATCGGGCTCGCGCTGATCGCCCTGGGCATCTTCCTCGGGGGGGTTGCCTACCTGCATTGGTCGGGTGGCGCGCTCGGCTCTGGCGCCGTGCGGGGGGTGCGCTTCGTCCTCGGGGCGATCGGCTACGCCGTGCCCGTGGCGCTGGTTCTCGCCGGCGGCCTGATCCTGGCCCGGGAGGTTCGCCCACCGGCCCGGCCGATGCGCACCGGCGCGCTGTGCCTGACCGCCGCGCTCACGCTGGCTCTGGCAGCGGGCACGCTCGGCCTCGGTCCCGGGGCGCTGCACGGCGCTCAGTTCTGGCGGGCCTCGGCGATGGAGTCCCGCGGCGGGATCGTCGGCCAGGCCGAGTTCTGGCTGACCTCGAACCTGCTCTCGACCCTCGGCGCCGACATCCTCGCTGTGTTCCTGTTCATCGCCGGCCTGATCCTGGTCAGCGGCGCGACGCTGGCTGGCGTGATCCGGGCCACCGGGGCGGGCGTGGCCGGGACGAGCCGCGCGGTGCGGCGCTCGACCCAGGAACTGGCCACGAGCGTCCGCCGGCCGTCGCCTGCCGCCCCCTCAACCGCGGCAGCCCGAACCCTGAGCGAGCTGCCCGACGACGAGCTCGTTCTCCCCCCCGATGTGGACACGGCTGAGCTCGTCATCCGCGCCACCCACGTCGAGGCGCCCCCGATCGCCGGGGAGGTATCACTCGAGGAGGAGCCATCGCTCCCCGAACCTGAGCCGCTACCCGAGCCGAAGCCCGAACCCGAGAGCCCCGGCGGAGTCCCAGGACCGGAGGGCCTGGGACCCGCGACCGTTACCCCCCAGGGCCGCTACCGCGCCAGCGTCACCGACGATCCCGACTTCCAGTGGCGGGTACCGAGTGCCCGCTTCCTTACCCGTTCCACCGGCGAGGCGGCCAAGCCGGACACGGAGGGCCAGGAGCACGTGGCGCGGACCCTGCTCGAGACGCTCGGCCACTTCGGCATCGAGGCCAAGGTGATCGGCCGGGTCACCGGGCCGCACATCACGCGCTACGAGCTTCGCCTCGCCCCGGGGACCAAGGTCGGCAAGGTGGCCCAGCTGAAGGACGACCTGGCCTACGCCCTGGCCGCGACCGACATCCGCATCCTGGCGCCGATCCCGGGCAAGCAGGCCGTGGGGGTCGAGGTTCCGAACGCGCGCCGGCGGATCGTCCACCTCGGCGACGTCTTCCAGGATCCGCCGCCCGACTGGTCGCCGCTGACGGTGTGGCTGGGGAAGGACATCGCCGGACGGGCGATCGGCGCCGACCTGGCCAAGATGCCCCACCTGCTGGTGGCGGGAACGACCGGTGCCGGCAAGTCGGCGTGCGTCAACGCGATGCTCTCCTCGATCCTGCTCCGCGCCAATCCGCACGAGGTCCGTCTCGTGCTGGTGGATCCCAAACAGGTCGAGCTCAACCATTACGAGTCGATCCCGCACCTGCTCACCCCGGTCATCACCAGCCCGCGAATGGCCGCCAATGCGCTCCAGAACCTGGTCAAGGAGATGGAGCAGCGCTACGGCACGATGTCGCTCGCCCGCACCCGGTCGCTGCCCGAGCTCAACCGCGCGCGCGAGAAGCGCGGCGAGCCGCCGCTGCCGTACGTCCTGTGCGTGATTGACGAGCTCGCTGACCTGATGATGGTGGCGCCGGCCGACGTCGAGGAATCGATCATCCGCCTGGCCCAGAAGGCCCGCGCGGTAGGCATCCACCTCGTTCTGGCGACCCAATCCCCGCGGGTCGACGTGATCACAGGGATGATCAAGGCCAACGTGCCCTCGCGGATCGCCTTCGCAGTGTCGAGCCAGACCGATTCGCGGGTGATCCTCGATCAGAACGGCGCCGAGTCGCTGCTCGGGCAGGGCGACATGCTGTTCTCGCCCGTCGGATCGAGCAAGGTCCAGCGCATCCAGGGCGCGTGGATCGACGAGGATGAGATCGCCCGGCTGACCGACGACTGGCGTCGCCAGGGCGAGCCCGAGTTCCACGAGGAGCTGCTCGAGGAGGTCGAGTCGGCCGCCAACGAGGAGTCCGAGGAGGGCGAACTGCACCCCGACGAGGACCCCCTGCTCGAGGAGGCGATCTCGCTCGTGGCGCAGATGGGAACGGCCTCCACCTCGATGCTGCAACGCCGCTTGCGGCTCGGGTACACCCGCGCTGGGAGGCTGATCGACATGCTCGAGCGCCGCGGGATCATCTCGGGCTACGAGGGATCGAAGCCCCGGCAGGTGCTGATCGGCGAGGCCGACGTGCCCCGGATCCTCGTGCATCTGGCCGAGAGCGCGGGGACGGTCGGGGGCGAGCGCCGCGAGCTTCCTGAGTCCTCGCCAACCCCTGGTTAGCGGCTGATTTTGCTGCCGGCGCTCCCTGCGCGTCCAGGGCAGGAGGTCTAGCCTTCCAGCCGTGCCCGAGATCGGCGCGACACTGCGAGAGGCGCGGATGCGGGCGCGGATCGACATCGGCGAGGTCGAGAGCCGGACCAAGATCCGCGCCAAGTACCTGCGCGCGATCGAGAACGAGGAATGGGACCTGCTTCCAGGTCCGGTCTACGCCAAGAGCTTCCTGCGCACCTACGGAGACTTCCTCGGTCTGGACAGCCGCATGCTGGTGGACGAGTTCAGGCGGCGCTACGAGGGGCCCTCCGATCACGACCTTCGTCCCGTCGGTCCGCGCGGGCACGAGCGCGAGCGGGGGCCGCGCGGCCCGCTCCTGCCCTCGTGGGCGGTGATCGGGTTGGTGTTGGTGGCGATCGTCGTGGTGCTGTTCTTCATCGGCAACAACCACGGCTCGAAGTCGCCGAGCGGCCCCTCGACCGCGCAAAAGACAAAGAAGCACCACCATCGCCAGCGCCCGCATCGCATAACCCCGGTCGTGCCGGCCACGGTCAAGCTCCAGCTGGTGCCGACCGGCCCGGTGTACGTGTGCCTGGTCAACGGCGCGGGCACGAAGCTGATCAACGAGCAGACGTTCAGCCCGGGTGAGACGATCCCCACCGAGACCGCCTCGAAGCTGCTGCTCACGCTCGGAAACAACTCCGTGACCATGACCGTCAACGGCAAGCCCGTCCCCGTCGGCGCCTCGGCCAGCGCGATTCGCTTCCTGATCCAGCCCTCCGGCACCCACCTGACCCCGCTCTCGACCACGCCGACCTGCCCGTGACCCCGCGCGCCGGCATTCTCGTCACCGGCACCGAGGTGCTGACGGGGATCATCAGCGACCGCAACGGTCCCTGGCTGTCAGAGCGGCTGCGCGAGGAGGGGGTGGACGTCGCCATGATCGAGATCGTGGGCGACCGGCCCGAGGACCTGCTCGCCGCGCTTCAGTCGATGGAACGCGCGGGCATGGCGCTCGTGGTGACCAGCGGCGGCCTCGGTCCCACGGCCGATGACCTCACCACCGAAGTCGTCGCCGGCTTCACCGGGCGCGAGATGGTGCTCGATCCCGGCCTCGAGCAGCAGATCGCCGAGATCCTCCGGCCCCTGATGGAGCGCTGGCCGGGGCTTGACCGTGACGCGATCAGCGCCTCGAACCGCAAGCAGGCGGTCATCCCCGAGGGCGCCACCGTGCTCGATCCCGTGGGCACGGCCCCCGGGCTGGTCGTCGCGCCCGCCGATCGCGCCGCGCCCACCGTGGTCGTGCTGCCCGGGCCCCCGCGCGAGCTTCAGCCGATGTGGGAGGCGGCCCGCCAGACCGAGGCCTTCCGGCAGGCGATCGCCGGCGCGACCACGTACGAGCAGGGCGTCATCCGGCTGTTCGGCATCCCCGAGTCGGAGATCGCGAACACGCTTCGCGCCGCTGCCGAGGCGGACCTCGAGCTGGCCCCGCTCGAGATCACCACCTGCCTGCGTCGCGGGGAGATCGAAGTGGCCACTCGCTACGAGCCTCCGGCCACGGCCGCCTACGACGCGCTCGCGAGCTTCATCGCCGAGCGCCACGCCGACACCCTGTTCTCGACCGACGGCTCGACCGTCGACGAGCAGGTGGCACGCCTGCTCGACGGTCACACGGTCGCGGTGGCCGAGTCCTGCACGGGCGGGCTGCTGGCGGCCAGGCTCACCGACCTAGCCGGCTCCTCGGCCTACTTCGCCGGCGGGATCGTGGCCTATTCCAACGAGGCCAAGATCTCGCTCGTCGGGGTCGACGCCGGGCTGATCTCGCGCTTCGGTGCCGTGTCGGTCGAGGTCGCCGAGGCGCTGGCTGCCGGCGCGGCGGAGCGGTTCGAGGCGGATCTCGGCCTCGGCATAACCGGCATCGCCGGGCCCGGCGGCGGCACCCCCGAGAAGCCCGTCGGGCTGGTGTGCTTCTCGGTCTTCTCCAGGGACGGGGCCAAGCTCACCCGCAGCGCCCAGCTCCCCGGCGGGCGCGCCGACATCCGGGACCGCTCGACGACGGTGGCGATGCACTTGCTGCGCCGGCTGCGGCTGGGAGAGGCGGACGCCCCGCCTGCCTCAGCGCGGGCGCGCTCCGCGCGTACGTGAGCGACGAGCGCGTTCGCCTGTTCGTCGCGCTCGAGCTGCCCGCTGGGGTCCGCGGGACGCTGGCGCAATGGGGAGAAGAGGCCCGAGGTGCCGCCCCCGGCCTTCGGGCTATCAGCGCCCAGTCCCTGCACGTCACGCTCTGCTTCCTCGGCTCGCGGGCGGCGTCGGAGCTCGACGCGATCGCCGCGGCTGCTCACGCCGTCTTCGCCGAGCCCGCCCCCTCGCTGAGCGTCAACCAGGGCCTGTGGCTGCCCCGCCGGCGCCCACGGGTGCTGGCCCTCGAGCTCGACGATCCCAATCGCACGCTCACCGCCACCCAGGCCCTCCTCTCGGAGGCGCTCCGCTCCGGCGGGTGGTACGAACCCGACGAGCGCTCGTTCCTGCCCCACGTGACCGTCGCGCGAGTCCCCCGGGGGGTGAGGGTGGGGCGGACGGAGCTGCCGGCGGCGCCCGAGCTTTCGTTCGAGGGATCGACGGTCACGCTGTTCCGCTCGCGGCTGTCAGCCGGGGGCGCCCGGTACGAGCCGCTGACGCGTGTGCCGCTCCGCGACCCGGGGGGCTGATCCGTACTATGCCCACCTTTCCAACCGGGAGGCGTGGGCTTGTGAAGCTCGTGATCGGGATTGTGCGGCCGGAGAAGGCGAACGACGTGCTCGAGGCGCTCTACCGGGCAGAGGTCCGCGGCGTGTCGATGAGCCGCGTCCAGGGGCACGGGGGAGAGCTCGACCGGGTGGAGACCTACCGCGGGACGACGGTCAAGATGGAGCTCTCGGAGAAGGTCCGCTTCGAGATCGCCGTGTCCGAGGAGTTCGTGCAGCCGACGATCACCGCCCTGTGCGAAGGCGCGCGCACCGGCGAGGTGGGGGACGGGAAGATCTTCGTCGTCGCCCTGGACCGCGTTGTTCGGATCCGCACCGGCGAGACCGACTCGGCGGCCGTCACACCCGTGAACCCATGAACACCGTTCAGACCGTCGCCGGCGGCGCTGGGGTGAGCGCCGGCGACACCGCCTGGATGCTCGTCGCGACCGCGCTGGTGCTGATGATGACGCCGGCGCTCGGGCTCTTCTACGCCGGGCTGGTGCGGGCCAAGAACACGCTCAACACGTTCATGATGAGCGTGGGTGCCCTCGGCGTGGTCACGATCACCTGGGCCCTGCTCGGCTACTCGCTGGCCTTCAGCCACGGCAACGGGTTCATCGGCGGCTTTCACTTCGCCCTGCTGCACGGCGTGACCTTCGCGCCGCGCCCGGGCACGGCGATCCCGCAGCTGCTGTTCATGGCCTTCGAGGCCACCTTCTGCATCATCACCGCCGCCCTGATCTCGGGGGCGGTGGTCGAGCGCGTGCGTTTCGGACCGTTCCTCGTCTTCATGGTCCTGTGGTCGCTGCTCGTCTATCCGGTCCTCGCCCACTGGGTGTGGGGAGGCGGCTGGCTCCAGCACGACGGCACCCTTGACTTCGCCGGTGGCGTGCCGGTGGAGATGGGCTCGGGCTTCTCCGCCTTCGCCGCCGCGGTGGCCGTCGGGTCGCGCAAGGACTACGGCCGCCAGGCGCTCCTGCCCCACAACGCCCTCTACGCGCTGCTCGGCGCCGGGCTGCTCTGGTTCGGTTGGTTTGGCTTCAACGGCGGCAGCGGTTACTCGACCGGTCATCCCAGCGTGCTCGCCTTCACCAACACCCTGCTCGCGCCGGCCTGCGCGCTCGTCGTCTGGTTCGTGATCGATCTGCTGCGCGACGGCAAGGTGACGGCGATCGGCGCCGCCACCGCGATCGTCGTCGGCTGCGTGGGCATCACCCCGGCCGCCGGGTTCATCAGCCCGGTCTGGGCGATGGCCCTCGGCGCCCTGGCGGCCCTGCCGAGCTACGCGGTGATCGTCTGGCGCCCCCGCACCCGGCTCGACGAGACGCTCGACGTGCTCGCCGCCCACGGCCTGGCCGGCCTCACCGGCATCCTGTTCATCGGCTTCTTCGCCCAGCGGGCGTGGAACGGCGTCTCCAACGGGCTCGCCTTCGGCCACCCGGGCCAGCTCGGCTGGCAGGCCCTGGCCGCCCTCGCCGCCCCCGCCTACGCCTTCGCCGGCACCTTCATCCTCCTGAAGCTGATCGGCCTCGTCATGCCCCTCCGGGTCACCGAGCGCGAGGAGGCGCTCGGCATGGACGTCGTCCAGCACGGGGAGGAGGCCTACACCTCAGGCGAGGGCGCGATCCTCGTCGCCCCCGAGGGCGAGCACGAGTTCGTGACCCAGCCGTAGGGTCGTTCGGAGCTCCCGTGCGGCCGGGCGTCCCCGCGCCCCGGCGATACACAGCGCCACCTGCGCCGCCCCGCGCCCCGGCGATACACAGCGCCACCTGCGCCCGGCCCCGGCGATACACAGCGCCACCTGCGCCGCCCCGCGGGGTAGAGCCCCCAAAACGGGCCTAGCCCGCCTCCCGGGGGCATCCGTCACTTGGGGTCCTATAGCGCCCTCAAGTGACGAACGTCGGCGCCCCGCCGCACATTCGTCACGAACTTGTTCGCCTTCCGTCACGAACGTGTCTTGAGACGTAACAGCCCCCGGATCTAGCTTCCTTTTTCCGTCCGCCACGGGCCCTACCGTGGTGGGTTCAATGACAAAGGAGCGAGGCGAAGATGAGCGAGCAAGATAAGACGGGCGCGAAGTCTGATGCGCGCTCCGGCGGAGCGACAGACCCGAAGGCCGACGCCAAGCGCCAGGCCGCGCTGCAGGGCGCGCTCGGCCAGATCGAGCGCCAGTTCGGCAAGGGCACGGTCATGCGGATGGGAGACCCGGGCGCTCGCGTAGCTGTCGACGCCATCCCGACGGGCGCCCTCGCCCTGGACATCGCCCTGGGCATCGGGGGGGTGCCGCGCGGACGGATCATCGAGATCTTCGGACCGGAGTCCTCGGGAAAGACGACCCTCGTCTACCACGTCATCGCCGAGGCGCAGAAGCTCGGCGGCGTGTGCGCGTTCATCGACGCCGAGCACGCGATGGACCCTCTGTACGCCCGTCAGATCGGCGTGGACATCGACGAGCTGCTCGTCTCCCAGCCGGACTACGGTGAGCAGGCGCTCGAGATCGTCGACATGCTGATCCGCTCCGGCGCGGTCGACGTGATCGCGATCGACTCGGTCGCGGCGCTGACGCCGCGGGCTGAGCTCGAGGGCCAGATGGGGGACCAGTCGGTCGGCGCCCAGGCGCGGATGATGTCGCAGGCCATGCGCAAGCTGGCCGGCAACCTCAACCGGACCCAGACGCTGTGCGTGTTCACCAACCAGATCCGGGAGAAGGTGGGCGTCATGTTCGGCTCTCCGGAGACCCAGCCGGGTGGTCGGGCGCTGAAGTTCTATTCCTCGCAGCGGCTTGACATCCGCCGGATCGAGACGCTCAAGGACGGAGCGGAGGCGGTGGGCAACCGGGTCAAGGTCAAGGTGGTCAAGAACAAGGTCGCCGCTCCCTTCAAGCAGGCCGAATTCGACATCGAGTTCGGCAAGGGGATCTCGACCTCCGGGTGCCTGCTCGACTACGGCATCGAGCACAAGATCATCACCAAGTCGGGTTCGTTCTTCTCCTACGGCGAGGAGCGGCTCGGTCAGGGCCGCGGCAACGCCAAGGCGTTTCTCGACGAGCACCAGGACCTATCCACCGAGATCGAGGGCAAGATCTATGCCGCCCTGGGTCTCAACCGAGACCTGGTGAAGCCAATCGAGGGCCGGAACGGCTCGGCGACGAACGGAGAGAACGGGGCCGGAGGTGAGTGGCCGGCGATGGAGGCGGTGGAGGCAGTTGGAGGCCGCGCAGCCTGATCCCCTGCCCGCCCCGCCCCCGGCGGGGCTCGATCACGGCCGCGACGACGGCGAGCGCATCCAGCGAGCGCTGGCGTTCGCCTACCGATACCTGAACCGCCGCGAGCGGACGGTGGCCGAGATGCGGTCTCACCTGGAGGGTCGCCACTTCGACGGCGAGGAGATCGAGCACGTGCTCGAGGTTCTCGTCGAGCAGCGCCTCCTCGACGACGCTCGCTACGCCCAGCTGTTCACCGAGGACAAGCGGACGCTCGAGCAATGGGGCTCCGAGCGGATCCGGCGTGCGCTGGTGGGCCGAGGGATAGAACGGGAGCTGGTCGAGCTCGCGCTGGCCGCGCCAGACCCGCTTCCGCACCCCACCGGCGACAGCCCTCCGGCCGGCGATGGCGAGCTCACTCGCGCGGTGAGCCTCCTTCAGCAGCGCTTTGGTAGCCCGCCGGGCGATGGGCGGGAGCGCGAGCGAATGCTCGGGGTGCTGATGCGCAAGGGCTATGAGAGCGAGCTTGCACTCACGGCCCTCGATGTATTTGCCGATTGCGCCGACTCGCCCTCGGTATTACGATGGTGAGAGCGAACGAACGGCCTGCGGGCCGCAAAACACCAGCAAATCTTGTAGATCTTTGGATTCCCGGACTCAGTGTTGACGGCTATTGCGGATGGGCTTTCCCGGCCATGTAAGCCGGGCATGAGGCCCCCTAGAAAACCGAGAGAAAGGGCTAGCTAGCCGCCGCCTGAAGGGCGATCAAGTCGCCTGATCCGGCATCCAGTCGTGCGGCGTGCGCGGGCCGGTCGGTCGCTCCAAAACCGAAGCTTTGTGAGGGAAGCCCGGGAAGCTGGGCACCCGCAAGGAGAGGAACGACCATGGACATCATCGGGGCCGCAGCGCTGATTGCGGCGGGAATCGTGATCGCCGCAGCGCTGTACGCGGTCATGAGCGGTCGGGTCGGGCATTCCGCGGCAGGGATCGCCAGCACACCGCACGCGACGGTCATTACGCGCGAGGTCGAGCTTCCGGACCGGAGCGCAGCACTCGCCCATCGTGAGGACACACTTGCCCGGCGTGAGGCGGAGGTGGCGCGCGAGCGTGAGGAACTCGCCGCGCTACGGCAGGAGCTCGGGCGCTCGCTCGAGCAGGTTTCCGGGATGTCGGCGTCCCGCGCCAAGCAGGTCCTGCTCAAGGAAATCGAGGACCAGGCGAAGCACGACGCCGCCCGCCGGATCCGTCAGATCGAGGAGGAGACCAAGCGCGAGGCCGAGCGCCGGGTCCGCAACATCCTCTCGGTCTGTATGCAGCGCCTCGCGGCCGGCCACGCGGCCGAGACGACCGTCTCCGTCGTCCAGCTCTCGGCCGACGACATGAAGGGGCGGATCATCGGCCGAGAGGGCAGGAACATCCGAGCGCTCGAGAACCTCACCGGGGTCGACTTCATCATCGACGACACCCCCGGCGCGGTCGTCCTGTCCGGATTTGACGGCGTCCGCCGCGAGATCGCTCGCCTCACCCTCGAGAAGCTGCTTCAGGACGGGCGGATCCATCCAGCCCGGATCGAGGAGATGTACTACCAGGCGAAGTCCGAGATGGAGAGCCACATCGTCGAAGTCGGCGAGGCCGGCGTTTTCGAGGCCGGTGTCCAGGGCCTCGATCCCGAGCTGATCAAGGTGCTCGGCCGGCTCAAGTTCCGCACCAGCTACGGCCAGAACGTCCTCGCCCATTCGATCGAGGTCTCGCGCCTCGCGGCGATGATGGCGGATGAACTCGGCGCCAGCCCCAAGACCGCCCGGCGGGCCGCCCTGCTGCACGACATCGGCAAGGCGGTGACGCACGAGATCGAAGGCCCGCACGCGCTGGTGGGCGGCGACCTTGCCCGCAAGTACGGCGAGAGCGAAGCGGTCGCTCACGCCATGGAGGCTCATCACAATGAGGTCGAGCCGCAGACGATCGAGGCCGTGATCGTCCAGGCCGCCGACGCCCTCTCCGGCGCCCGCCCGGGCGCCCGCGGAGAATCGCTCGAGCAGTACGTCAAGCGCCTGCGCGACCTCGAACACATCGCGACTCGCCACAAGGGCGTGGACAAGGTCTACGCCATGCAGGCGGGGCGCGAGATTCGGGTCATGGTGGCACCCGGCGCGATCGACGACGATGCGGCGACCCTGCTCTCCTACGAGATTGCGCGCGAGATCGAGAAGGAGCTCGAATATCCCGGCCAGATCAAGGTCACGGTCATCCGTGAGTCGCGGGCGATCGAGTACGCCCGCTGAGCGCTTCCCCCGGGAGCGCTCCAGCCTGAGCGCTCCCCCCGCTAATCACACCAAATTGGAGATCGTTGGCCGCTTCGGGTAGGGTGGACCGTCAGCGGGCGCCTCTCGGAGGAGACGGCGGTGGCTCTGCCCGCGGGCCGCCGAGAAAGGTTTCACTGTGACCAAGTACGTTGCCTCTGGGGCACCACGGAGGACGTTGCGGATCGCCGTCGGGCTTGTGTCCGTCCTGGCGATTTGCGCCGTTGTCGCGCTGCCCGCCTCCGCCAAGCCGACCGCCCACGGCCAGGTGATTCGCCTCGCGCCCCACCCCGGTGTGGTGCACACGAACACGAGCACCAACTGGTTTGGCTACAACCAGGGTTCGCTCTCAACCAAGAAGCTTTATCACTCGATCGTCGGCGTGTGGTTCGTGCCGACGGCCACCCAGCACCAAGCTGGGCAAGCCGAGCACGCCGCTGACTGGATCGGCATCGGCGGCGGTTGCGTTAACTCAAGCTGCACCGTCACCGACTCAACCCTGATCCAGACCGGCACCGAGGACGACGTCAGCTCCGGCGGCACCGCCTCATACTCGGCCTGGTGGGAGCTGATCCCCGCTCCCTCGATCACGATTCCGAGCATGATCGTCCACCCGGGGGACGAGATGGGCGCGGAGATCTCCGAGACCATCCCGAACTCGGACGTGTGGAACATCCACATCGTCGACGTGACTCAGCATGAGTCGTTCACCAAGCAGGTGCCGTACACCTCGAGCCACGACACGGCGGAGTGGATCGAGGAAACGCCGCTGATCATCGGGAGCGGCCTCGCGGCGCTGCCGAACCTGACCGACCCGAACTTCGACCACGGAATGGTCGACGGCGGGAACGCGAACCTGAACGCGTCCCAGGAGATCGATCTGATCAACTCCTCAAGTCAGGTGATCGGTGCACCGTCCTCCCCAGACTCCGACCTCGACGGGTTCGGGGCCTGCGCCTGGGCGACGAGCTGCACCGCTCCGGCTAGCTGACCAGCATTCCGCTCACCTCGGCGCGCGTCGGCCTGACGCGCGCCGAGGCCGCGGCGGATCAGCTTCGAGGCGAGACCCTCGGTGGGTCCCCGGACCCCCTCAGTGGTGGTGATGATGCGCGAGCGCCGCGTGGGCCGTCCACGGCCCAAACTGGGGAATCAGCACGATCGCCAGCACGGCTCCTGCCACCACCATCCCGACGATCGAGATCGCACGGCCCGCGCCTCCGGCTGACCGACCGTCCTGTGCCCTGGGTGCGGCTCGTAGCGCCGCGCCGAACCCCGGAAGGTGGCCGAGGATGTGCAAGCCCACGAACACCAGCCAGCCGATGAAGCTGACCTTGTGGATCAGCACCAGCTGGCCCCGATCGGCCGGCCCTTGGAACAGGAGCACGACCCCGGAGACGAACACCGCCACCGTGGTCAGCACGAGCATGGGGGCGAGGAGCCGGAGCGCGAGCTCGGGCGGGCCCTTCTCCCGGTAGACCGGGTCATGCGTGTAGTAACGGACGAATCGGTACCCGGTTGAGGCCAGCTTCAGGAGCACCGGCCCAATCACCAGCAGGCCCACGAACAGGTGCAGCCAGATCAGCTGCCCGATCCGCAGGATCGTCACCCCGATGACCGCGAACAGCAAGACCAAGAGCACCCCGGTCATCGCCGTGAGCTGCTCGTTCGAGGCGATCCCCCCGGCGGTCAGGCCGGCCAGGGCATTGTGCCGGGTGCGTCGTCGCTCGAGGGCAGCTTGATGCTCCCTGGCGGCCGGCGCCGCCTCCAGATCACGTTCCCCTTGCACCCGATCAGTCTGGCGCTGTGGGCTCAACCATCGGTGAGCGGAGGATGAGAAAGCTCTTTGCCGTAACGGTGCTCCAACACCGACGCCATATCATCGCCGCCATGCGGTGCCAGGGCCATGGCTGACGTGATCCTGGTCATCGAGGACGAGCCAGGAATCGTCGACTTCCTTCAGCGCGGTCTGACGGCCGAGGGATTCGAGGTTCGCTCGGCCCTCGACGGGATCAGCGGCACGGACGCGGCGATGGAGCCAGAGGTCGACCTGGTCGTGCTCGACCTGATGCTCCCTGGCCGCAACGGGCTGGACGTGTTGGCGCGGGTCCACGATGAGCGTCCGACCCTTCCCGTGATCGTGCTGACCGCTAGGGGCGAAGTCGAGGATCGTGTGGCTGGTCTGGATGCCGGCGCGGTCGATTACCTGACGAAGCCGTTTTCGCTCAGCGAGCTCGCGGCGCGGATCCGGGCTCAGCTGCGGGTCCTGGCCCAATCGCCCACCACCCTGCTTCGGAGCGGCGACATCGAACTCGATCTGCTGACGCGCGAGGTGCGGCGGGCCGGGCGCCAGGTCAGGCTCTCGACCACGGAATTCGAGCTGCTGGTCTACCTGATCGAGAATCGCGGTCGGGTGCTTTCGCGCGAGCAGATCCTGCGGGCGGTGTGGGGTTACGACTACGACCCCGGAACCAACGTGGTCGATGTATACGTCGGCTACCTTCGGCGAAAGCTCCGCGATGAGGAGGGCAATGCCCCGATCGTCACCGTCCGTTCGGTCGGGTACCGGATCGGAGCGGTCGATTAGCTCCCGCTGGCCGGCGAGCCTGCGCTGGCGTCTTACCGGTTGGGTGGCTGGAGTGATGCTCGTCTCCGCCGTCATGGTGTTCGCGGTGATGTACGCCTACGCGGGAACGAAGCTCCGCGGCCAGATCGACCACGATCTCGGAGCCGAGACCAGCCAGCTGTCGCAGTACCTGCGCTCGCTTGACGGCGACCGTCCCAATCAGATGGTCAGTGCTGCCGACGGCTACCTGCGCGAGCAGCCCTACCGGGCCACCTCAACCCTCTTGTTCGTGCTCGTCCCGGGGGCGTTCACCGCCAGCACCAACCATCCCGAGGTGTTCGGTGCCCGTGGCGTCGACCCGGGCGAGACGGCGACCGAGCAGGCGCACGAGAACGCGGAGGGACACCGGCTGCTCGTCCCGAAGCTCGGATACTCCACCACGCTCGTCCCCGACGTCGGACATGTGCGGGTGCTCGAGCGTCCCGTCCGTGTCGGCGATCTGCAACTCGTGGCGGGCGCCGGCGAGCCGCTCGAGCCGGTCGAGCAGGCTCAGCACGGGATCGCCGGGGCGTTCGTGCTCGCCGGGGTGCTGGCGCTGGCGCTGGCGCTGCTCGCCTCCTACCTGGCCGGAGCCCGGGTCACGGCCCCGCTGCGGAGAATGGCCGCCGTCGCCACCCGCGTCGACGCCGGCGACCTCGAGCCGCGGATGGAGGTCTCAGCTCGGCAGGGGGATGAGGTCAGCGTGCTGGCCGAATCGTTCAATCACATGCTCGACCGGCTGGCGGAGGCGTTCGCCGCCCAGCGCGAGTTCGTGGCCGACGCGTCCCACGAGCTCCGGACGCCGCTGACCGTGATCCGGGGCCAGGTCGAGGTCCTGGCCGCGCAGGAGGCCCCGCCGGAGGCCGAGGTCCGTCGCGTCGAACGGCTCGTGCTGGCCGAGGTCGTGCGCATCAGCCGGCTCGTGGACGACCTGCTCGTGCTCGCCCAGTCGGAGCGCACCGGCTTCCTGCGCACCGAGCCGATCCGCTTGGCTCCCTTTGTGGCCGACCTGTGGGACGGCGTCAGCCTGCTGGGCGATCGCCGCTTCGAGCGCGGCGGCGTGCCGGAGGGCTCGCTCCGCGCCGATCCTGATCGCCTCGCCCAGGCGATCAGGAACCTGGCTCGCAACGCCATCGACCACACCGCGTCAGGGTCGGGGTTGGTGCGCCTCGAGGTCGAACGGCTCGCGCCCGACCGGATCCGCTTCGCGGTGATCGACGACGGGCCCGGGATCCCCGAGCCTGAGCGCGAGCGGATCTTCGAGCGCTTTCACCGAGTCGATCCCGGCCGCTCGCGCGCGGCGGGGGGCGCCGGTCTGGGCCTCGCCATCGTCAAGGCGATCGCCGAGGCGCACGGCGGCTATGCCCGCGCCTACGATCGGCCGGATGGTCCCGGGGCGCGGGTCGAGCTCGTGCTGCCTGGGTTCTCGCCCCGGTGAGGACTGCCGCGGTGCGCGCTTCGCCTAGTCTTCGCCGGACGACGCGGCGGCATCGGCCGCGACTCCATTCACCGCTCCGCCGTCGTGGTCGCTCACCTCAGCGGTGTTAACGATCAGCACGGTCGAGGATGCGGTATGGGAGAGCTTGTCCGGAATGTTGCCGAACAACTCCCGCTCATCCACGTGCATCCCTTTGCTGCCGACGACGATCATCGCTGCACCGTGCTTCTCCGCCACAGCGCGAAGCGCGGCCACCGGGTCGTCCTGGGTGGGGTGCGTGCTGGCAGCGACGCCTTCGTCGGAAGCTCCCGCAGCGGCCTCCGCTAGCGCAGCTTCGGGCGAATCGGGTGCCGTCGCGCTCGAGACGATGTGGAGGTGGGCGCCGAGAGCCTTAGCCAGACGGATGGCTTCCTTCACGGCCCGCGTAGCGCGGCTTGAGCCGTCGGTGCCGACGACGATCGAGCCTCCGCCGAACTCTGGCAAGGCCTGCGAATGAGTGGGCACGATCAAGACATGACACCGCGCCTGGTGTGACACGCGGTTCGGCAATGATCCCAGTACCCGGCCGATGCCGGTCATCCCTTTGTTGCCGACGACAATCATCCCGGCCCCCTCGTGCTCGGCCACCGCAACCAGCGCCAGGGCAGCCTCGCCCTTGGGGAGGTGCGTTTGCACGGTGATCCCCCGAGCGCGCAGTCGGTCGCCCGCGTCGGCCACGATCTGCTGGGCGGTAATCCGCGGCGGCCAATCCGTCCCGGCGATGGCCCCGGGCACGCAAACGACGTGAACGGGCGCTCCGAGCGCCTGGGCCAGCTCACCGGCCTTGTCGACAGCGAACTCCGCCCTGGGTGATCCGTCTGTACCGGCGACGATCGGATCTGGCGACATGTTGCCCCTCTCGTTCTCTCGTGCAGAGTCCCCGAATCAGCACGTCTGCTGAGCGATCGGGTCGGCGCGCATCCTACGCCTGACGCGCCCAGTGCTGGGAAAACCTGCTCCGCGCTCCGCCCCTCGCCTAACCTTCGAACTCGTGATGCTCCAGCGCGTGACCACGTAATTGCGCTATGGGTCCCGAGCTCAAGAGGGCGATCGACGAGGTGGTGGTCGAATCGGTCGCCGCCGAAGCCCTCCCGACCGTCGACCGGGTACCGGGCGTTCGAGCCTTGGACCTGTGGAGGGACGGCGGGAATGCGGCGATGCTCTTCTGGGTCGAAGCCGCGGCGGACGTCGCTGGGACGGGTGAGCCTGTGCTGTACGAGGTCTACGCCGAGCGCGCCGACGGCGGGTGGCAGGCCGGGACTTCGGCTTGGGCGACCAGCGGGCCCACGGACGAGTGGCTGGCCGGCGTGCCCGCCGGTCTTCATCGTGTCGGTGGAAGCTCGGCTAACCGTGTGTTCCTGACCTGGGCGATCGCGACTCCGGAGGTAGCCCTGATCCGGCTCAGGGACGAAGCTGGCCGAGTTCGGGACCGTCCGCCTGGGCGTGACGGCTTCGTCCTGCTGGGGATCACCTCGGATGATCCGCTCACTCGCGCGTACGCGGTCGATGAGGCCGGCGGGACGGTCCCGGGCGAGCCGCTCACGCTTTGGGCGCCGCCCCGCGGCTGATGGCGTCAGGGCTACCCTGTCCCGTTGTGCGGACCTACCACGTGACCACGTTCGGCTGTCAGATGAACCAGCACGACTCCGAGCGGATGAAGGGCATGCTCGAATCGCTCGGCTACGGCGAGGCGCCGAGCCGGGCCGACGCCGACCTCATCCTGTTCAACACCTGCTCGATCCGGGAGAACGCCGACAACCGCTTCCTCGCTCACCTCGGCGAGGCCAAGCGGCTGAAGGGCGAGCGGCCCGACCGGGTTATCGGGGTGGGGGGGTGCTGGGCCCAGTCGGTCAAGGAGGAGGTGTTCGCGCGCTTCCCGTTCGTGGACGTGGCCTTCGGGCCCGGACAGGTGCACAAGCTGGCCGAGTTCCTGACCAGTGACTCCCTGACCGCTCAGGGATTCTTCGAGTTCGAGGGGTTCACCGGCCAGCTCCCGGCCAAGCGCGAGCGGCCCTTCCAAGGCTGGGTCCAGATCAGCGTGGGGTGCAACTGCGTCTGCTCCTACTGCATCGTTCCCTCCACCCGCGGTCGCGAGGTGAGTCGCTCGCCGGTCGAGCTCGTGCGCGAGGTGCAGCAGCTGGCGCAGGACGGCGTGATTGAGGTCACGCTCCTGGGCCAGAACGTCAATTCCTACGGTCGCGACCTACCGCGCGAGGAGCGCTCCCCTTCGCCGGTCTGCTGAGAGAGCTGGACCGCGTGCCCGGCATCGAGCGCATCCGCTACACGAGTCCGCATCCCAAGGACATGCGCGAGGACGTGATCCGCGCCCATGCCGAGCTCGGATCCCTGTGCGAGCACATCCATCTGCCGCTGCAATCGGGTTCGAGCACGGTGCTCAAACGAATGCGCCGGACCTACACACGCGAGCGCTACCTGGACCGGGTGGCGATGATCCGCGAGCACGTCCCCGACTGCTCGCTCACCACCGACATCATCGTCGGCTTTCCCGGGGAGACCGAGGAGGATTTCCTCCAGACCCTGGAGGTCGCCGACGCGGTCGGCTACGACGGTGCCTTCACGTTCATCTATTCACCCCGGCGGGGGACCGAGGCGGCGACGCTCCCGGACCAAGTCCCTCACGAGGTGAAGGTGGAGCGGCTCGAGCGACTGGTGGAGGTGATCCAGCGGCGGGGCAGGGAACGGGCGCAGCGGTTCGTCGGCCGGACGCTGGAGGTCCTGGTCGAGGGACCATCGCGCACCGATCCGACGCGGTTGCGCGGTCGCTCGCGCCACAACAAGGTGGTCAATTTCAGCGGCACGGCGGGTGCCGGTGAGCTGACCGAGGTGGAGATCGTGGGCGCCACCAGCCAGACCCTGTCGGGTCTTCAGTCGCTCGTCCCGCGCGCGCAGGTCTAAGCAAAACGGCGCTCATTCGGCCCCCGCGGGGCCGTATATGTGTTGAGCGCCATCGGATATCCGTCCATTGGGTGACTTCGGGGACCTTGGCGTGCACGCGCGCGCCGATGCGGTGGGCGTGAGGGCAATGGCAAACGGCAGCGCTGCGGTGACGGCCCGCGACCCTGTGGCCGAGATCCCGGCCCTGGCGCTGATCAGCGCGCTGGGAGAGATCGAACGCAGCACCGAGGGGTTCCGCGATTGGTACGGCAAGATCATCGAGGCCCTTAAACATGACGCGCGTATAGAGCAGATCATCGGCGGTGAGCTCGATTCGTCGAACTTCACCATCGACGGCGTCTCCATCCACGCCGAGGCGGTGCTCGAATCGGTCGGCGGCAAGCGCGCTCTGGTGATGGCGCACCCGCCGCCTTCGGCCGAGCGCAGCGAGGACAACCCGATGCTCACCGCACGTTTCGACGGGAGCCCCGCGCTCGTGTGGATCAAGGACCTGGAGGGACGCTACCTCCACGTCAACCGACGCTACCTCGAGGTCCTGCAGACAACGGAGGAACAGCTTCTCGGCAACACCGATGCCGACGTCCCGCCGCGCGAGGTGGTGGACGGCCCGCGACTGAATGACGGCGGAGACCATTCCTCCGAGCCCCTGCAATTCGAGTACACAGTCGGAGCCTTCGAGGGTCGCCCGCCGCTGGCCGCGCTGCGCTTCGCGATCCGTGACCGCTCGGGCGAGCCGGTCGCGGTCTGTGGGCTCGCCTCCCCGCTCGCCGACGCCGCGACCGCGCGGAGCGAATGCGCCTACCTGATGCAGGTGGAGCGCTGGGGCCGCCTCGAGCCGACGGCGATCAGATCCGAGATCTTGCAGCAGTGGGCACTTGAGCCGATCGTCGAGCGCCCGACGTTCGTGAAGGCCGAATCGGAGAAAAGCGCCGCCAAGGCCGAGCCAGCACCCGATGTGAACGCGATCGCGGCCGAGCGCGACGCTGCCCTCGCGAGCACCGACGACCTTCGTCAAGAGCTCGAAGAAGGGGGAAAGCGAATCGCCGCCCTCAACGAGTCATCCGCCGACGCCGTGCGCCAAGCTGAGGAGGCCGGGACGGCTCTTCAGGAAGCCCGCCACGAGCTCCAGCGCGTCCAAGCCGAACTGGCCGAGGCTCGCGCCCGATGGGAGACGACCGAAAGCGAGGCGCAGCGCGAGCGTGAGGACGCAGAGCGCGCCCGGGCCGAGGGGGCCGAGCAGGTGGCGCTCATCGAGCAGATGGAGCAGGAGGTGGCGCGCCAGCGTGAGCGGGCCGAGACGGCGGAGGCCGCCGCACAAAAGGAGAGCGAGCGGCTGCGCGAGGAGCTCCAGCGGGTCAACGCGGCGCTCGAGGACGAACGCTCAAATGCCGCTGCCACCACCGAGACGATCGCGCTCAAGGAGCGCCAACGCGCTGAGCAGGCCGCCACCGAGCTGACGCAGGCGCGGGCCGATTTCAACCGCCTCCAAGCAGAGCTCGAGGCGGAGAGCAAACGGGCGGAACAGGCGGCAATGGCCGCTGAGCAGGAAAGTGAAAAGCTCCGCACCGAACTCGTGCGCCTCCAGGTCGCCGGCCAGGAGGAGAGCGACCGTGTCGCCGCCGCCGAGGAAGCGCTGAGCGCCGCGCGCGAAGAGCTGGAGCGCGTCCAGGCCGGCCTCCAAGCCGAGGGCGAGCGGGTGCAACAGGCCGAGGCCGCCGTCGCGCGGGAGCGCGACCGCGCCGAGCAGGCCACCGCCGCGGCGGAAGCGGAAAGCGAGCGACTGCGGGCCGAGCTGAAGCGTCTCGAGACCGCGCTGGAAGAGGAGCTTGGCAAGGCCAACGCCAGCGGCGAAGCGCAGGCGTCCGAGCACCGCGCCCGGGCGGAGCAGGCCGAGGAGGCGCTGCGCGCGGCCAACCAGGAGCTCGAGCAGGCGCGAGCCAACCTCGATCAGGAGTCCGAGCGTCTCGAAGCCGCGCAGGCCGAGGTTCAGAGCCAGCGCGAGGAAGCTGCCCGGGTCCGCGCCGAGATCGACCAGCAGCTCAAGCAGATGCAGGAGGACGAGCTCCAGGCGCAGCAGCAGCGCGAGTTCGCCGAGGAGGCTGCGGCCCGAGCCCAGCAGGAGGCCGAGCGGCTGCGGGAAGAGCTCGAGCGTCTCCAAGCCAGCCAGCAGGAGGACGAGAATCAGCGGGTCCAGACGGCCGAGAAGGCGCTTCAGGAAGCGCGTGAGGAGCTCCAGCGGCTGTCGGCCGAGCGGGAGCGAGCCGAGCTGGCCGAGGCCGAGTACCAGCAGGAGCGCGAGCGAGCCGAGGAAGCCGCGGCCGCGGCACAGCAGGAGGGTGAGCGGCTGCGCGAGGAGCTTGGCCGCGTCGAGGCTGCGCTGGGCAAGCTCGAGCAGGAGCGGGCCAATGCGGCCGCGAATGGTGAGGCGCTGACCGCTGAGCAGCAGGAGCGAGCCGAGAAGGCAGAGAGCGCGCTGGAGGAGGCCAACGATGAGCTGGGCCGGCTGCACGACGAGCTCGAGCAGGAACGGATGCGGCTGCAGGATCAGCTCGAGCAGGAGCGGGTGCGGCTGGAGAACGAGCTAGAACAGGAGCAGTCCCGGCTGCAGACTGAGCTCGAGCAGGAGCGCGCGCGCCTACAGGCCGAGCTTGACCAGGTGGAGTCCGCCCTCGCCGACGCCCAGAAGGATGTGGCGCGCGTGCAGGAGGAGCTGGAGCGCGCCCAGGCCGAGCTCGAACGGGCTCAGGAGACGTTCGAGCGCGAGCGGAAAGCGTGGGAGGACAGTGCGGCCCAGGAGGAGAGCGAGCGGCTCCAGGAGGCCAGGGCCGAGCTCAAGCGTGCCCAGGCCGACGCCGAGGCCGAGCGCCAGCGGGCCGAGAAGGCGGAGATCGCCGGCAGGCGAGAGAGCGAGCGGTTGCAGGAGGAGCTCGAGCAGGCGCGCACCGAGCTGGAGCGTGAGCTCGCCGAGCGCCGCGACCGCTGGGAGCTGGCCGAAGCCGAGGCCCAGCGCCAGGAGATCGCACTGCGAGACGTCACCGAGCAGCTCGAGCGCGGTCGCGCCGCGCTGGATGAGCAACTGGAAAAACGGACCGACCTCGAGGCCGAGCTCCGCCGCCTCTCAGCCGTCAACGACGAGGCCACAGCGCAGATCGGGATGGAGCGCGAGCGCGCCGACCGCCTCCAGGCCGACGCCCGGCGTGAGCTCGAGAGCGTCCAGGAAGAGCTGAGCGAGGCCCGTAAGCAACTCGAGCGCCAGCGCATCGACGCCGTCTCCGCGGCCGCGGCCGCGGTGGCCGACGAACGGCGCCGCGCCGACGATGTCGAGCGTGAGCTCATCCAGGCGCGGACCGACCTGACCGACGCCCTGGAGCAGCTCGAGGAGGTGCGTCTCAGGATCGAGAAGGCGCGGACCGGCCCCCGCTGGGCCCCCGCGGCGCAGCGGGCGCTCGCCTCCGCCCTGGCCGGCTCCTCGGATTGGCGCGCGGGAATGACGGACGCGATCAACATCGTCGGCTCGCAGGGCGGGTGGGACAGCGTCGCGGCCTGGTGCCCCGACGGCCACGACTCACTGCGCTGCATCGCCATGTGGACCTCGGATGGGGCCAACCTCGGCGCGTTCGAGACCTCGACCTGGCAGCACGTCGAGCAAGCGGTCGACGGACAGCTGTGGCGGGCGATGTCGAAGCCGGTGACGACGCCGTTGCGCGACATCACCCACACTCCCGACGGCCGGCTGACCGCGGCCGCCGACGCCGGTCTGCGCAGCGGACTGCTCGTCCCGATCCGCGACGGGATGCAGCCGCTGACCGTGATCGAGCTTCTGAGCAAGCAGCCGCTCGACGCAGATGATGACTTGATCGCGGCGGTCGAGGCCGTTGCGTTCCAGCTCGGCCACTTCGCGCATCTGGTTCGGTTGGGCGCCACGCCGCAGTGGCGCATGGGCCGGCTTACGCTGTAGACAGCCGCTCAGGCGACGCGGGCGCGGCGGGGGACTCGTCCGCGGGTTCTGCGAACATGTGTTCGTGCGCTGGAGCAACCTGAGCACTGAGGTCGACGAGCGGACGAGACTGCCCGGATACCGGGAGGGGGCGGTGGTCCGGCACTTCGACGCGCCGGAGGGGATTCAGACCCGGTTCTACGAGGTGCGGGCGAAGTCGATCCTCAACCGGGTGCCGGAGGTCTCGCAGGTCCCGTTCCGCTGGACGATCAACCCATACCGGGGGTGTACGCACGCCTGCCGGTATTGCTTTGCCCGCCCGACGCACAAGTACCTCGACTTCGACGCCGGCCGCGACTTCGAGCGCGAGATCGTGGTCAAGGTGAACGCGCCGGAGCTGTTGCAGGCCGAGCTCGCGCGGCCCAGGTGGACGGGTGAGCACGTCGCGCTCGGCACCAACACCGATCCTTACCAGTGGGTGGAGGGCCGCTACCAGCTGATGGTCGGGATCTGGGAGGCCATGCGGGACGCCGCCAACCCATGCTCGATCCTGACCAAGTCGCCCCTTCTGCTGCGAGATCTGCCGCTGATGAAACAGATCGCCGAGGTGACCGAGTTCAGCGCCGCGCTCTCGATCCCGACTCTCGACGAGCGGGCGTGGCGGGCGACCGAGCCGCACACCCCGAACCCGCGGGCGCGGTTCGAGGCCGTGGCCGAGCTGGCCCGGGCGGGAATCCGGACGGGCATTCTGGTGGCGCCGCTGATGCCGGGGATCAACGACTCGCCGGCGCAGGTGGCAGAGATCCTCGAGCGCGCCGAGGAGGCCGGCGCCGCGTATGTGACCGGGATCGCACTGCACCTGCGCGGCGAGGTAAAGCCACTGTTCATGCACTGGCTGAAGGAGGAGCGACCCGAGCTGGTCGAGCGCTACAAGCGGCTCTATCGCCGCGGCGCCTATGCTCCACCGGAAGAGCGCCGTCGGCTGGCCGGGATGGTGAAGGGCTCAGATCTTCCGCCCGGCGAGGGCATGCGCGGTCGGACCGAAAGCCGAGATCCCCCGGCCAGACAGCGGATGCGCAGCCCGACCGAGCCGCGCGCACCAGCGCTCAACCCGCGCCGCAAACCGGAGCAGGAGCGGCTGTTTTGAACCAAGATGAAACCCAAGCTCAACGATGGTGGTAGGTAGTTAGGTCCTCCGTACGGGCAGATACAACACATGATCCGAAATCGACTCAAAACGACCAAGGATCTCCACCTCGAGCGGATGTTCGAAACCCGCAGCGAGGCATGGGAGCGCGTCGGCCTCGCCGTCCAGGTGAGCCAGCGCGCGGTACGCCGCGCCCGGCGCGAGCTGATCGTGCTCGTGCCGCTGCTGATCGGCGTCCTCGTGCTCTACCACTATCGGGTCAGCCTGCTCGGTCGCCACACCGAGAGGACGTGGGATACCTGGATCCAGTGGGGAACTGTGGTCGCTTTGCTGCTGCTGGGCTGGGCGTTCGCCCGCGACATCGGTCGCGCCGCCGGTCCGACCTTCTTCCGCCGGATGGACCCGAGCACGGCCGGAACGGTCGGCTTCCTTATCCGCCTGGGCACGATGGGGATCACGCTGCTGATCGCGCTGAGTGTCGCGGGGGTCAAAACCGGTTCACTGGTCGCGGGAAGCGCGTTCACCGCGGTCGTGCTTGGACTCGCGGCGCAGCAGACGCTGGGGAACTTGATCGCGGGGATCGTGCTCCTCTCGGCGCGGCCCTTCCGGGTGGGCGAGCGGATCCGCCTCCAGGCCGGGGCGCTCGGCGGGCAGCTGCAGGGCGTGGTCAGCTCGCTGGGGCTGCTCTATACGACGATCGCCCGGGGCGAGGACCGCATCCTGGTGCCCAACAACCAGGTGCTCTCAGCGGTGATCGTTCCCCTGCGCGAGCCCGACTCGGTGGACGTCAAGGTCCGCTTGCGCTCGGGGGTCAGGCCAAGCCACGTCCAGTCTCTGCTTGACGATCAGATCAGCACGCCGATCCGCGCCCCTGCCTCCGTGCTGCTCGAGGAGCTCGATGGCGAGGATGTAGTGATCCGGGTGCAGGCCACGCCGGAGCGCGCCAACGACGGCGCGAAGCTGGCGGATGAGATCATCGCCACGCTCGCCAGCGTCACCGGCGAGTACGCCAGGAAAGAGGGCCAGGGCGACGGTAACGGCGGTGTGACCCGCGCGCCCGCGCCCGCCGCGGCCCCTCAGCGCTTCGGGCGCTGACCGGCCGCGATCTCGCGGGCCAACTGCTCGCTGCCCATGGCCCGGCTGGCTCTCGCCGCGAGCTGGGGTGCGACCGAGCCGATCACCGCCCCCAGGCGCAGCGATGGCGGCGCCACATCGATCTCGGCCCGGTTGCGCTCGATCGCCTGAATCACCGCGTCGGCCACCTCCTGGGGTGATCGGGTGCCGACGCCGAACGGCAGCTTGACCTCCGCCTCGGCGAACATGCCCGCCTCGCTGACGAACCCGGGCGCCACGACCGACACGCCGACGCCCCGCTCGCGCAGGTCGGCCCGCAGCCCCAGGGCGAAGCCGCGCAGGCCGAACTTCGTCGCCGAATAGACCGAGGAAGCAGGCGAGGCGACCTTCCCCGACAACGAGGAGATGAACACCAGGTGCCCGCGACCGCGATCGCTCATCGCCGGTGCTAGGCCACGGGCGAGCGCGATCGGCGCCCGCAGGTTGACCTCGACCATCCGATCGATCTCATCCTGGCTGAACTCGGTCAGCTCGCCCGAGCCAGGATGAGCCGCGTTGGCGACCAGGACGTCGACGTCCCCGGCCTGTTCGAGTAACCGCGCCACCTCGGCCCGATCGGAGAGGTCACAGACGATCGGCTGGCCGTCCACCTCCTCGGCCAGCGTGCGCAGCGGATCCTCCCGGCGGCCGGTGAGGATCAGGTTCGCGCCCCGGGCGGCGAACGCCCGCGCAATCGCCCCGCCGATCCCGCCGGTCGCCCCGGTGATCAGCACTCTGCCGGCGACCAGGCTCACCGGCTGCACGATACTGCGCACGATGCCCAGGCCGGAGCTGATCGCGCTGTTCGGGCCGACCGGGGTGGGGAAGACCGCGGTGGCGATCGCCGTCGCCTCACGGCTGCGCCGCCACGGCGAGGACCCGGTGGCCGTGTCCGCCGATGCGCTCCAGGTCTACGCTGGCCTCGAGGTCCTCACCGGCGCCGCCACCCCGGCTGAGCGGGCCGCGCTCGAGCATCGGCTGGTCTCGTTCCTCCCGGTTGACGCGACCTTCAGTGCCGGCCAGTACGCCGAGCTCGCCCAGGCCGAGATCGACGGCCTCATCGCGTCCGGCCGCCGGCCGATCGTCGTCGGTGGCACGGGCCTCTACCTGCGCGCCGCGCTGACCGAGTTGAACCTACGTCCCGCGCCGGCCGACGGGGTGCGTGAGCGATGGCTCGAGCAGCTGGAGCGGCACGGTCCACAGGCGCTCCACGCCACGCTGGCCGAGCGCGCGCCGTGGGCGGCGGAGGAGATCCATCCCGCCGATCGCCAGCGAATCGTGCGCGCGCTCGAGCTACTCGAGGCGGGCGAGCTCGAGCCGCCCGAGGGCGAATCGCAACTCTGGACGGCCGATGTGCGACGGCCGACGCTGTTCATCGGCCTGGTCATGGAGCGCGAGCGCCTTTACGCCCGGATCGACGAGCGGGTGGAGCAGATGCTCAGCGCCGGGGCGGCCGACGAGGCGCGCTCGGCCCACGCGGCCGGTGCCTCCCTCACCGCGCGCAAAGCCCTCGGCTTCGAGGAGCTCCTGACCGGCGACGTCGAGGCGATGAAGCGGCGAACCCGGAACTACGCTCGCCGGCAGCTGACCTGGATGCGAAAGCTCGGCGGCGTGCACGTGCTCGACACGACCGATCGCTCGCCGGATGAGGTGGCCCTCGACGTGGAATGGCTGTGGGCGCGCGAGGGCCCAGACACGGCCGCTGGCAGCCTCCCAGACCCCGCTGCGCCTTCTCCCTAGACTGACCGCGCGTGGAGTTCGAGAAATGGCACGCGCTCGGCAACGACTACATGATCGTCGAATCCGAGGCGCTCGAGTTCGAGCTGACGCCGCCCCGGATCAGGGCGATCTGCGCTCCCCATACCGGTGTCTTCGCCGACGGGATCCTGCTCCTCTCGCGCCCCGACGAGGGCGCGTACGTGGCCAGACTGCGGATCTTCAACCCCGACGGCTCAGAGGCTGAGCTTTCGGGCAACGGCACCCGCGAGGCGGTTCTCTACCTCCGCCGGCGGGGGTGGACCGACCAGACGTCGTTCTCGATCCAGACCGTCGCGGGCGAGATCAGACCCACCATCACCTCCAAGACCACGTGCACGATCGATATGGGCCGGGCCAGGCTGCGGAGCTCGGACTACCCCTCGGGGGCCGAAGACGGCCGCGGCGAGCTCGAGGCGGCCGGACGGCGCTGGCGCTT
Organism: uncultured Solirubrobacterales bacterium; assembly: GCA_963834635.1. GTDB lineage: Bacteria > Actinomycetota > Thermoleophilia > Solirubrobacterales > Solirubrobacteraceae > Palsa-465. The sequence goes on along the minus strand of CAWICI010000002.1, from coordinate 203,230 downwards.
CCAGCACGTCCAGGTCGGTAACCCGCAGTGCGCGATCCGCGTCGGTGACGAGCGGGAGCTGGCGGCGCTCGATCTGGAAGGGATCGGGCCGGAGATCGTCAAGCACGAGCTCTTCCCGAATCGGACGAACGTCTCGTGGTTCACCCCAAGCTCGCCGAGGGGGATCCGGGCCCGGATCTTCGAGCGCGGCGCGGGGGAGACCACGGCCAGCGGCACCGGCGCCATGGGCGCCGCGGTCGCCCATGTGCTCGGGGGAGGCGATTCGCCGGTCACGGTCGTGCTCGACGGCGGTGAGCTCGAAGTGGAGGTGGGGGAGGACATGCACATCAACCTGACCGGCTGGGCCGTGCCCGTGTTTCGCGGGGCGCTCGCCGAGGAGTTCGTAAAGGAGCTAAGTGCGATCGAGTAAGCGTCTCGAGCAAATCCCGCCCTACCTATTCGCCGAGCTGGAGCGCAAGGTGTCGGCCAAGCGCGCCGCCGGGATCGATGTGATCAGCCTCGGCATCGGCGACCCCGACATGCCGACCTACGAGCCCATCGTCGTCGCCGCGCAGTGGGCGGTGGCCGATCCCAGCACCCACAGCTATCCCACCAACCGCGGGCGACAGGAGTTCCGCGAGGCGGTGGCGGCGTTCTACCAGCGGCGCTTTGGCGTGAGCCTCGATCCCGAGACCGAGGTGATGCCGGCAATTGGGGCCAAGGAGTGCATCTTCAACCTCAACCTGGCCTTTCTCGATCCCGGCGACGTCGCTCTGGCCTCCGATCCTGGCTACCCGGTGTACACGGGCGGCCCTCTGCTGGCCAGCGCCCGTCCCGTGCTGATGCCGTTGCTCCCCGAGCGGGACTTCGCCCCCGACCTTTCGGCGATCGCCCACGAGGATCTCGAGCGGGCGCGGCTGATGTTCTTCAACTACCCCAACAACCCGACGGGCGCGATCGTACGTGAGGGCTTCTTCGAAGAGGCGGTCGAACTGGCGGACCGCACGGGCCTGCTGGCGGTTCACGACAACGCCTACAGCGAAACCACCTACGACGGCTATGTCGCTCCCTCGTTCCTGGCCACGCCCGGCGCGAAGGAGGTCGGGGTCGAGGTCTTCTCGCTATCCAAGGGCTACAACATGACCGGCTGGCGGTGTGCCGCGATCGTCGGAAACGCCGAGGCGATCCACCAGTACTGGCGCCTGAAGTCGAACATCGACTCCGGCGTGTTCGAAGCCGTTCAGCTGGCCGGGGCGGCCGCGCTCGCGCCCGAGGTCGACGCACAGGTGCGCCAGATGAACGCCGTCTACGAGCACCGCCGCGACCTGGTCTGCGATGCACTCGCCCAAGCCGGCGTCCACGTCACTCCGCCCAAGGGCACGATCTACATCTGGGCGCCGATCCCGGAGGGCTTCGAGTCGGCGGCCGCGTACTGCGAGCACGTGCTCGAGAAGGCCGCGGTGGTGATCTCGCCCGGCGGTGCCTACGGAGCCAGCGGCGAGGGCTTCTTCCGGATCTCGCTCACCACTCCGGACGACCGCCTGCTCGAGGCCGTGGAACGGATCCGCCGGCTCTAGAGGTTGCCTTAGGGCGCGGCCTCCGCGGCTACCATCCAACCGTGCCGCGCAGCCGTAACGGACGAGCCAAGAACTCCGCCTATACCGCCAACGGGCAGCGGCAACCCGGCCGTGCCCGCCAGCGCGCATACCTGATCGCGGCCGTCCCCGACGGTGAGACGGGCGAGCTGGCCGAGCTCACCGAGCTGCTGCGGACCGCCGGGGTGGCCAGCGTGGGTGAGCTCATCCAGCGCCGCGACCATCCCCACCCCAACAGTTACCTCGGGCCGGGCAAGCTCGACGAGCTCACCGAGGAGCTGAAACGAGCGGACGCCAACCTGGTGGCCTGCGACGACGAGCTCACGCCGCGCCAGGAACGGAACCTCGAGGCGGCCCTCGGTGTGCCGGTCATTGACCGCACCGCGATCATCCTCGACATCTTTGCCGCCCACGCCCACAGCGCCGAGGGCAAGCTCCAGGTCGAGCTAGCCCAGCTCGAGTACAACCTGGCCCGGATGCGCGGCCTGTGGTCGCACCTGGAGCGGCTCGGGGCGGGGCGGATCGACGGCGGGATCGGCACCCGGGGTCCGGGCGAGACCCAGATCGAGACCGACCGCCGGCTCGCCCGCGACCGGATCTCCGCGCTCAAGCGAAAGCTCGACAACGTCGGCTCGAGCCGATCGGTGATGCGAGCCGAGCGCGAGCGCGCCCACCTCCCGCAGGTAGCGCTGGCCGGCTACACCAACGCCGGTAAGTCGACCCTGCTGAACGCGCTCACCGGTTCCTCGGCCGGCGTCGGCGACCGGCTGTTCCACACCCTCGACCCGACCACCCGCGTATTGCGGGCGGGCGGGCGCGACTACCTCGTGACCGACACCGTCGGGTTCATCCGCAAGCTTCCCCACCAGCTGGTGGAGGCGTTCGGCGCCACGCTCGAGGAGACCCGGCTGGCCAACCTGATCCTGCACGTCGTCGACGCCTCGGTTCTCGAGGAGGAGCTCCAGCAGATGACGCGGGCGGTCGAGGACGTGCTGCACGAGATCGACGCCGAGGAGGCGCCGCGGCTGCTCGTGCTCGGCAAGTCCGACCTGGTCTCTGAAGAGCGGCGCGCCGAGCTCCGCAACCGCCACCCCAACGCCGTGCTCGTCTCCTCGTTCACCGGCGAGGGAATCGCTGAGCTGATCGAGCGGATCGAGGACGAGTTCGCCCGCACCCTCCAGGAGGTCGAGCTGCTGATCCCGTTCGAGGAGGGTGGGCGCCTGGCCGAGCTGCACGAGCTCGCCGGCGATCTGGAGCGCGAGGAGACGCCGGACGGTGTTCGCGTCGTGGCTCGGCTCCCGGCCACGGTGGCCGCCCGCTACGGACGCTTCGTGCTCGAGCCTCGGCGCTGATGGCGCTGCGCGTTCGCCGGCTGGACGAGCGGGCGACGCTCCCCCGGCGGGCCTATCCCGGCGACGCGGGACTCGATCTCAACGCGCTCGAGGAATGCGTGCTCGCCCCCGGCGAGCGGGCCGCCGTCCCGACCGGCATCGCGGTCGAGATCCCCGAGGGGGAGGCGGGGCTGGTTCTCCCGCGCTCGGGCCTCGCTGCCCGCCACGGAATCGCGCTCGTCAACGCTCCCGGCCTGATCGACGCCGGCTATCGGGGGGAGATCCGGGTGCTCCTCCTCAACACCGATCGCTCCGAACCGTTTCGAATCGAGGCCGGGGCCCGGATCGCCCAGCTCGTGCTGGTCAGCGTGCGGACGCCCGAGGTGGTGGAGGTGCAAACGCTCGCCCATTCCGAGCGCGGCGCCGGCGGGTTCGGCTCGAGCGGGAGCTAGGCGCGGCTCATCCGCTGGCCGCCACCAGGCCGTGCGCCTGGAGGAATCGCTTGGCCACCAGCGCCGGATCCTGGCCGGCGATATCGACCGCGGCGTTTAGACGGCGGATTGCGCTCAGTGTCAGCAGCGCGTTCACCCGGTTGATCGTGGCCGCAAACGCGGGCCCCTCGGCGTTCAGGACCTTCAGCGGCACCACCGGGACGACCTCGCCCCAGCCGAAGATCCTGGCGGGATCGCGCAGGAGCGCGAACGTCCGCCCCGCGAGCTGCCCGTCGGTCGTGTTGACCGCGGCGGCCTGCACCGAGCCCTGCTGGAGCGCCTGGTACTGCCCGCCCACCGCCAGCGGCTTGAACTGGGCTGGGGCAAAACCGTAAGCCTGCTCGAAGGCGGGGAGCCCGTTCGGCTCCTGCGCGAACTGGGGGGGCGCCCCAAGCGTCATGAGCGGGGCCACCTTGCGCAGGTCGCCGATCGCTCGCAGGCCGTGGAGGGAGCCGTAGGCAGCCGTAACCGCGATCCCTTCGGTGTCCGAGAAGCGGCTCGGCGCGAGCAATCGCAATCCCCGAGCCCGCGCCCAGCGCCGCGCCGCCAGATCGGCGCCGGCGAGCGTTCTGAAGCTCCGCTTCACCCCGGCGATCTGGCTGTCCCAGACATCGAGGTATTCGGGATACAGGTCGAGCCTTCCGCTCAACATCGCCTGCAAGGTGACCTCGGTCGGACCGATGTTGCGGTTGAGCTGGACCGAGTAGCCCTGGGCGGTGAGCGCCTGCGCATACAGCTCACCGAGCACGAACTGCTCGGTGAAGTTCTTATCGCCGAGCAGGATCTGCGGCCGGTTGGTCCCGGGCAGCACTTTCGCACCGGTGGTCGAGGACCTGTCGGTGGTGCTCCCGGCCTGGCCTGAGCTCGCGCCGCAGCCCGCGAGGAGCCCGGCAAGCAAACCGGCCAGCAAGATCGAGCCGAGCATCTTCATGGCGAGCAACTACCCATCGGGGCTGTCCGAATCCAGCGCGGGGCCATCCTAGAACTACAGACCGGCGGCGCGTCGGGCGTCCGCGTGCGCGGCGTCCTCAAGGCTGTCGTCGAGGCCGGATAGCGGCGACTCGAGCGCGAGTGCGGTCGCGATCAGCCAGTCGGCGAACCAGGCGTTCTTGGGGAGCAGCGGCCCGTGGAGGTATGTCCCGATCACGTTCCCCACGCGGATCCCCTCACGCCCGTCACGTCCATTGTTGCCGTGGCCCTTGAGCACGCGTCCGAGCGCTTGCGCCTCGAACCCCAAGTGAGTGCGCCCGCCGTGATTTTCGAACCCGGCCAGGACCTGTGGCCGCTGCGGCTCGAGCTCGACCTCGATCGCCACGTTGCCGATCAACCGCGGCCCGTCTGAGCGAACCGTGTGCAGGTCGACGAGGCCCACCCCCGGCAGCGACTCGTCTCCCAGCTGGTAGCTGTGCCCGAGCAGTTGATAGCCGCCGCACACGGCCAGGATGACGGCGCCCCGGTCGGCAACGGCGTGCAGGGCCTCGCGCTTGCCCTCGGCCAGGTCGAGTGCGCACAGGCGCTGGTCTCGATCCTGGCCGCCGCCGATGTAGAAAAGGTCGGCCCCGTCGGGATCAAGGGGCTCGCCCAGCCCGCTCGAGCGCAGCTCAAAGCCGATCCCTCGCCACCGGCAGCGCCGCTCGAGCAGCAGCAGGTTGCCGCGGTCGGCGTAGATGTTCATCAGGTCGGGATAGAGCGCGCACACGCGCAGCACGGGCTCAGGCACCGAGCATCACCACCTGGCTTCCGACGTGGTCGGTGGTGGGGGGGACCGTTCTCGTCCCGAGGGCGCGGAAGCCGGCGGCGACGCCCTCCCGTTCGAGTTCGGCCACGCTCAGCCCATCCAGCCGGATCGTGTCCTCGGATACGGTGCGACTGCCGTCGGAGCCGACCACCTCGCGCCGGCGCTCGAGGACGAAAGCGCTGCCGTCGACGCGGACCGCCGTGGGATGGCTCGCATAGACGACGCCTTCGCGCTCGCAGATGTCGGGCAGCGGCGCTGAGAAGCCGTCGGCCACCTCGAACAATTCGAGCGACTCGCTGATCGCGGTCGCGAGCACGCCGCCCTCACGCAAATGGCGTCGGGCGGCGCGCAGGAAGCTGGCGCGCCCCTCAGCGCCGCCGAGCAGCTGGATCGTCTGCATCGGCACCAGGCACAGGGTGAACCGCTCGGCGAGCTCGAAATCTCGCGCATCGGCCAGGACGGTCCGCACCGGAGAGTCCTTGCGCCCGGCGCTCGAGCTCACCGAGCAGCTCGGGATCGCGATCGAGCGCGGTGACCCGGTAGCCGCGACCGGCCAGGTAAAGGGTCACCCGGCCGGTGCCGGCACCCACGTCGAGCACCGGATCACCGTGCTCCTCCACCAGCGAGCGCCACAGCGACAGGTCCTCGCCGTAGCCACCGCATTCGAGGTCGTGCCAGATCACGCTCATCGCGGCACCGTCGCGTTCGGTTCCCAGAACTGGCCGGTGAACCCCCTTCCCGCGAGCTCGTCTCGAAGCTCCAGGAGCGCGGTGTAGGTGGGCAGTGCGTACAGGTGTCCCGTCGGGCTGTCCCGCAGCGCCGCGTCGAGTGCCTCGGGGAGCGAGGGGATCACGTGCAGGCGGGAGGGGTCGACGCCCGCGTACTTGAGCCGCAGCGCCAATTCTGCCGCGCGCGTTCCGGCGCAGGTGGCTCGGCGGAGCCGCGGCGCCAGGATCTCGAAGTCCGCGTCCCACACCCACGAGACGTCCCGGCCGTCGGCTGTGCGGTCGTTGAGGACGGCCAGGATGTCGAGCTCGGCCGGCTCGAGGGCCAGCGTGCGCACGATCTCGTTCGCGCCCGCTGGGTTTTTGACCAGGAGGATCGAGAGCTCCGTCTCGCCGATCTGAACTCGCTCGGCTCGCCCGAAGGCCGCCTTCACCGCTTCCAGCCCCGCGGTGATGTCGGCCAGCGGGATCCCGAGCTCCAGGCACAGCGCGGCCGCTCCGAGCGCGTTGTAGACGTTGTAGAGGCCCGGTAGCGGCAGCGTGACCGCGCTCGTGCCGGCCGGCGTGCGGAGCTCGAACCGGGCGCCGCGCGTCCCGTCGAGCTCGATCCGCTCGGCCGCCACGTCCGGCCGCGGTCGGTCCTGGCCGCAGTTGGGGCACCGGTAGACCCCCAGGTGCCCGAGGTAGATCGCCTCATAGGCGTACGCGGTCCCGCAGCGACGGCAGTGCTTTGAGTCCGAGGCGTGCTGCATCTCGGGAACGGCGACTGAGGGATCTTCGATTCCGAAGTAGCTCACGTTCGCCGACTGGCGGCCGAGGTCGGCAATCAGGGGGTCATCGGCATTGAGCGCGAGCGCCGCCTCGGCCGGCAACCCCGCCGCCACCTGGGCCCAGCGATCGGCGATCGTCTCGAGCTCGCCGTAGCGATCGAGCTGATCGCGGAACAGATTGCCGAGCAGGATGGCCCGGGGCCGCAGCTCGGGCGTGACCCGGTCAAGCCAGAACTCATCGAGCTCGAACAACCCCATCTCGCCCGCCATCCCGCCGCCCGGACGGGCCGCGCCCAGCAACGTCGAGGCGACGCCCCCGGCCATGTTCGCCCCGGCTCGGTTGTGGACGAGCGAGATCCCGGCCCGCTCCAGGATCGAGGCGGTCATCGCCGCCGTGGTGGTCTTGCCGTTGGTGGCCGAGATGACCGCGGTCCCGCGCGGCAGCCGCGCCGCGAGCTCGGCGATCGCGTGGGGCTCGAGCCGGATCAGCACCTTCCCGGGAAGCGAGGTGCCGCCGCCCCGGCCCGCCCGGCGGGCCAGCTCGCCCACCGCACGCGCGGCGGTGATCTTCATCCCCAGGACGTTCATCGCGGCACGATCACTCGTACGGCTCCGGGCAAGATGCTCACCGTGACCGGTAGCTCGGCGATCGGATCCCCGTCGGCGTACATCGTGAACGGACGGTCGGTGCTGATCTGGACGACCGCGCCGCGCAGGATCTGGACGTTTCGCTGCTGGACATGCGCGCCCTTGAACACGGTCGGGAGCAGGCGCAGGAACCTGCAGCTTCGGCGCGTGCTCGACCATCACCACGTCCAGCATCCCGTCCTCGAGCGAGGCGTCCGGGGCGAGCAGCATGCCGCCGCCGTAGGCCTTGGAGTTGGCGGCCGCGACCGTGTAGCCCGTCATCCGTCGGGGCGGACCGCCGTCGATCGTGACCTCGAACCCGCGCGGGTCGCCACCTGAGGAGCGCCAGCACGGCGCCGTAGGCGTAGACCAGGTTTCCGCGCACCCAGCGGGTCTGATTGGCGATCCGGTTGGCCTCGGAATCGAACCCGCAGCTGGCGATGCCGATGAACGTTTTCTCTCCCGCGAGCTCCCAGGTCGATCTTGCGAACCTCGCCCTCGGCCAGCACCCGGCAGGCGTTGTGCGGGTCCAGGGGAATCCCTAGCGCCCGGGCGAAGTCGTTTCCGCGGCCGCCGGGGAGGACGCCGAGCAGCCCGTCTGTCCCGTGCAGCGCGTCCGCCACCGCGCCGATCAGACCGTCGCCCCCGAAGGCCACTGCGGTCTCGCCGGCTGCGGTGGCCGCGGCGGCCAGTTCGTGGGCGTGGGCGAGGCTCTCGGTCAGCGAGACCCGGTGCTCGAGTCCGAGCTCGCCAAGGGTTTGCTGAACTTCGCCGAGCGCACGGCCGGTCCGGCCGCCGCCGGCCGAAGGGTTGGCGATAACGACAGTCTCACGTGGCCAGCGCGAGCGAGTTCAGGTCCGCGGCGATCTCACCGGCGCTGGATCGGTCGGCCAGCTCCGCCTCCGCCCGGGTGCTCACCCCGGTGAGCACGATCGCGGCATCGAGTCCAGCGGCGGAAGCGCCGAGCAAATCGGAATCGAGTCGGTCGCCCACGACGAGCGTCCTGCCGGGGCCGAGCCGGTCGAGCGCGGTGTAGAAGATCTGGGGCTCGGGCTTGCCCACCACCTTGGCGGTGCGGTCGGTCGCGTACTCGAGCGCGGCCACGATCGCTCCCGTGCCCGGCCACATCCCGTCTTCCCTGGGGAACGTCCGATCACGGCCGGCGGCCACCATCTCGGCGCCGGCCAGCACGGCCTGGGTGGCCACCCGCAGCTCGTGAAGACGGAAATCGTCGTGGCAGGCCACCACCACGAGCTCCGCTTCGACCTCCGAAGAGGTGCCGTTGACGATCCGCTGTCCCGAGTCGGCGACATGCCGGAAGATCGCGGGGGAGCCGATCACGTAGGTCGGCATTCCGTCCGCCGCTCGGCCAGGAGGTGCTGGATGGAGGCACCGACCGTGACCACCTCTTCCAGCGACGCCCGGAGGCCCAGCGACCACAACTTGCGCACGTACTCCTCGGGGGAGCGCTGCGGGTCGTTGGTGAGGAACATCACGCCCTTGCCGGCGGCGCGAAGCTCGGAGATCGCCTCCGGCGTGCCGGGGGTGACCCGTTCGCCGACCCAGACGCAGCCGTCGAGGTCGAGCACCACGTTGTCGTAGGAAGCGAGCAGCCGGGAGAGCACTCTAGAACAGAGAGGGCTGCGCCTCGACGGGCGCGTCGAGGCAGTCCGGCCCGTCGTAGCGCGCGTCGTTGACAGCCGGGCCGACCGGCCGGATCGCCAGCTCCGAGGCCGGCAGCGCGGCCTCGTTCAGCGCTTGGGGCTCGGTCCGGCGTCCGAGCCAGTCCGGCTCGGCCTCTGGGGCGAGGATGATCGGCATCCGGTCGTGCAGCGAGGCAATCTCCGGCGCTGCCGCGGTCGTGAGGATCGTGCATGTGCGCAGCTTGGTCCCGTCGGGGCCATGCCAGATCGACCACAGCCCGGCGAAGGCGAAGAGAGCCCCGTCGGCCCGCGCGATGTGATGGCCCTGCTTCGGACCGGCCGGCGTCCGCTGCCACTCGTAGAACCCGTCGGCCACGATCAGACAGCGGTAGCGCTCGAGCGCAGCTCGGAACGAGGCGCGCTCGGCCACGGTCTCGACCCTCGCATTGATCATCTTCAGCCCTGTCTGAGGCGTCTTTGACCATGAGGGCACGAGCCCCCAGCGCAGCAGCGACGCCGCGCGGAGCGCCTTCGCGGTCGGTGGTCACGGCCAGCACCTCGTCGCCCGGGGCGACGTTGAAGCGCTGCCTGATCTCGACCGACTCGCCGATGGGGAACCGCGCCCGGATGGCCGCCGGGTCAGGCGTGGCAAGCGTGTAGCGGCCGCACACGGCTCGTCTGCAGCGTCAGCGCGACCGCGCGGCGATCTGCTCTGAGCGTTCCGCGCGAGCCCGCCTCTGGCGTTTTCGCCCCAAGAACGCGAGCACGCCGGCGGCCACGGCGAACAGCACGAATGCGTAGAAGATGCCCAGATCGAGCGAGATGCCACCGAACGGCAGCGCGATCAAGTTGACGATCCCGAAAGCCGACGGCAAAGATCGCCAGGATCACGAGGATCACCAGGACGATCCCGCGAATGCGAGCGAGGATCCCGGCGCTCGCGGGCGGCCAGCCAGCGCCATCAGCTTCAGTCCGCGCAGCTGACGGCTGGTGGGACCCTCGACGCCCAGCCGCTCGGTCGCCCGCTTCAGGTCGTCGGCCCGCCGCTCGGCCAGCGCAAGCGATGCGTCGGCCATCCGCCGCAGCTGAAGGCGCTCCTGCGGGCGGGCGGCGGCGAGCGCGCGCTGGAAGTGCGCCCGCGCGGCCTTGGCGTCATAGCGCTCCGCGGCGCGGGCGCCGAGGATCGCTTGGGCCGCCGCCTTGAACTTGGTCTCGGCCTCGAGCTCCTCGTCGGAGCGACCCTCGAGCCGCTGCATGGCGGCCAGCTGGCTGCGCTGCTCGACCCGCACCATCCGTTGCTGCTTGGGCATCTCCATGCAGTCTAGTGCGGCCCGCGGCAGCGGACCGCGGCGATTGGCGGGGCGTTAGGTGGGGCTCACGGCGGCTGACTTTGCGGCCGCAATGCGGAGCTCACCGCGACGGCTTGATCACCAGGATGCGCTGCCTCGTCAAGTACCGGCCCGCGGTCCCGGGGATGGCCGGGGGCGGACGGTAGACGTCGATGTGACGGCCGGCGATCGCGCCACCGGTGTCCTGCGCGATGAACCACCCGCCGTGCCCGTCGTGCCGATAGGCCGGAATGTAGACCCGGCTGCCCAGGGGGATCACCCCCGGATCGACGGCGATCGACTGGTAGTAGTGCAGCGGCAGGGAGGGGCCGGGGGCGAAGCTCACCCCTCGCAGGGGACATAATGCTTCCCCGTGCCGGCGGACCATCCACCGCTGGCCAGCGGGAACGTCACCGCGCCGCCACTTGTGCGCCAGTAGCCGCCGGCTCGCCAGTAGGGAGATCCGGCGGCGAAGCCGTCCGTGGCCGAAGTGCGCTTGCCGCTAGCGGTGACCCAGCCGCCGTTCCCGAGCTTGGCGATGTGGTACATGCGCCCGTCGAGTCCGATGCCCTCGCCCTGCATCGACATCCCCATGGCCGAGTACAGCCAGTCGATGCGGTGCTTACCGGGAAGCCCCGGTGCCTTCACCTCCTCGCCCGTGAACCAGCTCTCCGGCGAGGGCCAGTACTCGGTGACGGTCACGCCGCTCAGCCACTTGCCGTGAGCGTTCTTGCTCGGCGCGCGCGGGATCTTGTTGTGCTGGTTGACTGGAACCAGGCCCCCGCCGCCGCTGACGGGAACGGTTGCGGCCACCGCGCCACCGGCTAACGCCAGCGTCGCGACGGCTGCTGCCGCGAGCGGCAGCACGCCGAGCCTCAGCGAAGCAAAGCGGCGAATGGCAGCGATCCGAGCGTCGTGCACCATCGACATTTCTCCCTCGGCACCGGTAGACCTCCCGATGAGCGCTGGGTGACGACTTTCGACGCCTCACCGGTCCGAAGGCGGGCAGCCTACCTTGGCTCGCCGCCGGAATGCGTTGGGTCAGCGGTCCCCGAACGTCCAGACGTTGCCCTCAAAGTCCCGGGCGCTGTAACCGCGCATACCGCCGGGTCCCGCGTGGGGCTCGTTCAAGATCTGGACGCCGGCCGCCTGAGCCCGCTGAAAATGGGCATCAATGTCCGCGACCTTGAGGTAGACCCATCCGTTGCCGGTGTGGCTGCCGTGCAGGTCCTCCGGGCGCTCAGACTCGATCGCGATCATTCCCTGGCCGTGCACGACCACCGCATGATGGATCTCGCCGTCTGCCGGCTCGCCGACAACGCGCGGCTCGACGCCGAACGCCGCGGCCAGCCAGTCAAGCGCAGCGCCGACGTCGCGATACGTGAAGCAGGGATAGACGTCCATGGCTAGCTCGGGGGCGGTTGCTTGCTCGGGGGCGGGTGCTTGGGGACGAGGTAGTGCAGATGGGTAACGCCATTGCCCTCGACCACTGTCGGATTCTCGAGCTCGAGCGGATCACCCGCGAGCTCACCGAACAGGCGGATGCCGTCCCCGAGGAGCACCGGCACCAGCTTGACCTGGATGCGGTCCACCATGCCGAGGTTGAGGCACTGCTGAATGATGCTCGGGCTGCCGAGAGCGATCACGCCATCTCCGGCGATCGCCTCGGCTTGCGCCATCGCGGTCTCGATCCCGTCGGTGACGAAGGAGACCGTCGAGCCTTCGCGCGGCCAACCCTCGGGGATCGTGTGCGTGACGACGATCACCGGCACACCCATGGGGTGCTGACCGCCCCAGCCATTCGCTTGCTCGAACGTCCGGCGCCCATACACAATCACTCCTAAGCCACCGGCGCCGGGCTCCGAGGGGCGTTCGGGCGGCTGTGACGCCGGCTGCGGCTTGGAGTACCACGCGAACACCTCGTCAACGCTGCCGTCAGGCGCGGCGACGAAGCCGTCCAGAGACACCGACATATCTGCAACCACTGTGGCCATCGCGACCTCCTGAAAGTCGGAAGGTATCTGCGGGATGAGACGCCGTGTCGTTGCGAAAGTCATCGGAGGCGGCTCGCGGCGGGTCATCGGGTCGCTGATGCGGCCCGATGCGGGTCATCGGGCTCGCGGCGGGTCATCGGGTCGCTGATGCGGCCCGATGCGAGGGGGCTTGGGTCTCGGCCCTCATCTACAGGGCTCAGATCCAAAGCACCCGCCAACAACGCCCGATTTCCGCATACCGGTCTACATAAGATCGATTATCGAGCGTTAGAACCGCGATGGACGGCCGGGAAACCGCATGACGCCGGCAATCCGTCCGCCCCAGCCCCGCCCCTCAGGCCACGAAAACCGCCAGGAAGACCAGCGGCGGCACTACAGAGCCCCAGTACGCAGGATGGCTGCACTGCCGCCACGCCGTGGTGCTGGCCGAAGCGCCGGCGTTCACGGGACCGTGCTGTAGTCAACGTCGCTGGTCGTCCCGTTAGCGGTCCGGCTCCGTCCCAGGGACCTTGAAGTCCCAGTGCCTAATTCGACTCCTCATTGGGACGCCCCACCGCCCGAGGAAGCCGAGCGTCCCAGATCCTCGTATCAGCTTGTTCCTGCTCGCCGCTTCTCACGGTGGTGGCGGCGGACGTGAAGTCGCCATGATTTGTCGCGGGTGATCCCCCATCCGAGGTGTCCGACGACCGCGACGATCACGCCGATGCAGAACAGGACGCAGACGATGATTAGCACTGTGGTCACTTTGGGTCCTCTCTAATGCTGACGAGACTTGATACCCGTAGCTTCCCCACACAATGGACTGGCATTCACACCGATGCCATTCCGCAAAACATCAATACCTGACGAAAGGCGCCAAGCTCCCCACCAAAACCGCCGCCGTCGGCCCGATTAGCGCCACAGCCAACCGGGCAGCAGGTTCCCTGAGGGACACGTGGCGTAGGCCTTTAACCTCTCCGAAGCCCAGCCAGACTCGCGGTCGGCGAGCACGCGCTGGGGCACAGGCGAGGCTCGGCGGAGGCCCGCTGGCGCCCACCCCTCCAACCCACCAGACGCGCAACTTCGCGTTCGCCCGTCTGTTGAGACGGGCGAACCCGCTCCAGGAGGCAAGCATGAATCGTTGGGTGAAGGTGATGGTCAGTTTGATAGCCGTTTTTGCGGGAGTCGTGGCTGTGGCCAGCGCCGCCTCCTCGCCCGCGGTGAAGACGAAATCCGCGTCCTCAGTCGGCGACAAAGCCGCCACGCTGAATGGGTCGGTCAATCCGAACGGCACGAAGACCGGCTATGTGTTCGAGTGGGGCTTCAACAACGCATACGGCCACACGACGGTGGTCAGGTATGTGAATGCCGGAAACAGCGCCGTGAACGTGTCCGAGCGGATCGCCGGTCTGCAGCCGGGAACCGTGTACCACTACCGAATCGTGGCCTACAACAAGTACGGCGGCGCGGACGGTGCTGACAAGACGTTCAAGACCACCGGCAACCCGCCGGCCTACGCGGCGACCGGGGCCGCGATCAATCTGGGCGTCCACAACGCGACACTCACGGCGGAGGTCAACCCCAACCACGTGAAGACGACGTGGTACTTCCAGTACGGCACGACGACCGCCTACCAGTCGCGGACGCTCAGCCAGACCACACCGGCCAGCGGCTCGCCGATGCAGGTCTCGAGCCTCCTCAGCGGGCTCGAGGCTGGAACGATCTTCCATTATCGGATCGTGGCCAACAACCGTGGCATCAACGAGTACGGCGCCGACGCCACGTTCATGACCTATCCGACCTCCCCGAAGACCGGAAAGATCAAGGCCTCGACGCGGCCCCACCATGCCCACAACAAGCCGTACACGTTCACGACCCGCGGGCATATCGTCCGTCCGTCGTCGATCCCGGCCCAGTTTGCCTGCGCCGGAAAGGTCAAGGTGCGGTTCTTCCGTGGTAAGCAACGGGTGGCCAAGAAGGTCATCCCGGTGGGTCCGCAATGCAAGTTCATCGTCGTCACCGTGTTCAAGCACAAGCCTGGACACGGCTCCGGGACGGCTCACCTCCACGTGATCGTCCAGTACCTGGGCACTGGGTACGTCGCCCGCATGAAGGCCCGGACCGAGCACGTAACCGCAGGTTAGGAGCCCGGCTCGGCCTGAAAGCCACCCCTTGGGACATCTTTGGCGAGAGGCGCCAAGGATGTCCTGAGGGCGGCCTCTCCCCGCGCAGGCCGCGGCCGCAGGCCGCGCCCCACGCCGCAACAGAACCCCCGGCCCTACACCCCCGTGCGCGGCCGGTCGCGCAGTCGATAGACGAAGCGCAGACCGGACCACACCTCGTCGATCGCGCAGACCTTGTTGTCGACCAGGCCGGCCTTCAGGCCGAGCTCGCGGACCACGTTCTCGTCCAGGTCGCTGGGCACGCCTGACGCTCGCTTCGGCCAGGCGATCCACACTCCTCCGTCCGGCCCGACCGCCTTGCCCAGCGTCGGCAATTGCCGGGTCAGCTCGTGCTTACGGGTGAAGAAGGCCAGGATCACGTCGAGCTGTCCCCGCGCGCGGCGCCGGACCTCGACCTGAGCGGGCAGCTCGCCGAGCTGTTCCTCGAACCCGGCTGGTTCCGCCAGCAATCCGAACTTCATGCCCGGCTTGATCCCCAGCTTCTTCGGCAGCGGCGTCCCCGAGTAGCCGCTGCCGCCCGAAGCCTTTGGCGGAGCGATCACCAGGCGGAGCTTAAGGGGACGGCTAGGCGGCCGGAGCCGGGAGCCCCAGGGCCGCCCGGACGCGGGCGGCAATCGGGTTGACCTTGGTGGCGTCGCTGACGATGGTCTGCGCCCAGGGACCGGGGCTGAACGGCTGGTCGCGTACGCCCTTGAGGTCGGTCAACAGCGGCTCGAAGGCCGTGATCATCCGGTTCACCTCGGCCGCGGCTGGTGGATAGGACCGGGCCAGGGAGATGAGTTCTGGCCGCAGCTTCACCAGGGCCTGCATGTACGGCTTCGCCTCGGTCTCGGCCGTGGCCTGGCTGGTTTTCGTGGTCCATTTCTTGATCTTGGCCGCGAACGCCGTGCCGGCGGCATTCACCGGCCTGACTGCCTCCACGTACATCTTGGCCGCTTGGAACCGGCTCACCGGGGTCCCCGGGCTGGTCGGGGTCGATGCCGTGGTCGACGTCCGACCCGCCTTCGTTGTCGAGCTGGTGCTCGGCGTGGAGGTCGACGTCGCCGGCGGGCCGGGATTGCTCGAACCCCCGCAGCCCGCGAGCGCCGCCGCACCCGCGAGGGCCGCCACCACCCCGATCACACCTTGCCTGGACATCGGCGGCACAGGTTAGGGCTCACGCCCCGGACGGGCGCCCCTCACCCGACAAAACGACTAGGGCTCACGCCCCGGACGGGCGCCCCTCACCCGACAAAACGACTAGGGCTCACGCCCAAAGACCGGACGCCCCGCACCCGACACCGCGGCCCCCACGAGCCCCCCAACGCCCCTCAGCCCGAAGCCCGCGCTTTGGCGATCTCGGCCGCCAGCGCCCGGGCGAACCGCAACGCCGGCGGCGGCTCCTCCCCCTGCACCGGATCGCAGCTCACGGTCAGCGGGCCGTCGCCGCCGATCTGGAACACCCACTCCTCGTGGACCTTGGATTGCTCACCCCGCGCGACCCGCTGCAGGCGCACCGAGTAGCTCCGTTCGGGCGTGATCGAGTAGGTCCCGTAGAAGCATTGGGCCGTCTGCTCCTCGTTGAATGCGAGCACCCCCGCGGTGCTGTTCTGGCGCGGGCCGCGGATCTCGTGCAGGAGTCCGGGCACCAGCAGGAAGACCTTCACGTCGGCGCCATCGGGGGCATCGACCCAGGCGGTCGGTGGCGCCTCGCCCGAGGACGCTCGGATCACCTGCTCGACCTCGCCGATCATCGCCGCGATTGCCCCAGAGCATTCGCGGACCTCCTCGGAAAGCGCACCCAGCCAGTCGCTCGTCGGCTGCACCGATGACGACATGCCGCGCAGGATACGTTCCCGCCCGGCTGGAACGCGGCCGTCAGGCCAGGTCGGCGTCCGCGGCCAGTTGCGCGATCACCTTCGAGAGCTGACTGCCCTGCCAGGCGATCGGGGAGCGTCCAGGCTGGTCGAGCACCAGCCTGGCCCCGGGAATCGCCTCGGCGTAGGCCTCCCCCACCGGCTGCGGGTGGCCCGGATCGGCCTCGTCTCCGCTGGCCACCACCGCCACCGGCACATCGATCGCCTCGAGCTCGCCGATCGTCCCGAACGGCCGCGACCGGGGAACGGCCTCGAGCGCGTCGGCCACGGCATCCAGGTGATCATGCTGGCCGAGGCGTTGGCGGATCACCTTCAGCACGGTCTCGCGGTAGCTCTCGGGCACGCGCGGCTCACCGTAAGCCTCGATGAAGCCCTCGACCCCGCCCGTCCGCAGACCCGCCGCCAGCGCATCCCAGCGAGCCAGACGGTCAGGATCGTCCTGGGTCTCCGGGTCATATGCCGGGGTTATGACAACCAGCCCCCCCACCCGCTCGGGTCGGTTCAGGGCCAGCCAGAGGATCGTGTGGGCGCCCATCGAGGCCCCGGCGAACACCGCGCGCTCGATGCCCGCCCAATCGAGGACCGCCTCCAAGTCGGCTCCGAGCTGCTCGTAGCCGTAGGCGTCCGGATCGGGAGCCCGATCTGAGCGTCCGTGCCCGCGCGCGTCGTAGGCGATCACCTGGTGGCCCGAGCGCTCGAGCGAGCGCGAGCCCATGACCACGTAGCGCCGGGTCGCCGTGAGGCCGTGGAGCAGGATCACCGGCACACCCTCACCGTCGCGCTCAGCCGCCAGGAGAAGGCCGCCCACGTCGATCATGTGCTCGCTCACACGCGCTTTCTAGCTGATCAGACTCCGTAGCTACCATCAATAGAGCCATGGATGTCACTGACGCCACCTTCGAATCAGCCGTAATCGAGCGCTCGCATGTCGTCCCTGTGGTGGTCGATTTCTGGGCCGAGTGGTGCGGCCCCTGTCGCCAGCTCGGACCGGTCATCGAGTCCGCCGTGGCGGCGCGGGCGGGCAAGGTCGAGCTGGCCAAGGTGGACGTCGATGCCAACCCCCGGGTCGCACAGACCTTCCGCATCCAGAGCATTCCCGCGGTCAAGGCCTTCCGCGACGGGAAGGTGGCGTCGGAGTTCGTCGGCGCCCAGCCGCCGGCCGCGGTCGAGCGCTTCCTCGATTCGCTTTTGCCCTCCGAGGCTGACGCGCTGGTCGCAAAGGGCGATGAGGAGTCGCTGAGGCGCGCGCTCGAGCTCGAACCCCGACGCGCCGATGCCGCGCTCGCGCTGGCCCGCCTGCTCTACGCCCGCGGCGAGCGCGATGCCGCGCTCGCCCTGCTGCGCGAAGTGCCCGGAAACTTCAGCGCCGATGGCCTGGCTGCCCGGATCGAGCTCGAGGGCAAGCCTGAGCCCGATTTGAGCGAGGCCTTCGCCGCGCTCGATCGTGGGGATCAGGAGGGCGCGCTCGATCTCCTCATCGGATCGCTGCCGAACGCGGACGGCGCGCGCGACGACATCCGCCGGGTCGTCGTCGGAATCCTCGACGATCTCGGTGTCGACCATCCCCTCGCTCGCGAGTCGCGCCGCCGGCTGGCCTCGGCTCTCTACTAGGCCTCACACCGCCAGCGTCAGCTGCTCGTCGAGCTCGTCGGCGATCGGCTGCAGCCCCGCCACGCGAACGCCGAGCAGGCGCACCGGCCGCGCCGGAGCGAATCGCCGCAGCAGGTCGTGCGCGACGGGCCCCACTCTGTCCGCTGAGCTCACCGGATCGGCCAGGGTGCGGGCGCGGGTGTGGGTCGAGAAATCATCCAGCCGCACCTTGATCCCGACCGTCCGCCCGCAGCGGCGCTGCTCATGCAGCCCGGCGCACAGCTTCTGCACAAGCGCTTCGAGGATCTGCTCGAGCCGCGCGGGATCGGAGATGTCGTAGTCGAACGTCGTCTCCCGGGACTCTGAGATCACCTTGCGCTCCTGGGTCACCGGCGCGTCGTCCTCGAACCGAGCCCGGCGGCCGAGCTCACCCGCGGAACGAGCACCGAAGGCCGTCGCCAAGACCTCGAACGGGGCGGCAGCGAGCGCTCCCAGGCTCACGATCCCAAGCCCTCGCAACCGCTCAGCCGTCTTTGGCCCGATCCCTGGAATCAGGCCGCAGGGCGAACCGGCAAACCGCTCGCACGCCTGCTCACGCGTCAGGACCACGAATCCCCGTGGCTTTTCCGCGTCCGAGGCGACCTTGGCCACGAGCTTGTTCGGCCCGATGCCGATCGAACACGCGAGCCCGGTTTCGCGTTCGATCTCGGCTGCGATCAGGCGCATCGAGGCGTGCGGGGCGGGCAGGCCGGTCAGCTCGAGATAGGCCTCGTCAAGTCCGACGATCTCGACCGCTTCGACGTGCGAGCGGACGATCGACATCACCTGCGCCGAGACCTGGCGGTAGTAGGCGAAGTCCGGGGGGAGGAACACGCCGTCCGGACACAGCCGGCGAGCGCGCGACGCCGGAAGCGCAGACCCGACACCAAAGCGCCGTGCCTCATACGACGCGGTCGTGACCACCGCCCGCGGCCCGGTCCCGGCCACGATCACGGGCAGCCCGCGGAGCTCCGGGCGGCGCCTTAGCTCGACCGACACGTAAAACGCGTCCATGTCGAGATGGGCTACGCAACGCGGCTCTGCCACGCAACGCAGGCTAGGCCACCGGTCAGACGGCGATCGCCGCCTGACCGGAGCTATAGCCAAGCGTCTCTACGAGGTGGACCAGACCTCGCCGACGCCGCCGAAGCCAAGGGCTGCAGCGGTGTTCTGGTTGAGGTCCCATTCGCGGCCGCCGACGTAGGGGCCACGATCGTCGACCACGGCGGTAACCGTGCTGCCGCCGTAGTGGAAGGTCACCTTGGTCCCGCACGGGAGGCTCTTGTTGGCGACGCCGAGACCGGCGTGGAAACCGCAGGCCGTGGTACCGGCATCGTCGTACCACGAAGCCACGCTCTGCTGGAAGGCGATGACCCTGCCCGCCGGCTTGGTCGAGGCGGCGTTGAGGGTGTCGCCGCGGAAGAGGATCCGCAGCTTCTGTCCCCCGGCGCGGTCGGCCACAGAACCCGGCCGGAAGCGGAAATGGAACCCGCCACGGGAACCGGTGCGGGCGGAGCCCAGCGTGCGCCAGCCGCCACGGGTATGGCCCTGCAGGCGCACCGTACGCCCGGACAGGCCCGGCAGCAGCTTCCCCCTGACGGTGACTGACTGGCCCTGGAGCGCATCGATCGAGTGCTTCGAGAAGCGGAATTCCGGCCTCACGACGACTGGCGTGGGGCCGCTCGGGGCGACCGCCGTGGCGGCCACAGGGGCATTACTCGGGAGCGTGGCCCGGAGCGAGCCTGAGGTCCGCAGGCGGGTCACGTAGCGGAAGTGGCCACCGCTGCGCACCTTGGTCGAGCCGAGCGTGTGCCAGGTGGGGCTGCCGGCCCGCGCAAACTGGAGCTCGACGGTCTGCCCGGCGGTGTTCACCGGGGCCGTGCCGTGCACCACCTCACGCTGGTCAAAGCCGACGCGGGGCGAGGCGCTGAGCTGGATCGCACTCTGAGCATCAGCCTGTCCGACGGCGAGCGCGACCGCGGCAGTTGGAACTGTCAAAAGCAGTGTTCCGGCCGCCACGTTCAGCGGCCGGGGCGTGCGCATCATGCGCTTGGACCTCATGCGGGGTCCCTCCTGTTGTTTCAGTCCGACCGGGGGCCTGCGGGGTTAGCTGACGGGCTCGTGTCCGCGGTGAAGGCGCGCTCTCCAGCGCGCCGATGGCGTCCACTACGACGGCAAGCCGGCTGATTACCGGGCCGTCGATTCGCCCCGGCCGGATGAATCGACTCCTATCCGGCAGCGGGTCCCCCGCTCGTCCCCGCACCGGGCAGGGACGACTCGGCAGGTCAGATATGTGACGCTGCGAGGCTGGCAGCCCCTATCGGCCACTTGTGTGATGTCCGTCACACAGCAATCCAAGATCACGCAACCGCAGTAGGCCCGTCCGGAGCCCTCCGAACCACCCGCCCTGCAAGAATCCAGCTGTGGCCAACCACGACCGCCTGACCGGGCTTGACGCTTCGTTCTTGCACCTCGAGCGGGATGCGGCGCATATGCACGTGGGCGGGTGCATGGTGTTCGAGGGCAAGCCGCCCGCCTATGAGGAGCTGACCGAGGAGATCGTCTCGCGGCTGCACCTGGTGCCGCGCTACCGCCAGCGGCTGGCCTTTGTCCCGTTCAATCAGGGGCGGCCGGTGTGGGTCGACGACCCTCACTTCAACATCACCTACCACGTCCGCCACACCGCGATGCCGCGCCCCGGCGGCGAGGCCGAGCTCAAGCGCCTGTGTGGGCGGGTGTTCTCCCAGGCGCTCGACCGCTCCCGGCCGCTGTGGGAGCTGTGGCTGGTCGAGGGGCTGGCGGGCGATCGCTTCGCCCTGTTGTCGAAGACCCACCATGCCCTGGTGGATGGCATCTCCGGCGTCGACATCGCGACGGTCCTGTTCGACACCTCACCCGATCCGATGCCCGTCGCTCCGCCCGACAGCGAGTGGGTGCCGAAGCCGCTCCCGACCGACGCCCAGCTGCTCGCCGACGCGCTGCTCGAGCGGGCCACCGTCCCGGCCGAGATCGCCCGGGGCGCCCGGCACGCGCTCCGTGGCCCGCGGCAGGTGGCTCAGAAGCTGGGCGAATCGCTGGTCGGAGTCGGCGCGATGGCCTGGGCGGGGCTTCAGGCCGCACCCCCCAGCCCGTTCAACGCTCGGATCGGGCCCCACCGCCGCTTCACCTGGGTCCGCGGCGATCTGGGCGAATTCAAGGCGATCAAGAACGAACTCGGCGGAACGGTCAACGACGTGGTGCTGGCCGTGGTCACCGGCGCGCTCGGCCGGTACATGTACCGGCACGGCCACTCCACCGACGAGGATCTGCGCGCGATGATTCCCGTGTCCATCCGGGCCGACGTCGAGCGCGGCGCGCTCGGCAACCGCGTGGCCGCGATGTGGGCTCCGTTGCCGGTCGGGATCACCGATCCGCGCAAGCGCCTGCGCCGAATCAACTCGGCCATGAAGGACCTGAAGGCCTCAGGTCAGGCCGTCGGGGCGCAGGTGCTGACCGAGCTGTCGGGTTTCGCCCCGCCGACGATCATGGCTCAGGCGGCCCGACTCCAGGCCCGCCAGCGCCTGTTCAACCTCGTGGTCACCAACGTCCCCGGCCCCCAGGTGCCGCTCTACGTGCTCGGGCGGCAGCTCGAAGCGCTCTACCCGATGGTCCCGCTGGCAGAGAACACCGCCCTGGGGATCGCGATCATGAGCTACTACGGCCAGCTGAACTTCGGCCTGGTCTCCGACTACGACGCCCTCCCCGATATCGAGATGCTCGCCCAGGAGCTGGACGACGCGATCGATGAGCTCGCCGCGGCCGCCGGGATCAGCCGCGAAAAGACGGCCGACCGCAGCGAGCCGGAGGCCGCGCTCCCCGCCTCGGAGTGAAGCTCGGCGTCGTTCTCGAACGGGTGGCGATCGTGGTCGTCGCCCTCGCGCTGTCGGTCGGACTGATCGCGCTGCTCTCGGGCTTCTTCGCCGGGCGCGATCAGGCCGGCGTTTCCGGCAGCACGGTGCAGCTCGGGGAGCCGTTCCCGGATCTCGGCCACGCCCACCTGCACCCCGGCGCGACCCACCCGGCCTATAACTCTGACCCGCCGACCAGTGGCGCCCACGTGCCCGAGCCGGTGCCGCGCGACAACGCCACCCTCAACGACAACCAGCTGCTCCAGGCGCTCGAGGTGGGCGACGTGGTGATCATGTACGGCAGCCGGACTCCGCCGCCCGGGCTGCAGACGCTCGCCCGCAGCATTTCGGGGCCGTTCACGCCCTCGCTCGTCGAGGCCGGGCAGGCGGTGATCCTGGCCCGGCGATCGGGGACGCCCGGGCTGACCGCCCTGGCGTGGACGCGCGAGTTCAGGGTGAGGGCGGCGACCGACCCGCTGCTGCGGCAGTTCGTCGAGTCCTGGCTCGGCCGCGGCGCGCCAGGACGCTAGGCCGGCCGCCCCGGAACCAGGCCCCGAGCGCGCAACCTACGCCCCCGGCCGCACCGCCACGGTCATCCGCGTGAGCACGCACAGCCGGCCCTCATCGTCGGTGATCTCGACCTCCCACACCCAGGTCGTACGGCCGCGGTGGCGCCGGAGCGCCCGGCCGTGGATCACCCCTTCGGTGATCGGTCGCAGGAAGCTCGTCTGGTTGGAGAGCCCGAGTACGCGGCTGCCCTCGGAGTGGACGCCGACGGCGGTGCCAACCGAGGCCAGGCTCTCCGCGACCGCGGCGTAGACGCCTCCGTGGACGAGGCCAGCGGGCTGTAGGAGCTCGTCGCGCACGGGCACCTGGCCGCACACGACCTCGTCGGTCACCTCGGTCATCTCGAGGCCGTACAGGCCGTCGAATCCTTCTGTGGCTTGAAATGGCAATTGCAGATCCATTGCAGGGCTCTTACCCCATTCTCATCTTGGCTTGTCTACGCTACCTCTCGAAGTGGCGTCGATCGACAATCTCCCTCCCGACCAGCGGGCCGTCCTCCAGCTGGTGCTCCAGCGCGGGCGCAGCTACGACGACATCGCCCAGCTGCTCTCGATCGACCGCGCCGCGGTCAGGCAGCGCGCGCTGGCGGCATTTGACGCCTTGGGTCCCCAAACTGGCGTCGCC
This sequence comes from uncultured Solirubrobacterales bacterium, assembly GCA_963834635.1. Taxonomy (GTDB): domain Bacteria; phylum Actinomycetota; class Thermoleophilia; order Solirubrobacterales; family Solirubrobacteraceae; genus Palsa-465. The sequence continues at coordinate 180,284 of CAWICI010000002.1, read as the reverse complement.
TCCGAGGAACGCGCCCTGATCACCGACTATCTGCTCGGGCAGCTCCCCCCGCGCGTCGCCGACTCGATCCGGGAGCGGATCGGCGGCTCGCCGAGCGAGCGCGCCTGGGCCCGCGTCGTCGCTTCCGAGCTGGCCGGGTTCGCCTCGCACGAGCTCCCCGAGATCCCGGTCGAGGCCGCATCGGCCAGGGAGCCGGGGCCGCCCGCTCGAGAGCCGGCACCGCGTCGCCGCCGCGAGCGCGAGCCCGCTCCCCCGGTCGCAGCCGCCGCTGCGGCGGCCGCGGCCGATACCGACACAGCTTCCCGGCCAGTGGTCGATGTCGGCACGCCGCGCGACAGCGCCCGGCCGGCCTCGCGACGGGGCGGCGCCCTGCTGCTCGCCCTCGGGGGTGTGGTGGCGATCGTGGTCGCGGTCGTGCTGATCATCCTGCTGAGCGGCGGCGGCTCGAACAAGTCCAAGACGACGGCGGGGAAGGCGGCGAGCACCACCACGTCCAAGGGCAGCACCCATCTGGTCGGTCAGGTCAACCTGATCTCCCCGACCGCGGCCAAGGCGGCTGGGATCGCCGAGGTCCTCAAGCAGGGGACCCTGACCGGTGTGGCGATCATCGCCTCGAACATGACGCCCAACACGCGCCACAACGCCTACGCCGTCTGGCTATCCAACTCGGCCTCCGATGCCCACCTCCTCGGGTTCGTCAATCCCGGCGTGGGCAAGAACGGCCGGCTCTCGACCCAGGGCAGCCTCCCGACCAACGCGGCCCACTACAAGGACCTGATCATCACCCTCGAGACCCAGGCCCACCCGAAGCAGCCAGGCACGATCGTGCTCGAGGGTCAGCTCGCCAGCGTCCATCTGAGCTAGCCGCAGATCCGCTCTAACCCCTCGAGCGCCTCGTCCAGCTTGCGCGCCGTCGCGCGCCTGAGCATGAAGCCGCCCGTGCGCGAGTAGCCCCGGAGCTTCTGGCGCTGCTCGATCGTCACCCGCGTCCCCGCCCCCTCGGGCTCGAGCGTCACCTCGATCGCCGACTCGGTCAGCACCCGTTCGAACGGAGATCCGGCGATCTCCTGCTCCCAGGCGCGCTGCCGCGGCGGCTCGGAGGCCAGCAGCCGGAAATCCATCCGCACCGGCCGGCCCTTCTTGGTCTTGAATACCTGAGTCCAGCGCTCGGACTCGACGCTCTCCATCCGGGTCACCCCGGGCCACCATCGAGGCATGTGGTGGGGGTCCTCGAGGACATGCCACACCTCGTCGGGTGCGGCCGCGATCACTCGTGTCCGTCGCGCCCGCGCCATCAGTCGAGGTACTCGATGACCGAATCCACCCGCCCCGGTCCCAGCCGCGCCCGGCCGCCCAGGAAAGCCAGCTCGACCAGAAACGCGTAGCCGGCGATCTCCGCCCCCAGCCGGGAGACCAGCTCACCCAGCGCCCGGGCCGTGCCGCCGGTCGCCAGCAGGTCGTCGTGGATCAGCACCCGCGCCCCGCCGGCAAGCGCGTCGGCGTGGATCTCCAGGGCGTTGAGGCCGTATTCGAGCTCGTACTCGGCGCTCACCGTCTCGTGGGGCAGCTTCCCCGGCTTGCGCGCCGGCACGAACCCGGCCCCCAGCTCGCGGGCCAGCGCGGCGCCCAGGACGAATCCGCGGGCCTCGGCGGCGACCACGAGCTGCACTCCAAGCTCCCGCCAGGGGGCCGCCAGCTGGGCGACGGCCTGATCGAGAGCGGTCGCGTCGAGCAGGAGCGGCGTGATGTCCTTGAACCCGATCCCCGGACGGGGGAAGTCGGGGATCTCGCGGATGAAGCTCCGCAGCTCGACGCTCACGGCAACCGGCGAGCTAGGTCGCGATCTTGCGTAGGTCGCGGATCAGCAGCAGGTGCTTGAGGTAGGTGGTGACCGAGGCCAAGTTCTCGAGCGCCTCGATCGCCTCCTTGCGCCGTTCCGGATTGCGCGAGCGCAGCGCCGGGGCGAGGATGCTCTGGAGCAGCTGGGCCTCGCGATCGGCCGAGCTGCGGAACACCCGGAGGTTGCGTCCCCCGACCCCGTAGCGGGCAAGCTCGGAGACTGCGCGGACGATCTCGCGCTCGGTCTCGTCGAAGTAGCGCACGCCGGCCCGGTTCTCGCCCTTGATCACCCCGAAGTCGACCAGCTCTCGGATCAGCTGGGGCTCGGCGCCCGTCTCCTCGACCACGTCCTCCAGCGAGTACAGCGCCCCCGGGTCGCGGACGGCCACGCTGGCCCTGCGCATCGAGCGGTGCTCGCCGGGCGTCCGGCCCGGGGCGACCTCGGTGTCGGTGCGCCCGGAGGCCAGCTCCTGGCGGATCACCCGCAGGGGCAGGAACTCGTCGCGCTGGAGGCGGAGGATCGTCCGCAGCCGCTGGATGTCCGCCTGGGTGTAGAGGCGGTAGCCGCCCTGGGTGCGGCGTGGGGCGAGCAGCTTCTGGTCCTCGAGGTAGCGGATCTTGGAGATGGAGATGTCCGGGAACTCCTGGTTCAGCGCCTTGCACACCGCGCCGATCGTGACCGCCTTGCGAGGCCTCGCCTCGGTCTGCTCGGACGGCTCGGGGAGCTCGACTTCCGGGCTGTCGGTCTCGGGGATGGCCATCAGCGGCTGAGGTAGGCGAGCTTGTACTTGCCGACTTGGAGCTCGTCGCCGTCGGTCAGTTTGTGGGACTCGATCCGGCTGCGGTTGACGTAGGTCCCGTTGAGCGAGCCGCAGTCGTCGAGGTAGTAGTCGCCGCCGCGGCGCACGATGATCGCGTGGTCGCGGGAGACGGTGACGTCGTCGAGGAAGATGTCGCTGTCCGGGCGCCGGCCAACGGTCAGCCGGTCCTTCTCGAGCGGGAAGCTCTCCCCCGCCCGGCCCCCGCCCGAGCGGATCACCAGGGCGGCGCCGCGCTCGACCACCTGATCGAGCTTGATCTCCTCGATCTCTCCCGTCTCGCCCACCTTGTAGGCGGCGGTGGTGGTGCCCGGCGGAGGCTCCGACTGGGCCAGAAAGGCTCCACAACGCGCACAGTAGTTAGCGCCGTCGTCGTTGGTGAAGCCGCACTCGGGGCAATGCTGGGCCACGGCCGGCGCTGCCGCCTATTCGGCTTCCGTGGCCGGCACGCGGCCGGCGAGGATGTCCGTCAGCTGCTGGACGTCTGCGCCGGAGATGACCAGCTCGCCGGTCTCATCCTTCTTGCGCAGGCGATTGACCAGTTCGGCCCGCAGGATGTCGATCTTTCCGTGCAGGATCCGCCGCTTGTAGGAGATCTCCATCTCCTCCTCGGTCAGCTGCTTGATTAGGTCCTTGAGCTCCTGATCGGTCAGCGAGCCGAGGTCGGGAAACGTGTCCATTCGATTGATTCCTCCGGGTTGGACGAAGCGCGAGTATAACCGGCATTCTCAGAGGGTCAATCTGAGCTTGAGACTTTGCGCCGGTGGAGCTCCTCCCAACCCGTCCGGACATACAGCGCGGTCGCCGTCAGCGACAGCGCGAGCCCCACATAGAGCATGATCAGGGCCAGCCAGTGAAGCCCGGCCATGGCGAAGAACGGCGCTCCCATCGTCGGCGCCACCCCGAGCCGCCCGGGCCAGTTGATCTTCAGCTCGACCCCCTGGCTGAGGGCATAGCGGCTGAGGGCAAGCGTCACCAGCTCACGTACCACCACGACGGCGATCGCCCACCGCGGCAGCAGCTGGAAGTGCCACGCCACGACCATCCCCGAGATCACCAGCAGCCGGTCGACCACCGGGTCGAGCAGCGCCCCGAGCCGGCTGTACTGCCCGGTCAGCCGGGCGGTGAAGCCGTCAAGGTAGTCGCTCCAGCCGATCACCGCGAACAGCACGACCGCGAGCGCGTCGTGGCCGCCCGTGCTCGACAGGGCCACGATCAGGAACACCGGGATCAGCGCCAGCCGAACGAAGCCGATCGCGTTGGGGATCGTCCAGGGGTGAAGCGGCTGGTCAGAGCGCGTCTGGGCAGGCGGCGGACCTGAGCGGTCGAGGCCGAACAGGCGGCGCTTGGTCACTCCCCCCGTGCGGCTCAGGGCACTCCCCGCCAGATCTCGGCCACGGCCTCGCTCGCACCCTGGACCGGCACCTTCTGCGACTCTCGCCCGCGTCGCACCTGGACCTCGACCTCGCCCTCAGCCAGCGTCCGTCGCCCGACCGTCACCCGCAGCGGGCACCCGAGCAGTTCGGCGTCGGCGAACTTCTCGCCGGGGCCGGCGTCACGGTCGTCGAACAGGACATCGAGCCCGGCGCCGTCCAGGGCGACGTACAGCTCCTCCGCGACCAGGCGCTCCTCGCTTTCGGGGCGCCCCAGCACGACCAGCTCGACGTCGAAGGGAGCGATCGTCCGCGGCCAGGAGATTCCCTGCTCATCCGCAAACTGCTCGACGGCCGCCGCCGCGGCCCGCGCCGGCCCGAACCCGTAGCAGCCCATCCAGATCAGCTGCTCCTTGCCGTGCTCGTCGAGGTAGGTGGCGCCGAGCGGCTCGGAGTAGCGCGTCCCCAGCTTGAAGATGTTGCCGACCTCGATCGCCGGTTCGATCCGGATGGTCGCGCCGTCGACGGTGTCGCCATCCACGACCGAGCGCACGTCGACGCTCTCGAAGGGGAAGTCGCGCCCGGGCTCGACCCCCAGCAGGTGGGCGTCGGGGCGATTGGCCCCGGTCACGTAGCCGCCCGGTGCCACCGCCCGGTCGAGCAGGATCGGCATCTGCGCCCCCACCGGTCCGATGTACCCCGGCGGTCCGAGCCGCTCGGCCACCTCCTCCGGCCGCGCCGGCCGGAACTCGAAGCCGAGCGCGTTCTGCAGCTTGACCTCGTTGACCCTGTGATCGCCGCGCACGATGACCAGCCGCCACTCGTCGCCCTCCAGGATCACCGGATAGGCCTTGAGCAGTGCCCCCGACGGCACCCCCAGCGCCCGGGAAACGGCCTCGACCGTCGTCATCCCAGGCGTCGACACCTCCTCGGGCGCCGCCAGCGGCGCGGGCAACTGGACCGGCTGGGCGGTGGCGCTCGCCACCTCCACATTGGCCGCATAGCCATCGGCGATCGCCACCTCGTTCTCGCCGGCCGGACAGGGCGCCATGTACTCGTGCGCGCCGAAGCCGCCCATCATCCCCACGTCCGCCTCCACCCGGTACCACTCGAGCCCGCAGCGGTCCATCATCCGGTCGTAGGCGATCACGTGCTTGTCGTAGGCGATGTCAAGCGCCTCGCGGTCGCGATCGAAGGTGTAGGAGTCCTTCATGATGAACTCGCGCGTCCGCAGCACGCCCGCCCGCGGCCGCGGCTCGTCGCGCTCCTTGACCTGGAAGTGGTAGAGGAGCAGCGGCAGGTCGCGGTAGGAGCGCACCGCGGCGGCGACGTGGGTCGTCACGACCTCCTCGTGGGTCATGGCCAGCACCATGTCGGCCCCCCGCCGGTCGTTGAGCTTGAACAGCTCGTCGATCACGTAGCGGCCGCTCTTGCGCCACAGCTCGGCTGGCTGAAGCACCGGCATCAGCATCTCCTGGCCGCCAATCGCGTTCATCTCCTCGCGCGCGATCTGGACGACGTTCTGATGCACCCGCCACCCCGCCGGCAGCCACGACCACAGCCCCGCCCCGACCTGCCGGAGCAGCCCCGCCCGCACCATCAGCTGGTGGGAGATGGCCTGCGCGTCAGCCGGCGCCTCGCGCTGGGTAGGTAAGAAGTAGCTGGACAGACGGGTCATCGTGGGCGCGAAAGCCTACTGGCGGCCATCTGATAGAAGAAGCTACCGACACGATCCCGCACAGCGAGGAGCAACCGAATGGCCTACTCAGTACCGGACCTCCCCTACGACTACGACGCCCTCTCGGACAGCATCGACGAGGACACGATGCACCTCCACCACGACAAGCATCACCAGGCCTACGTCGACAAGGTCAACGCGGCACTCGAGGGCACCGACTGGGAGGACAAGCCGATCGAGGAGGTCCTCCAGAACCTCGATCAGATTCCCGACGACAAGCGCACCGCGGTCCGCAACAACGGCGGCGGCCACTACAACCACTCGCTGTTCTGGGAGTGGATGTCACCCGACGGCGGCGGCGAGCCCGACGGCGATCTGGCCGAGGCGATCGACTCGGCCTTCGGCTCCTTCGACGATTTCAAGAGCAAGCTCAAGGACGCCGGCGTCAACCAGTTCGGCTCGGGCTGGGCCTGGCTGATCCACGACGGCTCCGGGCTGTCCGTCGTCTCCACCCCCAATCAGGACAACCCGATCAGCGACGGCAAGACGCCGCTCCTCGGGGTCGACGTCTGGGAGCACGCCTACTACCTCAAGTACCAGAACAAGCGCCCCGACTACATCGACGCCTGGTGGAACGTGGTCAACTGGGACAAGGTGGCCGAGCGCTTCGACGGGGTTTCTTAGGGGGCTCTGAGTCGCGGGTGGGCGGCCTGGCGCTGTGTATCGCCGCCGGGGGCGCGCAAGCGCGCCCCCGGTCGAGGCCCCCGGCTGACGCACCGTTTGGATCTCAGCCTCCATATACGAGGCTGAGAGCCAAACCCCCTAAGCCCGAGTAAACCGCCGCCCCGCGACCGGCGAGGTCTGCTCGTCGAGCTGGGCTGCGGCCGCCTCCATCGCCGCCATCCGCTCGGGGGTCATGGCGGTGGCGTCCTCATTCTCGGCCAGCCACTGCTCGGCTTCGGCGGCCGCGTGCTCGTCGCGGACGACGCGCTTGCCGGCGGCGTAGTACTTGTCGATCTCCGCGAACAGCTCGTCGACCAGGTCCTCGGTCTTGACCTTGCGGATCATCTTGCCCTTCGAGTAGAGCGCGCCCGCGTCCTTGGCGCCGGTGATCCCGAAGTCGGCGTGGCGGGCCTCGCCGATCCCGTTGACCGCACAGCCCAGGACCGAGACCTCGATGGGGTCGTCGTACTGCTCGAGCCGCCGCTCGACCTCCGCCACCACGGTGTCCATATCGAACTGGAGGCGGCCGCATGTGGGACAGGCGATCAGCACCGGCCCGCGCTCGCGGAGCTTCAGCGCCTTGAGGATCTCCCAGGCGACCTTGACCTCTTCCTCGGCGTGGAAGGTGGAGAGCGAGATCCGGATCGTGTCCCCGATCCCGTCGGCCAGCAGCGTCCCCAGCCCGACGGCCGACTTCAGCGAGCCCGACCACTTGGTCCCCGCCTCGGTTACCCCGAGGTGGAGCGGATAGGGGATTCGCTGCGCCAGCAGACGGTTGGAGGCGATCGTGTTGGGGACGGAGGTCGACTTCATCGACACCTTGAAGTTCTCGAAGTCCAGGCGCTCCATCAGCTGCACCGTCTCAATTGCGGCCGTGACCAGCGCCTCCACCGGGTTGTCGTACTCGAGCTGGCGCAGGTGGGCGGGCAGCGAGCCCGAGTTGACGCCCACCCGCAGCGGCGTCCCGAGCTCCTTGGCCCGGGCGATCACCTGGGCGACCTTGTCCGGACCGCCGATGTTGCCGGGGTTGAGCCGCACGCAGTGGGCGCCTGCGTCAAGCGCCTTGATCGCGAGCGTGTAGTTGAAGTGGATGTCGGCGATCACCGGGATCGGCGAGTCCTGGACGATCGTCTTCAGCGCCTCGACGTCCTTCTCCCGGGGGACGGCCACGCGCACGATGTCCGCGCCCGCGTCGGCCACGCGGCGGATCTGGTCCATCGTGGCCTGGAGATCCGCCGTCTCGGTCTTGGTCATCGTCTGCACGGCGACCGGGGCGCCCCCGCCGATCGGGACTCCACCCACGTGGATCTGGCGCTCTGAAGCCATACGACCAGTGTATTAGCCGTATACGGCCGCCAAGGCGGGGGCCACCACCCCGGGCGCGGTGAGCGCCTTGGCCCGGGCGATGGCCAGCTCTCCGGCGCTCTGATCGCCGCGGACGCGGCCGATCGCTGCGGCCATGGCGTGAGGGTCGTCGGGGGCCACCAGCCAGCTCGTCGGGCACGAGCTCCGGGAGCGCCCCGACGCGTGAGGCCACGACCGGCACCCCGGCCGCCATCGCCTCGGCCGCGGCCAGCCCGAAGCTCTCGCCCGAGCGCGAGGGCATGAGCGCGAGCGCGGCGCCCGCCCGCAGCCGCGCCAGCTCGGCCTCCGGCAGCCGACCGGCGAACCGGGCGCCGGGGAACTGCTTTTGCAGCTGTTCGCGCTCGGGCCCGTCGCCCGCGACGATCAGCGGGATGCCAGCGATCCGGGAGGCTTGGATCGCCACGTCGATCCCCTTCTCCGGGGCCAGTCGCGAGGCCACCAGCGCGTGCTCGCCGGCGCCCGCGGCCGAGCGCGCGGCGAACGTCCGCACGACCTGGGGCACCACGTGCGCCTGACCGATCGGCGCGCCGAGCGCGTGCAGGCGCTCGAGCGCGAACTGGCTCGGGACCACGAACGCATCGACCTGGCTGGTCAGACGCTGCTGCCAGAGCGCGAGACCGGCCCCGTAGGCCACCGCCTCCGGGAGCGATCCCCGGCAGCGCAGGCGCACCCCGGGCAGCGTGTTCCGGCCATGGCAGCGGGTGCAGTCCTCACCGTGGGTGAAGCAAACCCCGATCGCGCACACCAGCCGGTACTGGTGCAGATGGAGCACCACCTTCGCCCCCGCCTCGCGGGCCGCAGCCAAGGCCCGCCACCCGAATGACGGGTTGAGGTTGTGGGCGTGAACCACCCGCGCCCGGGTCCGCCGCACCGCCCGGGCCACCTGCTCGGGCCTCAGCCCGCCGCCCAGCAGTCCCGCTGCCGCGGCACCCCGCCCGAGCACGGCGGAGTCGCGGGTGAGAAGCTCCGCCTCCTCGTGCAGGTGCTCGCGCACCAGCCACAGCAGGTCCTCGACCGAACGCTCCTCCCCGCCGGTGGTCCGGTATCGGTTGTGCAAAAAGAGGATCAACGGGGCGTCCAAACCTACACTTCGCCCGTGCGCGTAGCCGTGGTCGCAGAGTTCTATCCGCGCGCGCACGACCCGGTGCTGGGGATCTGGGCCCACCGCCAGGCCCTGGCCACCCGCGAGGCCGGGGCCGAGATCACCGTGTTCGTGCTCCACCGGGTGGTGCCACCGGCCGCGGCCTTCAACGCCCGGGAGCTGGTGAGGCTGGCCCGCCAGCCCGCCAGCCGCCAGCTCGACGGTCTCGACATCCACTACGTCCACTACCTCTCACCCAAGCGCGATCGCTTCTACGCCCGCTGGGGCGCCTGGGCGGCGCCGCTGCTGGCCCGGGCGCTCCGCCGCCACGGACCGTTCGACCTGATCCACGCCCACAACGCCGTGCCCGCCGGCGATGCCGTGCTGCGTGCGCGCTGCGGGAGGCCGCTGGTCGTCTCGGTCCACGGTGGCGACGTGCTCTGGACCGCCCGGCGCGTGCCTAGGGGGCGGCAGGCAGTGGTCCGGACCCTCGGCCAGGCCGAGCTGGTGATCGCGAACAGCTCCGGCATCGCCACGCTGTCAACCGGGCTGGGGGCCCGCCGCACCGAAGTCGTTCATCTGGGCACCGACCTTCCGGCCCGGCGCGAGCGCGCTCCCGACCCTCTGCTCGTCACCGTCGGGCATCTGGTCGCGCGGAAGCGCCACGCCGACGTGATCGAGGCGCTGACCCGGCTGCCGGCCGAGGTCGGCTATCTGGTGATCGGCGACGGTCCCGAGCGGGGCGCGCTCGAGGCCTTGGCGCGAGCCCGCGGGGTCGCCGAGCGCGTGCAGTTCGCCGGCCAGCTCGACCCCGAGGAGGCGCTGCGCCGCGCGCGGGAGGCCTGGCTGTTCGTGATGCCCTCGACCGAGGAGGCGTTCGGGGTCGCCTACATCGAGGCCATGGCCGCGGCGGTGCCGGCGATCGGCGCCGCCGGTGAACCGGGTCCAGCGGAGATCGCCGCTTGTGGCGGTGGCATCGAGCTTGTGCCTCCGCGCGATCCGCGGGCGCTGGCGGCAGCGATCGGCGAGCTACTCGACGATCCCGCCCGCCTCGAGGCGCTGTCCGTCGCCGCCCGCCAGACGGTGGCCGGGCATTTCTCCTGGCGGCAGTGCGGCGAGCGGACGGTCGCGGCCTACGCCGAGGTGCTCGCCAGGGGCTAGACGGCGCGCCAGCTCGGCGGGGCTTAGACCGCGCGCCGGCGCCGGAGAGCCAGCCCCCCGAACGTGGCCGCGGCCAGGAGCAGAATCACCAGAACGACGATCAGCGGCGTAGGCAAGAACGAGCCCCCAGAGGAGCTGCCCGTCGTGCTCGCACCGGGATGGAGTTTTCCCTCCGCGACCAGCAGCGCGCGGTGGATGACGTCCTGGCAGTCGCTGTACTCGGACACGTCGGCGGGCATCGAGCGCAGCGCCGTCCTCGAGCTGTCCGATGCTGTACGTGTGGGTCAATGCCTGGTGCGCGTAGCAGTCGGCGATCACCGCGCCGCCGCCGCCGGCAGCGAGCGCCGGCCCGGCGCACGTCAGGGTGGCCGCCACGGCGACCAAGGGGATCAGTCGGGAGAGGCGCACGACGGATCGAGGCTAGCGACCCCGATCAGCAACGCCGCTGGCGGCGGCGCGGGCGCCGGATTGTAGTGTCCTTCGCTTGCACGGCCTCGATCGGATCCTCCCGGGGGCTCGGGCGGTCGCGGTCGCGGCGACCGCCGGTGCGCTCCTGGCTCTGATCGGCTGCGGCGGCGGCGGTGGCGGAAGCTCGCAGCCGCCCGTCCACACCCGGGCGACCCCACTCGAATCGATCTTCGAGTCGGACGCCCAGCTGTTCGCCGATCCCGCCGGGACGCTCGACCTGCTCCGGCGGCTCGGGGTCGATCGGGTGCGGGTGTTTCTCCCCTGGGGTGCCCTCGGGTCCCGCGTCCCGCTCGCACCCGCCCCGACCTCGAAGAGGGCCCCGCGGCACTTCGAGCCCACGAACCCGGCTGACTACACCGGCGGCGGGCTGGGCCCCATACGACGCGATCGTCCGCGACGCCGCCGCACGAGGAATCGGCGTGCTATTTCACCGTCTCGGGCCCCGCTCCGCTGTGGGCCACCAAGCCCGGCGAACCGCCCGGCACGCCCGCCGCTCCAGCCCGGCCGGCGTGTGGAAGCCCTCGGCCACCGCCTTCGGGCAGTTCGTCCGCGCGGTCGGCACGCGCTACAGCGGCCATTACCCGGATCCGCTTCACCCCGGCCGCCACTTGCCGCGGGTCAGCTTCTGGGGGATCTGGAACGAGCCCAACCTGGGCATCAACCTCGCCCCTCAGGCGATCGACGGCGGCAAGCTCGAGGTCTCGCCCCTCTACTACCGCCAGATCGTCGGCGCCACCTACTCGGCGCTGCGGGCGAGCGGCCACGGCAGCGACACGATCCTGATCGGCGAACTCGCCCCCGACGGCGCCACCGTCGGCAACGTCCCCGGCGACTTCGACATGATGGTCCCGCTGCGCTTCCTGCGGGCGCTGTACTGCGTCGACTCCGCCTACCACCCGCTGAAGGGCCTGGCCGCCTCGCAGCGCGGCTGCCCCACCACCGCGAGCGGCTCATCGCAGTTCGCCGCCCAGAATCCCGGACTGTTCCAGGCCACCGGACTCGCGCTTCATCCCTACTCCCAGGGATTGGCACCCGACGCCGCCCCGCCACTCGAGCCCGACTACGCCGAGTTCGCCGACCTCCCCCACGTGGAGAGCGCGCTCGATCGTCTCCAGGAGGCCTACGGGTCGCATCGGCAGCTGCCGATCTACTCGACCGAGTTCGGCGAGCAGACCAATCCGCCCGAGAAGCTGTTCCGCGCCCTCCCCCCGCCGAAGGCGGCGTACTTCATGAACTGGGCCGAGTACCTGAGCTGGCGCGACCCTCGGATCCGCTCGTTCGACCAGTACCTCCTCGAGGATGCCAGCAACGGCACCTTTCCTTCCGGGCTCGAGTTTGCCGACGGCTCCGAGAAGCCGAGCTACGCCGCCTACCGGATGCCGATCTTCTTGCCGGTGACCTCGGCCGGCCACGGTCACGACCTGGAGGTGTGGGGCGGCGTCCGCCCCGGCCGGTTCGTCCGCCTCTCCACCGGCCGGACCCAGCAGGTGGAGATCCAGTTCGCCCCCGCGGGCCAGCCGTTCAAGACGATCAGGACGGTGACCCTGACCGACCCCTACGGATACTTCGACGTGCGTCAGGCCTTCTCATCCAGCGGCACGGTGCGGCTGCGCTGGCGCTACCCGAGCGGACAGACGATCTTCAGCCGGCCGGTGAACGTGACCATTGGCTGACGCTGGCCCGATTCTTACGAAAGTGCAGGCGCAACTTCGGCCCGCCGCCGCCTGTTTGCAGGGTCGTGCGCCTACCCAGACCAGCGCTGCTCGCCACCGCGGCGGCGGCCTTCGTCGCCCTTCACCTGCTCGGGAACCCGGCCCCCGCCGCTGCCTCGAAGACGCAGATCGCGATCATCGAGGACGACCCCCACCTGTTGGGCGACCCCTCGGGCACGCTGGCCACGTTCCGAGCGCTGGGGGCCCAGATGGTCCGGGTGTTCGTCGACTGGTCCCAGATCGCCCCGGACTGGCACTCGAGCCAGCAGCCCGCGGGCTTCGACGCCACCGACCCGGGGGATTACCCGGCCGACGCGTGGGATGGCTGGGACGCGATCGTCCGCGACGCCCACCAGGACGGGCTGGCGGTCGACTTCGTGCTCACCGGCGGCGCGCCCCATTGGGCCGAGGGGTCGCGGATGCCGTCGGAGATCCGCGACAACTTCAATCGCGCCTGGTATCCGTCGGCGAGCAAGTTCGAGCAGTTCGTCAATGCGGTGGGCACCCGCTACAGCGGCAACTACCCCGATCCCCAGAATCCCGGCTCCACCCTCCCGCGCGTGAGCTTCTGGTCGATCTGGAACGAGCCGAACTTCGGTGAGGACCTGGGGCCGCAGGCAACCAAGGGCTCGACGGTCCCCACGGCGGCATCGATGTACCGCGGGCTGGTCAACGCGGGCTGGCAGGGGCTGCTGGCCAGCGGCCACGGTCGCGACACGATCCTGATCGGTGAGCTGGTGGCGCGGGGCACGGGACCGAGCCGTCCCACTCGCTCGCACCCCCAGGGGCTCCCGGGCAACTTCTCCCAGACCAAGCCGCTGCAGTTCTTAAAGACGCTCTATTGCGTCAGCTCGAGCTACCGCCAGCTCCGCGGCGGGACCGCCCGGGCCGTGGGCTGCCCGACCACCAGCGCCGGCTACCGCCAGTTCCGCAGCCACAACCCGGGACTGTTCAAAGCCACCGGGCTGAGCGATCACCCCTATCCCGATGGCACTCCCCCGAATCACGACCGGGGCAGAGACACCGACTACTCGACGATGGCGAAGCTACCCGCGCTCGAGGCGGAGATCGACCGCCTCCAGCGGATCTATGGCTCCCGGACGCGCTTTCCGATCTACAACACCGAGTACGGCTACATCACCCATCCGCCCAACATGGGGCGCTACGCCTCTCCCAGCACCGCCGCCTACTACCTCAACTGGGCCGAGTACCTGAGCTGGCGCTCCAGCCGCATCGCCTCGACGATGCAGTACCTGCTCTACGACCCCCCGCCCAACCCGTTCCTGCCCCAGGGCGGCTTCGACACCGGGCTGCGAACCGACCATGGCGTCGACAAGCCGGCCTTCAACGCCTACCGCCTACCGCTCTACCTCCCCCACACCAAGGCGAGGCACGGTCAGTCGGTCGAGGTCTGGGGTTGCGTCCGACCCGCCCCGTTCGCAGCGCTCGACACCGGCGGGTCGCAGCGTGTGCAGATCCAGCTCCGCGGCGCCGGCGGTAGCTTCACCACGGTCAAGACGGTCAACGTCACCAACCCGCGCGGCTACTTCGACACCCGGGTGAGCTTCCCGGCCAGCGGAACCGTACGGCTGGTGTGGAGCTATCCCAGCGGCGATTCCCTGTTGCCGACCGGGACGATCTACAGCCGTCACGCGACGGTGACGATCCGCTAGCCCTCGTACAGAGCTTCGATCTCCCGCGCGTACTTCTGGGCGATCGGCTTGCGCTTGAGCTTCATCGTCGGGGTCAGCTCGTCGCCTCCCGGAAGCCAGTCCCCGGGGACGATCTTGAACTTCTTGATCTGCTCGACGCGAGCCAGATGCTTGTTGGCCTTGTCGATGTCGGCCTGCACCGCCTCGTTCACGGCCGGCTCGCCCGCCAGCTGCTCGAGCGAGGCGTCCTTCAGGTCGTGCTGTCCGGCCCATTGAGGCGCGAAGTCTGAGTCGAGGACGATCAGCGCCACGTTGTAGGGCCGCCCGTCACCGATCGCGATCGCCTGCCCGATCAGCGGGCCGGCCGACTTGACCTCGGCCTCGATGTTGGCCGGGGACATGTTCTTGCCCGCCGCGTTGATGATCAGCTCCTTCTTGCGGTCGACGATCTTTAGGTAGCCGTCGTCGTCGATCTCCCCTACGTCGCCGGTGTGCAGCCAGCCCTCCTGGTCGAGCGCCTCGGAGGTCTTCTCGGGCTGATTGCGGTAGCCGAGCATCACGAACGGGCCGCGGATCAGCACCTCGCCGTCGTCGGCCAGCTTCAGCTCGACCCCTGGGGACGGCGGGCCGACCGTCCCGATCCTGACCGCGCCGGGACGGTTGCAGGTTCCAAAGCCGCAGGTCTCGGACATGCCCCACAGCTCGCCGAGCTCGATCCCCAGCGCGTGGAAGAACTCGAGCACCTCGACCGGCGTGGGCGCCGCCCCGACGTTCACCGCGATCGCCTGGTCGAGGCCGAGCATGTGGCGCAGCTTGGAGAACAGCTCCTCGTCGGCCTGGGCCACCGCGGCTTCGAGCTCCTCGGGGACCGGCTTGCCGCGCTGGCGCAGCCGCACGCGCTCGATCGACTTCTCGAGCGCGTCCTCGACCGGCCGGCGCTGCTCCTCGGGCTGGGCGACCCGCATCGCGTCGAGGCCCGCCTTCAGCTTCTCCCAGATCCGGGGGACGGCGAAGAACCAGGTCGGCCTGACCTGCGGCAGATAGGAGAGAATCTCCCGCGGGTTGGGGCAGGTGGTGATCGTCCCGGCGAAGATCACCGGGATGTAGTGGTGCGCCTGGCGCTCGGCGATGTGCGCCGCGGGGAGCCATGAGATCACGCGGCTGCCCGGCTCGAGGGTGATGATCTCCTCGGTCGCCTTGGCCGCGAACATGATGTTGCGGTGCGAGAGCTGCACACCCTTGGGCGGTCCGGTGGTGCCCGAGGTGTAGATGAGGGTCAGGACATCGTCGGGGTGGATCTCGGCGGCCGCGGCCGCAGCGTCGAACGACGGGTTCGACCCCTCGACCTCGGCGAGGGAAAGCGTGCCTGGCTGCGCGTCCCCGTCGACCACGATCACGTGCTCGAGCTCGGGGACCTCCTTGCGCGCCTCGAGCATGGCCGGCAGATAAACCTGCTCGACGATCGCCACCTGCTCTGGGCGTCCTTCAACAGGTAGCGGATCTCCTCGGCCGGATAAGTCACGTAGATCGAGAACGGCGTCGCGCCGAGCATCGCTGCGGCCAGGTCGACGACGTGGAACTCGGGCCGGTTGCCGAGCATGATCGCCACCGTGTCCCCGCGGCCAACCCCCAGCTTGGCCAGCCCGCCCGCCACCGACTCGACTCGGGCCAGCAGCTCTGACCAGGTCAGCGAGACGCTGTCGTCGGGCGTCCGGACGGCGACGATCTCAGGATGGTTGGCGGCGGTGCGCCGCAACGCCTCGGTCACCGTCGGGGCGTCGGTGGCGCGCCCCGCAGCGGCGGCGATGGTGCTGCTCTCCATGGTCTCCTCCGTCCTGCCGTGTGCCGGGTGGAGAAACCCTAGTGGACGCTGAATCCGTTGCCGCTCAGGGTCGAGATCGAGTTGCTGAGCCCGATCGCGAACAGCACCATGATCAGCACGAACCCGACCACCCCGGCGCGCTCCATGACCTCGAACGGGATCCGTCTCCCCCGGACCTTTTCGGCCACGGCCCAGAACACGTGCCCGCCGTCCAGCGGGAGGAAGGGGAACAGGTTGACCACGGCCAGGGAGAGCGAGATCAGGGCCAGGACCTCGAGGGCGAGGGTGATGCTGGTCGCGAACGACTCCTGGGTGACCACGTAGGCCCCGACGACGCCGTTGAGCTTCTTGCGCTCCTGGGGCTCGAATATCCGGGCGATAGCCGAGACCGTCTGTGCGCTCACGCTCCACAGGCCGCTGACCGTGAGCCCGGCGGCGTGGGCCGGCCCCACCGCCTGCTGGGCCGAGCCGAACTCGAAACCGACGAGCGGCCGGTGAGCGGAGGCGCTGTACCGCGGGCGAAGGGCGAAGCTGAGCTGCTGACCCTTGCGGTCGACCACGATCTCGGCCGGGGTCGCCGCCAGGCAGCCGTTGACCTGGGTCCCCGCGCAGCGGTGCGTGGCCAGCTGGTTGCGGAGCGTGTCGGCGCTCCCGGTCACGCCGTCGACCGAGACCAGCCGGTCGCCGGGCTGGAGCGCCGTGTAGGCGGGCGTGCCCTTCTCCACGGCCGCCACCTGCTTGCTCGCCACCGATTGGCCGTTGGCTAGGAACAGCACCCAGATGATCACGAAGGCGATGACCAGGTTCACCGCGGGGCCGGCCAGGATCACCACGATCCGCTTCCACACCGGCTGGTTGTAGTAGGCACGGGGAGCGACCTCAGGCGCCAGCTCCTCGTTGGGGTTCATCCCGGTGATCTTCACGTAGCCGCCGAGGGGGATCGGTGCGATCCCGTATTCGGTCTCTCCGCGGCGGACCTTCCACAGCATGGGACCGAAGAACAGGGAGAACTTCTCCACCCGCATCCCCACCGCCTTGGCCGCGGTGAAGTGGCCCGCCTCGTGCAGGATGATCAGCGCGGCGAAGCCGAGAAAGGCAAGGACCCAGGACACCGCCAATCAGTGTGGCAGGCGAGGTTGGCGACTTCTGAGACTCTTAGCTTTGCGCCCGTTTCAGGCGGGCGCGCGCTCGGCCACCAGATCGCCGGCCACGCGCCGCGCCTCGGCGTCCGCCTCGCCCAGCGATTCGAACGAATGCACCTGCCTCGACGGCAGCCGAGCCAGCGTCTCCTCGATCACGGCGGCGATGTCGAGGAAGCGCAGCCGTCCGTTCAGGAAGGCGTGCACGGCCACCTCGTTGGCGGCGTTCAGCGTGCAGGTCGCGGTGCCACCGGCGCGGGCCGCGTCGCGCGCCAGGCGCAGGCACGCAAACGTCTCCTCGTCCACCGGCTCGAAAGTGAGCGCCCCGAGCGCTACCAAGTCGAGCGGCGCCACGGGGACGTCGACGCGCTCAGGAAAGTGGAGCGCGTAGGAGATCGGCACGCGCATGTCCGGATAACCCAGATGAGCCAGCGTGGCGCCGTCGCAGAGCTGGATCAGGCTGTGGATCGTCGACTGGGGATGGACCACCACGTCCATCTGCTCGTAGGGCATGCCGAACAGGTGGTGGGCCTCGATCAGCTCGAGCCCCTTGTTCATCAACGTGGCCGAGTCGATCGTGATCTTGCCCCCCATGGCCCAGGTGGGATGAGCGAGCGCCTGCTCCACGGTCACATCCTCTAGCTCATCGGCGTGGCGACCCCGGAAAGGTCCTCCGGACGCCGTGATGATCAGCCGGTCCACCGTGCCGGGCCGCTCCATCGCGATCAGCTGGTGCAGAGCTGAGTGCTCGGAATCGACGGGAATGATCGCCGCGCCCGTGGCCTCGGCCAGCGCCATCACCAGCTCGCCCCCGACGACCAGCGACTCCTTGTTGGCCAGGGCCAGGTCGATCCCCTCGCCCAGGGCCGCCACCGTGGGGACCAGGCCCGCCGATCCGACGATCGCGTTCAGCACGAGCTCCGAGTCGCACTCCGTGATCAGCTTGACCAGGCCGTCCGGGCCGCTGAGGACGCGTCCCCCGGTCCAGGCCTCCGCCGCGCGGGCCGCGGCGTCGGGATCGGCCACGGCAATGCAATCGACGCCGTGGCGCTCGGCCTGCTCGACGAGCGGCTCCCAGGCGGTACCGGCGCTCAGACCCACGACCCGCAGCTCTTCGTCGCTCCGGGAGACGACGTCGAGCGCCTGCACGCCGATCGAGCCCGTCGAGCCGAGGATGACGAGGCGGCGGGGCACGTCTCGATTGTAGGTACGGGGACTAGCGCATGATGCCCGTGTGGCCGAGCGAGTAGCGACCCGGCTGCGGCCACACGCACAGGCCGTGCGGGCCCTCCCCGACCGGAATCGACGCGCGCAGGTGGCCCGTGCGCGTGTCGATCGCGTACACCGTCGCGTCGTAGCGACCGCTCAGCCAGAGCGTGCTGCCATCGGCCGAGACTCCGCCCATGTCAGGGCTCGCGGGCAGCGGCAGCTGCCAGGTCGCGATCACGTGCCTGCTCGCGAAGCTGACCACGGAAATCGAGCCGGCGGAGCGGTTGGAGACGTACATGTCCTTTGCGTTGCGGCTCGGGTAGAGGCCGTGGGCGCCGGCGCCGGTGTGAACGAAGGTCTCGACCGTGAACGAGGTTGGGTTGATCTCCCAGATCCCGCCCCCGGCCTGATCGGCGACGTACAGGGTGCGCCCGTCAGGCGAGAGCTTGACGTCCTGGGGAGAGCTGTTGCCGTTGGCCAGCTCCAGCGTCCGGATCACCCGCCTGCGCTGCAGGTCGACCTCGATCATCCGGCCGCCGAATTCGCAGCTGGCGTAGGCGTAGCGGCCGTCGGTGGAGAAGTCCATGTGATCGACTCCGGGGCACATGTGGACCGGCAACGGGTAGATCTGGCGCATCGTCGTCGGATCGCGGAAATCGAGGATCTGGAGGCGCTCCTCGACCACGATCGCGGCCTGCCCGTTCGGCGTGAAGTACAGGTTGTAGGGATCGTCCACCGGGATCGGCGTGCCCGGTTTACCCGTGCTCGGGTTGATTGGGGTGAGGCTGTTGCCGTCGTCGTTGTCCACGTACAGCGTCTTCAGGTCGTAGGCGGGGGTCACGTGCTGGGGAAGCGCTCCGGTGGGGAACTGCGCGATCACCTTGAACGTCTTCTGACTGATCACGCTGACCGTGTTGCTCATGCTGTTCGGCACGTAGACCAGCGGCAGGTCGTTGCGCACGACCGGAGATAGATCGTTCGGCCCGTCGGCGGCGTATACGTTCGAGGTCGCCCTCGAGTGCGTACCCCGGGGTGCGTCTGAACCCGCCGTGCGGGGCAGCGAGGTAGTCGATCGGTGCCCGCTGCCACCGCATGCCGAGACCCCGAGCGCGAGCACAAGGAGGAGCAGCAGCAGCGACCCGGGGCGACCAGGGCTGTGCCAGGGTTCGTCCACGATGCCAACGTCAAGGACCGCGGTCAAAGGCGGCTTAACGGGAGGTGAGAATACCCTCAGCCGGAGGCGGCCACGCCGCCCGTTACTCTCGCGGCTATCCAACGCGCCTGGATCACCACCCTTGTCGTGCTCTCGCTCGGCGTCGCTGCGTGCGGTGCCAGCGACTCGTCGTCCACCACGACCAAGCACGGCGCTCGGCCCGGTCACTCCCGGGTCGCGAGCTCGCCACGAAAGGTGCCGCTGAAGCTCACGTACAAGCCGCTCTACTCGCTTCCGGCTGCCGTCCAGGACCCCGCGATCGCCACGCAGGGCAACAAGTTCGTCCTCCTCGGCGGCCTTGACGCCGCCGACACCTCGACCGCGGCGATCGTCGTGGCGGACCTGCACGGGCCGCTGCACACAGCCAGCCTGCCGGGAGCCCAGCACGACGCTCAGGCGGCCTACGTGGGGAACACGGTGTACGTGTTCGGCGGCGGGAACTTCACGCAGTACGACCATATCCTCGGGTTCGATCCGGCCACCGCGTCCGTGAGCTCAGCAGGTACGTTGCCCCGCGCCGCCTCGGATGTGGCCGTTACGCAGGACGGGCAGACCGCGTACGTAATCGGCGGGTTCGATGGCACGAACTGGCTCGACACGATCCTCGCCTGGCACCCCGGAGCGCCGGTCCGGGTGGCAGCGCACCTGCCGGTCCCGCTCCGTTACGCCGCGGTCGCCGCGGCCGACGGGCAGGTGGTGATCGCCGGCGGCTCGACGCCAAGCGGTGCGAGCGACGCCGTCTACAGCTTCAGCCCCTCCACCGGCGCGGTCAGGCGGATCGCGACGCTTCCGGCGCCGCTGACGCACGCCGGGGCAGCCGCATTGAACGGAGCGGTCTACGTCGTCGGTGGTCGCGGCGACAGCCTTGACGGCCAGACCTCGAACATCTTGGCGATCAACCCTGCGACCGGCTCCGTCCATGCGGCGGGGCGGCTGCCGCAACCGACCTCGGACGCGGGCGTCGCGACCGTCGGGAACACAATCGTCGTCGCCGGAGGGCGTGGCCCCGGCGGGACCGTGGCCTCCGTGGGCGAATTGGCCCCGGCCGGCTAGGCCGCGGGCTCCGGCCGGCTAGGCACTCCCGCCCCGGCAAGGGGCCTACTTCTCGGCGCGGCGCTCCACGCTGAGCACGTAATCGACCACCGCCCCGAGCTCGGACGCGCTCAGCGGGTGCCGGACGGGCATCTCCCGGGTGAAGCTGAGGAGCTGCTGGCGGCTGAAGCGGTAGCCGAGCAGGTCACCGCCCTGGCGGCGAAGCGATTCGTTTCCGATCAGGGAGTGGCACTGGCTGCAGGCCGTGGCGAACACCGCCGCGCCTGGAGGGACGGTCTTGTGAGTCGCGGACCCACACGCGGTCAATGCGGCCGCTCCGGTCAGCGCGGTACAGGCACAGGCTGCGAGGAGGCGGCCGGGCCGGGGCGGGGCTGATCCGCGTCTAGGGCAAAGGCGTGCCGGCATCATCAAGTTCGACCGGTGGCCTTCGCATCGGCCACAGCGGCGGGCTGGTGGCGAGGTTGAACTCGCCCAGGTGCTGGAAGCCGAGACGCTCGTAGAGCGCGACGTTGCGCTCGCTTGTCGCCTCCAGGTAGGCGGGCAGGCGTTCCTGATCGCAGCGGTCCAAAGTCCGCTGCAACAGGGCCGTGCCGAGGCCCCGTCCCTGCGCGCGGGAGGCCACCCCGACGTAGGGGATGTATAGGTGCGACTCTCGTAGGTGACGGCGCTCCATCAGCGTGATCAGCGCGATCGCCACCGGAAGCCGGGTTCCGAACACGCGCGCATACGCGGGGCCCTGGGCGATCTGAGTGCCCATTGGCATCTTCCAGGCTCCAGGAGGCAGCTCGAGCGAAGCCCCGGCCAGGTCCTCCGTAGTCCACGCCCGGCCCACCGGAAGCACCACGTGGCGCAGCTCGAGCTTGAAGAACCGAACCAGTCGCGACCGCCGGCGAGATGGGTTTGGCATCAGCCACCCGAACACCGGGTCGTCCTCAAACGCGTCCGCGAGGGCAGCACTCAGCGTGTCCACCTCCTCAGGGAGAGCCTTACGCGTTGGGTCAGTCACGACTCCTGTCAGGCCTCGCGCACCGGCTGGGCGATTCCGATGAGGTTCCCCTCGCTGTCGTAGAAGAACGTCCCAACTTCGCCCGTGCCCTTGCTTGGATAGTTGTCGGGGGCGGCGATCGTGTCGCCTTGCTCACCGAAGCCGGGCATCTCGAAGCGCGCGAAGGTCACCCCCCGGGCCCGCAGCTCGTCCACGGTGGCCTCGAGGTCCTCGACCTCGAACGCCATCTGGGTCGACTCGCCTGAGGGCGTCCCGGCCGACGCGAATAGGTGAAACTCCGTCGTCCCGCACACGTAGCGCAGGCCGCCGGTGCGTGTCTCCGTCGGCTCGAGCCCGAGCTTGTCGCGGTAGAAGGCGCGCGCCCGCTCAAGATCCTGAGCGGGAAGCTTGGTGATGGTGTGGGCGTGGCCGAGCGGTCCGGGCATGGTCTAGTGCATCACCGCGATCCACACGTAATAGCCGGCGACGATCGTGAAGATGACCGCATCGAGCCGGTCAAGGGCGCCACCATGGGCGCCGAACAGCGTCCCGGCGTCCTTCTGGCCCGCGTTGCGCTTGACCAGCGACTCGAACAGGTCGCCGATCGGCCCGAGCACGGCCACCGTCACCCCCAGCAAGAGCGCGTCACCCGGAGTCAGCCAGGTCTGGTAGAGGCCGGCGAAGAACACAGCGATGACCGAGATGAGCGCGCCACAGAACAGCCCCTCGACCGTCTTCCCGGGCGATATCTGGGGCGCCAGCGGTCGGCGGCCGAACAGCTTGCCCCCGAGGTACGCCCCGGTGTCCCCGAGGAACGTGCCGACGAGCACGTCGATGATGATCCCGTTGCCGTGGGGCAGCTGTCGCAGGAGGACGGCGTGGGCGAAGGCGAAGCCGATCCAGTAGACCCCCAGCACCGTCCCCGCGACGGCCACCGTCGCACCCACGGGCGCCGGGCGCGTCATCACGAACAGGACGAGCACCGGGAGCGTTGCCATCGCCACCTCCAGCACCTGACGCTCGGTTCCGTAGCGGGCGGCCAGGACCATGCCGGCCAGGGAGGCGAAACCGACGAGCGGGAGCGGGCGCCAGCGTTGCAGGAGCCGGTAGAGCTCGTGCATGCAGATCCAGCCGATGACCATCATGAACAGGGCGAAGGCCAGCCCGCCCAAGTCGACGAACAGAATCGCCACGACGGCGGCCGGAACGGCCACCGCGATCCGCGCCAGGAGATCGGAACCGCCGCTCTTCTCCGGCTGCCGTACTGGCCGCTCGGGTCGCCGAGTCGGACGCTGCCTTACGTACTCAGGGTTTGAGCGCCGCCGCTGCGGCATCGCTAGCGGCCCCCGAAGCGGCGCCGGCGGGCGGTGAACTCCTCGAGGCTCTCCTCGAACGCGCGGCGCGAGAAGTCGGGCCACAGCTCCTCACGGAAGACGAGCTCGGAGTAGGCCCCCTGCCACAGGAGGTAGTTCGAGATCCGCTGCTCGCCGCTGGTGCGGATGATCAGATCGGGATCGTGCATTTCGGGTGCATACAGGTGAGCGCGGAATTCCTGCTCGTCGCCACCGGTAAAGGTTCGCGCCGCGTCCACGATCTCCGCCCGGCCGCCGTAGTTGAAGGCGACGAACAGGGTGATCCGGGTGTTGCCCGAGGTCACCTGCTCGGCCCACTCCATCTTGTTCACCAGCTCGCCCGGCACGGGAACTCCGCGGCGGCCGATGAACCGCATCCGGACGCCCTCCTGGTGAAGCTCGGGCGTCTCCATCTCGATCCGGCGAACGAACATCTCCATCAGGGCACCTACCTCTTCCGGCGAGCGGCGCCAGTTCTCGGTCGAGAACGAGTAAACGGTCAGCTCCTCAACCCCCAGCTCGACCGCGTCGCGCAGCCGGGCCTTGACCGTGTCGGCCCCCGCCTCGTGCCCGGCCACGACGGGAAGCCCCTGCCGTTTCGCCCAGCGACCGTTGCCGTCGGTGATGATCGCGACGTAGCGGGCGCGTTCCGCGGTCGCGTTCATCACACCTCCAGGATCTCTTCTTCCTTCTGCTTAAGTGCCTCGTCAAGGTCTGAGATGCGCGCGTCGGTGACCTTCTGCAGCTCAAGCTCGGCGCGGTGTTCGTCGTCGGACCCCGCCTCGCCGGCCTCCTTGAGCTCGCGCAGGTCGTGCATCACGTCGCGGCGGATGTTGCGGACAGCCACCCGGCCCTCCTCGGCGATGTGGCGGACCACCCGCACCAGCTGCTTGCGACGTTCCTCGGTCAGCTCGGGAATGCCGAGCCGGATCAGGTTGCCGTCGTTGTTGGGGGTGAGACCGACGTCCGACTCGAGGATGGCCCGCTCGATGGCCTTGATCGAGCTCTTGTCGTAGGGCTGGATCGTCAGCAGCCGTGCCTCGGGGGCGCTGATCGTGGCCAGCTGGCGCAGCGGCGTCGAGGTTCCGTAGTAGTCGACGGCGATCCGATCGAGCAACGCCGGACTGGCGCGGCCGGTGCGCACCGAGCCGAACTCGTGCCGAATCGACTCGACCGACTTGGTCATCCGCTCCCGTGCGTCGGCCAGCAGCCCGTCGATCAGCTCGCTGTCGCTCATGTCCTCACCAACGTCCCTACTCGCTCGCCGGACACTATCTTGTCGATGTTTCGCCCGTCAGCCATGTTGAAGACGACAATCGGCAGGTTGTTGTCCATGCAGAGGGCAAAGGCGGTCGAGTCCATCACCTGAAGCCCGCGAGTCAGCGCGTCCTTGTGGGTGATCTCCGGAATGAACGTGGCCGTCGGGTCGAGGGCGGGGTCGGCCGAGTAGACCCCCTCCACCCCATTCTTGGCCATCAGCACGACCTCGGCATGGAGCTCGGCCGCGCGCAGCGCCGCCGCCGTGTCGGTGGTGAAGAACGGGTTGCCGGTGCCGGCGGCGAAGATCACGATCCGGCGTTTCTCCAGGTGGCGGATGGCCCGGCGGCGGATGTAGGGCTCGGCCACCTCTGAGATCGTGATCGCCGATTGCACCCGGGTGGGGATTCCGTCCTTCTCGAGCGCGTCCTGGAGGGCGAGGGCATTCAGCACCGTGGCCAGCATTCCCATGTAGTCACCCGTGGCCCGGTCCATCCCGCGGGCCGCCGCAGCCAGCCCGCGGTAGATGTTTCCACCCCCGACCACGATCGCCATCTCCACGCCGCGCTGGTGCACAGCCGCGACCTCGCACGCGATCGCCTTGACTCGCTCGGGATCGGTGCCGTAGTCCAGGTCGCCCATCAGGGCTTCCCCCGACAGCTTGAGCAGAACGCGTTGGTAGGCGGGTTCGCCCTCCACGGCCGCTAGCCGCCCACGGAGAAGCGGGAGAAGCGGCGGATCACGACGTTCTCCCGGGTCTCGCTGGCCAGCTCAGCCCGAAGATCCTCGATCTTCTTGCCGCCGTACTTCTCCTCGTTGACGTGCTTCTGGCGGAGTAGAACGTTCTCGTCGAGCCACTTGTCGATCTTGCCGCTGACGATCCGCTCGCGCACGTTCTCCGGCCGGTCCGCGGCCTGTTCGGTGGCGATCCGCTCTTCCCGCTCACGGTCCTCAGCCGGGATCTCGTCCTCGCTCACCGCCAGCGGAGCCGCCGCGGCGATGTGGAGCGCGAGCTCCCGCGCGAACTCGATGAACTTCTCGTTGCGCGCCACGAAGTCGGTCTGGCAATCCACCTCGACCAGCACCCCGATCTTGTTCCCGGCGTGGATGTAGCTCTGGACCACACCCTCGCGGGCCTCCGCCCCGGCCCGCTTGGCGGCCTGGGCGGCTCCGCGGGCACGGAGAACCTCGATCGCCTTCTCGAGGTCGCCCTCCGTCTCCGTCAGCGCCTCGCGGCACGCCAGCACACCCGCCCCGGTCCTGTCGCGCAGCGCCTTGACGTCCTGAGCGGTGATCTGGGTCATGCGCCTTCCTCGGTCGAGGTGGTTTGGCCCTCGGCGGCCTCAGGCTCGGGCTGGGCGGCCTCGGGTTCCGCCTGGGCCTCGGCCGGGTCCTGCCTCGGCTCGGGCCGGCCGCGGGTTCCGCCTGGGCCTCGGCCGCGGGTTCCGCCTGGGCCTCGGGCTCAGCATGGGCCGCCCGGGTCTCGGCCTCGGGCTCGGGCGCCTGGCTCTCGGCCTCGGGCTCGGGCGCCTCGGCCGCGGCCTCGGGCTCGGGCGCCTCGGCCGCGGCGTCCTGGGCGCGGGCGACCTCGGGGTCCTCGGGAGGCGTCTCGGCCTGCGGTTGCGGTGGGGTCGGGTCTTCCGCCGGCGGCGGCTCGGCCCCGGCGGCGGCGGGCGGCTCCGACGGCTCGGCGGCCGCCGGTTCGGGGGACTGTGCGGCCTGTGCGGCCGGTGCGGCCGGTGCCGGCTGGTCTCGCTGCCGCGTCTGCGGGGCCGCGGCCTGCTCCCGCTGCGGGGCCTGTGCGGCGGCCGCGGGCTGCTCCGGCTGGGCGGCCGCTGCTGCGGCCGCCTCGGCCTCGCGTCGTGCCCGCTCCTCCGCCTCTTGGCGCGCGCGCTCCTCGGCCTCCTGCCGGGCTTTCTCCTCCGCTTCCTGCCTGGCGCGCTCCTCGGCCTCGCGCCGCTCGCGCTCTTGCCGGGCACGCTCCTCCTCGGCGCGGAACACGCCGTGGCCCTCGGCGACGACGTCGCCGATCGCCTTGGTGATCGCCGAGCACGAGCGAATAGCGTCATCGTTGCCGGGGATCACGTAGCTGATCCCGTCGGGATCGCAGTTCGTGTCGACGAGCCCGATGATCGGAATCCGCAGGCCCTGGGCCTCGCGGACGGCGATCGCCTCGGTCTTCAGGTCGATGACAAACACGGCGTCGGGTACACGCTGCATGTTCTTGACCCCGCCGAGGTTGGCGCGCAGCTTCTCGAGGTCGGCCTGGGCGGCCATCCGCTCACGGGTCGGAAGCAGCTGTAGCTGCCCTTCGGCCTCGTAGCGCTCGAGATCGTGGAGGCGGCGGATCCGCAGCGAGATTGTCTGGAAGTTCGTCAGTAGGCCGCCAAGCCAGCGGTGATTGACGTACGGCATGTCGGCCGCGTCGGCGGTCTCTTGGATCGCGTCGCGAGCCTGCTTCTTGGTGCCCACGAACAGGACCGTCCCGCCGCGGCGAGCAACCTCGGACGCGAACTTCCGGGCGTTCTCCAGCAGTGCTTCGGTCTGGAGAAGATCGATGATGTAGATGCCGTCCCGCTCGCCATAAATGAAGCGGCGCATCTTGGGGTTCCAGCGGCGCGTCTGGTGGCCGAAGTGAACACCGGCCTCCAGCAGCTCCTTGATTCCAACTTGAGCCACTGCTCCTGCTCCCTTTTTTTCGGATTTGATGCAGCCCGCCCGGCGGTGCTCGCGAACCCCGTGACTTCCGGGGCAGGGCGCGATCCGCGCATGCGGGGTAGTTAGCGAATGACCTTCCCGAAAAAGTTTACGCAAGTATTGGCAGGACGGTACGTTTCAGCGCTGTAGGCGGGCCAATCACCATCCCCTACCTTGGTGGTGCCTGCCATGCGGACCGGACCTCCCTTCCCCTACCTCCGGTGGCTCGGTTCGCAACCCCGGCGGGGCGGCTTTGGACGGGCCGCCCCGCCGACTCTTTTCGGGGCGACGTGCGACGGGTCCGCAGGCGGGCAAACGTGACGCGGACCGAGCGCGCCTTCAAGCGGGGCACGTTTGCCCCCGCCAGGCGGGCAAACGTGACGTGGACCGAGCGTGCATTCGTCTGTGGCACGTTCGCCGGCCGCCGACCGCGCGGTGAATGGCGATTCAGTTCCGAACGTTGGGACTGAATCGCCATTCACATCACCCCGGGCCGGGCCGCGGCCTGGGCCTCACCGGCCGAGCCGCGCTCGCCGGGCCCGCGCACGAGACGACCGGCCGCCCCGCCCTCACGCCCCCGCCCGCCGCCAGCGCCTCAACCAAATCCTTCGGCAGCTCGGATCGCACATCGACCATCGCCCCCGTCACCGGATGCTTGAACGCCAGCCTCGCCGCGTGCAGGAACTGGCGGTCGAGGCCATAGAGCCCGGCGGTCCCGTACTGGGGATCGCCGCAAACCGGATGGCCGATCGCGGCCATGTGGACGCGGATCTGGTGGGTGCGCCCCGTCTCCAGCGCGATCCGCAGCAGCGACGCCTGCGGCAGCACGCGCTCGGTCTCGTAGTGCGTGCGGGCCTCGCGCGGGTCGTCGGTGTCGATTGACATCAGCACGCGGTCGCGGCGATGGCGCCCGATCGGCGCGTCGATCGTCCCCGTCCGCGCCGGAGGATGCCCCTCGACCAGCGCCAGATATTCACGCCGCAGCCCGCGAGCCGCGAGCAGCGCCTTCAGCGCCTGATGAACCTGATCGTTCTTGGCCACCACGAGCAGCCCGGAGGTGTCGCGATCCAGGCGGTGAACGATCCCGGCTCGCCACGGCTCCTCTCCCCCGCTGGCACCCAGGTCGCCCAAGGCCTGGGCGAGGGTGCCCGTCCAGTGCCCGCGCGCGGGATGCACGACTACTCCAGCGGGCTTGTCGACGACAAGCAGGTACTCGTCCTCCCAGGCCACCTCGAATGGCGCCTGCGGCTCGCCGGGCGCAAGCCGCCCGGCCGACCCGTCAACCGGCTCCGGGGCGACCTCGACCGTCTCCCCGGCGCTCACCGCGTGGCGCTTCGGCCGGGAGCGGCCGTCGACCCACACCAGGCCAGCTTCGATCAGGTTCTGGGCCTTCGCTCGTGATCCGAGCCGGTCGGCGAGGAAGCGGTCAAGGCGCATCCCCGACGCCTCCGCTGGCACTTTCAGCTCGAGACGCGAACCGTCCGCGCGTTCATTTCCCATCGGTCCGTTCGCCCTCCAACACCCACAACAGGGCGAGGACTCCGAAGGTGATCGACATGTCGGCGAAGTTGAACGCCGGCCACAGCGGCAGCTTGATGAAGTCGGTCACCGCGCCGTCGAACAGGCGGTCGAGCAGGTTGCCGACGGCCCCGCCGATCAGCAGCCCGGTCGGCACCCATAGCCAGCGTCGCGTCGGCCGGACGATGAAGTAGCCGAGCAGGATGGCCAGCGCGGCCAGCGTGAGAACCAGCACGAGCGTGCCGCCCCCGGCGAAGAAGCCGAAGGCCACGCCGGTGTTGCGTACGTGAACGAGATTGATGCCCGGGAGGAACTTGTGCTCTTGACCAACGGCGAGCCAGGACGCGATGGCGTGCTTGGTCGCCTGGTCGATTGCCAGCACCGCCACCACCAGCAGCGCCGCACGCAGGTATGCGGTGGAGCGGGCATCGGTGGCTGGGGTCGCCTGGGCCTGAGTCACCATCGAGCCGGCGACTCAGCCGTGGATCGCGCTGACCACGATCGTGCGAACGAAGTACAGGACGATGATTCCGATCATTGGGCTGAGATCGAACATCCCGATCGGCGGTATGAACCGGCGAAAGATCCGCAGGTAGGGCTCGGACACGTCGCGCAGGAAGCTGAGCACGCCGTCCGACCACCGGGAGTAGGGAGTGCGAACCCCGAACGAGAACAGCAGGTTGAACAGGATGTAGAGGAAGATCAGGAGGATGTAGACCGTGAACAGCGCGCTTACGTAGTTGGCGATGTCCTGGCGGGTGCTGGCGAGGAGAAGAATCACCGCCGCCACCTGGGGGGACCGGACCGGTCCCCCCTCCGAATACCACCGCGTCGATCGCGTCTTGGAACGCCGTCCGAACACCCGCCCGCTCGAGGGCGGCCAGACCGCGCGCCGTTGACCCGCCGGGGGAGGTGACCTCGCGCCTGACCGCGAGCGTGTCGTAGCCGCGCTCCTCGAGCAGCGCCGCCGTGCCCGCCATCGTCTCCGCCACCAGCTTGGCCGCCAGCGCAGGACTGAGTCCGTGACGAACGCCGGCATCGACCTGTGCCTCCACCAGGAGCGCAACGTAGGCCGGCCCGACTCCGGCCACGGCGCCGGCCGCGTCCATCAGTCGACGGGGCAAGCGCACAACCATGCCGAGACGTTCAAACAGCGCGATCACCTCGGCCTCGAGCTGCTCGTCGATCCCCTCGACGGGCGAATAGCAGACGATCCCTCGTCGAACCTCGACCGCCGTGTTCGGCATCAGCGGAAACAACGGCACGTGCGCGTAGGCCTGCTCTAGGTCGCCGAACAGGGTGCCGCCGAGCACCGAGGCCACGGCCGAGGCCTTGCCCCGGATCTCGTCTGCAACCTCCTTCAATTGGGCCGGCTTGTGACACAGGACGACCAGGTCGGCCCGCTCCGCGACCTCCGCGTTGGAAAGGGCCTCGCCCCCGAGCTCGGCCGCCAGCTCGCGAGCCCGTCCCGAGCCGCCGTCGGAGCACAGCACCGGATCGCCCCACCCCCGCGCCATGGCACGGGCCATGTTGCCAGCTCCGATGAGGCCGACTTGCATGGGATGAAATCTACCTGGGCGCTGCCGGCAGGCAGCGATCGGCGTTCCGCCGCTCACCGTCCGGTGGCGGGCGGTCGGTTAGGACTGGTTAAAGAAACCCTTCTCGACCAAGCGCGCGCGCTCCTCGGCCGAGACCTCGACGTTGTGCGGGGTGAGCAGAAACACCTTGTCAGCGATCCGCTGCATGCCGCCGTCGAGCGCGTACGTGAGACCGCTGGAGAAATCGATCAGCCGCTTGGACAAATCGGTGTCCGTGCTTTGGAGGTTGAGAATCACCGGGATCGACTCCTTGAACTTGTCGGCCACGTCCTGCACGTCGTTGAAGTTCTTCGGCGCGACGAAGTGGACCCGCACATCGCCGCTGCGGCCGTTGCCCCGGCCGGAGACCGGCCGTAGCGTGGTCGTGCGTCGCTCCGCTCCGGGGTCGTCGGCAAAGATGTCGTCGAACTCATCGCGTCGCCGGCGGGCTCCCAGGCGGCGCACGTTGGGCCGCTCTCGGTAGGAGTCCTGAAGCTCGACCTCAGGCTCGCCGTAAGGCTCGATCTCCTCCTCGTACGCCTCGTCCTCGGCCAAGCCGAAGTAGACGAGTGTGCGGTGCCAGGTGTCGCGGAAGGCCATGGTTTCCCGGAGGTTCGCTTCAGGGCGAGATTTCCCTGCGTGATTATGACGCGCGGGGACGGCTTAGGTGTAGAGGCTTGTGCCAAGCCGCACGATCGTCGCCCCCTCCTGAACGGCGACGAGGTAGTCCTGGCTCGTGCCCATCGACAGGTGCGCCAGCCCGTGTCGTTCGGCCAGCTCGCGCAGTGGGGCGAAATATCGGCCGGCTGTCCTCGGGGTCGGGCGCGAACGGCGGCATCGTCATCAAACCCACCACTTCGACCGGACAGCGCTCGACGAAATCTCCGAGCTCGTCGGGGGCAATCCCCGCCTTGCCCTCCTCGCCGGCGACGTTGACCTCGATCATCACCTCGGGTCTGCGGGGTGCCGTGGCGCCCCAGCTGGGCGAGCGCCGAATCGCTGCCCACCGAGTGGATGTAGCGCACGTATGGGATGAGCTGGCGGACCTTGCGGCTCTGCAGCTGGCCGATGAAGTCCCAGGTGAAGCGCCCCGGATAAGCGTCCGCCTTGGCCTGCAGGTCCTGGGCGCGGTTCTCGCCGAGCAGCTTGAGTCCCGCCTCGGCCAGCACCTCCAGTTCCTCGCACTGGCAGGTACTTCACCGCGGCCAGGATCTGGACCTCGCGGCCCTCGGCCGCGGCGTCGATCTCGGTGCGGACCCGCTCCAGGTTCTCGCGGACCTGCTCGGCGCGAAGATCACGGATCAGCCGAGCCACGCGATCCCCGCCTGGCGGCCGGTGACGCCGCGGTCGCGCCGGTGAGAGAAGAACAGCGAAGGGTCTGAGCAGATCGTGCACAGCTCGACGTCGTGCACCTCGCTCACGCCGGCCTGCTCCAGCTCGGCCCGCGCGATCGCCTTGAGGTCGAGGTTGCGCCCATTGCCGGAACGTCATGTCCCGGGCAGCGAACGCGCAGTGCACTTCCTCCCCGACCTCATAGCAGCACGGACCGGCGCCCGGACCGATCGCCGCGACGAGCGGTCACGGGCTCCCAGCCCGCGGATTGCCCGCACCCCCTCGCCGATCACGCCCACGGCCAGTCCACGCCAGCCGGCGTGGATCATCGCCACCGCTCCCTGCGCCGGCGACGGCCACCGGCAGGCAATCCGCGGTCAGCACGAGCGGCCCGACCCCGGGGGGGCGGTCGCCTGGCCATCGGCCTCCGGCGGCTCTCGCCTTCGCCACCGGGGCGGCGCGCGCGCTGGACGACCGTGCCGTGGACCTGGCGCCCGTAGGCGAACCCGCACTCCGGCCTGCCAGCCACCAGCGCCCGGTTGCGCTTCACGGCGGCCATGTCATCCGGTCAGCCGTCCCAGGTTGAGGCTTGCATACGGCCCAGCCGAGACGCCGCCGCGCCGGGTGGTGAACAGCACCCGCGCCCCCGGGAGGTCGATCCCGAGATGGTCGCCGCGGCGTAGAACGGTTCCCGCGGCTCCATCAGATGAGCAGCTCCAGTGTCAGGCACCGGGCTGCGTTGCGCGTACTCGAAGTGGGTGCGGCCATTGGCCACGAGCGTCTCCCGATGCGCCCAGCCACCCACTCGACGAGCTCGCTCGTAGACATGCACCCGCATCGAGGCCGTCTCGCTGTTGTAGCAGTAGGCAAGCTCTCCGTCCGGGTCGTGATAGGTCACGCCGGCCAGCCGCTCGCGGTCGGCGTCCACTTCACCGACCAGCCTGCGGCTCCCGTCGACCGCCTCGAACCGCCACCCTGTGAGCGCGAACGTGCTGGGGTTCCGGACCACCCGCAGAGGCGAGGTCGATAAGAAGTCCTCACCGTCGAACCGCCCCACGACGGGCGTGCTCGGACCGACCTCGCGGCCGAAGCGCGCCACCACCACCGAGACGGCGTCGATGAACGCATCCGGCACCGCCGCGCCGCCCGGGTCGGTGAAGTCGCTGCAGTGCGCCCACGCCCACCGCTCGGCGTGCTTTGACCCCCACAGATGGGCCTGAGCACCGCGCGCTCCGGACAGCTCGAGCCGCTCGCCAGCCAGGGTGACCGTCCCGTCGATCCGCAGATCCGCGTGCGGCAGCACAAGAACCGTTCTGAGCCACGCCCGCCCGGCGCAGCAGCCCCATGGACGTGCTCATAGGCGCCTGCCCGGGGGCCCAGCGAAGTCCCAGGCCACGTCTTCGAAGGCGCCGCTCATCCCCGAGTCGCTCAGTGGTGCGCCGGCGATCCGCAGTTCGAACGGATCGGTCTGCGCGCTCAGCTCCGCGATCGGGTAGGTGGCCTTGCGCGCAAGGCGAGCCGGCGCCCCGAACGTGGATCCATCGCCACCAGCCACAGCGAGCAGCTGGGCCGCCGCCGGCCGGGAGAAGCGGTGCGACCATCGTGTACCGGATCCACATTCCCACGCCGGTATCAGGGTCGGTCAGGGTCAGGTAATAGACCTCGTAGTGGCCGGCCTGTCCGTGCCACTGGAGCTCGTTCGGCCGCTGGAGCATCGGCGGCGGAGGCTAGCCGCTGCCCCGGGCCGCGCGCACCGCCCGTCGAGCTGCTCCTCCCGGCCTGGCGCGAAGCCGTCGAGCGCCGCGGTCAGGGCTGCTCGCAGCCCCACGCCGATCGCGGCGCCCTGGGGGACGCCGGCCGCCAGCAGGTCGTCGCCGTCGATCTCGAGCTCGACATGACGGAGACGCTCGAGCCATTCGCGCGCCTGCGCTTCCGGTCCCAATGCCCCGGCCGCCGCCGCGAGCTCTGTCGAGGCGCCGGCCAGGGCGTCGGCGATCTGAGAGGGCCGCTCCGCCCGCGCGAGGACCCCGGCCACCGTCTCCGCCCGGAGCGCGACGGCGGAGATCACCTCCCGCTCATGCGCCTCGAAGGCGAGCCGATCGAGGAACTCGCGCAGCGCCGAGCCCTCACTTCCGGCGGTGGCGAGGCCGAGGACGAGGAGATCGGGACGGCCGTCGGGGGGCAGGAGCGCGAGCGCACGCCGGGCATACTCCGGATCGGTCAGGCCGAATTGCTCGTCGATCGCGCGGTCGAGCCCCAGCTCGTCGAGCTTCTCGAACCCGGCCACCGGGTCCTTTTCGCGACTGAGCAGGCGAAGCTCCGCCCCGATTCGATTGCCGCTCACGGTCCCGAGCGCCCCAGCTCCGATCGCCTGGCGAGCCAGCTCCAGCGTGTCGGGCTCGATCGAGAAGCCGAGGCGGCTGGCGTAGCGCGCGAGCCGCAACAGGCGGGTGGGGTCGTCGAGGAAGCTGCGATGGTGGAGCACGCGGAGGGTGCCGTCCTCGAGATCGTCGAGGGCTCCGGCGACCGAGCTCAGCGTTCCGGGGCGCGGGCCACCGAGCGCCGCCGCGATCGCGTTGACGGTGAAATCCCGGCGCCCGAGGTCCTCGGTCAGACCGGCGGGCTCGACCTCGGGCAGCGCTCCCGGATACGGATAGCGCTCGGTCCGCGCCCGGGCCAGGTCATAGGTGAAGCCGTCGAGGGTGACGGTCGAGGTCCCGAACCGGTCGTGCACCCGGGCGGGCCGAGCTCTCGCGCCAGCGCGGCGGCGTCGCCCTCGACCACGAGGTCGAGGTCGAACGGCTGGCCCCCCTTGCAGTAGGTCGCGGACCGCCCCGCCGACGAGGTAGACGCCGTCGCGCTCGCCGAGCCGTGAGAGCAGCGGCCCAGCGGCCGGTAAGGCCCGGATCGACTCGAGCAGCTTCGCGGGCGGTGGTGGTCTCCATACCAAGATCTTCGCGCTCGGCGCTAACGCGCGGCTCACAGACCCCTGGTTAGCATCCGCGCCATGCGGAGCCTCGGTCCGAGGCGCTGCTGCGGCTCGGTCTCATCATCGGCGGCATTCTGCTGGTGCTGGTGGCCGGCGCCGTGGCGTTCGTCCTCCTGCACTCACCCGGGAACGTCTCACATCCCAATCTCTCGTTCACCTCAACGACGACCCCCGCGCCGTCCCCGCCGGCAAGCGCAAGGTCGTCAACAACTTCGAGTGGCCGAGGTACGGTTTCGACGCAGCGCGCACGCGCTTCTTCCCCGGGGCCGGCCACCTCGCGCCGCCATTCCGCGTGGGATGGCAGCTAGAGGACTACGCACTGCTCGAGTTCCCCCGTCATCTACCAGGACACGCTCTACCAGGTCGACGATGACGCCTCGGCCAAGGCGATCAACAAGCTCAATGGACACCTGATCTGGCAGCACAAGATCGGGCAGCTGGCGGCTGCGTCGCCGGCGATCGACGTTCGCCGACACCTCATTTTCGTCTCGATCCTCTCGAACCGAGGCCCGAGCCCCGGCCACGGAAGCTTCGACGCGCTCTCGATGAAGACCGGGCGGATCGTCTGGTCACATCCTGTCCCGGCCGGGACCGAGTCCTCGCCGATGGCCTGGGGCACCACGGTGTACTTCGGCGATCAGAGCGGCACGGTCTACGCGCTTCGAGCGCGTGACGGCCACGTGTTCTGGACCTATCACGCCTCGGGGGCGGTCAAGGGCGGCCCCGCCCTCGTCAACGGAATTCTCTACTTCGGCGATTACGCGGGCCGCGCCTATGCGCTGAACGCGAACACCGGCCATCCGATCTGGACCGTGAGCACGAGCGGGACCCACTTCGGCTTCGGCTCCGGCAACTTCTACTCGACCCCGGCGATCGCGTACGGCCGCGTCTACATGGGGAACACTGACGGGCGCGTGTATTCGTTCGCGGCGCGAACGGGACAGCTGGCCTGGGCCACGTCGACCGGCGCCTATGTCTATGCCTCCCCCGCCGTAGCCAATACGCCCGGGCTCGGTCCGACCGTCTACATCGGCTCCTACGACGGCAACTTCTACGCCTTCAACGCCCAATCAGGAGCCATCCGCTGGACCCACCACGTGGGCAACCGGATCTCGGGCTCGGCCACGATCGTCGACGGCGTCGTCTACTACTCCGCTCTGGGCTCGAAGACCACCACCGGGCTCAACGCCCGCACCGGCCACCAGGTCTTCTTCTTTCCCGACGGCGCCTTCAACCCCGTGATCTGCGACGACGGGGCCATCTACTTGAGCGGCTACTCGAAGCTCTATCAGCTGCTGCCGCGCGGACGGGCCCCCGCGCGGCACGCTCGCCGGGCCCGGAGGCATAGCCGGGCCAAGGCGCGCCAGCACAAGCGGGCACAACACCGGGCTCGGAGAGCCGCGGCGCGGCGGCGACGCCATAAGCATGCGAGCTAGCTTGCGTCCAGGAGGGTTTCGTCCTGGGGGGCAGAAACCCGGAAATACCGGCGCAAAAGCGGCTTTACGGAACGTGCGTTCGGGGGTTCTTGCTATGGTTCATACATATGCGTTGTCGTAGTGGAAGTCATTGTCAGCAGTCGGCCCTAAAGGGCCGCCGGTTCTGCGCTGAGCACGCGGCAGAGCTCGATCGCATGCGCGAAGAGCTCAAGGACGCAGCCGCTGCCCGCATCGGACGGGGCCGCCCCAAGCGGTCCTCAACCTGCTGCCGCCCCGGCTGCTACGAGCCTCGTGTTCCCCCCGCCGCGTACTGCGATGCGTGCGCGGCGGCGGGATATGTCGAAGAGGCCGCCTAACCGCGGTCGACTCGCAGCCGGGTCAACAAAGAAACTGCATCACTTCGCCGGACGGGCCGGGAATTCCGCGGCTTGCGTCCCCGTGCCCGGACGCAGCCGGGCCGGTTTGAGCGCCGGACGGATGCGGCCGGCCCAGTTCCCTAGCGCCGGACCGGCACGCCGGCCCGCGCCAGCTCCTCCTTGGCTTCGCCCACCGAGTGCTGGCCGTAGTGGAAGATCGACGCGCAGAGGACCGCGTCGGCGCCTGCTCTGACCGCTTCGGCCAGGTGACGCAGCTCACCGGCGCCGCCTGATGCGATGACCGGCACGCCGACCCGTTGCGCAACCGCAGCGGTTAGCTCGAGGTCGTACCCGGCGTTGGTGCCGTCGCGATCCATGCTCGTGAGGAGGATCTCGCCCGCTCCGCGGCTCGCTCCCTCCTCCGCCCAGTCCACGGCGTCACGGCCGGTCGCCCGCCGTCCGCCCGCCAGGTAGGCCTCCCATCCCCCGTCCCCCGCTTTGGCGTCGACGGCCAGCACCACGCACTGGACTCCGAATGTCTGCGCCAGCTCGTCGATCAGCGGCGGTCGCTCGAGCGCGGCCGAGTTGACCGAGACCTTGTCCGCGCCGGCATCGAGGACCGCCTGGGCGTCGGCGACCGAGCGGATCCCTCCCCCGATCGTGAACGGGATGAACAGCTCATCCGCAGCGCGCCGGGCCAGCTCGACCACCGTGTCCCGCTTGTCCGAGGTGGCGGTGATGTCGAGGAACACCAGCTCGTCGGCTCCCGCCGCGTCGTAACGAGCGGCGAGCTCGACCGGATCGCCGGCATCGCGCAGGTCGACGAACCCAACCCCTTTGACCACGCGGCCGCCGTCGACATCGAGACACGGGATTACCCGCTTGTAATGCATCAGCGTTCGAGGACACGGCGGGCCTCGGCCACCGTGAATCGCCCCTCATAGAGCGCCTTGCCCACAATCACCCCGGCCAGATTGACCTGACGAAGCCCGGCCAGCGCACCGAGGTCCTCGAGCGATGAGACGCCGCCCGAATAGATGAAGCTTCCCTTGACCGCGTCGGCTACCCGGCGGGCGCCGCCGAGATCCGGGCCGCCCAGCGTGCCGTCGCGCTCGATGCTCGAGTAGACGAAGCGGTGCACGCCCCGGCGTCCCAGCCGCTCGATCACCGACTCCACCGGGATCTCCGTCTGCTCGATCCATCCCGACGCCGCCAGCAGCCCGTTGCGGGCGTCGACTGACACGGCAATCCGCTCGCCGAACCGCGCCACGGCCTCGTCGAGGAAGTCGACGTCTCGGTAGGCGGCGGTGCCCAGCACGAGCCGGGAGGCGCCGGCTTGCACCGCGTCCTGGAGCGCCCCGATCGAGCGCAGTCCACCGCCCACCTGTACGGGCACATCGACCTCACTAGCGATCCTGGCCACGTGGTGGAGGTTCGCCGGCGCACCCGCGCGGGCGCCATCGAGGTCGACTACGTGCAGGCCGCGGGCGCCTTGCTCGACCCAGTGATGCGCGGCCTCGAGGGGATCCTCGGCATAGATGGTCCGGCGCTCGAAGTCGCCCTGGGTCAGCCGCACCGCCCTCCCGGACAGGATGTCGATCGCCGGGAGCAGGATCATGCCCGCGCCGCCGCCGGCCGCTCCCCTGCCGGCTCTGCGACGTCCGGCGGCCCGCACACTGCCGCGAAGTTCCGCAGCATGGCGAGGCCACCCGCGGAGGACTTCTCGGGATGGAACTGCACTCCGAAGATCGTCCTGCGCTCGATGATCGTGGCGAACCGCTCGCCGTACTCGGTGCTTCCGACCACGCCGCTCGGATCGGCTGGCCGGACCGCGAACGAATGCACGTGGTAGAAGGGACAGCCTGCGGCCGGAAGTCCCGCGGTGAGCGCCGAGAGCCGCTCGAAGCGGACCTCGTTCCAGCCGATGTGGGGGACCCTCAGCCCGCCGGTTTCGATCCGGGTGACCGCGCCGGCGACGAGCCCGAGGCCGTCCGCGCCCCCCAGCTCCTCGGAGCGCTCGAACAGGAGCTGCATCCCCAGACAGATGCCGAGGATCGGTGCCCCCTCGGCGGCGCGCTCCCGGAGCAACGGCGTCAA
The DNA here is from genome assembly GCA_963834635.1 of uncultured Solirubrobacterales bacterium. Taxonomy (GTDB): domain Bacteria; phylum Actinomycetota; class Thermoleophilia; order Solirubrobacterales; family Solirubrobacteraceae; genus Palsa-465. The sequence goes on along the minus strand of CAWICI010000002.1, from coordinate 142,382 downwards.
GCCCAGCCCCCGGAGATTGTCCATGGCCTGCGGAAACGCGCCGACGCCCGGCAGCACCAGTCCATCCGCCGCGCGCAGCGTCTCCGGCTCCCGGGTGATGACCGCCCGCGTCCCCACGTGCTCGAGCGCCTTCTGCACCGAGCGGCGGTTGCCCATGCCGTAATCGACGATCGCGATCCGCGGCCCGGTCACGTCAGCGTCCCCTTGGTGCTCGGCACGCCGTGCTCGTCCGGGTCGAGGGCGACCGCAAACCGCAGCGCCCGGGCCAAGGCTTTGAACGCCGACTCGATCACGTGATGCGCGTTCGTCCCCGCCTCCACCGTCAGGTGCAAGGTCAGCCGGGCGTTGCCGGCCAACGCGCGGAAGAACTCCTCCACCAGCTCGTGGTCGAAGTTGCCGATCGCCCCGGGCGGCAGCGGCGCCTGGAACACGCAAAGACCGCGGCCCGAGACATCGATCGCACACGCCGATCGGGCTTCGTCCATCGGGACCGTCGCCTCGCCATAGCGGGCGATGCCTGCGCGATCGCCAAGCGCCTGGTCGAGCGCCTGTCCGATGCAGATGGCGACATCCTCGACCGTGTGGTGCGCGCCCGTCTCGAGGTCGCCATGCGCCTGGACGACGAGGTCGAAGTGGCCGTGGCGGGCGAACAGATCGAGCATGTGGTCGAGGAAGCCGACCCCGGTTTCGCGCTCGCCGGCGCCGCTCCCGTCAAGGGACAGGCTGACCTGGATCTCGGTCTCCCGGGTCCTGCGATTGATCTCAGCCGTACGCGTCATCGGCCGCCATTGTCGCGAATGCGGGCCTCCATCGAGCGCGCGTGGAACTCGAATCCCTCCGCTCGCGCCACCGGCGCTGCCGCCCGAGCGAGCTCGCTCGCCTCCTCGATCCTCACCTCGGTGAAGCTCCGCCTGAACTGCATCGACGACAGCGCGCTGGCGAAGCGGGCCGCGCCGGATGTCGGAAGGATGTGGTTGGAGCCGGCGATGTAGTCGCCGAACGCGGTGCCCGACGCCGACCCGACGAACAGACATCCGGCCCGGGTCACCCGGGCGGCGAGTTCCTCCGCGCCGGTTCCGGCCAGTTGCAGATGCTCGGGGGCGATCGCCTGGGCCAGTTCGAGGCCCTGGCCGAGGTCGGCGACCTGTACGAGGCGCGCGACCGCTTCGCTCTGCGGACCGGCGGCGATGTGACCGGCCAGTGCCGCGAGCAGCTCGCCCGAGTCCGAAATCGCCACCACCAGCGTGCCGGGGCCGTGCTCGGCCTGGGCGAGCAGATCGAGTGCCAGCGGCTCGGCGGTGGCCTCGTCATCGGCGATCACCACCAGATCGCTCGGGCCGGCGAACGAATCAATCCCCACGTCGCCCGACACCTGCCGCTTTGCCTCCTGCACGTACAGGTTTCCCGGCCCGACGATCACGTCCACGCGCGCCACCGATTCCGTCCCGTAGGCGAGCGCGGCGATCGCCTGCGCCCCGCCCATCCTGTAGACGGCGTCAGCTCCGGCCAGCCGGCAGGCCCCGAGCACCACAGGATCGATGTCGCCGTCGCTGCGCGGCGGAGCGCAGACAACGACGCGTTTTACCCCGGCAACCCGGGCCGGGATGACGCCCATGGCCACCGTGCTCGGGTAGGGGGCGCGGCCGCCGGGGACATAGACCGCGGCGCTCGCGACCGGGACGGTGCGCGCGGTCACCTGGTGGGCCGCGAAGGAGACCGTCGCGTCGGGCCGGAGCCCGGCCTCGGCGACGGCGCGGATGTTCTCGATGGCCTGCGTGAGTCCCTCGCGGATGTCTGGTGGCAGCGCCTCGGCCGCCCGGTTCAGCTCCGCGCTCTCGACCTTCAGCGGCCCCGGCTCTGAGCCCGCGGTGTCGAACCTTCGCGTGTATTCGCGTACCGCGTCATCGCCTCGGGCGCGCACCTCGGCAACGATCTCGGCCACCGCGTCGCGCACCGATCGGGCGCTCGGGACCAGCCCGCGGAGCTCCGCCGCGAACGCGTTGAGATCCTCGGTCGCCCGCAGTCGTTCACACCGCATCCAGCCGCTCCAGCAACCGGTCGATGGCGTCGGCGCGGAGCTTGTGCGCGACGGGGTTCGCGATCAGCCGGGCTGTGCTGAGCGCAATCTCCTCGCGCACCACCAGTCCGTTCTCGCGCAGCGTGGTTCCGGTCGCCGTGAGGTCGACGATGCCTTCGGCCAGACCGGTCAGTGGCGCGAGCTCGACCGAGCCCTTGACTTCGACGATCTCCGCCTGCCGCCCCGTGTCGAGGAAATGCCGGGCCGCGATCCGCGGGTACTTGGTGGCGATCCTGACCACGCCCAGGCGCCGCAGCGCCTCGGCGGCACGATCCTCGCCGGCGACCGTCGCCAGCACCATCCGGCACTGGCCGTAACCAAGATCGCTGAGCTCGTAGACCTCGCGCTCGGACTGCTCCATCAAGACGTCCTTGCCCGTGATCCCCAGATCGGCCGCGCCCGCCTCGACGTAGGTGGGGACATCGGAAGGGCGCATGGTCACGATGCCCGCGTCCCCGAAGAGCAGCTTGCGGTCGTTGTCGCGGACCTCGGTGGTGTCGATGCCCAGCCGGTCGAGCAGGTCAAGCGTCGGCTCGAACAGCGCGCCACGCGGCACTGCGATCTGCAGCTCGCTCACCGCCCCAGCCCCCGTTCCTCGCCAGTCAGCGCGATATGAACCCGCTCGACGTTGAGCGCGAAACCGACCGCCGGCAACGGGCGGCCGAAGCTCGCCAGCAGTTCGTCGTAGCGCCCACCCGAGCCGATCGGCACGCCGTAGGCCGGGTCGTAGACCTGGAACACGGCCCCCGTGTAATAGCCGAGGTTCCGCACCAGACCGAGGTCGAAGATCACCCGCTCGCCCACCTCCGGCGGGAGTAGGGCGTGGACCTCTCGCATCCCGCCGACGGCGTCGTGCAGCGCGCCAGAGAGCCCGTCAAGCACGTCTGGACCGCCACGGATGCTGGGGACGCGCAGCAGCAGCTCGGAGGCGTCGTCAGGCAGTCCCAGCCGGCGCACCTCGCGTTCCACGCCGACGAAGTCACGGGTCACGAGCTCGTGCAGGATCCGCTCCTGAGCGTCGGGGGGAACCTCCATCGCCTCGAGCAGCGAGGGGTATAGGGAGGCATCGCCGACCCCTACCCGGTAGGTCTGCAGGCCGGCCGCGTCGAGGGCACCGCACAGCACGCCGAGGACCTCGGCCGTCCCCTCCGGCGTCGGCACGCCGATCAGCTCGACGCCGGCCTGGAGGAACTCGCGGCTCTGCCCGCGCTGGGGACGCACGTCGCGGTACGCGTGGGCCAGGTAACAGAAGCGCATCGGCGGCTCGACATGGCTGTACCGGGTGGCGGTGAGCCGCGCGATCGGCACGGTCATGTCCGAGCGCAGCACGAGTACGTTGCCGTGTTCGTCGAACACGCGATATGCGGGCCTGGTGCCGATCGTGAGCGAGCGCTCGTATTCCAGGGCCGGCGTGTAGACCTCGCCATAGCCGGCCTGCTCGAACACGGCGCGGATCCGGTCGGTCACCGCCCGGAGCTCGCGCATCTCGTCTGGCAGGACGTCTCGCGTCCCGCTGGGAATGCGATCGATCATCGCGCTCGAGTGCTCTGGCTGGGGGCGTCCGGACGGGCGGCCCGGCTCACACCGTGGCGGGCACGTCGTCCAGCCGCGTGATTCGCGCGCCGAGGTCCCGCAGCCGCTCGTCGATTCGCTCGTACCCGCGGTCGATCTGACTGATGTTGGCGATGTGAGTCTCGCCCTCGGCAGACAGCGCAGCGATCACCATGGCCATGCCGGCGCGAATGTCGGGCGACTCGACGCGCTGGCCTCGCAGCCGACGCGGCCCGACCACGATCGCCCGGTGGGGGTCGCAGATCGTAATTGCGGCGCCCATCATCACCAGCTTGTCGGTGAAGAACAGACGGTTCTCGAACATCTTCTCGTGAATGATGACCGAGCCCTCGGCCTGGCTGGCCAGGGCGACGGCGATGCTGGTCAGATCGGCGGGGAAGGCCGGCCATGGCCCGTCTTCGACCTTGGGCATGTACTCGCCGGCGTCGTTGCGGATCACCAGGTGCTGGTTGCCCGGAACGATCACGTCGGCGCCGCGCACCTCGCTGCGCAGCCCCAGCCGGTCGAAGACCAGGCGGATCATCCGAAGGTCCTCGGGCACCGTGTCCTTGACGATCAGCTCCCCACCGGTGACCCCGGCCAAGGCCATGAACGACCCGATCTCGATGTGGTCGGGTGCGATCGTGTGGGTGCAACCGCGCAGCCGGCCCATGCCGTGGACAGTCATCACGTTGGAGCCGATGCCGTCGATCACCGCGCCCATCGCCACCAGCATCCGCGCCAGGTCCTGGACGTGAGGCTCGGAGGCGGCATTGCGGATGACCGTGGGGCCGCGGGTCAGCGCGGCGGCCATCAGTGCGTTCTCGGTCGCCATCACCGACGGCTCGTCCATCAGGAAGTCGCATGGGCTGAGGCCGAGCGAAGGAGCGGTGAGGAGGATGTCGGTCCCCCGATGCTCGACCGCGGCGCCGAGAGCCCGGAAGGCGTCCAGATGCGGATCGAGCCGACGGCGTCCGATCACGTCGCCGCCGGGCGGCGGCATGTGGGCGTGGCCGAACCGGGCCAGCAGCGGCCCCGCGAGCAGGAACGAAGCTCGGATCCGCTCGGCCAACTCGTGGTCGACGCGGGCCGGATGGTCGACGGTGGAGGCATGGATCAGGACCTCGCCTGGACCCAGCCACCTGACCTTGGCGCCGAGGCTCTCGATCAGCAGCGCCATCGCCTCGACGTCCCTGATCCGGGGGACGTTGCGAAGGATCACCTCGTCCTCGGTCAGCAGACAGGCGGCCAGAATCGGCAGCGCGCCATTCTTGTTTCCGGCGGGAACAATCGTGCCTGAGAGCGGCACCCCGCCTTCGATCACGAACTTTTCCATGGGTGACTTCCCCTGCTTTGCTCTCGATCCGGGGCCACGGAGCGTAGCTGGTGAGGAGGCGACCGGCGCTGCGGGCGGCATTGCTTCCGCTGAGCGCTGGTCCTTCCGATCGGGCTGGTCGAGCTCCCGATTCGGCGCGCTGATCCCCCGATCCGGCGCGAGGCCGGCCCTCGAGCGCTCAGCTAGGGTAGGAGCCATGCAGCAGGAGATTTCGCGCGAAGAAGCCTGGAACCTCCTTTGTGAATGGACGGCGTCGGAGTCGCTTCGCCGCCACATGCTCGCCGTCGAGACAGCGATGCGGGCCTATGCCCCGCGCTTCGGTGGCGATCCGGAGCTGTGGGGCCTCACCGGGCTGATGCACGACCTCGACTACGAGCGCTACCCCAACCTCGAGGACGGCCATCCGCGCTACGCCCTGCGTGAGCTCGAGGCGCGCGGCTACCCGCCCGAGCTGGTCCGCGCCGTCGCCTCACACGCCGACTTCATGGAAGTCTCACGGGACACGGACATGGAGAAGGCGCTGTACGCCGTCGACGAGCTTTCGGGGTTCATCCTCGCCTGCGCCTACGTCCGACCCGACGGCCTCGTCGGCATGACCCCCAAATCGGTCAAGAAGAAGCTCAAGCAACCGAGCTTCGCCGCCGCCGTGGACCGGGAAGAGCTGCGCCACGGGGCCGAGAACCTGGGCGTCGACTTCGACGAGCATCTCCAGATCGTCATCGATGCCCTGGCCGACCGGCGCGAGGAGCTGCTGCCGGCGGCGGACGCCGCGTAGGCCGGAGGCGCGCCGCTGATGGCGGAGCCGGTCTCGATCGTCGTCCTGGAGGGAGATCAGACCGGCCAGGAGCTACTTGACGAGTCGCTCCGACTCCTCGACCCGTCCGTGCTCGACCTCGAGCTCGATCTCCGCCGCTTCGACCTGTCGCTGGAGAACCGGCGTGCCACCTCTAACCAGGTCGTCAGCGATGCCGCGACGGCGATGCGCGAGTCCGGGCTGGGCCTAAAGGCCGCGACCATCACCCCAGAAGGATCGGGGGACGTCGGCTCGCCGAACCGGATCCTCCGCGAGGAGGTCGACGGGAAGGTGATCGTGAGGACCGGCAGGCGGCTCCCCGGGGTCGCCCCCGTGGCCGGCGTCCACTACCCGATCTCGATCGTGCGAATGGCGGTCGAGGACGCCTACGGGGCCGAGGAGTGGCGAGACGGCTCCTCCGGGTCGCCGGGCGAGGTGGCGCACCGGGCCGAACGGATCACCCGCTCTACGTGCCGAGCCGTCGCCGAGTATGCCTTCCGCACGGCCGAGAAGGTGGGCGCCCGCGTGTATGGCGGCCCCAAGTGGACCGTCTCCCCCGTTTACGAGGGGATGCTCAAGGAGGAGCTCGACGACGCGGCCGGACGCCATCCCGAGGTCGAGTACAAGCCGGTCCTGATCGACGCCACCTACGCCGGCCTGCTTTCCGGAGCCACCGATGCCTCACTGGTCATCCCGGCGCTCAACCGCGACGGCGACTGCCTGTCGGATCTGGTGTTGCCGATGTTCGGCTCGATCGCCGGAGCCGAGTCGGTGCTGCTCTCGTTCGATGAGAACTACAACACCACGGTGGCGATGGCCGAGGCCCCGCACGGCACCGCGCCCGCGCTGGAGGGCAAGGATCTCGCGAATCCCCTGGCGATGATCCTCGCCTGCGGAGCGATCCTGCGCCATGCCACGGAGCGCCCGGGGGCCCGTGGCGACGTGGCCGAGCGTGACGTCGGCGCCGCCGAGCGAGCTTCGCGCGCGATCTACGAGTCCGCACTCGAGGCGCTCGCCTCCGGCACCCGCACCCCCGACCTGGGCGGTCACGCGGGCACCACGGAGTTCACCGATGCTGTGATCGAGCGGGTGCGGACGAAGCTCGATGTGTGGTCCTCGTTGTGACGGGCTAGGGGTTTGTCGGGGCGCCCGACACATAACGCCAGCGCCTCCGGTTCCGTCCGGACCCCTCCCTACTCTCCCGAACATATGTTCCAGGCTTCAACCAGCCGCCTGCGCACCCTTTTGAGGTGGGCCGAGGACGTCCTCGCCGACCCCTTCGACGAAGCGCAAGGCCAACCAGACAACTTCCATTCGCACCCGCACCGGCGGCCGCTGCGGTGGGATCGCGAGCGTCGTCCAGGCTCAGTTCCGGCGCGCCCCGCCCATTGCCTGTCCCCCGTCCGCTCGCGGGCCGCTTCCGCCCGGCGCAACGTCCCGGCTCGGTAGGCGCCTGCGGGCGTGGCTCGGGTAGGCGCCTGCGGGCAGCCGCACCGCGGGCGCAGCCGCGCGCGGGCTACAGCCCGAGCACTAGGGCGATCACTCCGCTCGGTTCGCCGGTGGTCCTTGCGCTGCCCGCGGTCAGCAGGCCGAAGATCACGGCTAGAAACGTGCCGATCCCGAGCACCAGGCAGATGATCAGCAGAACCAGGACCTGCGGGTTCTCGCGGAAGAAGACGACGATGTCGTGCACCGCTCAGATCGTCCCACGAGTCGGGGATCGCGGGCGGGCGGGGCCGTCCAGCGCTGCCGGGCTGCCGCCTGGGGCCCCGGCCTGGCAGCATGGGGGGCATGCCCGATCAACCCGCGTCTGCCGATCCTGACGGCGAGGCCATCACGCCTGAAGGCTTCGAGGCTGTAAAAGCTGAGCTCGGCCAGCTCGAGACGATCGGCCGGCGGGAGATGGCCGCGCGCATCCTCACCGCCCGCGAGCACGGCGATCTCAAGGAGAACGCCGAGTACCACGCCGCCAAGGAGGACCAGGCTCATCTCGAGACCAGGATCAAGCGGCTGCGCCAGCGGATGCTGAACGCCGTCGTGACCGAGCGCAATGCCGACGATCCGAGCTTCTCCTTTGGCCGCACGGCCGAGATCGTCGACGAAGGCACAGGCGAGCAGTACACCTGGACCGTGGTTGGCGCTGCCGAGGCGGACCGCGCCGCTGGCAAGATCTCGGACCAGTCGCCAGTAGCCAAGGCCTTGCTCGGGCATGCGCCCGGGGACGTGGTCGAGGTGCAGACGCCGCGGGGAGTTCGCCGGCTCAGGATCGAGCGGCTGGTCTAGGCTCGACCACTCGGCGGGCCAGGAAGTCCTGCACGGTGGCCGCGTAGAGCTGCGGCTCCTCGATGAACATCATGTGGCCGCTGTTCTCAAACACGAACAGCTCGGCCTCCGGCACTCCCTGGGCAGTCGCCTCGGCGGCCTCCACCGAGCAAGTGCGGTCGTGCCGGCCTGCGAGCACCAAGACCGGATGCTTGACGTCGCTCAGGCGCTCCTCGACTTCGATCGCCCCGTAGTCCGCCCGTGCCGACGCGCGCAGAACGTCGGGGGCGAAAACCATGTCAGCGAGACCCGAACGCATCTCCTCGATCCGAGGATCGCGCGGATCGCGGAAGTGGAATGGCAGCTGATCAGAGAGAATCGACCGGCATTCCTCCTGGGTTCGTGCTTCGGCCTCCCGCGCCCAGGAGCTCTTGACCTGCTCCCGCAGCTCCTCGGGCTCGAACACGTCCAGGTTGAGCTCCACATGCTCGAGAAACCGGGCGGCGGGCACGCCGGCCGAAATGACGCTCGCAGCTGGCCGCCCGGAGAAATCGATCGCGTGCTGGAGCGCGACGAAGGCTCCGAACGAGTGTCCGAGCACGCCGTAGCGATCCAGCTCCAGGCTCTGGGCGAGCGCCTCGATGTCCGCCGCCATCTGCTCAAGCGTCCACGTCTCGGGATCGGCCGGTCGCGAACGACCCTGCGAACGGAGGTCCACGAACAGGAGCCGAGACACATCGGCGAGCCCGTCGAGATGATGCCCGAACATGGTGTGGTCGAGCCCTGGGCCGCCGTGAATCACGAACAGCGCCAGCGGTCCGTCGCCGCGCTCGAGCACGAACAGACTCGTATCCCCGGTATCGACCAGGCGGCCGTCCACGCCGGCGATCCTACTGCTCGTCATCTGAGCTCTGGCGAGGACTACCGGTCCGGCCGGATCCGGACAGGCCGCCGCCCCGGCTCCCGAGCGCTCCGGCGCGGCTGCGCCTCTCGGAGCTTGGCCGGACGGTGATCGCGGACTCGAGTCCGCGCCTGCTCGGCATCGGGAAGCGGAAGGCCGCCGCGTGGTTTGAGGGGCGATGCGGGCGGCCGGTCGGGACCGCGCCCACCGCCCCCTCCGTCATCGTCGGAACCCCCGGACGATCCGGGCGTCCGGTAGAGCAACGCGGGCACGAACATGAGCGCTGGGATGGCCATGAAGCAGAACACGCCCATCATGGCCCCGACCCTGCCCTGGGGCAGCGCCGCGGCCAGAAGCACGATCGAGAGCGGGACCGCCGTCAGCATCGCCAGCCGAAGCCAGAAGTGCGGTCGTCTCTGGGCCGGGTCCCCCGCCGCCACACCAAGCCCGGCGAAGCACACGAGAAACACCACCAACCAGACGACGAGACCCATCGCTAAAAGCCTACCCCCCTCCCGCTGCCGCATCCATAGCGCGGCGCGGTCCCGTCACGGCCGTGACAAACGCCGATTTGGCGCGGGGGTCTTGCGTCTGGCCGGGCGGGCCAGGGTCGACGTAACCTGGTCTTTACAGCTCGCGCGCCCCTCGCTGGACCAGGAGGGATCGCCACAGCCCGACCCATACGCCCTTTCGGGCCGGAGTTCCCTTGACGCCGAAGTTCTGGTTGAACGCGCCCATCCCCGGGACCCGGTCGAGGACCTGGAAGTGGTCCATATAGGCCAGGTAGCTGACCGGTCGCCCGCGGCGCCGGACGTCGTTCACGTCGACGGCCGCCAACTTGTAGCGCTCGCCGGCGGCATCCAGCCTGAGGGTGTCAGTCCCTCCCTTGACGGAGATCTCCGACACCGGCAGCGTGAACTCGGCCTCTCGGAGAGCGTCGTACAACGTGAGCTGGGCTCCGACGCACTCGAGGCAAGCGAGCTTCGGCGCACCGACGCCCCCCAACACGCGGCCCCTGAACCACAGGCTGGCCACTCGCTCTGCCTCGTAGAACGCCAACACCTCGGCGGGGTCCAGCTTCGGAACGTCGAACAGCCCCATCTCACCCGGACGCGACTGGTCCTAGGCGACGGCCGGCCGCAGCAGGATGTCGGCACCGACGGCACGCCCCAGCGACGCCCGCAGGTCTCCGAGAGCCTGCTGGCCAAGCGGCCGCAGGGGCGCTCGGACGTCAGGACGCACCGGCACTCCGCGAAGTCCGAGGGCCGCCTTGACCGAGGCCTGAAACGGGCTTTCCGACAGTGCTTGGCGCAGCGCCTGCACGAGCTCGGTGCGATCGTCGCTCGGCTCGCGAACGAGCGCCGCAACCGCCTCGGGGAAGGCCGCGGCAACGCCTGACACCGCCCCGACGGCGCCGTTGCCCAGGCCTTGGGCCACGAGCCCCTCGGCCCCGATGAACACGTCCAGGCCGGTCTCCAGATACGGCTTGACTCGCTCGAACGGCGCGTCGGAGACCTTCAGGCCGGTGAAGTTCGAGGCCCGGGCCTGAAGCTCGTCGATCACGGCGATCGGAACGGAGTAGCCGCTCCGGTCGGCGTACTCATACACGTAGAACGGGAGCGGCGCGCAGGCGGCGGCCGCCGCTGCGAGGTGCTCCGCCAATTCCTCTGAGGAGAGAGCGAAGTACGGCGGCGCGATGACAGCGACCGCGTCCGCGCCGGCCTCGGCAGCATGCGCTGCCAGCGCGCTCGTCTCGGACGTGGATTGCGCGCCGCAGTGGACGATCAGCCGTAGCGATCCCGCGTTGGCTATCGCCAGTTCCGCCATCCGCCGACGCTCCTCGAGCGTGAGAAGCACACCCTCCCCGGTGGTTCCGAGGACGAATAGCCCGTCGACCCCGCTCGCGCCGTAGAACTCGAGCAGCGCAGGGATCGCGTCCTCATCGAGCCGCTCGCCGCGGTTGCACAACGGCGTAACCGCCGCGGCCAGAGTGCCTGAGAGCCGTTCTTCAGTCACACCTGCATCGTGGCACGTAGGCACGCAGCGCGCGAGCGTTCCGTTGCCGCAGGGGCGTGCCGGGGGCCGGAATCGGCCACTGGGCCACACGCAAAGCCCTCGATCCGGCCACAAAACACAAAGACCCCGCTCGCACACGGCGAAGCGGGGTCTATGACTAAGTAAAAACCGGCGGCGACCTACTCTCCCAGGCCCTTGCGAGCCAAGTACCATCGGCGCTGAGGGGCTTAACGGCTCTGTTCGGAATGGGAAGAGGTGTTTCCCCCTCGCCATAGCCACCGGAAACCGGTAGAGACCGCCCCTCGCGGGCCTTCAAAACTACACAGTGCCAATGCACGGATATCAAATATCCGTCAAGCCCTCGACCCATTAGTACCGGTCTCCTACGGATGTCACCATCCTTCCAGATCCGGCCTATCAACCTGGTGATCTTCCAGGGGTCTTACTCCCTCAAGGGGATGGGAGAGCTCATCTCGAGGCCGGCTTCCCACTTAGATGCTTTCAGCGGTTATCCGATCCGCACGTAGCTAACCTGCGGTGCCCTTGGCAGGACAACAGATACACCAGAGGTGCGTTCGTCCCGGTCCTCTCGTACTAGGGACGAATCCTCTCAACTCTCCAACGCCCACGGCAGATAGGGACCGAACTGTCTCACGACGTTCTGAACCCAGCTCGCGTACCGCTTTAATGGGCGAACAGCCCAACCCTTGGGACCTACTTCAGCCCCAGGATGCGACGAGCCGACATCGAGGTGCCAAACCGGGCCGTCGATGTGGACTCTTGGGCCCGATAAGCCTGTTATCCCCGGAGTACCTTTTGTCCGTTGAGCGACGGCGCTTCCACTTGCTACCGCCGGATCACTAAGGCCTGCTTTCGCACCTGCTCGACCTGTCGGTCTCGCAGTCAAGCTCCCTTACTGCCTTTACACTCTACGCACGATTTCCGACCGTGCTGAGGGAACCTTTGCGCGCCTCCGTTACATTTTGGGAGGCGACCGCCCCAGTCAAACTACCCACCTGTCACTGTCCAGCGCCCGGATTCACGGCGCACTGTTAGAGATCCAATACACCAAGGGTGGTATCTCAAGGTTGGCTCCACGCCAGCCGCAGCCGGCGCTTCCAAGCCTCCCACCTATCCTGAGCGAGATGCATCGAACCCCAATACCAAGTTGTAGTAAAGGTTCACGGGGTCTTTCCGTCTAGCCGCGGGTACTCGGCATCTTCACCGAGACTGCAATTTCACCGAGCCCCTCGTTGAGACAGCGTTCAAGTCGTTACGCCATTCGTGCAGGTCGGAACTTACCCGACAAGGAATTTCGCTACCTTAGGACCGTTATAGTTACGGCCGCCGTTTACCGGGGCTTAGTTTCGGTGCTTCGAGCCGAAGCCCTAACACCTCCACGTAACCTTCCGGCACCGGGCAGGCGTCAGCCCCTATACGTCGTCTTACGACTTAGCAGAGACCTGTGTTTTTGGTAAACAGTCGCTTGAACCTATTCACTGCGGCCCTCTCGGGCTCCCCTCGCGAAGAGGTTCACCCTACTGGGGCGCCCCTTATCCCGAAGTTACGGGGCGATTTTGCCGAGTTCCTTAACGAGGGTTATCTCGATCACCTTAGTGTGCTCCACTTGCCCACCTGTGTCGGTTTTGGTACAGGCACGCGCTTCCTCCCTAGAGGCTTTTCTTGGAGGCATGGCATCCGGGACTCGCCGGCTTAGAGCCAGCTGGCATCGCACCTCAGGTTATGCGGCCCCGGATTTACCTAGGGCCACCCCTACATGCTTACCCCAGGACAACCATCGCCTGGGATCCCATAGCCTTCCTCGTCCCCCCATCGGTCAAACGGAAGCGACGTGGTACGGGAATATCAACCCGTTGGCCATCGACTACGCCTTTCGGCCTCGCCTTAGGTCCTGACTAACCCTGAGCAGACGAACTTTACTCAGGAAACCTTGGGCAATCGGCGGAGGGGATTCTCACCCCTCTTTCGTTACTCATGCCGGCATTCTCACTTCCGCCGCCTCCACAGCTGGCTTACGCCGCTGCTTCACTGGCGCCGGAACGCTCTCCTACCGCGCGATCGGTCCGAAGACCTCACGCACCCGCAGCTTCGGTGATTAGCTTGAGCCCCGTTACATTGTCCGCGCTCGAACACTTGACCAGTGAGCTGTTACGCACTCTTTCAAGGGTGGCTGCCTCTAAGCCAACCTCCTGGTTGTCTGGGCATTCGAACATCGTTTCCCACTTAGCTAACACTTAGGGACCTTAGCTGGCGGTCTGGGCTGTTTCCCTCTTGACGCTGAAGTTTATCCCCCAGCAACTGACTCCCGGAGTAACCGTGACGGTCTTCGGAGTTTGCCTGAAGTCGGTAACCTGGTAGGGCCCCTAGTCCAAACAGTGCTCTACGGCCGCCACGGAATTTATCCGAGGCTATACCTAAATATATTTCGGAGAGAACCAGATATCACTGAGCTTGATTAGCCTTTCACTCCGACCCACAGGTCATCCGCCCAGTTTTCAACCTAGGTCGGTTCGGTCCTCCACGAGGTCTTACCCCCGCTTCAACCTGCCCATGGGTAGCTCGCTCAGCTTCGGGTCTACCGCCTACGACTATGTCGCCCTATTCGGACTCGCTTTCGCTACGGCTCCGCTCATCGCTTAACCTTGCCGCAGACGAGTAACTCGCCGGCTCGTTATGCAAAAAGCACGCGGTCACGGCACAAGGCCGCTCCCACCGCTTGTAGGCACGTGGTTTCAGGTACTATTTCACTCCCCTTCCGGGGTACTTTTCACCTTTCCCTCACGGTACTAGTCCGCTATCGGTCACCAAGGAGTACTTAGCCTTGGAGGGTGGTCCCCCCAGGTTCAGTCCGCGTTTCACGGGTGCGGACTTACTCAGGAACATCTGCGGAAGGCCGTGCGATTTCGCCTACGGGACGATTGCCCTCTGTGGTGCGTGGTTCCACACGCTTCGACTATCACACGACTTTGTCACTTCCGCCGGATCGGCCACGATCCGGACCAGATGTCCTACAACCCCCGACGCGCAACGCGTGGCCGCTTACACACGCCGGGTTTGGGCTGTTCCCCTTTCGCTCGCCACTACTCAGGGAGTCTCGGTTGATTTCCTTTCCTCGGGGTACTGAGATGTTTCACTTCCCCCGCTTGTCTTCGCCGCGCCTATGTGTTCAGCGCGGGATAACGTCGCATTACCGACGTTGGGTTTCCCCATTCGGGCATCCGCGGGTCACTGGCTATTCAGCGCCTCACCGCGGCTTATCGCAGCCGTTCACGCCCTTCTTCGACTCTTGGTGCCAAGGCATCCACCATGTGCCCTTACTATCTTGACGGTGATCTCGGGAAGAGCCTTGCGGCTCTGCCCGGTGATACCCGTGTCATTGGCTACTGTGCAGTTTTCAAGGTCCGCGAAGAGGCGAAGCCCGCCACGCAGTAGCCCGGGACGTGGTCCAGCGAGCCGCCGGCGGCGAGCCGGTCTCTCAAAACTCAACAGCATGCGAGCCGCCTCGGACGTGGACGATTGCCCACCCCGTGCGGCCTGCCAGGTCCGGTCGACATTTCTAGCGGCCGATCGCGCTCGAGTAGAGCGCCGCGGAGCTCGAGAGCTCAGGCGACGATCCTCCGGCGATCGGTGCCCTCCGAAGAGGGCTCCCTAGAAAGGAGGTGATCCAGCCGCAGCTTCCGCTACGGCTACCTTGTTACGACTTCACCCCAGTCACGAGCCCCACCTTCGACGGCTCCCTCCCAAAAGGGTTAGGCCACCGGCTTCGGGTGTTGCTCACTCCCATGGTGTGACGGGCGGTGTGTACAAGGCCCGGGAACGTATTCACCGCGGCAATGCTGATCCGCGATTACTAGCAACTCCGCCTTCATGCAGGCGAGTTTCAGCCTGCAATCCGAACCGAGACGCGCTTTGAGGGATTCGCTCCACCTCGCGGTCTTGCAGCCCTCTGTACGCGCCAATGTAGCACGTGTGTAGCCCTGGACATAAGGGGCATGATGACTTGACGTCATCCCCACCTTCCTCCGGTTTGTCACCGGCAGTCTCGCATGAGTCCCCAACTAAATGCTGGCAACATGCGACGGGGGTTGCGCTCGTTGCGGGACTTAACCCAACATCTCACGACACGAGCTGACGACAGCCATGCACCACCTGTGATCCTGCCCCGAAGGGAAACCGTGTTTCCACGGCTGTCAGGAACATGTCAAGCCCAGGTAAGGTTCTTCGCGTTGCGTCGAATTAAACCACATGCTCCGCTGCTTGTGCGGGCCCCCGTCAATTCCTTTGAGTTTTAGCCTTGCGGCCGTACTCCCCAGGCGGGGCACTTAATGCGTTAGCGTCGGCACGGAGGGAGTCGACACCCCCCACACCTAGTGCCCATCGTTTACGGCGTGGACTACCAGGGTATCTAATCCTGTTTGCTCCCCACGCTTTCGCGTCTCAGCGTCAGTACCGTCCCAGCGAGCTGCCTTCGCCATTGGTGTTCCTCCTGATATCTGCGCATTTCACCGCTACACCAGGAATTCCACTCGCCTCTTCCGGACTCTAGCTCGACAGTTTCCACCGGCATTCCAGGGTTGAGCCCTGGACTTTCACAGCGGACTTACCGAGCCGCCTACACGCTCTTTACGCCCAATGATTCCGGACAACGCTTGCCCCCTACGTATTACCGCGGCTGCTGGCACGTAGTTAGCCGGGGCTTCTTCTGAAGGTACCGTCACTCCAGCCGGCTATTCACCGGCGGAGCTTCGTCCCAACTGAAAGGGGTTTACAACCCGAAGGCCTTCTTCCCCCACGCGGCGTTGCTGCGTCACGCTTTCGCGCATTGCGCAAGATTCCCCACTGCTGCCTCCCGTAGGAGTCTGGGCCGTGTCTCAGTCCCAGTGTGGCTGATCGTCCTCTCAGACCAGCTACCCATCGTCGCCTTGGTGAGCCGTTACCTCACCAACAAGCTAATGGGCCGCGGGCCCATCCCGATGCGGAGGCCGAAGCTTCCTTTCCCCAGCGGCCTTATGGCCGGAGGGCACATTCGGTATTAGCCCGAGTTTCCTCGGGTTGTCCCAATCATCGGGGCAGGTTACCCACGTGTTACTCACCCGTTCGCGGCTTTGCCCCAGGCCGAAGCCTGGTTCGTCGCTCCACTTGCATGTGTTAGGCACGCCGCCAGCGTTCGTCCTGAGCCAGGATCAAACTCTCCGTGAAGAACTACTGGCGGGTATGAGCCCGCCGTTCACAAAGAGTCGTCAGGGATTACAACCCGCGGCGGTGCGACTGGTGGTCGCAGCGGAGCGGGTCAAAACCCTGGGCCTGTCCCTGGTGGGATCAGACCCTTGCGCTCACACGAGGAAGCCCGCTGTACACGTGGGGCTCCGGAGCGCAAGACGGGGTCAATTTCTGGCACCGCCGCCTAGCGACTCCAGCAAGGAGCCGGACCGGCGACGGCTTCGAACCTGGACACACTCCTCGACCGAGGGGTCGGTCGAGAGTGCGCATGCTGTTGAGTTTTCAAAGACCGTCGCACCTCTTCGGGGGGTTCTCCTCCAAGCGGCGCGCCCAGAACCAAACGATCCCGGAGCGGACCGACGAGTATAGCGCGGGAACGCCCTCGTCGAGAACGCTGGCCGCCGGGTCCCGAAGGCCCGGAAGCCGCGTGCCGCCCGAGGATATCGGGATTCGGGGGAATTCGGTCGCGCGGCTGAATTCGGCGCCCTCACGCGACGCCAGTCCCGCGCCACGAGCGGCCAACCAGACCGCGTTCGCGCGCGGTCTGGATCGCGCGGGCGGTCCGGACCGCCTAGCGGTCGGGGTCGTCCAGCGGAGCGGGTCGCGACGCAGAGACGATGACCCGCCAGCCGGCGCAACCCGCGAAGCGCAGCAGACCCCGGCCCCGGGATGGATAATGCTCCGGAGGTCTGCAAAACGTGATTGGCGGGCTGGCAGGCGGAGGCGGGACACCCGCCCAGCGGAGCTGCGCGTCAGAGCTGGAGAGCGGACCAGAGCTCGGACAGCGGACCAGAGCTCGAGAGCGGAAAGCGAAACGGAGGAGTTGAACATGGGTGGGACCTCGCGCAGGCGCCCCGTTGCCCCGGTGGGCAGGACGGCCAAGTCGGTGCTGGCGATGATTCTCGTCGCCGCCGGTGCCGCGGTGGTGCTGGCGGGCTCGCCGGCGAGCACGATCGCTAGGCGCATCTCCTCACGGCGCGCGGCGCTGACTCGTTACTCGCTCGTCCACGGCTGCTACTCGCTGCGCGCCCCGAAGGGTGGGGCGCCGATCGCAGCCCGCCGCCGGGCCGTTCCGGATGCAGGCGGCGGCGCTCGGGATCTACCTGCTCTACGGGCCGGCACGGCGACTACCTGACCGCCCAGAGCGGCGGGCTCGCAGACCGCGAGCACGCCGAGCACAGCGGCCGAATGGCAGGTGCGCGGCAGCTCGAGGCACGGTTTCACGATGACCAACCTGGCCACGGGAACCCGCGTGCCGGTGAAATTCGTGGCGGCCAGCGGGTGCGCCACCTACCCCGAGGCGCAGCTTGACGCGACCGGTCGGGCCTTCAAGGGCACGAGCCCCGAGGCCGACGTGCTCGGCACGGTCGAGGGTCACGCTCACGTGACCGCCTTCGAGTTCTTCGGCGGCGACTGGCATTGCGGCCGGCCCTGGAGCCCGTTCGGCGCTCCCTATGCGCTGCCGGCGAGCTGCGCCGCCGATGAGCAGGGCACGAACGGCGAGTTCGAGGCCTTCATCGACTTCGGCGGCGCCGACGCGGCCCGGTGACATGCACGGATGGCCGACCTTCGTGATTGGCCGAGCCCGACCGCGCTGGCCGAGGAGGGCGACTACTACACCGGGATCGAGCGGGCGTGGAAGGCGGGCCTGCGCCTGATGGTCACCAACCTGGTCGATAACGAGGCGCTGTGCTCGCTGATGACCACGCGCCGTAACCCGTGCAACGACATGGCAGGACGTGCAGATCCAGAGCCGCGACCTGTACGCCCTTCAGAACTACATCGACGCTCAGTCCGGCGGCCCGGGGAAGGGCTGGTTCAGGATCGTCACCGATCCGTTCCAGGCCCGGAAGGTGATCAACCAGGGCAAGCTCGCGGTGGTCGAGGGGATCGAGGTGTCGCGGCATCTTCGGCTGCGGTGAGTACAACGACGTCCCGCAGTGCAACGAGGCGCAGATCGACGCCGGGCTGAAGGAGGTCCACGACCTCGGCGTGCGGACCTTCTTCCCCATCCACGAGTTCAACAACGCCTTCGGCGGCACGAAGATGATCGCCGGCGAGCTCGGGACGGTCATCAACGCCGGCAACCGCGACGAGACGGGCAGCTTCTGGACGCTCCAGCCCTGCCCGGCCGCAGGATCAGGACGCCGAGCAGCTGAGCGTCCCGGCGAGCGGTCCGCTCGGCGCAACTGCTCAACGGCCCGCTGGCCTCGTTGCTGCACGGCAACCCGGTGCCCGTCTACGGCCCCGGCCCGCAGTGCAACACGCGGGGACTGACCAGCCTTGGCTCTTACGTGATCAACCAGATGATCAAGGACCACTTCGTGATCCAGCTCGATCACATGGACAGCAAGACCGCCACCGCGGCGCTGGCAATCGCCGAGGCGCACCACTACTCGGGCGTGGTCTCCGCCCACTGCTGCTCCTCGCCGCAGCTGTTCCAGCGGCATCTACGCCACCGGCGGGTTCATCACCCCGCCCGTCGCAGCCGGCGCCGGCTTTCGTGCCACTTGGAAGGCGACAAGGCGGAGAGCGATCCCAAGTACCACTTCGGGTTCGGCTGGGGCTCGGACATGAACGGCCTGGCCGACCAGCCCGGGCCGTCGTCGGGCACGCCGATCAGCTACCCGTTCAAGTCCTACGACGGGCAAGGTCACGTTCACCCGCGAGCTGTGGGGCCAGCGGACCTTCGACCTCAACAGCGACGGTCTGGCCAACTACGGGATGTACGCCGACTGGCTCCACGACGTGCAGCTGACGGCGGCCGGCCCGTGATGAACGACATGTTCCAGGGCGCCGAGGCCTACCTCGAGATGTGGGAGCGCGCCGACGGTGTGCCGACGATGAGCTGCCAGCCCGCCGGGCCCGCGTTCACCGCCACCGGCCTGGGCCGCCGGCTCCGCCTCGGCGACAGCAGCCGAGCGGGCCCTCTACCGCGCCGGCCAGCCGCTGTCGCGCCCGGGGCGCTCATTCCGCTACTGCGTTCATGCTGGTGGGAGCCACGCGCGCGTGGTCTCGGTTTTCACCTCGCGTGGGCGGGTGGGTTTGATCGCCAGCACCGCGCGAGGCGGACCGCGCCCGCGGGATCGGCCCTGGCGCCCCGGCGAGCAGGCTGAGGGGCCGGACCCATCGCGTGCTCGCGGGCGTGTGGGCCGGGCCTCGACTCGCCTCAGGCGACCGCTTGGTCTACGGGGTCCGGGGTGGCCGGATCAGCTTCGTCGCGATCGCCACCGGGCGCGAGCTGCGCAACTCGCGGCTCCGGGGTGACCTCAGAGCCGCTGGGCTGTCGGGCGCGGGGAGGAGTCCGAATCCTGACGAGCAGAAGCGCGAAGCGTCCGCACACGTCAAGCAGGCGCCCGCTCGCGCCGACGTACTCGCTGATGCCAACGCACCGTACAAGCCCCAGGTTGGGAGCAGGCCGCTGCGGCTCGCCGTACCGAAATGGATCAGGCGGAGGAGCAGGCCCGCGCTCGCCGCGCGATGATCCACCGCGTCACCCAGCCCTCAGTCGCTGACCTCCAGGCCATCAACCGGGCCAGAGCCTCGCGTTCGGTGCCGCCCCCGGGCGGCCCCCACGGCCGCGTAGAGAGCCCGGGCGGCCCCACGGCCGCGTAGAGAGCCCGGGCGGCCCCACGGCCGCGTAGAGAGTCCGGGCGGCCCCACGGCCGCGAACGCCCCGGCGGCCGCAACAGCTCAGTCCGCCAGCGCCGCCAGCCCGTCGATGCTTTGCGCGTTCGTCTCCTGGCGGTGCTCGCGGTAGCCGTCAACCCCGATCGTGCGGAGCTTTTTGCCGGTGGAGAGGGCGTGATGCTCGCGCATCCCCTCGAAGCTCATCAGGGGGACCCCGTAGCCGCATGAATCGCTGATCCGCTCGAGCTCGACGTCGATGATCGAGCGCCGGGCCTCGGGTAGCGACAGATCTTCGAACTCCGCTTCGCCGAGGAGCTCCTCGAATCGCTCCGAGCCCGCCAGCGCCACCTCACCGTGTCCGTGCAGCCTGAGGATCCGTGGCGGTCCCTCGAACGAGCACAGCATGATCACGACCCTTCCGTTCTCACGCAGGTGAGCAATCGTCTCGGCTCCGCTCCCGCCCACATCCAAGTAGGCGACCCGGCGTGGCCCCAGCACCCGCAGGGAGCCGATCGGCCCTTTCGGCGAGACGTTCACGTGGCCATCGGCCGACAGCGGCGCGGTGGCGACGAAGAACATCGTCTGCCGCCCGATCCACTTCCGGAGGTGATCGTCGAGCTCGTCGTAGAGGCGCGCCATCGAGACGGACCTTAAGACACGACCTGCACGGTCACGCTCCGGGATCGCGGCCGGTCGTCGAAGTCGATCAGCACTATCTGCTGCCAGGTCCCGAGCGCGAGCCGGCCGTCGAGGAGCGGGAGCGTCTCGGAGGGACCGATCAGCGCCGCCCGCAGGTGGGCGTGGGAGTTGGAATCGTGGTTGAGCCGGTTGTGTTCGTAATCGCCTCCGGCCGGGATCAGGCGGTCGAGCAGGGTCTGGAGGTCGTGGACGCCGCCCGGCTCGTACTCCATGGTCGTGACGGCGACGGTCGAGCCGATGGCGAACACGGCCACGAGGCCGCGCTCGACGCCGGTGGTGGTGATCACCCGGGCCACCCCATCGGTGATGTCGACGATGTGACCGTTGCCAGGGGTCTCGAGCCGCAGCAGCCCGCCCGCGACCGCCACTAGCGAACCCGGACCCGCGCGAACCGGCGCTTGCCGAGCTGGAGCACCTTGCCGTCGACCGCAGCGAGAGGAACGTCGAGCGAGCCGTTGGCCAGCGCTACGCCGTCCAGTCTCACCCCGCCCTGGGCGAGGCTCCGCCGGGCCTCCGATGTGGAGACGCCAAAGGCGCTGGCCAGCAGAGCCGGAAGGTGCACCGGGTCCTGGTCTGCCCCCCACCCCACCTCGGGCACGTCTTCGGGAAGCTCGTGGCGGATGTGGAGGCGGTCGAAGCTTTCTTCGGCCTGGCGGGCGGCGTCGGCGCCGTGGAACCGCTCGGCCAACGCCCGCGCCAGCGCCCGCTTGGCGTCGCGCGGTCCGAGCCCCTCTGGCGGCACTGAGCCGATCAGCAGCCTGTACCAGTCGTCCAGCGCGCCGTCGGGAACGCTGAGGGTCTTGCCGTAGATCTCCTCCGCGGGCTCGGTCACGCCAACGTAGTTGCCGAGTGATTTCGACATCCGCCTCACCCCGTCGGTGCCGGCCAGAATCGGCATCGTCAGAACCACCTGCTCGGGCACTCCGTAGGCGCGCTGGATGTCGCGGGCCAACAGCAGATTGAACTTCTGGTCGGTTCCGCCGAGCTCGACGTCGGCGCAAATCGCCACCGAGTCGTAGCCCTGAAGGAGCGGATAGAGCAGCTCCAGGATCGAGATCGGCGTCCCCGTCGCGATCCGCTTGGCGAAGTCCTCGCGTTCGGTGACCTGCGCCAAGGTCGTGGTCCGGGCGAGCCGGAAGAAGTCGTCCATCGCCATGTCGAGCCACTCGCTGTTGTGGCGGACCTCGACGCAATCGCGATCGAGCACGGCAAAGGCCTGCTCCTGGAACGTGAGCGCATTGGCCTCGATCTGCTCGGCCGACAGCATCGGGCGAGTGTCGGACTGTCCGCTCGGGTCACCGACGCGCGCGGTGTAGTCGCCGATGATCAGCACGACCAAATGCCCGAGCGATTGGAACTCGCGCAGCTTCTGCAGCACGACGGTGTGCCCGAGATGGATGTCGGGCGCGGTCGGATCGATCCCGAACTTGACCCGGAGCTGGCGCCCCTCGGCCAGGCGCTTCTCGAGCGCACTCTGCGGTAGGCAGTCGACCGCGTTCCTGGTCAGCCAGGCGGCCTGATCGGCTGGGCTTGGGGAGGCTGGGCCGTCCGCCATCGAGGACCCGGCTGGGGCCTCGCCGGGCTCCTGCGGGGTCGAGGAAGGCATCCGGCGCAATGCTAGACTCTCGCCCCCGTCGAGACCCGCTGCCCGGTGCCGCCCGGGCGCCGCAGTCTCCCCGCGGGATACGGTAGGCGCACTGCCGCTGTTGCATCGCAACTGCATGAGCGACGACGTACAAATCTCTGAGCCGCCCACGCGAGCCGGCGAGCCGATTCCCTTTGCGGCTCGACCTTCGCATCGCTGGCGCCGCCGACGCCGAGGGGAGGACGGCCGGCCGGCCAAGCCGCGTGTACGCAAGCTTCGCCTGATGCTGATCCTCAGTGGCCTGGGCGCCCTGGCCATCGTCTCGACCATCTTCGGGATGCTGATGGCGGTCGCCTCCGACCTTCCCCAGCTGGAGAACGTGGCCCAGTACCGCCACGCCGTCAACTCCTACCTGTACGACGACCACGGGCGGCCGATCGGGATCTTCGCCCCGCCCAACAACGTGGTCATCGACAATTTCGGCCAGATTTCGTGGTCGATGCGCCGTGCCATCGTGGCGGTCGAGGACAAGCGGTTCTGGTCCGACCCCGGCGTGGACGTGCGCGGGATCGCCCGTGCCTTCCTGGCTGATGTCACCGGTGGGTCGCGTCAGGGCGCTTCGACGATCGCTCAGCAGTTCGTAAAGAACGCCCTGTCCGAGGAGAACAACCGGACGATCTTCGAGAAGCTCCGTGAAGCCGCGCTCGCCTACCACCTCGCGCGCGAGTGGCCCAGGCCGAAGATCCTCGAGGAGTACCTGAACTCGATCTACTTCGGAAACGGCGCCTACGGGATCGAATCGGCCGCCCGGGTCTATTTCGGGAAGCTGCTCGGCTATAGCCCCGCGGCCGCCGCCTCGACCTTGTCGAGTGACACCGCCGGCCATTGCGGTGACGGCGCGCTGCCCAGGTGCGCATCGCTCCTGAACGTGGCCCAGGCCGCACTGCTGGCCGGGATGGTGGCCTCACCAGGTGCCTTCGATCCCGTCGCCGACCCGTCTGCCGCCAAGGCCCGGCGGGATCTGGTGCTGACCGACATGCTCCAGCAGCACCAGATCACCCGCGCGCAGTGGGTTCAGGCGCGTGAGGCGCCCCTTCCGACCAGCCACGACATCCAGCAGCCCTCCGAGCCCACCGCCGCCCCCTACTTCACCAGCTGGCTTCGGCCTCAGATCCTGGCTGCCCTCCAGCACGGCCATGTCCCGCCCAGCGTGGCTGAATACCGCGCCTACTACGGAGGGCTGAAGATCAAGACCACGCTCGATTTGAGGCTCCAACAGGCGGCCGACGAGGCGGTCAGCTCGGAGTTGCCATCCGGGGAGGGGCTGCCCACGGCCTCGTTGGTCGCGATCGACAACAAGACCGGGGAAGTGAGAGCGATGGTCGGCGGCCCGATCGTCAACGGCCAGGAGGACTTCCAGAACTTCCCGTTCAACCTCGCCACGGAGGGACACCGCCAGCCGGGTTCCGCCTTCAAGCCGTTCACGCTGGCGGTGGCGCTCGAGTCTGGGCGATACGGCCCCGACTCGATCATCGACTCGGCACCCCAGAACTTCATCGTCCCGAACAGTGCGGGCAAGGAGCACTTCATCGTCCACAACTTCGGCAATACGTACTCGGGTCCGATCACGCTGGCCGACGCCACCGACATCTCTGACAACTCGGTCTTTTCCCAGGTCGGCATCAACGTGGGCACGAAGAAGATCGCCCGGATGGCCAGGCGCATGGGGATCCGCTCCCCGGTCTCGAGCAACTACGCGATGATCCTCGGCGGTCTCAAGGAGGGCGTGACGCCGCTCGACATGGCCCATGCCTACGAGACCATGGCCACCGGCGGCCTGCGCGTGTTCAACCCGGTTCTGGGTGCGCCGCACGAGGGCCCGACCGGAATCGCGGAGATTGATTGCCCCGCCCATACGTGTGGCAGCTCGGCGAAACGGATCGCCGACCGTCCGACCTACCAGCGGGTCATCCCGGAGACGATCGCCAGCACCATCCACACGATGCTCATGGGGGTGGTCGAGCGTGGGACCGGGACCCTGGCCGCGATCCCCGGCGTCGTCGTGGCCGGCAAGACGGGGACCACGTCCAACTACGGAGATGCCTGGTTCGTGGGCTGGACGCCGAAGCTGACCGTAGCGGTGTGGGTCGGGTATCCGACGAAGCTGGTTTCGATGGCCACTGACTACAACGGCGGGCCGGTGGAGGGTGGCACCTACCCAGCGGTCATCTGGCAGCACTTCATGACCCAAGCGCTCCAGATCCTGACTCAGGAGAACCCCGCCAGCGGCAAGTCCGGCACGAGCGCGACGACAACAACGGTACCCGGCACGGGCACGGCGTCCGGCGTCCTTCCGACGACGACCGGAGCCACCCCGGCTCCGAGTCCGACGCCGGGTGGTAACGGAAATCCAGCGCCCGGCACCGGCGGCGCGACAGGCGGCGGGACCACCGGAGGCGGGGGCGGCGCCGGTGGAGGAACCGGGGGCGGCACCGGCGGAGGAACCGGAGGGGGCGGCGGGACCACCGGTGGAGGAACCGGGGGCGGCACCGGCGGAGGCTCGGGGGCGCGCCGGCCTCGGCGGTGGCGGGTAAACGACCGCCGTCGGTCAAGCGACCGTCGCGGGCAAGCGAGGGCCCGCGGCTAAGCCACGTTCCGCACCGGCCGCGACAGGAACCGGCTCCCGGCGGCGCAGAATCTCCACGGCAGTTCTGTTGCCTTGGTGATCCCGATCCGCCGGTCGACCGCGATCTCGACCTCGCGCCAGGCACGCGGCCGGCCGGTGACGACGATCGGCCCCGTCAATAGGTCACACCCGTTCAAATCGAGCCCGATCCCCAGCGCCTGGGTCAGCTTTCCCGGGCCTGAGCACAAGTTCTCGGTCGCTTCGACTCCTCGGCGCAGCCGCATCTCCTCCAGACCCTCGATCGGCTCGAGCGCCCGGATCAGGGCGGCCGCTCCCACCCCGGCGGGCTCACTTACCGCGTTCAGGCAGGCGTGAATGCCGTAGGAGCGGTAGACGTACGCGTACCCGGGGGGCCCGAACAGCGTCTCGGTTCGCGGTGTCAGCCCGGCGAAGGCGTGACTGGCCGGTTCCGAGTGGTGGTAGGCCTCGGTCTCGACGATCACCCCCGCGCACGAGCCGTGCCGGACCACGCAGCCGATCAACTCACGCGAGACCTCGACCACGGGACGGTCATAGAAGGACCGCCTCATCAAGCCGCGAGCGCGGCGCGGGCGCGGTCCAGCTGCTCTCGTACCCTCGGCAGGCTGGTTCCGCCTTCGGACGCCTTCGACTCGAGCCACGCTCCGTCACGCAACACCGCGTAGAACTCCTCGTCGAGCAGGGGTGAGTGCTCGGCCAGTTGCTCGGGGGTCAGCTCGGACAGCGGTACGCCCTGCTCGAGCGAGCGCCGCACCAGCCCGGCGACGATCCCGTGCGACTCCCGGAAGGGCACGCCGCGGCGGACCAGCAGGTCGGCGACGTCCGTCGCCGCCAGCAGCTCGTCCCCGGCCGCCTCGGCCAACCGCTCGCGCTGGAAAGCGAGCGAGCCCACCATCCCCGCCGCCGCCGCCAGCGACAGCTCGACCGTGTCGCACGCGTCAAACAGGTGCTCCTTGTCTTCCTGCATGTCCTTGTTGTAGGTCAGAGGCAATCCGTGCATAACGCCGTGGAGGGCCACAACGTGAGCCGCCACGCGGGGCGCCTTGGCTCGGAGCAGCTCGGCGGCGTCGGGGTTCTTCTTCTGCGGCATGATCGAGGAGCCAGACGCCCAGGCGTCGGCGACCTCGCAGAAGCCGAACTCCTCACTCGACCACAGCACGATCTCGGCCCCCAGGCGGGAGAGATGGGTCGCGCATGTCGCTGCCGCGGCCAGGTAGTCGAGCACGAAATCCCGGTTGGAGACGGCGTCGATCGAGTTCTCGGCCACACTGTCGAACCCGAGCTCTCGGGCCACGCGAACGCGATCGGTGTCGAAGTTGACCCCGGCCAGCGCGCCGGCCCCCAGAGGCAGCCGCCCGGCCGCGCGCCCGGCGGCACGGAAACGGTCGCGGTCGCGCACCAGCATCCACACGTAGGCGAGCAGGTGATGGCTCAGGTACACAGGCTGGGCGCGCTGCAGGTGCGTGTATCCCGGCATCGGCCAGTCGAGATGGCGCTCGGCGAGCTCGATCAGCGCCTCGGCGAGGCCCCCACACGACTCCACCGCTCGCTGCGCGTGGTCGCGGACGAACATCGCCAGGTCGGTCGCCACCTGATCGTTGCGTGAGCGGGCCGTGTGGAGCTTGCCGCCGACCGCCCCGGCGATCTCGGTGACTCGCCGCTCGATCGCCATGTGGACATCCTCGTCGTGCTCGTCAAAGGGGAAGGCGCTCGCCTCGATCTCCTGGGCCACCTGCTCCAGTGCGCGATCGAGCTCGTCGCGGTCGGCGGCCGAGATGATCCCGGCCGCCGCGAGCATCGACGCGTGGGCTCGTGACTGGCGGACGTCGTATGGAGCCAGACGCCAGTCGAAGCCGATCGAGTCGTTCAGCCGGCGGAAGTCGGCGTCAGGCGGTTCGGTGAATCGGGACACGGGGCGCCATGGTATGAGAGGGGCGCCGCCGGTCCCGCCCTCAGCGCAGGTACGCGATCGAAGTCCGGTATTCGCTGTACGTGTTGTACGGGCCGCTCAGCCAGAGCAACGAGATGCCGCCCCCGCCCGTGCCGCGGGGGACAACCGGGCGGACCTGACCCACCCCGGGCTCCCGGCCGACGGCCGCGTGGTCCCAGCGGTACCCCGCGTCGCGCGTCACCCACCGCTCGACCTCGAACCTACCGTGCACCTTGCGGGAGAGATAGACGATCGAGGGGTTGGCGTGGTCCAATGCGATTCCGCCCGAGTACTCGAACTCGATCGTGTGCGGGCTGATCGAAGGGCCCGCGTAGGTCAGGAAGTGATTGATCCACTCCCGGCCGTTCCAGCGCGCATACCAGTACGCGTGATTGCTCAGAGAGCGGAAGGTCGCGTACACGATCACCGGGCGCCCCCGAGCGTCGAGCGCCACGTCCCACACCCAACTGGCCGCGTGGTGCCCGGGGCCGCTGTAGACGAGATCCGCCTGGCTGGGCTTGATCGGCCCGCGGCCCAGCGGGGTGATCCGGCGGCCGCCGGCGTGCCGAAGCCACCCGGCACGGTAGGCCGCGTAGTAGATGCTCGAGGTGATGTTCCGGGGATGACCGTTGGTGAAGGCGAAGGCGATCGTGTCCTTGCCGTTCGAGGCCACCTTGACGTAGGGCCGCTGGCCGTGGTTGACGATCAGCCTGTGCGCCTGGCTCCACGTTCCGGCGGCGCCCCGCACCGAGTAGTCGGCGCTCCAGTCCGCCCCCCTCCAGAACAGATAGAGGCTGTGGTTCTCGCGCGCGAGCTCAACCGGGTTGGGATAGGTGAAACCAAGCTCGCCGGGAACGTTGGTGGTGACCTTGGCCGCCGGGGTCCAGGCGCTGATGTCCTCCGGCGCCACCGTGGTCCGGTACTGCATCGAGGCGCCGTTGTGGGCCGACCAGAAGACCGTGATCCGGTTGTCGGGGCCGACCAGGAGCGACGGGGCGCTGTGGTCGTCGTGGAACAGGTGAGCGACTACGGCGACCTGCTCGACCCCGCATTTAGGAACGTACGCCCCTACGGTCACTTTCCCCGTCCAGTCGATCCATCCGACCACCGTCTCGGCGTAAGCGCCGTTTACCTGCACGGCGCGCGGGTCGCCGAACCACGACCAGGCGCCTTGCCCGAGCGTCCCCGTCCTGGCGTGGGAGATCGGCACGGTGCCGGCCGCGGGGCAGGCCACGGCGGCACGGGCGCTTCCGGGATCGTCGAACCGAGGCGCCTCGACCCCGGCGGCCGCCAGCAGCGTCAACACGGCTGCGAGCAGCGGCCAGCGGTCTCGCCTCAGCAACCGATCAGCGATCGAGCACGCCCCGCAACGATTCGGCCACCAGTTCGACCTGCCCCTCGCTCATCTGCGGGAAGAACGGGAGCGCGATCGAACGCGCGGCAACGTCCTCGCAGACGGGGAACTCTCCCTCGCGGTGACCGAACTGCTCGCGGTAATAGCTCATCAAGTGAACGGCCGGGAAGTACGCCTTGCTCGGAACGCCGCGCTCGGCCAGCGCATTGATCGTGGAATCGCGATCCACGCCGCGCGGCAATTGCACTACGAACACGAACCAGCCCCGGCGGTTGCCGTCAGAATCCGGACAGGGGAGCTCGAGGCCTTCGATCCCGGCGAGCGCCTCCCGGTACAGGGAGGCCACTCCGGCGCGCCCGCTCAGCAGCGAGTCGAGCCGCTCCAGCTGGGCCAATCCCAGCGCGCACGCGACGTCCGAGAGGCGGTAGTTGAACCCGAGCCGATCGTGGTCGAGCCAGTCCATGTTGGGAGCACGACCCTGGTTGCGCTCGGAGTCGATGCGCTCCTTCATGGCCGCCGACGCGACGGTCACCATCCCCCCCTCCCCCGTGGTCAGTTGCTTGTTGGGATAGAAGCCGAACACGGCGGGGTGGCCACGGCCCCCCACCGAGGTTCCATCGCCGTGAACCGCCCCCAGCGCCTCGCAGGCATCCTCGACCAAAGGCAGCCCAAGGCGCTCGAACGCGTCGATCGGCGCCGGGTAGCCGAAGATGTGCACCGGAAGAACCGCCGCCGTCCGCGATGTGACCGCCGCAGCCGCACTGTCCACCGACAGGTTGAGCGTCACCGGGTCGATGTCGGCAAACACGGGCCGGGCGCGCTCGTACACGATCACGTTGGCGCTGGCCACGAACGAGAACGGCGTCGTGATCACCTCATCCCCGTCGCTCACGCCGACCGCGCGCAGGGCCAGGTGGAGCCCCGCGGTGCCGCTCGACACCGCGCTGGCGAACGGTGTGCCGATCCGGGCCGCGAAGGCGTTCTCGAACTCCGCCACCATCGGCCCGAGCGATAGCCGGCCCGAGCGCAGGACCGAGAGGACGAGCTCTTCTTCCCGCTCTCCCAGCACGGGCGAGGCCATCGGCAGCGACTGGCGCGAGACCGAGCTCACGAGCGCCGCACCGACCGGGCCTGGAGTCCCGCCACCTGCATCCCGTACTCGAGCGAGTCGACCAGCGCCTCCCAGGACGATTCGATGATGTTCTCCGAGACGCCGATCGAGCCCCACACCTGCTCGCCGTCGGATGCGTCGAGCAGCACGCGGGTGACCGCTCCGGTGCCCTTCGTCTCGTCGAGGATCCGCACCTTGAAGTTGACCAGGTCGATGTCGGCCAGGTGGGGATGGATCTCCACCAGCGCCTCGCGCAGCGCTCGGTCGAGCGCGTGGACCGGGCCGTTGCCCTCCGCCGTGCGGACGTAGCGCTCGCCGTCCACCCAGATTTTGATCGTCGCCTCGGTCTCGACCCGGCCGTCCGCCCGCTTCTCGACGATCGCCCGCCAGGCCTCGAGCCGGAACAGCGGCTCGTAGTCGCCCGTCTCCTTGCGGAGCAAGAGCTCGAACGAGCCATCCGCCGCCTCGTAGTGGTAGCCGCGGTGCTCGAGGTCCTTGACCCGCTCGACGATCCGGGCCGCCCCTTCGGAGTCGAGGGAGATGCCGGCCGCATCCGCCCGCGCCTGCACCGTGCCCTTGCCCGACAGCTCGGAGATGAGTAGCTCGCGCCGGTTCCCGACCGCGGCGGGATCGGTGTGTTCGAATGTAGCCGGGTCGGCGCTGACCCCGGCCACGTGCATCCCCCCCTTGTGCGCGAAGGCGTTGCGCCCGACGTAGGGCTGGTTCGGGTCAGGGGTGAAGTTGAGCAGCTCGTCGAGGAAATGGGCGGCGGGGGTCAGCGCGGCGAGCTGCTCCGCGCTCACGCACTCAAAGCCGAGCTTCAGCTGCAAATTGGGGATGATCGAGACCAGGTTGGCGTTGCCGCAACGCTCGCCGTAGCCGTTGATCGTCCCCTGCACGTGCGTGGCCCCTTGTTGCACGGCGGCGAGCGAGTTGGCCACGCCGCACCCGGCGTCGTCGTGGCAGTGGATGCCGACGCTCGCGCCACCATCGACACCGAGCGCAGCCACCACCGCCGCCATCGAAGAAGCCACCCGGTCGGGCAGCGTGCCGCCGTTGGTGTCACAACACACCACCGTCTCGGCCCCGGCGGCAGCAGCAACGGATAGGCAGCGCAGCGCGAAGGCGCTGTCGTCCGCGTAGCCGTCGAAGAAATGCTCGGCGTCATAGATGACGCGCTTGCCCTGGGCGACCAGGAAGGCCACCGACTCCTCGATCATGCGCAGGTTCTCATCGCCGTCGACCCGCAGCACCTTCTCCAGGTGGAGCCGCCAGGTCTTGCCGACCAGGGTGCACACCGGGGCGAAGCAGTCGGCGAGCACGCGCAGCGCCGCGTCCTGATCGGCGGCGACCCCGCGCCGTCGGGTCATCCCGAACGCCGCCACCTCGGCGTGGCCGAACTGCTCGTGCCCGAGGAGCGCGAACAGCTCGAGCTCCTTGGGGTTGGAGCTGGGGAAGCCCGCTTCGATCAGGTCGATCCCGAGTTCGTCCAGGCGGTGTGCCACGCGCAGCTTCTCCTGGGCCGAGAGCGACATGCCCTCGCCCTGCATGCCATCGCGGAGGGTCGTGTCGTAAAGCTGGATCTTCGTCATCTAGGGGCCGGCGGCCCTACACGGCCTTCGACGGCACCTGCACGACGTCGAGCCAGTCCGCGTAGCGCGGATCACGGCCGTGCAGCGCATCGTCGAAGACGCGCTGGATCTCCCGCGTGACAGGTCCCGGCTGACCGGCGCCGATCGTGTGGTCGTCGATCTCCCGGACCGGCACGAGCTCGGCCGCCGTCCCCGACAGAAACACCTCGTCGGCCAGGTACAGCTCGGCCCGCGCCATATCCCGCTCTACCACCTCAACCCCAAGATCGCCGGCGATCTGGAGAACGGACTTGCGACTGATCCCGTCAAGAATCCCCGCCGTCTGCGGCGGGGTGAGGATCCGGCCTTCGCGGACGGCGTAGATGTTCTCGCCCGATCCCTCGCACACGAAGCCGTGCGAATCGAGCAAGATCGACTCCTGATAGCCGGCCTTCGAGGCCTCGATCTTCGCCAGCACGCTGTTCAGGTACTGGCCGCAGGCCTTGGCATGCGGGATCAGCGCGTCGTGAGGGATCCGCCGCCAGCTCGAAACCTTCGCCCGGACGCCGTCGCGCTTGCCCTCCTCGCCCAGATACGCGCCCCACGGCCACACGGCGATCGAGACGTCGACCGGGGCGTCCAGCGGGTAGAGGCCCATCTGCCCGTAGCCGCGGAAGGCGATCGGGCGGATGTAGCACTCGCGCAGCTCGTTGGCCGCGATCAGCTCATGCGTGGCCGCGCGCAGCTCCTCGAGCGTGAAGGGGATCGGCATGTAGTAGAGCTCGGCCGATTTGAACAGCCGCTGCAGGTGATCCTGGTGGCGGAAGATCGCCGGGCCCTGAGGGGTGTCGTAGGCCCGCTCGCCCTCGAACACACCCGTCCCGTAGTGCAGGCCGTGGGTGAGTACGTGGACCTTGGCGTCCTCCCAGGCAACCAGCTCTCCGTTGTGCCAGATGAGGTCCGCTTGTTCCACGAGTACGCCGCTCCTTAGAGGTGGTGTGAGGACTTCCTGGGTGGCCTGCTCGGTGCTCGCGTCGCCCCCCAGGTCCGGGGTGCGCAGCCCCTCGGCCAACGCCCGATCGACGGCCGATTCTACCGCCGCCGCCTGCGCCTCCATAGCCAGTCCGTGGCGGAGCATGAGCGCCGCCGAGAGGAACATGGCCAGCGGATTGGCGGCACCGGTGCCGGCGATGTCGGGGGCCGAGCCGTGGACCGGCTCGAACAGCCCGGGACCGCCGTCGCCCAGCGAGGCGCTCGGCAGCATCCCGATCGAGCCGGTGAGCATCGCCGCCTCGTCGCTGAGGATGTCGCCGAACATGTTCTCGGTCAGGATCACGTCGAAGTGGCGCGGCGCCGCCACCAGCCGCATGGCGGCGTTGTCAACGAGCAGGTGCTCGAGCTCGATGTTCGGGAACTCGCGCGAGTGCACTTCTCGCACCACCTCGCGCCACAGCCGGCTCGTCTCGAGCACGTTCGCCTTGTCCACGCTCGTCACGCGCGATCGGGCGGCGCCGAACGCCACCCGGGCGATCCGCTCGATCTCCTCACGCGTGTAGACGCAGGTGTCGGACGGCCGCGTCCGCGGTGCGCGTCTTCTCGCCGAAGTAGATGCCGCCGGTCAGCTCGCGGACGACCAGCAGGTCGGTGCGCTCGATCATCTCGCGCTTCAGCGGGCTCGAGTCGTAGAGCGCCGGGACCGGCCGGACCGGCCGCAGGTTGGCGAACAGGCCGAGCCCCTTGCGCAGCCCCAGCAGCCCCTGCTCGGGACGGGGCTTGGCCGGGATCGGTGGTGTCCCACTTCGGGCCGCCGACCGCGGCCAGCAGGACGGCGTCGGCTGCGCGGCAGGCGTCCAGCGTCTCGTCGGTGAGCGCGATCCCGGCGCGTCGATCGACGCGCCCCCGAACGCGTGGTCCTCGTACTCGAGCTCGCCCGGCGCAACCGCTTCGAGGACCTCGCACGGCCGGGTCCATGATCTCCGGACCGATCCCGTCGCCGGGGAGAAGGACGACCTTGGATGCCATGCTCAGGCGCCGGCCCGGGCGGTCATGTTCAGCCGCACGTACTCGAGCACCAGCGGCTGGCCGCACCGCTCGAGCACCCGGTCGATGAACGGCTCGCGGAGCTCCGGCGGAAGGCGGATCGAGGTGGCGGACCAGGCACACCGTCTGGACGAACGCCCGCGGGATCGGCCGGCGTCACCGCTTTGGGCTCGAGCCAGCAGGAGACGTCGGCGAAGCCGGCCCGCTCAAGCCGCTCGGCGGTCTCGGCTCGGCGCCGGCGTAGTTCCATGGCCGCGCCAGTCCGCGAAGTACGCGGCGAACGGCTCCTCGTCGAGCCACCTCGTCGGCCAGTCGCCGGAACGCGATCGATGTTGCCCCGCCCTCCGCACTGGGCCACCAGCCGGCCGCCCGGCTTCAGCGCGCGGCGCGAGCGCGGCGAACAGCGCGTCGTGGTCGTGGATCCAGTGGAAGGTGGCGTTGGAGAAGATAGCGTCGACCGGCTCGGGCAGCTCGAGCTCGACCAGGTCCTGGCAGAGGACCGTCGGCGCGGTCACCCAGCGCCGCCCGGGCGTGCGTCGACCATCGACGGCGCGACGTCGACCGCATACACGCGCCCGCGCGGGACGCGCTCGGCCAGCAGCGCGGTGACCCGCCCCGAGCCACAGCCGGCATCGAGCACGACCTCGTCGCCGTCCAGCGGCAGCCGCTCGAGCTGCTCGAGCGCCCAGCCGAACTGGGGATCGGACACGCGGTCATACGTGGCGGCGTCCCAGTCGCGCGATGGCCAGCCGCCGCTCACAGCGCGGTGGTCACCGGCCCGGCCGCTCGCGGTCGCGCTCGTAGGCCGCGATCGCCTCGTCCTGCTCGAGCGTCAGCGCGATGTCGTCGAGCCCGTTCAGCAGCCGGTGCTTGATCTCGGGATCGATCTCGAACCGGGCCGTCCCCCCCGGCCAGCGCACCTCCTGGGCCGGCCAGATCGACCTGGGCCTCCCCGGCCTGCGCGATCGCCGCGCACTCGGCGGCTGCGCAGCTCCACCGGGAGCAGCCCGATCTTCGTGCAGTTGGAGCGGAAGATGTCGGCGAAGCTCGGCGCGATGATGGCCTGAAAGCCGTAGTCCTCGAGCGCCCAGGGGGCGTGCTCGCGGCTCGACCCGCAGCCGAAGTTGCGCCCGGCACCAGGATCGGGTTGGGCGGCAGGTCCCAGTCCGGGCTCCTTGGCCCAGTCGTAGAACAGGAACTCCCCGAAGCCGGTCCGCTCGACCCGCTTGAGGAACTGCTTGGGGATGATCTGGTCGGTGTCGACGTCGTCGCGGTTGAGCACGCGAGACGCGGCCGGTGATGGTCTCGATCGCCTTCATCGGGCATCGCACCAGGCTCCCGGATGTCGACGAACCGGCCCTCGATCGCCGCCGCGGCGGCCATCTGCGGCGAGACCAGGTGAGAGCGGGCGCCGCGGCCCTGGCGGCCCTCGAAGTTGCGGTTCGAGGTCGAGGCCACCCGCTCACGCGGGGCGGCGATGTCGGGGTTCATCCCCAGGCACATCGAGCAGCCGGCGCCGCGCCAGTCGAAGCCGGCCTGGCGTGAACACCTCGTCGAGCCCCTCGCGCTCGGCCTGCGCCTTGACCTGCTGGGAACCCGGGACGACCATCGCGTAGACATCGCCGGCCACCTTGCGGCCGTCGACGACCGCAGCGGCGGCGCGCAGGTCGCCGATCCGCGAGTTCGTGCACGAGCCGATGAACACCCGGTCGAGCTGGATCTCCTCGATCGGCGTCCCGGCCTCGAGCCCCATGTACTCGAGCGCGCGCTCGTCCTGCTCGGAGCTGGGCTCGGGCACGTGCTCGGTGACCGGCACGACCATCCCCGGGGTCGTCCCCCAGGTGACCATCGGGCTGATCGCGCCGGCGTCGACCACGATCTCGCGGTCGAAGCTCGCGCCCGGATCGGTGTGCAGCGACGCGCCACTCATCGGGCACCTCGGCCGGCGCGCCCGGCCGACCGATCACCCACTCGAACGTGGTCTCGTCCGGGGCGATCATCCCCGCCCGGCCGCCGCCCTCGATCGTCATGTTGCAGACGGTCATCCGGCCCTCCATCGACAGCGCCTCGATCGCCGGGCCGGCGTACTCGACCACGTGCCCGACGGCGCCGTCGACGCCCGATCTGCCCGATCGTGGCCAGGATCAGGTCCTTGGCCGTGACGCCGAAGCCGAGCGCGCCCTCGTAGCGGATCCGCATCGAGCTTCGGCTTCGACTGCACCAGGCACTGGGTGGCGAGCACGTGCTCGACCTCGCTCGTCCCGATCCCGAAGGCCAGCGCGCCGAACGCCCCGTGCGTGGCGGTGTGCGAGTCGCCGCAGACGATCGTCATCCCGGGCTGGGTGACGCCCAGCTCGGGGCCGATCACGTGCACGATCCCCTGGCGGTCTGGAGCCCGAGCGAGTAGACGGGGATCCCGAACTCCTCGCAGTTGCGCTCCAGCGTCTCGACCTGAACGCGCGAGAGCTCGTCGCGGATGCGCGCCGCCACCGGCGTGCCGTCGGTGGGCACGTTGTGGTCGGCCGTGGCCAGCGTCCGGTCGGGCCGCCGGACCCGCGCGGCCGGCCAGGCGCAGCCCGTCGAACGCCTGCGGGCTGGTCACCTCGTGCACCAGGTGCAGGTCGATGTAGAGCAGGCCCGGGCGCGACCTCGTGGGCGTCCCAGATCTTGTCGAACAGCGTCTGCGACAGGGGCCTTAGCTCCTCCGTAGGCCGGCGCTGACCACGGCCAGCAGCACGGCCTCGTCGTTCCCGGGGTTCTCGAAGTGGTGGGGCAGATCGGCGTCGAAGGTCACGCAGTCGCCCTCATGCAGCTCGTGGCGCTGCCGTCGACACTGAAGCACCACTGTCCCGCGCTCGACCAGCGCCGTCTCGCGGCTGCCCGGCTCGTGCATCGGCGGATCGCCGGGCCCGCCGGTCACGCGCCCCGGGCGCGAGCGTGTGCCGCGAGAGCTCGGCGCGCTGGCCCGGGCAGCGGCGGCGTGAGGATCTCGTAGCTGTGGCCGCCCCGCCCTCGGGACCCTTGCGCCGCTCGGAGGCGCGCACCACGTCACCGCGCCGTCCTCGTCCA
This sequence comes from uncultured Solirubrobacterales bacterium, assembly GCA_963834635.1. Taxonomy (GTDB): domain Bacteria; phylum Actinomycetota; class Thermoleophilia; order Solirubrobacterales; family Solirubrobacteraceae; genus Palsa-465. The sequence continues at coordinate 106,551 of CAWICI010000002.1, read as the reverse complement.
GGCGCAGCAGCTGCGAGAGCCGCAGCTCGAGTCCGGCGGCGATCCGCGCCGCGACCTGGAGGGTCGGGCTGGTCTCGCCGCGCTCGACCTGGGAGAGCATCGGCGCGCTGACGCCCGAGCGATCGGCCAGGTCGCGCAGCGAGAGGTCCATCGCCTCGCGCAGCGCGCGGATGCGCGGGCCGAGCGCCCCGTTCTCCGCCACCATCGTCATACAAACGTACGTTATCACGTACGCCGGCGCGCATGGGCCGGCCCCATACGCTCGAGATCAGCGCATCCGCCGCCATGCCTCCTGCTCACCCGCCCAGATGTCCTCGTGCTCGGCGGCGGTGGCGTGCTCGGCGAGGCCTGGATGATGGGCGTGCTGGCCGGGATCGAGGACGCCACCGGCTTCGACCTGCGCGACTGCGAGAGCTTCGTCGGCACCTCGGCCGGCTCGATCGTCGCCGCCCACCTGGTCGCGGGCAACGCTCCGCGCCGCCCCGCCACGATCGGGACCGAGATCGAGATGGCCGCGCCGACAGCCCGTCGGCGGGTCTGGCCGCGGCCGCGCGGTGCAGGCCGCCCGGCGCGCCGGGACCTGGGCGATGGCCGCCGCGCTCGACCTTCGCCCCGCTGGCCCTCGGACATCGCCGCCCCCGGCGGGGCGATGATGCGCGGCGCCCTGCTCCGGCGGCTGCCCCGCCCGAGCGAAACGCTCGACGACCTGCGCCGGCAGGTCGAGCGCTCCGGCGCCCGGTTCGACGGACGTCTGCGGGTGGTGGCGGTCGACCGCAGACGCGGGCGGCGCGTGGTGTTCGGCAGCCCGGGCGCTCCGTCGGCCTCGGTCGGCGCAGGCGGTCGAGGCGTCGTGCACCGTCCCCTGGCTGTTCGCGCCGGTCGAGATCGGCGACCGCGAGTACGTCGACGGCGGGGTCTGGAGCCCGACGAACCTCGACGTCGCCCCCGGCGGGCGCGAGACCTGCGTGCTCTGCCTGAACCCCACGGCCAGCATCACCGGCGGCAGCCAGACCGTCCTCGGCGTGGTCCGCAGCGTGGCCCGCTCGGCTGTGTCAGTCGAGGCGCATGGCGCTGCGGCGGCGCGGAGCGGAGGTCCAGGCGGTGGCGCCGAACCTTGAGTCGGCGGCCGACGATGGGCACCAACTTCATGGACCGCGAGCCGCGCAGCCGCGTCCTCGCCGCCGGCTACCGCCAGGGCCTCGCAGCTGGGCGCCGGTTAGGGCGTGGTGACCGGCTCGGGCTCGGCCGCGGCGAGCGCGGCGCGCCGGACCGCGTTCGAGAGCGCTCGCACGTAGGCGCGTCCCGCAGCTTCGAGGATGTCGGTCGAGACGCCCTGACCAGAGCCGCTCAGGCCGCGCACCTCGAGCACCACCGAGGTCTCGCCGAGCGCGTCCTGGCCGCCGGTCACGGCATCCACGCGGAACTCGCGCAGCCGCGCGTCGATTCCGGTCGCGGCGTTGATCGCCCGGAAGATCGCGTCGACGGGTCCGTCCCCGGTGAACGAACCGACCAGCTCATCGCCCTCAGGGCTCCGCACGCCCACCGTGGCGTGCGGCGGGCGGCGGGTCGAAGCCTCGACGTCGAACCACTCGAGTTGGTAGCCGGCGATCTCCTCGCGCAACTCGTCGGTGACGAGCGCCTCGAGATCCATCGCGGTGACCTGCTTCTTCTTGTCGGCGATCTCCTTGAAGCGCTTGAAGGCGGTGTTCAGCCCCTGGCCGGAGAGCTCGAACCCGAGCTCGGCCAGCGCCTGCTGCAGCGCGTGGCGGCCCGAGTGCTTGCCGAGCACGATCGAGTTGGCCTCCAGGCCGACGGTGGTCGCGTCCATGATCTCGTAGGTGGTCCGCTCCTTGAGCACGCCGTCCTGGTGGATCCCCGACTCGTGGGCGAAGGCGTTGCGGCCGACGACCGCCTTGTTGGGCTGGACCGGGTAGCCGGTCAGCCGGGAGACCAGGCGTGAGGTCCGGGCGATCTCGCGAGTGACCGCGCCGGTGTGCAGGCCAACGTCGGCGGCGCGCGTGTGCAGCAGCATCACGATCTCCTCGAGCGAGGCGTTGCCGGCTCGCTCGCCGATCCCGTTGATCGCGCACTCGACCTGACGGGCCCCGGCCAGCAGCCCGGCGAACGAATTCGCCACCGCCAGGCCGAGGTCGTCGTGGCAGTGGACCGAGAGCACCACGTCTCGGAGCTCCGGCACGAGCTCGTACAGCCGGCCCAGGTAGGCGGCGTACTCGTGGGGCATGGTGTAGCCGACGGTGTCCGGGATGTTGATCGTGGTCGCGCCCTCGGCGATCGCCACCTGGCACACCTCGGCGGTGAACTCGACGTCGGCCCGGGTGGCGTCCATGGGCGAGAACTCCACGTCCTCGACGTACTCCTTGGCGTGGGCCACGGCCGCCCGCGCCTGCCCGAGCACGTCCTCGCGGGTGGTCTGGAGCTGATGGCGGATGTGGATGTCCGAGGTGGAGATGAAGGTGTGGATCCGCGGGCGCTCGGCGTCGCGGACGGCGTTCCACGCGGCGTCGATGTCGGCCACGTGGGTCCGCGCCAGGCCGGCGATCACGGGCCCTTCGACCGCCCGGGCGATCGCCTGCACGGCCTCGAAGTCACCCGGCGAGGTGATCGGGAAACCGGCCTCGATCACGTCCACCCCGAGCCGCGCCAGCTGATGGGCGATCTCGAGCTTCTCCTGCGTGTTGAGCGAGATCCCCGGCGACTGCTCGCCGTCGCGCAGCGTCGTGTCGAAGATCAGTACTCGGTTTGGGTCCTCAGTCGTGGTCATGTCACTCCTCTAGTTCTCGAACTTGCTTCTTCTCGGTCCTGGTTCGCGGCTACATGCGGCCGCCGGCGCGCTATTCCCCCCGAAGGGGGAGGAGAAGAAGTCGCAGTTCGAGCGAGAGCGCCATTCGTTGCCGAAGGGTAGCGAGGGCCGGCCCAGCGCGTCAAAGCGGCATGATCTGTTTCCGGCGATGAGAACCGTCCTGATCACCCTGATCGGCCCCGAGCGGACCAGCGACCTGGTCGTCGACGCCGACACCCCGGTCACCGAGCTGATGCCGAGCCTGCTCAGCGCCGGCGGCGTGGCGGGCCACGCCGGCGAGACCTGGACCGTCGCCCTGACGGGCAAGCAGCCGGTCGAGCCCGAGCGCACGCTCGAGCAGTCGGGCGTGCTCGACGGCGCTGTGCTCGTGCTCCGGCGCGAGGCCGACGCCCCACCCGAACCGCTGGCCGCGCCGGCCCGCGGGGCGCAGACGGCGGGCTCCCCGCTCGAGCGCACACGCGGGCTGCTCTCGAGCCACGTCTCGCCGGGCGCGGCCCGCCGGACTCGCTTTCGCCCCCAGATGCCCGAGTCGCCCCTGTTGGCGGACTCCCGCCAGCAGGCCCTCGAGCGGGCCGTGCAGTCGGCCGCGCTTCAGCGCTGCGCCACGATCGCCGTGCTCTCGCCCAAGGGCGGGGTGGGCAAGACCGACGCTCTCGATCCTGCTCGGCGAGCTGATGTCGGAGCTGCGAGGCGATCAGGTGCTGGCCCTCGACGCGGACTCCGACTACGGCTCGCTGGGACGCGTCGCCCCCACGCCGTCAGGTGGCGGCCATCTCCGCCGAGCGCGACGGGGCCATCTTCTCCGCCCTGGCTGAGGGCGCGCGTGACCTTCGCCGAGCTCGACCGCACGCTGTGGGCGCTGCCGGGCGGGCTGCGGATCATCCCCTCGCCGCGCGATCCCGCGGCCATGGCCCGCACCGACCGGGCCACCTATTCGCGGGTCATCGGAACGCTCCAGCGGCTCGCCGGGGTGCTCGTGGTCGACTGCGGGACCGGCCTCGGCCAGCCCGGCGTGCAGGCCGCGGTGCTGGCCTCCGACCAGCTGGTTCTTCACCGACGCCACCGGCGCCACGGCGAGCCTCGCGGTCGAGGCGTCGCGGCTGCTCGAGCGCGCCGGCCGGCCGATCACGATCGTCTGCAACCGGCTGCGCCGCGGGCAAGCAGGGGGCCGATGACCTGGCTCCGGCTCGACGCCCTGTTCCCGCGGGCCAGCGGGCTGATCGGCATCCCGGACGACCCGGTGCTCGAGCGGGCGCTGCGAGGCGAGCTGGTGCTCGCCCAGGCGCCGCGCAACCTGCGCGAGGCGGTGCTCGAGCTCGCCGCCGCGCTGGCCTCGGCTGGCCCGAGTTGGGGATCGCCACGGTGCCGATCGCCGCTAGGCTGGGACCGCTCCAATCCGTTTAGCCAGAAACCGGCCTGGGTACGCCAAATTGAGCACTCACCTTCCTGGGCCGAGGGAGGAAAACGAACAGGGGTTGGGACGAGGAGATATGGCAGCCGAACCGCCACGTGAAGCAGCCCGGCGACAGGGTTTCGGCCAGCGAGGTACGGGTCGATCTCGAGAAGCGCTGAGTGGCACGAACGGCAGCTCCGCGCCCTCGCCGGAGACCGCGCCCGGCCCCACACCGCAGGTCTCGCAACCCGATCCGCTTGGCACCGAGCTCCTCCCGGACGACGTCTACCGGATCGTCGATGGGCGCGAGGTCCGCGACACCTTCTTCTCGCGGGTGGCCGGCCGGACCCGCTCGATGCTCACCAGCCCGCCGGCCAAGCAGGAGGAGCGGCTCGACCATGATCTGCGTCAGCTTCGCGTGCGAGGGCTCGCCCGCGGGGTGACCGTGGCGCTCGGCTCGATCAAGGGAGGCGTCGGCAAGACCACGCTGACGCTGGCGTTGGCCGACATGCTGGCCGACTCGCTGCGCTGCGGTGTCCTGGTCGTCGACGCCGACCTGGAATGGGGAACGGCCGCCGACAGCACGCCGCAGGACGGGCGACGCGGCGGCACCCTCACCGACGTCCTGCGGGCGCGCGACCGGATCAGCTCGCCGGGCGACCTCGCGCCCTACCTGCTGGCGCTGCCCGGGCGGTGCGCAGCTGCTGGCCGGACCCACGGATCCCCAGGAGATCGAGCGGCTCGAGGCGGCCGACATGCAGGCCCTGCTCGAGCTGCTGCGCCGCTTCTTCCCCGTGATCCTGCTCGATCTCTGCCCGGGCATCGGCCTGCGGGGAACGATCCCGCGCTGGGCCTTCGGGGCCTCGGATGAGATCGTCGCGATCGCCACCCCGACCCGCGGGAGCCTGCGCCGGGCCGGACGGATGCTCGGCTATCTGGCCCAGCATCGGGCCGACGTCCCGATCACGCTCGCGCTCAACATGGTTCCGCGGCGCCCCGATGAGGCGATCCGCAAGGTGATCGAAGTGGCCGCGCACAACGGAGGCACCCGCCGCTACGTGGCCATCCCGCGCGACGAAGGGCTGGTCCGCCAGCTTGACGCCGGCCTGCTCAACATCTCGGAGCTTGACCAGCCCACCCGGATCGCCATCAAGGACCTCGCGTACCAGCTGGCGAGCAGTTGGTGCCGCTGAGCCATGCGGCGCTGGCGCGAGTGGCCTCGGCTGGTTTCGATGGTCGTCGTGGTCGCGGTGCTGCTCGTACTTCTCGGCGTGGTCGTCGCCTCGGCCAGCTCCGGCGGGCGGCCAAAACTCAGTCCCACAACCACCACCACCACTACGTCGACGCCCGCCCGCGGCGCCGCTGCGACGCGAGCCCAGCTCCGCTCCCAAACGCAGCAGATCGATCGTCTTCAGACCGCAGGTCAGCGCGCCTACTTCCCAGCTCACCGCCACCCGAGCTGAAGCTGGTCCGGGAGCGCCGGCGGCTCCGGTCCCGAAACTCGCAAGCCAACCAGAAGACCCACGCTCAAAGGAGTTAGCGCATGTCCCAGATCATGGTCGTCACCGAAGCGGTCCAGGCCGCCGGTCAGCGGATCCAGTCGCTCTCGCAGGAGATCGAACAGCTGATCGCCCAGCTCCAGCAGACCGCGCTCAGCGTGCAGGGCGAATGGCGCGGCGTCGCCAACAGCGCCTTCGAGACCGCGATGGGCGAGTGGCAGTCCGCCGCCAACAACATCCAGATGGCCGCCAACCAGATCGGCCAGGCCACGCTGCGGGCCGGCACCAACTACCAGGAGACGGAGGCGGCCAACACGTCGATGTTCCGCTGAGGTCCGCGGCAGAGGCTGGAAGTGGCTTCGTTCCAGGTTGCAACCGAGGCTCTGACCGCCGCCTCGGCGGCCGTGGCGCAAGGGCACGATTGACGTCGGCGGGGGCAGCGCCGGGCTGCCCGCGTCCAGCGGGGCCCTGCGCTGGCACGCCAGCCGCTGGGGCGTGGACCTCATTCGTTGACGCGGCAGGGACCGCGATGCAGGGGATGCAGACAGCGAGCGAGGACCTCTCGCAGGCCCTGAACACCGCCGCGATGGCGTACCAGATCTCGGACGGGACCGCCGCCGCGAGCCTGCAGGTGAGGCGCTGATGTCGTTCGGACCGTTCGGCGGCTTCGGCGGCGGTGTGGTGCTGAGCGGCAACCCGCTGGGGGGGTTCACCGGCTTCGGGTTCAACATTCCCCAGGGCGACCCGGGCGAGATCGAGGCGGCGGCCCGCAGCGCCCGCGCCCTGGGCCAGGCGATGGCCGAGCAGGCGAGGGCGCTCCGCGCGGCGGCGGGGGTGGCGCTCGAAGCCGACGGTGGCTGGCGCGGGTCGGCCTCCGCGGCCTACGCCGAGATCAGCGGTCACGTCGAGGGCGTATTCGGCGCCAACGCCGGGGAATGCGAGCAGGCGGCCGGAGCGCTGGGGCAGCTGGCCCAGGAGCTCTCCCACGCCCAGGCGGTGACCAAGCAGGCCCTTGCGGAATGCGAGCGGTCCCAAGCCGAGATGACCCGCCAGCAGGGGCTCGCCACCACCGCCTCCGCGGAAGCGGAGGGCGCGGCCAAGGCGATCGCCATGACCCCGCATCCCGCGGCGGCGTCGGCCCTGCACAGCCAGCTCTCATCCGCGCAACAGGCGGCCACGAACGCCCAGAACGCCGCGGGCGCGGCCGAGCGCGCGCTCAAGGCGGCTCAGCACAAGGGACAGGCCGCCTACGAGAGCTACGAGCGCGCCGCCCATGCCGCAGCTTCCCGGATCTCCGCCGCGGCCTACGCGATCCGTCCGGCGCCGGCGATCTCCGGCGGCGCCCCGATCCCGATCAGCGTCACGTCGAATGACGTGACGATGGCCAGCGCGATGATGGCCGGGGCGGGGAGCCTCCCCGCCGCCGCCCAGGCCCTGTCCAACCCGGCCGAGATGGAGGCACTGGGATGCGGCCCGGTCAGCCCCGCGGTGGTGCTCCAGTTCCTAAAGGAGTACGACGAGAAGGAGCAGGTCGCGCAGATCGCCGCCTCCGACAGGCCGCTCGACGACAGCGTCAGCGGGGTCATCCCGGGCTTCGTGGGCCAGTTCGCCCAGGGCGCCTGGGACGCCACCAAGAGCACGGCCGAGTTCGTCACCCACCCGTCGGCCTGGAAGGCGACGGTCTCGGCGATGCTGTCCACGAGCCCGGTCTACCGAATGATCGTCGACGGCGAGAACCCGATCACCGCTCAGCAGAAGGCCCTTGGGAGCACCGAGGCCCTGGCCAAGGGCGCGGTCGATTGGCAGGACCTCTCCCACGGCAACGTGGCCAAGGCCGCGGGCGAGGTGGCCGTTGGGGCGATCGGAACCAAGGGCCTCGGTGACGCGGCCGCCGGGGTCTCGCGGACCGCCGCCGGGCTGTGGCGGGATTCCCCGTTCGTGGGCAGGCCCCAGCTCGTGGACAGTGCCGGCAAGCTGATCGAGCAAGCTGGCGTACCGCATGCCGGCGACGTCGCACAAGGGCTCAGCCCGCTGAGCTCGTTCAGCCCGACGCAGCTCGGGGCCGGTGCGCGTGTCCTGCCGAGCCAGGTCGTGGCCTGGACCAAGAACGCGGCGCGATCGGTGGGCAACGACCTGGCGCGAGTGATTGTCAACCCGCCCGACCTGACCAAGCCGCTGCTCGATCAGATGTCGAAGCTCCCATCCGACCCGCAGGTGGTGGTGGCCAGCCCGCCCCATCCCGTGCCGCCCGTCCGGACCGTCAACGTCCCGAGGATCCACCGTGGCTGAGCCTGCGCTGCTCAACGACAAGACCTCGCTGATTATCGACTTCGCCAACGCGATCGGGGCCTACTCGAACATGCTCCACGCCGAGGATTTCGGCGCGGCGCAGGAATGGCTCGAGAAGCTCGCCGAGCGCTGGCGCCGGGTGGCGGAGAAGGGCCGGCTCGAGCAGCTCGGCGAGGACCTGCTGGGCGACGAGGCGCTCCAGCTGCTCGGAGCGCTCGAGGACTCGCTGATCCTCTGTCACTCGACCGATCCCGAGCGCCAGGCGGCGAAGCTCGAGCTCCCCGAGCTCACCATCCGCGCCTACCACGTGGGCCGCGCGGGGACCTTCGGCGATGAATGGCAGGCCGAGATCGACCAGGCACTCGCGCGGGCATCCTCCGAAGTGGACGATCCCGTCACGCCACCTGAGCTGCCCACCCATTCCCGGCGCTACGTGCGGGGACGGCGCGAACGGCTGCACCGGGCGCGCCAGCTGAGCGAGCTGGTGGAGCAGACCGGGCTCCAGGCCGTGTCGCTGTACAAGGAGCTCGGCCTCGACGGGGAGGCTCTCGACCCCGAGCGCCGTGCGTCGGTCCTCGATTGGATCGAATGGATCGCGGCGGCGGAACGGGTGATCGATCTCGAGCGCTACACACTCGCCCAAGAGGACTGGGGCCGGCTCGCCCTGCTGCTCTGGGTGATCCGCTCGATCCGCCGCAACCTGACCCTGGCCTGCGCCGCCGACCCCGAGCGCCGGGGGCTGGCCATGCCCGTCGCCGAACTGCAGAGCCGGACATTCCTCTTCGGGCAGCTGATCGAGGGCGCCACCTGGGAGCAGGGCTTCGAGCGCTTGATGGAGGCGGCCGGCGAGCAGTCCGAGGGCGCATGACCGCGGGCCAGTGAGGTGGGCCGTGGCCACCGCCCTGACGCTCACCGCGCTGGGCCCCGCCGCTTGCGGAGGATCCTCGACGCCCTCCGGCACGATCAGCCCCAGCGCGTACCTCTACACCGTGTGCGGGGCGCTGGTCTCCTGGGAATCGCAGATCCGCACCTCCTCGCTCAAGGAGGCCCGGATCGCCGCCCGCCAAGCCCGGGTGCAGGATCGCGAACGGGGCGGACCCGGCGGTAAGCCGCCGCCGTGGGCGCGGCCCGCCGCCCTGGCCAAGAGCCGTGGGCAACTCGCCGCCTACGACCAGCAGCTCGCCGCGATCACCTCGCAAACGCTCGCCACGCTGCGCCGCGCCGGCACTCCCGCAGTCAAGAACGGCGCCAAGATCAGCGACTCGCTGGTCGCCGTGTTCGCCCACTCCCTCGCGGGACTGCAGACCGCCGCGGCCCAGGACGCCCGGCTGCCCACCTCGAGCGCCTACGCATACGCTCAGGCCGCCACCAAGTCGAGCGCGCTGATGGGGGCCTCGCTCGACGAGGCCCGGGTCAAGCCCACCGGGGCGCAGACCCGCAAAGTGGCCGAGACCATCCCCTCCTGCCGGGTGTTGCTGGGGCAATGAGCACGACCGAGAACCGCGGCGCCTTCCACCGGCCGCCCCGCTCCTTCCCGCCCGCGGTACCGGCGGAGAAGATCGTCATCGCGCGCCCGCCGGCGCTCTCGCGCCGCGGAGCCGGCGGCATGGTGCAGATGATCCTCCCGGTGCTGGGGAGCCTGGGGATCGTCGCCTTCGCCTTCATCATGCCCAACAAGCTGTTCCTGATCGTGGCCGGCGCGTTCGTGGCCATCGCCGTGATCTCGGTCGTGGCCTCGCACTGGGCGCAGCGACGCAGCGGCAAGCTCTCCGCCCGCGCGGAGCGGCGTCTGTACCGGGCGCATTTGGAGGAGCGTCGGGCGCGGCTCGAGCAGGTGACGATCCGCCAGCGCGAGATCGACGAGCGGCTGTATCCCGATCCCGCCCGTCTCGCCGGGCTCGTGGCTCACCGGCGCCACCTGTGGGAGCGACGGCCCACCGACGGCGACTTCCTCGCCTTCCGGCTTGGGCGCTCGACGGTGCCGCTGGCCTGCCCGATCGAGCTCGCCCTGTCCGACGACCCCCTGACCGAGTACCAGCCCGAGCTCTACGAGCAGGCCAAGGCGGTCGTGGATCAGTACCAGACCGTCGACGACCTGAGCGTGGTCAACACGCTGGCCCAGGCCAGCGTGGTCACGCTGACCGGCGACCGCGAGCGGATCGTCGGCCTGGCCCGGGCCGTGCTCGCCCAGGCCGCCGCCTTCCGGGCCCCGGCCGACCTGCGGATCATGGCCTGCTTCGAGCCCGAGCGTGAGGCGGACTGGGGCTGGCTCAAGTGGCTCCCCCACGCCCGCGCGGCCCGGGGACAGGAGCGCGAGGGCGCGGCCGCGCCGTCGCTGCTGCTGGGCCTGGGGGCAGGAGAGCTCGGAGGGCTGCTCGAGGACCACGTCCAGCCCCGGCTCGAGCAGCTGCGCCGGATCGAGTCCTCGACCGTCGACGCCGCCGATGCCGCCGTCGACGCGCCCGAGCTGCTGCTCGTCCTCGACGATTTCCACGCCGGCAGCCCGATCGCCCGCATGCCCCTGGTGCGCGAGCTTTCGGCGCGCGGGGATCGGCTCAAGGTTCGCACCCTGTGCCTGGTCAGCGAAGGGGCGGCCGAGCCGCCCGAGGCGGCGCTGCGCGTGCTCGCTCCTGCCCGCGGACCGGCGATGCTCGAGCGCACCGGCGCCGCTGGGTACCGGATCGCGCCGATCGAACTCGACGCGCTGGGCGCGGCGGGGGCGGAGACGCTGGCCCGTGAGCTGGCCCCCCTGCAGCTCGACGAGACCGCCGCAAGCATCGATCTGGCGGCTGAGGTCCGGCTCGGGGAGCTGCTGCGCGAGCCGGCGGGCGAGCTCTCGGCGCCGATCGGCCTGACCGAGGAGGGCGACCGGCTCGTCCTCGACCTCAAGCAGGCGGCCGAGGGCGGGATGGGGCCGCACGGCCTGATCGTCGGGGCCACCGGGTCGGGTAAGAGCGAGCTGCTGCGGACGATCGTGGCCAGCCTGGCCGCCTCGCACCGGCCCGAGGACTTGTGCTTCGTATTCGTCGACTTCAAGGGCGGGGCCGCCTTCGCCGAGCTCTCGGGCCTCCCCCACTCGGCCGGGATGATCACCAACCTCCAGCACGACCTCAGCCTGATCGACCGCATGCATGCGGCGCTGTTCGGCGAGCAGCAGCGACGCCAGTCGATCCTGCGCGCCGCCGGCAACCTCGACGACGTCGCCGCCTACCGCGCGCTGCGGGCCAGCGATCCCACGCTCGAGCCCCTCCCCCACCTCCTGGTCATCGTCGACGAGTTCGGCGAGCTGCTGGCCAACCGGCCCGAGTTCATCGAGCTGTTCCTGGCCATCGGCCGAGTCGGCCGAAGCCTCGGCATGCACCTCCTGCTCTCCAGCCAGCGCCTCGAGGAGGGCCGGCTGCGCGGGCTCGAGGGCCACCTCCGCTACCGCATCTGCCTGCGCACCTACTCGGCCCAGGAGAGCAAGAGCGTGCTCGGCACCGCCGACGCCTTCCTGCTTCCGCCCTACCCCGGGGTCGGCTACCTGAGCGTCGACACCGACATCTACCAGCGCTTCAAGACCGCGCTCGTGACCACCCCCCACGACGCCGACGCCGGCGCGCGGCGCCGCACCGTCGTGGGCGCCTTCGAGCTGCGCGGGTCCGGGCGACCAGGCCCAGCCGGACGGGCGCGACGAGTCGACCATGACGGAGCTTGACGTGCTCGTCTCGCGACTGCGCGAGGCGCACGGCGAAGAGGGGGTCGTCCACCAGGTCTGGCTGCCTCCGCTGCCCGCCCGCCAAGCGCTTTCGAGCGTACTGGGCGCGCCGCCCTGGTGGGATCGCCCCGCGGGTGACGGCGCGGCCCGCGAGGGGCTGCGGGCCTCGGTCGGCCTGCTTGACCGGCCCACCGAGCAGCGGCAGGACCCGTTCGTGCTCGATCTGGGCGGCGTGGGCGGTCACCTCGCCATGGTCGGCGCACCGCAGACGGGCAAGAGCACGCTGCTGCGCACGCTGCTGACCTCGCTGTTCGCCACCTACACGCCCGACGAGGTGCGCGCCTACGCGCTCGACTTCGGCGGCGGCCTGCTTCGCGCGCTCGATGGGGCTGCCGCACCTCGGCGGTGTGTGCGGGAAGCTCGACCCCGAGCGGGTCAGGGCGACCGTCCGCCAGGTCCGCGCGCTGATCGCCGAGCGCGAGGCCGAGCTTCCGCGAGCTCGGCATCGACTCGATGGCCGATGCCCGGGCGCGCGGGCGCGCCGGGCTGCTCGAACCCGAGCACGCGGCCGACGTGCTGCTGGTGATCGACAACTGGGCCGGCGCTGCTGCGCGACTACGAGGAGCTCGCCGAGGAGCTGGCGGAGATCGCCGCCGCCGGGCTTCAGCACGGCGTCCACCTGGTGATCGCGGCCGGTCGCTGGGCGGAGATCCGCCCGGCCATCCGCGAGGCCTTCGGCACCCGGCTCGAGCTGCGGCTCAACGATCCGATGGAATCGGACTTCGGGCGGCGGATCGCCGAGACGGTGCCGACCGATGCCCCGGGCCGCGGCGTGACCCCTGACGGCCTGCACTTCCAGATCGCCCTGCCCCGGCTTGACGGTCGCGCCGAGACGGCCGGCCTCGGCGAAGCCCTCGCCGCGAGCTGCCCGGCGAGCTGGCCGCGCGCTGGGACGGGAGCGCCGCCACCGCCGGTCCGGGTGCTGCCCGAGCGGATCGCCCTGGAGCAGCTGCCCGCGACCGCCAGCGGGGATCGCCATCGGGGTCGAGGAGCTGACCCTCGCGCCGGTCGCGCTCGATCTGCCCGGCGCCGATCAGCACCTGCTTGTCGCTGGGCGAACCGGGCTCGGGCCGGACCGCCCTGCTCCGCTCGGTCGCCCACGCCCTGGCGATCAGGAGCGCTCGGGCGGTCGCGGCGCCCGGCTCGTCGTCGTCGACTTCCGCCGCGGGCTCTCGCGACCTCGCCGCGCTGCCGCTTGCCTGCCACGTTCGCCTCCCGCCCCCCGCAGGTCGAGGAGCGTGCTGGGCGAGCTGCGCGAGCTGACCGTCGAGCGGCTGCGAGCGCTCGACAGCGCGCCCAGCGGCCGGGACGAGCCTGCGCCCGGCCCGAGGTCTACATCCTGGTCGACGACTACGACCTGGTCTCCGGGGCTGCCGATGAACCCGCTCTCGGGCCTCGCCGACCTGATCTTCCAGGGCCGCGACGCCGGGATCCACGTGGTTCTCGCCCGCGCCTCGGGCGGCGCGGCCCGGGCGATGCTCGACCCGGTGCTGTCCCGGCTGGTCGAGTCGGGCGCGCCGGCCCTGCTGCTCAGCGGCGATCCCCACGAGGGTCCGCTGCTGCGCGGGGTCCGGGCCGAGCCGCTGCCGCCCGGGCGGGCCCGGCTGCTGCGCCGCCGGGGCCGGCCGGTGATGGTGCAGCTGGCCTACACCGGGGAGTCGGTGGCGGCCGCTGACCGGGACGGCGACGTCGGCCAGGCTGTGCTTCCGTCCCGGGACTAGGGCGCTTCCCCCGAGCTTCGGCGCCGACGCCGAGCGGTTCTCGTGACCCGCTGACTCGCTCAGCTGGGCGCCGGCTCGGGGTCCGGGACCGCCGGCTCGAGCGCGGCACGCTCCTCGGCGGCGACGCGGCCCGCCGAGCCCTCGATTCGCATGTGCGGCATCACGCGCTCCAGCCACGCGGGCAGCCACCAGTTGCGGTCACCGAGCAGGATCATCACCGCAGGCACGAGCGCGGAGCGCACGATCAGCGCGTCGAGCAGGACGGCGGTAGCGAGGCCGATCCCGAACAGCTCGATGATTCGCGTGCCCCCGAGCACGAACGCGCCGAACACGAGCACCATGATCGTGGCCGCGGCGGTGATCGTGCGACCGGTCGCGGCCAGGCCGTGCGTGACCGCCTCGCGGTTGTTAGCCCGCCGGTGCCACTCCTCGTACACGCGGCTGATCAGGAATACCTCGTAGTCCATCGAGAGGCCGAACAGGATTGGGAACATCAGCACCGGCAGAAACGCCTCGATCGGTCCGGTCCCGTCGATCCCGAGCAGACTCGCTCCCCACCCGAACTGGAACACGGCGGTCACGACGCCGAACGCTGCGCCGGCCGAAAGCGCGTTCATGATCGCCGCCGTGAGCGGGATCAACAGGCTGCGGAACACGAGCACCAACAACAAGAAGCTGAGCGCAACGACGATCCCGATGAAAAGCGGCAGCTTGTTCGACAGGATCTGGCTGAAGTCCTCGAAGATCGCTGTGGTCCCACCCACCAGCACATGCAGGCCGGTGCCTTTGGAGGCAGCCGGTACGACCTGATCACGGACCTTACGCAGCAGATCGGAGGTCGAGGCGGCCTGCGGTGAGCCCTTCGGGTAGATGTCGGCGATCGCGACCGGCGCGTGACCGTCGACGCCCGGCAGGATCGTGGGTTTGGTCGAGCCGACGACGCCGGGCGTTTGCGAGACCTTCTCCGCCACGGCTTCGAATGCCGCCTTCTGCTGATCGGAGCTCACCTCCGCGACCAGCTGCAGCGGACCGTTGTAGCCCGGGCCGAAGCCCTTGGCGAGCAGGTCGTATGCCTTGCGCGTAGACGAGTTCGCGGGATCGCTTCCTGCGTCGGCTGACCCGAGCCGCATCGAGAAGAACGGGATCGCGAGCACGACCATGATCAGCGTCGCGACGCCGGCGAACGCGGCCGGGCGCTTCTGGATCGCGTCCGCCCACCGCGCCCACCGGCGAGACTCATCGCTGACGCGGTACTTGCTCTGGCGCAGCGCGCGGCGCTCGCGGCGACGGGGGACCCACTTGCCCACCACGCTCAGTAGCGCCGGCAGCAGCGTCAGAGCGGCCAAGACCGTGAACGCGACCGCAACCGCGGCCGCGATGGCGACCCCATACAAGAAGCTGACACCGAGCGCGAACATGCCCAGCATCGCGATGCACACGATCGCGCCCGCGAACAGCACGGCGCGCCCGGACGTATCCAGCGACTCGACGGTCGCCTGCTCCTGAGACTTTCCCCGCAAAAGCGCCTGCCGGTACCGGGTGACGATGAACAGCGCGTAGTCGATGCCGACGCCGAGGCCGATCAGCAGCGCCAGCTCGCTCGAGAACGAAGCCATCGTGAACACATTTGAGAGCAGCCCGATCACCGCGACCCCGGTTCCGAGCGACAAGCCCGCCGTGATCAAGGGCAGCAGCATCGCAAGGAACGAGCCAAACACGATGAACAACACCACAGCCGCCGCGAGGAAGCCGAACAGCAAGCCGGTCGAGGAGTTGTCCTGGTTACCGCTCTCCGCGATGTTCCCCTCGACCTGGAACTGGACACCGTCACCCGACGCCGACGTGATCGTCGACACGAAGTGCTTGGCCGCGGTGGTCGTGATCTTGTTCTTGTTCGCGGCCTCGTCGAAGGTCACATTCGCGAACGCGACCTGCCCCGACGGCGAGATCTGGTGCTCGGCGCCGGGCGCGAACGGCGAGCCGACCGTCGAGACGTGGGGCAACTGCTCGACATTCTTGAACAGGGCCTCCGCACGAGCGCGGACGGCCGGATCGGTGACCTTGCCGTTATCGACTGCTATCACGAGCTGATCGGTCTCGCCGGAGGCGCGCGGAGAGTTGCGCTCCAGCAGCCGGATCGCGTCAAAGCTCTGCGTGTGCGGCAGCTGGAAGTTGTCGCTGTAGGCGCTTCCGAGCGCCCCGTGGATCGCCGTCAGCGCAGCAAGCCCGACGACCCACGCCAGAAGTGTTATCACGCGGTGGCTGAAGCACCAGCGAGCGAGCCTTCTCAAGTCGATCTACCTCCGGTATCGATCGGCGCCTTGTACCGCCCCGGCTTCAGTCCCGGCGCTCTAATTGAAGCTCGGAACTCTGACATTTGGCTGACACTCGAAACCTCACCGATCCGTGACGAGGGCCGGGTCGTCCAGCTCGTTCGCCAGCTTGTCGGCGAGATACTCGAACAGTGGGTACGCGGCGGAGCCGTGCGCTTGCTCAATCGCGGGTTTCCACATCGCCCACCGGTCAACGAGTGTGCGCCCGAGCAAGAGCTTGATCAGCTCCAGGTCGAAGGCCCCGATACGCTCGAGCGCAGCCAGTTGCTCGAAGTAGTCGAGCTCGCGATACAGCACATACGCCTCGGGGGCATTCCCTGCAACGTACGCGCTCAAAGCGTCACGGAGCTCGTCGGGCGATTTGAACCGTGCGATTAGTCGTCGTGTTTCGACGAGTGCGTCCTCGTTCCAACGGCGGAAGAACTCAGCGGCCATATGCGCTTCGCGGCTCCGGCGAGTCTCGCGCGCCTGCTGCGCAGCAAACACGGCTGCCGCGAACCCTCCGAGCAGGCCGATAGCCAGGACCGACGTCGCTACCGCGTTGACCGCCGTCCAATCCACCGCGTTGATCAGCAATGCGCACGTCCGACCCGTTGCCTGCTATTCGCCTCCGGCTCCACCATCAGGCGAGCACCATACGAGGTCGAGGCACCCGCCTCCGGCGCGCTGCCGCGAACTGTTCTGCGCTACGCCGGCGGCCGGGAGCTCACTCTGGGGGACCTTGGAACGCGCGACGGCCGAAAGCTCATCGTCCAAGTGCTTCCGGTCGGGTGGACGGCACGGTGCGCGAGATGCGGACCGCTCCGTGAGCGGTGACCGAGGCCACGGCCATCCCGGCGCCCAGAAGGGCCCGCCGTACTCATGACGAATGGTCAAGTTCGATGCCAGAGGCCTGGGTCTATCTGCTGTCCTGCCGTGACGGGTCTATCTACACGGGTTGGACGGTCGATCTCGAACGGCGGCTCGCCAGCCACCGTGCCGGCGCCGCGAGCCGCTATACGGCGAGTCGGCTGCCGATCGATCTCGAGCTAGCGATTCCCATGCCCAGCAGGACCGCCGCGCGCCGCGAGGAGGCACGGATCAAGCGCCTGCCCCGGACGGCGAAGCTCGCGCTCCTCGGGTAGCGAGAGCGGCTGAGCGACCTCAGGCGTCGGCGTAGAGCGCTTCGATCTCCCGGGCATACTTCTCGGCGATCGGCTTGCGCTTCAGCTTCATCGTCGGCGTGAGCTCGTCGCCGGCCGGCGGCCAGTCGCAGGGCAGCACCTTGAAGCGCTTGATCTGCTCCACCCGGCTCAGATGGGTGTTGGCCCGGGCCACAGCGGAGGCGACCTCTCCGAGGACCTCGCTCGCCTCCGACATCGCTTCGAGGCCCGGATCGGCCAGGTGGTGCTCGGCCGCGAAGGCCGCGCAGGCGTCGGGGTCGAGCACGAGCAGGGCGACGTTGTAGGGACGGCGGTCGCCGATCGCGATCGCCTGTCCGATCAGCGAGCTCGAGGCCTTCAGCTGCTGCTCGATGTTCGCCGGGGACATGTTCTTGCCCGCGGCGTTGATGATCAGCTCCTTCTTGCGATCGATGATCTTCAGATAGCCCTCATCGTCGAGCGAGCCGACGTCGCCGGTGTGCAGCCAGCCCTCGTCATCGACCGTCTCCGAGGTCTTCTCGGGCTGGTTGCGATAGCCGGCCATCACCGTGCCGCCGCGCACGAGAACCTCACCGTCCTCGGCGATCCTGATCTCGACGCCGGGGAGCGCCTTACCCACGGTTCCGAACTTGATCCGGTCGCGGGGGACCACGGTGGCGACGTTCGAGAGCTCGGACATCCCCCACACCTCGCAGATCTCGATCCCGATCGCGCCGAAGAACTCGAACACGTCGAGGGGAGCCGGGGCTGCGCCGATGACGAACGACTCGCAGCGGTCAAATCCAAGGCCGGCGCGGATCTTGCTGAACATGGCCTCGTCAGCTTGCTTCCAGGCGGCTTGCAGTTCCGGCGGGACGGGCTGGCCGCTCTGCTCGAGCCGGACTTTCTCCATCCCCAGGTCGATCGCCTGCTGGGCCGCCGCGCGCCTGCCCTCGTCGGGCTCGCTCGCCATGTTGGCCTCGAGCGCCGCCTTGAGCTTCTCCCACACCCGCGGCACCCCCCCGAACCGAGTGGGGCGCGCGTCGGCGACATGCGCGAATACCTGGGTCGTGTCCGGGCAGGTGGTGACGGTATGACCCCAGACCATCTGGGCGTAGTGGGTGAGCCCGCGATCGGCGATGTGGGCCTGCGGCAGGTAGGAGACGATCACCCCGCCGGGCTCGCGCCAGTCACTCGCGGCGGCCAGCGCATGGCACTGCGCCAGCTCGTTGGCGTGCGTCAGCTGCACCCCTTTCGGCGGGCCGGTCGTGCCCGAGGTGTAGATCAGCGTGAGCACGTCGTCGGGCTGGGTGGCCCGCCAGGTGGCATCGAAGTCGAAGCCCGGCTCGGGATTGGCGGTTTCGAGCTCTTGGAGTGAGATCGAGGCGGCCGGGCCGGGACCGTCGAGCACGACCAGCTGATCGACCGTGCCCGTCTGCTCGATCGCCGCACATGCCCGATCGAGGAACGCCGACTCGACGATCATCACCCGGTTCCCGGCGTCGGTGAGCAGGTAGACGATCTGCTCGGCCGAGGACGTGTTGTAGATCGAGAACGGCGTCGCACCGAGGTGCATGGCCGCGGTGTCGAGCAGGTTGAACTCGGGCCGATTGGTGAGCATGAAGGCGACTGTGTCGCCGCGGCGCACCCCCAGGGCGTGCAGCGCGCCCGCCAGCTGCCGCACCCGCTCGGCGTACTCGCCGAAGGTGATCGAGATCCCGTCCCGGATCGTGCGCAGGGCCACCTCGTCGCGCCGTTCGGCCGCCGTGAGCTGGAAGGCCTCACACATCGTCCGCGCCTGGAGCGCGCGCGGCCCGGCCTGGGCCTGAGTCTGCGTGTCCACCGCTCCCTGCATCACGGCACCAGCACGACCTTACCGACGTTTCGCCTCTCGCTGATGAAGCGGTGGGCGTCGCCCGCTTTGTCGAACGCGAATGCCTCCGCGACCACGGGCTTGATCGTGCCGTCGGCCATCAGCTCGGTGAGCGGCCCGCGCCAGCGCTCGGCTGACTGGAGCTCGTCCCAGATCGACAGCACGTTGAGCCCGATCACCGATTTCGAGTCGGACATCTGCTTGATCAGGTTGAACCGCGGCATCCGCAGCGCGGTCTTCGCCGCCGCGACCACGTTCCGCTTATCGCCGGAAATCACCCCGGAGGCACCGAAGCAGACCAGGCGGCCGCCGGCGCGGAGCAGGTTGTAGCTGCGGCGAAAGCTGGCTCCGCCGAGCGCGTCCATGACCAGGTCGAGCTTCGGCACATCCCGCTCCCAGCCATCGCGGGTGTAGTCGATCGGGTGATCTACGCCGAAGCCGCGGATCGCCTCGTGCTTGCCCGGCGAGGCGGTCCCCCAGACCTCCGCCCCCGTCCGCTTCGCGACCTGGGTGGCCGCGATCCCCACCCCGCCCGCGGCGGCGTGGATCAGCACCCGCTCGCCTGCCTGCAGGTTCCCGGCCCGGATCAGCGCCTCCCACGCGGTCGCGTAGTTGATCGGGATCGCAGCGCCCTGCTCGAAGGACAGCTCGTCCGGCAGCGCCACCACCCCATCGGCCAGCGCGCTGGCCTTCTCGGCGTAGCCCCCGAACCGCGTCGGAGCGACGACCCGCTGCCCGGCCTGAAGGCCGCTGCCCGCGCCCGCCTCCGCGATCACTCCCGCCACCTCATAGCCGACCACGCACGGCGGCTTCGGCGCGTCGGGATAGAGCCCGATCCGCGCCATCAGGTCGGCGAAGTTGATTCCCGCCGCCCTGACGTCGATCACGACCTCGTTTGCCGCGGGCCGCGGGTCGGGCCGCTCCTGGACCTGGAGCACCTCGGGTGGGCCATGCTTGGTGATGACGACCGCGCGCATACAGGGCGGACGCTATCCGGTTTGGATCTCACCCTCGTAAATGGAGGCTCAGGTCCAAAGCCCGCCGGCCCGGCGATACACAGCGCGCCTGCCGTGAGCCCGCGACTCAGAGCCCCACACAAGGCCCCCGCCGGCGACCCCGAACGCCCTACAAACTCACCGTCCGCCCGGCCACGAACCCCTCCCCGGCCACGATCTCGTCCACCACCTCGGGGGGACGGCGGCGTCGGTGGTGATCGCCATCGCGGCCAGGCGGCCCTGGTCGCCGTCGGCGTCCTCGGACTGCCGCCCGACCGCGGCCGAGACGATGTTGAGCCCGTGCTGGCCGAAGATCGTGCCCGCTCGGCCGATCATCCCCGGGATGTCGCGGTAGCGCAGGAGCGTGATGTGGTCTTCGAGCTGGACGTCGAAGCGCTGCCCCCAGGCCTCGAGCAGGTGCGGCCGGTTGCGGCGGCCGATCACGGTGCCGACGACGCGGACGCTGTCCTGGCCGCAGACGATGTTGACCCGGATCAGGTCGGTGTAGTCGCGGGCCTGGCTGCGCTTGGTCTCGGCCAGGCCGATTCCGCGCTCCTCGGCCAGGGTGGGCGCGTTGACCTCGTTGACCTCCTCCTCGGTGTGACCGCGCAGGACGCCCAGGAGAACCTGGATGGCCAGCAGCCGCGTGTCGTGCTCGGCGATCCGGCCCAGGAACTCGGTGTGCACGCGCTCGATCGAGGAGCCCTTGGCCAGCTCGATGGCGATCCGCCCGAGCGCCCGGCACAGGGGCACGAACGGTCCCAGCACCTCGATGTCCTCGGGGGAGATGGCCGGGACGTTGACCGCGCTCGTGACCACGCCTCCGGTCAGCGCGGCGACCACCTGCTCGGCGGCCTGGTAGCCGGCCCGGTCGGTGGCCTCGGCCGTCGAGGCGCCGAGGTGCGGGGTGACGATCACGTTGGGATAGCCGAACAGGGGGTGCTCGGTCACGGGCTCGGAGCGGAACACGTCGAGGGCGGCGCCGCCGACCTTGCCCGAGTCGAGCGCCGCCTTCAGGTCCTCTTCGACGACCAGCGGTCCGCGGGCCACGTTCAGCACCCGCACGCCGTCCTTGCACTTGGCCAGCGCCTCGGCGTTCAGCCAGCCCTCGGTCTCCGGCGTCTTGGGGAGATGGAGGGTGAGGAAGTCGGCGGCGGCGTAGACCGCGTCCGAGGACTCCGCCTGCTCCACCCCCAGCTCCCGGTAGCGCTCAGCGCCCACGTAGGGGTCGAAGGCGATCACCCGCATGCCGAAGCCGCGGGCCCGCTGGGCCACGAGCTGACCGATCCGCCCGAAGCCGAGGATCCCCAGCGTCTTCTCGTACAGCTCGACCCCGGAGAACTTCGCGCGCTCCCACTTGCCGGAGGTGAGCGAGGCGTGGGCCTGCGGGATGTTGCGGGCCAGCGCCAGGAGCAGAGCCACGGTGTGCTCGGCCGCGGTGATCACGTTCGACTGGGGGGCGTTGGCGACGACGATTCCGCGCTTGGTCGCGGCCGGGACATCGACGTTGTCGACCCCCACCCCGGCCCGGCCCACCGCCCGCAGGCGTGCGGCGCGAGCGAGAAGGTCGGCGTCAAGCTTGGTCGCCGAGCGGATGAGGATCCCCTCGTAGTCGCCGATTCGCTCGGCCAGCTGATCGCGGTCCCAGTCGGTGCCGAGCTCGACCTCGAAGTGCTCGCGCAGCAGCCCGATCCCGGAATCGCCGATCTTCTCGGCCACGAGCACCCGGGTCATTGGTTCTCCAGGACGTAGTCGATGCAGGCGGTCAGGGCCTCGACGTCGGCCGGGTCGATGGCCGGGAACATCGCCACCCGCAGCTGATTTCGGCCCAGCTTGCGATACGGCTCGACGTCGACAATCCCGTTCCCGCGCAACGTCGCCGCCACCCCGGCGGCGTCGACCGCCGAATCGAAGTCGATCGTGCCCACGACCAGCGAGCGCTTCCCGGGATCGGACACGAACGGCTCGGCGTGCGGGTGATCGCACGCCCACCCGTAGAGGTGGCGAGACTGGCCGTGGTGCGGGCGACCATCGCGTCGAGCCCACCCTGCGACAGCATCCACTCGAGCTGATCGGCGAGCAGGAGCAGGGTGGCGATCGCCGGCGTGTTGTAGGTCTGGTCCTTGACCGAGTTCTCGAGCGCGATCTGCAACGACAGGAAGGGCGGGATCCAGCGCTCGCTTCCCGTCGCGCTCGGCCGCTCGGCCTCGATCTCCTCGATCCGCTGCTGGGCCGCCGGGCTGAGCAGCGCCAGCCACAGCCCGCCATCGGAGGCGAAGCCCTTCTGAGGCGCGAAGTAGTAGACGTCGGCCTGGGCGGGATCGAGCGGCAGTCCGCCGGCGCCCGAGGTGGCGTCGATCAGGACGAGCGAGTCGGTTCCCTGGGGGCGCTGCACGGGAACCATGACGCCGGTCGAGGTTTCGTTGTGGGCCCAGGCGACGACATCCGCCGCAGGGTCGTCCCGGGGCTCTGGCGCGTCACCTGGCGGGGCCTCGACGACGATCGGCTCCTCCAGGAACGGCGCGCCCCGCGTGGAGGCGGCGAACTTGGATGAGAACTCGCCGTAGCTCAGGTGAAGGGCCCGCTTGCGGACCAGGCAGCAGGCGGCAGCGTCCCAGAAGGCCGTGGTCCCGCCGTTGCCGAGCGCCACCTGGTAGCCGTCAGGGAGCTGGAACAGGTCGGCCAGCCCGGCGCGGATCCGGCCCACGACCTCCTTGACCGGCTTCTGGCGATGCGAGGTCCCCATGACGCGTGAACCGGCCCCGGCAAGATGGTCGAGCTGCTCCGGGCGGATGCGCGACGGTCCGGAGCCGAAGCGTCCGTCAGCCGGCTTCAGCCGATCGGGGATCTTGATGAGCGTCTGGGCCATGCGAGGTCCTCGAAAGTAGCGGGATCAGCACCCAGACGCTCGGCGATCCGCGGGGGCTGCCTCAGGGGTAACTGGCCACGTCCACCGGCTTGTCTGCGTTGGCGGCCGTCGAGGCGCCCACCCACGCCGTTGATCACCGAGTTGATCCCGCCGCTACCGCCGTTGGCGTTGAGGAACACGGTGAGGAGGTCGCTGCCACTGCACCCCGCGGCGATCCGGCGACTGGAAGGCCTCGCTGGCGTAGATCGGGACGCCCTGGTTGAAGAACGAGTAGCTCCCCATCCCGTAGCCGTGGAAGTCCTCACGGACGGCGAGACGCAGAACGCCGGGTAGCCGTCGGTCGTCGGGCTCGCCATCCACGCCGCCTGGCTCGGCGGGTCGTAGGGCATCTCGTTCTGGAAGAACACGTCCTCGCCCGTTCTGGCCGTTCCAGATCACCTCGTCCTTCTGGAAGTGCTCGACGGCCAGCCCGTAGGCCTTGACGTTGTTGCCGTTGACGATCACGCCGGTGTTGGCGCGGTTGACCGTCCAGCCGACGCCGGCGCCGTGGTCGGCGCGCCAGGCCCAGACGTCATCGAGGATCGTGTCGGGCGGCATCCACGACCAGGCTGTCCTTGGCCAGGCCGGGCTCGGCCCCGCCGATCCGGAAGAAGACGTCCTGGAGCAGCGTGGGCTTGCCCGCGGGTCGGCCGCGCTCGCAGAGAACTGCATCCCGGCCGGCGCGGCATGCCCGAGTACCCGCCGACCTGGAGCAGGACGGGCGAGTTCTCGCGGGCCGGCGTCGAAGATCAGCCCGGAGAGCTTGATCCCGGGGACGTTCGCCGTCTGCATGGCGGCCCTTGCCGCGCTGCGGGATCAGGGTGGCGAAGCCGAGCCCGAGCACGACCGTGTTCGGCCGGGTGACCTGGATGGTCTGGTCGAGGTCGTAGACGCCCGGGGTGAAGATCAGGTCCTTGCCGCGGGCCAGCGCAGCGTTGATCGACGCCGCGGGGCTGGTCGGGGCGGCGACGAAGAAGCGCTTGAGCGGACAGCGAGGCCCGCCCGCGCCGGAGCTAGGACGGCCCCACCGAGTTGTGCCGGACGGCGGGCACGAACACGCGGTAGCGGCCGCTGGGTCCGGTGTACAGGAACGGCTCCTCCTCGGAGATCGGGGTCCTCGCCAGCGTCGTGTACTGGTTCGTCCCCGGCCCGAAGCTCGTCGCCGGCGCGCCGTTGTCGCCCAGGAAGACCTGGTTCCAGACGCCGTTGCTCCAGCTGTCGATGTCGCTGTTGCGGGTGAAGAACTGCTGCTGGCCGTCGTTGTCGACCGCGCCGCCCGTTGAACTCGTTATCGGCGAAGAAGCCGCCGCTCACGTCTCCCGTGGGCGAGCAGTAGTCCTGGAGCGACGATCGAGCCGTTGACGATCACGCGCCGCATCGGCGCCGCCTGGGAGACCGCCCAGAACTCGGCCGAGTTCTCGCACCCGGCGCCGTACGGGTCGCCCGGGTCGGGCGCATAGTTCGGGGGCGCGCCGGGAGGTTGACGTTGAGAGTCAGATTCGAGACCGAGCGCCAGAAGTTGTTGGTTCCGTCGCAGGCCCCGTTCACGCACTGGTTGAAGACGTCGATGGCGCCGTTGATGACGACGTCGCCGGGCTTCGCGCCGAGCCCCGCCACCTGCGTGTAGTAGCCGACCTGGAACACCAGCGGGTCGGTCGCCGAGCCGTACGTGCCGGGCTCGAACAGGATCGCGTAGCGCTGCGATCCGAACTGGTTGGGCACCTGCTGGGCGGAGATCGAGTCAAGCCGCGCCTGAATCGACGCCTGGGACATGCTCGGACTGAAGACGACCACGTTCGGCCCCAGGTCCTGCAGCCGGCGCTGAGCAGAAGCGGACGCGGGCGCGACCCCGGCGGCAAGGATGGCCACAGCGGTCGCGATCGCCAGACAGCTCAACTTCACACGCATACAACAACCTCCGCCCCGGTCCCCTCGAGTTCGACCAAAGATTGCCCCCGTCCCGGCTATCCAAACCGACCGCCGCCCGCGCGGCGACGCGGGGGTTCGCGCCAGCGTGCGTCGAGCCAAGCTCGTGGCACGCGGGCGAGAACCCCGCGGCGCTATTCCGAGAAAGACGTGTCGATCCAATCCATCTGTTCGCGCAGCTCGCGCCCCACCACCTCGACCTGATGGCCGGACTGCTCCTCGCGCATGCGCTTGAAGTTCTCCTGGCCGGCGCGGTTCTCGGCAATCCACTCGCGGGCGAAGTCGCCCGATTGGATGTCGCGGAGGATCTTCTTCATCGCCTCCCGTGACTCGGAGGAGATCACGCGAGAGCCGCGGGTCAGGTCGCCGTATTCGGCCGTGTTGGAGATCGAGTAGCGCATCCCGGCGATCCCCTTCTCGTACATCAGATCGACGATCAGCTTGAGCTCGTGCAAGCACTCAAAGTAGGCCAGCCGTGGGTCGTAACCGGCCTCGACGAGCGTTTCGTAGCCCGCCCGGACCAGCTCGGTCACCCCGCCGCACAGGACGGCCTGCTCGCCGAACAGGTCGGTCTCCGTCTCGTCCTTGAAGGTCGTCTCGATCACCCCGGCCCGGGTGCAGCCGATCCCCTTGGCGTAGGCCAGCGTCAGGGCCAGCGCCCCACCGGTCGGATCTTGGTGGACGGCGACGAGCCCGGGCACGCCCGAGCCCTCGAGGAACTGCCGGCGGACCAGGTGACCGGGTCCTTTCGGGGCGACCAGCGCGACGTCCACGTCCGGGGGCGGGACGATCTGCTCGTAGTGGATCGAGAAGCCGTGCCCGAACAGGAGCAGGTTGCCGGCGGCGATCCCGTCCTTGACCCCCGAGTCCCAGACCTGCTGATGGAGCTCGTCGGGCACGAGCATCATGACCACGTCGCCCTGGCTGGCGGCGTCGGCCGGCTCCTGAACCTCGAGGCCATGCTGGCGGGCCTTGGCGACGCTCTCGGATGACCCGCGCAGCCCGACGACGACCGACACCCCGGAGTCCTTCAGGTTCAGGGCGTGGGCGTGGCCCTGGGACCCGTAGCCGATGATCGCGACGGTCTTGCCGTCGAGCTGATGGAGGTCTGCGTCGTCGTCGTAGAACATTGCCGGGGCAGGCTACATGCCTGCCCCGGCCGCTGTTCTCACCCTCCCCCGAACCGTGCCTGGAGGCCCATCACGTCCCGAACGTACTGCTGCGTCTCCGGGAGGAGGCCGTTCTTCTGCACCGATCCCAGCCCCTGGTAGTAGCTGGCCGCCGCAAGGGCGGGACTGCCGGTCGAGTTGAGCAGCGAACGGAGCAGCAGCACCCCGCCGCGTACGTTGTCGACCGCGGACGCGGGCGCCAGCGGCGCATTCGGCGTCAGCGTGCGCTGGATCCAGTCCCAGGTTCCGGGCAGGATCTGCATCACCCCGCGGGCGTCGGCGGTCGAGACCTCGTTGTTGTTGAAGCCGCTCTCCTGGTAGCCGATCGCCTCGGCCAGGGACGGAGGCACGCCGTTGGCGCTGGCGATCGCACCAACCTCCGACGGGCTCACGAACTCCGGCGTGGGATACGGCGCTCCGCTCGCGCTGCCCTCGGCCGCCGTGCCGATCGGCTGCCCGGCCGCGGAGGCGGTGGAGACGGACGATCCTGGGAGGGCAATCGTCGAGCCGGCCACCAGGACGCCGTTCGGGTCAAGGCCGTTGTCGGCCGCCAGCTGGTCGACGCTGAGCCCGGATCGGGCGGCGATCGCCGACAGTGTGTCGCCCGGCTGGACGATGTAGCCGCCGCTCGCCGACTGGGTGCTGACGGGCGCGCTGGCAACGGAGGAGCCGGCGGTCGTGCTCGCTGTAGTGCCGGACAGATTGAGCGCGGTCCCGGCCAGGAGCGGGCCGTTGGGGTCGAGGCCGTTGGCGGCGGCGAGGTCGCCGACGCTCATGCCGGCTCTGGCCGCAATCGCGGACAGCGTGTCGCCCGGCTGGACCACGTAGCTGCCGCCCGCGGTCGAGGCCGGGGTGACACCGACGCCGGGGTCGTCGCTGTCGGCATCACCGTCGCCGGTCGCAGCGCTCACCGGCGCGGTGGCCGTGCTCACGCTCCGGCGCCCTGGGGCGGAATCATCAGCGTCGTCCCGCTGACCAGCTGGCTGGCGGAAGAGATGCCGTTGGCGGCGGCGAGCTGGTCGACGGTCAGACCGTCGGCAGCCGCCACCGAGGAGAGCGTCTCCCCCGGGGCGACGACGTGGGCGAATGAGGCATACGCGGCCGCGGGCGAACCGAGCGTCGCGACGGCGATGAGTGGAAGGAGAATTCGTAGGCGCATGGGCCCCAGTGTGTGGGCAACCCCCCGCAGCTGAAAAGCGGTGCAACCCCTCGCCCAATGGGCAAGATCGCGTTCACGGGAAGGGATTGCGCGGGCTCACGCGACGGCCGAGGCGACGAGCGAACTGCCCGGAAGCCGGAGCGTTCCGTCTTCATCAGTGAACGGGGCGGCCAGCGCGGCGATGCGTTCCTCGATTGCCTCGAGCTCCGACGCCGACAGCTGCTGCGAGAGCTCGCTCAGCGAGGGCGAGAAGTCGATCGCCTCTTCGACGTATTCGTGCACGCCGGCGTACTCCCGAGGCAAGTCAACCACCTGCACCTCCACCTCCAGGAACCCCGCTCCCTCCAGGAGCTGCTCGAGCGCTCCCGGCGCGCCGAGCGCGAACGGACCGGGGTCTTCGGGATCCGGTCGCTCGACGTGTCCCAGCTCCATGAAGGCCCGGAAGGCGACCGTCGCCCACGGATTGCGCTCGGACTCGTCCCACACCGCCACGGCGATCCGGCCGCCCGGCCGGAGCACCCGCCGAGTCTCCTGAACGGCCGCCGGCGGATCGACCACCAGCATCACCGCCCAGCGGCACAGGATCGCGTCGACCGAGGCGGTGGGGAGATCGATCCACTCGAGCTCCAGCCGCTTGAACTCGACGTTCTCTATCCCGAACCGCTCACCCCGTTCGCGGGCGACGGCCAGCATCGCCTCGGTGCCGTCGCTGGAGATCAGCGTTCCCCCGGGACGGATCAGCTCCGCGGCGAGAAAGCCGGTATCCCCGGGCCCGGCGGCCAGCTCCAGCACCCGCTGTCCGGGTTGCAGATGGAGCGCGTCGATCATCCGGGTGGAGACCTCCATCCCGACGGCACGGATGCGGTCGGCCGCCCTCCCCCAACCCGCGGCCGCCCCTTCCCAGCGGGCCAGGCTCTGCGCGCGCTGCTCCTCCGCGTCCCTCACTGTCCGCGCTCCGCCAACCGCCGCGCGATCTCGGTCAGGGCCAGCTCGATCTGCGTGCTCAGCCGCTGCTCGAAGATCGCCATCAGTGCCTCCCCGGCCACCGGCCGCAGGCGTGTCACCGCCTGCTCGATCTCCGGCCAGCGCTCCGGGGGCATGTCGGCCTGCTGGAACGGCTTCCAGACCTCACTCAGGAAGACGTCGACGAACGACTGCGAAACCGAATCCGAATGGCGCTCGATCTCCTCGAGCACGGCAAGCGCGCTGCGCAGCGAGATCCCCCGCGCCACCACCTCCTCGGCGACGGCGAGCAGCGACGGAGCGGGGACCTCGTACTGATCCTCACCCACCGGGATCAGCACCCCGAGCTGCTCCGCCTTGGCCAGCACCTCGGGGGCATCCTCCGGGCTGACCCGGAAGCGTTGGGCGAGCTCGCGCAGCGAGAGCGTCTCGGCGCGCTCGAGCGGTGGGGCGGTGGTGAGCGCCTCGCGGAAGCGCAGCAGCCGCTCGGCGGTTCCCTGCGAATCTTCGAGCAGCCGTTTGATCCCGCCGAGGTTGAAGCCGTCGTTCTGAAGATCCCGGATCAGGCGCAGCTGCGAGACGTGCTCGGGGCCGTAGTAACCGACTCGCATCCGCACCTCGGGCGGCGCCAGCAGCCCGCGCGCCTGGTGGGCGCGGATGTTGCGCACCGACATCCCGGACTCCGCCGCCAGTTGCTCGATCGTCAGCTGGTTGGAAGACGCCGTGGCCACGCGGCTCAGCGTAACTCGCGTCGCAGCAGCTTGCCCGACCCTGTCCGCGGCAGCTCGTCCGCGTACTCGATCGCCTTGGGCACCTTGAACGAGGCGATTCGCTGCGCGCAGTGGCGCTGCAGCGCGTCCTCCGAGACGTCCGAGTCGTTTCGCAGCACGACCCGCGCCACCACCGCCTCCCCCCACTCCTCGTCCACCCGCGCGAACACGGCGGCATCGGCCACGGCGGGATGTTCGAGCAGGATCGCCTCGACCTCTGCCGGAGCGACGTTCTCTCCCCCGCTGACGATCGTGTCGGCCACGCGGCCGACGATGCTCAAGCGACCAGAAGGATCAAGCGCCCCGATGTCGCCCGTGTGCAGCCATCCGTCCGCCGCCAGCGCGCCGCGGGAGACGATCGGCCCCCGCACCCAGATCTCCTCCGCCTCCGAGAACCGCAGCTCCACGCCGGGCAACCGCCACCCGAAGGTGGCGATCTGCGAGCACGCTTCGGTCATGCCGTAGGTCGGTGCCACCGGGACGCCGGCCTCCCGAGCCCGGAGGAGCAGCGGCTCGGGGAGCGGGCCGCCCCCGAGGAGCGCCCAGCGAAGCGCCGGCGGATGGCTCAGGCCGGCCTCAAGCAGGCGGGCCAGCATCGTCGGCACCAGCGAGACGATGGTGATCCGCCGCGCGGGGTCCATCAGCTCGCCCAGCACCGCCTCGGTGTCGAACCGGCCGTGGAGCACCACCGTGGTGGCATAGATCGCGCTGCGGATGGGGATCGAGAGCCCCCCCACGTGAGTCAGGGGCATCGGGCACAGCCACCGCTCCTGCTGGTCAAGGCCCAGTGCCACCGCAGAGCCGAGCGCGCTGGAGAGGAAGTTGTTGTGGCTGAGCACCACCGGCTTGGGCGCCGCCGTGGTGCCAGAGGTGTGCATCACCGCGACCTCGGGATCCCCGCCTCCGGGGGCACCCGCCAGCTCGCCGGACGCCCCCCGCAGCGGTTCGGAGACGATCACCTCGGCCTCGGCCAGCCGCCGCTCGCGCTCGTCGGCGCGCAGGCGCAGATCGACCGGCACCGCGGCCAGGCCGGCGAGCAGGGCTCCGTGGAAGGCGATCACGAACTCCTCCCCCGCCGGCAGGGCGAGCGCGACCCGCCGCCGGGCGCCCAGCCGCTGCAGCGCACCGGCCGCCTCGGTCGCCGCCGCCTCCAGCTCGGCGTAGGTGAGCGAGCGCTCGGGCCCTTCGACGGCGACGCGGTCGGGGTGCTTGGCGGCGGCGAGTCGGAGCCAGTCAGTCATCACCGAAACGGTAGTCTCGCCCGTCGTGTCAGTTACCTGGGAGCCGGCGGCGCAGTACGAGGACATCCGCTACGAGCTGACCGCGGGCGAGGACGCGGGGATCGCGAAGATCACGATCGCCCGCCCCGAGGTCCGCAACGCCTTCCGCCCCGAGACGGTGATCGAGCTGATCGACGCCTTCACCCGGGCCCGCGAGGACCCCGAGGTCGGCGTGGTGATCCTCACCGGCGAGGGCACGGAGGCGTTCTGCTCAGGCGGGGACCAGCGCGTGCGCGGTGAGCGCGGGGGCTATGTCACCGGCGCCGATCCGTCGGCGGGCCCCGCGGCCCAGACCGTTGGGCGCTTCCACGTCACCGACCTGCACGTCCAGATCAGGCGGATGCCGAAGCCCGTGGTGGCGATGGTCGCGGGCTACGCCGTCGGCGGCGGCCACGTCCTCCACGTGGTCTGCGATTTGACCATCGCGGCCGACAACGCCCGGTTTGGTCAGAGCGGGCCGCGGGTCGGCTCATTCGACGGCGGGTTCGGCGCCAGCGTCCTCTCCCGGCTGGTCGGACCGAAGAAGGCCAAGGAGATCTGGTTCCTCTGCCGCCAGTACGACGCCCACCAGGCGCTCGAGATGGGGCTGATCAATACCGTCGTCCCGCTTGACCGGCTCGAGGAGGAGACGGTCAGCTGGTGCCGCGAGATGCTCGCCCTCTCACCCTTCGCCCTGCGGCTGCTCAAGGCGAGCTTCAACGCCGACGAGGACGGGCTGACCGGGATCCAGCAGCTCGCCCACGACGCCAATCTCCTCTTCTACATGAGCGAGGAGGCTCAGGAGGGCCGCCGCGCCTACGTGGAGAAGCGAAGGCCCGACTTCTCGCAGTTCCCGCGCCGGGCGTGAGGTGATGGCTTCACCCGCCGCCGTTCACGCCCCCAGCGGGGCTCGCATCTGGTTGATGGCGGCGCGGGTCCGGACCCTGCCGGCGGCGATCGCGCCGGTCCTGGTCGGCACCGCGCTGGCCGGCTACGCCCACGTGTTCCACCCCCTCCGGTTCCTGGCCGCGCTGATCGGCGCGATCTTCATCCAGGTCGGCACCAACCTGTCCAACGACTACTCCGACGCCCGTCGCGGGGCCGACACCGAGGACCGGCTGGGACCGGTGCGGGTGACTGCGGGAGGGCTGGTCCCGCCGCGTCAGGTGCTGATCGCGACCTACATCTCGTTCGGGATCGCCGTGCTGGTCGGCATCTACCTGGTGGCGGTGGCGGGCTGGGAGCTGCTGCTGGTCGGCGCCGCCTCGATCCTGGCCGGCGTCCTCTACACCGGCGGGCCGCGGCCCTACGGCTACGAGGGCCTGGGTGAGCTGTTCGTGTTCCTGTTCTTCGGGATCGTCGCGGTCGCGGGCTCGTACTTCGTCCAGGTCACCCACCTGGACTGGAAGGCGTTCGCGCTGGCCGTTCCGGTCGGGCTGCTCGCCTCGGCCATCCTGATCGTCAACAACGTGCGCGACATCGACACCGACCGCCGGGCGGGGAAGCGCACCCTGGCCGTCCGGCTGGGACGCGAGCGCACCCGCACGTTGTACGCGGCTGTCGTCTACGGCGCCTTTCTGCTCGCGCCGGTGACCTGGCTGTTCGGCCCGCTGAAGCCATGGCTGCTGCTCTCCTGGCTGACGCTCCCGCTGGCGGCGAACCTGGTCCGCACCGTGCGCAACCGCGTCGACGGGCACTCGCTGAATCAGGCGCTGGCGCAGTCGGGGATGCTCCAGCTCGCCTTCTGCACGCTGCTGGCAGCGGGCATTCTCCTCAGCCGGTGAGGCTCGAGATCGAGTTGATAGAGGCGCGCATGCGCGCGCCCGTGGTGTCTGCTCGGGGATCCGTCGGCATCCGCGGCCTCCTGCTCGTAAGCCTGACCGACGCCGCGGGCCGCCAGGGGTTCGGCGAGGCGGCGCCGCTCCAGTCCTACGACGGGGTCGGACTGGATGAGGCTCGGAGCGCCCTCGAGGATTGCCGCCGGCTCCTGGCCGGCTCCGACGGCGAGGAGCACGAGGAGCTGCTGGCCGAGTGCCGCCGCGTGGCCGTGCTTCCCCAGGCGGTGGCGGCCATCGACCTGGCCCTGTGGGACCTGGCCGGGCGCCGGGCGGGCGAGCCGGTGTGGCGGCTACTCGGGGCGGAGGACCCCGCGCCGGTCGAGGTCAACGCGACGATCGCCTCCGAGGACCGCGCCGGCGCTGCCTCCGAAGCCGGTACCGCGCATCAGGAGGGCTTTCGCTGCGTGAAGGTGAAGGTCGGGATCGGCGACGATGCCGGCCGGCTCGCGGCGATCCGCGCGCTCGGGGGGCCCGATCTGGAGATCCGGATCGACGCCAACGGCGCCTGGACGGTCGAGGAGGCGCTGGCCAGTTTGCGCGCGCTCGAGCCGGTGGGGATCGAGTGCTGCGAAGAGCCGGTGTCGGGGATCGACCACGTGGCCGAGCTCTCCCGCCAGGCCCTGGTGCCGATCGCCATCGACGAAACGACGGCGCTCCCTGGCGCGCTTGACGTTCGCACCTGTGACGCCGCCTGCCTGAAGATCGCTCGCGGCGGCGGGATCAGCGGCGTGCTCGACGCCGCACGCCGGGCTCGCCAGGTGGGCTATGAGATCTACCTGGCCTCGGCCTACGACGGTCCGCTGGGCATCGCCGCCGCGCTCCACGCCACCGCTGCCCTGGCGCCCGATCGCCCCTGCGGGCTGGCCACGCTCGGGCTGTTCGCCGACCGCGAGGACCCGCTGCCTGCGCGCTCAGGGCGGATCGCCCTGCCCGGGGGTGCGGGGCTCGGAGACGGGCTGCTCAGCTGGTACGGGCGATGATCGCCGCAAGCGCCTCGGGGGCCTCGAGGTGAGCCGCGTGCCCGGCGCCCGGGACGATCACCACCTCCAAGCCCATGTCTCCCGCGATCGCGGTGAACTTCTCGTCGCGCTCACCGACCACGAGCGTGGCCGACATCCTCAGCTCGCCCAGCCGCTCCCACAACGACGGCAGCGCGCCCGTCCCCAGGCCCCGGAGCGCTCGGGCCAGCCCCTCCGGCGTATTGCGCAGGCGGTCCGCGTGGACCCGCTCGCGCACCCCGGCCGGCTGACCGGCCAGCACCGCGGTGGTGATGGCCCACCGCTCGGCGAACTCCTCGATGCTCGCTGCCTCGATGTCGCTCGCCAGCCGCTCATCCGCCCGGCGCCGCTGCTCCCTTTCACCTGGATCGGCGATCCCCGGGCTGGCGCCGATCAGGACCAAGCGCTCGACGCGCTCGGGATGGGCGAGGGCAAAGTGCAGGGCGATCCGGCCGCCCATCGAGTATCCGGCCAGCGTGAACGAGCCGTCGGTCAGCGAGCCGATGTCGTCCAACACCGCCTCGAGCGATACCGGCCTGAGCGCCGCGGCGCCGCCGTGGCCGCGGAGGTCGGGAGCGAGCGCCCGGTAGCGTTCGCCGAGCGCCGCGACCACCGGGTCCCAGCTCGCTCCGGTGTGCGTGAATCCATGGAGTAGGACCAGCGTCGAGGCCACCCCCGGATCATGACCGCCGCCACCGATGCCTACCTGCTGCTGCGCGCCTTCTGCGACGAGCTCGCCCGAAGCGGCGTCGAGCTCGCCTGCACCTCGCCCGGGTCGCGGAGCACACCGATCGTGCTCTCGCTCGTGCGCGACCCCCGGATTCGCTGTTTCTCCCATCTCGACGAGCGCTGCGCCGGCTTCTTCGCCCTCGGCGCGGCCAAGGCCTCCGGGAAACCGGTGGCGATCACCTGCACCTCCGGGACGGCGGCCGCGAACCTGATGCCGGCGGTGATCGAGGCCCAGCAGGCCGGGGTTCCGCTGATCGTCCTGACCGCAGACCGGCCGCCCGAGCTGCGCGAAGTGGGCGCCGGTCAGACAATCGACCAGGTCAAGCTCTACGGCGACGCCGTCAAGTGGTTCTTCGAGCTCGACGCCCCCGAGGCGACCCCGGAGCGCCTGCGCTGGATCCGGACCCTGGCCTGCCGGGCCTATGCCACGGCGCTGCACGGTCGGCCGGGGCCGGTTCACCTGAATGTTCCGCTGCGCGAGCCGCTGGTGTTGGACGAGCCGCTGCCGGGCGACGACACCGCCCGGGGCGATGGGCGGCCGTATGTGATCGTCGAGCCGCCCCATGTGCGCGCCGCTGCGGAAGGACCCGGGCCTCATCCGTCGGGGCGCGTGCTGATCGTGGCCGGCGAGGGAACGCCCGACCCGGCCGGTCTGGCCGCCTTTGCCGCCTCCAGCGGGATCCCGCTCCTGGCCGACCCCCTGTCGGGGGCCCGCCGCGGGGCGGCGGCGGTCGCCCACTACGACCTCCTCCTTCGCGCGACCGGGGTTCTCGAGGAGATGGCGCCGCAGTTCGTGTTCCGCCTCGGCTCGCTCCCGACCTCGAAGCCGTTGCGCGCCTGGTTGGCCAGCCTGCGCTCGACGGCCCAGATCGCCTTCGACCCCCATCTGGCCTGGCAGGACCCCGACGCCATGGTCGGGATGCGGATTCACAGCGCCCTGCCCCAGCCCGATCAGCTCGAGGTGGAGCCTGGCTGGCTCGAGGCCTGGCGGAGCGCCGACGCGCGCGTGGCCGCGGCGGTCGATGCGGCCCTCGGCGACGAGCTCTCGGAGCCGCTGGTGGCCCGCCGCCTGGGGGAATGGCTCGGCCCTGAGGCCGTCCTGTTCGTGGCCTCCTCGATGCCGATCCGCGACGTCGAGGAGTTCGCGCCGGTGAGCGACACCGCTCCTTCGATGCTGGCCAACCGGGGGGCGAATGGGATCGACGGCACGGTCTCCTCCGCCTTCGGGGTCGCCGCCGCCACCGGCCGTCCCGTGGTGCTGCTGACCGGCGACGTCGCCCTCGCCCACGACATCGGAGGCCTGCTGGCGGCGCGGCGGCTCGAGTTAGCGCTGACCATCGTCCTGCTCAACAACGACGGCGGCGGGATCTTCCACTTCCTGCCCGTGGCCGGCGAACGCGACGCGTTCGAGGAGCACGTGGCCACCCCGCACGGCCTCGATTTCTCTCTCGCGGCCGCGCTCTACGGTCTGAACTATGACCAGCCGTCAAGCTTGGCCGCGCTCGAAGCCGCGGTCCGAGACTCGGTCACGGGCGGTGGAGCCACGGTGATCGAGGTCCGGAGCGACCGGGAGGAGAACCTGGCGCTGCACCGGCGGATCGCCGCATCGTCCGGGACAGGCCCGGTCTCTAGCCGGCCAGGACCGGCAGCATGGCCTCGAGCTTGATCTCGGTTTCGGCCAGCTCGGCGGCCGGATCTGAGTCGCGGACGATCCCGCAGCCGGCGTAGCAGCGGGCCAGCCTTCCGCGCAGCAGCGCGCAGCGCAGGGCGACGCAGAACTCCCCGTCCCCCGAGCGGTCGGTCCACCCCACCGCCCCGGCGTACCAGCCACGATCGAGCCCCTCGAGCGCGGGGATCAGCTCGGTCGCACGCTGCGCCGGCTCGCCGCCCACGGCCGGCGTCGGGTGGAGCAGGCCGGCCAGCTCGATCACCTCGATCGGCGAGGCCAGCTGCGCGCGGATCGGCGCTCCCAGATGCTGGATGTTGGTCATCCGCACGAGCGAGGGCTCGGGCGCGGCGGTCACCCACACCGCGTGTGGGCGCAGCGCGTCGGCGATCCTCCGGGCGACGATCCGGTTCTCCTCGCGGTCCTTGGCGCTCTGCATGAGTCGCTCGCCCAAATGGTCGTCGACCGCCGGATCGGCGCTGCGCCGGGTAGAGCCGGCGAGGGCGACCGTGCTCGCGCGCTGGCCCTGGCGGCGGACGAGCAGCTCGGGGCTCGCAGCCAGGAACGTGCTCTCGCCGCGACCGACCGCGAACACGAAGCACGACGGAAACCCCTCCCGCAGCACGCCCAGCACGGCGGCCGGATCGTGCTCGGCCGGCGCGTGTACCTCCACTTCCCGCGCCAGGACCACCTTCTCGAGCTCGCCCGCCTGGATGCGGTCGACCGCCCGAGCCACCGCCTCCTCGTAGTGGACCGGGGGCATCGGGCTGAGCACCTGGTAGCGACCGGCGGGCGAGGGATCGAGCAGCGGCAACGGCCGCTCGCGGAGCGAAGCGAGCCTGCGCTCGACGCCCTCGCGGAGCCCGTCCAGCGTGTCGTCGGCGCTCACCCGGACGGCCACGGTGAGCGTGCACTCTTCGCCGCTGCGGGCCAGCGCGAGTTCGGGAACGACCAGCGACGCCGGCGGGAATTCACTCCACTGCGGTGAATCGCCATCCTCGGGCGCGAAGGCGAACCCTCCCACCGCCACGAGGCCCGAACCCGCTGGGCCTTCGGTGCCGTCGGCCAGCGCGCCAGCGGCCAGGGCACGCCAGCG
Source organism: uncultured Solirubrobacterales bacterium (assembly GCA_963834635.1). Lineage (GTDB taxonomy): Bacteria > Actinomycetota > Thermoleophilia > Solirubrobacterales > Solirubrobacteraceae > Palsa-465. The sequence continues at coordinate 70,268 of CAWICI010000002.1, read as the reverse complement.
GCGCGCGAGCACGCCGAACCGCTCGGGGCCGCGGGCCCGCAGTTCGTGCACAGCGCCGAGCGCGGCCAGCGCCCACCCGTCCCGTTCGGGCTGCTCGAGGCTGAACCACGGCTCGCCGGGCTGCCTCGAGGCCGCCACCAGCGCCGTCGGGTCGACCGCGGGCAGCGGCGCGGTGACGCTGACCAGCACGCTCGAGCCGGCCCGCCGTGAGCGGCGAAGCGCCAGCTCGAGCCGTTGCTCGAGCCGGCTGGCCGCAGGGGCGTCGAGCCACCCCGAGGCCTGCCCGCCGGCGGTGGCGCTGCTCACTCTCGCTCCGGTCGCGCCCGCGCCACGTAGTGAAGCCAGAGGCTCTGCCCGCGCTCTCCGCGCGGAACTGGATCGCCGTCGACGTCGAGACACTCGACCAGCTCGAGACCTGACTCGTTCAGCTGGCGCTCCTGATCGTCACGGGTTGTGTAGTAGTGGAGCACGGCGAACTCGCAGGCCGAGTCATTGAGGACCGCGTGGTCGGCCGCCCGGTACTGGAGCGGGGCCAGCCGGCGGCGGTTGCGCGCCTCGCGGAGGACCCGGCCGGCGCTGGCCAAAATCTCCGCCGGCGGCTTTTGCAGCACCCGGCGCGCCAGCCTTGGCACGTCAACCGAGGGCCCCCCGTTGGGCACCAGGTTGTGGCTCGAGAAGATCAGCACGCCGTCGTCGGCGAGCAGGTCTTTGACTTCGGAAAGGAACTGGCGCCGGACCGCGTCATCGAGTACATCGAGCACGTTGTCGAGCAGCAGGATCGCGTCGAGCTTCCCCTCCACGAGGCGGGGCGTATCGCGCAGGTCGCCCAGGCGCACGGTCGCGCCCGGGAAGTGCTCCCGGCAGTAGGCGACCATCCGCTCGGAGACGTCGATTCCCTCGACTTGACCGCCCAGGCGGACCAGGTAGCCGAGGATCCGGCCCGCCCCACACCCCAGCTCGAGCACCCGCCCAGACAGGCGGTCGTGGTAGCGCGCGAGGATCAGCGCCTCCACCGGCAGCAGCCGGTTGTGGGCGTAGTGGGCCACGTTGTCGCGCTCTGTCCACGCCCGCAGGTTGGTCTCGATCTGCCGTTGATGACGCACGCCGTAATCGCTCTTCATCCGCGCCCGCTTTACCCTAGTGAACATCCGATATGGCCGCCCGCGTGGGGATAGACCTGGTTTCAGAGCAGGACGTTCGCGAGTCGATCGACGCCCACGGAGCGCGCTATCTGGAGCGGGTCTTCAGCCCCCGGGAGCTGGCCGAGTGCCGCGCCGATGACCCTGGCCCCGGCCATCTCGCCGCCCGGTTGGCCGCTCGTCTGGCCGCCAAGGAGGCGACGTTCAAGGTGCTGCGGGTGGGAAAATCGGATCCGACCGTGTGGCGGGAGGTCGAGGTGTGCGGGGATCCGGCAGGCCAGGTGCGTTTGTCGCTAACCGGAAGCGCGGCTAATCTTGCCGAAAGCGAGGGCATCGGGAGCCTCGCCGTCAGCCTTACCCACGGCCGGGGGAGCGCCGTAGCCGTTGTGATTGCAGGAGTGCTCGCAAGTGACCGATAACCAGGAAATGACCGACGAGATTCGTGCGGTTATCCGCGCGCACGGCCGCCTGCCCATCGATCCCGAGGAGCTCGAGGACGGCGACGACCTCTTTCAGGCGGGCATGACCTCCCAGGCCAGCGTCAACCTCATGCTGGGACTCGAGGACGCCTTCGACATCGAGTTCCCCGACCGGATGCTCACCCGCAGCGTGTTCGAAAGCGTCTCCTCGATCCGCGCGGCCCTGCGCGAGCTCCAGGCGGGCGCGGTCAGGTGAGCGTGACGCTCGGCAGCGACGAGGCGCTGCGGGCGCAGGTCAGCGGGATTGCCCGCGAGGTGGCCGCGGTCTACGCCGACGATGTCGATCGGGGAGCGAGATTTCCTCAGGAAACGATTGATGCCCTGCGAGAGCAGCGAGCGCTGTCCGCGGCAGTCCCGGCCGAGCTGGGGGGCGGCGGGGCGAGCTTCCCGGCCATCGCCGACTGCTGCTTCGAGCTCGGCCGTGCCTGCGGCGCCAGCGCCATGGTGTTCGCCATGCATCAGATCCAGGTTTTCACGCTCGTCCGTCACCTCGATTCCGGCAGCTGGTTCGAGCAATATCTGCGCGACCTGGTCGGCGAGCAGCGGCTGATTGCCTCGGTTACCTCGGAGATGGGCACCGGTGGCGACATGGGCCGGTCGATCGCGCCACTGGAGGGCGATGGCGACGGCCGCCGTCGCTTCGAGAAGCAGGCGCCGACCGTGAGCTACGGCAAATACGCCGACGACCTTCTGACCACGTTGCGCCGGGACGCGGAAGCCGAGCAGAACGATCAGGTGCTGGTGCTCTCCCACGCGGGCGAGACCGAGCTCGAAGCGCTGGGAACCTGGGATGTGCTGGGCATGCGCGGGACGTGCTCGCCCGGCTACGTCGTCCGCGGCTCGCTCAGCGGCGAGCAGGTGGTGGCGACCCCGTTCTCACGTATCGCGGCTGAATCGATGGTTCCGATCTCGCACATCCTGTGGTCTCACCTGTGGCTGGGGATCGCCGACCGACGCCTTCGATCGGGCGCGGGCGTTCGTGCGCGCGGCGGCCAAGCGCACTCCGGGCGCCACCCCGCCCGCGGCGCAGCGCCTCTCGCACGTGATGAGCCAGCTGTCCCTGCTGCGGGCCGAGGTGCAGCTGGCCTGCCGGGAGTTCGTCGAGTTCTCGGCCGAGCCCGAGCGCGAGCGGCTGGGGACGATGGCCTCGGCGCTGCGCTTCAACAGCCTCAAGATCGCGGCCTCGGAGCAGGCCACCACGGTCTGCCGGGGCGCACTTGAGGTGTGCGGGATCATGGGCTTTAAGAACGACACGCCTTACAGCGTCGGACGGCATCTGCGCGATGCCATGTCCGCGGCCCTGATGATCGCCAACGAACGGATCCATCAGACCAACGCCGGACTCCTCCTGATCGCCAAGGAGGTGTGAGCGCGAACCCTGCCGGGACACCGGCGCAGTTGGCCTTCCTGGACGAGCTGGTGGAGGCAGGGTTGCTGACCCGAACCATCGTCGCGGGCGTGTACGCGCGGGGCGGAGACTTCGAGCGTGTGCGCCTGGGCCTCGATCGCTTGATCACCCGCGAGCGCCGCCTCCGAGTCACCCGAGCCGCTGATCTTCCCGCCGCTGCTGCCTCGCGAGCAGATCGAGACGAGCGGATATCTCGGCTCCTTCCCCCACCTCGCCGGGACCGTATTCGGGTTCGACGGCGATGAGCGCGCCGCCGCCGAGCTCCACGAGCTCGCCTCGCGGCATGAGGACTGGAGCCGGTTTCAGCAGATGAGCGAGCTGGTGCTCGCTCCTGCCGCCTGCTATCCGCTCTACCCGGCGATCGCCGCCCGCGGGCCGCTGCCCGAGGGCGGGCTGACGCTCGACACGAGCGACGCCTACGTGTTCCGCCGCGAGCCGTCGAACGATCCCGCCCGAATGCAGATCTTCCACATGCGCGAGATCGTCCGGATCGGCGAGCGGGACGTCGTGCTCGAATGGCGCGAGCGCTGGCGCGAGCGCGCCGCGGAACTGCTCCGCTCGCTCGGGTTGGACATCGAGATGGACCTGGCCACCGATCCGTTCTTCGGGCGCACCGGCCGGCTGCTGGCCTCCGCCCAGCGCGAGCAGCAGCTGAAGGTCGAGCTGCTGGCGCCGATCTCAGGCAGCGAGCGCACAGCTATCGCCTCCTCCAACTACCACCAGGATCACTTCGGGCACACCTTCGGGCTGCGGACAGCGGCGGGGGAGCTCGCCCACACCGGCTGCACCGCGTTCGGCGAGGAGCGGATCGTGCTGGCGCTTCTTAGCACCCACGGCCTCGACCCCGACGGATGGCCCGAGGAGGTGCGGCGTCAGCTCGAGGTGAGCGTGTGACCGCGATATCCAGCGGCGCTGTCTCACTCTGGCACCTGGATCCGTCGAGCTACCAGCCGCACCCGCTGCACGGCCCGGGTCGCAACTACCTCGAGACCAACTGTTACGCCGATGTGCTGATCGAGCTCCTGCACGCCCGCGGCGACGAACCGCTGGCCATGCTCGGCTTCATCGTCCGCACCGACTGGGAAGGCGACCAGTTCACCTACTTCAAGCCGCCCCCGGCCGACCTCGAGCGACTGTTCGGGCTGGAGATTCACGAGATGCTGCCCTACCGGCCCCTGCCCGAGCACATCGAGGAGCAGCTCGCGCACGGCCGCACCGTCCTGGTCGAGATCGACGCCTGGTATCTACCCGACACGGCCACCACGAGCTATCGCCGCGAGCACCTGAAGACGACGGTGGCTCCGGAGACGATCGACCGCGGCGCGCGAGCGGATGCGCTACTTCCACAACGCCGGGCTGTTCGACCTCGACGGCGAGGACTACCGCGGCGCCTTCCGCCTGCTCGAGCACTTCACCGAGGACGTCATGGACCCGTTCGTGGAGGTGGTCCGCTTCGACGCCGGCGCCCGGCTCCAGGGCGATGAGCTCCGCACGGCAGCCCGCGAGCTGTTCGCCCGTCACTACGAACGCCGACCCGAGCGCAACCCGTTCATCACCTGGAGCGAGCGCCTACTGGACGACATGCCGCGGCTGCTCGCCGGCGAGCCCGAGGACTATCAGGCCTACGCATTTGTGACCGTGCGCATGGTGGGATCGGCGTTCGAGCTGCTGGCCGATCACGTCGACTGGTTGTGGGGGGAGGACGCGCTCGAGGCCTCGCAGGCGCTGCGCGAGATCGTCGAGGGGTCGAAGACGATGTCATTCCGCCTGGCCCGCCGCCGCCCATTCGATCCCGCCCCCACGCTCGAGCGGCTGATCGACGGTTGGCAGCGCGCAGTCGCCGCGCTGGGGACCCTGGTCTAGTCGCGTTATGGAGCTCAGCGACGGCTGGGAGGTAGCCGGCACTCCAGCCGGCGCGGTTACTGATCTCGGCCAGCTCGACGGTCTCGCATGGGTTCCGGCGCGCGTCCCCGGCACCGTCGCGTCGGCGCTCGGCGACCTGGGCGACCTGGGCGACCTGGGGAGGCGGGACCTCGACGCCGGCGACTGGTGGTTCCGGACTCGGTTCGAGCGGCCGTCCGAGCTGGACCCCGGTGCGGCGGCGCTGCTCGAACTGGATGGCATCGCCACCGAGGCCGAGGTGTTCCTGAACCGCGAGCGGGTACTGACCTCGAGTTCGATGTGGTCTTCCCATCGCCTCGAGGTGACCGACCAGCTCGCTGATCAGAACGAGCTGGTGATCGTCTGCCGAGCGCTGAATCCTTTGCTCGAGGCGCCGCGCCGACCCCGCGCCCGCTGGCGCACCCGGGTCGTCCGCGACGGGAATCTGCGCTGGCACCGGACGATGGTGTTCGGGCGCTCCCCCGGATTCGCCCCCGGCCCCGCGCCCGTGGGGCCCTGGCGCCCGGTACGGGTGGTGCGCCGCGGCGCCGTCCGCGAGCTCGCGTTTCGTACCGCGGTGGCCGGCGAGGAGGGAACGGTCTCGGTCTCGGCCGTACTCGACAGAGTGCAAGGCCAGATCTCGGTCGGCGAGCACCGCGCCCCGCTTCGCCCCGGCCCGGACGGAGTCGCGCGAGCGGAGCTGCGCCTCCCCGCCGTCGCCCGGTGGTGGCCCCACACCCACGGCGACCCCGAACTCCACGAGCTGCGCATCACCGCCGGAGACGAGGAACATGTCCACCGGGTCGGGTTTCGCACGCTGGAGTGGGCCGATGACGTCGACCACGACGGACTCGCGCTGGTCGTCAACGGGGTCCCGGTCTTCGCCCGGGGTGCCGTGTGGACCCCGCCCGAGCTGATCTCGATGGCGCCGTCTCGCCAGGGGCTGGCGCGGCTTCTCGGCCGGGCGCGGGACGCGGGCATGAACATGCTCCGTGTCGTCGGCACGGGCGCCTACGAGTCACCCGACTTCTACGAGCTCTGCGACGAGCTGGGGATCCTCGTCTGGCAGGACCTGATGTTCGCCAATCTCGACTATCCCCTTGACGATCCCGGCTTCCGCTCCCAGGTCGAGCGCGAGGTCGGTCAAGTGCTGGAGCTGGTCGGGCGGCATCCGAGCCTGACCGTGCTGTGCGGCAACTCCGAGGTCGAGCAGCAGCCGGCGATGATGGGCCTTGACCCCGCGCTCGGCCGCCACGAGTTCTGGGATCGCACGGTGCCCGGGATGATGCGCGCCGCCGGGATCGACGCCGCCTACGTTCGCAGCACGCCGTGCGGCGGGTCGCTTCCGTTCCGGGCCGATCGCGGCGTCGCTCACTACTTCGGGGTCAGCGGCTATTTCGAGCCGGTGGAGGATGTGCGGCGAGCCGAGGTGCGGTTCGCCGCCGAGTGCCTCGCCTTCGCCAACGTGCCCGACGTGACCTCGGTGCCCGTCCACCACCCGGACTGGAAGCGCGGGGTCCCGCGCGACGCCGGGACCGGCTGGGATCAGGGAGCCGGCTGGGACTTCGACGACGTCCGGGACCACTACCTGAAGCTCCTGTTCGGATGTGATCCACTCGAGCTCCGGCGGTCCGATCACGCCCGCTATCTCGAGCTCTCGCGCTTCGCGTCGGCCGAGGTGATGAGCGAGGTGATCGGCGAGTGGCGGCGGGCCGGATCCCCCTGCCGAGGCGCGCTCGTGCTGTGGTTGAAGGACATGCTCCCGGGGGCGGGTCTCGGGGTGATCGATGCGGCGGGGCACCCCAAGGTGGCCTACCACCACCTGCGCCGGGCCTTCGCCCCCATCGCGGTGTGGATGAGCGACGAAGGGATCAACGGCGTCCAAATGCACGTCGCCAACGACCGCGGGCGGGCGCTGCCCTGCCGTCTGCGGGTCGCGCTCTACCGGCGTGGCGGGAAGATCGCCGAAGCCGCCGAGTCGCTGGACTTGAGTGCTCACGAGACGATCTCTCGGGATCTCGAGCAGCTCCTTGGCTTCTTTACCGACGCGGCGTGGGCGTACCATTTTGGTCCTCCGACCCATGACGCCATCGTCGCCAGCCTGCACCGAGGCGCCGGCGAGGAACAGCTCATCTCACAGGCTTTTCTGTTTCCCGCCGGTCGCCCGCTGGCGCCGCAAAGCCACTCCACGCTGGGGCTGCGAGCGGTGGCGCGCGAAACCGCCGACGGCGCGGAGCTGACCGTGCGCTCGGAGGGACTGGCCTACGGGGTGCGCATCCACGTCCCGGGCTACGACCCGGACGACGACGCGTTCTCGGTTGAACCCGGGGCAAGCCGACAGGTTCGGCTAGTACGCCAGAAAGATGTGCGACCAGACGCGGAATCGTCCATACTGACTGCTCTGAACCTCGTGGGTTCAGTCAAGCTTGAGTGGGGCTGATGAGGGCACCGGTTTACCTGGAATACGAGGATGAGCAGGCCTTTGCCGTGCTGCACACCCCGGCGGGGGGCCGCCGGGACACTGCGGTTGTCCTGCTCCCGCCGTTCGGTGGGCCGGAGATTGCTTCCTACCGGGTCCGCCGCCGCTGGGCGGATCAGCTCACCGCCCAGGGGTATCCGACGCTCCGCGTGAGCCTGCCCTCCACCGGCGACAGTGGCGGCACCCCGCGCGATCCGGGCCGGGTACGAGCCTGGAGCGCGTCGGTCGTGGAATGCGCTCGCGCCCTGCGCGAGGACTACGGCGCCGCGCGCGTGGCCGCGATCGGGATAGAGCTTGGCGGCCTCGTCGCGCTGCTCGCGGTGGAGGCGGGAGCGCTCATCGACGACCTGGTCGTGTGGGCCACGCCTGCCCGAGGCCGGGCGCTCAGCCGCCAGTGGCGTGCCTTCTCGAAGATCGAAGCGGAGGGGTGGCTGGGTGTCGGCGAACTGCCGGCCGCGCCCCCCGAGGACGGTCTGCACGCAGGTGGGTTCCTCCTGAGCGGGGAGACGCTGGTCGACATCGACGGCTTTGACGCGCGCGAGCTGGACCTCGAGGGATGCGCGGTGCGGCGCGCGCTGGTGCTCGAGCGCGACGGAATGACCCCCGATGAGGGGCTGACCGAGCGACTGGGAAGCGCGGGCATCGAGGTCACGGTCGCCCCCGGCGACGGCTTCGGCGCGATGACCAACCATCCCCAGCACGCGTGTGTCCCCGGTCAGGTGGTGGACGAGGTGAGCGCATGGTTGGGCAAGACCGCCGGCGAAGCGCGCTCGGGTGACTGGCCGGCGGTCCCGAGCGCACAGACGATCGTCGACGGCGGGAGCGGCCCCGTGCGCGAGCGGACGTTCGTGGTGCAGCAGCCATTTGGAGAGCTGGTCGGGATCATCGCCGAGCCCGCGCAGGGCAACGCCCGCCTGGCTGAGGAGGGGTTTTGCCTGGTGATGCTCAACGCCGGGGCCATCCGCCGGATCGGGCCTAACCGGATGTGGGTCGAGATCGCGCGTCGATGGGCGGCGCGCGGACTGCCTGTGGTGCGCGTCGACCTGCAGGGCATCGGTGACGCCGACGACGACCAGGACTACTCGCGCGACGGGGCGCTTCACGATCCCCGGTTCATGGAGCAGATCAACGCGGTGTTCGCCGGGCTCGAGGCCGAGCATTTGGGTCCGCGCTTCATCTCCGGCGGTCTCTGCTCCGGCGCCTACTGGTCATTCCAGGCGGCCCTACGCGACCCTCGAGTCATGGCCGGCTGCCTGCTCAATCCCCACGCCTTCTTCTGGCAAGATTGGCTTGGCCCCAGCCGCGACTTCCGGCGTGGCGCCTTGCGGCCACAGAAGTGGCGCAAGCTTTCCCAAATTCCGCGCGCTCGCTACATGGAGGTGGCCCGGTGGGCGGCCTCCGCGCCCTCCCGAGGTATGGCCAAGGCCGCCGCCCTGGCCTCGGGCCGGTCCGCACCGGACGAAGTCGGGGATGCGCTTGATCGCCTGCGCGAGACGAACAAGCAGCTACTGCTCCTGTTCTCCGTGGACGAGCCGCTGCACGAAGAGCTCAAGGCCACCGGCTATATGGATCAGCTCGCGCGGTGGCCGAACATGACCCTCGAGCTCGTCGGGGGCCGAGACCACACGATGCGTCCGTTCTCAACCCAGCGGGCCGTCCACGTCGCGCTCGACCGGGCGCTCGAGCAGATGATCGAGACGAGCGGCTCCTCTGACGTGCTCGAGCCGGCGCCGCGGTTCATGGCCGGCTGAGGGGGCCTTTGCTGCGAGCGCGGCTCTTGCTGCGAATGCTGTCGCGGCTCTAGGCCCGCCCGCGGGCGCGACCGACGCGGCCCCGGATTAGCTCTGCCCCCCGAACCACGAACGGGGCAGGATCGCCGGCCCGGAAATAGGCGTGCGTGGTGCCGCGTCGCGGAACGCAGGCGCCCGCGGCTGCCCGGTAGTTCCGGTTGGCCAGCAACCACGCGACATGGCGGGCGTCGCCGTCCTCCCATCTGAACGCCACCCCGGGGCGAGCGAGCACCGCGCGGGGGTGTTCGCCGAGCAGTGACCAGCACCACAGGGCCGCCAGGGGCGCGCCCGCCTGCGAGGACAGCGTCAGCGACCCGTACAGCCGTGGGTTGAAGTCGATCGGCCGAATCTCCCCCTCTTCGGTCTCCATCATCTCGAGCTCGAACAGGCCCTGCCACCCAATCCCCTCGACCAGCGCCTGCACCCGCTCACGCAGGTCGTCGGGCGGGACGACGGTCTCGATGAAGGCGGCGTAGCCGGCTCGGGGGGGCCAGGTGCGACGGTAACGAGCGACGAGCGTCCCGAGCATGCCCGCCCCGGTCAGGACGCCTCCGAACGAGATGACGTTGCCGGTTTCCCGGCGCTGAATGATGCAGCTGCCCAGCTCGCTTTGGGCACGGACCAGCTCCTCGTCGTCTGAGGCGAGCCGGCTCGCGTAGCGGGTCAGGCCGCCCGCGCTCGTGACGATCGCCCTGACGCCCTTGACCAGCACTGGGAAGCCGAACGCCGCGGCGGCCTCCCGCGCCTCCTCGAGGGTGTGGCAGATGCGCGACTCTGGCGCGCCGAACCTGGCGGCCGCAGCCTCGGTGGCCAGAACCGTCTTGTCCAGCGCTCTCCGCACGACCTCATGCGCCGGCAGTCCGAGCTCTACGTGCGGGGCGAGCCGGTCACGATGAGCGGAGATCGCGAACAGCGCCTCGTCGGTGCCGGCCAGCAGGACGTCGTGGGGAACCTCGGCCACGATCTTCTCCAGCCCGGCGACGAACTCCTCGGTCGCCTCCGCCGGATCGGGCAGAACCCATTTGGCGGAGCAGGCCCGCGACCACAACCCGACTGCCAGCTTCGAATTCGCCACGGCGCTGACCCGGAAGCCGTTGGCGCGCAGACACCGGATTGCCGCCAGCCCAGGCCGGTTCTGGGCCTCGGTGACGAGAATCCGTCCGCTCCCCATCTTCTCTAACCGCCCCCCATCGTCTCTCTCTTAGATCGGCACCGGCGGCCCGAGGGTGAATCTCGTCATGTCTCTCCCCGCCCGCGTGAGATCGCGATCTCGCCCGTCCGGGCCATCTCGATCAAGCCGAACGGCCGGACCAAGCGCTCGAAGGCCTCGATCTTGTCGCACGTCCCCGTGACCTCGACCACCACCGCACGCTTGCTGACATCCACGATCTGTGCCCGGAAGATCTCACACAGCTGCATCACCTCAGCCCGGGTGGAGCCGTCAGCCGCGACCTTGAACATCGCGAGCTCGCGGGCCAGCGTCTCGCCGGGCTCGAGGTCGCGGATCTTGAGCACGTTGACGAGCTTGTGCAGCTGCTTGGTGACCTGGTCGATCGGATGAACCGCACCGTCGAGGGTCAGCGTGATCCGGGAGAACGCCTCGTTGTCGGTCGGGCCGACGGCGAGGGTGTCGATGTTGAATCCGCGGCGGGCGAACAGGCCCGCGATCCGGGTCAAAACACCCGGCTTGTTCTCGACCAGGATCGAGAGGATGTGCTTGCGGCCGGTGCGCAGACCACCCGCCGCCTCGAGCTCGTCGAGGGAGAGGATTTCCTTGGTGGCAGGCTCGCCCATGGTGTCAGCCCACCATGTTGCGGGCCGGCTGGCCCGCCGGGACCATCGGGTACGTGTTCTCCTCGCGGGTGACCCGGACGTCGACGAGCACGGGGCCATCGGTGGCCAGCGCCTCCTTGATGTCGCTGACCAGCGTCGACTTGTCCTCGAAGCGCAGGCCAGTGGCGCCGTAGGCCTCGGCCAGCTTGACGTAGTCGGGCCACTTGCCCATCTCGACATGGCTGTAGCGCTTGTCCCAGAACATCTCCTGCCACTGGCGAACCATGCCCAGGTAGCCGTTGTTCATGATGAACACCTTGACCGCGATCCCCTCCTCGACGCAGGTCGCGAGCTCCTGCGTGTTCATCTGCACCGAGCCATCGCCGGCGATGCAGACCACGGTCTGGTCGGGACAGCCGGTCTTCGCCCCCATCGCCGCCGGAAGGCCGAAGCCCATCGTTCCGAGACCGCCGGAGTTGATCCACCGGCGCGGCGAGTCGAAGTGGAAGTACTGCGCCGTCCACATCTGATGCTGGCCGACGTCGCTGGTGACAATCGCGTCTCCCCCGGTGGCCTCGTACAGCGCCTGGATCATGTACTGGGGCTTGATCTCCCCGTCGCTCGAGTCCTCGTAGCGCAGCGGATAGCGCTCCTGCCACGAGCTGATCCGCGACCACCACTCCTCGAGCCTGCCGGGATCGGGCGCGAGCGCCCGGTACTCGGCCGTCAACCGCGGGATGATGTTCTTGGCGTCGCCGACGATCGGGATGTGGGCGGGGACGTTCTTCGAGATCTCGGCCGGGTCGATGTCGATGTGGATGAACTTCGCCCGCGGCGCGAACTCCGACAGCTTGCCGGTGATGCGGTCATCGAAGCGCGCCCCGATCGCGCAGATCAGGTCGGCCTCGTCCATGGCGTAGTTGGCGCTTCGCGTGCCGTGCATTCCCAGCATCCCCAGCCACTGCTCGTGCGGAGCGGGGAACGCCCCCAGCCCCATGATCGTGCAGGTGACGGGGAAGCGGTCGGCCGTCGCGAGCTCGGTCAGCTCGGCCGCGGCCTCTGCAGCTCACCACGCCGCCGCCGGCGTAGATCACCGGCCGCCGGGCGTTGGCCAGCGCCTTGGCCGCGAGGCGGATCTGCTTCTGGTTGCCCTCCGTGGTCGGCTGATAGCCGGGCAAGTGGACGTCGCTGACCGGCTCGTACGGGATGTCCGCCCGGCTCAGATCCTGCGGGATGTCCACCACCACGGGCCCGGGGCGACCGGTTCGCGCGATGTGAAACGCCTCGTGGATCGAGCGCGGCAGCTCCAGCGGATGCTGGATCAGGAAGCTGTGCTTGACGATCGGCATCGTGATACCGATCGTGTCCGCCTCCTGGAAGCCATCGGTTCCGAGCAGCTCGGTACGCACCTGGCCGGTCAGGAAGACCACCGGGACGGAGTCCATCATCGCGTCGCAGATCGGGGTGACCAGGTTGGTCGCGCCGGGGCCGCTCGTCCCGAGCGCCACCCCGACCCGTCCCGTGGCCTTGGCGTAACCCTCGGCGGCGTGGCCGCCGCCCGCCTCGTGGCGGACCAGGATGTGCCTGATCCCGGCGTCGTAGAAGGCGTCATAGGTGGGAAGGTTGGCGCCGCCGGGAAGCCCGAAAACGACGTCGACGCCTTCCGCCTTGAGGCATTCCATCAGGGCATCGACTGCACGCATACGGGTCTTCGCTCCTTACCGGGGTCGAGTGCACGCCCGGAACCGTCCGGGGCGCGTGGGACGGCGAGTGTAACAGCGCCTTTCGCCCGGTCAGGCGGGTGATTTGGGCGGGTCGGGGCCGGCCGCCGGGTTGGTGGGCGCGTCGGTGCCGGGCGGGGGGGCGAGGGCAGCCCGGCCGAGGGGGCTGGCGAAGAAACCGGACTATATGGCGGGTTTCTTCGCCAGCCTCCGCCCCGCGCGGACCGCCCCCGGCGAGCCCGCTGACGCTGCCGCCCTACGCCGGCCGCCGCCCGGCGGCCACGGCTTCCGGGGCGATCGCCACCTCGGGGAACTCGAGCTCGGTACCGCAGTGCATGCACACCGCGTCGTGCAGCTTCACCACCGCCCCACACTCGGGGCACTGGCGGCGGAGTTCCCGGTTCTCCCAGCGATAGAAGATCGCGGTCAGCAGCCCGAGGAAGGGCACGAACGCCGAGATCAGGAACCACACGATGAACGAGCTGCCCTTGATTCGGCCCACGATCCCTCCGGCCAGGCCGAAGAAGAACAGGATGACGATCAGCCCGTTGTCCGCCACCGGCGGCGGCTCACCAGAAGATCGTCTTCAGCGCCCAAAGGACGGCAAGTATCGCCGCCACCACGACCACGGTCCAAAACACTGCCATGACCAACCCGATCACGAGCTTCACCGCCAGGGCGGCGACGACGACCAGGACGAGGCCGGCCGTGACCTTTCTTAGGACCGGAGTGCGAGATGGCTGAACTTCTACCTCGCTTCGCATACGCAAAGCGTAGCGCGCGGAGGACCTCGCCCAAACCCGGCCGGGGACCCCGGAGCGCGGCGCTCAGTCGAAGACGCGCTTGAGGTGCTCGAACCGCTCAGCCGAGTCCGGCGAACGCCCGTCCAGGCGCAGCCGCGCCAGCCGATAGCGACGCACCGGCACGGCCGCAGTCCCGCCTGAGGCGGGCCGCGGATCGGCGACCAGCAGGAGCTTCGATGATCTGCTCGGATGGCTCATGGCGAGGATGATCCTCGTCCGCCTGCGGCGCGACATTGGCCCTGGGGCCAAACTTCGGTTGCGCGGATGGGCCGCAGGGCCGCGCGGCGGTTCGGAGCGCCCCCGACCCGAGTCCGCCCTCCCCCGGGCGGGTCAGCGCTCGCGCGCGCGTGACACCGCTTCCCGCAGCCCCTCGCGTGCTCGCTCCGGGAGCCGCCGGCGAAGCCGCCACGGCGCCCCTGAGAAGGCGAGGTTGGCCACCGTCGCGAATCCGCGTTCGTCGCTGCGCAACGCCAGCAACAGATGCGCGGTCCGGTCCCCCGAGGGGAGCGAGGGATCCGGGACAGTCACGCAGTAGCAGTTGACGCGCCGCCCGCCAGGCCGGACGAGCAGCGCACCCGCCTCGCCGACCAGCCACGTCCCGAGGCGTCCCCGCTCGAGGATCAGTCCCGTCCGAGCATGCAGCGCTCGCGCTTCGTGGCCGACGAGATCGCCGAGCAGTCCCAGCGCCACCCGCTCGGCCCTGGCCCCCGCCCGCCCCTTCGACCTCACCACGTTGCTCCCGCGCGAGGCGTAGAGCTCCGGAATCGCCCAGGCGTGGGCGACCAGGATCAGCCCGACCGGGATCGTCACCGGGTTCAGCAGGGCAAGCGCCACCGCCGCGGTCACCAGCGGGATCGTGTGCGCGGCGGCGCTCAGCGTCCACAGCCGCCCGCTGCGCCTCAGCCGGCGCTCGTCGACCCGCGGGCGCCAGTAGACCCCAGCCAGCTCGGGAAGGGGCTCCGCGACCGTCGTCATCGCCCGATCACCTCCCCCCGGTCATCTCCGGCCGCTTCCCGGGGCCCACTCCACTGCGCCCGATCATCCTCCGGCGATCGGCCGGCGCAGGATCACCAGCGGTGCCTGCAGCGGCAGCTCCCGCACCTGCTCGGCCCGGCCTTCGCCGTCCGAGACGACGGCGAAATAGCCCTGGCCGAGCTCGGTCCGGAACGCCTCGACTGCCGCCTCCGCGCTCGCGCGATCCGCCGCCGTCCACTCCGCCAGCGTCGTGTGGCCGGACTCGTCCATCCTGATCAGTCTGGACATCTCGCCTCCTCGAGGTTGGGAGGTCATCGTACGCCCGGGACTCGCGCCCCACGCGAGTTCGACACAGCCGCGCCGCAATCGTCCGCACCAGACGCCCGCCCCCACCGTAACCCCCAAAAACCCAAGTGTAAAAACTCACAAATCCGGGCAAGACGCCCATAGGGGGAAATGCCAGGTAGCCGAACGACAGCTTCAGACCGGCGCAGGGGCGCGGGGATGACCGCGGGGCGAACGACATCAGGGCCGAGCACGGCGGTAGTGGCGTCGCGGGCCAGCCGAACCGGCTGAGCTGGGGATCGCTCTCGATAGCTCATAAAACAGTGCAAATCGGCGCCCTGAAATCTTCGATTTTGTCCCGCTTTTTGGCGAAAAGCGCGGTATCATCTCCACCGGTTGGTTGTGAACCAACCACGCGAGGATCGGGGGACCGGGTCCAAGCGAGTTTCGGCGGGTATGTCGGCTGGATGCCGCCAGGAGGCACTTTGAGTCCCGCTCAAGCACATCAATGACGCCGCCACCAGCAGCTAGCCAAGCCGCACCTAGCCGCACGATTGCGATCCCGCAGTCCGCGTCCAAGCTCGTCACCGGGACCCTCACACGCGCGCTCGACGCCCACGCCTGGGGGCGTCTGCGGAGTCTGGCCGACCTGCTCGTCCTCTACCTCGCGGCCAGCGCCGCCCTGTTCGCCGCTCCTTCGGTTCCGCTCGCCCAGACGAACCGGTGGATCTCAGCCGCCTTCCCGCTGCTGGTGTTCGGGGTGATCCGCGCGCGGCGCGCACCGGACGACCGACTGAACGGGTCGCTGATCGACACCTTCAGCAACGTGATCGGCGCGGTCTCGATCAGCGCGATGCTGACCATCGCGCTCGACTCGATCATCGGCGGGGCCCATCCCGTCGGCCTCGCCCTGCGACTTTGGGTCTTCTCCGCCGTGTACCTCGGCGCGGCTCGGGTCGTGCTGCTGTGGATCCGGCGCGAGGCGATGTCCATCGAGTCGCTGGCCACCCCCACGCTGGTCGTCGGGGCCGGGATCGTCGGTGAGCATCTGGTCAAGCGCCTGACGGCCGACCGCGGCTACGGCCTGCGGCCGGTCGGCTTCCTCGATTCCGACCCGCTGCCCCGCAGCGGCAGCGCACCGTTCCTGCCCGTCCTCGGCGGCCCGGACAACCTCGACGAAGCGCTCACCAAGACCGGAGCTCGCCACGTCATCCTCGCCTTCTCCTCCCAGCCCGACCAGGCGCTGGTGCAGAAGGTCAGGCGCTGCCAGGAACAGGGCATCGCCGTCTCTCTCGTCCCCCGCCTGTACGAGGCGATCAACGAGCGGGCCACGCTTGACCATGTCGGTGGCTTGCCGCTCGTCTCGCTCCGGCCCACCAATCCGCGCGGTTGGCAGTTCGCGATCAAGCACGCAATCGATCGCACCGCTGCCTGCGTCGCCCTCCTCGCGCTGGCGCCTCTGATGGCGGCGGTTGCGATCGCGATCAAGCTCTCCTCGCCGGGTCCGGTCTTCTTCCGTCAGCGCCGGGTCGGACGCGACGGCCGGGTGTTCGACCTCCTGAAGTTCCGGACGATGCGCCAGCCCGACGCAGAGGATACGTTCGAGCTTCCGGAGGGATGCGCGCCCGGCGGTGTGGAGGGAACCGATCGCCGCACCCCGCTGGGGCGTTTCCTCAGCGACAGCTCGATCGACGAGCTCCCGCAGATGTTCAACGTGCTGCTCGGTCAGATGAGCCTGATCGGCCCGCGGCCCGAACGGCCCGAGTTCGTTGAGCGCTTCAGCCTCGAGGTTGCCCGCTACGAGGACCGTCACCGCGTGAAGTCGGGCATCACCGGCTGGGCGCAGGTCAACGGGCTCCGGGGTCAGACCTCGATCGACGACCGGGTGGAGTGGGACAACTACTACATCCAGAATTGGTCGCTGGGGCTCGACCTGCGGATCGTCATGCTGACGGTCGGCGAGATCTTCCGCTTCCGCGGCTGAGCGGCTGAGCGGCGAGCGCGCGGCTGAGCGGCAAGCGCGCGGTAACGGGCTTGGGCCCCGACAGCGAAGGCGCGAACACCGGCTCGGGTGCGGGCGCCAGGCGCGCCGCCAATCCGTCCAGTCCCAGCACCCGGGCGAGCGCGGCCAGCGGCGGCCCGTGCCGGACCGCGCCGCGGTAGGCGCCGACCCCGTGGGCGACGTGCATGGTCGCCAGCACGACCGGAAGGAACGCTGCGTCCACCGGTTCGGCGGCATCCGACCGGGCCTGCCACGCGGCGTAGGCCAGCGCGGCCGCGTAGAGCTTGAGCCCGTGGCGAGCCGCCCTGCGGAGCCGGCGCGGGGCGATGATCCCGGCAGCGATGCACACGACGAGCGCCGGCGCCAGGAGGTGCGAGCGGCGCATCGTGTGAGGATGGCGGCGGGCCGTCCACTCGCGGAATTCCCCGTAGCTCAGATATTGGCTCCACAGCCCCGGCAGCGAGTCCCGTGGGGCATACCACGAGGCCATCGCCGGCAGACAGATCAGTCGCTCTCCGCGGGCGAGGAACCGCCCCGCCATCTCGGAGTCCTGGTTGCGGCTCCACCGCTCATCCCACCCGCCGTACTCGAGCAGGGTGGAGCGCTCCCACACCCCGGCGAACAGGCCGGAATCAAGTTCGTACTCAGCCTCCGCGTCACTCCGCTCGGCCGCCCACTTGCGCGACCCGCCGCGGCCCAGAGGGCTGCGCAGAGCCAGGGCCACGACCCGCGAGACGCGTCCCCGGCCGGTGGCGATCGGAGGCCCGCTCACCCATCGGGTGTCGCCGCGTTGCAGCCGAGCGACGCCGAGCGCAATGTAGTCATCGCCGTATTCGGTATGCGCGTCCATCCGGCACACCCACCGGCCGCGCGCGTGGGCCAGGGCGACATTCAGTGCGCTCGGCGTAGTGCGACGGGGATTGTCGAGCAGGCGGATGCGCGGGTCCTCGCGCGCCAGCTCGGCCAGGATCTCCTTGGTCCGGTCACGGCTGCCACCGTCGACCAGAAGGAGCTCGATCGTCCCGTCAAATCGCTGTCGCTGCATCGCCGCCACGGTCGCCGCGATGTGCTCCTCCTCGTCGAGGACTGGAACGAGCACCGAGCAGTCGACGGTCCCCTGCGCTCCGGTCTCCGGGTCGTCTTCGGCCGGGTCGCCGTGTTGGCCTTGCATGTGTCCTTTCGTCCCCGGTTTGTCTGCCGCCCCGGCGTGCAATAGTACGGGCGGAATGTCCTCCCTGGTCAGAGACTCGGCGGCGGTCGGGCGCCGCCGCGAGACGCCTGGCCTCAAGCGTTACTACGAGACGGTGCGGGAGAACTGGTGGGTGGTTCTGCTGTGCACCGTGGTCGTGCTGGGCGGCGCAGCCGCGTACGTCGCGTTGGCCCCACGCAAGTACTCGGCCCAGGCGGAGATGCTGGTATCGCCCATCGATCCAAGCGACACCACGATGATCGGGCTGCCCGTCCTGCACGCGACCTCCGACCCCACCCAGGACGTGTTGACGGCGGCCAGTCTGATCACGACCACGCAGGTCGCCTCGGCCGTCGCCCATCAGCTCGGTCTCAACGAGAACCCCACGACGCTGCTGGGGAGTGTGCAGGCGACCCCGATCGGCCAGAGCAACCTGATCGCGGTCCAGGCCACTTCGTCCTCGGCCCGGCAGGCCCAGCGCATCGCCAACGCGTTCGTCAACGCGGTGATCACGACGCGATCCGCTGCCCTGCACGCAGCCGTCGCAGCCGAGCTTCCCGGGCTCCAGGCCCAGGCGGCAGGGGTGCCAACTTCCGCGCGCGAGGGACCCGGCTCGATCGGCGACGAGATCACACAGCTTCAGCAGCTCAAGGCCAGCCGTGACCCGACGATCACAGTCGCGGCCTACGCCACACTTCCGACCGGCCCTTACTCGCCCAAGAAGTCGCTCGCGCTGGGAGCGGGCCTGATAGGAGGCCTGGTGCTCGGTATCGCCGCCGCGTTCGCGATCCAGGCGCTTGACCCTCGCCTGCGCCGCGAGGAACAGCTCCGGGAGGTGCTGCGCACCCCGGTCCTGGCCAGGATCCCGCGCGAGCGTGGCCGCAACCGGCACCGCCCGATGCTCCCCGGAGAGATGTCATTCGGGGCTCAGGAGGGCTACCGAACCCTGCGAACGATGATCGCCTCGCGCGGGACCGATGGGGCGCGGACGATCCTCGTCACCGGTTCGGCGCCCGCGGAGGGGAAAACGACGTCTGCCATCAGCCTGGCCGCCGCCCTGGCCCAGGCGGGATCGAGGGTGGTGCTGATCGAGGCCGATCTCCGCCGCCCCACGATCGCCTCGACCCTGGGGTTGAGCCTCGAGTACGGCACCGAGCACGTGCTCTCGGGCGAGGTGGACCTTCCCGACGCCCTCGTCCTGGCGCGCTTTGGTGGCTTCCCCGTCCAGGTGCTCGCGGTGTGCGAGCCGGGAGCGGCGATGGCCGACCGCCTGTCGGTGCCCGTTGCCGAGCACTTGATCACCCAGGCGTCGAAGCTGGGCGACTTCATCGTGATCGACTCGCCACCGCTGACCGCGGTGGTCGACGCGCTGCCGCTGGCCCGCTTCGCCGACGACGTGCTCCTCGTCACCCGGCTCGGAAAGTCGAAGCTGAGCCGGCTGCTGGAGATCCACGAGCTGCTGCTCGAGCAGGGCAGCTACCCCACCGGAATCCTGCTCATCGGCGAGTCGGCGATGTCCCGGGCGGGGTATTACTACAGGCCGCGCCCGCAAGCTCCGAGCGCCAGCGACGGCGACGCCGAGCGCAGCCGACCGGTGCGCACGACCCGCGACTAACCCGCCGGACTCCGGCGGCGGACTGCCCGCCAGAGCGCGCGCAATGAGCTCGGCGTCGCCTCGCCAGTCGCCGCCAGCACGGCCGCGAACGCGGCCAGGCCCAGGATCGCGCCCGCGACGAGGTTCACCACCGGGACGTGGCCGGTGCCGAACACAGCGAGCACCGCGGCCATGGCACCGCCGGCCAGCAGCGCGCACACCAGGGTCCTCCCCATCGCGCCGAGCGGCACCGCCAGCGCGCGCTGGCAGTAGAGGAAGTGCGCCGGGACGTAGATCAGGAAGGCCACATCGGTACCGATCGCGCCACCCAGCACGCCGATACGGGGGATCAGGATCACGTCGAGGATGACGTTCACCACGACCGTGCTCACGGCGATCGGAATCCGGCTGCGGGCCGCGCCGAGATAGTTCATACCCACCGAAACGAGCGGCCCGATACCGCTCAGGAAGACGTACGGCGCCAGGGCCCTGAGCACCGCGGCCGAATGGTGAAACGACGAGCCGAGGGCGATCCGGATGATCGGGTCGGCCCAGACGGTGGTGACGGCGGTGACCGCCGCCATCAGCACGATCAGCACGCGCATCGCCCCGGCGAACACCTCCGGCTCGGCCGGGTGCGTTCGGGAGCTCACCATCCGCGGGACCACCGCGCTCGAGATGCCCTGCGCCGGATACACGAGCAGCACGATCAGGCGCAGCGGGGCTTGCCAGATCCCCACCGAGGTGACGGTCAGAAACGCCCCGATCAGCAGCGAGTCGATCGTGGCGAACAGCGAGTAGGCGCCGTCGACGACCAACAGCGCGCTGGCGTCGCTGGCGATCTCGCGCAGGTGCCGGTTGGCCCGCGCGAACTGACGGGTGGCGTCCGGGCCCAGCAGCCTCACGACCAGGAACAGGGCCATCGCGCCGCCGGCCAGGTAGCCGATTGCCCGGCCGAAGGCGGCCGCCACGGGGCCGCTGGCGATCAGGACGAGCGCCACGCTCGCACCAACCTCGACGCAGCTCTCAAAGAAGAACGAGCGCAGTGTCAAACCCTGCCGGCGCAGCGCGGTGAAAAACGAATCGCACAGCAGGAGAAAGTTCATGCCGATCAGCGACAGCGAGATTCCCCGCAAGGTCCAGGTCAGCTTGGGCGAGTTGTAGGCATGGGCGATCACGCCGGCCAGCAGGAACAGCGCCACCGAAATCAGCATCACCCCGACGATCTTCAGCCGGATGGCGTCGCCGACGTACTCACCCATCCGCCGCCGGTCATGACGGTTCTCGGCCACGAAGCGCGGGGCGGCTTGGATCACTCCGTAGTCGGAGAGCAGGAACAGGAGCGTTTCGAACGAGAGCGCCAGCGCAAACACTCCGTAGCCGGTCGACCCCAGCCGGTGCGCCAGGAACACGGTCAGCCCGCCGGTCAGCAGGCCGCCGCCAAAGCGGGCCGCGAAGGAGAACCAGGCTCCCCGCAGGACGGTGTCATCGCCCTCGTGCGCCGCGGCTGTCGAGGCAGGTGGGAGAGCAGCTGGAGCGGGAGCGCCCGCCGGGGGATCCGTGCTCACGACCGGCCGGTTCGCGGCTCGCCTACGGGATCAGCCGGCAGCACGGATTGCCGTCCGATTGCCGGTGTCCGTAAGTGTCCGTGCATCCGGAAAGCAGGCCCCTAGTCATGCAATAGTACCTTCGGAGATGGACGTATTCGGGGCAGGATGTGGGCATGGATCTCGCTGAGCGCAACCAAACGCTGGCCCGGATCGGCTGGCTGGGGTTGCTCGTCGTCGGGTGCGCCGCCGTCGGTGTGCTGACTGGAGTGAACCCAACTTATGGGCTGGTCGCGGCAGTGGGCATTGCGTTCGCGGCGGTCGTCATCGTCAATACCTCCGCCGGTCTGATCCTGTTCACGATCCTTTCCTTCCTCGACGTTCTGCGCTCGGGCGGAGCGGCCGGCAGCTTCATGAAGATCGCCGGCCTCTTGCTGTTCGCCTCGTGGCTGGCTCGCGCCGCCACCGAGACCCAGCGCTCGGACGACGCCGCGACGCCGACGGTCTCGCCCGTGATGGTGGCGGGCATCGCCCTGGTGGTGTGGTCGGCGATCACGATCGCCTGGGCGGAAAGCTCTGGCTCCGCGTTCACCGACACCTACCGCTACCTCCTCAACCTGTTGCTGATCCCGATCGTGATGGGCACGGTGCGCCGTCGCGACCAGGTGGTGTGGCTGGCCGCTGCGTTCGTGTTTGGTGCGGTCGTCTCGACGTTGTACGGGTTCGCCGTGCCCACCGCACCCACCGGCAGTCAGGCCGCCCAGCTCACGGGCACGCTCGGTGACGCCAACGATCAGGCAGCCGTGCTGGTCGGCGCGCTGGCGCTGGCCTGCGGTCTGATCGGAGTGTTCCGCGACAAGCCGATGCTGAGGCTGCTGACTGTGTTCGCGGTACTGATCTCGTTCGCCGGTGTGGTCAACACGCTCTCCCGGTCGGGTCTGATCGCCCTCGGGGCGATGATGGTGGCCGCGGTGTTCTTCGGTGGCCGCTGGCGGCGCTGGGCGGTGATGGGGTTGATCGTGGGCGCCGTCGCCGTCGTTACCTACTTCGTGGCCATCGCACCGGTCAGCGCCCGACAACGCGTGACCATGTCCGACACCAGTGGCCGCTCGACGATCTGGAAGGTGGGATGGCGGATGGTCAAAGCCAATCCCATCACCGGCGTCGGTTCGGGCAACTTCCCGATCGCCTCGATTCACTATCTCCAGTCGTCCGGCTCGGTGACCCGGGCCGACCTGATCGTCGACACGCCGAAGGTGGCCCACAACATCTACCTCGAGGTTCTCGCGGACATGGGGATCCCCGGGCTGCTGGCCTTCCTCGCCCTGGTGGTAGGCGCGCTGACCGCTGGCGTGCGCGCGGCCCAGGAGTTCGCTCGGCTCGGGGACCGCGACCTGGAGTTGATGTCGCGGTGCGTGGTCCTGGCCCTGGTCGGCTTCATGGCGTCCGACTTCTTCCTCTCAGGTCAGTTCTCCAAGCAGCTGTGGCTGATTCTCGCCTTGGCACCGGCGCTGCTGGCGATGGCCCGTCGTCGAGCCGCCCAGGAGATGGCAATGGAGTCCCCCGAGGACGCCCTCGGGCCAGGATCGCTCGCGCCGGCCCGAGCGTGAGCGACGTTCTCGTTCTCTGTTATCACGCGGTCAGCCCTCGCTGGCAGGCCGACTTGTCCGTACCTCCCGATGCCCTCGAGCGCCAACTCACCTATCTGGCCAAGGCCGGCTGGCGAAGCACGACCTTCACCCAGGCCGTACTTGACCCGCCGGCAAAGCGGACGCTGGCCATCACCTTCGACGACGCCTTTGCATCGGTGAGCCAGTTCGCCTTCCCGATCCTCTCCGGGCTGGGCCTGATCGGCACCGTGTTCGTCCCTACCGACTATGTCTCAAGGGGCGCGCGGCTGGCCTGGGAAGGCGTCGAGCACTGGCAGCGCACCCCCCACGCCGATGAGCTTCAACCAATGAGCTGGGACGAACTGGGGAGCTTGGCCGACCGAGGGTGGGAGATCGGCTCGCACACCCGGACCCATCCCCACCTGACCGGACTCGACGACGACGCGCTGGTGACCGAGCTCGACGGAGCACGACAGGAATGCCTGGACCGCCTCGGCCGGCCGTGCGAGAGCATCGCCTATCCCTACGGCGATGTCGATCCGCGCGTAGCCGGTGCGGCCGCCGCCGCCGGGTATGAGACCGGGGCCATGCTCTCGCGACGGCTCGAGGCGCTCGGTCCCCTGCGCTGGCCGCGGGTGGGCATCTTCAACGGTGATCCGACCTGGCGCTTTCGCCTGAAGGTGTTTCGCCCCGCGCGCCGGCTGCGAGTTCACCTCGGCGAGCGCCAGCCGACCGGCGAGCCGGTTCCGGTCAGTCCGGCGGACCAGCAGCGCTCGGGGTGACGAGCACCGCCGTGGGCAGGGGTCGAGGCAGGCGAGGGCGCGGGCCGCGTGACGATCCCCGTACGCACGTCCTCTCGCTCATCGACGGCTTCAGCGGCGGCGGAGAGAGCTTCGCCCGGCTGGCCGTCCTTCATCTCGACCCGGCTCGCTACCGGCGGACCCTGTGCGTCACCCGCGTCGCGGACGATCCGGCCGACGAGCTACGTGTGCGCACGGAGCTTCAGGCGGCCGGCGTGGAGCTGCTGACCCTCGAACGGCGGCGTCGAGTCGACCTGGCTCCGTGGAGCAGGCTGGTCCGCTACCTGCGCAGTGAGCAGGTGGACGTGCTGCACGCGCACAAGTTCGGCTCCAACGTGTGGGCGGCTCTGCTGCGGGGCCTCGGGCACGTTCCGGTGGCGATCGCCCACGAGCACACGTGGTCCTATCAAGGCGAGCCGGTGCGCCGAGCGCTCGATCGCTACCTGGTCTCCCGGCGTTGCGACCGGATGATCGCCGTCTCGCCGCACGACCGCCGGCGGATGATCGAGGTCGAACACATCGATCCAGCCAAGATCGTGGTCGTCCCGGTGGGGATTCCCCCGCGCTCGCCGAGCGGGCACGACGTGCGACGGGAGCTCGGCCTCGACGCTGAGGCTCCCGTGGTGGTGAGCGTGGCTGGGCTGCGGCCCCAGAAGGCGTTCGAGGTTCTGGTGGAGGCCACGGCCGCGCTCCAAGCCGACCACCCGTCGCTGCGCGTGCTGATCGCGGGAGACGGACCCGAGCGCGGCCGGCTCGAGGCTCTGATCGAGTCATCGAAGCTGCAAGGCGTCGTGCTCCTGCTGGGGCGCCGCGACGACGTCATGGACGTGATCGCCGCCGGCGAAGTGATGGTCTGCTGCTCCGATTTCGAGGGCAGCCCGCAGGCGGTGATCGAGTACATGGCGGCGGCCAAGCCGGTGGTCGCAACGCGCGTCGGCGGTCTCCCCGACCTCGTGCAGGACGGAGTCAACGGGATCCTGATCGAACCGCGCGCTCCGGCCGCGCTGGCGCGAGCTGTGGGCGAGCTGTTGGCCGATCCCGCCCGCCGCGCAGAGATGGGACAGCGAGGACGGGAGCGCCAGCAGGCCGAACTGACCATCGAGGCGACGATCAGCCGGCTTGACGCTCTCTACGGGCAGCTGCTCAAGGCAGCGTCGGCACCGGCCGATGGAGTCGCTGCCACGGTAACGTAGAGCCAGGGGCCGCACCGGGCCAACGCCCACGCCATCATGATCATCTCGCGAACACCGCTCAGGATGAGCTTTGCCGGGGGAGGAACCGACCTTCCCGCCTTCGCCGACCAGTACGGCGGGGCCGTGCTCTCGACGGCGATCGACAAGTGGATCCGCGTCATGGTCAGTCGCCGCTTCGAGGGTGACGTGAGGGTCGGCTATTCGGAAATCGAGATCGTGCCGGATGCGAACCACGTCCGTCACGAGTTGGTGCGCGAGGCGATGCGCCGCACCGGCATCCCCCGAGGCGTGGACGTGCTGACGCTGGCCGATGTCCCTTCCCGGGGCACCGGGCTCGGTTCATCGAGCGCCGTGACGGTGGGACTGCTCAACGCCCTCTACGCCTTCCAGGGAATCGCCAAGCCGGCAGCCACTCTGGCCGAGGAAGCGGCGGAGATCGAGATCGAGGTTCTCGGCAAGCCGATCGGCCGACAGGATCAGTACGCCGCCGCTATAGGCGGGTGCAACCTGATCGAGTTCCTCCCGGCAGGAGAGGGCGTCCGCGTCTCGCCGGTGATCACTCCTCAGGGTACGATGGATCGGCTGCACAGCCATCTGCTGCTTTTCTACACGGGCTTTGCACGAGGTAGCGATCAGATCCTCAAGGACCAGGGCGCAGCGGTCGCCGGTGGTTCGACCGTGGAGACGATGACGACCATGCGTGATCTGGCCTACGAGCTTCGCGACCGCCTCGGTGCCGGGGAGGTAGAGAGCGTGGGCGAGATCCTCCAGCGGGGATGGGAGCTCAAGCGCGCCGCAGCCCCCGGATCGGACAGCGACGAGATCGCCGCCGCCTTCGAGCGCGCGCAGAGCGCCGGGGCCGTCGGCGGCAAGCTGCTGGGCGCCGGCGGGGGAGGCTTCCTGCTGCTGTTCGCGTCTCCCGAGCGTCACCTGCACGTACGCGAGGCTCTGTCCGATCTGCGCGAGATCCCCTTCCGGTTCGCTTCCAACGGCACTCAGATCCTGTTGCTGGAGCAGACATGAAAGACCAGATCCGGGGTTATCTTGACCGGCTGGAGACCGCGCTCCGGACGATCTCGCCCGAGCAGGTCGAGGAGTTCAGCACCCGGCTGTACCGCGCCTACCAGGACGGAAAGCAGGTGTTCGTGCTCGGCAACGGCGGCTCGGCCTCAACCGCCAGCCACATGGCGGCGGACCTGGGCAAGAACACGATCGGGGCGAACATGCGCCGCTTCCGGATCATGAGCCTCAACGACAACATGCCATTGCTCACCGCCCTGTCGAACGATCTCGGCTATCAGCGGGTGTTCGCCGAACAGCTCGTCAACCTGATCCGGCCGGGCGACGTGCTGGTGGTGATCTCGGGCTCCGGGCAGTCTCCGAACGTTCTCCGGGCGATGGAATACGCCCGCGAGCAGTGCGCTCAGGTCGTCGGCCTGCTCGGCTTCAGCGGCGGCCGCGCGGCCGAGCTATGCGACACCACGATCATCGTTGACTCCAGCGATTACGGCGTCATCGAGGACGCCCACCTGATCCTCAACCACATCCTGGTCGAGTACTTCCGCGACAGGCTGCAGCGCGAGCGTCCCACACGCGTGTAGATGCGTCCCGCCGTCTTTCTCGATCGTGACGGGACGATCAACGTGCGCCCGCCCGAGCACGACTACGTCCGCGACCCGGCCCAGTTCGAATGGCTGCCGGGAGCGCTCGAGGGGATGGTGGCGCTGGCCGTCGCCGGCCTCCCGCTGGTCGTGGTCTCGAATCAGCGGGGAGTGAGCCGAGGGCTGGTCAGCTACGAGACGCTCGAGGCCATCGAGCACCGGATCCAGGCGGCTCTGGCCGAGCACGGCGCTGCCGTGGAGGCATTTCGCTACTGCCCGCATGGGCTCGAGGACCGGTGCGACTGCCGCAAGCCCAATCCGGGGTTGCTCGTCTCGGCCGCCCGCGATCTCGAGCTGGATCTTCCGAGCTCGTGGATGATCGGCGACAGCGAGGACGATGTCGCCGCCGGCCGCGCCGCCGGATGCCACACGATCCACCTCACTGACCAACCGGCGCCGGGGCAGCGAGCTGCCGGTACGTTGCCGGAAGCGGTGGCCATCGTGCTGGCTGAGCGCGTCACCATCTAGGATGCCCGCGATGCAGACGGCAATCGTCACCGGGGGCGCCGGCTTCATCGGATCCCACGTGGCTGACGCCTTGCTGGCCGAAGGCCACCGGGTGGTCGTGGTCGACGACCTGTCGACCGGTAACGCGGCCAATGTCCCGGACCAAGCCGAGCTCGAGGTGGTCGACATCGTCGACGCCGAGGCTCTGCGAGCCGTGTTCGACGCGGCCCGGCCGGCCGCCGTCTACCACCTCGGCGCTCAGTCCATGGTCACCGTGTCGGTCACCGATCCCGCCAAGGACGGCCAGATCAACGTGCTCGGCACCCTCAACGTCCTGGAGATCGCCGGCGTCCACCGTGCCCCGGTGGTGTTCACCTCGACGGGGGGCGCGCTGTATGGCAACGAGGCTCCGCGACCGACCCCCGAGACCACCCGCCCGCCCCCCTCTCCCCCTATGGGGCATCCAAGTGGGCGGCCGAGGCGTACGTCCGCACGTGGGCCAATGCGTCCGGCATCGGCCACACCGTGTGCCGACTGGCCAACGTCTATGGCCCGCGGCAAAGCCCTCATGGTGAGGCGGGGGTCGTATCGATCGTCTCCAACCTCCTCTGGCAGGGCAGAGCACCAGTCCTGTACGGGCATGGCCGTGCCACCCGCGACTACATCCACGTCAAGGATGTGGCCGACGCGATGCTGCGAGCGGCCGGGACCGGCGGGGTGTTCAACGTCGCCACCGGACGCGAGGCCGAGGTGCTCGAGATCTACGAGCTCTCTGGCGCAGGCCGCCGGGGCTCGGGTCACCCCAGAGCTGGCGCCGCTGCGCGAGGGCGAGCTCGAACGCTCCTGCATGGATCCCACGCTGGCCGAGCGGGAGCTGGGCTGGAAGGCCACGGTCGGGCTCGAGGAGGGGGTTCCCTCGACGTACCGCGAGCTCGTGGCACAGTTCGCCGCGGCGTGAGCCCCGACGCGACGGCTGAGCTGCCGCCGGTGCTGGTGCTGGCCGCGGGCAAGGGGACGCGTCTGGGAGACCTCGGGCGGTCCACTCCCAAGGTGCTCGTGCCGATCGGCTCCCGGCCACTGCTTGACCTGCACCTCGATCACCTCGCGGCGCAAGGAGCGCGGCGGGTGGTGGTCAACGCCCACCACCTGGCCGATCAGATCGTCGCCCACGTCGATCGCTATCGAGGCCGGCTCGAGATCGAGGTGCTCGTCGAGCCCACGCTGCTCGGAACGGCGGGCGCAGCGATCAACGCCCTTGACGCCCTCGGCGGCGAGACGTTCCTAGTCCTCTACGGCGACGTGATGATCTTCGAGCGGTTGGCCCCGCTGCTGGCCGCCCACCGGGCGGCGGGTGCCGACGGCACGCTGACCGTTTACGAGCGTGCGGACACGCGCGCGAAGGGCGTGGTCGAGGTAGACGCCGACGGCCGGGTCGAGAGCTTCGCCGAGAAGGACCCCGAGCGCTCGGGACCGGGCCTCGTGAATGCCGGTCTGTATGTGCTCGAGCCGCGCGTGCTCGAGGGCTTCCCCGCCGCGCACCTTCCTCGACTTCGGCCAGGACATCTTCCCCGCCGCCCTGCGCGCCGGGCGTCACCTTCAGAGCTACCTCATTCCCGAGCCCGTGCTCGATGTGGGAACACCGGATGATCTGGCTCGGGCCCAGACGCCGGAGAGGTAGGGCGCGATGCAGGCTGGCCGTCTACACCGACTACGTCTACCGTCGGGTCGATGGCGTCATCCACGCCGAGCGGGCGTTCGCGCTGTTTCTGGCCGCGCTGCTTGACCACGTCGACCGGCTGGTGCTGATCGGCCGCACTCGCGCCCGAGGGCGAGGCAGGCGCGCTACGCGCTCCCACCGCAGGTCGAGCTCGCACCGCTGCCGCACTACGGCAGCCTGCCCAACCCGGTGGCGGCGCTGTGGTCGCTGGCCCGCTCGCTCCGGCAGATGTGGCGGGCCCTCGACGAGGTCGACGTCGCTCTGGGTGCTCGGGCCCTATCCGCACGCGATCGCGCTGTCGCTGCTGGCTGCGCTCCGGCGGCGCACGGTCGTGCTCGGGGTTCGCCAGGACTGGCCGAGCTACGTGCGCATGCGTCGCCCGGAGCGGCGCTGGATGCACTTCGCCGCCGACGTGCTCGAGGGCGATCTGGCGGCTCCTCGGCGCGGTGTCTCCCCGTCGTGGCGGTGGGTCCGGAGCTGAGCGCGACCAGTACTCGCGCGTCGCCGGCGCGTGCTCGACCTCTCGGTGTCGCTGGTCCCCGAGCCGCTGTCTCGACCAGCCTCGGCGCCCGACGCGACTACGACGGCGAGCTGCGCGATCCTGAGCGTCGGCCGGCTCGACGAGGAGAAGAACCCGCTGCTGCTCGCCGACATCCTGGCCCTTGCTGCACGCCGCCGATCCGCGCTGGCGGCTGCTCGTGGTGCGGCGAGGGAGACCTGGCCGACGCACTCGGCGCGTCGCTTGGGCGAGCTGGGAGTTGCCGAGCACGCCGAGCTGCTCGGCTACGTGCCGATGGGGGACGAGCTGCTCGAGCTCTACCGCTCGAGCCACGTGCTGCTCCACGTCTCGCTGGACCGAGGGATTCCCGCAGGTGCTGATCGAGGCCTTTGCCACCGGCCTGCCGGTGGTGGCCACGGCCGTCGGCGGTGTCGCCGCAGGCGTCGGCGACGCGGCGCTGCTGATCCGCCCGGGCGACGCCGGCGCGGCGGCCGACGGCGCTGTCACGCAGCTGGCGGAGGACGAGGCGCTCAGCGACCAGGATCGCCGAGGCGGGCGCGCATCCGGGCCCGCGAACTCACCCGCGAGGCTCAGATGGCGCGGCTGGCGTCGTTCTTCGCTCGGTGGACGAGCGGACGGTCGCCGCCGGCCCGGGCGGCTCGAGCGCGACTCGTAGAGCCGCGGGCTGACCCGCTTGGCCGCGCTCTTGGCCTGCCAGGCCAGCCATCGCCGGGCCCTCGGCACGCGAGCGCCGCGGGCGATCGCGGCTGCAAGCTGCGGAGGGTCGGTGGCCCACATCGTGTAGCGGCCGACGACCCGGATGCCGTGCGCGCGTGCGCCCGGCGGCGCGCGGAGTCGAGGTGTAGAGATACTCATAGCCGGCCGCGCGACCGCTCGACCACCCGCGTCCGAGACCGAGCCCCCGGGGACGGCAGCGCTCGCCACCGGCGCGCCGAGCAGCTCACCCAGCACCTCACGGCTGATGCGCCATTCCTCGGCCAGCCGCGGCGGTCGAGCCGCGCCCATGTAAGCGGGTGGGTGTGCGAATGGCTTCCCACCTCATGTCCCCGGGCCGCCAGCTCGCGCACGCCGCTCGGGGTCGATGAACCCCGGGGTGCCGATCCGCGAGCTGACGACGAAGAACGCCCCGCGCCACCCGCGCCGCTCGAGCTGCTCGGCGATCCACGGCGCGCTCGCCCCGCCATCGTCGAAGGTCAGCGCTCGTCGCCGCGCCGCTGACCCCGCAGGTCGACCCCGGTGGCCGCGATCGCGTCCAGATGCTCGACGAACCGCTCCGGGCGAGCTTGTAGCGGCCGGCCACCGGCCCCGGAAAGCCGGCGCCGTCCTGCTCGCCAGACGGGACCACGTCGTGGTAGATCGAGTGCGAATGTGCGGTCGGCCACGCCGCTGGCAACGTACCGCACGGCCCCTTCGGACCTGGCCGCACCCCGGGTACAATCGCCTCCCCCCGCGGGAACCGTAAGCCAAGGGGCAAACGCCGGCCACGGAGGACCGGACCTCATGAGACGCGACGTTGGGAAATCGCTGCTGCGGCGAATCGTGCCGCATGCCCGCCGGGCCGAGCTCCGCTCGCTCTACAACCGGCGCGACCTGGCGGTTCTACGCCGGCCGCAACGTGACGCTGCAACTGCTGCGGGGGTCAGTTCCGGCGCTTTCGCCACTACTCCCGGGAGGGCCACGAGGCCCTCGATGTGCCCCCGCTGCGGCTCGCTCGGCCGCCACCGGGTCGATTGGCTGTACCTGACCGAGCGCACCGACGCCCTGCGCCAACCCCTGCGCGTGCTCCACGTCGCCCCCGAGGTGTGCCTGGAGGCGCCTCTTCGCCGCCTGCCCAGCGTCGCTACCTGTCGGCCGACTACGACTCGACGCTGGCCATGGACCAGGTCGACCTGCGCAGCATCCAATATGAGGACGAGAGCTTCGACGGGGTTGTCTGCAACCACGTCCTCCAGCTGATCGACGAAGACAGCCAGGCCATGACCGAGCTTCACCGGATCATCCGGACCGGCGGCTGGGCCCTGTTGCAGAGCTCGGTCGATCCTTCACTCGAGCGGACGATCGAGCTCCGCGACCGCTCCCCGCTGGATCGGAGCGCGGGCCGCTACGAAGAGGTGTTCATGCGGCGCTACGGCCGCGACTATGCGGGCAGGCTCGAGCAGGCGGGTTTCGAGGTCACCGTCTCGGACTTCGCCCGCGAACTCCCGGCGGACGTTCAGCGGCGCCTCGGCCTCGATCTGGACGAGACAATCTACTTCTGCCGCAAGCGCGAGCAGCCCGCGGCCGCCTAAAAGCGGGCCCAGGGTAGCCGCGAGCCGAGGAACCGGTTGCGCGGAACGACCAGCCGGAAGGCCGCCTTGCGAACGAGGGCCTCGGACCGCAGCCGACGCGAGTCCAGGTAATCGCTCCAGCGCTGCCGGACGGCCTCGACCTCGGGACGGGGCGATAGGAGCTGCATCGCCTCCAGCTGGTGGATGTGCAGGACGTGGTAGAAGGAGCTCGCGATCGGGGCCACGGGGAAGGCGCGCAGGCAGTAGAGCGACCAGCGGCCGGTGTCGAAGCGGTGCAGGTTCGCGGCCAGAGTGTCGACGCCGGCCTCGAATGCCGCCTCGGCCTCCTGGTCGCCCAGTCCCACCGCCACATCGCGCATCCCCCACCAGGCGAAGAGCGCGCCGTTGAGCACATACGAGGGCGGGTCGGTCGGATACTCCTCGGGCCAGCGACCCCCTTCGATGGGGGCCGAGGACCCGCCGCGACTGGAATCGACGAACAACGGCGCGAGCGCCGTCCGGGCCGTCTCGCCGAACTGCGCCTCATCGGTCTCCAGGTACGCCCGGACCAGCAGGCTGGCCGCCTGACCCTGAGCCATCCCGCAGCGCCACGGCGCCCTCAGCGGGAAGGTGTGCAGGAAGGGTTGGAGGTTCTGCCATGAGCCATCCGGCTGCTGAGCGGCGATCAGGAACCTGGCCGCCGCCACGGCGGTGTGCAGCCACGCCTCCCCCTCTCCGGCCACGAACCGCTCGTAGCAACCGAGGCCAAACTGGGAGACGTTGACGAAGTCGTTGCTCGGCGAGGGCATGTCGGGCGGTGGCCACTCGGTCCACTGCGCCTTGGAGCGCATGTCGATCGGGTAGCCGCGAACGCCCTGGGGATCGACCGCGCCGCCCACGGGCAGGGTCATCCGCTTCGCGCTCGAGAAGAACCCGGCGTGGGACGGAACTGTCTTGGCAGCAGTGCTCATCGGTGGTCTTGGATTGTGTCCTGAATCGCGGGATCGGCGCGGCAGCGTCCACGGCCGGTCCCACCTTGCGGCCGCGCACCGGCCCGGACGCGTCTCGCACGTGCTTACCGGCCCGGTCCGGCCCCAGGGTCGGCGAGACTAGAGCCCGAGGGTCGGCAGGGACGGCAGGGCCGCGGTCACGCCGGTGGCTCCGAAGAGGACCTGCTGGCAGACACTGCCCGTGGGAAGCGCGAAGTTGGCTGCCGAGGCATCGGCGTAGTGCGGGTCGACGTGGTAATTGTCGTGGGCGGAGAAGCCGCCGCCGCTCTGGTCGATCGTTCCCCGACCGCCGTCGACGCAGTTCTGCTGCACCACGTTGCCGGTCCCCTTGCGGGCCCCCGATGGCCACCACGACCCCACGTCGGCGAACTTGGTCGAGTTCGTGATCACGTTGTTGGTGATGAGGTTGTTACTCGAGGCGCTGCCGCGGTCGCCTGAGATCACGATCCCCTCGCCGTTGTGATTGATGACGTTGCCGGCGATGACGGCCCCCTGAGAGTTCCAGTACAGCTGGATCCCTCGGTCAGCGTTGTTGTAGATCTGGTTGTCGAGGATTCGGGCACCGACCGCGTTGCCGATGTAGATGCCGTGCTGGTGGTTGGTGGGCGGCATATGGCCGCATCCGTGGATTCGGTTGTATTGGATCAGCGTGTATCTGGCCTGCCCGTAGCCACCGGACGCGCCGAGTTCGTAGCAGATCCCGGTGTGCTCATTGGTCACGTCATCGCCGACGAACTGGTCGTAGGCGGAATCGATATTCGGGCTCGGCAGCCGGGCCCGGTTGCGGCCGTTCAGATGCAGCGAGTAGACGTCGATGTAGCTGGCGCGTTTAGGGACGTACATGCGTCCGACGATCGTCGCCGTCGTCCCGGGCGCGCTCATCAAGGTGATCGGCGCGCCCGCCCGTCCACTGCGGGGGAACTTGAGGTTCTGGCGGTAGGTCCCGGGCTCCAGGCATCCCGTCTCTCCGGCGTGCAGCGAATCCACCAGTCGCTTGACCGTGTGGAACGGCCGGCCTGCACTGCCATGCCAGGAGTTGCGGCCAGAGGGACTGGCGTACCGGGTGCAGACGGTGGCCCCGTGCGCGCCGCCACCGCAGGCGAGCAGGGTCGCCGCCGCGACGACGATCGCGAGCATGGACAGAAATGAACGATTGCCTGCCATAAGCGTTCGTGACAAGCCGCACTCGACCGTTCCGTGGACGGCGGACGAGCGCGACTAGAGGCCGAAAGGCCGACAATCGATTTCCCGAGCATCCCCCTGCAGACGGGGGTCACTGGGCATACGGGGCACGATTGCGGTCGGAAAAGTAGCACGCCCGACGGATGCGAGGCGCCAGTTCCCAGATTGCCTCACCTCGGAAGCGCGATCCAGTGCAAAACCCCTCGCGCAGGGGCGGTTTAGAGCGAGCGGAAACTGGCGTTCAGGAAGCGGGCGTGGCGCCTGCGGTGATGGCGGTGGCGCCTGCGGTGATGGTGCCGCTTGCTCCGAGCGGACCGTGCCTTGAGCGTCCTGTGCTTCGTCGCGGTGTAAGCCTTCGACCCGTCCACGGCGGACTCGACGTCGCCGACCAGCGCCCGGCAGGGACTGCTCGCGCCCATCGAGAAGTTGCCCGCGGACGGATTGGCGAATTCTGGGTTGGCCACCGTGTTCTCCGAAGCCGTGAATCCTCCGAAATACGTCTCGACCATCCCCGCGGCGCCGCCCCACAGGCAGTTGTTGACCAAGGTGTTGCCGGACCCCACGGGGTTCCCCGACGGGTACCAGGACTCGGCGTCGTAGTTCACGGTGGCGTTGCTGAGCACGTTGTCGTAGACGTGGGCGTTGTTCGAGGCGACCCCGTCATCGCCTGAGAACTCGACGCCTGTCCCGTTGCCGTTGATGATGTTGTGGGCCACGGTCGTGTACTGGGCGTTGGGGTAAAGCTGGACGCCGCGATCGGCGTTGGCGTAGATCAGGTTCCACTCGATCACCGTGCCGCTCGCGTCCTGCACATAGATCCCGTGCTCGTGGTTGTTCGGCGGCAGCACACCGCAATCGTGGATCCGGCTGTCGGTGATCACGGTGTTCGCCGCCGTCCCGTAATCGATGCTGCCGAGGTCAAAGCAGATCGCCGTGTGATCGTTGGTCACGTCGTCGTAGCTGAACGTCGCGTTGTTGGCATTGACCGACGGGCTCGGCAGGACCCCGCTGTTCTCCCCATTGAGATCGAGGTGAGTGATCGTGACCCCGTTCGCGCCCGCCACGAGGTACATCCTCCCCACCACGGTGGCTGTCTCGCCTGGATAGCTCCTCAGGGTGATGCCCGGGCTCGTAATGCGCAGATTCTCGTAATAGGTCCCGGCCCGCAGGCAGCCGGTCTGCCCGGGGGCGAGCGAATCGGTCAGCTTCTGCGCCGTGCGCAGCGGCGCGGTGACCGTACCGGCAGCGCCATCAGATCCCGATGGAGAAGCGACCAGACTGCATCTCACCGCGGCCGAGGAGGAACCCGTGAGAATGAACATCACCACCGCCGACGCCGTCACCGACATCGCAAGCCGCCTCATGTCTGTTTGATAGGCGGCGCTCTACGGATGCATTAGCCCCGGCCCCAGATTGCCTCACCTACGGGGCGCGAGCTAGTGCAAAGGCGACGCTAAATCCCCGCGCCGATGTGGCTTATCCGCGTAGGAAGCTCGCGTTCAGGAAGCGAGCGTGGCGCCTGGCGTGATGCCGGTGGCGCCTCCTGGCGCGAGCTGCCCGTGCCCGCAGCGCCCTGCGGCTGCGCGCGGTGGTGTGGTGACGCCTGGACCCGCCGCTCCCGGTGCCCGTCGTGCCCGTCGTGC
This sequence comes from uncultured Solirubrobacterales bacterium, assembly GCA_963834635.1. Classification (GTDB taxonomy): domain Bacteria; phylum Actinomycetota; class Thermoleophilia; order Solirubrobacterales; family Solirubrobacteraceae; genus Palsa-465. Next base: position 35,153 of record CAWICI010000002.1, on the reverse strand, counting down.
CGGTCGTCCCCGTCGTCCCCGTCGTGGTGGTCGACGTCGTCCCGTCGACCGCCCCCTCGACGTTGCCGGCCAGGATCAGGCAAGGGCTGCTCGAGCTCATGGCGAAGTTGCCGGCAGAGGCATTGACAAACCCGGGATTGGCCACCGTGTTGGTCTGGGACGTGAAGCCGCCGCCGGACGTGTTGACCGTTCCCATATGGCCGCCCCACAGGCAGTTGTCGTTCAGGAGGTTGCCAACCCCTCTGGGATTGCCCGACGGGTACCAAGACTCGGCGTCGTAACGAACGTTGGCATTGCTGAGGACGTTGTCGTAGACGTGGGCGTGGTCCGAGGCGACCCCGTCATCGCCTGAGAAGTCGACACCTGTCCCGTTGCCGTTGATGATGTTGTGGTCGACCGTCGTGTACTGCGCGTCCGGGTAGAGCTGGACGCCGCGATCGGCGTTGGCGTAGATCAGGTTCCACTCGATCACCGTGCCGCTCGCGTCCTGCACATAGATCCCGTGCTCGTGGTTGTTCGGCGGCAGCACACCGCAATCGTGGATCCGGTCGTGGGTGATCAGAGTGTTCGCCGCCGTGCCGTATTGAGCGCTGCCGAGGTCAAAGCAGATCGCCGTGTGGTCGTTGGTCACGTCGTCGTAGCTGAACGTCGCGTTGTTGGCATTGACCGACGGGCTCGGCAGGACCCCGCTGTTCTCCCCATTGAGATCGAGGTGAGTGATCGTGACCCCGTTCGCGCCCTCGACCAGGTACATCCTCCCCACCACCGTCGCCGTCTCTCCCGGATAGCTCGTGAGCGTGATGCCCGGGCTGGTGATGCGCAGGTCCTGGTCGTAGGTGCCGGCGCGCAGACAGCCGGTCTGCCCGGACCGGAGCGAATCGGCGAGCTTCTGCGGCGTGCGCAGCGGCGCGGAAACTGTGCCGGGGGCGCTATCGGAGCCGGACGGAGAAGCGACGAGGTTGCAGCTCACGGCCGCTGAGGGGGAACCGGTGAGAACGAACATCGCCACCGCCGACGCCGCTACCGAGATCGCAAGCCGCCTCATGCCTGCTCTGATCGGCCGTGCCGTCGTGCGCGCCCGCGTTTCGAATCGCGATGTCGAACGAACGTCCAAGGCGACGTCGAACGAACGTCCAACCCGGCTCGGCGCCGGACGCGGGGCGCCACGGGGCGCGTGACGCGCGAGGCGCCCGGGCCTCCCGCTAACCTGCCGGTGCAGGCTGGCCATGCTGCGGACCGAAACGATCGAACGCCCGGACCGGCCTCGTCAGAACGCCTTCCCTTCGCTGGCCCGAGCGGACCTCGCGATCGTTCCCGCCTTCATCGTTCTCGCCCTGACCATCCTGTGGGCGGCGCACGACGGCGGCTACGACCAGGACACCTGGTACTGGGGGGCGCTCGTCGTGCTCGGCCTGCTCGCGGTGACCCTGAGCGTGCGCGCGCCTCGGGTGACGACCCCGGCCAAGATTGCCCTCGTGGCCTTCGCGATCTACGTCGGATGGTCCTATCTGTCGATGGCCTGGGCGAGCTCTCCCGGCGATGCGCTCAACGGCTCGAACCGGGCGCTCCTCTACCTCCTGATCTTCGCGCTGTTCTCGGTCGCGCCGTGGACGGACCGGCGCGCTCTGGTGGCGTTGATCGCCTTCACGCTGGGCATCGGCGCGCTCGAGGCGCTCATCTTCCTGCGCATGGCGGGCGGAAACGACCCCGGCGCTCTGTTCAGTGGCGGGCGGCTCGTCAGTCCCACGGGCTATTTCAACGCCAGCTCGGCGCTGTTCATGTATGCCGCCTTGCTCGGCGTCGGCCTGGCCACCAAGCGCGAGCTTCCTGCCGTCCTCCGTGGCCTCCTGCTCGCCATCAGCTGCGGCGGCGCGCAGCTCGCCCTCCTCGGCGAAAGTCGCGGCTGGCTGTTCACGCTGCCGTTCGTCCTCCTTGCGGCGATCATCGTCGTCCCCAACCGGCTGCGCACGGCCGCCCTGGCGCTCCTGCCGATCGGGGCGACGCTGGCCGTGCTATCGCCGCTGCTCGGGGTGTACCGAGCGACGGAAGGGACCCATCCGAGTAAGGCGGGGTTGCTCGCCGCTGTCCACCATGCCGGGCGGTGGAGCCTCGTGGTCTGCGGGGTCATGCTGCTGATCGGGATCGGGCTGGCCGTGATCGACGACCTGGTCGGGCCGCGAACGCTGGGTGTGCGGACGCGGCGAGCGGCGGGGACCGGCGCGATCGTTCTCGCCCTGGCCGCCGGGGCCGCCGCCGGGGTGGTGGCCACCCACGGCCACCCCTTCCGGTTCGTGAGCAAGCAGTGGCACGGCTTCACCCACGTCTCCCCCAGCCAGACGAACCTGGGCTCGCATTTCGCCACCGTCGGCAGCGGGCGCTACGACATGTGGCGGGTCGCGCTCGACGCGACGCTCGCCCACCCGGTCGGCGGGCTCGGGCAGGACAACTTCGCCGATTACTACATCCGGCATCGACGGACAGCCGAGGAGCCGCAGTGGACCCACAGTCTCCCGCTCCGGCTACTCGCCCAGACCGGATTCGTGGGCGCCCTGATCTTCGGCGTGTTCCTGGTGGCCGCGCTGATCGCCGCCGCGCGCGCCCGCCGGCGCGCTCCGCCGCAGGCCCGAGCGGTCGCCGGCTGGGCGCTGCTGCCGCTGGTCGTGTGGCTGATCCACGGCTCGGTCGATTGGTTCTGGGAGATGCCGTCGCTGTCCGGACCGGCTCTGGCCTTCCTGGGCATGGCGGGGGCACTGGCGGCACCGGCACGGCTCGAGGCCCCGATGCCAGCCGCCTCAGGAGCGGGGCCAAGCGGCCGTGCCCGCCCGATCCTGATCCGGGCGGGCGCGGTGATCGCCTTCGTCGCGGCGGTGATCGTGCTCGCCTTCCCCTACCTGTCCGTGCGCGAGGTGTCCACGGCCACCGACATCCGGGCCCGGAACCCGGCCGCCGCCCTGCACGACCTCGACCTCGCGGCCAAGCTTGACCCATTCAACGCTGCTCCCGGTCGCCTCGCCGGGGCGATCGCCCTCCAGACCGATCGTTTCAGCCAGGCTGAGCGGTCGTTCTCGCAATCGATCGCGCGCGAGCCGGGGGGCTGGTTCGCCTGGCTGGGCGCCGGCCTGGCCGCGTCCGCCCTCGGCGACACCGCCAAAGCACGCCAAGATTTCCAGGTTGCGGTCCGGATCAACAACCGTCAGCCAGCCGATACGGAGGCGCTCCGGCGCGTCGACACCACGCATCCGCTGACCATCCGCGAGGCGTTCAAGCTGCTCGTCGTCGTGCAGTGATCGGTGGGGTCCCGACGCGTCACCCAAGACGGGTGATGTGACCTGAGAGAGTTAGCGCGAAGCTAACTTCGTCGCCGGGTTTCTGGCGGTGCGTTATTGGGAAGAATCGTAGGCGATTAGATGTTGCGCAGGATTCGTCCGTTGTTGTAGGCTTTTCGGTAGGGAACGTTGCTATTTTCGCGCCTTAGCACGTCAGCGACGGAAACGCTCAAGAGAAGGGGCACCTATGAAATACATCGCGATCTTGGCAGCGGGAATAGCACTCATGTTCCCGGGCGCCGCACTGGCCTCGAGCAACTCCACTTGCCAGGCTTATAGCCCGCAGGTCTGCTCGGTCACCGCCAATAACTCGAGTGGCAGCGGCACGCTTCCGTTCACCGGCCTGGACGTTGTCCTGCTGCTGGCCGGTGGTGGTTCGTTGGCCGCAGCCGGCCTGGTCGTTCGGCGGCTCTCACGCCGTCTCGACTGACCGCCAGCCGGCGGAGACAGCTCTAGGCCTGTAAGCGCTCGCGGATCAGGCGCGTCACCTCGCCGCCGTCGGCGCGGCCCTTGGTTTCGCGCATCACGAACCCCACCAGCGGTCCGACGGCCTTCATGTTGCCTGCCTTGACCTTCTCGGCGGCCGCCTGATCCGAAGCGATCGCCCGGTCGACGACCTCGGCGAGGTCGTCGTCGCTACCCAGCGCGCCCAGCCCCTCGCGCTCGACGATCGCCCGGGGGTCACCCCCATCCGCCACCAGCCGGGTCAGGACCTCGCGCGCCGCCTCCCGGCTGACCTGCTTGGCCGCCACCATGCCCGCGATCGTGGCCAGGCTCTCGGGCGCCACCTTGGTGGAAGCCGGATCCGTGGCCGACCCGATTCGCTCCACCAGCTGCGGGATCCAATTCGCGATCTCCACCGGAGCAGCACCGTCTCCGTCTTCCCCGCTCGCCGCCACTGCGCGCTCGAAGTAGTCGGCCAGCTCGGCGCGGAAGGCGAGCTCGCGGGCCCGCTCGCTGCTCAGACCCAGCTCGCGCTCGAACCGATCCGCCCTCGCGGCCGGCAGCTCGGGCAGCTCGGCCCGCGCGGCGTCGATCATCTCCTCCGTGGCCAGGATTGGGACGAGGTCGGGCTCGGGGAAGTAGCGGTAGTCGTGCGCCTCCTCCTTGGATCGCAGCGGCGTCAGCCGACCGGAGACGGGATCGAAGTGAAGCGTTTCCTGGACCACCGGCTGGCCTGACCGGAGGAGCCCGGTCTGGCGCTCGATCTCGGCCCGGACCCCCCGTTCCAGGAAGGCGAACGAGTTCATGTTCTTGAGCTCGGTCTTCGTCCCCAGCTGGTCCGAGCCCGCCGGTCGCACGGACACATTGGCGTCGACACGCAGCGAACCCTGTGACATGTCGACGTCGGAGACGCCGAGCTGACGCAGCGTCTCGCGCAGCAGGACCAGCCATTGGCGGGCCTCCTCAGCCGAGCGGAAGTCAGGCTCGGTGACGATCTCGACCAGCGGCGTGCCGCCGCGGTTGAAGTCGACAACGCTGCGCTCGGAGCCGTGGATCCGACCGCTCTCCCCCACGTGTTCGAGCTTGGCCGCGTCCTCCTCGAGGTGGACGCGATGGATCCGTACCTCGCCGAGCTTTCCCCCGCGACACAGAGGAATGTCGTACTGGGAGATCTGGTAGCCCTTCGGCAGGTCGGGATAGAAGTAGTTCTTGCGGTGAAACAGCGAGCGCTCGGCGATCTCGCAGCCAAAGGCAAGCCCGATCATGAGCCCGAAATGGACCGCGCGCTCGTTTGTCACCGGCAGCGCTCCGGGTAAACCCAGGCACACCGGGCAGGTGTGGATGTTGCGCGGATCGCCGAACGACAGCTCGCAGCCGCAGAACATCTTCGTCCGGGTCTTCAGCTGGACGTGGATCTCGAGCCCGATGACGGGTTCGTAGTCGGTCATGAGCGAGCCCCCGCGCCATCGAAGCCGATCGCCTGTTCGAGCGCGTAAGCGGCATCGAGCAGACGGTTCTCGCTGAACGCGGGCCCGGCGAGCTGGAAGCCCACGGGTAGCCCGTCGCTGAGCCCCGAGGGGATCGAGATCGCGGGAATCCCGGCCAGCGGCATCGGCACTGTGCAGAAGTCGTTCAGGTACATGGCCAGCGGGTCATCGCTCTTCGCGCCGAGCTCGAACGCCGTCCATGGGCTGGTCGGCGTGACCACGAAGTCGAAGCGCGAGAACGCCTCGCGGAAGTCCTCGGTGATCTTCGTGCGCACCTTCAGCGCCGTGCCGTAGTACGCCTCGTAGTACCCGCTCGACAGAGCGTAGGTGCCAAGCATGATCCGTCGTTTCACCTCGGGCCCGAATCCCCGGTCCCGGGTCCGGCTGTACATCGAGGTCAGGTCGAGACCCCCGTCGACCCGGAGGCCGTAGCGGACGCCGTCGAAGCGGGCCAGGTTGGCCGATGCCTCGGCCGGCGCGATTAGGTAGTAGGCCGACAACGCGTGCGGAGCGTGCGGAAGCCGGCAAGGCTCGACCTCAGCCCCCAGGCTCGCCGCCAGCTCGAGCGTCGCCTCGAAGTTCTCCCGCACGCCCGGGTCGACCTCGCCCTCGGCACCGGTCAGCTCCTCGGGCACCCCCAGCCGGAGGCCTCGCAGGTTCTCGGCTCGTGGCAGCGCGATCTCCTCGGGGAATTGGACCGAGGTCGAGTCGCGCCGGTCGTGGCTGATCATGTGCCGCAGGAGCAAGGCGGAGTCGGTCACGTCGCGGGTCAGCGGCCCGGCCTGGTCAAGCGACGAGGCGAAGGCGATCATCCCGTAACGAGAGCAGGCGCCGTAGGTGGGCTTGCAGCCGACGATTCCGCACAGCGCCGCGGGCTGACGGATCGAGCCGCCGGTGTCGGTGCCGATCGCCCACGGGGCGAGCCCGGCCGCGACGGCGGCGGCGCTCCCTCCGGAGGAGCCGCCCGGAACGCGGGCGCGGTCCCAGGGGTTGAGCACCGGCCCGAAGCCTGAGTTCTCGTTCGACGAGCCCATGGCGAACTCGTCCTGGTTGGTCTTTCCGAGGAGCGGTGCACCGGCCCGGGCCAGGTTCTCGACGACAGTCGCCGTGTACGGCGGGCGGTAGCCCTCGAGGATCCGGGAACCGGCCTGACTCGGGACCCCCTCGGTGCAGAAGAGGTCCTTGGCCGCAAGCGGGACGCCGCCCAGCGGCAGCTCGGCGTAGCCGTCGCCCGCGGGGGGACCGTCGGCGACCCAGGTGAAGGCGTTGAGTTCGTTCGCGTCTGCGCGGGCCCGGTAGGCCTCGAACAGCTCGGCCGGGCTGATTTCTCCCGCCCGGACGCGCTCGGCCGCCTGGGCGGCCGTCAGCTCAATCAGCTCGCCGCTCATGCCGGGGAGGCGCCGGGACTGGGAACCCCGAAGCCGTCATCGACCGGATCGGGCGCGGCCGCCAGCACCACTTCGACCGGGAGGCACGGCTCAGGCTCGTCGGGCCGCAGCGCGTTGACCACGTCGACAACGTGGGACGTGGGCGGCACGCCGTCCAGATCGAGCTCGCGGATCTTCTCGATGTGGTCGAGTACCTTGGACAGCTCGACACCCATCCGCTCGACCTCCTCCTCGGTCAACTCGAGGCGGGCCAGCCGAGCCACGTGGAGCACCTGTTCGCGATCAAGCATCGGCCCCGATTCTAGGGTCGGCTCGGCTCGCCCACCCTTATCGTCTCGATCTCGCTCGGCTCGTCCTGCGGCGCGATGCCCTCCTCGCGCAACGACAGGAAGGCTCCGTACAGGATTCCCAGGGCGCTGGCCAGCCCCAGGTAGGCGCCGACCCGGGCACTGAGCACGCCGTCGGAGCCGGGAACGTTGATGATCACCCGATAGATCAGGGCCAGCACGCTGAGCAGAGCCAGCACGGTGAGGATCACGCTCAGCGTCACCGGGATCGCCGGGGCCGGCCGGGTGGCCTGGAAGTAGGCGAGCGCGAACGCCACCAGGACGGTGACCAGCAGCAGCCAGCGCACGTGGGCGAGCGCGTCCCAGCCGTCGATCCGCGTGTGCACGCCCAGCGCCGCCGCAGTCGGGGCGAAGGTCGAGGTCACGCCGTACCAGGGGAGCACGAACATGAACACCCACAGCAGCACCCCGCTGGCCGCGGCGATCGTCTCACCGGGGCGAAGCCTCGCGAATGGGATGCCCATCAGGGCCCTGATTGAGCGGAGCGCTCTGGCTCTTCTGAGGATGGCTCGGAGCGCTGCCCCGAATCCTGGCCCGCGCCTGGGGCCGCGGTCTGCGCCGAGCCCGCCGGCGACTCGCGCTCCGAGCGCGCCACCGACTCGCGTTCCGAGCGCTCCGCCGACTCGCGATCGGAACGCTCTGCCGCGTCACGCTCGGTCCGTGGGCCGTCCTCCCACTTCGGCTCGTCCTCGTCCTCGTCCTCGTCGGCGGCTTGGGGCTTCGGCTCCTCCCGCCGGGCCTTCAACGTCACGAGCACGAGCACGCCCGAGAGCACGATGCCGAGCCAGAAGCCGACGCCCAGGTGCCCAAACTCGGTGAGGTGGAGAAGGAACTTCAGCGCCAGCAGTCCGAAGGCCACGCTGGCCAGGATGAACCGGGTGTGGCTGCGGTTGCCATCGATGGCCGGGAGATCGGTGTCGGGCGAGAGGTGCTCGAAGACGACGTCGAACAGCACCGCCAGGATCCCCAGCACGGCGAGCACGCCCAGGAATGCGGCCGGCGATCCGGTGGCCGGATTGCTGATCGATGGCAGCGAGATCCCGCTCACCGTGCCACCGCCGATCGTGTACCAGGGCAGCTCGAGCAGGACGAATACGAGCACCAGCGCCAGGCCACCCACGACCCAGTCCTCGCGCCTGACGTTCTCTGTGCTCACCTGGCCTCTCCTTGCATGCTTTCCGCGTCCGGCGCGAGCGAACCCTAGCGCCCCGGGGGGTCGTCCGCTGCGCCCTCACCGTCCGCCACGCCAACCCGCGCCGCTGCGCCCTCACCGTCCGCTGCGCCCTCGCGCGCCGCGGCCCGCTGACGAACGATCTTTCGCTGCGCTCTCGCTCGCATCTCGGTGTAGCCGCCGAAGGTGATGGCGAACGCGCTCAGCAGGCCGAGGTAGGCACCCAGCTTCTGATCGACAACCGATGGCGGTGAGGGCAGATCGATCAGCACGCGCCAAGTCAGGGCCAGCGCGGTGAGCGCGCCCAGGCCCGCGACCAGGCTCCCCGTGTTGGTCTGTGTGCCGTGGCGCCGCTGGGTGGCATGGAGCACGAGCGATCCGAGCGCGACGATGATCGTCGCCAGCATCAGCCACCGCACCAGGGTGAGCCCATGCCAGGCGTTCTCCGCGCTCGAAACTTGCGTTTGGCCCGGGATCCCGTCGACCCCGTACCACGCGAACGCGAACATGGTGAGCAGGAGCACGAGCGCCGCGGCGGCGCTGACGAGCTCTCCACGCTGCGGGCGGGGCGGCTGCTCGTCAGGCTCGCGCGGCTCGGATGCCTCAGGCCGCGCGGATGCCTCAGGCGGCTCGCTCACCGCCGGCACCCTGGAGCGCCCCCGCGGCCACGGTGTTTCGCAGCAGCATGGCGATCGTCATCGGCCCGACCCCTCCCGGCACCGGAGTGATCAGCCCGGCGCGCTGTGACGCCGCCTCGTAGTCGACATCCCCGGCCAGGCCATCCTCGGTTCTGTTCATGCCCACGTCGATCACCGTCGCCCCCGGCTTGACGTGGCCGGCCCCGATCAACCGGGCGACGCCCACGGCGGCGACCAGGATGTCGGCGCGAGCGCAGACCGCCTCGAGCGCGCGCGTGCGCGAGTGACAGACGGTCACGGTCGCGTTGCGAGAGAGGAGCAGCGCCGTGAGCGGCTTGCCGACGAGATCCGAGCGCCCGACGACGACGGCCTCCGCCCCCTCGATCTCGACCGCATAGGAATCGAGCAGTTCGATCACCCCCTGCGGCGTGCACGGACGCAGCCCCGGAGTGCCCTGCCACAGCCGTCCGGTGCTGATCGAGGTCAACCCGTCCACGTCCTTCGCGGGCCGGATCATTTCCGTCAGCTCGGCCGCGCGCAACCCCGCCGGCAGCGGCAGCTGCAGCAGGATGCCGGTGACCGAAGGGTCGCGGTTGCACTGCTCGATCACCGCCGCCACCTCCTCCTGGGAGGCGTCGCTCGGCAGGTGGCGATGGTGGTCGGCGATTCCCGCCTCCGCGCAGGCCTTGCGCTTGTTGGCCACATAGATCGCCGAGGCCGGATCGTCGCCGACCAGGATCGTGGCCAGCCCGGGCGGAGACTGGCCCCGCTCGGTCAGGGCAGCGACGTCGCGGGCCACCGCCTCCCGGACCCGGGCCGCCACCTCTCGGCCGTCGATGACCGTCGCGCTCATTCCCTAGAACCTACTCACACCTTCGAAATCGGAGCCAGATCTGCGACCAGCTTGCGCTCGGTCCGGTCCTTGCTGAAACGGATGACCACGATCCCGCCGGGCTCGACCGCGGTAACCACCCCCTCGCCGAAAGCGGCGTGGACGACGTCGTCGCCCATGCGGTAGGCGACCACCTCCCGCTCGCGCTCGCGATCGTCGCCGCCGATGTTCGACCCCCACGAGGTCAGCCGGGCCCGGAAGCTGCCGACCCCCCGTTGGGGCTGCTGCTCGCGGTCGGTCAGCTGGGCCGGGATCTCGCTGATGAACCGGCTGGCGATCCCGAAGGTCCTGGAGCCGAACACGGTGCGAGAGCGGGCCAGAGTCATGTACAGATCGCGCTCGGCGCGGGTGATGCCGACGTAGCAGAGCCGGCGCTCCTCCTCGAGGCCGCCCTCGTCGAGGGCCCGGGAGTGCGGGAACACGCCCTCCTCGCAACCGATGATGAAGACGATCGGGTACTCGAGGCCCTTGGCGTTGTGCAGGGTCATGAGCGTGGCCATGCCCGTCTCATCCGAGCGCTCGTCGGCGTCGGAGCGCAGCGAGACCTGCTGGAGAAACTCCTCCAGGGAGTGGCTCTCAGCCTCAGAGGTGTCGTACTCGACCGCCACGTTGACCAGCTCCTCGAGGTTCTCGATCCGCCCCTGCGCCTCGATCGTCCGCTCGGCCTCCAGCGCCTCCAGGTATCGGGTTTCCTGGAGGAGCTCCTTGAGCAGCTCGGCCACCGGAACGTTTGCCTGCGCTCGCTCCCGCAGCACATGCATCGTGGCCATGAAACGCTGCAGGGCCTTGACCGCAGGCGGTCCGAGGCTGGGGATCTGCTCGGGTTCGGAGGCGGCGTCCCAGATCGAGATCCCGGTGGTGTTGGCGAACGACAGCACGTGCGAGAGCGAGGTGCTCCCGATGCCCCGGCGGGGAGAGTTGACGATCCGGGTGAAGGCGCCGACGTCCTGCGGGTTGACCAGCGTGATCAGGTAGGCGATCGCGTCCTTGATCTCCGCCCGCTCGTAGAACTTGGTCCCGCCGATCACCTGATACGGGATGTCGGCCCGGGTGAGCGTGTCCTCGAGCACCCGCGACTGGGCATTGGTGCGGTAGAAGACCGCGATCTCGCTCAGCGACACCCCCTCGTCCATCAGTCGCTGAACCTCCCCGGTGACGAACCGGCCCTCGGCGTGCTCGTCGTCAAGCTCGCGCACTTTGATCGGATCGCCCTGCCCCAGGTCAGTCCACAGGTTCTTGGGCTTGCGGCCGCGGTTGTTCGAGATCACCGCGTTGGCGGCATCGAGGATCGTCTGAGTCGAGCGATAGTTCTGCTCGAGCTTGATCACGTGCGCGTCGATGTACTCGTCCTCGAACTCGAGGATGTTGCTGATGTCGGCTCCGCGAAATTGGTAGATCGATTGATCGGGGTCCCCGACCACCATGATGTTCCGGTGCTCCTTGGTCAAAAGCTGGAGCCAGCGGTACTGGGCGTGGTTGGTGTCCTGGTACTCGTCGACCAGGACGTGGCGAAAGCTCTCGGAGTAGCGCTCGCGGACCTCGTCGAAGAGCTGGAGCACATCGACCGCCCGGACGAGGAGGTCGTCGAAGTCCATCGCGTTCATCCGGTGGAGCTCGCGCTCGTAGGAGCGGTAGACGTCGGCGACGGTCTGCTCGAAGAACGACCCGACCATCTGCCCGTAGGCGTCGGCGTCACGGAGCTTGTTCTTGGCGTCGGAGATCTGGGCGCCGACCGCCGCCGGGGTGAAACGCTTGGGGTCGATCCCGAGATCGTCGAGGCAGCGTTTGATTAGCCGCCGCGAGTCGGCCTGGTCGTAGATCGTGAATTGGCGGCTGTAGCCGAGACGGTCGGCGTGGGCGCGGAGCATGCGGGCGCAGGCGGAGTGGAAGGTCATCACCCACATCGCCCGGATCCGCCGGCCGACCAGCAGGCCGACCCGATCTCGCATCTCGTTCGCCGCCTTGTTGGTGAAGGTGATGGCCAGGATCTCGTCCGGCCGAGCCGCTCCCGTGGCCAGGAGATAGGCGATCCGATGGGTCAGCACCCTGGTCTTCCCCGAGCCGGCGCCGGCCAGGATCAGCATCGGCCCGCCCGGGTAGCTGACGGCCTCCCGTTGGGGCTCGTTCAGCCCTGCCAGCAGGGCGTCGAGGTCGGTGGTCAGCTCCGCCATGGATCGAGTTCAACGGTAGCGTTGCCGGCGGCGATGAGAGAGCTGCGCCGGGCCTGCGCGACGGTCGCCTCGCGCGCACAGCACGTGGCGATCGAACACGAGGCGATCCCGGCCTACGCGGCATCGCTGCCGCTCGCAGCGCCGCCTGAGGCCGGGCGTCTGGGCGGCTCCCGCGAGGACCGGGCCGCGTTCTGGCTCACCCTCGACACGATCAACTTCGGCTCGGGCTGGTTCCCCACCCTCCGCAAACGGCCCGGGCGCTCGGGCTACGGAACCATCGCCGCCGGGATCGAGGAGCGGTTCGCCGATCAGGGCGCCTGGAGCGCGGCCGAGCTGGCCGAGATCGACACGCCTCAGATCGCCGCCGTCCTCGGTCAGGACCCCGGGCACGACCTGATGGAGCTGTTCGCCCGCGCGCTGCGCGATCTCGGCGAGCACATCCACCACGACCACGGCGGAAGCTTCAGCGCCGTTGGCGGCGACTCGGCGGTCGCGCTCGCCGCTCACCTCGGCGGCTGGTCCTCCTTCGCCGACACCTCTCAGTACGAGGAGATCGCCATCCCGTTCCTCAAGCGGGCTCAGATCGCCGCCGCGGACCTGGCCCGGGCGGGCGCGATCACACCCACTGATCTCGGTCAGCTGACTATGTTCGCCGACAACCTCGTCCCCCACGTCCTGCGACTCGACGGGGTCCTCCGTTACATCCCGGAGCTGACCGACCGGATCGACCGCGAGGAGCTGATCGAACACGGCTCCGAGGAGGAGGTCGAGATCAGGGCCTGCGCGCTGCACGCGGTCGAGCTGATCGTCGCCGAGCGCCCGGGCAGCTGCGCGGCCGATATCGACCAGGTGCTATGGCACCGCGGCGGCGGGCCGCGCTACAAGGCGCAGCCGCGTCACCGCAGCCGCTGCACGGCCTACTGAGCTTGGATCGCCTCCGCTCGGGCCTGGTGGATCGCCTGGGTCCCGTCGTCGCCCACCAGCAGCTCCGGGCGCATCGTCGCCGTCGCCCCCGGGTCGAGCGCCGGATAGTGGCCCGCCTGGGCGCGGTCGCGGTCGAGGGCGATCACCGTTGTCTCTCCGCCGACCGGACGGCAGGCGGTGCCGATCACGGTCAGCGACCCTCCGTCGACGAGGTTGCGGGCCGCGGCCAGTGCTCGCCGGGCGACAGGCTGCTGTAGCCCATCGAGGGTGTCGATCAGCACCACGGCGTTGGCACCACGGACGGCCAGGCGGCGGGCTTGGTCGACCACCAGCTCGACCGCGTGCGCGGAGGCTTCGGACGAAGCGGCCAGGCTCGCCGCGGCGCTCGGGACGAGCGTGAGCGCCCACTCCGCCACCTCCTCGGGTCGCACCCCGGCCAGCGCCAGCGAGAGCTGAAGCTCATCGCGTCCGGCCAGTGAGGCGGCGATCCGGCGCAGCGCCTCGGTCTTCCCCGAGCCGGAGGCGCCGACGATCGTCACCCGGGAGCCGAGCCCCAGCGGGGCGAGCGAGTCGATGGCCTGCGTGGTCGGATCGTCCGTACCCAACGGCAGCCGGTCGGCCGGGAAAGCGCAGGGGAGATCGTCGAAGCGGGTGCCCTCGGCGATCTCGTCGGCGGGACGGTCGTTGACCGTGTCGATCCGGACCAGCGAGGCGAACCGCTCCGAGCGCCGCGGCGCCCGGCGCGGGCCCGAAACGCGGTCCCCGGAGACGAGCTCGCACCGGCGCACCTGGGCGGCCGAGATGTAAACGTCGTCGTCGGACGGCTCGGGCGGGTTCACGCGGACGAAGCCCGATCCGTTCGGGAGCAGCTCGACCACACCCTCCGCGTTCTCGTCCGCGGGAGCGGCGGTCTCCTCGGCGGGCGCCGGCGACTCAGCGGGAGCTGCCGGCTCGTCAGGGGCCTCGTCCTGAGGGGACGCTTTCCCCCGGGGCGCCCTGCCGCCCGGGACGTCTTGTCCTTCGCCGGCGTCTTGTCCTTCGCCGGCGTCTTGTCCTTCGCCGACGCCTTGTCCTTCGCCTTGTCAGCGGGCGAGGCCTCGTCCTCATCGGCCTCCCCATCGGGCTCGGACGCGCGACCGCGCCCCCCGCGGCGTCCGCGACGGCGTCGCGGCGCGGCCGTCTCCGCGGCGGGTACGTCGGGCTGTTCGCCCGACTGCCGGGCGAGGATCGCCTCGATCAGCTCGGGACGGCGGAGTAGGCGATAACTGTCGATCGACAGCTCCGAGGCAAGGGCGTGCAGGTCGGCCAGCGGGCTGGCCTCGAGTGCTTCCCGGTCGAGCACGGACATGGGGTCCTCCTTGTTGGGCGTGTATCGGTGGGCTCCGGCCGCGTTGAGCCAGCGGTCGGCGATCCACTCAAATTTGGCGCTCCCAGCGTAGCTCGTCGCCCAGCAGCATCTCGGGATCGAGCTCCCGCGCGCCCTCGAGCACCTCGCGCACAGCGAGAAAGTCGGACACCGCCGCGACGTCGTGGACGCGCACCATGTGAACGCCGGCCTGCACCCCGTAGGCGACCGCGGCGAGCGTCCCGGCCAGTCGCTGCCGGGGGGATCGGCCGGTGACCGCGCCGATGAAGTCCTTGCGCGAGACCGCGAGCAGCACCGGCCGGTCCAGCGCATGAAGGCGTTCGAGCCCGCGCAGCACCTCGACCGTCTGCGCCGGGGTCTTGGCGAAGTCGGGCCCGGGATCGAGCATCAGCTGCTCGAACTCCATCCCTCGCGCGCGCGAGAGCTCGATCCGCTCGCGCAGGAAGGACTCGACGTCCGCCGCCGCCCTCCCGTCCAGCCCCGGGTCAAACCGCTTCTCCTTGGGCGCTGCCCGCGTGTGCATCAAGATCAGGGCCGCCCCCGTCTGCGCGCAGACCTCGGCCAGCCGCGGATCGCGCAGCCCGCTCACGTCGTTGACGATCGAAGCCCCGGCGGCGATCGCGACTGCCGCCACCTCCGGCTTGTAGGTGTCGACCGAGACCCGTGCACCCAGCTGCGAGCGCAGCTGCTCGATCAGCGGCACCACCCGCTCGATCTCGACCGCCGGCTCGACCGGCGGCCGGTTGGTCACCCCCGACTCGCCGCCTACGTCGATCACGTCGGCTCCGGCGTCGAGCAGCTCGGCCGCCAGCGCCACCCGCTGCTCGAGCGTCTGGATCTCGAGATCATCCGAGAACGAGTCGGGCGTGGCGTTGACGATCCCCATCAGCCACGGCCGGCCGCCCAGCTCGAGGGTTTCCAGCGAACTGCGCAGACGGCGCGGTGGAGGCTTCACCGCGCGGACGGCGTCCCCACCGCGATTCCCTCCGCCCGGGCCTCGTGCGCCCAGCGCTCAGCCTCGAGCTCGGCCCGCCGCTCGTCCCAGCCGAGCTCAGGACCGATCGCCCGGGCCACGCGCAGCGCCGCGTCGTTGCCCGGCGCACAAAGGTCCCGTCCCGCCAGCAGGGCGAGGCGGGTCCGCCGCAGCAACACGTCGCCGATCGCGCGAGCCTGATCGTCACGGACTGAGAAGACCGCCTCCGCCACCAGGTCGGGGAAGCCGGGGAGGATCGGCTGGGCGAGCTCGGGCCGCTCGGAGGCGATGGCCAGCACCTGCTGGGCGGCATAGCCGTAGCGGCCGGCCAGAGGCTCGTAGGCTTCGGACGCGACGCCCTCCACCCTGATCAGGCTGCTCGGGTCGATCGGCTGCCCGAGTGGGATCTCCTGTGTCCGGCAGGGCGCCTCGCGGCCGTCGCGCTCGACTAGCCGGTCCACCGCCAGCTTGGCCATCCGACGCCAGGTGGTGAGCTTGCCCCCGGTGATCGTGATCAGCCCGCTCGAGGTCTCGTACAGCTCGGCCTTGCGTGAGATGTCGACCGACTTGCGGTTGTCACCGGCCGAGATCAGCGGCCGGACACCGGCGTAGGCGCCAGTCAGCTGATCGGGGCCGAGGCTCGTCCCGAAGAAGGCGTTGATCGCCTCGAGCAGGTACTCGACGTCGTCCGCTGAAGGTCGTACGTGGTTGATGTCGCCGCTGTAGTTGTTGTCGGTGGTGCCGACCAGGCTTCGCCCCAGCCACGGCAGGGCGAAGATCGACCGGCCCTCGCCGGCGGGGACGATCGCCCCGGCCAGGAGCGGAAGGTCGGCGTACGCGAGGGTCACATGCGTCCCCCGGCTGGGCGAGATCCTCGGCAGCTCGGCCTCGGAGTGGAGCTCCTCGGGCCGGATCCGATCGGCCCACACCCCCGTAGCGTTGACCACGTTGTCGGCGGCGATTCGGAGCTCCTCACCGCTCTCGGCATCGCACACCTTGACGATCGCCCCGTGCCCGTCCACTTGCTCGAGCTCGATCACCTCGATCCGGTTGGCGCAGATCGCCCCGAACCGCTCGGCTTCGCCCAGCACGGTCAGCACCAGCCGCGCGTCGTCGGTCTGGCAGTCGAAGAACAGGTAGCCGCCGGTGGGCTTTCGCTGCTCGAGCGCGGGCAGCAGCTCGAGCGCCTCCTCCCCCGAGATGACGCGGTGGCGGGCCGGGCTCCAATCCTGTTCGGTGCCGTTGCTGCCGTGGCGCTCGGCCCGGCGGGCGCGTCGGCCGCGCAACCCCGGCGAGGCCATCACGTCGTACATGTTCAGCCCGATCCCCATCAGGCGATCCGGCCTGGCGCCGTCGAACGCGGGGACGACGAGCGGCAGCGGCCGGACCAGGTGGGGCGCCAGCTTGACCATCAGCTGGCGCTCGAGCAGCGCCTCGCGCACCAGGCCCAGGTCGAAGTTCTGGAGGTAGCGCAGCCCCCCGTGCACGAGCTTCGAGGAGCGGCCGCTGGTCCCGGAGGCAAAGTCGGCCTTCTCGACCAGGGCCACGCTGTATCCGCGAGAGGCGGCGTCGAGCGCCACCCCGGCACCGGTGATCCCGCCTCCGATCACCAGGACGTCGAACTGCTCGGAGCGCAGCGCCTCGATTGCGCGCTCGCGGGTGAACATGGCGGCCAGGTTATCCCGCCCGCCGGGTCTGGATGTCGCTCAGCCGCCGGCCGCGTGGTAGAGACCCAGCACGAGCTGGTACATCTGCGGCGAGGTCTCCTGGTAGCCGGGACAGCACGGCGGGCCATCCACCGAGCTCATCCCGATCTCCACGTGCGGACCGGCCGAGATGCCCACGATCCCGCAGCCAATCTCGGCGATCGGCTCGCCCTGGGTTACGTGCGCGCCGACCGGCACCAGCGCCGGCTTCGCGTG
The DNA here is from genome assembly GCA_963834635.1 of uncultured Solirubrobacterales bacterium. Classification (GTDB taxonomy): domain Bacteria; phylum Actinomycetota; class Thermoleophilia; order Solirubrobacterales; family Solirubrobacteraceae; genus Palsa-465. The sequence continues at coordinate 18,104 of CAWICI010000002.1, read as the reverse complement.
GCCGTAGTAGATGTAGCGACCCTGGTAGGGGCCGCTGTCGAGGAGCAGGATCGGGGCGTCCGGGCCGAACCCGTCGATCCCCTCCTGGACGATCGTTCCGGAACCCATCGCCACCTCGGTCACCTGCGAGCCGCAGGCGTTGCCCACGGTGCCGATGTCGACGCCCTGGTCGAGCGTCCAATCGCTTGGGGGGAGCACCCGGGAGAGCGGGCGAAGCGGAAAGACCAGACCCGAGGCCGAGTCGGTGTCGGGACTCCGGAGCGTAGAGCGCGCGGCGCCGCGCTTGACCGCCGCCAGCAGCGCTCCGGCGGTCCTCGGCCCGACCGTGCCGCTGGCCGGCCGCAGCCGGGAGGCGAGCTGGTAGCGCTTGACCGCCGCTTTGGTGACCGGGCCGAAGTCGCCGTCGATGGTCAGCCGATAACCGAGGTCGTTCAGCCAGGTCTGGAGCGTCTTGACGTCGGCGCCCCGCACGCCTTCGCGCAGCACCCGGCCGAAAACCGTGGACGAGGCCTTCGGTGCCCTGACGATGCCATGGGGAGCCCTCGGGGCCACGAGCCCCGCCCCTCCCGACGCCGCCGCGGCGCTCCCGGCGGGAAGGAGCAGCAGGGCGGCGAGCACGATCGTCAGCCTCCGCGCGCAAGCCATCAAACCTCGACGTTCGGCTGGCCAGCTCAGCCACCGAGCATCGCCGCCCCGGTTGCACACGCTTTCCGGTCAGAAACTGCAGGAAAAGTGCGACGTCCGTGCGCCGCGGGCACGATGTTGCAATCAGGAGTCGGTCTGGTGGGCCGGATCGGCCACGCCCTTCTCCTGGCGTTCCCTGATCAGCTGCTTGATCCGATCGATGGTGTCCTCGGACATCCGCCGGATCTCCCAGTGGGTGAGCTTAATCACGCGCATCGGCGAGGTGGCGATCACGTCGGCGTTGCGCGGCTCGCGGGTCAGCAGACCCATCTCGCCAATCAGATCGCCCTCCTTGAGCGAGGCGATCTTCTTGTTGTCGCGCAGGACGTCGGCCGTGCCCTCCTCGATCGCGATCAGCTCGGTCGAGTAATCGCCCTGCTTCATCAGTATCTGGCCCTCGGCGATGCTCGTCTCGGTGGCGAACGCGGCCAGACGGTGGGCCTCCTCGTCTGACAACTCCGAGAACAGCGGGATCTTCTTCAGCCGGCTCTCATCCATTGATGCTCCCGATTTCTGTTGGTCACGGCGACTCTACAGCGCCTGGACCTCGCTGGTTATGTCGCTCACTGACTGCTTCGCGTCGCCAAACAGCAGCGAGGTCTTCTCCTCGTAGAACAGCGGATTGTCGATCCCCGCGAACCCGGAGGCCATCGAGCGCTTGAGCACCACCACCGCACCCGAGCGGTCGACCTCGAGGATCGGCATTCCGTAGATCGGCGAGCCCGGCTCGTTCTTGGCCGCGGGATTGGTCACGTCGTTGGCCCCGATCACCAGCGTGACATCGGTCCTCGGGAACTCGGGGTTGATCTCGTCCATCTCCCTGAGCAGGTCGTAGGGAACGTCGGCCTCGGCCAGGAGCACGTTCATGTGGCCGGGCATCCGCCCCGCCACCGGGTGGATCGCGTACTTGACCTCGACCCCCTTGCCCTCCAGCGCCCGCTCGAGCTCGCGCACCGCGTGCTGGGCCTGCGCGACCGCCATTCCATACCCGGGCGCGATCACCACCTGACGCGCGTAGGAGAGCTGGATGGCGACGTCCTGGGCGCTGGTCGAACGCACGGTGCCGCCGGTCTCGCCGGCCGGCCCGGGCGCGGCCACGGCGCCACCGAAGCCACCGGCCACGATCGCCGGGACCGAGCGGTTCATCGCCTTGGCCATCAGGTTGGTGAGGATCGTGCCCGACGCCCCGACGATCATTCCGGCCACGATCATGGCCGTGTTGTTGAGCGCGATTCCGGTGGCCGCAGCCGACAGGCCGGTGAAGGCGTTCAGGAGCGAGATCACGACCGGCATGTCGGCCCCGCCGATCGGCAGCACGACCATGATCCCGAGGACGGCCGCGGCGATCAGGATCCCCAGGATGAACAGCGCCTGCGAGTGCGTCCCGGCGGCGAGCACGATCGCCGAGGCGACCGTGATCACAAACAGCGCGCCGTTGATGATGCTCTGTCCCGGAAGCTTGATCGGCCGGCCGGGAAGGATCTCCTGGAGCTTGCCGAAGGCGACGAGCGAGCCCCAGAACGAGATCGAACCGACAATGGCCGCGAACAGCGAGGGGATCTCGGTCTTGAGCGGGAAGCCCAGCCCGAAGTGGTGGCGGTACTCGATCCAGGCGATGATCGCCACCGCGCCGCCGCCCACGCCGTTGAACAGCGCCACCATCTGGGGCATTGCGGTCATGCGCACGTTGCGCGCGGCGGGGATCCCGATCGCGGTTCCAAGCACCAGGCCGAGCGCGATCAGCCACGGTGTGCTCGAACCGGACAGCACGTGTGGGGTCAGCAGCGTGGCCACCACCGCGATCGCCATTCCCGCCGCAGCGATCAGGTTGCCGCGCACGGCGGTACGCGGCCCGGTGAGGCCGCTCATCCCGTAGATGAACAGCGAGAACGCCAGTATGTACAGCGCGTCGATGAAGTTCGCGCTCTGCAAGAAGACCGCGGGGACGATCACTGCTCGTCGCCCTCCGTCTTCGGCGGATCCTTGCGCTTGAACATCTCGAGCATCCGGTCGGTGACGAAGAAGCCGCCGATGATGTTGATCGTCCCGAACATGATCGCGATCACCAGCAGCGCGTGCTCGAGCACACCGCTGGCCTCGTGCATCAGGAGCAACCCGCCGAGCAGCACGATGCCGTGGATCGCGTTGGTGCCCGACATGAGCGGCGTGTGCAGCGTGTTCGGGACCTTCGAGATCACCTCGAAGCCGACGAATGCGGCAAGCACGAGGATCGCGATCTCCGTGACGGTGCTCATCTGACTCCTTTTCTAATTAGCCGCAGCTGCGCCGGCAGCGGCCTCTTTGGCGGCGGCGTGGACGATTTCCCCGTCCCGGGTGATGCACGCCCCGGCGATCACCTCGTCCTCGAAGTCGAGCTCGAGCTGCCCGTCCTTGATCATCAATCCAAGCAGCGCCTCGATGTTGCGGGCGTAGAGCTGCGAGGCGTGCTCGGCCATAGTGCTCGGCACGCCCAGCGGGGCGATGATCTTGACGTCGTGGCGAAGCACGGTCTCGCCCGGCTCCGAGAGCTCGCAGTTGCCGCCCGTCTCAGCGGCGAGATCGACAATCACCGACCCCGGCTTCATCTTCTTGACCGCCTCCTCGGTGACCAGGATCGGTGCGCGGCGGCCGGGCACGGCGGCGGTGGTGATGACGACGTCGACCTTGCCGATCGCCTCGGCCATCAGCTCCTGCTGGCGGGCCTGCTGCTCGGCGGTGAGCTCCTTGGCGTAGCCCCCGGCGCCCTCGAGGTCGCCCCCGAGGTCGAACTCGAGGAAGTGGGCGCCCAGCGACTCGACCTGCTCCTTGACCGCGGCCCGGACGTCGAAGCCCTGGACCACCGCGCCCAGCCGCCGCGCGGTGGCAATCGCCTGGAGCCCGGCCACGCCGGCGCCCAAGACCAGGACGGTCGCGGGGCGGATCGTCCCGGCGGCGGTCATCAGCATGGGGAAGAAGCGACCGATCTCGGTGGCCGCGATCAGCACCGCTTTGTAGCCGCCGATGTTGGCCTGACTGGAGAGCGCGTCCATCGACTGGGCGCGGCTGATCCGCGGCACGGCCTCGAGCGCGAAGCTGGTCGCCCCCGTCTCGGCGATACCCCGGATCCCGTCGCCGTTGGTCAGGGGCTGGAGAAAGCCGATCAGCACCGTCTCCGAGCGCAGCCGGCCGATCTCCTCGGACGTGGGCGGGGCAACCTTGACGATCACGTCGGCCTCGTAGACGGCCGCCGAGTCGCTCAACTTGGCCCCGGCCTCCTCGTACTGGGCATCGGGGATCAGGGCCGCTGCCCCGGCCTCCCGCTCGACGATCACCTCGTGATGAGGACCGGCTCCGCCGGCGGCCCCCCCGCTCAGCTTGCGCACCACCTCGGGCACGAGCGCCACGCGTCGCTCCCCTTTAACCGTCTCCTTGGGCACGCCGATCTTCATGGGCGCGAGAGGCTATCGATTACTAAGCGTTGACCGGTGCCAGGGCCAAGGCCGCGAGGCACGCCGCCGCGGCGGCCAGTCCATCGAGCGAGTGGAGCGAGGGGCGGCCCGGCCGCCCGCGCCTCTTCACGTGATTCACTTTTTTGCGGTGCGTCGTAGGGGCCGCGGCTGTGTGCCGGACGGCCGTTCGGGCTGGGTGATGGACCGGCGCTGGGCGGTGGACCGGCGCCAGCGGCAGCACCTTGCCCGCCAGGGCCAACAGCGCCTGGCCGGTTACCCACACCGGCGTCTGGTCGCTCGACTTGGAGTAGCGCACGTGGCCGTCCGCGGCGATCAGGGAATCGAGGTACTGATACGGCGAGGGCGCTCCGCGGCGGTGAAGCGCCCCGGGGTCCGCCCCGGCGGCGAGCAGCCCCTGGATCGCCCACGCCGTCGACTGGGCGTTGGAGCCCTCGCCGGGCTGGGAGGGAAAGCCGCCGTCGCGATCCTGCTGGCGATCGATGAAGGCGACCGCCCGCTGCCGGCCGCCGAATTCCCCCGCCCCGGCCAGCGCCTCGAGCGCGGCGCCCGTGTCGTCGACGTCGCTCGTCCCCCCGGCGGTGGCGAAGTTGAAGCCGCCATCCGAGTCCTGCTGGCGGATCAGCCAGCCCGTCATCTTTGGCGGGGCCGGCGCCCCCGCCGCGCGCAGGGCCAGCAGCCCGAACGAGGTGAGGTTGACCTGCCCGCCCACCGATCCGTTGGCGTGCACGTCACGGTCCAGCATCGCGAGCAGGTCGTAACCGCCGAACGACCGCGACGAGACCCCGGCCGCGGCGGCGACCAGGATCGTCCGCTCGACCGACCCCGGATCGGTCCCTACGTTCGCCCGGATGGAGCCCAGCAGGGTGGCACCGTCCCGGTGGACATCCTGGGGGGCCCGCCCGATCGCCTCCAGCCCCAGGGCCGCCCAGCCGGTGTAGAGCGAAGAGGACGGCTGGCCGGGGGCCGATCCAAAACCGCCGTCGAGGTTCTGGGCCGAGAGGAGGTAGTGGCCGGGGCCTGGCGGGGCCGCGGACGCCGCCCGGGCCACATACCCAGCCCGGGCCACGCCCGCCGCCCGCGCTGGCTGGCCGGCCAGCCAGCCGGATCCGAAGCTGGCCAGGGCGACGGCGGCGACGATTCCAGCCGCCACCGCCTCCCAGCGCACGGTCAGCCTCCGCGCGAAGCGCTGAATCGACCGGGTCAGCGACGGGCCGAAGGCGAGGGCGAAGGCCACGCAGGCCACGGCGTGGATCAGGTCGAAGCCCACCCCCCTCCCCACGTACACCCCGAGCTGGGCGGGGCTATGGTCGCTGAAGGTCACCCAGTCGCCGACGTCCTGGACGGCGGCAAAGGCAAACCCGACCACGCCGCACACCGCGGCCAGCGGCAGGCGCCCGATGTGCCGGCGGGTCACGACGGCCAAGCCTGCCCCGATCATGCCCGTCGCCCCCCACGCCGCCATCTGCCACGGGGTCCACGGACCCTGGCCGAAGAAGAAGTTCGACGTCAGCCCGGTGACCGCGCCGACCGCGAACCCGGGCGCCCCCCCGAGCGCGTAGCCGGAGATCAGCACGATGTCGGTGGTGGGCTTGACGTTCGGAAGGGCGGCGAAGGCGATCCGCCCGATCGCGGCCAGGGCAGCCAGTGTGGCCACGAGCGCGACGATCCTGGCATCGGGCCGTGCCCGCTCGTACCAGCCGAACCCGAGCAGCAGCCCGAAGGCGAGGACCGAAAAGGCACCGAGCTGCCAGGTCATGCCACCGCCTCGCTCCTGGACAGCCCCGCCAGGGCCTGATCCGGCGTGAGCGCGCCGCTCAGGATCCGCGCCGTCTCGGTGGCGAAATAGGTGCCTCCGGTCAGCACCTCGGCGGTGGCGCCGTCGGCGATCGGCGCGCCGTCGGCCAGCAGCAAGACCCGATCGGCGAAGGCCGCGGCGAACTCGGGGTCGTGGGTGGCCACGACCACCGCCCCGGGCAGCCCCTGGAGCAGCCGGGCGAGCTCGTCCTTGTGGGCGCGGTCCATTCCGCGAGTGGGCTCGTCGAGACACACCAGCGCGGGCGGGTCGGCCCCCGGCGGGCCGAGGACGATGGCCAGCGCGAGGCGCTGCTTCTCCCCGCCCGAGAGATCTCGGGGATGGCGGTCGGCGAGGGCCTCGAGCCCGGCCGCCCGCAGCGTCTCGGCAGGCGCCTCCTCCTCCACCGTGTCGTGGACGAGGTAGTCGGTCGGGTTCTGAAGCAGGAGGGCGACTCGCCCCGACCGCTCGATCCGCCCGCGGGTGGGCTCCATCAACCCGGCGGCGTGGCGCAGGAGGGTTGACTTCCCCGCCCCGTTTCGCCCCATCAAGGCGACCCGTTCCCCGGGGGCGAAGCTGAGCGACACCCCCCGGAGGATCGCCGGCCCGTCGCGCAGCTCGTGCCAAACGCGCTTGAAGGCGATCGCGGGCTGAGTCCGCGATTCACGGACGTTATGTCCGTCAAGCTCGATTTCTTCCGGCAAACCGGCCGATCGCAGCGCCGCCCGCGCGCCCTTGACCCCCGGGCGCGGTCGCAACCCGAGGCCCGAGAGCAGGCGGGCGCCCGGGGTGGCCAAGGCCGGGGCCTCCGCGACCGCCCAGGCCAGGAAGGCGTCGGGGGCGCCGTCAAAAGCGATCCGCCCCTCCTCCATTGCCACCACCCGGTCGGCTAGGCCAAGACAGCGCTCGAGGCGGTGCTCGGCCAGCAGGATGGCCACGTCGGCGTCCTCGTTCAGCCGCCGCAGCGTTCCGATCAGCTCGTCGCCGGCGACCGGATCGAGCTGGGAGGTGGGCTCGTCGAGCACCACGAGGGCGGGCCGGCCCGCCAGGGCGGCGCCGAGGGCCACCCGCTGGAGCTCGCCGCCGGAGAGCTCGGCCACCGGACGGTCGAGAAGATGGTCCACGCCCAGGGACAGGGCCGCCTCCTCGACGCCTCGGGCCACCGCGGCGGCCGGGAGGCCCCGGTTCTCGAGGCCGAAGGCGAGCTCGGCCCGAACTGTGCCCATTACCACCTGCGTCTCGGGATCCTGGAACAGGGATCCGACGACTGCCGCGAGCTCGCCCGGCCGGGCGTCACGGGTGTCCATCCCGGCCACGATCGCCCGGCCGGCGAACGTGCCGCCGTGGAAGTGCGGGACGAGCCCATTGGCCACCCGCAGGAGCGTCGACTTCCCCGAGCCCGAGCGACCCGCCAGGACGACCAACTCACCCGGTTCCACCTCGAGGGAGACGTGGGCCAAGGCGGGACGAGACCGGTCAGGGTACGAGTAGGAGACGTCACGGAGCTCGAGCACGCTCACCGCTGCACCCCCCGGCGGTCGGCGAACGGTGCCAGCGCGCACATGAGGATCGCCGCGGCGAGTGCCAGCTGCGTCCCCCCCGCAGGGGCGTGCAGGGCGGGGTAGGCCTGAAACGGCGCCCATCCGAGAATGCGGGCGGCGACAGCGAGCGCGACGATCGCGGACGCAGCGAGCGAAAAGGCGACGTCGTGGCGCGACCACGGGCGGCGGACCCGCCCGGGGCGGCGGGCCGCCCCGTAGCCGCGGACCTCGAGGGCGGCGGCTACGTCGAGCGCACGGTCAAGCGCGCCGGCCGTGGCCGCTCGCATCAGGGCGTAGCGGCTGGGCGGAGGGCCGGGGCGGCAGCGCTGCGCATCGGCCAGCCGGTGCGAGTCGCGGACCAGCACGGGCACGAGGCGCGTGGCCAGCGTCGCCGTCAGGGCGGAGTGAAAGGAGATCGGCCGGAACAGCCGCAGGACCTCGTCGGGATCGACCGTCGCCGTGTACAGCGCTCCGCACAGGATCAGGGCGAGCGCCCTCAGGCCGAGCACCGCGCCGTAGGTGGTGGCCTCCAGCGTGATGTCGGTGTGGCCGAGGACCGGCAGCTGACCGAGGCGCACGACGACGGTCAGGCCGTCGCGGGTGACGAGCGCGTTGATCACCGCGATCGCCACCGCCAGCGGCACCGCCAGGCGCGCAGCGCGCCCCATCTGCCGACCGACCCCGGCCGCGACCCCGGCGGCGGCGACGGCCAAGGTCAGCACGCCGAGCACGAACGGGTTGGAGATGAGGAGGGCGGCGACGGTCAGGGCCGCGCAGTACCCCGCACCGGCTCCCGCGCGTGCGACGTGGAGCGGGCTGGGGCGCCGCCGGTAGCTCACGAGTCGGGCTCCACGGGGAGCGGGATGTCGGCCGATCCCTGGACCGCGAGGGCGAAGTGATGGTCCAGGCGCGCCGGGGTCAGCGCCGACGCCGCGGCGGCCACGCCGGCCGCGTCGGTCCCGGTTACGAGCCAGGTCGGGGTGGTGGTCCCCTGCGCGGTGGCGGCGACCAGGCCGGCCCCGGGGCCGAGAGTGCGGACCACGTCGCCGTGCGGGTTGAGAAGTTCGAGTGAGTCGCCGCGGAAACGCGCGTACACCCCGCTGGCGCTCGGGCCTTGATCGATCAGGCTCCCGGCCAGCGCGACCCGCAGGTCCTTCCAAGTGCCGACCAGGACGCCGAGGGTGTCCTGGCCCGAGCCCGTGCCCAGGAGCTGCTCGGCCACCGGGACCTTCTCCGCGTCGAGCTCACTCGTCACCCGCTTGCAGGGCGAGGACACGTCCCCGGCGCACTCGATCGTGGTCGGAAAGCGGCGGCCGCCGATCCCGCTGACGAACGGCTCCGGGAACGAGCCGACGACCGCCGGCACCGAGTCGGTGGCGCTCCAGTCGTGGAGGTCCCACCAGATCCGGTCGCCCTTGTGGACGGTCGTGGTCGCCGCCCCCTGGGGCGCCTCGATGCCGTTGACGTAATAGAACCAGTCGCGGCGCGAGGCGGAACCGGAGTGGCCGTCGATCGACTGGACGAACCCGCCGCCGTAGCGCGTGGTCACCGGGAGCGAGCGCTGGAGCATCCGCATCACGGTCTCCGACCCGGGGACCTTCGCCTTGGTCACCGAGGCGATCACGCTCGAGCCGAAGCCGCGGGTCACCGTGACGTTGACGTCGGATGTGCCGCTGCCCGGCCCGAGCCCGACCCCGCACCCGGCGAGGGCCACCGCGAAGACGGCGGCGATCGCCAGGGTGCGGACCGGCCGGGACACCGGGTTCAGCTCGAAACGCGAACGCGCGCCGGCGCCGCCCGGATGTAGTCCTTCTTGCTGGCGTGAATGACCAGCGTTCCCGCCGCGGCGGTCAGCTCGACCGTCCCCTGCGAGTTGGTGGTCGAGGTCGTCCCGGCGGCGGTGACACGCGCGCCCGCCAGCGGCTTGGCTTTGCCGGAAGCGCCCCACCACACGACCTTGACCGCGAAGGGATGGCCGGCAGCCGCCGTGCGCGGCGCGCGGATCGCCACCGCATACTCGACCGTCGAGTCGGGCACGGCGGCGAACAGCAACCGCTCGCCCCGACGGAGCTTCTGCTCGCACGCCCCCACCGACGCGGGGCGTTCGTTGACGAACACTTCCCAGAAGTCCTTGGGCGGGTTGAACGGGTGCCGCTCGCCGAGGATGGTGAGGATCTCCAGCCCCTCAGAGGTGTAGGTCCCGCCCCACCTGTGGTGGGTGGCGACGTCGAGCGCGCCGGTGGCGCTGGTCGCCGGGCAGGCGCCCTTGGGCGTCCCGTCCTTGGTGATCCAGCCACCGTGGGTCTTGACCGACTTCGATGACAGAAGGGTCCGGTGCAGGCCTTCGACCCGGACCGTGACCTTTGTCCCGGCCGCGGCAAGTGCGGTCGGTGCGGCGGCAGCGACGGCGAGGGTCGCTCCGCACAGAGCGATGAGCTTCTTCGAATACAAGAGGGCCACCCCTTTCCACGAGGGCGTATCGGCTTGGCGGTCGGCGGCTGGTCTCCTGGCTGACGGGCCTACCAACCGCGCCTTCCCGGCAGCTCTACGCCGCCAGTGGCCCAGTGCGGTTGGCGTCCCCGATCACAGTGGCGGGTCCGCGCCGGCATCGCACCGGCTTCCCATCGCCTCCGACCTTGAACGCGTGGATCCTACCGCGCCGACTCGTACACTGACGGTGCGATGACGGTGAACCTGACGCGCATCTACACCCGGCTGGGGGACGGCGGGGAGACCCACCTCGGCGACATGAGCCGGGTGCCGAAGACCCATCCGCGGATCGAGGCCTACGGAACCGTCGATGAGCTGAACGCCCACCTCGGGGTGGCGCTGGCCAGCGACGGGCTGCCCGCGGACTACCACGAATGGCTGACCCACATCCAGAACGATCTCTTCGACGTGGGGGCCGACGTCTCGGCCCCGGAGGACCCTAATCGCGAGCGGCTGCGAGTCCTGGGCGAGCAGACCACCTGGCTCGAGCAGCGCTGCGATGAGGTCAACGCCACGCTCGAGCCCCTGAAGTCGTTCGTCCTCCCCGGCGGGACCGCGGCGGCCGCCCAGCTCCACGTCTGCCGGACCGTCTGCCGGCGGGCCGAGCGGCTGGCGATCGCCTGTGGCGAGGAGATCAACGCCGAGGTCGTCCGCTACCTGAACCGGCTCTCCGACCTGCTGTTCATCCTCGCTCGCGGCGCCAACGGCGGGCAGGACCACCTGTGGGAGCCCGGCCGCTACCGCGAGTAGCTACCTCCGCAGCGCCAGCATGATTCCGGTCGCCAAAGCCAGGGCGACCGCGGCAATTGCACTCGCGCCGACCACGAACGCCTCGTGCGCGCTCGCGTAATCGGCCACCTGCTGAGGACGCGCGATCACCACGACCACGCTCAGCACGATCGCGCCCAGGACCGCAGCCGACGGCGGTCCGAGCGCCTCGCGGATCGAGAGCCGCTCGACGAACTCGCTGGCGGCGACCTGGGGACGGTGGGCGTTGGCCGTGAACACGGCGGCCACGGCGAGCAGGGTCCAGATCGCGGCAACCAGGAAGCCGCCGAACACGTCGCTCGGGTAGTGCCAGCCCAGAGTCAGGAACGAATAGCTGACGGCGATCGCGAAGCCTCCCCCCAGAGCTGCCGCCAGCGGCCGCCAGCGCCGGGATGCCGCCAGCACGCACGACAGGGCGAGCGCCATTGCCGCCGTCGCGTGGCCGCTCGGCCACGAGCCCGACGGAGGAACGGGGAGACCCGCGAGCGCGGCCAGCGGCCGCGGCTCGCCCAGCAGGGACTTCAGCAGCTGCGTGGTCACGTTGGAGCCGAGCAGGATCGCCACCACGGCCATCGCCACCCACGGCCGCCGGCGCACGATTGCCACCAGCACCGGGACGGCGCAGAAGTACACGTACGGCTGGGGGTCGCACAGGTTGGCGATCCAGTTCGCCCACCCGCCCACGCCGCGGCGGCGCTGGAGGTCGTCGAAGCCCTTCAGGATCGACTCGTCGGCGTGCTTGACCACGCCGATGTGAAAGGCGGCGAACCAGGTGACGAGCAGCAGCGCAAACAGCGCAGCCGCGCCGATGAGGGCCCGCTTGGCGACTTCTGGCATGGAGGTCAGGCTAACTGACCCCCGTCTGCCGGCTAGACCAGTTTTGGCTCCGCGGCGGCGCGGGTGATCCGGATCTCCGGCGCGCTGCCGGTGCGCGCGAGGTGGGCGTAGTGCTCGATGTCCTCGGGCGACGCCACCTCCACGCTCAGATCCGGCGCGAGCTCGAAGCGGACCGCCTCGTAGAGCAGCGCCTGATAACCCGGAGCCTCCTCGGGGCGACCCTCGACGTCGAGGTCGTATTCGCCGCAGCGGAACGCGAGGCGCTGCCCCCGCATCAGCTTCTCCCCGGTCACCTTGAACGGGACCGGCTCAGGCTGAGTGTCGACCCGGAGCCGAGCGTGGGCCGACCAGAGCGCGCGCGCGAGGCGCTCGAAGTTGCGGCCGAACGGGGCGGGTACGATCGCCACCGGCCCGGGCTGGCCGCCGCCCCGGATCTGCTCGGCGACCGGCCCGACGAGCACGAACGGGATGCGGTTGGCCTGGAGCCAGCGGAGGACGGACACCGCCCGGCGATCGAGGTGCTGATAGCCGTTCGCCGTGGTGATCGGCTGATCGGTGAGTGCGGGAGGGCTTTTCTTGAGCAGCATGGTCCCGGGTTCGCCCCGGGGCCAGAGAGTCCTCCCTAGAAGCCAGGACAGACCCTAGATCGGGAGTGCGTCGAGTCCGGCAAACCGCCGCAACAGGCCCGGCGCGATCCGCGACAGTGCGTGCATCACCTTGGCCTCGGGGGTGACCACCGCCACCGGCCGATCGACGGCGATCGCCTCGACGATCTCGGCCGCGACCTGGTCAGGGGTGAAGTTCCGGCGCTCGTAGATCCGGCTCACGTAGTCGCCCAGGCGCTGCTGGTCGGCGTCGGTATGGCCGACGTAGCGCGCTGTCCGGGTGATGTTGGTGGCGACGATCCCCGGGCAGACGGCGGTCACCCCGATCCCGGAGGGCAGCAGTTCCGCGCGCAGGCACTGGCTGAGCATCAGCACCGCCGCCTTCGAGGCCGCATAGGCCGGCAGCTCCTTGGTGGGCTGAAACGCAGCGGCCGAAGCCGTGTTGACGATGTGGCCGCCCTCGCCGCGCTGCACCATCGCCCGGCCGAACAGGCGGGCTCCGTGGACTACGCCCATCAGATTGATGTCGAGCACGCGGCGCCAGTCGTCGAAGCCCGTCTCCAGGAAGGGTCCGGCCACGGCGATCCCGGCGTTGTTGATGACGATGTCCGGCACCCCGTGGCGGGCGATCACGTCCTCGGCCAGCCGCTCCATAGCGGCCGCGTCGCTCACGTCACAGGTGAACGGCTCGGCGTCCGGGAGCGAGGAGGCGACGCGCGAGACCGACTCGCCATCGCGGTCGACGAGGAGGAGGCGAACGCCGTGCCCGGCCAGGGCATGCGCGGTGCAGCGACCGATTCCGCTGCCCGCGCCGGTGACCAGGGCGAGCCGTCCGGGGAACTGCTCGAACCCCCCGCCCCGCTCCCAGGCGCGCCGAGGCTGGGGGTCGGCGCCCGCCTGCACCTCGTCCACCAGCTCGCTCACCCACCCGGCGATCAGCTCGGGACGGCTGAGCGGCGCGAAGTGCGAGCCGGCCACCACGCGCCGGCGCAGCCGCGGCGCTGATCGCTCGGCCAGCTCGTAGTAGGACGGATGGATGTAGCGGTCGCCGCTGGGGACGATCAGCTGGACCGGGACGTGAGCGACCCGATCGGTGTGAGGGCGCAGGAGCCGGCGGGGGATGTTGCCGCCGGTACAGGTTGGCGCCGTGCAGCGCGTCCGCGGTGAGCGTCGGCGCCGGGTACTCCTCGCCGGTGGGGACACGCTCGACGTTGCGCAGGAACCACTCCCAGCGACCGCCGCGCGAGCAACCCCCGCCACCCCAAGGTGGGACCGCCGGGCGCGAGCAGCGCGTTGACGTACCAGGAACGGCGTCCCTCCCTGAGTGCCTTGAAGAATCGTCCCCGGCGCAGCCTCGTCCGCAACAACATGGCCACGCTGGTCGAGTGACGGGCCGGCGATCGAGGTGAACGAGGCCAGCCGGCTCTCGAACCGCGGGTGGGTGGCGAACTCCCAGCCCGCCAGACCGCCCCAGTCATGGCCGACGAGATGGACCTCGCGGCCGGGGGCGACCTGGTCGATCACCGCCTCGAAGTCCTCCGCCAGGCGGTCGTAGTCATAGGCGGCGGGCAGCCGCGGCGCGCTTGACTGCCCCGCCCCGCGCACGTCGTAGGCGACGACGTGGAAGCGGTCGCGCAACCGCTCGAGCACGGCCAGCCACAGCTCCTTGGTGTCGGGGTAGCCGTGAATGAAGACGATCGTGGGGCGGGCCGGGTCGCCGGCTTCAAGCACCGACAGCCGGGCCCCGGCGCTCGCCACCGTCCGCTTGAAGGCGCCCTGGATCACCGCGGTGAATGTATAGGCTCGGCCCGGCCGCTGGCGTACGCTGCTCCTCAGATGTCCGGTGTGCGGACGCCGAGCGGTGTGATCGGAACCCGACCGAGCCCCTGGGTGGGGGCAAGCGTCTCGGTCATCGCCGTGGCTGCCGCGACCGCGGCCATATACGCGCTCAAAGGGGTCGCTCCGGTCGTCTCGCTGAGCGTCGTCTACCTGCCCGCGGTGCTCCTCGTCTCCGCCTACTGGGGGCTCGCGCTCGGCCTGATCACCTCGCTGCTCAGTGCCGCCGCGTTCAACTTCTTCCACCTGCCGCCGACCGGACGCTTCACCATCGCCGACAGCCGCAACTGGGTGGCGCTGGCGGCGTTCATCATCGTCGCCGCGGTGGTGAGCACGATGGCCGAGCTCGCCCGCAGCCGGGCGCTCGAATCCGAACGCGGCCGGGCCCGAGGCCGACCTGGCGGCAGCCCTCGCGCGAGACCTGCTGGCCGAGTCGCACACCCGCGGCGGCCTGGCCGCCGCCGCCGGACACGTGGCCGACGCGCTGGCTCTGCCCTCGGCCTCGATCGTCCTGGGCGAACAGCAGGGGGATGACCGCGAGCGTGCGCTCGCCCTGCGCGACAGCGAGGGCCAGCAGATCGCCACCCTGCTCGTGCCCGCCGCGCTGCCGGCCAGACGTCTCCGAGCGCCTTCGCAGTCAGGTCGTCCCAGCGCTGCAGGCGATCGTGGCCATCGCGCTGCGCCGCGACGCCGTCCAGGCGGAGGCGGTGGAGACCGAAGCGCTGCGCCGGAGCGACGACGTCAAGACCGCGCTGCTGCGCGCCGTCTCGCACGACCTGCGCACGCCGCTGACGGCGATCGTCGCCGCCGGCCACGCCCTGGGGACCGACTCGCTTGACCGCCGAGGAGCGGGCGAGCTGAGCGCGGGCCGTGGTCGCGGAAGGACAGCGGCTCTCGGCGCTGGTCGAGAAGCTGCTCGACCTCTCGACGCCTTCAGGCCGGGCGGGCCGAGCCTCGCCGCGACTGGGTCTCGCTCGAGGACGTGCTCCTCGCCGCCCGCGAGCAGGTGAGCATGGATGGCCGGGCGATCCGGCTCGTCATCGACCCCGACCTCCCCGAGGTTCGGGCCGACGCCGCCCAGCTCGAACGCGCCTTCGCCAACCTGCTCGAGAACGCCGCCCGCTACTCGGCCGGGCGGCCCGTATCGGTCCAGGCGCGCGGAACCGACACGCGGCTGCTCGTCCGGATCGTCGACCAGGGCCCGGGGATCGACCCGGCCGAGCACCGAGCGGATCTTCGAGCCCTTCTACCGCGGGCGGCGCCGGGCCGCGACCGCTGGGCGGGCTCGGGGCTCGGGCTGGCCATCGCGAAGGGGTTCGTCGAGGCCAACGGCGGCACTATCGCGGTCGAGTCGCTGCCCGGTCAGGGCACGAGCTTCATCGTCTCGCTGCCGACCGAGCCGGCCGGACACGACGCCGGCATGACCGCCACCGCGCCCGCGTGTGCTGGTGTGCGACGACGAGCAGCAGATCCTGCGGGCGCTGAGGGTGATCCTGCGCGACGCCGGCTTTGAGGCGCTCCCAGCGAGCACGGTCGAGGAGGCGCTCGACGTCGCCGCGGTCGAGCCGCCCGATGCGGCAATCGTCGACCTCCTGCTGCCCGACGGCGACGGGATCGAGCTCTGCCGGCGGCTTCGGGAATGGACCGAGATGCCGCTGATCGTGCTCTCCGCCGTCGGGGACGAGGAGGCCAAGGTGCGGGCGCTCGCGGCCGGGGCCGACGACTACGTGACCAAGCCGTTCGGCCCGCGCGAGCTGCTCGCGCGGCTGCAGGCGAACCTCAGCCGGGTCGCGCCCGGGCCCGAGGAGGCGGCGATCGCGGCCGACGGGCTCGAGGTCGATCTCTCGCGCCGCGTGGTCCAGCGTCAACGGCGAGGAGGTTCACCTCACCCCGATCGAGTTCGATCTTCTGCGCCAGCTGGCGCGCAACCGCGGCCGCCTGATGACCCACCGCGACCTGCTGAGTAGCGGTGTGGGGTCCCGGCTATGGCGAGGACACCCAGGTGCTGCGCGCTCACATCGCCAACCTCCGGCGCAAGATCGAGCTCGCCCGGCGAGCCGCGGTTCATCCGCACCGAGGCCGGCGTCGGCTACCGGTTCGCCGGCTGAGTCGAGCGCGCCCGACGCGGTCACCGTTCTCGCCGGCGCCGTCGGAGCCGTTGTGACGATCCTGCACCGGGGGCGTCTCGATCACCACCCGGCAGGGGCGGTGAGCCAGCAGGTAGGTCGCGGTCGGGCCAAGCGCGCGCTCGGAAGGCGGCGCGTGCGCCGTGCCCAGATAGATGATCTCGGCCTCGCTCCGGCGCGCTTCCTCGACGATCGCGGCTCCCGGGTTGCGGGTGCGGATCATCCGCGTCTGCACCTTCAGCCCCGCCTTGCGGCCGGTGACCTTGGCGCTCTCGAGCACGCTCATTCCGAGCGCCTCCTCCTCTTCGAGGCCGGCGTCAAGCGAGAGCTGGTTGGGCACCCGCAGCACGTAGATGGCCTCGACCAGTCGCCCCCTCCCCCACCAGCTTCGCCGCGGCCCGCAGCGCCGAGGCATCGACGTCGGTGCCGAAGATCGGCACCAGCGCCGAGCGGTACTCGAGCTCGACGAAGAATTCGGGACGCTGGCGATGCTCGATCCGGTAGTCGGAGCGCAGATCCAGTCCCTGCCGACGCCGGTAAACCGCGTAGCCGACCAGGCCGACCACCATCCAGCCGCTCCCGACCCAGCGAGCGTCGACGTGCAGGATGATGACCGAGATCCAGGCAGCGAACGTGCCGGTCCCGCCGATCACCGCGGTCAGCGGAATCTGACGGCCCCGGACCCGGATGTTCCAGGGCATTCGGTACGGCCGCTCCCGGTCCGGATCCTTGATCCGTAACGCCACCACCGAGGCGTGGGCGATGGTGAACGAGAGCATCGCCCCGAACGAGTAGAGGTTGCCGAGGAAGTTCGTGTTGCCCGGGATCAGGAGGATCCCGGCGAAGATCGAGAAGGCGACGATCGTGAACCACGGCGTGCGGTGCTTGCGGTGCAGCTGCGAGAAGACGCTCGGGAGCTGTCGGTGCTCGGCCAGCGACCACGAAAGCCGGGAGATCCCGATCAGACCCGCGTTGGTGGCGATGAACAGGATCGTCGCCGCCAGGATCCCGACGTAGTAGCGCAGGGCGTGCGTGGCCGCGGTGGCCAGCCCCAGGTGCGAGATGATCCCCAGCACCGGATCGTTCTGATAGCCGCGGGAGGCGGCTGTCCGAGCAGCGTGGTGGCGTGTGAGCCGGCACCGGTCACGGGCAGGGCGGAAAGGGCGACGACCGTCATGCCCGCGTACACACCCAGCACCGCGACCAGAATCGATGTTGACCGCCCGCGGGACGTCGCGGCCAGGGTTGCGCGCCTCCTCGGCCATGTTGGACACGGTCTCGATTCCCGTGTAGGCGAGCATCGCCAGCGAGAGGGCGAAGATCAGGTGGGAGTAGCTCGGAACCGTTCCGAGGTGAACCTGGTTGACGAGCAGCGACGGGTTCAGGACCAGGAACACGCCGAGCAGGATGATCAGGCACTGCGTGCCCAGATCGACGACCGCGAGAATGAAGTTCAGGTTGGCCGACTCGCCGATCCCGCGGACGTTCAGCCAGGCCAGCAGGGCGATCACGACAATTCCCCCGAACACGTCGCCGGGGGGATGTGTCAGCGCTGGCCAGAACGCGCCCAGGTAGTGGGGCACGAAGAAGGCCGAGATCGCGATCGTCAGGATGTAGTCGAGGCTCAGCGCCCAGCCGGCGAAGAACGAGACCAGGTCGTTGAAGGCGTGACGGGCAAACGAGGACGAGCCCCCGGCCTCGGGGA
This sequence comes from uncultured Solirubrobacterales bacterium, assembly GCA_963834635.1. Classification (GTDB taxonomy): domain Bacteria; phylum Actinomycetota; class Thermoleophilia; order Solirubrobacterales; family Solirubrobacteraceae; genus Palsa-465. Next base: position 271 of record CAWICI010000002.1, on the reverse strand, counting down.
ACATCGAGGCGCCCTCGGCATAGGTCTTGGCGGTCAGCGCGAACAGGCCGCCTGCGAGCATGAAGACGATCAGGGGTCAGCCCGAGGGCATAGCCGCGACGATCCCCAGGGCGTAGTAGATCGACGATCCGACGTTTCCGTAGGCCGTGGCGAACAATCCGCCGACGCCGACGCTGCGGCGTAATCCGTGGGCTTCGATGCGCGCCATCGCCCCTCCCCACGGTAGGTCTCAGGCCGTCAAGAGCAATACGACGAACGAGTAGAGGACATA
>CAWICI010000001.1:0-81120 GCA_963834635.1 uncultured Solirubrobacterales bacterium | reverse complement strand
CAGCTTCGTCGGCACCGCCGCCGCCGCCTCCTGCTTGTGGCCGGCCAGGTACAGCTCCTGGATCTGCTCGACCTCCGCCTCGTAGCCCATCCGGATCGCGACGTTGGCGTGGAAGTTCGTGCCCTTCGGCGCCCATCCCGCCGAAGTACAGGGCGTACATCGGGCGCACCGCGTCGGCGGCCGCCTCGATGTCGTCGGTGACGATCAGCGGCACCGTCGCCGCGACCTCGAAGTCCTCGGCGCTCCGGCGGGCGCCCGGGCGGGCGAAGCCCTCCTGCAGCGCCTCGCGGTAGAAGCCGTCGTGGTGGGGCGAGTAGAACAGCGCCAGCCAGCCGTCGCACAGCTCGCCGGCCAGCGCGATGTTCTTCGGCCCCTCGGCGGCGAGGTAGATCGGGATGTCCTCGCGCAGCGGGTGGATGCTCGACTTCAGCGGCTTGCCCAGGCCCGGTGCCGTCCGGCGAGCGGCAGCGGGTAGTGCGGGCCCGTCGTTGGTCGACCGGCCCTTCGCGGGCCCAGATGTCGCGCAGGATCCCGATGTACTCGCGCGTCCGCGCCAGCGGCTTGGCGAACGGCTGGCCGTACCAGCCCTCGACCACCTGCGGGCCCGGAGACGCCGAGCCCGAGGATCAGCCGGCCGCCGGAGAGGTGGTCGAGCGTCATCGCCGCCATCGCGGTGGCGGCCGGCGTGCGGGCCGAGATCTGCACGATCGCGGTGCCGAGCTTGATCCGCTCGGTCGCGGCGCCCCACCAGGCCAGCGGCATCAGCGCGTCGGAGCCGTACGCCTCCGCGGTCCACACCGAGTCGAAGCCGAGCCGCTCGGCCTCGGCACCGTCTCGGCCGCGCCCGGCGGCGGCCCGCCGGCCCAGTAGCCGAGTGTTGAGCCCGAGCTTCGAGCTCGCGCGCCATGGCCAGCGAACCCTACTCGCGCTGCGAGCGTCGCTCGCAGCCGCGAGCAGCCGCCGCCAGCCGCGCTCGCGGCGGGCGCCGCGGCTGGGCTGCGCTGCCACTCGTCCCGCGTCGGCAGCCGGCCCGCCTGCCGGGCCGCGAGCACGCACGCGGTGTGGGCGTGGCGGCGGCGGCGCGTGTCGCCCTCGGGCACGACAGCATGTGCTCGCTCAGCGCCGGCAGGCGGTCGCCGCACAGCGGGCAGCGGTAGGTGGCCGGCTTGCGGTTCTGCGCCCGCCGCATCGTCCACCACGCGGCTCGGCGCATCGGCGCAGCATGGCAGCCGATCGGCCGTCCGGACCGCTATCGTCGCGACGTGGAGCATCGCGACGAGCGGATCGTGGTCGAGACCGACCGCCACCGGATCACCGGCATGCTGCGGCTGCCGCGGGACGGCTACCGCAGCCGCCTGACCGACTATCTGAACGCCGCGGAGCGCACCGTTCCTCGCCCTCACCGACGTCGAGATCGAGCCGCTGAACGGGCCGGGAGGCTCGAGCAGCGCGACTTCATCGCCGTGTCGCTGCGCCACATCGTGCTCGCCATGCCGGCCGACGCCGAGCCGTAGACGACTGACGGCCACCGGCGGCCCGCGCTCGCGAACCAGGCCACCGGCCCGGGGTATCCTTAGCGTCATGGCCACGCCCGCAGCCGACGAGCTGGACGGCCTCAGCCGCAGCGAGGTGCTGCGCGCCTCGCCGCGCATGTTCGACTCCGACCTGCTCGACAAGCTCTCGCGCGTCCACCCGGCCGTGCCGCCGATCCTGTTCGGCCCGGCGATCGCCGTTCTGCTCGTCGAGGGCCTCATCCAGGGCGCCGGCTGGGCCGACCCCGGCCTGGCTGCTCGGCGGCTATCTGTTCTGGACGCTGACCGAGTACTGGCTGCACCGGATCGTCTTCCACTTCGAGCCCGAGCAGGGCATCGGCGCCAGGCTGCACTGGATCATCCACGGCGTCCACCACGACCACCCCAACGATCCGATGCGGCTGGTGATGCCGCCGTCGGTCAGCATCCCGCTGTCGGCCGCTGTTCGTGTGGGGCTTCTACGCGGTGCTCGGCAGCCCCGGCTTCCTGCCGTTCGGCGCCGGCTTCCTGGCCGGCTACCTGTTCTACGACATGCTGCACTACCACGTGCACCATCACCGGCCGAAGACCGCGCTCGGCAAGCGGCTGCGCGAGCTGCACATGCGCCACCACTTCCAGAACCACGAGCGCGGCTACGGCGTCAGCGCGCCGTTCTGGGACCACGTCTTCGGCACCGCGCCGAAGCGCGCTAGCCGCGACGTGAGTGCCGAGACGTCGCTCGCGTCGCGGCTTCGAGGCCGGGCGGACGCGGTGATTTGAGGCGGTCAGCGAGCTTCTGGATCCCGTCCGTCCGCTAGCATGGCGGCGATCCGACGTTCTCAGGCGACGCTGGCACAACCGGCGACGAAGCCCTCGCGTTCATGCGGCGCCACCCGCCAGGCCCGTGCGCTCGCCCGAGCTGGTCGCGTGATCGACTGCGGCGAGCACGTACGTCATCGGCCTGCAGCCCTCCGGGCGCCCAGGCAGCGTCGTCTCTTAGCTGCCACCTTCATCGACGGCTAGGTGGTGGAGATGGTGGCCTTCGAGAGCTCCGGAAGCGCTCGCCGCCGCCGGCTCCGCCTACTCACCGGCACGCCGGTCCCCGGGCGATCACGCTCCCTTCCCCAGGATGGAAGGAGCGGAGAGGGCGGGATTCGAACCCGCGATGGAGTGTTAACCCCATACTCGCTTAGCAGGCGAGTGCCTTCAGCCACTCGGCCACCTCTCCGGGTGCTCCGGGCAGTGTAGAGGGGCTCGCTGGCTCGGCCGTGACGTGCCGCGCGGCTACGCATCCCGTGAGCTCGACGCCGGTCGCGACCGGAGGGGTGGCAGAGTGGTCGAATGCGCCGGTCTTGAAAACCAGAGTCCGTTCACCCGGACCGCGGGTTCGAATCCCGCCCCCTCCGCTTCGGCCGCATTGTCCGACCCCGCGTCCTACGTTCCGCGGGGCACGCGTTCGGTGTAAATGCTCGATTTATGGTCGAAGGGGCGATTTCCGGCTGGCCCGAGGCGCCCGCGGAGCTGAGCCGCACCGCCGCCGCTGGAGAGCCCGGATTTCGAGATCGTGCCCGCGCATGGGGCTGATCGCGCCGGCGATCGCGGTGGTGCTGCTGATCGTCGCGATCGCCGTCAACAAGCTCTGGCCGCTGATGTTCCTGCACGTCGCCGGCGGCGCCGCGTGGACGATCATCGACCTGTTCCTCGGGCTGGTGCTCGGGCCGATCATCGGGCGCGATGTCGATCCCGGCGCGGGTCGAGTTCACGACCCGGCTGATGCCGAAGATGGTGCTGATCATGCCCACCGTGGTGACGCTCACGCTCGCCGCGGGCTGGCAGCTCGGCGATCAAGCTCGGGCACGGTCCTGAGCTCGTACCCGAACCATGGCTGGGTCGTGGCCAGCTTCATCGTCGTCGGCGTGATGTCGGTGCTCGCGCTCGGCCTGCTCGAGCCGGCCAACATCGCGGTCCTGTTCGAGCTGAAGAAGCCGCGCCCCGACCCGAGGTGATCGAGCGCCTGATGAAGCGCTTCATCTACTGCGCCGGGGTCCTCGGCATGATGCAGGTGGCGACGCTGGTGATCATGACCAAGCTCGCCTCCTCGTGAGCGAGCGCAAGCTGCCACCGGTCACCGAGGTCGCCATGGCCTCGCTGGCGCTGATCGTCGCCGGCGGGATCTATCTCGTCCGCGCACCTGCCCCGAGCACGTCCCGCTCGGCCCCCGCCGTGATCCTGCTCGTGCCTCCGGCGCTGCTGCTCGTCGGAAACCTCGCCGCGCTCGCGCGGGTCGACGGCTTCGCCTGGGCTCGGTTCTTCCAGGTCGCCAAGTGGTCGCTGCTCGCCTACGTCATCATCGCCGGCATGATCGAGTACGCCTTCCTGCAAGACCACCTGCAGCGGCGGCGCGCTGGTCGTCCTCACGCTGTCGCTCGTCGTCTTCGCCGTCCACGTCCCGACGCTCGTCGGCTTCACGGTCGCCCGCTACGACAGTCCCCGGCTCGAGCCGGCCTTCGCAGCCGTCCGCGCCCGCGCTGGCGCACGACTAGAATCGCCGCCAACGCGCCCGTAGCTCAGCTGGATAGAGCGTCGGTCTACGGAACCGAAGGTCGGGAGTTCGAATCTCTCCGGGCGCGCTGGAAAAGCCCCGCATAGCGGGGCTTTTTCGTTGGTCGGGACGTGTGCCAACTCCGCGAATATGTCCCCAATATGTCCCGGCGAGGCGTACGATTGCGGCGCGATGACCGAGCTACTCCGGCCTCCACGCGGACACGTCTTCCGCGTCGAGCGAGCGCGAGGACCGGTCTGGTACGCGAAATACCGGCTCCCGGACGGCCGCCAGGTCCAGAAGAAGCTCGGGCCGGCGTGGACCGAGCGGGGCCGCCCGGCCGCCGGCTACTTCACCAAGCGCCTGGCCGAGGATTGGCTCCGCTCGACGCTCGACGCAGGCCCGTCGGGGCACGCTCCCGGGCTGGTCCGCACGGGCGCGACGTTCGCCGACGCCGCGGCTGAGTTCCTGCGCTACACCGAGCACGACCGCGGCTGCAAGCCCTCGACGCTGCGCGACTACCGCTCAAACCTCGAGGCCCACCTCCTGCCGGCCTTCGGCGACCAGCCGCTTGAGGCGGTGACGCCGGCCGCGATCGACGCGTGGCGCGCGTCGCTGACCGGCCTGTCGACCGCGCACCAAGAACAAGCTGCTCGTCGTCATGCACGGCGTGTTTCGCCGCGCACAGCACGTCTGGGACCTGCCGACGAACCCTGTCGCCTCCGTCGAGAAGTACCGCCAGCGCTCGAGCGGCGACATCGACGTCTTCTCGCCCGAGGAGGTGATGGCGCTCGTCCGCGCCGCGAGCTCCGAGCAGGACGCGGCGATCTTCCTGACGGCGGCGTTCACCGGCCTGCGTCGCGGCGAGCTGCTCGCGCTGCGCTGGCGCGACGTCGACTTCGCCGGCTCAGTCGTGCGGGTGCGCGCCAGCTATGCCGGCGGCGAGCTGACGACTCCCAAGTCGGGCAAGGTGCGCTCCGTCCCGCTGGCGCCCGAGGTAGCCAACGCCCTCGCCCGACTCGGCCAGCGCCGCGACTGGACCGCCGACGACGACCTCGTATTCCCCGGCGACGCCGGCGACTACCTCGACGGCTCGGCGCTCCGCCGCCGCTACGCGGCCGCGCTCGGGCGGGCCGGGCTGCGACCGCTGCGCTTCCACGACCTCCGCCACACCTTCGGGACGCGAATGATCGCCAAGGCCGACATCCGCCGCGTGCAGGAGTGGATGGGCCACGCCGACGTCCAGACGACGATGCGCTACCTGCACTACGCGCCGCGGGCAGACGATGCGGCGCTCGTCGCCGAGGCGTTCAGGATCGAGGCCCCTTCGATGTCGATTCCGAAGCGAGCCCAGGGTGACGCCTCCGTCACGAAGCCGCATTGACCGGTCGGCAAGTGGGACCCGGCATCGCCATCTTGGCATCGGCGCGGGCTGGCGAGTTGGAGCTAGCGCCGGAGCTGGCGATCGTCAGCAGCTTGATTGGTTGGCCGTTCAGCCGAAGCGACGCTATTCGACACGTACAAAAAGGGGCGGATTTGCAGGCGTCCGTCCCAAAGCGTCCCAAGACGTCCCCAAGCGTCCCGCGGCCTCGCGCGCTTCCCGAGCAGGAGGTCCGGTTGGAACCGCGAATCGCCCGCATCCACGGGGATTTCGACCTCTCCCCTGGGCAGGACGTCTTTGAAGCACTGGCCTGTGCGTACAGTGTGTCCCTGTTGAAGGGCTGCTGGTTAGTGGCAGCCTGTACTGGGGAGGCGCTGAGGAGGTGTCGCGGAGGTCCGAAGGCACCTTGTCGCGGTCATTCGGAGGCCCCTGGATCTTGGCGCGATAGCGAGCGCACTGGCGAGAGCCCTAGGTTCTTCGCGCGCGAAGAGCAGACATCGCGCAGGGATGCGCGATCAGCGCGACATTTTCCGCGCGCGCCATCCTCGGCAGGTTCGGGTTCCGGAGAGCAGCGCCTTCCAGCGGCCGCCGCGCGCGACGTCCTAGCCCGCGTATGGACGCGCGGCCCCAACTCCGCGCGCGACTGGAACGATCCGGAGTTAGCAGCCGACGGCCTCCTTCGTGGCTGCCGTTTCATCACGCATCGATGGGCACGAGCTGCCGGTGGAGATCTCAACGAGAGTGTCGGTTCTAGACCGGATGGGGTGATGTCCGGCCGGTAGGTGAAGCTGGGTCGCCACCCCGTGTAGGCGGGGTTGCTCGCGCTCGAGGATGACGGCCTCGGCGCGAGGTCCGCAACCTAGATAGGAGACAACGACGTGGCTGACGCCCAGCGTCTCGGACAGCCACCTGCTCAGTATTTTTCCGCAGCACGTCTCGGCTTTCTGCGGCTGACCGGGCGGGGGTGACGAATTACGGTCGCAGTGTGCAGTCTCAGCGGAGCATAGGACAGCGGGAAGAGGAGACATTCAGCGCCGACCAGCGTCTCTCCCGCGTGGGCAGGACCGCGGAGAGCATGATGCTCGAGCTCTCGCGCGAGGAATGCCTGGACCTGCTGGCCTCACACAACTTCGGCCGCTTGGCCGTGGTAATGACCAACGGATCTCCCGTGATCCGTCCGGTGAACTACGTGTTCGACCGGCGATCGCAATCGGTCGTTTTTCGTACGGCACCGGGTTCAAAGTTCCACGCCCTCCTGCACGCGGCCAAGGCGGCATTTGAGATCGACGGGATCGACGAGCGCACTCGGACCGGGTGGAGCGTGATCATCGAAGGCGTTACCGCCCAGGTCACTGTCCCCGACGACATTGGTCGCCTCAACCGGCTCGGTCTCAAGCCGTGGGCTCCGGGTTCAAAGTCGCATTGGGTACACATCCGAGCGTGGACGGTGGCGGGCCGGCGGATCGTCCTGCCGGAGGCCACCGGACGCGGCATTTACTTCGGCTAGTGAACGAACACCCGCTCAGAGTGCTCATTGCCGGCGCCGGTGTGGCCGGGCTCGAGGCGGTGCTGGCATTGCGCGAGCTGGCAGGGGATCGTGTCAGCACCACGCTGCTGGCGCCGGACGCCGAGTTCGTCTATCGGCCGATGCGAGTGCGCGAGCCATTCGCGTACCGCTCGGCGCGACGTTACCCACTCGACGAGATCGCCCACGACATCGGCGTGGAGCTGAGGCAAGACGCGTTCAAATCGCTTGACGCAGACCGGCAGATCCTCCACACCGAAGCTGGCGAGCATATCCACTACGACGCGTTACTGCTCGCGCTGGGCGCGCGGCCCACGCCGCCATTCGAGCACGCGTTGACGCTCGACGACCGGCGTTTGGACGAGCAGCTGCACGGGCTGGTCCAGGACATCGAGGCCAACTACATCCACAAGCTCGCATTCCTGATCCCGACGCAGATGGCATGGCCGCTGCCGATCTACGAGCTGGCGCTCATGACAGCGAGGCGCGCCTGGGACATGAACATCCAGCTCTCGATCACGATCGCGACTCCCGAGGACGCTCCGCTAGCCCTGTTCGGCAGCGCGGTGAGCGACGCCGTAGGGCGACTGCTCGAGGAGCACGGGATTGTGACGGTCACCTCCGCGCACTGCGAGACGCCCGCGCGGGGGCAGGTCACGATCCACCCCGGGCCGCGACACGCTCGACGTTGATCGCGTGATCGCACTGCCAGAGCTCGTGGGCCCTGTCACGCCCGGGGTGCCGAAGAGCAGCTCACACAATTTCATTTCGGTCGACGCCCACGGCCGGGTATCCGGGCTCGAGCGGGTATACGCCGCCGGTGACGCGGTCGACTTCCCGGTCAAGCACGGAGGGATCGCCGCCCAGCAGGCGGACGTGGCGGCGGAGGCAATCGCTGCCCTCGCGGGAGCGCCGGTCGAGCCCAGCGAGTTTCGTCCCGTGATCACTGGGATCCTGATCGGCGCCCGGCGCCCGCTGTATATGCGGGCCCACATCACCGGAGGACATGGGGTGAGCTCGGAGGTCAGCGACGAGCCGATCTGGTCGCCGGTCACAAAGATCACGGCTAAATATCTCTCGCCCTATCTGGAGGCGCGTGATCGCGCTGCAGTACGGTGACCGCTGTGCCCGACTCCAGCAGCTCGGCGCCGCCAAATCGGCCCGAAGACCGCCCATCCCCCCACACCATCCGCGTGGTGATCGCGGATGACCACGCGGTAGTTCGACGCGGCCTCCGCCAAGTCCTGGACGGCGAGGAGGGCGTCGAGGTTGTGGCCGAGGCCTCCGACCTGGCTGGGGCAAGCCGCTACGTACTCGGGCATCGCCCCCACGTCCTAGTGCTCGACCTGAATCTGCCCGAGGGGCTTAGCCTCGACGCGATTCCTGGGATGCGCGCCGCTTTTCCCGAGACCCAGGTCGTGGTGCTGACCATGCAAGACGAGCCGGCCTACGCCCGTCAGGCGCTTGCCTCCGGCGCGCTTGGCTACGTCCTCAAGGAAGCCGCCGAGGCAGAGCTCGTCGAGGCGGTTCGCCGTGCCGCCCGCGGCGACACCTACCTGAATCCGCGACTGGGCGCCCGCGTGGCCGCCGAGCCGCCTCCCGGGCCTCCCGATGGGCTGTCCGAGCGGGAGGTGGAGGTGCTGCGGATGATTGCGCTCGGCCACACCAACGCCGAGATCGCCGACCAGCTGTACCTGTCGGTGCGCACCGTGGAGACCCACCGCGCCCACATCCAGGAAAAGCTGCGGCTCGGGTCGCGCGCCGAGCTGGTCCGCTACGCGCTGGACCGCGGCCTCATCGACAACTAGCAGGCGCCCATCCCGACACGGGCAGTAGGCGTCTGCTCCCAAGAGCAGCAGACGCCCGCTGGATGATCACGACCCGGCGCGATCAGATCGGCTCTCTCCTGGCTGGCGACAACCGGGAGGCGGTCGCCGGGCGCCGGATTACGACGCGCAGGCTACGTAGTTCCCGGCAGCGACTCGGCGGCAAACGCCGGACGGAACCGCTCGCTGGGAACGCGAAACTGGCCGTGACAGAGAAAAGCAAGCAGCTCAAGGGAGCAAGCAACTTTCCGCGCAAAGTCTTCGACATCATCGCCAGCACCGGCGGCGCCGGCCAACCTCTACCGCAGACTCGGCCTGGGGAGCCGCGCGGAGCTGGTGCACTTCGCGCTACGACGCCGCCTGATCGGCGACTGACGGAGCATCGCTTAGCTTTCTGCGCGCCGGCAACCGGACGCGCACCAGGCTGCCGCGCTCGCCGGAGATGACCTCGAGGGTTCCGTCGGCGAGGTATACGCGCTCGCGCATGCCGGCCAGGCCGAAGCCCGTCGTCTGTGCCTCGGGGTCGAAGCCGACGCCGTCGTCGCTGACCTCGACGACGAGCTCGCCGTCAGTCAGTCCGACGATCACGCGGACGGCGTGGGCGTGCGCGTGCTTGACGACGTTGGTGAGCGCCTCCTGCACCAGGCGGTAGACGGTCGTTTCGAGCTCCGGATCGAGCCCGGCGCCGCGCGCCCGAGTCGGGCAGCGCAAGCTCGCAGGTGATCTCGAGCCCGCCCGCGCGGCGGCGATCGAGTAGCGCCTCGATCGCCGGGAGCAGTCCGAGGTCGTCGAGCAACGAGGGCCGCAGGTCGCTGATGATCGCGCGCAGGTTGCCGATCTCGAGCTCGATGTCCTCGATCGCCTGGGCGATCGCCGGCTCGCCCGCAATCGCCTGGCTGCGGCGCTGCGCCGAGGCAAGCAGCACGCGCAGGCCGCCGAGCGCCTGAAGGGTCTGGTCGTGCAGCTCGCGCGCCCACCTGCCGCGCTCGGCGTCGGCCGCCGCGATCGCCGAGCGCAGCCGCGCCGCCTCGACGCCGCGGTTGATCGCCACCGCGTTGGCCGCGGACTGCGCAAACGTCCGCAGCAGTTGCTCATCGCCTGCGGTGAACGCCCGCCCCTCGACACCGCGGTCGAACGCCGCCAGCACGCCCAGTCCGCCACCCCGCTGGAGCAGCGGGACCAACAGCGCGGTGTGGGCATCCGGGACCCCGAGCTCCTCCGGGGCGATGCGAAGCCGTGCGGCCACGTCGGTGATCCGCTCCGGGCGTCCGCGCTCGAGCACCTGACCCGAGGTCGAGCCGGAGATCGGCAGCCGATGGCCGCGCGCGTCGGCGGCGTGGCCGGCGCTCGCGGCGACGACCAACTCGTCGCCCTCGCGCAGCATGATCAGCAGGCTCTGGGCGTCGACCAGGGCCCGCCCTCGCTTGACGATCAGCTCGAGCACGTGCTCCAACTGATCAGCGCTGCCGATCGCCGCAGTGATGTCGCGCGCGGCCTCGAGCGAGCGCACGGCGCGTTCGAGCTGCTCGCGCCGGCGCTCGCTCGACTCGTACAAGCGTGCGTTCTCGATCGCCGTCGCCGCCCATTGCGCGAGGATCATGGCCGCCTCCTCGTCGGCTTCTGTGAACTCCTCGCCCCCGCGTTTCTCGGTCAAATACAGGTTGCCCCACGCCTGGCCGCGAATCACGATTGGCACCCCCAAGAAGCTACGCATCGGCGGGTGATCCGTTGGAAACCCGTAGCTCTGAGGATGGCTTCCGACGTCCGCCAGCCGCAGGGGGCGGGGATCGTCGATCAGCACGCCGAGGACCCCGCGGCCCCGGGGCAGGCTCCCGATCGCCCGATGCGTGGCCTCGCGGTCAAGTCCGGCCGTGACGAAGCGCTCGAGCTCGCTGCGGTCCTCCGCGAGCACCCCGAGCGCCGCGTAGCTGGCACCGGTCGTCTCGCGGGCCTCCTGGAGGATCCGCTCGAGCACCGCTTCGGGATCAAGCTCGGCCACCAGCGCCCGCCCGACGTCGAGCAGCCGGCGGAACCTTTCGTCTTCCGAGGACACGCTCATTCCTAGGCCATCAACAGCATATTGGCGGCCGGACAGCATCGATCGCCGCGTGCGTCCGTAGGAGATACCCAAATCAGTAGTTCACCACGGGCACCTGCGCCCGAACCTCCGATAGCACCGCATCCCATTGCGCTGCAGCGGAAGCCCCCAGTAGCCGCACCTCGAGGAGGCCTCGCCCCGAGTGGTAGCTGTCGGTGACGCGCATCGAGACCGGGCCTAGCATCGGGAATCGTGCCCTCCACGCGAACTCGACTCGCCTGACGGCGAACTCCTCGATTGCGCTGAAGCGGCGCGGCCGCGCGCCGGGCTTAGCACCACCTCGCCCGATTGCTCGATCCGCACTTTCTCGGTACGCCCAGCGCCCCCGGGGAGCGCCCCTTCGGCATAGCGGCGAGACGAGCCGGGGCAGGGCGCCCGGCTCGCCGGCGTCTTGCGGCTCAGGTCCCATTGGACCTCCCAATGTTCCCTGCCATCCGTCACGCTGCAGCGCGCATCGCTGCTGGTACAAGGGCCGGAGCTCGCCCAGGGCGAGCCGTATCGCTACCTCGCTGAGATCGCCTGGGAGCCGCACGCGATTCTCGCCACGCAGAGCTCAAATGGCGGGAGCTCGACGAGCGCACGGTCGAGGTTGCGACCCAAGTGGGGGACAAGCGGATGCAGTTCCTGTTCGACCAAGCCGGCGCCCGTTCACCGGGACGATCACGTCGGCTCGAGGAGTGCGACTGACTCAGGGTCCGTAGTTTCCACGCAAGGGCTGCCGCGTTCAGCGGATGGCGGGCGAGCCGCGTCGGCAGAGGATGGGTGCTTCACCGATCAAGGAGCCTCCATGTCCGCCACCGCCACCAAGCCAGAGACCAGAGAGACGCCGATCACGAGCTACCGCGCGGCCGTCGTGCATGAGTTTCACGCACCGCTGACCGTCGAGACGGTTGCTCGGCCTGCGCTCGCGCCCGGACAGATTCTGGTGAAGGTCGAGGCCTCGGGGCTCTGCCACACCGACATCCACGCCGCCCACGGCGACTGGCCGGTGAAGCCCTCGCCGCCTTTCATCCCCGGCCACGAGGGCGTGGGGATTGTCGTTGAGCTTGGCCCCGGCGTGAGCGAGGTCGCGCTCGCCGAGCGGGTCGCGATGCCGTGGCTCGGCTACGCGTGCGGCACGTGCGATCACTGCGTGTCCGGCTGGGAGACATTGTGCCTCGAGCAGAAGAACACGGGCTACTCGATTGACGGCGGCCTCGGCGAGTACGCAATCGCCTACGCACGCTACGTGGTCAGGGTCCCCGAGGGGCTCGATCCGTTCGACGCGGCGCCGCTGACCTGCGCCGGGGTGACGACCTATAAGGCGGTCAAGGTCGCGGGCACCCGATCCTCCGATCTGGTCGCCGTGTTCGGAGTGGGCGGACTGGGGCATCTCGCGATCCAGTACGCCGCGATCGCCGGCGGTCGTGTCATCGCGGTCGACCTGATCGACGAGAAGCTCGAGCTCGCGCGCGAGCTCGGCGCCGAATTCACCGTCAACGCTTCGAAGCAGGACCCAGTCGAGGCGATTCAGGCGCTCGGTGGCGCCGATCAGGCGATCGCGCTGGCGGTCTCCCCGCGCGCGTTCGAGCAGGCGCACGGGTCGCTGCGCCGCGGCGGCAAGCTCGTGTTTGTCGCGCTGCCCGCGGACAACGAGGTCAGGCTGCCGATCTTCGAGACCGTGTTGAACGGGATCACGATCGCCGGCTCGATCGTCGGCACACGCGCCGACCTGCGAGAGGTATTCGAGCTGCACGCCGCGGGCAAGACCCACGTGACCCGCGAGGTGCGGCCGCTCGATCAGGTCAACGAGTCGATCGCCGACGTCGAGGCAGGCCGCGTCGCGGCCCGGATCGTGTTCGAGCCGTAGACGGCCCTGGCGTCTCTTCTCGCTTCACCGCGAGTGCAACCCGGCGCGCTTAGCGTCGTCTGCCGTTCCCGCAATCGACAAACGAAGGAGAACGAAAATGGCAACAACGATCGAGACTCCATCGCAGGCAGCAGAGTTCCTCGCCGGTCCCAAGCGGATGCTGATCGACGGCGAGTGGGTGCAGGCTCGCCACGGCCGGACGCTGGAGGTCTACGACCCGGCGCTGGGAGATGTCATCGACCATGTCCCCGCCGGCGACGCCGAGGACGTCGACCTGGCGGTCGCGGCCGCGAGGCGCGCTTTCGAGGACTCCGACTGGAGCCGCCTCACCGCCGCCGAGCGCGGACGGGTGATCTGGCGGATCGGCGATCTGGTCATGGAGCATGCCGACGAGTTGGCCGAGATCGAGTCGCTCGACAACGGCAAGCCGGTCGGCGTCGCGCGCGCCGCGGACGTGCCGCTGGCGGCAGAACTGTTCCAGTACATGGCCGGCTTCGCCACCAAGATCCACGGCCAGACGTTCCCGGTCTCGGTCCCATACGCGCCGGGCGCGCAGTTTCACGCCTACACGCTGAAGGAGCCGATCGGCGTCGTTGGGCAGATCATTCCGTGGAACTTCCCGCTGCTGATGGCGGCGTGGAAGCTCGGGCCGGCGCTCGCGACCGGCTGCACGATTGTGCTGAAGCCGGCCGAGCAGACGCCGCTGAGCGCGCTGCGCCTCGCCGAGCTGATGCTCGAGGCCGGCCTGCCGAACGGCGTGGTCAACGTGATCACGGGCTTGGGCGAGACCGCCGGCGCCGCTGTCGCGGGCCATCCCGGGATCGACAAGGTTGCGTTCACGGGCTCGACGGAGGTTGGCAAGCTGATCGTCAAGGCCGCTGCAAACGACCTCAAGCGGGTCACGCTCGAGCTGGGCGGCAAGTCGCCGAACGTGGTCTTCGCCGACGCGGACTTGGAGACCGCGATCCCAGGTGCGGCGAACGCGATCTTCTTCAACCACGGCCAGTGCTGCTGCGCGGGCTCCCGGCTGTACATCGAGCAGAAGGTCTACGACGACGTCCTCGCGGGTGTGGCGGATCGCGCCGAGCACATCAAGGTCGGCCGCGGGCTCGAGCCCGACACCGAGATGGGCCCGCTCGTGTCCGCCGAGCAACTCCAGCGCGTCACCGGGTTCCTCGAGTCCGGCGAGAGCGAGGGCGTACGCACCGTCACCGGCGGCACGCAGGTCGGCGAGCGTGGCTACTTCGTCGCACCAACCGTCCTCGACGGCGCCGGGCCGGGCAACAAGGTCTACGACGAGGAGATCTTCGGCCCGGTCGTGACCGCGATCCCGTTCAAGGACCCCGGCGAAGTCGCCGCGGCCGCGAACGACACCGTCTACGGCCTCGCCGCCGGCATCTGGACGAACGACCTGACCAAGGCCCACCGACTGATCCCGCAGCTGCGAGCCGGGACCGTGTGGGTCAACACATACAACATCTTCGACGCGGCGCTCCCGTTCGGCGGCTACAAGCAGTCGGGCTGGGGACGCGAGATGGGCGAAGAGGTGATCCACGAGTACACCGAGACCAAGTCGGTGTGCATCGGGCTCTGACCGAGGGCTCGCTGCACACAACTACTGACCTCCGCGGGGGCCGCGCACCGATGGCGCGGCCCCCGTCGCGAATTACGGTCGAACGACCGCCCGAGGAACCCCAGGAGACGAACATGACTACCGAAACCGCAACAACCTCTACCGAGCACCTAGCCGGCGAGCAGCTCGAGCGCCGGCTCGAAGAGCTTTTGCACCAGGACACGTTCGCGCCGCCCGTGCAGTTCCTAGCGCGTGAGCGCGTCAACGAAGCGTCGCTGCACGCGCAGGCGGAGCTCGACCCCGACGGCTTCTGGGCCGAGCAGGCGCGGACGCTGCGCTGGGACGAGCCGTTCACGACGATGCTCGACGACTCGAATCCACCTTTCTACAAGTGGTTCACCGACGGCAGGCTGAACGTCTCCTACAACTGCCTGGACCGCCACATCGAGGCGGGCCTCGGCAACCGGGTCGCGTTTCACTGGGCCGGCGAGGAGGGCGAGGAGCGCGCGATCACCTACGGCGAGCTTCACCGCGACGTGCAGCGGCTCGCGAACGGCCTAAAAGAGCTGGGGATCGGCAAGGGCGACGTGGTCGGGATCTACCTGCCGATGATCCCCGAGGTGGTCGTCGCGATGCTCGCGTGCGCGCGGATCGGCGCGCCGCATAACGTGGTGTTCGGCGGGTTCGCACCCGAGGCCGTCAAGGAGCGGATGGAGGTCTCGCACGCGAAGGCGCTGATCACCGCCGACGGAGCCAGGCGCAAGGGCAAGACCGCGCCGGTCAAGGCGGCCGTCGACGAGGCAATGGGCGGCCTTCAGTCACTCGAGCACATCGTCGTCGTACGGCACACCGGCATCGACGTGCCGATGAACCCCGGCCGCGACGTCTTCTACGACGAGATCCTCGCGGCGGCCGACCCGGTCTGCCCGGCCGAGCCGATGGAGGCCGAGCACCCGCTGTTCATCCTCTACAGCTCCGGCTCGACGGCGAAGCCGAAGGGGATCGTGCACACGACCGGCGGCTACCTGACCGGGGTCGCGGTCACCCACCGGTACGTGTTCGACCTCGACGCGGACCGTGACGTGTACTTCTGCTCCGCCGACGTCGGCTGGATCACCGGCCACTCCTACATCGTCTACGGGCCGCTCGCCAACGGCGCCACGAGCGTGATGTACGAGGGCGCGCCGGATTATCCGCACAAGGGGATCTGGTGGGAGCTCGTCGAGCGCTACGGCGTGAGCATCTTCTACACCGCGCCCACGGCGATCCGGGCGTGCATGAAGTGGGGCGCCGAGCACCCGAACGCCCACGACCTCTCGTCGCTGCGTTTGCTGGGGACGGTCGGCGAGCCGATCAACCCGAAGGCGTGGCTCTGGTACCACGTCGTCATCGGCCGCGAGCGCTGCCCGATCGTCGACACCTGGTGGCAGACCGAGACCGGCCAGATCATGATCTCGCCGCTGCCCGGGCTGACCGACACCAAGCCCGGGTCGGCGACGCACGCGCTGCCCGGCGTCGCCGCCGACGTCGTCGACGAGACGACCGGCGAGAGCGTGGAACAGGGGCAGGGGCTGCTCGTCCTAAAGCGCCCGTGGCCCGGGATGCTGCGCACGCTCTACGGAGACGACGAGCGCTACGTCGAGACGTACTTCGCGCGCTTCGGCAACGACACCTATCTGGTCGGCGACGCGGCGATCCGCGACAAGGACGGTTACCTGTGGATCGTCGGGCGGATCGACGACGTGATCAACGTCTCCGGCCACCGGCTATCGACCGCGGAGGTCGAGTCGGCGATCGTCGCCCACGAGAAGGTCGCCGAGGCGGCTGTCGTAGCCCAGTCAGACGAGCTCACCGGGCAGGCGATCGTCGCGTTCGTGACGCTTCAGGGCGACCTCGAGGGGTCGCCGGAGATCGAAGCGCAGATCCGCGCCCACGTCGCCACGCAGATCGGCAAGCTCGCGCGGCCGAAGCGGATCCTGTGGAGCGACGACCTGCCCAAGACCCGCTCGGGGAAGATCATGCGCCGGCTGCTGCGCGACATCGCCGAAGGCCGTGCGCTCGGCGACGTGACCACGCTGCGCGACCCGGCGGTGATGGCCGAGCTCGAGCAGAAGATCGCCGCCGAGCAGGCCAAGGAGCAGTAGGCGATGGCAGACCGACACACCAACGGCGCTCCATCTACCGAGGAGCAGGTTCGCGTCCTTTACGAGCAGACCGAAACCGGCGCCGCGAAGGCGCTCGAGGAGTTCGTCGCCAAGCCGAGCTTCGGCCGGCTGCTGGCGACCGGCGCGGAGAACGTCGCGGCGCTGACGCGGATCGGCTCCGACGTCGGTCGACCTGACGCTCCGCAACCTGCGGCTCGCCGGGCGCGCCGACATCACTCGGCTTGCCAGGCAGCTGCACCGCACCGAGGACAAGCTAGAGCGCGTGCTCCAAGAGGTCGAAGGGTTGCGCGACGAGCTCGCGCGCGAGCGCGGCGAGCCCCGATGAACGTGCTCGAGAAGACGTGGCGGGCGCCCGCGGCCGCGGCGGAGTTCACGAACGTCCTGCTCACGACCGACGATGCGGTCGTCGGCGCGACGCCGCGCGAGGTCGTGTGGACGCATCGGGGAACGACGCTGTACCGCTACCGCTCCTCGGAGCGCTCCCACGAGGTCCCGCTCCTGCTGGTGTTCGCGCTGATCAACCGGCCGGAGATCTTCGACCTCAAGCCCGGCGGATCGCTGGTGGAGTACCTGCTGGGCGAGGGGTTCGACGTGTTCCTGGTCGACTGGGGCGTGCCCGACGAGGAGGACGCAGAGATGGGCCTCGAAGACTACGTGTGCGACGAGCTGCACTGGGCGATCCGCGAGACGCTCCGCGCCTCCGGCGCGGAGGAGTTGACGCTGATGGGGTGGTGCATGGGCGCGACGCTGTGCGCGATGTACTGCGGGCTCGACCGCGGTTCTGACCAGACCCCGGTGCGGAACCTGGCGCTGCTGACGATGCCCGTCGACGGCCGCTGCTCTACGTACGCACGGTGGGTCGATGACCTCGACAGCGAACGGATCGCGGACCAGTGGCGGGTGCTGCCCGGGTCGTCGATTGATTTCGCCAACAAGCTGCTCAAGCCGGTCACGAACTTCTTCACGACCTACCGCCGTCTGGGGCAGGGCGTGCTCGACGGGAGCGCGCGGCGCGAGGCCTACCAGCCGATGGCCAAGTGGGTCGCCGACAACCCGCCGTTCCCGGGCCGCGCCTGGTCTGAGTGGATCCGCTGGCTCTACCAGGACGACGCGCTCGTGGCGGGCCGGGTCCGCCTGCGCGGGCGCCGTGTCGACCTCCGCCGTGTCGAGCAGAACCTGCTCGTCGTGACCGCTGGCGCCGACCACATCGCCCCGCGCGAGGGGACGATGCCGATCTTCGACCTCGTCTCGAGCGAGGACGTCACCCACTTCGACCGTCCGGGCGGGCACATCGGGCTGATCGCCGGCTCCGCCGCGCGGAGGGAGATCTGGCCGGAGCTCGCCGCCTGGCTGACCGAACGCTCAGAACGCTGAACACCAAAACACAGGAGAGACCCATGACCCCGAGCGCATCGACATCCCCTCCCACCGTGATCCCGCCTGAGAGCCACGTCTTTCCAGCGGACCGTCGCCGTCCGCGGATGACCGGCCGGGTGGTGTTCGTCACGGGCGGTACGCGCGGGATCGGCGCCGCGATCAGCCAGAGCTTCGCCGAGCAGGGCGCGATCGTCGCCGCCGGCTACGGCAAAGACGCGGACCGCGCGGGGCGCCTGCTGGCCCAGCTCCGCGACCACGGCGTGGACGCCAGCGTGCACCAGGGCAACGTCGGCTCGGCCGAGGACTGCCGGCGCACGATCGCCGAGGTGATCGAGGCGCACGGCCGGCTCGACATCCTCGTCAACAACGCCGGGATCACGATCGACAAGACCGTTCTGAAGATGACCGACGAAGACTGGTACAAGGTGATCGCGGTCAACCTGTCAGGCGCGTTCTTCATGAGTCAGGCAGCGCTGCCGCACATGATCGACCGCGGCACCGGTCGGATCATCAACATCAGCTCGATCATCGGCGAGATCGGCAACGTCGGGCAGGCCAACTACGCGGCGTCGAAGTCCGGGTTGTTCGGGCTGACCAAGACGCTTGCGCGCGAGGCGTGCTTTCAGCTCGCTCGCGCCGAAAGGCTGCAGGAGGACTCGATCGGGCTCACCGTCAACGCGGTCGCCCCGGGGTTCATCGCGACCGAGATGCTGGAGCACATTCCCGAGAAGGTGCTGGAGCGGATCAAGGCACAGATCCCCGTCGGACGGCTCGGCCGGCCGGACGAGATCGCGCGCGTGGTCCACTTCCTCGCCTCCGACCACTCCTCCTTCATCACCGGAGCCGTGCTCGCCGTCAACGGTGGCCAGGAGATGTAGGCCATGAACGATGCGGTGATAGTCAGCGCAGTCCGTACGCCGGTGGGCAGCTTCGGCGGGCAGCTCAAAGACGTGCCGGCCACCGAGCTCGGGGCGCAGATTGTGCGCGCCGCGCTCGAGCGGGCCGGGATCGCCGGCGAGGATGTGGACGAGGTGGTGCTCGGCTGCGTTCTCACGGCCGGACTCGGACAGAACCCAGCGCGCCAGGCGGCGATCGGCGCGGGAATCCCCAAGGAGGTGCCCGCGACGACGATCAACATGGTCTGCGGATCGGGCCTCAAGGCAGTTGCGATCGCCTCGCAGATGATCCGCGCGGGCGACGTCGACGTCGTTGTAGCGGGCGGTATGGAGAACATGACGCGCGCTCCGTATCTGATGCCGTCCGGGCGCTTCGGCGCGCGGATGGGCGACGCCCAGTTGATCGACTCGATGGTCCACGACGGCCTCTGGGATGCGTTCAACGACATCCACATGGGCATCACCGCTGAGAACCTCGCCGAGCAATACGGGATCAGCCGCGAAGAACAGGACGAGTTCGCGGCCAGCAGCCAGCAGAAGGCCGAGCGCGCCGTCGCCGAGGGGATCTTCAAGGACGAGATCGTGCCGATCGAGGCACCGGTGAAGGGCGGGACGCGCCAGGTCGAGAACGATGAGGCGCCCCGAGCGGGAACGACAGCCGACACGCTGGCGAAGCTGCGCCCAGCGTTCCGCCGCGACGGCGGCACGGTGACCGCCGGCAATGCCTCAGGGATCAACGACGGCGCGTCGGCGATCGTCGTGATGTCGGCGAGCAAGGCCAACGAACGCGGCCTCCGGACGTTTGGGACGGTCGAGAGCTACGCCTCGGTCGGCGTCGAGCCGAAGATCATGGGCATCGGCCCGGTGCCCGCCATGCGCAAGGCGCTCGCCAGGGCGGGGCTTGAGCTGGGCGACATCGACCTGTTCGAGCTCAACGAGGCATTCGCGGCGCAGTCGCTCGCAGTACTCAGGGAGCTCGACATCGACGACGAGCTGATCAACCCCCATGGCGGAGCGATCGCGCTCGGGCACCCAATCGGTGCCAGCGGCGGACGGATCCTCGTCACTCTTTTGCACGAGATGCGCCGCCGCGACTCGCGGCGCGGCCTGGCCACGCTCTGCGTCGGCGGCGGGCAGGGCCAGGCCGCGATCATCCGCAACGCCGCCTGAGCCCGGGCATATCCTGTCCGCCACGATGCCAAGTCGCCCATCCGCGATTGGAGAGATCATCCGCCAGCAGCGCGAGCTCGCCGAGCTGTCGATGCGCCAGTTCGCCGAGCTGGCGGGGATCTCAAACCCCTACCTGTCGCAGATCGAGCGCGGCCTGCGGGCGCCGTCCGAGCAGGTGCTCGACGCGATCGCGAAGACGCTGAAGGTCTCCTCGGACGCGCTCTACGAGCAGGCCGGAGTCACACCGCCCGGGGAGGAGGGCGAGGACAGCGCCGTGCTCGACGCGATCGCCGCCGACCAGCGCCTCACCGCGCGCCAGCGCACGGCGCTGCGCGAGATCTACCAGGCGTTCCTCGCGGCCTCTCCTCGCGCGTCCGCGGCGCCGCGCGCTCGCCGCGGCTCGCGCGGCGCCTCTGCTCGCGCATCCTCGGCACCGCGGTCGCGCAGCCGCACACGCAAGAAATGAGCCTGGAGGGCAAGGCCGCGCTCGTCACCGGCGCGGCGAGCGGGATCGGCCGCGCCGTGGCGGGGCGCCTGGATGCTGCCGGGATGAATGTGCTGGCGGTCGATCTGCAGCCCGATCCCGAGGGCCCCGGCGTGGGGCACGCGGCGGACCTCACCGCCGCCGACGCCAATGCCGGCGCGGTGGCGGCGGCGATCGAACGCTTCGGCCGCCTCGATGTGATCGTGCCCAACGCCGGCGTCCAGCACGTGGCGCCGATCGACGAGTTCCCCGAGGAGCGGTGGGACACGATCATTGCGCTGATGCTGACCAGCCCGTTCCTGCTCGCTAAGCACGCCTGGCCGGCGCTGCGCGACAGCGGTGCCGGCCGGTTCATCGCAATCGCCTCGGTGCACGCGCTCGTCGCGTCGCCGTTCAAGGCGGCATACGTGTCCGCCAAGCACGGCGTGCTCGGCCTCGTCAAGACCTTGGCGCTCGAGGGAGCCGAGCACCGGATCACCGCGACCGCGGTGTGCCCGGGATACGTGCGCACGCCGCTGGTCGAGAAGCAGATCGCCGACCAGGCCCGCGCGCACGGCGTGCCCGAGGAGCGGGTGCTGCAGGACGTGATCCTCGCCCCGCACGCGGTCAAGGAGCTGATCGAGCCCGCCGAGGTCGGGGAGCTCGTGGCGTTCCTGGCCGGCCCAGCCGGCCGTGCGTTCACCGGCGTGCCGGTGACGATGGACCAGGGCTGGACGGCGCGCTAGCGGCGACGCGAGCGTACGTGCTCGCCAAGGGCGCTGATCGTGCTAGCTGTCGTCGTGCGTTTCTCTCCAGCGAAGCCGGGCGGCCTCAGCGCTCGCCGAATGACGGCCCGGAACGACGTCCTCGTCCTCCGGCACCGAGGGGCCGCCGGTCGGCTCCCCTTCCTCGCCGGGGTGGGTTCCTCGCCGAGCTTCCGGCGGTTCCCCGCGGTCTGGATCTCGTCGCTCCCGCTCGCTCCAGTACCGCTCCGCCTCCGCCTCCATCTTCGCCAAGCGCGTGTAGTAGTCAGGAAACTCGTTGAGGTGCGCCCAGGCGATCTTGCCGGTCGTGACCTCATCGTCGTCGCTGACGTTGGTCGCCGGGTCTAGGCGCCCGTGCTCGAGCTCGACTTCGAGGCCCATTTGGAACTGCTTCACATCGAACCGTGAGCTGCTCCAGTCGATCCCGATCCGCTCACCGATTGCTCGGGCCTCTTCTGGCGAGAACGTGCGATGTGGCGCCATCGGCAAAGTGTCGCGGATAGGCGTCGGTCACGCCACCGAGTGGCTCAACACCTCTGCGAGCAGGGGCGGCCAGTGCTCGCGGAGCGCCTGATGACCCATGAATAGCCCAAGATGGCCGCCCGGGGCCAGATCGGTCCGGAGCAGCGACTTCGGCGTGGAGACGTGGTCGGCGATCGCGAACACCTGGTCGGGCGGGGTGATGTGGTCGTTCGCGCCGGCCAACAGGTGAAGCGGCATGTTGATTGCCGCCAGGTCCACCCGCTGGTTCGCGATCTTCAACGATCCGCGAACGAGCTCGTTGTCGCGGAACAGGTGGCGCACGATCCACAGGTAGAACGCTCCTGGGATGTCCTGGGTGTGCTTGAACCAGTCCTCGAACTCCCGATAGCGGGCGACGTGGCCGGGATCGTCGAGGTGCGCCAGCAGCTCCAGCTGACGCGAGATCTCATCACCCGGCTTGATCGCGATGAAGCCGGCGAGCATGTGCCCGCCCTTCAGGACGCCGCCGCCCGCCGCGACCAGCGCCTCGTAGAAGCGCAGGTCCCCTCCCGGCGCCAGGCGCCGCAGCACGTCGTGGATCACCGGCTCGCCGGCGTGGAAGTCGATCGGCGCACCCGCGAGGGTCAGGGTGTTGACCCGCTCCGGGCGGAGCGCGGCGTAGATCGTGGCGAGCCAGCCGCCCTGGCAGTCGCCGATCAGGTTGGCCTTGCCGCCGCAATACTCGACTGCGCGATCGACCACCTCCAGGTAGTCGTCAATCGACGCGTCGGCGGTTTCGGCGCTGGCGCCGATCCAGTCCAGCGACACGGCGCGCGTCAGCCCAGAGCCGAGGATTGTTCGCATCTGGCTCTGCGCTGCGGAGTAGTCGACGATGCACGAGTCATGACCCGCCTGGGGCGGGAGCACCAGCGTCGGGACCAGCCCGCGCGGCCGTGAGGTCGTGAAGTCCCGCATCCGGGCGATCGGCGTCTCGAACACGACCTTGTGGGGCGTTGACCACGACGGCGGTCGTCGCGACGACGTGAGCTCGAGCCAGCGGGCAACGTCGAGCGTCGCCGGACCGCGCCGTGAGCGCCGCCGATAGGCACTCCGCGAACCCGGTGAGGGCAGCGGCCCAGCCTTCCAGCCAGCTGTCAAGAAGGCCGGAGGAGGACCCTGGCAGACCAACGGGAGGGCACTGCGGCACGGCGTTCATCGTCGACCTCCTTTTCAGACGAAGAGCGCCGATGGGTCCCATCGGCGCTCTCACACGGAATCGGGCAGGGCCTACTTGAGTAGGCTGCGCGCCGCGGTGGTGTAGGACTCGGCCAGCTCGCGGGCGAAGTCGGCCTGGGCCTCGATCACGGCCTTGAGCCATTCCTGCTGGGTCATCCCGGCGACCTTGCGCTCGAGCTCGATCGTTCGGCCGACCACCTTCTCGTAGGAGTCGACGTACAGGTTGCCGGCCTTGCGACCGGCGGCCAGGAACTGCTCATTCAACTCCTTCACTTGCTCGAACGCCGCGTCGATCGGAGGCGTTCCGTTCTTGGTCTGGGTGGTGGTCATTGCTTGCTCCTGAGATTGAGAGAGAGGTTAGTGCTTGCAGATTAGCACTGCTTTTGCAAGCGAGCAAGCGCCGAGCGGGCGTATCGGTAGTTTCCCGCAACGCCCCGCGCGCCGCTACGGATGGACGCATCCGCCGCGGCCCGTAGCGTGCCAATTCATGGCCGCCGTGTTCAACCTCAACCACCACGCCACCTACGTCCACTGGCACTTCATCACGCTGTCGCTGTCGAATGTGATCGTGATCGCGGTGATGTTCGTCGTGTTCGCGCTGGCGATCGCGCTGCCGTTCCCCCATCACGAAGGCGCGGGAAGCCAGCAATGAGCGTCACCGAGCCGCCCGAGGTACCGAGCAAGTCCTGGACGCTTCGCCTCCGCCAGCGCGCAGTCGAGGCGCTGCCGCCCGAGAAGCTCTTAGCCGACAAGCAGCCGACCTACGTCGCCTCATGGATCTACGTGTTCGGGGTGCTGTCGCTCAGCGCGCTGGCGGTGATCATCCTCTCCGGCACGATCCTTGCGCTGAAGGGGCCAGGCTGGTGGCACTTCACGGGCGTCGGGCACTTCTTCAACAGCATCCATCTCTGGTCGGTGGAGCTGTTCTTCTTCTTCATGGTCATTCACCTGTGGGGGAAGTACTGGATGGCGGCGTGGAGGGGCGGACGCGCCCGGGTGTGGATCACCGGCGCGGTGACCTTCCTGGTGGCGATTCCCGTGCGCGCTGACCGGCTATGTCTCTCAACAGAACTTCGACGCCCAGTGGATCTCGACCCAGGCCAAGGACGCGATGAACTCGGTCGGTGTCGGCTCGTTCTTCAACCTTCTGAACTTCGGGCAGATGTACAGCTATCACGTGCTGCTGCTACCAGCGGCGGTGGTGGCGCTCGTCGTGGGCCATGTACTGCTCGTGCGCAAACACGGGGTCGTGCCGCCGATTTCGCCCAATGACCGGCTTGCGTCCATGCAGGAGCCCCCGGCGGCGGCCGAGGGCACGGTCCAAGCGCCGGAGGACGCATCGTGACTTGGTCGGAACGCCGAGCGGCCCGCCGTCACGAGGACGAGAGCTACGCAACCTGGGCGGGCGGTTACCGGCCCTATGACCTGGTCAAGGAAGCCTCGATCGCCTTCGGCGTGATCCTAGCTCTGGCCGTGGTGCTGACGATCCTCTTCTCCTCGCCGGACGAAAAGTCGACGACGATCAAGTCGTGGGCGCGAACGGACCCGGTCGACTTCGTCACCACCGCCACCACCGAACTCGACGGGTCGAGCGGAACCGGCGGCTACGGGCCTCCCTACAACCATGCCTCGGACGGCCAGCACATTGCCTTTATCCGCCTGCAGAAATGGCTCGGAGTTAGCCACCCGGTCAATACGGCACAAGACTTCATCCTCGCGCCACTGCGCTCGATCACCGGTCAGCCGGCGCTCCAGAGCGCCGTCACTACGTACGAAGACGCTTCCGCCAAGCAGCAGACAGCGTGGACTAGTGCCTATGAGAAGGGCCTGGGAAAGGCCACCGCCAACGGCAACGGCTCGATCACGGTGCCCGGCTCTGGCTATGGCCCTCTGCCCACGATGATGCAGGGTCTGACCAACTTCGCCCAATCTGGCGGTCTCGATGGGGCGCTCCTGACCAGCCGCCAGTTCTACCAGACCGACTACACCAAGCCGCTTCTCTTCATCGCCGATGGGGGTCTGCTCGCGAACCGGGCGGACGCCGAGCACCTCAGCGGCGATCAGTGGGGAATGATGAACGAAACCGGGAGCTATCCGGGTCAGGTCTGGCTGTGGCTGTATACCTTCTGGTACCAGATCAAGCCGTTCTCGACCTCGGCCAATGCTGACGTCTTGGTCATGGCGGTGATGGGCGTGCTCAGCCTGCTCTTCATCTTGATCCCCTACTTGCCGGTGATCAACCGGATCCCGCGCTGGATTCCGATCTACAAACTGATTTGGCGCGTGCACTACCGCGGGATCGGCCGAGCTCGCCCATAGGCTCATAACGGTTACGCGTCGGGGTCAGCTCCTGAGCCGCGGACCAGGCCGGCGTCCAGACGCGACAAGCTCCGCGCCTGCTGAACGGGAGGTCCGGACCTGGCGGCTGCAGCTATCAGAGCGCATCACCCAGGCGCTCCCGCCGAGGCTTAGGCTCCAGTCCCGGGGTCGGCTAAGCCGGAGATCTCTCGAGCCGCGAGCGGTGGATCGACAGATATGGGGTCAGGTAAAGGCCGAACACCTTCAGGTCCGGAGCGTGTCGAGACTCTTGGTGCTCGAGCGTCGCCCCCGTGGGCTGGCCCCATGCGTCAAGCTCGGTGCGCAGCGCGACCGCCCCCTCGCCATCGAGAAACCTTGCCCGGAGGATCCGGTTCTGGCGTAGCTCCTTGACCGGAGCGCCGAGCTCCGCGGCGATTGTCTGTGCGATCAGATCCGCCTGCTGGGCGGCCAGGCCGCCCTGCTTGATCGGGTAGGTGCTCATGTCCCCCGCGGCGTACACGTCGGCGAATCCCTCCACTCGGCCGAGGCTGTCAGTAGGCACGAACCCTGCCCAGTTCGCGGGGAGGCCCGTGATTCGCGGACCATGAAGCTCCGGGACGGCGACGACGCGGTCCGCGTCGATCGGGGCGTCGAACTGAAGAGCCAGCGATCCGTCGGGGCGGACGCTGTGGGGGATCGAACTCCCCTCAAACCTGATCCCTCGCTCCCAAAGCAGTTTGGCGACCAAGCGGGAGGCGTGTGGCCCGAAGACCGCAAGCGGCGCCTCCTCGGGAGTGACCACGACGATTTCGACGGTCGCGTCATGCCTCTCGGCATGCCTCGCGGACATCAATGCAAGCTCGTACACGGGCAGCGACCAGGCGTCGCGAGATGGCACCGCAAACACAAGGCTGCCGATGCCCCCCGCGGCTAGCTCGTCCAGCAGGACCCTGAAGCGGGGTAGGTCGCGCTGGTCGCGAAACGTCAGCGCTCCCGGGACCGCGGGCGTCGGTCGGGCTCCCACCGCTAGGACCAGGAAGTCATAATCAAGTATGGCCCCGGACGCCAGCCGCACGAATCGCTGCTTCGGCGCCACCGCCTCGAGCGCGTCGCGGTCGTAGGTCGCGTCCAAATCGGCCGCGATCTGCCCGAGGTCAAACCGCGGCGGCGGCGACTCGTCGAACGCCTCGATCGTCGCCGCTGGGCGGTAGGAGAAGTTCGCGCTAGGAGAGATCATGGCCAGGTCCACCCGATTTTTGGCCAGCGCCCGCAGCGCGAGCGCCGCTTCGAGCGCCGCAAACCCCCCACCTGCGATCACTACGCGCTTTCGCTCCATCGCTGAACTGGATCCGTGTGACACCTATCCGCCAGCATGCGTCGGCCACGGCCAAGATGCATCGGTAGTTGGCCACATCGCATGCGGCGCGGAGCCGCACTCCGAGCGGGACGTGCGTAGTTTTCCCGACCAGACTGCGGCGCAGCCGCGTTTTCCGGCACTGCCTTGAGCGCCATCCTCAGGGTCATGTCACGCAGTGGGAAAGGTCAGGTGAGCTGGGCTCGGCGCTGGTCCTCTGTCGCCCTGGCGCTGCACGGGATGGTCCACGTACTCGGTTTCGTGGTCGCATGGAAGCTCTTGAGCGTCGCGGCGATGCCCTATTCCACCGCTGTCGTCGACGGGCACATCGGCATTGGGCCGGCGGGTATTCGCGTCTCGGCGTCGTCTGGCTGCTCGTGAGCTTCGGCTTCGTTGCCGCCGCATTCGGAGTTTGGCGTCGTTCGCACTGGGCGCTCCGTGTCCTTGCGGTCGCGGTCCCGATCTCTGCATTTCTATGCCTCTGTGAGATCGGAAGCGCATACGCGGGGCTTGTCGTCAACTGCCTCATCCTCGTGGCACTGTGCTCTGTGCGCGCGCGACCAATCAGCGCCCATCCGGCGCGATGAATCGTCAGGCGACAGCCTCTTCCGCGATTAGCTCCCTGCCCGCGCTCGTCCGGGACTACGCCAACCGATGCGTGGCGGAGCAGCGCGGAACGTACCGAACCGTCCGCATCCGCCAGCGAGGCGAGATGAGCCTCAAACCAGGCGCCTCGCCGCGACTTTTCGAGGCGACAGAAGAGTTCACGATCGAGCAGGTGGCCTTTGCCTGGGAGGCTCGATTCCCGATGCTCGGTCCTCTCGCCCTGCGCGTCACCGACAGCTATGACGGCCGAGAAGGGCGGCTCGAGGTCCGGATGCTTGGGATCCCGGTACAGCGCAAACGTGGACCCGAACTGGCTCAGGGCGAGGCGTTTAGGTACCTGGCCGAGATCGCCTGGGTGCCGCAGGCGATCATCGCCAATCGGCAACTCGAGTGGCGCGAGGTCGATGACCACACCGTCGAAGTGGCCACGCGCGTTCGTGATGAGCGGATCGCGGTGCGCCTGATCTTCAACTCCGCCGGCGAGCTCGCGCGGACCGAAGCCCAGCGGCCCCGCGTCGAGGCGGGCAATGCCCTCACGCCGTGGATCGGCGCCTACGGCGATTACCGCACCGTAGGCGGAGTGCGCGTACCAACCCGAGGCGAAGTGCGATGGGAGCTACCCGGGGGGCCGTTCACCTACTGGCGCGGATCGATCACATCGCTCGAGCTTTTGCCATGACGGTTAGCAACCATCCAACACAGGAAGGAACACCATGCCTACAACAATCGAACTGACATCTGACGCACTCGTGGTCCGCGTCGAAGGGGCGGATCGCTTCTGGGCCCTCAAGAGCCGCTTGGAGATCCCACTCAGAAACGTCGTCGGCGCCCAGTCGGCGAGCGAGGAGGCGCAAAAGTGGCTGCACGGCATGCGGCTTGGCGGCACTCACATTCCCGGCGTGATCTCGGCTGGTCGTTTCTATTCAGAGGGCCAGCTGGTGTTCTGGGACGTACACGAGCCCGCGAAGGCGGTCGCGATCGAGCTCCGAGACGAGCGCTATCACCGTTTGGTGCTCGAGGTGGAAGACCCTGAGGCCGAGATCGCGAAGATCCAGCAGGCGGGGATCGGCGCGACCGCGTAGCCGGGTACTCAAGCTAGACACACCGACGGGCGGCCCGAGGGCAGCCCTCAGTGGCTCACGCCAAACATCACCCCCTCAGGCAGCGACCTTCCAATCGGACCGGCGCAGCTTATGGAGCAGGAGCGGCGGGAGGAGCCCGACGAGGAGCGTCGCGGCGAGCAGCGCCAGGAGGTACTCCGGCGTGCTTATGTGCCCAAGCTGGCTCGGCGGCAACAGACCGACCACGCAGGCAGCCGTGGCGGCGAGCGTCCCGACGACGCAGATCGTCACGAGCGCGGGTGCCCGGTAGCCACGCTGATGCTCGGGCGCTCGCCGCCGGAGGTTGACTGCCGCGAGGAACATCAGGACGTACATGATCAGGTAGACCTCTGTCGCCAGGGCGGCGAACACCCAGTAGGCGCG
Source organism: uncultured Solirubrobacterales bacterium (assembly GCA_963834635.1). Classification (GTDB taxonomy): domain Bacteria; phylum Actinomycetota; class Thermoleophilia; order Solirubrobacterales; family Solirubrobacteraceae; genus Palsa-465. The sequence goes on along the minus strand of CAWICI010000001.1, from coordinate 52,540 downwards.
TGAGACTGCCGGCACCACGGAGTAGAGCACTCCGATCAGCGTGATGACGAGTCCCTGGGCGACCAGTATGTGCAGCTGGACGCCGTTCGAGTTGAGCTTCTGGAAGTACCGCGGCAGATAGCCGCGCTCGCGGGAGATGTGCAGCAGGCCGGTGGAGGGACCGGTGAGCCAGTCGAGCAAGCCGCTCAGGGAGGCGATCACCAGCGCGACGGCGATGATAGGCGTCACCACGTGCAGCCCGAAGTGATCGAGCAGGGTCTTGAATGCCTGCATGACGCCGGCGGTGAAGCTGATGTGCGGCGCGGGGACCGCCACCGAGATCGCGAGCGTCGGGAACGGGTCACGTCGATAGTCAAGGTCTTCGGGATGGTCAACTGCGCGCCGGGGTTCAACCAGACCCCCGCCGTGATCGATGGGTGCTCGGACCTGCTCGTCGAGGTCTTTGGCCCGGTGACCGGGCGTCATGCCCGCTCGGCAGTCGGAATGGCCGAGCTGCCCGGCGACATCCCGGTCGAGATCGAAATGATCGTCGAGACAGCCTGATCGACAGCGGCAGCGCCCTCTGCGCTGCCCGGGCGATCGGCCATCGACGCCCTCGCACGATTGCATTCATGCTCTCCACGCACCAACCACCACGCTGCAGTGGGAGCTCAGCCCGAGCGCGCCTTGCCGTCGCACAGAACGCCGGCCACGGGCCGAAGAGCGGTCCCCTTATTGCCCACTTCTCGGCAAAGGGTGTCCCAAGACATGTCCCGATCTGACGAGGTGAGCGGGCCTTTCATCAACCGACGTAGTCTGCGATGTGGGGCAGGGCCTGCTCGATTGTCAGGTAGGGCTTAGTCTCGTACTCGATCCACTCCGAGTAGTTCAGGATGTTTCGGTAGGCCTCCTCTAGATCGTCCGCCTCCGCGATCACCACGCCCTGGCTGCCGTCCGCCGCCACGTAGTGCGCCTTCACTGTGGACGGGACACCCTTCTCGGCAAATACGCCCATCAGCTTCTTGGTCTCGTCCTTGCTCTGCTGCTTGATCCTGTAAGTCGTTATGAAGATCACGCTGAGCCCCCTCTAGTTCGATCGGATTTGCAGACCCGACCCTACGGCAACCGCGTCAGGTCGTGAGAAAACCTCGAGTCAGGAGCGGCGCCGGAAGCCTGTCGCCTTGATCGACCACCGACGCGGGATTAGGCTCAGCAGGGCGTCGCGCTCTTGCGGCCATCGCCGTCTGCGACGCTGGCCGGACGCGCTTCTACCGGTAGGCGGGCGGCTCGTCGGCGGGGTCCGCCTCGACGGCGTCGAGACGCGGATCGCCGATCAGCCGTTCGATCAGCGGCACGGACGCGCCGATCCCTGCCCAGTGCGGGTCGATGTCCGCGGCGACGCACCACGTGTGGTCGGCCGGCCACACGAATGCGGGCGCGCCGCCCCGCGAGAACTCCGAGAGGCCCCAGATCCCGGCGTTCGCGGGCTCGCCGCCGCCCCAGATCTCGGCCTCGGAGAGTGATCCGTGAAACAGGAAGTAGGACCGCGCGGGGAGTCGAGCGCCGCGGGGAACGCCGAAGACCGGCCATCGATTTGCCGTTTGCGGGAACCCCCAGCCCTCCCAGAGACCGAAATAGCAGTCGTCAGGCTCCTCGGTACCAGCAGCCACTAGCTGGAGCAGGGCCCGCCACTGATCAACCTCGTCAGGCGACGCGTCCGGATCAGCGTCGATCTCCCGCTGGCCTTCATGGGTGGGGTCAGGAATGAACCGAACGCGCGCATAGGCGGGAAAGCCTGCCGGGCCGAACGTCACCAACCGCACCCAGGGAACGTCGCTCGCGACGATCCAGTCCGCTGGCGATACGTCTGAGCAGGCAGCCAGCGACATGTCCGGATCCTAGATCTGATCCAGCTGCGCCTCCCCACCAAGACGCACAGGCTGAGCTCGCCCTGGGCTGCCGCTTAGTCGCTCACGGCGGCCACGCAGCCGAACTGCCACCGCTTCACTCAGATTGGGTGATGACCTCGGACGCCTTCGCGGGGAGATTCCAGCTATGAACTACTTCGAACCAGACGGGCTCTCACATATGGAGCGCGAGGAGCAGCTGGCTCGGGAGCGTGCCGCCGCGATCCACGACCGCGAGATGGAAGAGGAAGAGACTCCAAGCGGGGCGGACGATCCGAGCGTCGCGGAGGACCCATGGAAGCGCGAGCGCGAGCACATCGAGCAGGAGCGCAAGGAACAGGAGTCCGAGCCAGCTGAGCACCCGCGCGGAACCCACCGGAGAATTTGGCACCGGGGCCAGCCTGAATAGACCGACCAGGGCAGCGGCCTCTTATTGGGAAGGAGGCGAACTCTGCCGAGCCACTGAGAAACCCCATTCCTGTGGCGACCGCGCCCAAGGGAATGCTCTTCCTTCCGTGAGCGGACCGATGCGGGCCGGCTCGCACGCTGGGCCAACCGGTGATGGCCTGCGCGCCTATCCACGCCGGGACGATCACTGCCGCAACCCGCGGTGTGACTGCAGATTTCAGCCGCGCTGTTCGGCCAGTCCGACGATGATGCCCTCAGGGCCACGCATGAAGCACAGCCGGTAGATGTCCTCGTACTGCGCGATCTCACCGACGAGTTCGGCACCGTGGCTGCGCAGGCGGGCGACGACGTCGTCGATGCCGTGGACCGCGAACATGATGCGGCGTATTCCCAGCGTGTTCGCGGGTGCGTTTTCCGGCTCGGGTCTGACCGCCGGCGGGGTGTGGAACCTCGTCAGCTCAACCCGGCTGTGGCCGTCCGGGGTACGGAGCGTGACGATGTCGGCACGGACGTCGTCGAGCCCGACGACGGTGTCCACCCAGGGCCCCTCGACCGTCGTCTCGCCTTCCAGTTCCATACCGAGTTCGACGAAGAACGCTTTGACCGCCTCGAGGTCCTCGACAACGATGAGAACGTTGTCCATCCGCTGAATCGTCATATCTCCGGAGCATAGGCTCGGAGCAGCTCGGCTTCGTCCTCCTACTCCCGCCGCGAGGCCAGCGAGTCAGCGGCCGATGCGGTAGCGAATGTGCGTCGCGAGCGGGGAGTGGATGACCTCGACCGGCTGCAGGCCGGGGTCCTGCACTCCGTCGAACAGGGCCTCGCCGGCTCCGAGCAGCACGGGAGCGATGTCGAGCATGAGCTCGTCGATCACGCCCGCCGCGAACGCCTGCCGCACGGTGGAGGCGCCCCCGGCGATGTCGACGCCGAGATCGCCGGCCGCCGCGTTCGCGCGCTCAAAGGCGACATCGAAGCCTTCCGTGATGAAGTGGAACGTCGTCCCGCCCTCCATCTCGATCGGGTCGTGCGGGTAGTGGGTGAGAACGAACACAGGAGCGTGATAGGGCGGCTCGTCCCCCCACCACCCGCGCCAGTCCTCTTCCCACGGGCCCCGAATCGGACCGAACATGTTGCGGCCCATCACGTACGCTCCGCAGGGCGTCATGAGCTCGTCGCGCACGGGGGCGTCGGCTTCGTGGAGGGGCTCGTCGAGGTGCCAGTGGTGGAGCTCCCGGCCGCCGACGCCGAGCGGGTTGTCGCGGCTCTGATCGGGGCCGGCGACGAAGCCGTCGAGAGAGATGGACATGTGGCATGTGGTTGGTGTCATGTGACCAAGACCGCCGAAGCGGCGAAAAATCATCGGTGGGGGGACGCCCTCGCGAAAGCTAGCGGTTGCCCGGGTCCGGGGCCGACCTCGCGTGCTGCGGCGGGCGCGGCGGAGCGCCGAGCCTTAGCATCGGCCTGTGACCGCCCAAGAGCGATGGCTAGAGGCGCTGTGGTCGAAGGTTCGGGTTCACCTGCCGCCCGCTCCAGCGGCCGTCGTGGAGATAGGGTGCGGGCGCCTCGGCGGCCTTGTCCCAAGATTGCACGAGAGCGGCTACGACGCGGTGGGAATCGATCCCCTGGCGCCCGAGGGGGATCGCTACCGCCAGATCGAGTTCGAGCAGAGCGACGTCGCCGAACCCGTTGACGCGGTTATCGCCAGCACGTCGTTGCACCACGTCAGAGAGCCCGGCGATGTGCTGGACAAGGCCGCCAACGCTTTGACCGCCGACGGCCGGGTGATCGTGGTCGAATGGGATTGGCAGCGCTTCGACGAGCAGACCGCTCGGTGGTGCTTTGAACGCTTGACACAGACAGGCCCCGAAGGCTGGCTGCATCGCCGTCGCGACGAGTGGATGGCTTCGGGTCAGCCATGGGATGACCTCTTCCCTGGCTGGGCTCACCAGCACGGTCTGCACAGCGTGCAGCGGCTCGTCGAGGAGCTTGACCGGCGCTTCGAGCGCGTCTCTTGCACTCGCGGCGCGTACTTCTTCCCGGAATTGTCCGAGACCAGCGAGGCGGACGAGCTCGAAGCGATCAGCTCGGGGCAGATTCGATCCGCGCGCGTCGACTATGTCGGCCGCCCGGCTCGCCAAGAAAGAACGGCCTAGGCCTGAGCGCCGAACGGTCGAATCACGTGATCGTGGTCGGCGGCGGCATCGCCGGCCTGTGTGTCGCCTACTTCTTGCGCAAGGCCGGGGCCGAGGTGCAGGTGCTGGAGACTCGGAGTGTCGGCAGCGGGGCTTCGTGGGGCAACGCCGGGTGGGTCTCGGCGGCGCAGGCGGGACCGTTGCCAGAGCCCGGCCTACTCGGCTATGGCGTTCGTTCGTTGATCGACCGCGAGTCGGCCCTTTATTTCCAGCCGCGACAGTTGCTCCGGATGATCCCGTGGCTGGTCGGGTTCGCCAGGCGCTGTAACGAGACGGACCACCGAGCCGGTCGGGTGGCGCTTGCCGGGCTTGCCGAGCGGTCGATCGACCTGCTGGAAGAGATGGTGAGCAACGGGATTCCGATCGAGCTGCAGCGAGAACCGTTGCTTGTGGCGGCGAGCGAACCCGGCAAGGCGCAGGCCTTTCTTGACCAGCTTGAACCGGTGGCCAGGCTCGGCTTCAAGATTCCGGATCGGCTGCTCAGCCAGGACGAGGTGTTGACGCTCGAGCCCACGCTGACCGATGCCGTCAGAACCGGGTTCGTGATCGAGCCGCACTGCACCGTCGACCCCGGGGCGGTGACCGCCGCACTCAGGAAGCGGGTGACGGAGCTCGGAGTGGAGGTGCTCGAGGGCACGGAGCTCCGCGACGCGGAGATGGAGGGTTCGCGCGTGGCGACGCTCCGTACCTCGGCTGGCCGTTTTCGGTCCGAGAGCGTGGTCCTTGCCACTGGAGCCTGGCTCGGCCCTGTCGGTCGCCTGTTTGACGTGCGGCTGCCGGTTCAGGCCGGCAAGGGCTACAGCTTTGAGGTCCGGCCCCGGCGCATGCCCCGGCACGCCCTCCTGTTGTTGGATCCGCACGTCGGATGCTCGCCGCTTGGGGAGCGCCTGCGGATCGCGGGCACGATGGAGTTCAGCGGGATCAACGGGCGTATCGATCGCCGGCGCGTCGAGTCGGTCGCTCGCGGCGCCGCACGGATGCTCGGACCTTGGGGCGAGCTCGACGCCGACAGCGTCTGGTCGGGGTTGCGGCCGATCGCTCCGGACGGCTTGCCGATCATCGACCGACACCCCAGGCTCGCGAACGTGTTCTTCGCCGGCGCGTACTCGATGCTCGGCATGACCCTCGCCGCGCCCGCCGCCCAGGCGCTGACCACCTTCATGCTGACCGGGGAGCGCCCGGCGGTGCTGGCACCTTTTGCGGCCACACGTTTCCGAATCTGATCCCTGTCGCATCAGCTCCGCCAGGTACGATTTACCAGTTAGAAGGCGAGTGAGAAATGGGCATTGATCCCGGACGCATACCGATTCGGCCTCTGCTCCGAGAGGAGCGTCGCGTCGACGGCGAGAAAGAGGCGAGGGCGGAGCTTTACGCCCAGCTCCGAGCGGGCGACGAAACCCGCACCAACGAGCCTCGCCGTATCCGCCGGGTCCTGCTACGCGTCCGCCGGGTGGTACGGCGTCAGCGCTAACTGGCCGCGCGCGACAAGCCCCCCGCGACGGATCACCCGCGCTCGAACACGACCCGCACCGGCTCGGAGTCGTAGAGAGAGCGCCCCCAGACCCTCCCGTTGACCACGTGGAAGACAGAGCGGCCGTAGTACCAGAGGCTGAGCGAGTACCCCTCGACGGTCGCCGCCGGTCCCACGCCGAGCTGCACGCCGTCCATCGCGAAGCGATCGATTGCCGCCGGCTCGCCGCAGCGCCGCTCGAGTTCATCGGCCGGGAGCCCCATCTGGATCGTGTCGAAGAGCTCTCGCGGAAGCGGTTCGTCCCCGGCGGGCACCGGGGTGACCACGGCCTCAGGCCCGGCGCCGCCTGGCCGGCGGGCGACGACCTTGTCGACTGGGTGGCAATGCTCGGGCACGCCGGGATGCTGGTCCCACTTGACATAGCGGTCGTGGCGCACGAGCTCCCAGTCGGCATAGAAGTCGGCCAGTTCGCCCGGCGCCAGCGAGTGTTTGAAGCCTGCGTCGGCGAGCTCGGGCAGGGTCGGGTACTCCTCGGTAAAGAGCATGCACGTGTAGGCGTTGAAACCCCCGGGCGCGGTGTGCTCCTTGACCCGCGTGAGGAGCGCTCGCCACTTCTCGTTCTCGAGGTAGTCGATCACGCCGTGGGCCAGGACAAGATCGAACGAGCCGGCGAGCGGGTACTCGGCGATGTCCCCGACCTCCACCTCGATCCGAAAGCCTGCCCGCGCCGCGAGGGTCTCGAGCTTGCTGATCGCCGCAGCGGAGATGTCGACCGCGGTGACCTCGCAACCGCGGCCAGCCAGGAAGAACGCGTTCCGGCCTTCCCCGCAGCCGAGGTCAAGCACCCGCGCCAGCGGCGGGAGCGCCGCGACGAGCTCGACCACGTCGTGGTTCGGCCCGCCCATGGTCGAGACCGTGAGGTCCTTGTAGCCCCGGTCCCAGAACGGGTCGGCACGGGCCGCCTCAGGCGGGCACATAGGAGTCTTCCAGCTCCCGCACTGCGGGTGACGTGAACAGCGAACCGATCACGTTCGAGAACTTGAAGCCCTTGCGCGTCAGCTCGAAGCCCCCGGCTCCGTCGCGCCGCACGCAGCCCTCGTGCTCGAGCGCCGCGAGCTCCTCGGCGAAGTCGTCAAGAGTCGCACCCGGGAAGCGCCCCGCGTAGGCACCCGAGTCGAGTCGCCCGAGCGAGAGCGTGAGCACGCAGAAACGGCGGCGCTGCTCGTCCTCGTCGAGCTCGAAGCCGAGCCCGACGGGCGCGTCCGGGCGGTGATCGTGGTCGACGAAGCCGGAGATGATCGAGAGCGTCGAGGACTTGCGCACGGCGAAGTCGGTGCCGTAGTGGACGCGGTGGCTGTAGCTCCGGGCGCCCGCGCCGAGCCCGAGCAGCGGCACCCCGGAGAAGTCGGCGGCCTCCTGCTGATAGCCGTCGCGCTCGAGCGTGGTGAAGCGCACGAAGCTGTCCTGGTGGTAGCCGCGCTGGGCGAGGAACTCGACGCTCTCGTCATACAAGGCGTACTTCGACGCGTTGGCCAGGAAGGCATCGGCGTCGCGCGCCCGCCGCCGCTCGATCGCGGTCAGCGGCCGGAAGACGATCGGGTAGATCGTGATCGTCTCGGGCGCGAAGGCGATCGTCCCCGACAGGCTTTGCAGCCAGCTCTCGCGCGTCTGGCCCTCGAGCCCGTAGATCAGGTCGTAGTTCGTGTTCCGGAAGCCCGCGGCCTGGATGTCCGCCACCGCGCGCTCGACGTCGGCGGCCATGTGCGAGCGTCCGACAAGTCGCAGCTCGTCGGGATCGAGCGTCTGGATGCCCATGCTGATGCGATTTACGCCGAGTTCGCGAAGGCACGCGAGGTTCTCGGCCGCAATCGTGTCGGGCGAGCCCTCGACCGCGATCTCCGCCTTGCTCGCGAACTGCGGGAAGGCTGCCCGCAGAGCGCCGAACACCTGGCGGAACTGCGCCGGCTCGAGAATCGTCGGGGTACCTCCGCCAACGTAGACCGACGCCACCTCGACGTCGGCGAGCAGCGCCCCGTACATGGCGATCTGGCGGCACAGCGCCTCGACGTAGGCCTGGCGCATGTCCCCGGTATGGGCGGTGGTCAGAAACAGCGTGCAGAACGAGCACCGGCGGCCACAGAACGGAACGTGGAGGTAGAGGTTGAGCGGACCCTCGTAGCCGGCCCACGCCCGCTCGGGCGTCCAGCCAGCGTCGAGTCGGCGGTACGCGCGCTTCGACGGGTAGCTGTAGACGTAGGTGGGCAGCTCGCTCGCGGCGATCGCGACGCGCAGGCGGGCCAGGGCCGGCTCGCTTGTCCTCATGGTGCTCATTTGGAGTCGTACGGGGCGATCTCGTCCGCTTCGTGGAACGAGATCCGCAGGCGAGCCGAGCCGTCGGCGCAGCGTCGATCGAGTTCCGGGTGCGCGGCCCGAAGCCGCGTCGCGAGCCGCTCGCGGAGCTCGGCAAGCCGCCCCGGGAACATCCAGGGCGCATAGCGGAGCCCCAGCCGGATCGTGATCTCCACGTCCCCGTCCGGCCCGACGAAAGCGCTCTCGACGGCGTAGTGCAGGTCGCCGGTCAGCTCGAGCCCTGAGCTAGCCGGCAGGTCGCCGAAGCGGGGGGTGACGGCGACGTCCGGCAGCTCCTCGAGCGCCTCGTAGAGGGGGCCGGAGAGAAGCAGGGGCACGACTTCGGCCCCGGAGGCGTCGATCACGGAGCGCGACAGGCGCCCGGCGTAGCGGACCTGCGGGCCCGCGGCCGACGGGCCATCGAGCTCGACGAGGTCACCGGTGAAATAGCGGACGAGCGGCATCTGCTGCACGAACGGGTACAGGCCGCTCAGCACCAGCACGCCGATCCCGCGCTTGACCGGCTTCAGGGTGCGCGGGTGGACGACCTCCGGGATCACGTGCGGGTCGAACACCCACGGGCCGCCGATGCCCGCCTCGCGGGCGCCGCCGAAGATCTCGGTCAGGCTGTATTGATCGGTGACTCGGGCGCCCCATAGCTCCTCCAGGAGCCGTTTGCGGGCTGCGGAAACGTGACCACCGAACAGCGCGACCGTGCGCACGCTGCTCCCGGCGAGATCGAACCCGTCGGCGATGAGGTAGGCGGTCAGCGCCTTGACCATCCGTTCGGTCCCCATCAGCGCCGACACCCGGGGCTCGACGTCCGGCAGCGCGTAGGTCCGCTCGAGGATCCCGCGGGCCTGCGAGGCCTGGGCCTCGTCGTGGACGCTGGCGGAGAGGACGTAGGCCGGGGTCGGCATCGGCGTCAGCGAGCCGTGATAGGCGTTGACCAGGTTGAGGTGCAGCGGCCGGACGCCGGGGTCGCCGGCCACCGCCTGCTGCGCCGCGAAGAAGTCCCAGACGAACGCCTGCTCGGCGCGGCCGCGCATCACCTCGAGGAAGGCTCCGGTGGTCCCCGTCGTGTGCAGCACGGCGGCCGGCAGCGTCGCGTCGCAGACCAGTGCCTCGTAGTTCGCGACTACGTCCTCGCGGAAAAGGACGGGCAGACGGGTCAGGTCCTCGAGTCCCTGGATCTCCTCGGCGGGCGGGAAACGCTCCCGGTAGAAGGGGGAATGGGCCCTGCACCAGGCGACCGTCTCCCGCAGGAGCTTCGCCCGCAAGCGGGTCGGCGCGTCGGCAGCAGCTCGTGCCTCGGGTACGCCGGCCATGGAGCGACTGTCCGGCGCGGTGCTAGCGGTCCTTCGCGTGCTCGGCGACGAACGTGCGGAGCGATGAGCTGATCGCATCCGTCCCCTCGGCGGTCGTGCCCTCGAGCACCGCCGCCTCGAGGGCGAGCGGCTCGCCAGTGAAGATCCCCTCCGTGGTCTCGGCCGACATCGTCTCGGCCGAGAGCGCTTCTGCCGCGATCGCCTCGGCGGCCTGGGCCTCGGCGGCCACGAGCTCCAGATGCTCGGAGCCGGCGTCGCCCCGCTCGACGACCTCGGCGGAGGCCATGCGGGCCGCGTCCATTTGCGCCGCCGCGAGCTCGACCAGGTGCGTCGTGGAGGCCTCGGGGTCGCCCTTGCCGAAGGCCGGATCCGTCCTGGCCTTCTCCAGCGCATCCGCTGTGCCCGCGATCTGCGCCAACGACTGGAGGAGGTTCTTGCGTACCGCCTCGTCACGCACTTCCTGCGCCCGGCGGTACAGCTCGGCCAACTCGGCTACGTCCACGGTCTCTACTCCTTGTTGGCGGGTAGTGGCGCGAGTCTAACGCCAGCGCGGGCGTGGACGGCGAAAATTCGACCTCCATCACTATGGTCCTCGCCGTGGCGTTTTCGACGGTCGTCCCCGATCAGCTCAAGTGGACAACCCGGCCGCACGAGCCGGGTGAGCCGGCCCGGCACGTCGCCGAGTTGCAGGATCTGGTCGGGTTCGAGAACACGCGTGCGAACGTGTGGCGTTACGAGCCAGGCGCACGCGGCCGTCGTCACGTGCACGCCGAACAGGAGGAGACGTTCGTGGTGCTCGCGGGGCGCCTCACGATGTACCTCGGGGAGCCGCCGCAGCGACACGCCGTTCCGGCCGGCGGGCTCGTCCACGTGCATGCGGGGACGCCGCTGCAGACAGTCAACGAGGGCGACGAAGACCTGGTTGTCTACGCCTACGGATCCCCGCCCGATGAGGGCGCGGAGGTGCTGCCGCCGGCGGTGTAGGCGACGACACGGACCCCCAGACCCCTCGCGCACGTATAGACATCGTGCGCAAGATTCTGGTGGCGCTGGCCGTGATCGCGATTGTCGCCCTGGCGGCGGCCGGGACGGCCGGTGGCGATCGCGCCGCCCGCGTGAGCTTCCCGGCGGGGATCAGCGTCACCGTGCCGGCTGGCTGGCACGTCCTGCACGGGTGGCTCAGCGACGTCGTCGACCCGGCGCCCCGGCTGGCGATGGGCTCATTCCCGGCCCGGCTCTCGCGTCACACCTGCGAATGCGGCTTCCCCAACGTGGTCGATTTCCCCCGCGCCGGCGCGTTCATCTTCGTCTGGGAATACCTGAACCCCAATGAGGTCGCCCGTGAGCCGCGCCGTCCCGCCCACTTCCGTATATCGGCCGGGGCGGTGCGCCAGACCTGCGACGGATCCAGCGACACCTTCGCCTTCAAGTACGCCGGGCGGTTCTTCCAGGTGGAGGTCTACCTCGGACCCGCGGCCGGCCCAGCGCTACGCGAGCGGGTGGCGACGACGCTCGACAGCCTCCGCGTAGCTGCCAACGCCTGACCGCTCAGGACGCGCGGCCGCCGCCCACGGGTGCTTCATGCCCCCGGCCACCGCCGGCCACCTACCTCGAGCTCCTGAACCTTCAGCGATTTGATCTCGACCTCGCCGGCACTCAGCTTGCGGATGACCGCCTCGGCGATCGCCAGGCGACCGATGGCCAGCGCGCCAACCGCACAGGCCGCAATTGCGACGGGGGCCATTGCCGTCGGTCCGAGCAGCCGGGCTCCCACCACGCTGGCTCCGGTGGCGTGAGCTGCGCTGACCCGGGCAGGCAGACCTCGGCGGCGGGACGCGATGCTGCGGCTCATGCTGACCTCCTCGGCTCGAAGTGACACACCTGGCGCATTGTCTGCAGGGCACGCAGCTCGTCACGAAACATGGCCATGTCCGTGACCGTCGCCCGGAACTCGAGCACGCGGCCAGCGTCATTGAACAGTGCGCTGATGTCGAAGGCACGGCGCGAGCCGCCCTCGTAGATCAGGCGGTGGACGGTCACGCCAAGGCCCGTCGCCAGCGACTGATGACCTGTCACGTCCGCGCGCCCCGCCTGGCTCCGCGGGGCCCAGGTGAGCGACGCGACTCGACCGGCGAGCGAAACCTGATTGCTGAACGAGGCGCCGCGAGGGTTGCCGTTCACATCCGCCTCGCCCTGGACGAAGTGCATCTCGCCGAAGCCGTTCGCCTGCTCGTCTGTGTACACAACGTGCCAACCCGGCAGCTGCAGGAGAACGAGCGGCGAAGCGTTCGCGAAGCGCACGAGCGGCGCGGCGAACGCGGGCGCCGGACCACCATCTTGATGGCCCGAAGGGAGGACAGCCAGCAGTGTGGCCACGGCGGCGGTGACGGTGACCAGCACCCGGAGCCGCCGACGATTCAGCATGCCGGAACGTGCGCGCGGCCGGCGCGGGGTCACGGGCATCCCCACTATTCGCTCGACCAACTCGACCTCCGCCTCGCGGAGCGGAAGCGCTGCGGCGTTCGCGTCGGTGAATGGGTTGGCGGCAGCGAATGCCGCGTCGATGTCGATGCGGGTCATAGTGCCTCCTGAAGGCGAGCGGGGCTGGGGTCATCCTGCTCCGGCGATTGCTGCAGAGCGGTCCGGAACCGCCGCCGCGCGCGGTGCAGTCGGCTGCGAGCCGCGATCGGGCTGATCCCGAGCACGGTGGCGATCTCGCCCGGCGTGAGCTCCTCCCAGCCGGTCAGACGCAGGATCTCCTGATCCTCCGGCCCGAGACGGCCAAGCGCCGCTCGAAGCGCCCCCGTCTCAGGCGCAGGCGCCGGCATGCTCTGTACCGCGGCCGGCAGCTCCCGGTGCAGCCGTTCCGCCAGACGCTCGCGCCGACGCTCAGAGCGCTGCTGATTCGCCAACGCGTGACGGGCAACGCCGTACAACCACAGGCGCCCGCCCTCCCCAGACGGCACATCGTCCAAGCGGCGCCAAGCAACCAGAAACACATCCGCGACCAGATCGGCCGCGTCCTGCGCGTCGCTCGTGCGCCGCAGCGCATACGCGAGCAGCGCGCGGCCGTGCTCGCCGTAGAGACGTTCGAAGCGGTCCTCGGCGTCCACACGCCGAGCCCTCCAGTAGTCCCCGATCTTTGCTCACGACTCCATATGTCCGGCTCGTCCCCCAGCGTTGCTGGGAGTTCTCTCGTCGCCGGACAGGCAAGCACCCGCGACCGCCATCGCGGGCAGAAAGCCGACCCACGAGGTCACCCGATCATCTCACGAGCGGGCGCTCATCCACCAACGAAGCTCCAGTTATGCGAACCGGAACGGCCAGCTCACCCCCGAGCGCGTTGACCGTCAGCGGCCAACTTCAGATAACGCCCGGTTTCGCATAGAAGCATCAGAGCAGCCCTCATCCCCCACCGTTCCCCGGCCGATAAACCCGCGTGCCTCTTTATCGTGGGTTTGCCATCGCCCTCTGCCTGGTGGTCGCCGCGGTGGTGGCGAGCGCGTTCATTCCGCGCTCCCCGCAGCCCTCGACGCGGGCGACATCCGCGAAGACCGACCCCGCGAAGACCGAGCCCGCGGCCCAGACGATCGCGCGCCGCGAGGTCCCGCACGCCATGGCGTCCCTCTCCCGGCTGAAGGTTCCCGGCGACTTTCACCGGCTCCAGACCGGCTGCCACTGGTACCGCTGCTACGTGGTGTCCGAACCAACCGGTCGGGTCGCCCCGGAACTCAGCCAGGTGATGGGAAGCGTTGGTGCGCTCAACGCGGAGACGGCGCACCTCCAGTCCACTGTCAGGTCGCTGAGCGTCCCCCTCCAGCGTGTCGCCAACTCAACCGAGCGTGCCCACCTCGTTGGTTGCGCTCGCACCGACGGGCAAAGCGTGACGTGCACCTACCCGACGGTGGTCGACCACAACGTGGTCGATTTTCTGCTCGCGCCTTACCGCTCGCCGGGAGTGACCGACGTCGAGGTCTCGTTCCCGTCGGGCGCGTCGGGCGCCTAGCGGCACAGCTCAGCGCCACACAGCCCTTAGCAGCGGACGCACCTCGCGCAGCCGCGCGACCCGACTTTTCCCCCTTACACGATTTTTCGTGCCACCATGCGCCCTGACGGGGACCGCCGGGATGGTCACCCGCGGACGAGGACCAGCGGGGTGGGAGGGCCACGCATCCGTAAACCAACAAGGCATCGGTACGGCGGTGTCTGACGCGGTCGACACCGGCGTCAGCCTGCTCCGGGGCCGCTACGAGCTGCTCGAGACGCTCGGCTCCGGCGGTGAGGCCAGAGTGGTCAAGGCACTCGACCGCCAGCACTCGCGAGTGGTCGCGCTAAAGATCAGGCCGGTGGGGAGCGAGCAGGATCGGGATGAGCTGCTCCGAGAGGCGCGCGTCCTCCTGGGCGTGACCCACCGCTCGCTTCCCGTCGTCCGCGACGACTTCTTCCAAGACGACCAGTACGTGGTGGTCATGGACTGGGTCGACGGCACCGATCTTGACCGCCTGCTCAGAGACCGTGGCACGCCCGGGCTGGCCGTTTCGAGCGTGCTCGCCTACCTGGCCGAGACGGCCGAGGCACTCACCTTCCTCCACACCCAGGACCCGCCGATCGTGCATGGCGACGTCAAGCCGGCCAACCTCATCTTGACTCGCGGCGGCCACGTCAAGCTGGTCGATTTCGGGTTCTCCTCCACCCTGGGGATGGGAGATCACCGCCGGGGCACGAGCGGGTTCCGCGCCCCCGAGCTCGACGCGGGGGCGGCGCCGTCACGCGCGAGCGACGTGTACGCGCTAGCCGCCACGGCGCTCGCTCTGATCAGCGGCGAGCCCCCCGAGGGCGGCCGTCCACCGCTTGGTCCAGGCCGGCTCGAGGAGGCGATCCAGGCGGGGCTCGAGCCCGATCCCGGACGCCGCCCCACGACCGCGGGGGAGCTGGTCGAGCGGATGCGGGCCGGCTGGGCCTCGACCCTGCCGACCGGCGTGATGACGTTCTGCATGTCCGACATCGAGGACTCGACCGGGCTGTGGGAACGCGATCCTGGCGTGATGGCCGAAGCGCTGGTTCGCCACGACGAGCTGATCGCAGCGATTGTGGAGAAGCACGGCGGGCGGTTCATCAAGTCCATGGGCGAAGGCGACTCGACCACCTCCGTCTTCGAGTCCGCCGCCCCCGCGGTGGCGGCGGCAATCGATGCGGCCCGGGCGCTGGCCGAGGAACCGTGGCCGACACGTGCTCCCATCCGGGCGCGCTTCGGGCTCCACACCGGCGAGGCCCACTGGCGCGGCGGCGTCTATCTGGGCACCACTCCCAACCTCGCGGCTCGGGTCCGCGGCGCCGGAGGCGGGGGCGAGATCTTGCTCTCCGAGACCACGGCCTCGCTCACCAGCGCGGAGCTACCGAGCGGATACGAGATCGTCGATCTCGGGCGCCACCGGCTGAAGGGGATCCAGCAGCCTGAGGCGATCAAGGCCCTGGTCGGCCCCGGTCTGGCGACTCCACCCGCGAGCAGCCGCGTGCCCCTACCGGGGCCTGCTGGCGTTCGAGGCCAGCCGACCGTCACCTGTTCTTCGGGCGCGAGGAAGTGATCCGGAACGTGCTGGCGCGCATCACGCCGGGCGGGCTGCTCGCCGTGGTCGGCGCGTCCGGAAGCGGCAAGTCTTCGTTGCTCCGTGCCGGGCCTGGTGGCCGCCGTCGAGGCCGGCGAACTCCCAGACCTCGACTCCGCGCGGCTGCATCACGCCCGGGCCGGAGCCACCGTCGAGCCTCCCCGACGACGAGCGACGAGCTGCTTGGTCGTCGACCAGTTCGAGGAGCTCTACACCCAATGTCACGATGCCGAGCGACGGGAGCGGTTCATCGCCGCGCTCCTGGCCCGCCGCGGGCCGGTGGCGATCGGCATGAGGGCTGACTTCTACGGCGAGTTGAGCGCCGACCCGGAGCTGGCGGCGCCGTGGCGCGTAACCAGGTGCTGCTGGGGCCGATGCGCGACGACGAGCTCCGGCGCGCGATCGCCGAGCCCGCCCGGCTGGCCGGCTTGCGGCTGGAGCCAGGCCTGATCGACTTGGTCCTGCGCGACGTCGGCGGCGAGTCCGGGCGCGCTGCCGCTGATGTCCCACGCGCTGCGGGAGACGTGGGAGCGTCGCAACGGCCGGACACTGACTGTCGACGCCTACCACCAGAGCGGCGGCGTCAGCTCCGCGGTGGCCCAGACCGCCGATGCGGTGGCGGACGGGACTCCCGGAGCGTGACCGGCCCCTGCTGCGAAGCGTGTTCCTGCGCCTGACCGAGATCGGAGATGAGCGTCGAGGACACCCGCCGGCGGGTAGCGGATCGAGGAGCTGGTGCCCGAGGGAACCTCGGCGGAGGCGGTCCGGACACTGCTCGAGCGCCTCGCCGAGGCCCGCCTGGTGACCCTCGACGAGGGCACGGCCGAGGTCGCCCACGAGGTGCTGATCCGCCGCTGGCCGACGCTCCGGCGCTGGCTCGAGGAGGACCGCGAGGGCATCCGCCTGCACCGCCGGCTCGGCGACGCCGCCCGGCTCTGGGACGCCGCCGGCCGCGAGCCGGCCGACCTCTACCGGGGCACGCGCCTTGACGCCGCGGTCGAGTGGGCGCGGTGCCAACCGGCGCTGCTCAACCGGACCGAGCGGGACTTCCTCAACGCCAGCCTGAGCGAATCGGCCCGGACGCAGCGCGAACAGCTCGAGGTCAACCGGCGCCTGCGCCGCGCGCTGGGCGTCGCCGCGGCCCTGTTGCTGGCCGCGCTCGGGCTGCTGTCTTCGCGCTGGTGAGCCGGCACGACGCCGTGCGGCGCAGATGCCTCGGCGCGATCGCAGGCCCTGGCTACCGAGGCCGAGAGCCAGATCTCGCGCGACCCGCAGCGGGCGCTGCTACTGGCCCGGGCGGCCCTGCAGGCGACGCCGACGCCGGCAGGCCGAGCTCGCCGCCTCCGAGGCGCTGGATGCCAACACGCTGCGCGTCGCAGCTCCCGTCCGTTCGGCGTGCAGGGCTGCCAGGAGGCGAACTTCCTATTCCTGTTCGACGGCGGGCCGGCTCGCCGCCGACAACACCTGCGACGGCTACGTGGTGTTCGCCGATCTGCGCCGCAAGCGGATCGTCAGGCGCGTCCGGGTTGGCAGCGCTCGACCGACATGGTCCTCGAGCCGCTCGCGCCGCGCGCTGATCGTGGCCAGCGGCCGCGACCTCGTCTCGGTCGACGTAGCCACCGGCCGCGTGCACCACATGTTCACCGCACCGTTCCCGATCGAGCAACTCGCCGGCCCGCCGGGACGCTCGCTGGCGATCGCCGACAAGTACCGAGTGGCGATCGTCGACCTGCATACCGGCAGCCTCCGCGTGATCGCGCGCGGCGATCCGAGCGTGAACGTCGTCAACGGGATGATGTGGGCCTCGCCCGCGACCGGCTGCTTGTCGCGTCGACCGGGCAGACGCGCGGGTCACGGCAACCTCTTCGCCGGTCTCACCGTCCTTGACGCCGCCAACGGCACCCGCCAGACGGTGTCGCTGGCGCGAAACCGCACGCTCGCCGCGGTCAACTTCCTCCGCGTCTCGCCGACTCAACGCACCTGGTTCATCACCGGCGCCGAGATCAACGCCAACAACAACAGCCAGGTCGCGACCACCTGGGCGGTCGACGCGCGCTACCCACCGATGCGTGGGCCGCGCCGCGGACCCCTGGGCGCGACCGCCAGCCCGGTGCAGGCCTCGCCCGGACGGCCGCCTCCTCGCCGTCGGCTACAGCACCGGCGCGGCGGATGTGCTTGACGCGCGCACCGGGAAGCCTCGTCGTGCGCGACTCGAGCAGCGCCAGCATCGCCGCCGGCGACCTCGCCTTCCCGCCCGGCGACAACTCGCTGGTCACCGTCTCGCTGGACGGCGTGTTTCGGACCTGGTCCACCCGGGGGAGCGAGCGGCTGCGCGCTCGAGGCACCGCCAGACCCCGCGCTCGACTTCACTCCCGACGGCCGGGATCTGGCGCTGATCGGCGCGCGGGGCGAGCTCGTCGAGCCTGAGCACCGGCCGCGTCGTCCGCACGTTCCCGGGCTTTCCCGGTCGAAGAGCGTCTTCAACACCTGTAGCGCCGCCTGCTTCGCCGCCTCGCCCGGGCTGCGCTGGCTCACCTACCTTGACCCCAGCTCGGCCACGCCGCGGATCATCGAGCTCGACGGCCGCACCGGGCGGCGCATGGCGACGGTCACCGTCCCGCGGCTCGACGCGCAGGGCGTCGCCCCCGACGGCCAGATCGTCGCCGCGTATGTCGACGGCGACCGGATGTTCGCTCGCGTGATCGATCCGCGTACCGGCCACGAGCGAGACCTGCCCTCGCCCCGAGCAGCGACGGCTGCGCCGCCGCCACCCCCTCGTTCACGCCCGACAGCGGCCAGATGGCCATCGTCGACGGCTGCATCCACGTCGTCGTCTGGAACCTGCGTAGCGAGCGGATCCGCAGGACGATCGTGCTGCCCGACCGCGCGAGCGGGTCGGGAGCGCTGCTGTCTCCCGACGGTCGTTACGTCCTCGTGGCCGTGCTCGGCGGCGCCTTCGTGCGCGTTGACCTGACATACGGGACAGATGGTCGAGGTCCCGGGGGCCCAGGCCGAGGGCAACGTCCTGGCGATCTCGCCCGACGGCGATTTCTACGCCATCGGCCGCCAGGACGGGACGGTCGATGTCTACGACGCGCGCTCGCTGCGGCTGGTGCGCCACCACGCGCTCGTCAGCGGGATCCAGGCGCTCGCCTTTTCGCCCGACAGCCGCGAGCTAGCGGTCGAGGACACGAAGCGACGTGGTCCGCGTCTGGGACACCTGTGCGATCTGCGAGAACGCAAAACGCCTCGCCCAGCTGGCCGACCGGGACAGCGTCGGGGCGCTCACTCCCGGCGAGCGCCGGACGTTCAACGTCAGCTAGCTCCAGCGCCGTCGGGCGTCAGTGCAGGCAGCCGAACGGCAGCTGCGTACGCAGGCCCGCCAGATCGAACAGCCTCTGGACCTGGGGAGGCCCGGGAGTGATGCGAACGCGCTCCGAGTTCTCATCCAACGAGGCGTGCCGGACGATCACGCCCAGGCCGGTCGCGTCCATGAAGCTCACGCGTTCGAGGTCGATGACCACCGTCTTTGCGTCGGTCGCCTCGGCCTCGGCGAGGGCCGTGTCGAGATGATGCGCCGTGGCCAGATCGATCTCGCCGCGCACCACAACGATCACTGCTTCTCCCCGCCTGACAGTGTCGATGTCGAAGATTGGGGTCATCGTTTCCCCGGCCCCGTCGAAAGCTACTCTAGGCGCGCGCGGCATGCGGGCGCAAGCGCGAGGCGGCTCAAGGTCGGGTGAACTCAGTCCGCTGGCGCTCCACCATCGGGTGCGCTTCGCATCCTTCGAGGTGATCGTTCACGAGTCCCATCGCCTGCATGAAGGCATACACCGTCGTCGGGCCGACGAAGCGCCACCCGCGAACCTTCAGGTCTCGTGCCAGCGCTCGCGAGTCGGAGGTGAGGGCGAGCTCGCCCAGATCCGCGCGGGTCGTGAGCGGAGCTCGCTGAGCCGGCTCGAAACGCCACACATAGGCGGCCAGTGAGCCCTGCTCGTCCACCATTTCGACCGCGCGGCGGGCATTGTTGATCACCGCCTCGATCTTGCCTCGATGCCGGACGATCGCGGCGTCGGAGAGCAAGTTCGCGACCTCGCGCTGACCGAACCTGGCGACTCGCTCAAAGTCGAAGTCGGCGAACGCGCGGCGGAACGCCTCGCGCTTGCGCAGGATGGTCAGCCACGAGAGGCCGGCCTGAAACCCTTCCAGGCTGAGCTTCTCGAATAGCCGCCGGTCATCGGCGACTGGGAACCCCCACTCGGTGTCGTGGTAGGCCCGGTACTCGGGCGCGGAATCAGCCCACCAGCATCGCGTCACGCCGTCCTCGCCCCGGATCAGGCCCTCGACAAGCTCGGTG
Organism: uncultured Solirubrobacterales bacterium; assembly: GCA_963834635.1. Taxonomy (GTDB): domain Bacteria; phylum Actinomycetota; class Thermoleophilia; order Solirubrobacterales; family Solirubrobacteraceae; genus Palsa-465. Next base: position 32,943 of record CAWICI010000001.1, on the reverse strand, counting down.
CTCATTCCAGCTCCCCTTCGCTCACGCCGCAAAGGCCAGGCAGAGCACGGTCACATAGGCCATCTCGAACGTCCCGCCGTTTCGATCAATCGCCGCACCGACCTCCGCCAAAATCGCCTTGCGCTCGGCCGGCGGCCTGATCATGTGACCGGAATGGGTTTGCAGGAGCTCGAGATAGTCGGTGGTCGAGTGCGTCCACTGCCAGTCGTATGACCGCGTCTCTGGCCGCTCGAACCCCGCTGCGGCCTCGCTTTCCCCGAGCCAGTCGCCCCCCAGCGTGGGCGTCATCTCGGTCGCCGGATGCATCGGATCGGGCCCCGCAGCAGGATCGAACCCAGGAGCGGCACGGCGGTAGGCCTCGACCAACTCGGGGTGGAGCGCCACTTCATTCCAGCGCGGCCGGTTCCAGAAGGCCGCCAGCAAGCCGCCGTCCACCAGCGCCTCACGCGCCTTCATGTACCCGACCTCGGGCCGGATCCAGTGCCAGGCCTGGCCTGAGAACACGAGCGCAAAGCGCTCGCGGGGTGCTCCGAAGCGCTCGAACTCACACTCCTCGATCTCGACGTGCTCGTAGGGGGCGCACACCCGCCGCGCCACGGCGGCCATCTCCGCGCTCGGCTCGAGGGCATGAACCGCGACTCCCCGGTCCGCGAACAGGCGGGTCGCCTTGCCGGTGCCGGCCCCCACCTCGAGCGCCCGGTCCGCTCCGCTCAGCGCGATCACGTCCTGAACGAGCGCCTCGGGATAGGCCGGCCGCACGCGCTCATACAGCTCGGCCACCTCGCCGAAGATCAGCCGCCGTTCCGTTGCCACGGTCACAGTGTCGCCGCTGCGAGGACCTCGAAGCAGTTACTCCTCCTCGCCGCGGTAGCGGGCGGCAACGTCGGAGAGGATCCGGATCATCGTCTTCGCGGCGGGCGCCGCAGCTGCGCCGGAGATGGTGGCCGCCACGACCTTGCGAGTCGGGCTGCGCGGCGAAAGCTCGCGCACGACGATCCCCGGGTGGACCCGCGTCAGCGCCAGCCGGGGAATCAGCGCGACGCCCACCCCCGCCGCCACCAGCCCCTGAACAGTCTCGTAGTCGTCGCTCTCGAAGGTGACGCGGGGCTCGAACCCGGCCGCCAGACACGAGCGCACGACGTGGCGCGCACAGGGGCTAGAGGCCGACGTCTGCACCCAATCCTGATCGCGCAGGTCGAGCAGCGCCAGCTCCCGCTTGGCGGCCAACTCGTGCTCGGCTGGAAGGGCCACGTGCATCGGATCCTCCAGCAGACCAACGTTGCGGAGCCCGGCGCCAGGACGTTCCCGCGCGCCCGGGAACTCGAACAGCAACGCCAGGTCGAACTCGCCCGCCCGCAACCGCGGCGCGATCTCCTCCGGCTCGCCCTCAGCCAGCGTCAGGGTGACGCCGGGGTGGCGGTCCCGGAAGGTGGCCACGGCCAGCGGCATCAGCGTCGCGCCTGCCGAGGGGAACGAGGCCACGCGCAACAGCCCTGCCCGGATGCCCAGCACGGCGTCGAGGTCGGCCTGCGCCGCCTGCACCTGGGCCAAGATCGCCTCGGCGTGGTCGGCCAGAGTCGCGCCGGCGGCGGTCGGCCGCACCCCGCGCCGGTCGCGCACCACGAGCTGTGCGCCCGTCTCCTCCTCGAGCCGGGCAATCGCCTGGGAGACCGCCGACTGGGTGTAGGCGAGCGACTCGGCGGCGGCGGAGAACGAGCCGCGCTCGAGGACCTCGCACAGGACCTGGAGGCGGCTCAGGCTGAGCATAAGCAAAGCTTATCGTGCTGATGACAAAGTTCATTAGTGCTGATGGCAGGGGAATGGAATCCTCAGGTCGAAACGGAGAGCGCACAGCCCCCGAACCGAGGTTTCCGATGACACCCACCGCAATCGTTTCCTACGACGACACGCTCAACGATCGCGACGCGCTCGCCTTGGCGCGGGTGCTGGCCGAGGCGGGGGCGGCGCTGACCCTCGCCTACGTCCGCCACCCCGTCGAGACCAGGCCCGATCGCGAGGAGCTCGAGGACCACGAGGCGCAGTCCTTGCTCACCCGGGGAGCTCGCTGGCTCGGCGATCTGGAGGTCGGCCGGCGGGTGATCATGAGCGCATCGACCGCCCAGGGCCTGAAATGGCTGGCCGAACAGGAGCCCGCCGACATAGTCGTGTTCGGCTCTGACTACCGGACCTCCCCCGGCCACGTCGCCCCCCAGCAGTCCGCGCAGACGCTGCTCGAGGGCGGCCCGGCGGCGGTGGCGATCGCTCCCGCCAACTACGGCGCCCAGCGCAACTCGGTGATCGATCGGATCGGCCTGCTCGCCGAACCGGGCGACGAGGCCGCCGAGGAGACGGCGAGCGCGCTGGCCGAGCGCTTGGGCTCGACCGTCGTGCGCGAGGAGCGCGGAGTCGACCTCCTGGTTGTGGGCTCGCGCTCGGAGGCGCGGCCGGGGTACGTCACCATCAGTGCTAGGGCCCAGAACGCGATCGAGGCCTCCTCGGCACCCGTGCTGGTGCTGGCCCGGGCAATCCCGGTCCGCTTCCCGGCCTCAGTCCTGGCCTACTAGGCGACTCCGGGCGCTCGCCCGATCAGGACGGACGCTAGCGTTGGCACGATGCCACGCTTCTGGATCTGGGTGCAGGTCGCGATCCTCGTCTTCGTGCTCGCCGGGATGGTGATCGCGGTCACGAAGCTGGCCTGAGCCGGAAGCTAGAGTCCGTCTCAGTGTTCGCCTCGATCCTGGTCGGCACCGATGGCTCCGACACGGCCACCACAGCGCTGCGCTACGCGATCGATCTGGCTCGGCAGCTCGAGGCGCGGCTTCAGATCGTCAGCGCGTACGAGCCGGTGGCGGATCGGCGGCTGCGCAACGAACGCGTCGTCCTCCCCGATCCGCAATGGGTCATGCAGGCGCACGAGGACACGATGGCCATGCTCAGCGCGGCCGAGGAGGACGCCCGTGCCGCCGGACTCGGCCGGGTCGAGGTCTTCGCGCGGCAGGGAGACGCCGCCGACGCCATCCTCGACGTGGCCGAGGAGCAGCGCAGCGACCTCATCGTGGTCGGCAACCGGGGCATGACCGGCGCGAGCCGGTTTCTGCTCGGCTCCGTGCCGAATAAGGTCTCCCACCACGCCCCCTGCTCGGTGATGATCGTCCGGACGACCTAGGACGCCGGCCCGCCCGGGGCGGTGGCAGCGCCCGCGTCGAGCAGCCCCCACCCGTATTCCTGGTTGGGGCGGCCTGTTCCCAGCGGCTGCGTCGTCTGCTCGAGGCGGGAGAGGATCTGGCCAGGGTGGGGATGGCGGCCGAGGACCCGGCTGGCGATGACCAGGGCGGCGGTCGCGGAAACCTCCGCCGTCGACATCGACGTGCCGAAGATCCCTCCCGGATAGCCGAAGCGATCGGGATGGCTGGAGCTGAAGAACGTCATCTGGGAGATCGCGGGCAGGGCGCGATCCGGATTGCAGTCCGGATCCGAGCTGAGCGACATGTCATCCCCACCACCGGGAGCGACCAGATCGAGCCGCCGGCTGATGTTCGAATAATCCGCCACGCACCGGTCACGGGTGGTGGCTCCGACCGAAATGACGCTCGAGGCGCGGGCCGGATAGCTGATCTGGTTGGCGTAATCGTTGCCGGCCGCCCCCACCACGACCACGTGATGCCGGGACGCATAGCGCAGCGCACTCATCAGGTCGGGGATCTCCGCCGCGGTCACGTCCGGGGTGAACTCGAGGCTCAGATTGATCACCTGCGCGTGGTGCTTGACGGCGTAACGGATGCCGCGGGCGATCGTCGAGGCACTGCCCGTTCCGCCGCGGTTGAGCACCCGGATGGGCATGATCGACGCACCGTAGGCCAGCCCGGTCAGAGCGAAGTTGTTGTTGGTGCTCTCGCCGATCATCCCGGCCACGAATGTGCCGTGGCCGTCACGATCGAGCGGATAGCGATTGTGGGCGACGAAGTCGTAGGGAGAGACGAATCGCGTTCGCTTGAAGTCGGGGGATCTGCGGAAGTGGCGCCAGTTTCGGTACGCCACACCCGTGTCCAGTACGGCGACGATCACCCCCCGCCCGCCGGGGTGGTGGTCGGCGATCAGATTGGCCCAGGCCTGGGGGGCGTCAAGGCCCTCGCCGGCGAGGAAGTTCCACTGCATCTGCTGCCACCCGCCGGGAATATGCGCGCGCCCGGGATCATCGGGAATCCAGTCGCCGGCGGCGTGGGCGAGGTAGTCCGGCACGGCATAGACGACGCCGGCCTGCCGCCGTAGCTTGGCCACCGCCGCGTTCACGCTCACGCCCTGGGGCAGGGTCAAAACCGCCGTCTGCGGCGCGCCCGCGCTCGCGGCCACGGATGCTGTGCCCGTGCGGTTGCTGACGTCGGCCGTTAGGGAGGGAAACGGTCCAGGCTCATAGCCGACCACCACCTGGCGCGGCGCGTAGCTGGCCGCCCGGGCCACGCCGGGCAGCGCCACGGCCACGACCAGGGCCGCGAGCACGACGATGTGACGGAGCATGTGCTTGAGGATCATGAGCTGGACGGAGAGGACACGGAGCGTCATTAAGACATGATGGGACGGGCGAAAGTTGCCCCGCGGCCCGATGAGCTCGCATTTCTTTCCCCGCGACGAGTACTTCATGCGCCTCGCCCTGCGCGAGGCGACCCGCGCCCTCGATCACGATGATGTGCCGATCGGCGCCGCGGTGGTCAAAGAGGGCGAGGTGATCGGCGTCGGTCACAACGAGCGCGAGGTCCGCGCCGATCCCACCGCCCACGCCGAGCTGATCGCGCTCCGTGAAGCCGCCCGCGTGCTGGGCAGCTGGCGCGTACTTGACGCGGTCATGTACATCACTCTGGAGCCGTGCGCGATGTGCGCCGGGGCGATCGTGCTCGCCCGGGTGCCGAGGGTCGTGTACGGGGCCGACGATCCCAAGGCCGGCGCAGCGGGCAGCGTCCTCAACGTCCTCGACGTTCCCCAGCTCAACCATCGCCCCCAAGTCGAGTCCGGACTGCTGGCGCAGGACAGCGCCGACCTGCTCCGGGAGTTCTTCGCTACCCGCCGATAGGACGCTCACGCCACGCCTCGGCGTGCCGCATGGTCCTCTAACGTTCTCGCCGCCTACACCGGAGAGGTGGCAGAGCGGTTGAATGCGCCGGTCTCGAAAACCGGTATGGGCGGTTCCGTCCATCGAGGGTTCGAATCCCTCCCTCTCCGCTGCTTCCCCGTGAGATCTCGGTGACCCGTGTCCCGCGTTCCGCGCCAAAGAGACACAGATCAGGCGAAGGGGCGTGCTCGCCAAGGAGCGAAAGCAGGTGCGCGTTGGTGGCTGGAATCGGCCGGGAGCGGAAGCCTGGTGATGGCGCCCCCTCTCGCCGGAGGCTTCTACCTCCGCGTGGATGGAGGAGCCGTTGGCTGGTCAATCCTTCCCTTTCCAGTCAATGGGGCGCTTGTTGTGCGACAGTCTCGGGGTGGGCGACGAATTCGCCGAACTACAAGCTCGCGTGAACGAACTGGCTCCCGATGCAGGGGGGAACAAGTCGCCGTCAATGAGGGGATCCTTCGGCTGCGAGCTGGCGACCTCGTAGCGACGCGGCGGCTCGCTCTGGCGCTCGTGAAGCTTGGGCAAATGGATCGCGCGGAGGAGGTGGTGCAGGAGGCGCTCGTCTTGCATCCGGCAGATGACATCCTCAAGAGGCGGGCTGAAGACATTGCCAGAGGTCGTCGGACTGCCGCGGCCGAGACTAGGATTAGGTCGTCAAAGTCTTCGGTCAAGGGAACGCCAAGTAGCTGGATCAAGTCCGTGCACTACGACGGCGAGCGGTGGCCGTGGGTCACGTGGGTCCGCGTCCTCCGGAGCGTTTCTGTCGAGGCAGCGCCCACCCTTGGGCAGCTCGGCATCAAACTTCATCGATGCAGCGCAGGCGCGCTTGCGAACCGACCCCGACATTCATCAGCGATTGCGTAACGGGCTCGGTCTCAACTGATCCTCCACGCGGTTGAGGTGGGTCCGTCTCAACCGTGTGTGGGCACCGGTAGGGCGCTTTCGTCTTGTCAGCGTTCGTTTCATCGAGGCAGAAGAAGCGACCGCCGGCGCTGCAACCCGCTCAAGCGACCACAGGCAGGCACCGACGCGTCAGCACGTCGCTTCCGCTACGTCGCCGGAGCGGCGCTGTCGGCGACGCTTGCGCTCCCCGCGCAACTCAGCACTCAGCCCCTGGAGTCTCAAATGTCCTGTCGTATCGCCAAAGCGGGATTGACGAGGCTACGGCGTCCACGGCCTGGTCTCCCGGTCCCGGATGCGTCCGGCGTTACGCTGCTCGGAGGCCACGGCGGCGCGAGTGCCGCATCTGCGTTCGAGAGATCACTGAGCGGCGTCGGAGAACGAGGAGGTCGAAGTGGGCGGTGCAACAGATAGTCGGGTGGGGTTGCTCGGGACCGGTCTGATGGGAACTGCGATGGCGCATCGCCTGCTGAACCAGGGGGTCCCGTTGTCGCCTGGGATCGGCAGCGCGATCATGCGCAGCCGCTCGCAGAGCGCGGCGCGGATGTGGTGAGTACGGCCGCTGAGGTAGTAGAGCGCTCAAGCAGTGATGACCATGTCGCCGACGGCTGAGATCGTCCTCTCAGTTGTCGAGCCGTTGCTCGACGAGTGGCCCGAGGAGACGATCTGGCTGCAGATGAGCAGCGTCGGGGCCGCCGAAGCTGACCAGCTCGTTGAGGTCGCTAACGCCCATAGCGTGACCCTCTTCGATGCGCCGGTCTCGGGAAGCACCCACCCCACGGAGGAGGGCCAACTGACCATCCTCACCTCGGGACCCGACGGTGCTCGCGGGCAGGTCGAGCCGGTGTTCGAAGCACTGGGCTCGAGGGTCCAGTGGGTGGGGGAGGCTGGTATGGGATCGCGCCTGAAGCTGGCGGCCAATCATTGGATGGTCGCGATGGTGGCCGCGCTCGCGGAGACGATGCACCTATGCGGATTGATGGGGCTTAAGCAGCAGCAGTTTGTGACCCTGCTCGATGGCGGACCGCTGGGCTCCTCCTACGGCGTCGAAAAGCTCGGTGAGATGCAGCGCCATGAGTATCCGGCGGGCTTACCCGTGCGGCTCGCCCTCAAAGACTCAAGCTGTCAGGAAACGTCGCTGTCAGCTCGCCTTGATGCTGCTCTGCTCGACCCCCCTCGGCGGTCGGCGACGTCGAGACAGCCACGCCAATGACGATCTCGCCGCCGTTTACGAACTGAAGCTCCCGCGCCGCGCCGACGCTGAATCGTCCCTTGCTCGAGGTGCGGCGCTGGGGTGACGCACGCCTTCCGGGACACGACCAGGTCACCTATTCGGCAAAGTGCGGTCGACTGCTCGCCGGTGGGGCCGTCAGGGGGCTCCTGACCGTTGCTTGTGGTCACCGTCGTCTACAGCGTGACCCCGGCGAAGGTGGGGCCTGGCGTGACCGCCACGTCGGCCGCGCGGGGAAGCCGATGCCGTACCGCAGACCGGCCATACGCATCAGGAAGCACACCGCGGCGCCCACGATCGGGAACACGATCGTTTAGTCCCCGGCACGGTAGGCGACGACAACGATCGCGGCCCCGACCAGGGCTGGGATCGCGTAGAGCCCGCCGCGTAGGACGGTCGGGATCTCGCCGACGAGAATGTCGCGCAACATGCCGCCGCCGATGCCGTGATCGCGCCGAGGATTACGGCGTCGATGACACCGAGGCGATGGGCCAGCGCGGTCGCGGCGCCGGTGACGCAGAACAGCGCCAGACCCGCGGCGTCGAGCACTGGATCGGACGCTGCAGGCGGTTGATCGCGGGTGCGCGAGGGTCGTCAGCAACCCGGCGCCGCCGGCCACGGCCAAGTAGCGCCAGTCGCGGAACGTCGCCGCGGGATGCCGATCAGCAAGTCGCGGATCGTGCCCCCCGCAATCCCGACCACCACGGCCAGCACCACCGCGCCGAACACATCTAGTTGCTTGCGCACGCCGGCCATGCCGCCGCTGAGGCCGAACACAAACCTTCCCACCAGGTTGAGGACGAGCAGCAGGGTCGGATCGAATCCGGGCAGTAGCGCGGGGGCGCCATCGGATGCGCGCGGGCTACGAGGCTAGCCAGGCGCACGTCGCGTGACGAGCGTCTCCACGCCGGTCTCGAGCGTCGGGTGGATGACCGGCGCGACTTCGGGTTGTGCCTGTGGGCAGCTCGCTCAGCCGCCGCTCGCGCTCGGCTTTCGCGCAGGTGTCCGGGTCGACCCCGCCGATGAACCAGAACACCGACGGCACATGCCACTCCACTCCGAAGGAGCCGAATCCTCGTTGCCGGCCGCCGGGCCGGTATGTGTCCACCCGTCATCGCCGAATCGGCGTTCAGAGCTTCACGCACCCTGTCGTTGCCTGACCGTTTGCGCACGAGGTCGCAGCGATCGAGCGGCTGATCTCGCTGGCTTGGGCGCGCCGGAGGCCTCTGACTCGGCGTTGACGATTCGCTTGATTGCATCGAGGACGTGCGTGCGGATGTTCTCGTCGAAGGTGCGCACGTTGAGCTTGATCACCGCGTCGTCGGGGTCACGTGCTCACTTCCACACTGCCGCTTCAGAGCTACCGCGACGTCCCGCGCTTTCTGAGGTGCGACACTCCCGAGAAGATCGTCTACGCAGGCGGTGAGGCAGCTCGCAAACGGCGAGCGGCCAGCGGCTTCGAGCCATGCACGGCGCTGCGGAAGAACCTTCTACACACTTTCCCGCCTGGTCCAGCGCGGACGGCGATGAATGCCCCGTGACATCGGCCACAGCTGGCCGAGGACACGCCAGGCTTGCGGATATGGCTCGGCCGTCGTCGATCATCGCCTGGGCGCCCGCCACGAGTTCGTCTTCGGCTGAATACACCGCCATCACGTCCCCTGCCAGGCCTCCTTGCTGCGAGCAATGCGGACGCCCGAGCCAAGCACGTGCATGTCTCGCCGCAGGCTTGCATCACAGGAGTCTCGTTGCCGTCGGCGTCGGTCGCCGTCACCGTTCTGGCATACGGCAGCCCCGCGACCTCCTTGACGGGCAGCGCGTCCATGTCCGCGCGCAGCATCACCGTCGGTCCGTCCCCGTTCTTCAGCAGCCCGACCACCCCGGTTCCGCCGACGCCCTCGGTCACCTCGAAGTCCGCTGCGTTGAGCCGCTCGGCCGCCAGGCCGGCGGTGCGCTTCTCCTGCAGCGAGAGCTCGGGGTGGCTGTGGATGTCCTTGTAGAGCGTCCTCCAGGTCGTCCGAGCATGGTGTTTAGTCCCTGGAGAACCGAGTCGCTCGCCATTCCACCGCTCATGGCCGCTCCTTCGTCTAAGACTCGCTGAGGCTCGCTCAGTCGAGTCGCCAAGATTGACGCTCGACGCTGAGGCGGCAGCCAGCAACGCAAAACGGTGTGCTCGTGACGAATCGGATCTGCGGGCACGAGAGGCCGTGTCACCGGGCACCGCGCGCCGAGCCGCAGTTCCGGTAACCGGGTCAGTGTCGCTGTCGCGCTTGCCGGCTCGCGATCTGGTCGTGTCCCTACGACCAGATGTATTCCTCGGCGATCCCCTCCCCACCTCTCCCCTCCCCGCTGCCTCCGCCTCACTCACCAACACGCAGCCACTCCCCACCGCCTTATCACACGCGCGCCCACCCCTTCACACCCTTCCCTCGCGCGCCCGCTTCCACCTCCCACCCCCTCGCACCCCCCGCGCTCCCCCCTCACCCCCTTCTGCACCTCCGCACGAGTCGCTCCCTTTTTCAGATGTCAGTATCTCGCACGGCTGAGTCTCGCTCGTCACGGTCGTGGGATGAGTCTCAGTTCAGGCGGCGTGGGCGGCCGGCTGAACGACCCGGGCGACCCAGTCGCCGCTCACCTGCCTGGTGGTCGCGTTCAGGCGGTTGAAGGCGTTGATCGCCGCGATCGCCACCACCAGCGCCGCCAGCTGCGGTTCGCTGTAGTGGCGGACGGCGTCATCCCAGATCTCGTCCGACACGGCGTCGGGACGGTCGGCCAGCCGCGTGGCGGCTTCCGTGAGCGCCAGGGCGGCGCGCTCGGCATCGGTGAAATACGGCGTCTCGCGCCAGGCGGCGACGGTGTGGATGCGCTTGCTGCTCTCGCCGGCGTACTCGAGTTCACGCGAGTGCATGTCGACGCACACGCTGCAACCGTTGATCTGGCTCGCCCGCAGGTGGACCAGGTAAAGCGTGGTCTCGGGAATCCCGGCGTCTGTGGCCGAAGCTCCGAGCTTCTGGAGCGCCTCGAGCGCGCCCGGAACGGTCAGGGCCGGATTCTTGATTCTTGCCTGCATGTCGTCGTCCCTTCTGCGTTGGTGTCGTCTACTTCGCTGACACGCGGGGAGACGAGAATGTGACCGCGCATCGCGGCGCAGAACCCGGACTGCGCATCGCGGCCCTGGACCCCGACCGCTCAGCGGTCCAGTACGGTCAGGTCGAGCTGGGCGAGACGCATCGGGTCGGAGAGGAAGTCCAACTCGACGATCTTGCCGTCACGAACGGTCACAGCCCCGACCGAGAAAGGCTCCCCGTCGCGGGTCGTGACTGCGCCCACGGCGCCGTTGATCAGCGCCGGATGGATGACCAGGCCAAGTCGCGAGTACACCTGGGCCTGGCCCGCGACGGCCGCGGCGCCGCGCACTTCCCGCGTCATGCCGCCACCGAAGTCGGCGCGCAGGATCACGTCCGGATCAAGCACGGCGACCAACCCGTCGAAGTCGCCCTCGCGGGCAGCCGCGAGAAAGGCGTTGACGACCTCTCGCTGGCGGCCGAGGTCGGGATCGGGCACCGTCCGCTGGCCCTGGACCCGCCTCCGGGCGCGGCTTGCGAGCTGGCGAGTGGCCTCAGGCGAGCGCTCGACGATCGAGGCAATCTCGTCGAACGGGACGCCGAACATGTCGTGCAGGACGAAGGCGAGCCGCTCGGCCGGGGACAGCGTCTCGAGCACGATGAGCAGCGCCAGCCCGACCGAGTCCGCCACCAGCGCCTCGTGCTCGGGATCAGTTCCGTCGGCCGGGTCAACGATCGGATCGGGGAGGTGCACGCCGAGCGGCTCTTCGCGGCGGGTGGCGCGCGAGCGGAGCATGTTCAGCGATACGCGCGCCACGACCGTGGTCAGCCAACCGCCGAGGTTTTCGATCTGCTCGGCGTCGGAGCGGTTCAACCTGAGCCACGATTCCTGAACCGCGTCGTCCGCCTCGCTCAGCGAGCCCAGCATCCGGTAGGCCACCGCGCGCAGATGCTTTCGGTGCTCCTCGAAGCGCTCCGCCAGCCACTCCCGCTCATCCATTTGTCACATCCCTCCCGTGCGTAGGGTCATGCCACTAGGACACGTGGGCGCGCAGCGATGTGACAGCCGATCCGCCCTACCCGGGCTCGGGCAGGAGCCTGTCAACCAGGTCAAGCGCGGGTCGCCCTTGGAACATGGGTCGCACGTCGGACCGGTAGAGGATCAAGGCCAGGCTGGGAGCGACCATGAAATCGGCGGCGTTGAGCTGCGGGCCGCCCAGGACGCCGTCCGCGATCCAGGCGTCGATCCGGTCGAGGGTGGCGGCAAGCTCGGTCAGCAGTTCGCCGTCGCGGCGCGGGTTGGAGAGAAACACGCCGCGGAGGATCCGGGGGACGATCAGGCGCCGCGCAAGCTCGTGCCTATAGAGCAGGTACCCCAGCCGACCGTCTCCCGAGGCGCGGCTGAAGCCCGCCGGGTCGCGTGCCACCGCAACCCCGGGGATCTGCCGGGCGAGCACCTGAAGGGTCTCGTTGGCCCAGCGCTCCGCCCCTTCCACCGCCGCGCGTTGCCGAGGATCGGGCGGGAAGAGCGGTGGGTCGGGGTGTCGCTCGTCCAAGAAGCGGGCGATCCGGCGGTTAGTCGAGATCCGGCTGCCGTCGGCCGCGAGGGCTGGAACGGTCCCGAGGCGATCGCCGAGGCGCAGACCCATCGTTCTTCGCCCGCCCATAGAGCGCGTCTCGCCGCCGGCGTCAAACCCGTGCAGCCTCACCACGAGCGGGTGCAGCAAGGTCACGATGTCGTCCCGCTTGTAGGGCACTCGCTTGTGCTCGAGCATCAGCATGGCGGAACGACATGCGTGCGATCCGGGGATGACGTAGAGCTTGTACATACATCCCCAGGCGGTATGAGGACGGGGTTCAGCCTCCGACCGAAACGGGCGGGGCGTCTGCCGCCAGCTTGAACCAGACCCTCTTCCCGGGACCCGACGCGGAAGCCTCGACTCCCCACGAGCTGGCGAGCATGTCGACGATCGCGAGGCCGCGCCCCGAGATGTCGGCTGGACTGGCCCGGCGCATCACCGGCTCGCCCGACCCGCTGTCGCTCGCCGCCACCCTGATCGCGCCGGGCACCACCTCGATCGCGATGTCGAAATCGCTGTCGGTATGGCGAACGCAGTTGGAGGCAAGCTCCGAAACCATCAGCTCGACCGTCTCAATCGTCTCCGCCGACTGCTGCTGGCCGGCGAGCGATTCGAGGGCGAAGCGACGGGCGGCGGTCACCGCACTCCGCTCGTTCTTGAAGCGGTGCACCTGGATCACGATAGACCCAGCACCTCCCCAAGCCCCATCGTCTGGATAACCCGTCGCACGATCGTCGGTGGGTTGTGGATTTCCATGGCAGGCACAGCGTCCCGCCACCTGACCCACATGGCGATCGCCGAGCTGTCGGCGAAGCGCAGATCTGTGGCATCGATGATCAGGCGTTCCTTGACTCGCGCGACGACGTCTTGCATCGCCGGCTCGAGCTTGTCGCAGCTGCTGAGATCCAGCTCGCCGGCGAGCTTGACGACGGTGGCGTCCGGCCGCTCGGACACCTCGAAGTTGACCTCCGCGCCCCTGTCGTTATCTAGCTCAGCCATCGCACACCGGCAATCACAGCGTCGTCGCCTGACTCCTGGACCTGCATCTCCACGAGCAGTCGGCTTATCAACTCATCTAGCGTCCCGCCGCCCTCGCCGGCCAGGCGCCGCAGACGGTCCAAGCCCTCATCGATCACCTCACCCCGTCGCTCCACCAGCCCATCGGTGAACCCAAGCAAGGTGGCTCCCTCCGGAGCGAGGAACGACGTTGAGGCATAGCGGGCCTGGCCATTCACTCCGATCGGCAACCCTACCTCGGCCTCCAACAGTTCCACCCTCCCGTTGGAGATCATCACCGGCGGAAGGTGCCCAGCGTTGGTCAGCTGGATCTCTCGGTTGCGCAGGTCGATGAGCGCACACAGAATCGTCGCCAGCTGTTTCCCCTCGCGGAGCTCGCGCACGGTCGAGAGCTTCGGCAGGAACACCTCCGGTGGCTCCTCGCGCGCGGCGTAGTGGATCGCGAAGCGCAAGGCGGCCATCGCGGTGGCGGCCCGCAGTCCTCGGCCCGAGACGTCGCCGACGATCAGCAAAAGGTGACTGTCATCGACGGCGATCAGGTCATACCAGTCACCGCCGATCTCGATCCCCTCGACGCCCGCCTCGTAGCTCGCCGCAATCTCCACTCCCTCGAGCGCGGGAAGCGCTTCCGGCAACAGCGCATGCTGAAGCGTCTGCGCGATGCCGCGCTGCTCGCCGTACAGTCGCTGGTTCTCTACCGCCAGCTCGACCGCGCGTCGGCGGTCGCGGACCAGCCGCGTGGTGAGCAGAGCGGCGCCGAGCGTCAGCAGCAACCCGACGATCGCGATCGCCCACGGAAGGACTCCTGGGAGCGAGCCGCCGAGGTCGCTTCGTGCGGCCACGCCGACGGTGACGTACTGGTTGCCGAACGGCACCGACACCCTCGCCACCGACCCTGACAACGGCACGTGGCGCACGGTGGCGAGCAGCAGCTTGGAAGGCACGGCCGTCCGGCCCAGATAGAGCGCGAAATCTAGATCCGAGTAGGCCGAGCCGGACGGAACCGGCGACAGCCGGGACCGTGGCAATGCGCTCTCCCCATAAGCCACGTACTGGCCTCGGCCGCCTCCGCTGTAGGCGTAGCCGAGACGGAGGCTCGGACCGCTCAGCAAGCCGACCACGCTCAGGCCGGGCCTGGCGGCAGCCGCTCTGAGGAAGGCCGCGGCGGTGGCCGGCGACGCCAGCAGGACAGGAGTTGAGCCCGCGACGGCGACCGGGCCACGTCCGGGATCCGCCGTCCGCCAAAGCGAGAAGGAAACAAACGGGTGCGCTCCGCCCAACCCGACGTACGGCGAGATGAGCTGGGTGAAACGAGCGCGATTCCCGCCCGTGGCGTCGGCGAGCGCTGCCGCGGATCCGAGCGGCGTCTGGATTTCGGGCAGGACGCCCGTCAGGGCGGCGGCCACCTCCTTGGCCCTCAGTTTCAACAGCTTCCGCTCGTTGGAGGAGTTCAGCGCCGCCGCGGTCCAGGTGAGGGCGATCGTGACCAGAATCCCGACCAGCGCCACGATCAACGGCGACCGGTATGCCTGCCCCGAGGTAAGAAGGCCAGCCGAAGAGCCGGGGTCTTCCCCCGTAACCGCCTCACTGCGATCGCTGCCCACGGCGAGATCATCGCGCAAATGAGCGCCGAGCATTTCTGCTGGGCGCTGTCAGCCGAAATTTGGACGATGTTCCTACCGAGCAGCGGACGGAGGCGTGATCTCGTCGGTTCACCGTTGGTAGCGGATGAGGAACTCCGCCACCACGCCGGGCCGCTCGGACCCCTTGATTTCGAGCGTGGTTCGGAGCAGCGCCTGCACGCCGTCGCGGGCCTCGGAAACCTCGACGATCTCGGTCCCACCGCGCCACTCGGCGCCGACCCGTACCGGTGCGGGAAATCTCACCTTGTTCAGGCCGTAGTTGATCGTCGCCGCGGCGTCGCTCACCTGCACCAGCTGCGCTGCCGGTGCCAGCAGCGAGAGCGTAAAGAGCCCGTGCGCGACCGTCCCGCCGAACGGCGTCTGCTTGGCGCGCTCGGGATCGACGTGGATGAAATTGTGATCGCCGGTCAGATCGGCAAATTCGTTGACCCGCTCCTGGGTCATCACGGCCCACTCCGTGTAGCCGACATGGGTTCCGGCGTGTCCGAGCAGCCCCTGCATGTCGGTGACGAAGCGACCCGGCGCTTCGGTTGGTCGAGTATCAGCCATGCCCTAAAGCTAACGGTCTCGGATCCGCCAGGAGGCCACGATCACCACGGCGAGCGGGATGTCGGGGACCCAGCTACCCCGTCAGGCGGCGGCCGATCGCGCCCGGGGGAAGGCGCGATCGGCTTTTCCGCCGTGATGCTCAGTAGGGGCGCGGCCAGACGTGAGGACCGCGCTCAACGATGAGCCGCCGAGCGGGATCCTCATGGACCGCCGGCTGATCGACGGAAGGGGCAGCTTCGCCGATCGGGGCGTGTCCGGACGCTGCCGTGCTCTCCTGCTGCGCAGCGAACGTGTGGGGCGCCGGCTGGATGAACGGCTCCGCCGGAGGCGTCGCCGCGACCGGCTCGGGCGCGGGGGGTGCGAGATGAACGACAGGCTCCGGCGCGACGGGCTCGGGCGCGACGGGCTGCGGCGCGACCGGCTCGTGCACGACGGGCTCTTGGACGACCGGCTCGGGCACCACCACGCGGGCGGGGGGCCAGCGCTCGGGCTCGGGCGCGGGCGGGCGCGGGTGCGACCGGGTCGGGCTCGGGCGTGAAGGCCACCGGCTCGGGCTCGGGCGCGGGCGCCACCGGCTCGGGCTCGGGCACGAAGGCCACCGGCTCGGGCTCGGGCACGAGGCCACCGGCTCGGGCACGAAGGCCACCGGCTCCGGCACGAACGGCTCGGGCTCGACGGCCACCGGCTCCGGCTCAACCTCGACCGGCTCAACCTCAACCGCAGCAACCTCCGGCTCGGCAACCTCGACCACGGGCTCCGCCACCTTCGGCGCCGGGGGCGTCCACGCCGGCGCGGACTGCTTGACTCGACGATCGCCCGGCTGGCGCTTGGTCAGCGCCGCGCCCGCAATCTGGGCCAGCCCGGTGAGCGCCAGCGGCGCCCAGTCGGAGAAGCGAGCGCCCTTGCGACGCAGGCTGAGCGCGCCGGCCACCAGCAGAGCGCCGGAGGCCGCCTCGGCCAGCAGATGGACACGCGTGGGGACGGCGCGGACGACGCCGGCCTCGTAGTCGGTCAGGGCACTGGCGACCAGCGTTCCGGCGCCCGCCGTACCGAGCATGCGGGCGGCGCGACGGTCGCGGACGAGCAACGTCCCACCCAGGGAGCCAACTCCGCGGGCATAGTCGAGGACGCCATGCGCCCGAGTCGAAAGCAAAGACATCAGAAACTGCCTCCCGTCGCGTCGAGCGGACAGGTGGTAATTCCCGCCGCCAAGGAATTTGCCGAGCCAAACATGGGCTATTCATCGGCAGCGCAGGCCAAGAGGATGAGTCCCTCAGCCACCCGACCAACGGGTGTGAAATCGACGCGCTGCGCCCGCTACCCGATGACCGGCAGCGTCCGGTCGTCGGCGAGCTTGGTCAGCGTGTCCTGCATGGTCGAGGTGATCAGCTCGTAGCCGTCGTCGACATCCTTGCTCGACCCTAGCTGCTCAGTCAGGTCGATCGGCTCGAGCACCTCGATCGAAATCTTGGCCGGTAGCGGGAACCGGATCGGCAGGTCCATGATCGTCAGCCCGAGTGGCGGGCCGAGCACCGGTGGCACGACCTTCAGGCGGAAGGCCTGGTCGAGTCGCAGCAGTCGTGCCAGCCGCCCGCCCTGCCCCAGGAACAGCGCCGTCTCCTGGCCGCCGATCGACACCACGGGCACGATCGGCACCTTGTGCTCGAGCGCCAGCTTGACGAAGCCGGTGCGCTGGGCGAAGTCGATCTCATCCGACTCCCAGCTCGGCCGGTAGGTCTCGTGGTCGCCGCCGGGGTACACGAGCAGTGCCGCGCCCCGGTCGAGCGCGGTCTCCATGTTCTCCGGCGAGGCCGGGACGGTGCCGTAGCGCCGGGCCAGCGTGCGCAGCCCGACCATCTTGAACACCAGGTCGTGCGCGAGCTGGTGAAAGCGGCGGTGCGGCCCGAAGTGGTCATAGAACGACTGGGCGAAGACGAACGTGTCGGCGATCCAGGTACCGCCCGAGTGGTTGCCGACCAGGAGCACCGGCCCCTCGCGGGGGATGTTCTCGAGCCCGGTGACCGAGGCGCGGAAGTAGAGCGCCGACATCAGGCGAAGAGCCGGCAGCGTCTGCTCGATGTAGGCCGGGTCTACGGCGTCGAAAGGATCGCGTGGTGTCGAGCCCGTCGCCGCGCCGGCCACGTCCTCGCCGATCGCCGCGAGCATGCGCAGATACGCCTTGATCGGGGCACCTGGATCGCGGAGCACTTCTCCCACCGTGTCGGCCATGGCTCAGCACTACCCGCTTTTGCTTAAGCTTGCTCACATCCAGGGAGACTGCTGATGGCCGGCGAAGTGCAACACGAGGCGGAAGTCGCCCCGCAGCTCGGACTTGGCCAGGTCATGCTGCGCCCGGGTTCGAGCCTGACCGTGCCCCGGGAGCAGGTCCGCGACCTCTATCGGCTGAGCGATCCGGCCCTGTCCGAGCTCCCCCTCCCGGCGCTCCTCGATCAGCTGCTCGACCGGATTCGCGAGGCGCTGCGCGTGGACACGGTGGCGATCCTGTTGTTCGACCGCGAGGCCAACCAGCTGGTCGCCCGGGCGGCCCGGGGAATCGAGGAGGAGGTCGAGCAGGGGGTGCGCCTGCCCGTCGGGCAGGGGTTCGCCGGCCGAATCGCCGCCGAGCGCGTCCCGATCTTCATCGCCGACGTCGACCACGCCGACATCCTCAATCCGATCCTGCGTGAGAAGGGCATCCAGTCGCTGCTCGGCGTACCACTGATCGTCGAGGGCGACCTGATCGGCGTGCTTCACGTGGGCTCGCTCACGCCCCGAACCTTTCAGGAGACGGACGTCGCGATCCTCCAGACCGCGGCCCTGCGCGCCGCTCCGGCGATCGAGCGGGCGCAGCTGTACGCGGCGCTCGAGCGCGAGCACCGGGTGGCCACCGTGCTCCAGCGGAGCCTGCTCCCCAGACGGATGCCGGAAATGGTCGGCGTCTCGGTCGCGGCGCGCTACCTCCCCGCCCGCGACGAGGTCGGTGGCGACTGGTATGACGTGATCGAGCTTCCGCGGGGGCGGCTGGCCATCGCCATCGGCGATGTGGTTGGTCACGGCATCCGGGCGGCGGCGCTGATGGGCCAGCTCCGTACCGCGCTGCGTGCCTACGCCGTCGAGGGGAAAGGGCCGGCGGAGACGCTCGAGACGGTCGACCGCTTCGTCAGCGGTCTCGGCGAGAACCCGATGGCCACCGCCGCCTACGCCGTGCTCGACACCGCATCCGGCAAGCTGCGCTTTGCCAGCGCGGGTCACCTGCCGCCGATCATCGTCGGCGGTGGTCAGGCCCGGATAGCCGAGGCCGAGCCTGCCCCGCCGCTGGGTGTTTTTCCATATGGGACGGTGCCGGAGCACGAGCTGACGCTCGAGCAGGGCGAGATGATCGTGTTCTACACCGATGGGCTGGTCGAGCGCCCGCGCGAGCCGCTCAACGAGGGCATCGACCGTCTGGCCGAGGTCATCCGTCACACAGAGACGGTCGAGGAGGCGTGCGTGCGGGCCGTCGACGCGCTGCTCCCGAGCGCGGGCCCGCGCGATGACGTGGCGATCGTCGCGATGCGGAACATCGGCATCCCGGAAAAGCTCACTCTACGTCTCCCCGCCGTTCCGTCCGTCCTCGCCGACATCCGCCACGTCCTACGCCGGTGGCTGAACGACCGTGGAGCCACTCCCGCGGAGCTGGCGGAGGTGACGATCGCGGTCAGCGAGGCCTGCGCCAACGCGATCGAACATGCCTACTCGCCGACTCGCGAGGCCTTCGAGGTCGAGGCGGAGGCCGACGAGCACCGTCGGATCACGATCACCGTCCGGGACACCGGCAGCTGGCGTGACTCGCGGGGCCAGAACCGCGGCCGCGGGCTCGGGATCATGACCGCCGCCATGAGCGACGTCGAGATCAGGCGGACCGATCGCGGAACCGAGGTTGTGATGTGTCGCGATCTGGGGGCGGCCAAATGACCCTGGGCGACCTGAGGACGTCGAGCCAGGATGGGATCGTCACCGCGCGGGTGACGGGGGAGATCGACATGTCCAACGCCGAAGCGATCCGCTCGGCCATCACCGACGCGATGCCCAACGAGGCCTTCGGCCTGGCCGTCGACCTGAGCGAGGTGGACTACCTCGACAGCGCCGGGATCTATCTGCTCTACCGGCTGCGAGAGAGCCTGCGGGCGCGCGGGCAGTCGATGCGCCTGGTCATCCCCCAGGCCTCCCCGGTGACGGACGCCCTCCGGCTGGCCGGGGTAGCGGCGCACCTCGAGGCGGTCGAGACGGTGGAGGAGGCGGTAGAGGCGCTCCGCCCCCGGGGACCCAGCGCGAACTGAGACGGCCTCTAGGCCAGCGCGAGGCGCGCTGGCCCGCAGTCGGCGAGGTCGTCGGCGAGCCTCAGCGCCGTCACCTGCTCCCAGCGTCCGGACTCGACGAGCGCCCGGCACAGGTCCTCGACGTCGCCCAGCGCGGCGCGCGCGGCATCGTCGCGGCGAATGTCGATCGCGAACAGCAGCGTGTCGGCGGCGTCGCGGATCCGCGCCTGCTCGGTGCCGAACAGCTTGGCCGGCCCGAGGTCCGCGAGCATCTCCATCACCCGTCCGTAGGCGCTGGCGCGTTCGGAAGTCATGGTGGTGTGTCGTCCCCGCGACCCGATGCCTTTAGCCCTCCGTGAACGCTGGCCTGCCATTTTCCCGCACCTTGCCCGCGATACTGGACCGGTGAGCGCCGACACGACCCCTTTCGGCTCGCTGTATCGGCACGGCTTCGTCCGGGTGGCCGCCGCGGTTCCGCACGTCCGGATCGCCGAGCCGGAGTTCAACGCCGAGCGGACTATCGACCTGGCCGAGCGGGCCTCGGAGGCGGGCGCCGGGCTGGCGCTCTTCCCGGAGCTCGGCCTCTCCGGCTACGCGATCGAGGATCTTCACCACCAGCAGGCTCTGCTCGCCTCCGTGCGCGACGCGCTGGCGCGGGTCGTTGAAGCCAGCGCTTCGCTGCTCCCGGTGATCGTCGTCGGCGGTCCGCTTCAGAGCGAGGGTGGCCTGTTCAACGCCGCCGTGATCATTCACCGGGGAGCGATCCTCGGGGTGGTTCCCAAGAGCTACCTGCCCGAGTACCGCGAGTACTACGAGAAGCGCCAGTTCCGCGCCGCCCGCGACATGGCCGTGGGCGAGATGCGTCTGCTCGGCTCGACCGTCCCGTGCGGAGCCAACCTGCTCTTCGCCTGTCGCGACGTCGACGACTTCACCCTGCACGTGGAGATCTGCGAAGACCTGTGGGCGCCGATCCCTCCCAGCACCTACGGCGCCATGGCCGGGGCCACGGTGCTGGCCAACCTCTCGGCCAGCAACATCACCGTCGGCAAGTCCGACTACCGCCACCGCCTGTGCGGCGCGCAGTCCGCGCGGACGGTCTCCGCCTACCTGTACACCGCGGCTGGCCTGGGAGAGTCGACCACCGACCTGGCCTGGGACGGCCAGGCGATGATCTACGAGAACGGCGACCCGCTGGCCGAGGCCGAGCGCTTCTCCGACGACGAGCAGCTGCTCGTCGCCGACATCGACCTCGGCCGGATCGTCTCCGACCGCGCCAGCACGAGCAGCTTCGGAGACGCCATCCACGACCACCTGGGTGTTGTGCGTTCGATGCGGACGGATCGAGTTCGAGCTCGGCGTGCCGCGGGAGCCGCTCGCGCTGCGGCGCGAGTACGAGCGCTTCCCCTTCGTCCCCGCCGACCCGGCCAGCCGGAACGAGCGCTGCGCCGAGGTCTACAACATCCAAGTCCGCGGCCTCCAGACTCGCCTGCTGGCCACCGGAATCGAGAAGGTGGTGATCGGCGTGTCCGGTGGCCTGGACTCGACCCACGCTCTCACAGTGTCCGCCCGGGCGATGGACCGGCTGGGCCTGCCCCGGACCAACGTTCTCGGCTACACGATGCCCGGCTTCGCCACCAGCGGCACGACGCTCGAGAACTCCCGCCGCCTCATGCAGGCGCTCGGCGTCAGCTGCGCCGAGATCGACATCCGCCCGTCGGCGAGCCAGATGCTCGAGGACCTGGGCCATCCCGCAGCCCGGGGCGAAGCCGACTACGACATCACCTACGAGAACGTCCAGGCCGGCGAGCGGACCTCGCATCTCTTCCGCCTGGCCAACTACCACCGCGGGCTCGTCGTCGGCACGGGCGACCTGTCCGAGCTCGCGCTGGGCTGGAGCACCTACGGCGTCGGCGATCAGATGTCGCATTACAACGTCAACGCCTCGGTGCCCAAGACCCTGATCCAGTTCCTGATCCGCTGGGCCGCCGACACCGACCAGTTCGGGGCGGAGGCGAACGCCGTGCTGCGCTCGGTCCTCGACACGCTCATCTCACCCGAGCTCGTCCCCGACGATGACCCCGACGCGAACGTCCCCGGCCAGGACTCCCAGAGCGTGGTCGGCCCCTACGAGCTCCAGGACTTCATCCTCTACTACATGCTGCGCTTCGGCTATCGCCCGAGCAAGGTCGCCTTCCTGGCCCACCACGCCTGGCACGACAGCACCGCCGGCCCCTGGCCCGACCTGATCCCCCAGGAGCGCCGCAGCCAGTACTCGCTGGCCGAGATCAAGCACTGGCTCGAGGTCTTCCTCCAGCGCTTCTTCGCCACCAGCCAGTTCAAGCGCTCGGCCATCCCGAACGCCCCCAAGGTCGGCTCGGGCGGCTCGCTCTCCCCCCGCGGCGACTGGCGCGCCCCCAGCGACAGCTCAGCCCGGGTCTGGCTCGAGGAGCTCCGGGCTAACGTGCCCGACGAGTAGCCCCGGCCTGGCGATACACAGCGCGGCAGCCGGCGCCCGCGACTCAGAGCCCCCTCTACTGGGCGACCGTCGATCCCAGGAACTGCTCCCGCAGGTCCGTCTTCTTGAACTTCCCCGTGGCGGTCCGCGGGATCTGCTCGACGAACTCGAAGCGCTCGGGGAGCTGCCACTTGGCGAAGTCGCCGCTGAGGTGCTCGCGCAGCTCCTCGGGCGTGGCCTGTTCGCCCTCGCGGAGGACCACGGCGGCCAGCGGTCGCTCGCCCCACCGCTCGTCGGGGATCGCGATCACCGCCGCCTCGGCCACGCACGGGTGGGCCATCAGCAGGTTCTCAAGGTCCACCGAGGAGATCCATTCGCCCCCGGACTTGACCAGGTCCTTGGAGCGGTCGCAGATGCGGATGCAACCGCGCGCGTCGATCTTGACGATGTCGCCGGTCTGGAACCACCCGTCGTCGGTGAACTTCTCCTTGCCCGCGCCGCGGTGGTAGCCAGCCACCACCCAGGGGCCTCGGATCTCGAGCTCGCCCATCGTCGAGTCGTCCCAGGGGACCAGCTCGCCGTCGTCCCCCCGCGCCCTGAGCTCGACGAACGGGGACGGCGTCCCCTGGCGCACCCGGTAGTCGTACTGCTCGTCGGGCGGGGCGTCGTCGAGATCGGGCGGGAGCCGGGCCACACTGCCGAGCGGGGAGGTCTCGGTCATGCCCCAGGCCTGGATGATGGTCAGGCCGTGGCGGTCGAAGCCCTCGAACATGCTCCGGGGCACGGCTGAGCCTCCGACCACGAGCTGCTTGAGCGCGCTCAGGTTCCAGCGGTCGGGCTCCTCGTTGAGGGCCTGGAGGACCGCCATCCAGACCGTCGGGACGCCGGCGGTGATCGTCACCTCCTCGTCGGCCAGCAGGTCGAGGACGCTCTCGGGGTCGAGCTTCGGCCCCGGAAGTACGAGCCCGGCGCCGGCGAAGGCGGCGATGAACGGGAAGCCCCAGGCGTTGACGTGGAACATCGGGACGACGGGCAGGATCGTGTCGCGCAGCGACACTCCCTGCACGTCCGGTAGGGCCGAGACCAGCGAGTGCAGGACCATAGACCGGTGCGAGTAGACCGCGCCCTTCGGCCGCCCGGTGGTGCCCGACGTGTAACACATGGCGGCGGCGCGGCGCTCATCCAGCCGCGGCCAGTCCATCGGCTCGGCCGCGTTTTCGACCAGGTCGTCGTAGTCGAGTGTCCCCTCGGGGGCCTTACCCGAGCGCGAGACGACGATCACGTGCTCGAACTCCCACGCGTCGCGGAACTTCTCGAACGCCTCCAGCAGCGTCTCGTCGACCACGATCACCTTGTCTTCGGCGTCGCCCACGATGAAGGCGAGCTCGTCGGGGTGAAGGCGCGGGTTCACGGTGTGGATCACCGCGCCCATCGCCGGGACGGCGAAGTACAGCTCGAGGTGCTCGGGCTGGTTCCACAGCATCGTGGCCACGCGGTCGCCGTCTTTGACCCCGAGCTCCCTGAGCGCGCCGGCCAGGCGCCGGGCCCGGCGCGCGCACTCGCCCAGCGTGGTGCGGTGAATGGAGCCGTCGGGGCGGCGGGAGACCACCTTGCTCGTACCGTTGAGCCGCTCCGCCCGCTCGACGATCGCCGTCAAGGTGAGCGGGAAGTCATCCATCATCAAGCCGTCGAGCCGCGCGTCGCTCATGGTCTCCTCGGGGTCGCGATCTGCACCGGTCACCACGGCAGAGCATGATCGAGGCGCGCCACGGACGCAACCGGGTTCGGGGCCGCTAGCGTGCGCGTCCATGGCGAGCACTCCTTGGTGGGGCTGGGGCGATCCTGGGCAAGCGACCGAGCTACCCCCGGAGATGCTCACCCTCCTCCGCGATGGGTTGGGGGTCTCCGGAGCTCCCGCCGCCGAGGCCGAGCCGGTCCTTGACCCGAGCCGTCTCGACGGCTCCGAGTTCGCCGCGATCGTCGGCGACGCCGGGGTGCGGTCGGACGCCGAAGCTCGGATTGCCCACACCGGCGGCAAGTCCACCCCGGACCTGCTGCGATTGCGCGCCGGGGACGGCTCGGCCGCGCCCGACCTAGTTGTGCTACCCGGCTCGCACGACGAGGTCGTGGCGATCCTGCGGGTTTGCTCCGAGCACCGGATCGCGGTCGTCCCGTTCGGCGGCGGAACCTCGGTCGTGGGTGGGCTCTCGCCTTCGCGGGGCGAGTTCGCCGGCGTGGTCGCGCTCGACCTGCGCCGCCTCAACCGGCTCCTCGCCCTCGACGAGGTCTCTCGAATAGCCGACCTCGAGCCCGGGCTGCGCGGCCCGGAGGCCGAGGCCCTGCTGGCCGAGCGCGGCTACACGATCGGTCACTTCCCCCAGTCGTTCGAGTTCGCCAGCCTGGGCGGCTTCGCCGCCACGCGCTCGAGCGGCCAGGCCTCGGCGGGTTACGGACGCTTCGACGAGCTGGTGCTCCGGCTCCGGGTCGCCACGCCGGCCGGGACGCTCGAGCTCGGACGGGCCCCCAAGTCCGCCGCGGGCCCCGACCTGCGCCAGCTCATCCTGGGTTCCGAGGGCGCCTTTGGCGTGATCACCTCGCTCGGCGTCCAGGTCTGCCCGGCCCCGGCCACGCGCGTGTATGAGGGATGGCGGTTCGGCTCCTTCGCCGAGGGCATCGACGCGCTCCGCGCCCTGGCCCAAGACGGGCCGCGGCCGACCGTGCTGCGGCTCTCGGACGAGGCCGAAAGCGCGCTGAACCTGGCCCGGCCGTCGGAGCTCGGGGCCCAGTCGCCCTCCGGCTGCCTCGCCGTGGTCGGCTACGAAGGCGACCACGCCGCTGTCTCGACCGTACGCGCAGGTGTCACACAGGTCATGGATGAGGCCGGAGCGAGTCTCGACGCCGAGGCCGGCGCGGCTTGGGAGGCGGAGCGCTTCCGCGCCCCGTACCTGCGTGACGCGCTGCTCTCGGCCGGCGCCCTGGTGGAGACGCTCGAGACGGCGATCTTCTGGTCTGACCTCAGCGGGTTGTACAAGGCCGTGTCGGGTGCCCTGCGCGACTCGCTGACCGGGCAGGGAACCCCGCCGGTGATCCTCTGCCATGTTTCCCACGTGTATCCGGCCGGCGCATCGCTGTACTTCACCGTCGGGTGCGCCCAGCTGCCCGACCCGCTCCTTCAGTGGCGGGAGGCCAAGGTCGCGGCCAGCGACGCGATCCTCGCTGCCGGGGGCACGATCACTCACCACCACGGGGTCGGCACCGACCACCGCCCGTGGTACGAGCAAGAGGTCGGAGCGCTGGGGACGAGCGTGCTACGAGCCGTCAAGTCAACGCTCGACCCGGCCGGGGTCATGAATCCGGGAGTTCTGGTGCGATGAACAGCTATCTCCGTCCCCTAGCCGAGCTGATCGTCGACTTCGGCGCCAACCTCCAGCCAGGCCAGATCGTGTCGGTCCAGTCCGAGCCCGGCAAGGAGGAGCTCGCCCGCACCGTGGCCGACGTGGCCTACCAGCGGGGTGCGAAGTTCGTCGACCTCAACGTGTTCGACGTCTACTTCAAGCGCTCCCGCCTCGAGCATGCCGACCCCGAGACGGTGAGCTTCGTCCCGCCCTGGCACGGACAGCGCTTGCTCGCGCTCGGTGAGCACCACGCCGCCCGGATCGGTCTGACCGGGCCCGTCGCGCCCCGCCTGCTCGAGGGGATCGACCCGGCGCTGGTCGGCCGCGACCGGTTCCCCCGCCTGGCCGAGAGCGGAAAGCTGCTGACCGAGCAGACGACCAACTGGACGATCGCCCCCGCGCCGACACGCGACTGGGCCGAGCTTGTGTATCCCGAGCTGGAGCCGGCCGAGGCCCTCGAGGGCCTATGGGAGGACGTCGCCGTCGTCTGCCGGCTTGACCAGCCCGACCCCATAGCCGCGTGGCAATCGCGGATGAACCAGCTGGCCGAGGCGTCGGCCAAGCTGGACGAGCTCCAGCTTGACGAGCTCCACTTTGAGGGCCCCGGCACGTCGCTGACCGTCGGGCTTTTCCCGACCAGCCGCTGGGTGAGCGGCAGCATGACCACGGTCGACGGCATCGTCCACCATCCGAACCTCCCCACCGAGGAGGTGTTCACCACCCCCGACCCCGAGCGGGTGGACGGGACGGTGACCTCGACCAAGCCCCTGTATGTGTCCGGGGCGATGGTCGAGGGGCTGCGGGTCCGCTT
Source organism: uncultured Solirubrobacterales bacterium (assembly GCA_963834635.1). GTDB lineage: Bacteria > Actinomycetota > Thermoleophilia > Solirubrobacterales > Solirubrobacteraceae > Palsa-465. Next base: position 6,898 of record CAWICI010000001.1, on the reverse strand, counting down.
CGAGCACGGTCGCGCGGTCGAGATCGACGCCGACCGCGGCGCTGACACCCTCCGCGTCCTCACCCAGAGCGACGCTGGCGCCGCCCGCCTCGGAGAGGTGGCGCTGGTCGATCGCGAGAGCGGCGTCGGAGCGCTGGACACCGTCTTCTACTCCACCCTGCTCGACGAGAACGCCGCCAGCCACGTCGCCCTCGGCCAAGGCTTGACCTTCGCCGTCGAGGACCAGGACGACCTCGCACGCGTGAACGAAAGCGCCATCCACGTCGACTTCATGATCGGCAGCGACCAGGTCGAGGTCAGCGGCACGATCCGCGACGGCCGCCGCGTCGCGTTGCTGCGCGGCGGGCGCTGGCAGATGTGAGCGCGGCGGGCCTGGGCCCGGTCCCGCCCGCTCCCCGCCCGCTAGGCTTGGCCTCCCCTGGAGAGGTGCCGGAGCGGTTGAACGGGCGCGACTGGAAATCGCGTAACGGGGGTCAACCTCGTTCGGGGGTTCGAATCCCCCCCTCTCCGCTTTGGCCGGTCGGGCGCCCGACGTGCGCCGCTGCTCCAACCCCGCCCGATCGGCGTCCGCCTCCACGCATAGCAATCATTCGCGCCGTTATCCATCCTGGCGCAATCCGTTGGCAAAATTCGGCCTCAGCAGTCAACCTTTTGCCTGATCGGGCCAAGCAGGTCCGATAGCAGGTATGTCCAACATCCCAAGCAGCCGTCCAGTCCTAAGACTTGTACAGCCCCTCTCGCCCGAGGTCGAGTGGGCGTGGTTCTGTGGGCGGTGCGCCGCGCCGGCGCCCGGAGGGAGCGCTCCGTCTCCGGCCTCACGGGTATGCCCATCGTGTCGCTTCGGCCTCATGCTCGAGACCCGGACCGACGCCATCCCGAGCAGCTCGGATGCCTTCCTCGTCGTGGACTCGTCCCTGCTCGTCCAGGCGGTGTCCCGCACAGCCGAGTCACTGCTCGCCGTGAGTGAGACCGACGCCGTCAACCGTCCGGTGCAGGAACTGATCGCACCCGCCGATGCCGAGGCGCAGGGACCCACCGGCCTCGCGTCGCGGATCGTCGAGGCGATTGCGAGCGACGACATGGTCTCCGCCTACGTGCGGCCTGGGAACACCTTCGGTATCCGCATGCGCGTCAAGATCGCGCCCTGCGGGCCGCCCCGCGCTGCCCTGATCGTGCTCGAGACAGCGCCGCGGCCGAGGCTGCACGCCGTCTAACTCGAGTCAGCTCGTCCCGTACCGCTCAGCGTCCCCGGCGCTCCGAAGCGGGCCAGGATCTCCGGGAACACCACGGAGCCGTCCTCTTGCTGGCCGTTCTCGAGCAGGGCGATGATCGTCCTCCCCGTGACCGCCGTTCCGTTGAGTGTGTGGACGTGCGCCGGACGGCCGTCGTCGCTCGGGCGATAGCGGATGTCAAGCCGGCGAGCCTGGAAGTCGGTCGTGTTGGAGCACGAGGTCAGCTCGCGGTAACGACCCTGGCCCGGGAGCCAGCCCTCGCAGTCGTATTTCTTCGCCGCCGAGGCGCCCAGATCGTTGATTGCGATTGCCACCACGCGGTATGGAATCTCGAGTTCCTGGAGGATCGACTCCTCGATCGCCAGCAGCCGCTCGTGCTCGGCGGCGCTGTCCTCCGGTGCCACGAAGCTGAACATCTCGACCTTGTCGAACTGGTGGACGCGAAAGATCCCGCGTGTGTCCTTGCCCGCCGCCCCGGCCTCGCGACGAAAGCACGTCGAGAAGCCGGCGTAGTGGCGCGGAATTTCCGCGTCGCTCAGGATCTCGTCCCGATGCAGGGAGGCCAGCGCCACCTCGGAGGTGCCGACCAGGAACAGGTCGTCGTCGGTCAGGCGGTAGATCTGCTGCTCGGTGTCCGGTAGGAAGCCGGTTCCGTACATCGCGTGCTCCCGGACCAGCACGGGAGGGAGCACCGGCTCGAATCCCTCGCCCCGCAGCTTTTCCAGGACGTAGCGGACGAGCGCGAACTCGAGCATCACGAGATCGCCGAGCAGGTAGGCGAAGCGAGATCCGGACGTGCGGGCCGCACGCTCCGTGTCGATCAGGCGCCCCGCGAGTTCCAGATGGTCGCGCCCCGTCTTCCCCGCCTCGCCGACCTCGCGGATAACCGTGTCCTCGTCGGGCGCGTCGTCCATCGGCAGGTTGGGCAGCGCCGTCAGCTCGGCGTCGAGCTCGGCCCGCACTGCCGACTCCTGGTCTGAGAGCTCCCGTCCCCGAGCGGCCAGGCTGGCCAGCTGCGCGCGCTCGGCGTCGCTCGGCGGCCCCTGCCGGCCGCGGCTGGCTCGGTTCTGCTCGGCGCGGAGCTCCTCGAGCTGGACCGTCAGCTCACGCCACCGGCTGTCCAGCTCCAGGACCCGGTCGATCCCCGCCGCGGCATCCGGCCCGCGCCGGGCAAGCGCGGCTCGGACCGCGTCCGGCTGCTCGCGGATCAACCTGAGGTCGAGAACTCGCTGCCTCCTAGTGTCGCGAGTTAGAAATCCGGCGCCAACGAGAGACGCCGGTGGCGGATGACTGGCGAGGACGCAGGAGGCGACGCGCACCAGCGCTGCGCGAGCCGACGAGGACAAAGCCAGGCGCCGCCGGGGGCGTCTCGAATGGCGTCCAATTTCTGACTCGGGACACTGTCTAGCGCTTCTTGTGGGCCTTGGCCTTTGCCTTGGCCTTCTTGGCAGCGTGGGCAGCGACCGACGTCTTCGCGGCCTTTTTGGCCGGGCTCGTGCTCGTGGTCGCGGTCGTCGCGGTTGCCGTCAGCGCCGGGAGTGTCCCGATTGGCTGGGAATGGCATGGGGCCTGGCCGAGCGACACGGACGCGTGGGTGCCCGCGTATTTCGAGACGAATTGCGCGACGTCGATCGCGTCCTGCCCGACGACCACGTTCTGGGGCATGATCGCCCCGGAGAAGCCGCCGTTCTCGATCGCGTAGAGCACACGCGTCACCGGCCGCTCGCAGCGCTGGTCAAGGTCTGGGCCGTTGGTGATCTCGGCCGAGCGGATATTGGACGCCGATCCGTGCGTCGCGGCGTAGGACAGGGTGTGGCATCCCGCGCACCGCTCAGAGAACAGCAACGCGCCGCGGTACAGCGCCGGATCCGACTTCGGAACCTTGATCCGCTGGGTTCCGCAGCCCGTGATCATGGCCGCAACCGCGGCCAGCGAACCCATGATGGCGAGGACCCTGGACGGCCGGTTCATGCGGCCGGAGATCATAATCGGGATCACCTTGCCGCGGCTCCGCCCATCGATGCTGGCGCTCGCCGGAGCGGCTGCCTGCCTACTTGGCGGCTGCGCGAAGACCGAGGTTGTCGGCGGGAGCGGGACCGTGCACGTCACGCTCAACGAGTACCAGCTCAAGCCGCAGAACATCCGCGCCCCCGCCGGCGTGCTCACGATCTATGTCCGCAACTACGGCCGGCTCACCCACAACCTTGTCATTACGCGCAACGGCGAGACCGCCGGTTCGACGCCGCCGCTCCAACCCGGACAAAGCGCGGCGCTGCCGCTCGATCTCGTCCCCGGCACCTATTCCATGGCCTCCTCCATCCTGTCCGACCAGGCCCTCGGGACATACGGAACGCTCATTGTCACGCGGTGAGCGTCCTCGTCGTTACCGGGTGAGCATCTGAATCGGGGCAGGAGGTCACGCGCCCGCGACGAACCTCACCGCAATCCCGGCGCCGGCTATGAGACGTCGCAGTAGTGCAGCGCGATCGTCCTCCCACGGCGGCAACCAGAGGGGGCCGGCGCCGGGGTGTCCATCCCCTCGAACCATTTCGCTCGCCCGCGCTATAACCCCGCCCGCATGGCGCGTGCCCCCGATCCCGAGCTGTTCCGCGAGGTGTTCGGCCGCTTCGCCACGGGCGTCGCGGTGATTACCAGCGCCTCGCCCAGCGGCCAGGGCGGGATGACGGCGAACGCGATCTGCTCGCTCTCGCTCGAGCCCTTGCTCGCGCTGGTGTGCTTCGAGAACCAGGCGCGAACGCTGCCGATCGTCCGCGACGCGGGCCGCTTCGCGGTCAACGTCCTCAGCTCCGGCCAGGAGGACCTGGCCGGCGTGTTCGCCTCCAAGCTGCCCGAGGCGGAGAAGCTCGAAGGCGTCGGGCACCGTTTCGAGCACGGCCTGCCGATCATCGACGGCTCCCTGGCCTGGGCCGCCTGCGACCTCCGCGAGTTGATCGCCGGCGGCGACCACACGATCGCGATCGGCCAGGTGGTTGGCCTGGGCCTGGGCGAGGGCGAGCCACTGCTGTGGTACTCGGGGCAGTACCGGGCGTGGACGGACGGGGGTCGCGGGGGGTAGGTGCCCGTGCGGGGCCGCCCGCGGGGCGGCGGGGGTGGCTGGGGCGGCGGGGGGCCGGAGGGCCGGGGCGGCCGGGGCGACCGGAGGGCCGGGGTGGCCGGGGGCCTGCGGCCGGGGTGACCGGGGCGGCCGTGCCCGCGATCGCCGGCGGCCCGGCGGACTCCCAGCCGCCGTAACGTGACACGAAAGCATCGTTGGCCGCTTCGCGTGACGTTGCGGTCGCCTGAGCGCCGTAACGTGACACGAAAGGAGCGCCGCGTGATCCGTGTGACGTTACGGCGGTTCGCCCCCTCGCCCCCTCGCCCCGTGGCCCCGGCGCCCCAGCCACCCGGGCGAACGTGGCGCCCTCAGCCACCCGGGCGAACGTGCCGCGGACTCAGCCGACCTGGGTCCGCGTCACGTTTACCCCGCTGAGGCGGGCAAACGTGCCTTCGACACAGGTGCCCTGCACGCGCGTCACGTTCGCCCCGCAACCGCCCCCGCCCCACAACCCCCTACCCCGCCGTCATCGCCGCCCGCGCAAGCAGCACAACAATCACCAGGGCCGCGATCGTCATCACCCCCATCTCGCGCTGGACGATGGCCAGCGCGACCTTCCGCTGCTCCTCCTCGGCGAGCTGGCCGACCTCGGCCGCGGAGCCGAAGCCGCGCGAGCCGAGCACCATCTCGGCCGAGACCAGCCGCAGCTGCTCTCCGAGGAACGAGACCACCACGGGTAGGACGCCGTAGAGGACGTGCAGCCCGGCCGGCTTGTGGCCGAGCAGCACGAGCACGCCGCCGAGCGCGACCTCGACCACGATCGCCGCCTGGCCGGCGCGGAGGAGGATCCAGAAGAGGCGGCTGGCCTGCACTCGCCACCACCGCCACGCGCCCAGCAGCCCGGCGCAGCCGTTCAGGCTGATCGCCACGACACCGACGACGAGATGGACATCTTTCATGAGTGCCGCGCCGGCCGCAGGGGTACAGACCGAGGGGCCCTCGATACCCGGTCCGAGGCCCGGAGATAGCCGCATTCCGCACTAAGTAACACTTTGTTACAAACTACCCCGTCTCGGTGATATAACCGCATTAGCCGATGCTCCGCACCTACCTTCCCGCGATCGTCTTCCTGTTGCTGGGCGGGTTGGTCGGCACCGCTTTCGCGGTGATCAACCTGATCGTCGGCCGGGGCCGGGCGCGGCCCAACCGCTCGAAGGTGTCTCCCTACGAGTGTGGGTTGCCGTCCGAGGTCCAGCGCGGTTTCCGCTTCGGGATCAGCTTCTACCTCATGGCGATGCTGTTCATCCTGTTCGACATCGAGGTGATCTTCCTCTACCCGATCGCGGTTCAGCTGCGGGCGTTCGGAACCTTCGCCATGACTGAGACCGTCGTGTTCGTGGTCCTGCTGATGATCGCGTTCGTCTATGTGTGGCGGCGGGGAGCGCTGGAATGGCAATGAAGCGCGAGCCGCTCCCCGCGCACGACTTCCGCGCTCGCCAGCTCCAGTCGCGCGACATGCTGCGCGGCGATCTCGAGGGTGACGCTCTCGATCGCTACGTCGAGGAGCGGGTGATGACGACCACGATCGAGAAGGCGGTGGCGTGGGCGCAGGGCAACTCGCTCTTCCCGCTGACGTTCGGCCTCGCCTGCTGCGCGATCGAGATGATGTCGATCGTCGCCGCCCGGCTTGACATCGCCCGGTTCGGCTTCGAGGCCTTCCGCGCCAGCCCGCGCCAGGCCGACCTGATCATCCTCTCGGGCCGCGTGTCGATCAAGATGGCGCCGGTCATCCGGCGGATCTACGACCAGATGCTCGAGCCCAAGTGGGCGATCTCGATGGGCGCCTGCTGCTCATCGATGGGCGTCTTCAACAACTACGCGCTGGTCCCGGCCGACAAGTTCATGCCGATCGACGTGCACGTGCCGGGGTGCCCGCCACGGCCCGAGGCCCTGGCCCACGGCATCCTCCGGCTCCGCGAGAAGATTCAGGGCAACGATCGCGCCGGGTGGCGCGAGCGCTACAACGCCGAGGGCACCGAGGAGCTGCTGCCCGGCGAGAGCTCGCCCGAGAGCCCCGACATCAGCATCTTCACGGTCGGAGACACTGCCGGTGCCTGACGCCACGGAGCTCGAGCTGACCGCCCAGGAGCTCCGCGACATCGACGGCGAGTCGGTGCTCGACACCTCCTTTCATCGCAACCGGGCCACGCTGATCGCCGAGCCGACGCGGATCAAGACGGTGATCCGCCATCTCCATGACAAGGGCTACTCGTTCCTGGCCAGCCTCCACGGCGTCGACTACTACCCCGACGAACCGCGGCTCGGCGTCATCTACGAGCTGCTGGACATGAAGCGCGTCGAGCGGATCAGCGTCAAGGCCCGGGTCCACACCGATGACCCGCAGATCGAGACCGTGACCGACATCTTCCCCGGCGCCGACTTCCCCGAGCGCGAGGTGTTCGACATGTTCGGCGTGACCTTCGACGGCCACCCCGACCTGCGCCGGATCCTCATGCCCGAGGACTATGAGGGCTTCCCCCAGCGCCGCGACTTCCCCGTCGGCGGCGAGCCGGTCCTCTTCACCTTCAACGAAGAGCAGAGCTACGGGAAG